>NZ_JAAGKO020000052.1 GCF_027947535.2 Streptantibioticus silvisoli
GCAACGTGGTCGAGCGATGCTTCGCCCGCCTGAAGCAGTTCCGTGCGGTCGCCACGCGCTTCGACAAACTCGCCGACCGATACCGCGCCGGAGTCGTCCTGGCCTCCCTCATCCTCTGGCTCCGCGAATCAGGCAGATGATCATTTGTCAGACAGGCTCTAGCCATCGCGGGAAAAGGGGGGCACCCGCCCCCGGCAAGGGGCGGGCGCGCACCTCGCCGGCGTCACCTTCACCAACTGGCGGGGGACAGGAGCTCGGTGCGGTGGGACCGGGCCCAGTCGGCGAAGGTGCGCGGCGGACGATTCGTGACCGCGGTGACGTGGCTGGTCGGCTGGGCGCTCCACGGATCCAGGGTGGAGCGGAATTGCTCGATGACGGCGCTCGCGTACTCCTCGGGCATGCCGTAGGACACCATCTGAGCGACCGAGCCGGCCGGGTCGGCCTCGGCGTAGTGCAGGTCGCGGTCCAGCACCTTGCTGAGGATGGCGACCTGGTCGGCGGGGCTGAGCGGTTCGGGACCGGTGAGTTCGTAGCTCCGGTGGGCGTGGCCGTCCTGGGTGAGGCAGGCCGCGGCGACCGCGGCGATGTCCGCCGGATCGACGAAGGCGCCCCGGCCGGCGGCGAACGGGGCGTACACGACCTGGCCGCCCGCGATCATTCCCGCCCAGTTGAGCGCGTTGGACATGAATCCGGTGGGCCGCAGGAACGTCCATGCGATGCCGCTGGCACGGATCGCCTCCTCGTCGGCCCGGTGCAAGGTGGAGATCGGGTCGGTGGCGCCGTGCGCGACGTTGCGCACGGACAGCTTGACGATCCGCTCGACGCCCGCTCGCTGCGCCGCGGCGACGAGCCGCTGGCCGTGTGCGGCGATGTTGAGCCCCTCGGTCAGTGCCTGTTTCGATCCACGGTTTTGTGTAGCTTTGGGTCCTAGCCTGGGCTGGTGTCCGAGGAGACGAGCCGGGCGGGCGAGCGGGTGTGCGAAGGCTGTGGCGATCGGCTCAAGCCGACTGTCCGGCCGTGGATGAACCGTTCCGGGTCTGGTGGAGACTCTAGATCTTGACTGTGACCTGGGGTTTCTTGTCGCTCAGGTAGTAGTGGGCTTCGTATTCGGCCGAGGGAACGTGGCCTATCTCACCGTGCAGGCGACGGTGGTTGTACCAGTCGGCCCACTCGGCGGTGGCCAACTCGACCGCCGCCAAAGTCTTCCAAGGTCGCTGTGGTTTGATCAGCTCCGTCTTGTAGAGGCCGATCGTCGATTCCATCAGTGCGTTGTCGTACGCGTCGCCGACCGAGCCGATGGAGGCCGCGATGCGTTCCCGTTCCAGGTGTTCGGCCAGGGCGAAAGACGTATATTGGGCGAGTTCAACCGGTCGTTGCAACACCTGGCTGCTGTAGCGAGCGTAGCTGCTCCTCGAAGACCTCGGCCGGTGTCCGCCAGCCGAGGATCTTGCGTGGCCGGTTGTTGATCGCCAGGGCGACGGCTTCGAGGTCTGCGGACGACCACCGGGACAGGTCGGTGCCCTTCGGGAAGTACTGACGCAGCAGCCCGTTCGTGTTCTCGTTCGTCGGTCGTTGCCAGGGTGAGTGCGGATCGGCGAAGAACACCTTCGTCCCGGTTTCGACGGCGAACCGGGCGTGGCCCGAGAGTTCCTTTCCGCGGTCCCAGGTGAGGGTTTTGCGCAGCTGCTCGGGCAGTTTCGTCATTGATGCCGTAAGCGCCGTGTTCATCGCGATCGCGCCGTAGCCTCCGAGCGAGGGTCCGTTCTTCACGGGCGGGTCCTCGCCCCAGCCCTCGAGCCGGGGCAGGTGCACCAGGAGCGTGGAGCGGCTGCTGCGCTCGACGAGCGTGCCGATTGCGGATCGTCCCGTCCCGATAATCAAATCTCCTTCCCAGTGTCCAGGGACCGCGCGGTCTGTGGCCTCGGCGGGGCGTTCGCTGAGGACGACATCTGCGGTGACGTGCCCCTGCGGCTTGTTCTGCGACCGCGCGCGGGGAGTCCGCAGTGCCCGGCCGGTGCGCAGGCATGCCACGAGTTCCCGCTTGAGCGCGCCACGGCCTTCGATGAACAGCGCCTGGTATATCGCTTCGTGGCTGATGCGCATGGACTCATCATCGGGGAAGTCGGCACGAAGCCGGTGCGAGATCTGCTCCGGACTCCAGGCCGTCACCCATCGCCTGTCCTGCCGGCGCGGCTTGTTCAACCCCTTCCAGGCGCGCGTCCCAGGCCCGATGACGATCGTGCCGTCAGGTCGACGGACACTGCCGGCCAGCCGATCCTGCACATACTCGCGCAACCTGTCGTCGCCTGCGAGCTTCGCAGTCTTCGGACGCTTCGCGGCGCGTTGAGCCTTCCACTGCGCCACCAGGGCCCGGTAGACCGACGTGCCGCTCCGGGTCGCCGCATTGCGGCGCAGTTCGCGTGAGATCGTGCCCGCGTCGCGTCCGATCCTGCGGGCGATCTCGCGCACGCCGAGCTCCTGGGCGCGCAGCAGCGCGATCTCCTCACGCTCAGCGAACGACAGGTACCGGCCCGTGGGCTCGTCCAGGCTCAGCGGCGTCATCCCCCCAGCGTGTCGGAACCACCGGATCCCGACAGGTGCCGACACGCCGACCCCCTCGGCGGCCCGGACCGTTGTGACCCCGGACGCGATCAGGCGCCAGAACTCCCGTTGCACAGCACGCGACGGCTCCGGGCGGCCGGGCGAGCGCATCGGCGCCCGCATCGCCCGATCCGCGGCCCACTGCCGTCGAACCCCGGCCGGCGCCAGCGGCACCGGCTTCCCCGCTCGTCCCATCCAACACCTCCATCATGAAGGTGTTGCGACGACCAGTTGAATCCACCTTGCGACCCGGCATCGGAGTGATGGATCAACTCGCCCGCTGCCGGCCGGGTGCCGGCCCGGTCGCCATGCCACAGCGCCATCTCCAGGGCGGCCAGGACGAGTTCGGTGTGCTTGGTGGTGGCTGCCGACCAGCCGACGATGCGGCGGGAGAAGGTGTCCACCACGAAGGCGACATAGACAGTGCCGGCCCAGGCCGCGACGTGGGTGAAGTCCGCGACCCAGGTGCGGTTCGGGGCAGCGGCCACGAAGCTGCGGTCGACCAGGTCGGGCGCCCGTTCGGCGGCTGGGTTCGCCACCGTGGTGATCACCTTCCTGCCGCGGACCGTGCCGGTGATGCCGAGTTCGCGCATGAGGCGTTCGACGGTGCAGCGGGCTACCGCGTGACCCTGCCGGTTCAGCTCCCGCCAGATCTTCCGGGCGCCGTACACACGGTAGTTGGCGTCATATATCCCGCTGACCAGGGCCTTGAGGTCCGTGTCCCGCAACTGACGGGCGGAGGGCGATGCCTGGCGCTGTTTGTGGGCGTAGTGGGTGGAGGGGGCGATGCCGCAGTCGTGCATGGTCAGCACGTGGCAGATCGGCTCGACACCGCCGAAGCGGTCCCGGTGCTCGTCGATGAACGCTACGAGCGCAGGTGTGGCCGGTCGAGCTCGGCCGCGAAGAAACTCGCTGCGGCCTTGAGGATCCCGTTCGCCCGCTTCAGCTCGGCGTTCTCCTTCTTCAATGCCTTGACCTGCGCGGATTCCTCCGTTGTCGTCCCGGGCCGGGTCCCGCTGTCGATCTGGTCCCGGCGGACCCAGGTACGCAGCGTCTCGGTCGTTCCGATCCCGAGCTTGGTCGCGACGGCCTTCATCGCGGCCCACTCGGTGTCGTAGTCGGGCCGCACCTCTGCGACCATGCGAACCGCACGCTTGCGCAGCTCAGCGGGATAAGGGGAGGCACGTGCCATGACTCAATCCTCTCAGAGCGTGTTTGAGATCGGCTATTCGGTGGTGCGGCGGAGTAGTCGGGGGCCTTGGCGGGTGGCTGGTTTGCCTCGGGTGAGGCGTCGGAGCATGAGGTCGGTCATGGCCCAGCGGATCATGGTCTCGGCGTGGGCGGGGCTGCGTTCGTAGTCGCAGGCGAGACGCCGTCGGGTGGTGATCCAGGCGGTTGGGTCGGCCGCGCGGCGAGGTGTCTGCTGGGCAGTCCTTTTCCGCGCGGCCTCCCGCCGAACCGGACGTGATGGTTTCCCATCATCCGGCTCTCTCGTGATCACTGCGTGAGAGGTATGGCCGATTGCTTCGAGTGGATGTGGTCGTGGCAGTGGCGGCAGACCACCAGGGTCTTGCGCCGTCGTTTCGCCATGACCCGAGACCAGTCGGAGGGTGGCCATTTTCGGTTTGCGAGTTCGGCGAGTTTGCGGACGTGGTGCACTTGAACCTCGTCCGAACCCCCGCAGAGTTCGCAGGTGTTCACCAGGAGTCTCTTGATCAGCTCCTTGGTGGGGTAGTCAACCAGCTGCGGTCGGCGGTCGGTGAGGGTCGCCGTTCGCTGTTGCTGGAGGGGAATTCCACCGAACCGTGCAACCAGTGGCTTTCTGTTTCCGCGTGGGACACGGGCCTCGAAGCAGACTCGCGGCCCGTTCGGTGTGTCGATCTTGGCTTTGTGTTTCGCCGCCATCTTGGACACCGTTGAGCGGTGCTTGGCCGCCAGGGTCTTGAGCATCGATGTCTCCATGACCCATTGCAGGCGGTGCAGCCGGAAGACATCTCCGGCCAACAGGTAGTACTGGGCGATCCCCCTGTAGACAGCCCCGAAGGTGGAGACGATGGTGTAGTCGCTTCCATTGGTCAGGGCTGGCTGTTTAGCGGGTTGACCGCGTTCCAGGTAGGGGGTGCTCTTGGCTTTAATCACGTCCCGGGGCACTCTCAGCGCGATTTGGCCGTTGATGGTTCTGCGGCCGTTGGTCTTCTTCGTGCTGTTGTGCTGGGTAGTGATCTCGTAGCCGAGGAATCGTGCTGCCTTGGTGCGGGCGTGTGTGATCAGCGTTTTCTCGTGTGAGAGTTCCAGCTTGAGGTCGTCACGCAAGAACTCCGCCACACGCTGTTTGATGGCCTCGGCCTCGGCCTTAGGTCCGGTGAACCCGAGGAGATGGTCATCCGCGTAGCGGATATAGCGTAGTCGCCGGTAGTCCGGATCGCCTGGGTCTGCGCTCGGCAGGCTCTGCATCTGCTGACGTAAGGACCGGGCTCCGGCCCGGTCTGTGCGTCGTCGTGCTTTCGCCAGCCGGTTCTGCAGATCCAGGTAGGCCGGGTTGCGGGCTCGGCGCTCTCCTCTGGTGTATTCCGGGATGAGTACCTTCTCGACGAATTCATCCAGCTTGTGCAGGTAGATGTTGGACAGGACCGGGGAGGCCACTCCGCCTTGCGGTGCTCCTGAGAGTGTGGCTCCCCACTTCCAGTCCTCCAGATATCCGGCTGTCAGCATGTTGCGCACCAGCCGCAGGAACCGGTTGTCGTAGATCTTCTCGCCGAGGATCGAGAGCAGGACCTGGTGGTCCAGCGATCCGAAGCAATCGGCGATGTCTCCTTCGATGAACCAGGCTGTGCCCGTCCAGGTGTTGGCCACTTCCCGCAGCGCGGTGTGGCAGCCCTTGGCTGGACGGAAACCGTGAGACCGGTCGGAGAACATCGGCTCGTAGTACGCCTCCAATACGAGGCGTATGACCTCGCCGACGAGCTTGTCCGACCATGTCGGCAGCCCGAGCGGACGCGTCTTCCCGTTCTTCTTCGGGATATGAACACGCCGAACTGGTCGGAAGCGGTAGCGCTCGTGGCGCATCGCATCAATGATGCTCCCGATCTTCCGTTGCGACATTCCGTCCACGGTCTCCTGCGTGACCCCCGGCGTCATCGCGCCCTGGTTGGCGTAGATGCGTCCGTAGGCCATCAGATACAACTGCGGGTTGAACAATTGCCGGTATAATTCGTCACACGGCAGGCCGAGCCTGCCGCGCTCACGCAGGACACCCAGCACCGTTTCGGCGCTCTGCATTGCGCATACCTCCCGATCTGCTGGTGTCACAATCACCTGGCCCCCTTTGCCCTGTGAACGGCTTTCCCGTTCTCCCTGGCCGGTCGTTACTCCGGCGACTACTACGGGGCCTCCGTCGCCGTAGGACTCGCGTCCGTCAGGCGATCCCACGTTCGTCTTTGTTGTACGTCATAGCGTGACGTAGGCGTCCCACTCATCCCCTTGAATGCCCTCGTTGGGCATCGCTCCGCGCCCCGGAAGTTGCGTCGACTCACGTTCGATTCCGACGCAGGACACGGCACCGGTTTCAGTTGTCTTTCCGGTGGATGGGAACTTGCATCTCCTGGGGATTGGGCTTCAAGCAATCCAGCCTTCGCCATATCACGCGGGCCTCCCAGCGCACTGTCTCTGACAACTGAGCCCGGCCGCTGGTTTTCTGACATGCTGTTGTCCCCTTCACCTTTCGGATCCAGGTGAGTCATCAGGCCCAGAAACCTCCTTCCAAGTTCCTCCCGGCTGAGCCGGGGATACAACAAAGCGCCTCGTGGCGCACAACGTGCGCTCCACCGCCCATCGTTTCGGCTGGACCTGGAAGCCGCGTTGCCCTTCGGGCTTGCGGACGATGTCCAGGTTGCGGTCGAGGATGTCCGTGGTCCAGGTGACCAGGCGGCCGGCGAAGCCCTGGTCGGCCCAGATCTTCTGGACCGTGGGGTGGTCGAGGCGGGTCCACAGCAGGGAGCGCTTCGCGCCGTCGCGGTCCTGCACGGATGCGGCCATGACGTGGACGGCCAGGAGCAGGCCGAGGGTGTCGGTGACGATGAACCGCTTGCGGCCCCGGGTCTTCTTACCCGCGTCGTACCCGCTGGTGGCACGGGAGACGGTGTCGGCGGACCGGACCGACTGCGAGTCGATCAGTCCGGCCGTGGGCTCGGCCTTCCGGCCGTCGGCCTGCCGGACCTTCGCACGCAGCGTGTCGTGGATCCTCTCGACGGTGCCGTCGTCGTGCCACCAGGTGAAGTACCAGTACACCGTCGCCCAGGGCGGGAAGTCCTTGGGCAGGTAGCGCCACTGGCATCCGGTCCGCGCCAGGTACAAGATCGCGTCCACGACCCGGCGCCGCGGGTGTTTCTCCCGGCGCCCGCCCCTCCGGCCCGTCCTCGGCGCCGGGAGTAACGGCTCGACCAACGCCCACTGCTCATCCGTCAGATCCGACGGATAGCCCTCCCCAGAAGCAGTCATACCAGGCCCAACGAGCCATCCCCAGCCCCGCAACGGCAGATCTCAGACACGCTCTCAGAGAATCGAGCCTCCATTCGACCCGGAACGGTTCACTGCGGCCTGCGCTGAGGCTACCGGCAGGACGGCCGTACCGAGGCCAGCCATGGCCACTGCGGTGAAAAGTCCGATCTTCTGCATGAAACTCTTCATGTGCTCCCTCTCGGTCAGTCTGATAGGCCGAAGGATTACGGCCTATCAGGAGAAACGACTCCAAAGCTGTTGGGGAGCGGGCCTCAAGCGGTGTTTTTTGGCGTGCTTATCCTCGGAGCTGTTTGCGGTGAGGACGGTTCGCGTGGTCAATCGTTTCAGCGGAGCGTCATAGGAGTTCATTGGCCAGGAAAAACCATTCTGTTATTCCTGCTTCCGGATCGGGCAGGCTTCTATCAAGGCCGCGACGGCATCGGTCGAAGGGTTCAGACACAGGCACTCAGGCCGACTGGACGATCTGGTCGACGCCGTGCTGCAGCACGGCGTTCCAGTAGTCGATGTCGGTGGCCATCAGCTGCACCAGTTCGAGCGACCACTTCCAGTCGCAGTTCTTGGCGCCGAGCAGCGCACCCAGAACCTCGGGCAGGGCCATGCCGATGTAACGCGGCTTCAGGCGCACCCGGGAGGGGACCTTCACCGACTCCAGGTCGGCGGCGGTCAGATGTTCCTGGCTGACCAGCCACTCCGTGATGAACGCCTGGGTCACCGACTGTCCCGCCTGCTGTGCCGCCGCCACCTGGCCGCGCAGGTCCGCACTGTGATCGCTCAGGTGGACCAGCCAGTCGCGGAGCCCGGGCGCGAGCGTGAAAGCGGCGTCGTTCGTCTGGCCGGAGCTCTGCTGCTTCTGCCAGGCGATGACCTTATCTATCCCCTCGGTCTGCTCGTCGCCGTCGAAGTCCGGGTGCTCGGGGCCGCGGAAGTTCGTCAGGTTCGCGGTGCGGGTCTCGGCGGAGCCGCTGCTGGTGATCATGCTGGTATGTGGGGAGGCGCTGGTCATCATGAAGATGAGGGCATTCATGTCGGCGGCCAACTCGGGGTCGAGGTTCATCTGCTTGGCCGTCCTGATGACGTCGTAGTAGTACAGATGCGCACCGGACTCCGAGATCGCGTCCTTTATCTTCTCCCTGAGCAGCACGCTCTCGACGGAGTTCTCCACCACGTCGACCCCGCCCAGCTCGGCCAGCAGCCCCACATGTGCCTCGCCGACGTTGCCCAGCCCGATCTGGTGGGCGACCCCGTCGCGCTTCAGACTGCCGAGCACCTGCCAGGCGTCCGTGAGTAGTTCCTTGTTGACGTCCAGGTTGTGGATGACCAGGGAGTCCAGCGAACCATTGAACAGCGCGGCGACCTTGCGCAACCGGTCGGTCAGCTGGGCGGGCGACTCACCGGCCTTGACGTCGAACTTGTAGAGCAGCTCGTAGCTGTTCCGGGGCCGGCCACGCAGCGCCTCGGCGACATCGTGGATGTTGTTGTAGCTCTCCGCGGTGTCGAAGCGGCGGTACCCCTCGGAGACAGCCGCGTTCAGCTGTTCCCGGCTCCGACCGTCGACGCCGAACACCGGCCACGGCTTGTCGGGGGCGGGCTCCTCGGCCATCATCCGGGCCACCACCGGCTCCGCCTTCTGCGCAGACGGCGCGGCGGCGGTCGGACCGGCGGTGGTCGGGCCGGTGGCGCGCTGGGCGGGCACCGGGCCTGACAGCGCCTGCCGGGCGTTGGCCTCCGCCTCGCGTTCGAAGCGGTCGGATGGGTCCGAGACGCGCAGGCCGGAGCCGTTGTCGGTGCCCGCGACCGGTCCCTGGCGCTGCTGGATGACGTGGGTGAGCTCGTGGGCGAGGGTGTGGCGGTCACCTCCGTCGTCGCCGATCACCACGTGGTTGCCGGAGGTGTAGGCGCGGGCGCCGATCTCGGCGGCGGAGCGCTGGGCTGTGGTGCCGGTGTGCAGGCGCACGTCGGAGAAGTCGGCGCCGAGGCGTCCTTCCATCTCCTGCTGCAACGGTGCGGCCATGGGTTGCCCCGAGCCGCGCAGGACGTCATGGACGGAGGAGCGCTGGACGGCAGGAGTGTCCTGTTGGTGACCGCAGCCGGCGCCGTGTTGATGGCGCGACTCCTCGACCATGCGGGACACCGCCCTGTTCCCGACCGCGCGCTGCAGCGCCAGGAGGGTCAAGGGAGAGAGTGGACCAGGCCCCAGCCTGGCAGACGTCATCGGGGGCCTGCTGACACGCGGCGCGCCCTGCAGCGACTTTGCGTCGGGGGTCGTGGCGTTGTCGTGCGCGCGCATCGGTGGGCCTCTCTAGGCTCTGGGCGGAACACCCCCTTTCCTACCGGGTCCGTCGCGTCGCCCGCCAGGGCGATTCGGGCAGAGTGCATTGCCCGAATGTGCGACATCCCGCGAGTTCCCCTGACCCCTGCTGAGTCGTCGACCCCGTAGCCAGGGCCTTCTTCCTCCTTCGTGTGCTCTGCTGGCCGGTGACGTAACTTCGGGATTCTCGAAGCGTTCTCATCTCGTCCGACCGATTCGCAGTCGGGCTGAAGGCGAGGAGGCTCGGGTTGGCGGCGCTGGCGGTCGTACGGGACCTGTGTGAGCACTGGGCGCCCGCGTCGGCGGAGGAGCTAGAACAGTTCGAGACCGACGTGCTGTCCGGGTTCGTCCTGGCGCGAGCCTCGGCAGGGCTGACGGACGGCACCATCCGCGGGGACGTCGGGCACCTGGATCAGATCAGGTCCTGGTTCGGCCGACCGCTGTGGGACATGGAGCCGGCCGACGCGGACGCATACTTCGGGAAGGTGCTGCGGCACTTGCCCAGCGGCACTCGGCTGGGCCGGTCACAGGCACTGAGCACGTACTTCATGTTCCTGGAGCTGCGACACAAGGTCGAAATCCACCGGATGACCGGCCGGGCGGTCGAGTGCCCGATCGACGAGATGAACCGGCCGCGCGGGGCCAAGGACGTGCGACTGCGGATCCCTCCGAGTGGGTCGGAGATCGTGACGCTGTTCAACGGCTGGGGCAGCGGGTTGGCGACCTGCCGGAAGTTCGCCCCTACCGCCCGGAACTACACCGCCTCGAAGCTGACCAATGTGGGACGTACTCGCGTTCGCGCAGGTCATGGCTCGGGTCAGTTCCAACGGCCGGTCACCATACCCGGACGACCATGCATGTGGTTGTGGCGATAGAGACGTTCTCACCCCGCGCGATTGCACGTACCCGCGTTGTCCGACCGACGACGCCAGGTTGGGGTTGGCGCTGTTCGACGACCGGGATCGAAAACAGGCACTCAGCGAGAACACCGCGCGTACGCCGTCCAGCACGGGTGCCAGATCGTCGTCACCGAGATCGGCCACGACCTTCTGGGTGCCTTCGGGAAAACCTGCGCCGGGATTGCGGGTGAGAACCCGAAGGTGATCCGCGTGGTCGGGAAGAAGCGCCTTGACGACTTCCGAACCGATGGTGCCGGTGGCTCCGGTGATCAAAATCATGAGGTCTGGTCCTTTGTCTGGGATGGGGCTCGGGGAATAGGAGAGCGGGTGCCGCTTCCGCAGGCCGGGGCTCCGTCCCGCGATGGCACAGTGGGCGGATGACCTCGTTCGGCGTTCACGGGCACCAGATGTGGTGCTCGGCCCCGCGTCGACGGGAGTTGCTGCATGGGTGCCGTTGGCCTCGCCGGTGCGGGCTCATGCCTGACATGCGGCCCATTCGGCCCGAGGCCGACAGCGACGCGTGATGCCAATCGCTGGAGGCCGCGAGGTGCGGAAACCGGGTCCGCGCCGAAAGCTTCGGTCAGAGCAGTTCGAAGGGGCTTTGGTATGGGCGCGGATCTGCGCGCCCGCCTGTCCGCTCGCAGCGCCAGGCCCCCGCAGGCTCCCGCCGGCGGTGGCGGGCCGTGCTGCGACAAGTCCGACTCCGGTGAGCACGTGCATCCTCACCACCACCCGCCCATCGTCGAAATCGTCAGGATAATTGATTACTATAGTCAACAGAGCTGACTAATGTCAAGGCGGACCGGGGACGTGCCGACACCCTTCGAACCCCGGGGTTAGAAGCTGGCGGGAGCAAGCGACAGGCGGCTCGGTGCGGCCGGGCCTGCCGTGCGGGGGAGTCGGTTCTCTCGCGGGGGCGACGAACTCGCGGTCCGCGATGAGACGCATGTCCTTCTCGCGGTCATCAACGAACGCCTGTGACCCCTCGGGCGGCGCGCTGCACGCAGACCAGTTGATCCCGCTCGTCCCATGACCCGGTGACGGTGAAACCGAGTCGTTCGTACCGGGCAATGGCCTCGGTCCGCCATTCCCGTACCGAGAGCCGGACGGTGTCCACGCCGTTCTCCGCGGCATGGGGGAGCGCGGCGTCGAACATGGCGGACGCAATGCCCGGGCCACGGAAGTCAGGGTCGGTCCAGAGCCTCTTGATCTTCCAAGGCCCGTTGGGCGGGGAGGTCGGCACCACACAGCCCGCAGCGGCATCCCCCAGGAGGGCCACTCGCACGGCATCACCGGCGAACGGGGTCCGAGGGTCGGTGATCTCTGCTCGGTAGCGATCCGGCAACTCGTCCACTACGGCGACCGGTTGCCCCTTCTCGGCCTCGGTCCGAGGACTCGATGCCGCGGCGGGCGATGCGCGTGGCGGTGCCCCGGCTTCGAAGCCGTCGACGCCGAAAAGGGAGGAATCCGGTGCCTCGGTGACGGCCCGGCCACTGCTCAGCGGCTTCGAACTCGGCTGTCCTGCTGGGGCGCGGGGCCTGCTGGGGTACCACTCGGAGGCCTGTACCACTCGAAGGCCCGGCGGCTGCGCCGCGCGAACGAGCACCTGGTCGACGTGTTCCCGCTCCTGCCCCAACGGCTCGGCCGCCAGCGCCGGTTGAGGACCGCACTGGCGTTGCGCACCGGCTGCCCGTATCCCTTCTTGGGCAAGCCGGCGCCGGTCGGCATCGCTCCGCCCCGCAGTGGCCGGAGCGGACGCGGTCCACGTGGGGGCCCTCTGCCGGAACCACGCGGAGGTGCTCCCGTCCCGCAACGCGGCGACGAAGGGCGGCCGTTGAACCGGCACCCGGCCCGGGCCGTTACCGGACGAGGTGGCTCTCGATGTGGTCGATCACCGCTGACACGGCCTGCCGGTACGCGGTGCTCGACCGGCGGACCTGGGACAGCAGCATCCCGCCCTGGATGGCGGCCAGCAGGGCGGTGGCGAGCGCGGCCACATCGGCGCTCCCGCTCAGTTCGCCGCGCGCCTGCATGCGCGCGAGCCCCGACCTGATGGGATCTTCCCAGCGGTCGAAGGCGGCGACGAGGCCGGCCCGCGCCGACTGGTCGCTGTCGGCGAGTTCGCTGGCGAGCGAGCCGATCTCGCAGCCGCCCTCGCATCCCATGGCGTCCTGCCGGTCTCCTGCGATGTCGCACCACTCGCGCAGGGCCTCGATGCTGTCCAGGCTGTCCAGCAGGGGACGCTGCCGGGTGATCTTGGCGTCCGTCTGATGGTCGATGACCGCCAGCACCAGGCCCTGTTTGTCGCCGAAATAGTGGTAGATCTGCGACGCGCTGACTCCGGCGGCCGCCTGGATGTCCGGGATGCTCGTGCCCCCCGCGCCGCGGTGGAACATCAGCTCCGCGGCGGTTTCGACGATGCGCTCGCGGGTCTTGCGGCCGGCCTTGGTGAGCCGGCGTCTCTCCGGCTCGTCGGCCCTCACTGGTGTACTCACGCGGCCAGGCTACCAAAGTTGGAATTGACATTCCAATGACGGCCCGCAGATATTGGAAAAGTCATTCCATCCCGGGATGGCCGTCTCCTCAGACAGGTGTGCACCATGCCCCTCGACCCCCAGATCGAGATCCTGCTCCAGCAGTTGGCCGCGGAAGCCGGACCGGCCCCCGAGAGCCGCACGGTGGCGGAGAACCGCGCGTTCGGGCGCGCCTTCACCGCCCTGGCCGGCGTTCCCGAACCGATCGCGGACGTCCGGGACACCGCCGCCGCTGCCGGCGATCGCGACATACCCCTGCGCGTCTACCGGCCTGTCACCGGGCCGGACGCCGGCCTGCTGCCCGTGACGCTCTTCTTCCACGGCGGCGGATGGGTCTTCGGCGACCTGGACACCCAGGACCACATCGCCCGCACCGTGGCCGGCCGCTCCGGCACGATCGTCGTCTCCGTCGACTACCGGCTGGCACCCGAGCACCGCTTCCCCGCCGCGACCGACGACGCCTACGCCGCGCTGACCTGGGTCGCGGACAACGCGGCCGGCTTCGGGGGCGACGCGGAGCGCATCGCCGTGTTCGGCGAGAGCGCCGGCGGCAACCTCGCCGCGGTCCTCGCGCAGGAGACCCTGCGCCGCGGGGGACCCCGCATCGCGCTCCAGGTGCTCGCCTACCCGGCGGTCGACCGGTTCGACGACAGCTGCTCGATGTACGAGAACGCGACGGGGCCGGTCCTGTCCCGTTCCTACCTGGAGTGGTTCTGGGGTGCCTACCTCAGCACCCCCGACCAGGGCGCCGACCCGCGGGTCTCGCCGGCGCGCTGCGACGTACCGGCCGGACTCCCTCCCGCCGTCATCGCCACCGCCGAGAACGACCCCCTGCGCGACCAGGGGGACCGCTACGCCCGCAAGCTGGCCGACGCAGGGGTGCCGGTCCAGCACCTCCCGGTCGAGGGAGCCGTGCACGGGTTCCTGTCGTTCACCGGCTCGGTACGACTGTCGCGGGACACCCTGGACCGGCTCTCGGACGCGGTGGCCGTGGCCTTCGCCTGACCTGGCCCACGCGGCATCGACCGCCGTCGGCCGTCTCCGTGGCTGCCGCCGGCCGTCTCCCCGGACGCCGCCTACGGTCTTCCCGGCTGCCGCAGGCCATCTCCCCGGACGTCGCAGGCCGGTGACGAGCGGTCGGTGGGACGGAGGCGTGGGTGAGCGGCGGCGATCAGCAACGTTCAGCGGTCGACGGCAGCCGAGCCCCGAGCCGAGCCGGGGAGCCGGGACGGCGGCCGGAGCCGGAGCCGGAGCCGGAAACCGGGCCCGGACCCGGCCCCGGGGCCAGGGGCGGCCCGGGGCTCCGCTTGCGGCCGGTCGTCAGCCGGCCTGGTCGCAGGCGTCGAGGATGAGGCGAGCGATATCGTCGGCATGTGTGACGATCGACAGGTGGCCGGAATCGAGTTCGATGGTGGTCGCTCCCATCCGGGCCGCGAGAAACTGCTCCAACGCGGTCGAGGTGGTCCGGTCGTTCTTCGAGACCGCGTACCAGGTGGGCTTGTGCTGCCAGGCCGTGGCGGTGGTGGTACCGGCGAAGAGGGAGTCGGAGATCCTCCCCTGTGCCGCGTACATGGCCAGCGCCCTTCGGCGGGGCACCCCGTTGGCGAAGTCGTTGAGGAAGCCGTCCCGACTCAGCTGCTTGAAGCCGCCGGACTCCACCAACTGGGCGGTGGCGGGCGGCGTGGGGAAGCGGCCGGCCAGCGCGGTGTAGTCCTCGCCCGCCTCCGGTGCCCGGGCGGCGACGTAGACCAGGCCGGCCACGTTCGGGGCCGTTCCGGCCTGGGAGATGACGGTGCCGCCCCAGGAGTGCGCGGCCAGGATCGTGGGACCGTCCTGGAAGGCGAGGGCCCGTTCGGTCGCCGCCACGTCGTCGGCGAGCGAGGTCAGCGGATTCTGTACCGCGGTGACGTTCACCCCGGCGCTCTGGAGCCTTTCGATCACCTCCGACCAGGAGGATCCGTCCGCGTAGGCGCCGTGCACCAGCACGACGTTGCGCACCCGGCGGCCCGAGCGGGGGCGGGCGTCGGACGGGTCGGCGACCGCCTCCCGCGGGGAAGCGGCGGCGGGGCCCGCGCTGCCCAGGACCGCCGCCAGCCCAGCGGTGACCGCTCCCGAGAAGATCCGTCGAGAGATCATGTGCGACTCCGTGCCTCGCGCCGCGCACATCGGGACGTGCCCGGCTTGGGCCTCAATCCTGTTCGGGGCGGACACCGGCCGCCTGTGGGGCACTTCACAATGGGCCGGTACGTCATATTTCCGTAAGACGTCGTTCCCCTTCGCCGACGAGGAACTACGGCGTTCACCCAGGACGCCGTGTTCGACCTCAGCGGTATCGGCCACAGCATTCACTCGTTCGAGCCCCACGTGGGTCGCGAGCAGGTCGTCCGGACGCTGATGGATACGGTGGGAAAGGGCATGGACACCTTCCACGCGCTGTCCGGCATCCGGGTGAAGGCGGACGGCGGCAGCGCCCGGCTGACCTGCTACCTGATCGGGCGACACCACCGCGACGGGCAGGGGCCGTCGGTTCCGTTCCAGGACCATCTCCTGCTGGGCAACCGGTTCGAGGCCGGCCTGGTCCGCGACCACGACCGCGGATGGCTGGTCCGCCGTCACCGGGTCAGCCCGCGCCGGTCCGTGGGGAATCCCCGGCCGCCGCGCTCTCCACCGCGATGACGGCCCGGCATACCCGAAAATGGACAGGGAACCTGTCAGCTCACGTCCGGCGACGGACGCAACAGGAGGAGACGGTGGCCATGCGAGTGATCGGCCTGACCGAGTTCGGCGGACCCGAGGTGCTGCGGGTGATCGAGGTGCCCGACCCGGTACCGGGCCCCGGCGAAGTGCGGATCCGGGTGCACGCGGCATCGGTCAACCCCACGGACACGTTGCTGCGCTCCGGGGCCGTGTCCGCCCGGTTCGACGGGCGTCCCGGTCCCTACGTGCCGGGCATGGACGCGGCGGGCGTCGTCGACGCGGTCGGACCGGACACCGACACCCCGCTCCGGCCGGGGGACCCGGTGGTCGCGATCGTGCTCCCGTACGGTCCGCACGGCGGTGCCTACGCCGAACGCATCGTGGTGCCCGCGGCATCCGCGGTGCCGATCCCGTCCGGTGCGGACTTCCCGGCCGCCGCCACGCTGCTGATGAACGCCCTCACGGCCCGGGTCGCCCTCGACCTGCTCGCCGTGCCCGCCGGTGGGACCGTCGCGGTGACCGGGGCGGCCGGGGCGTTCGGCGGTTACGCGGTGCAACTCGCCAAGAACGACGGGCTGCGCGTGCTGGCGGACGCCTCGGCCGCCGACACGGAGCTGGTGACCGCGCTGGGCGCGGACGAGGTCGTGCCGCGCGGCGACGACGTCGCCGACCGGTTCCGCGCGCTCGCGCCCGGCGGGGTGGACGCCGTGCTCGACGGAGCGGTGCTGAACGGGCTGGTCCTCCCGGCGATCCGGGACGGCGGCGGCCTGGCCGTCATCCGCGGCTGGCAGGGCCCGGCCGACCGCGGCATCCGCGTTCACCCGGTGATGGTCGGCGAGGCCGCCACCGACCACGCCCGCCTGCTCCGGCTGCGGGAGCAGGCCGGCACGGACGAACTGACGCTGCGGGTGGCCGACGTACTGCCGGCCGACCAGGCCGCCGAGGCTCATCGGCGGCTGGCCGAGGGCGGAGTACGCGGCCGCCTCGTACTGGATTTCACCGCTTTCCCCTCCTGACGTCCCGACCCCGCGAAGCGGCGACAGCACCCGCGGCGGCCCGGTGGTTCGGCCGGCAGCGTCCGGTGCGCAGCGGGGTGGGCGCCGCTGCGGTCCAGTCACGGTGCCGGTGCCGGCTGCTCACAACGGGCACCGGCGCTGACTTGTCGCGGCAACCGGCGCCGGCGCCGGCTGGTCACGCCGGATCGGCCCGCCGTCCGCGTGGGAATGTCCGTGCGT
Organism: Streptantibioticus silvisoli; assembly: GCF_027947535.2. Lineage (GTDB taxonomy): Bacteria > Actinomycetota > Actinomycetes > Streptomycetales > Streptomycetaceae > Streptantibioticus_C > Streptantibioticus_C silvisoli. The sequence continues at coordinate 16,793 of NZ_JAAGKO020000052.1, forward strand.
CGCCGAGTACGAAGAGCGGTTCCGGCTGCGGCGAACGGGCTCAGCGGAACGAGCTGAATGGGCTCAGCGGCACGCGTCGAACGGGCTCAGCTGCCGAGCGGGTTCAGCGGAATGCGGCGACGTTGCGGGCGGCCCAGTCGGCGAAGGGGCGCGGTGCACGGCCGAGTACCCGCTGGACGTCCGGGCTGACGCGCCGTTCGGCCGGAGTCGGGGAACCGAGGATGTCCAGCGTGTCGTCGGCGAGTTCCGCCGGCATGCTCTGGGCCATGGCGGCCTTGGCCTCGTCGCGGGTGAACTCGTGAAACGTCACCGGTGAACCGACCGCGGTGGCGATGGCCTCCGCCTGCTGGCGCGGAGTGATCACCTCCGGGCCGGTCAGCTCGTAGACGGCACCGGTGTGCAGGTCGTCCAGCAGGCAGGCCGCGGCGACCGAGGCGATGTCCGCCGGGTCGACGATCGGCACGCCGACGTCGCCGAAGGGCGCGGCGACGACCCGTCGCGTGCGGACGGACTCGGCCCACCACAGAGCGTTGGAGGCGAAGCCGCCCGGCCGCAGAACGGCCCACTCCAGGCCGGAGTCCCGCAGCGTGTCCTCCAGCGCGCGCATCGCGATCCGCGTCGGGCCGAAGGGCCTGGTCACCACGCCCAGCGTGGAGAGCAGCACGACCCGGCGGACCCCGCCGGCCACGGCTTCGCCGATGACGTCGGCAGGACTGGCGCCAGCGGCGTGCAGGTCGCCGGACAGCAGCAGGAACAGCGCCTTCGCCCCGGCCAGCGCGGGCTTGAGGCTGGCCGACTCGGCCAGGTCCGCCACCACATGGCGGCCGCCGTTCGGGGCCTCCGCCGCGTGCCGCGACACAGCCGTCACCTGCTGGCCCGCCTCGGCCAGCGCCCGCGTCAACGGCCGGCCGATATTCCCGGTAGCCCCGGTCACCACGATCATGATCAGCTCCTTGTCGGATGTTCTCTGAGGTCCTGACGCTAGGAGCACGGGCTAACTTTTGGTAAGTACATACCTTGAAGTAAGCTCCTGACATGGTGGGAGGCGTGCAGCACAGACCGGCCGGGGCGGGTCAGCGGTATGACGTGTTTCACACCGACTGTCCCGCGCGCGACCTGGTCGACCACGTGACCAACCGGTGGGGCATCTGGGTGTTGATCTCCTTGCGGAGCAACGACCTCCGGTTCTATGAGCTGCGCGAGAGCATCCAGGGCATCAGCGAGAAGATGCTCGCCCAGACGCTGCGGGCGCTGGTCCAGGACGGCCTGCTCCGGCGGGAGGTCGAGCCGACGACGCCGCCTCAGGTCACCTACGGGCTGACCGAGTTCGGCCGGGACGTCGGCGAGCCGCTGACCGAACTGTTCGACCGGATCACCCGGCGGCTGTCGGCGGGCGGCGAGGGATGACGCGGTAACGGCCGGTGCGGGTCCGCGACACCAGGGACGACGTGCTGAGCCAGGTCCCCGGCCTGATCGGACAGCGCCCTCGCACTGATCCGGCAGCGACCTCCGCCCGAGCCCGAGACACCGACGTGCCGGACCGGGCCGTTGGAAACCAGTCGCCTTCCGTGGCTGGAAGCCGGTCGGCCGGGGGGTTTCCGTAACGAGCTGCATGACATGCGGACTTCCGCTGGTCCGCCGGCCTGCTACGACCAGTGTCCGGGACCGTCGCCTTGGTCAAGTCGTGGCTTCCGCCGGGGTGAAGCGGACGGGCGGGCCGGTGCTCGGTCGTGCGGCGGTGACAGCTGTGAAGGGCCACGCGGATCTGTTCGGACGGAGACAGCGGCACGGTGGCATGATCGCGAGGCGTGGGTGGCGAGCGCCGCCTGGACATGGGGTCGAGCCCGCGCACCCCGGCGGCACTGGTTGGCCGGAAGCTCAGTGGAAGACACGCTGTCCCGCAGAGGCTCGGGGCGGCGCATCCGATGTCCAGTGCGGCTTCGTGAGCTGAGCGTTGGCGGCATCGGTGAGCCGGTGCCGGTAGTGGCTTCGCCGTGCGGTGGCTCGATGGCGGCCGCGCCAGGGTGACCGTCGCACGGACCTGCCCCGCGATCATGGCCACGGCCTCGTCCGACATCGGCCGCCGGCGATCAGCGTCAGCGCACGGCCGCAGCCGGCGCGCGATCTTCAGGAGCCCGTACAACACCCGATGATCACGCGCCGGCCGTTCCTGTTCCCGCTCCAGCTCTCAGGTGGGCAGGTCTGACGCCGGATCGCAACGTCGGACGGGACTGTCCAGCCGTCGGCCCTGCCCACTTGTCCGACCCGCCCGGCTCAGCCGCTGACCGGCCCCCGCCCAGGTCGCTGTCGGTCGGCCGATAAGGAGGCGCCACCGCGGCTACAGGGGTACCACTGCGCTGTAGTTCTCCGGGATGCTTCCGGTCCCGCCGGTGGCCCAGGTGATGTCGGTGAGGCCACCGGTCTGCCAATCCCCACTCTGGTAGGGGGTCAGCAGAGACCAACTGCTGCTGTCGGTGTCAATGACCGAACGGGTGGCCGAGTCCACAAGACTGCCGTTGAGGTAGAGGCCCAGGGAGATCTGGATCCTGGCGACTGTGCCGTCGCAGTACACGAGAACCGCCCCGTACACGAGGACCGTGCCGTCCACGGTGTCGTCGCTGAGAGTCGGGTTGGCGACTACCAGGTTGCAGGTGATCGTGGTCCTCGGCGAGGTCTGCGACGACGGCACGACGGTGACGCTCGCCCCGCCCGCCGTGTCGGTGACGCTCCGGCGGCCGGCCGGGACGGTGAAGGTGCTGGTGTGCCCCGCCAGGTGGCGGGGGACGGCGGGGGCGGCCACGGCTGCGGGGGCTGCGGCCACGCCCAGCGCGGCCAGCGCCGCCGCGGCGGCCGTGCCTCCGAGCAACGTCCTGCGCATTGCGACCTCGATTCGGGGAGCGGTCATGGTTCACGACTGGTCATGTGCCGGAAGGCGACGCCGGGTTGCCGGGTGCGGGGTGCGCTGCGGACAGGTCGTGGTCACCTTCGAGAAACGGGAATCCGCCATTCCGTACGGAATTTCCGCCTCCCCGGAAAAAATCCACGACCTTCACGCTGCCTCCACGTGACGGAATCATGGTCCGGTGCGCCGGGGCGTGTCAAAGGTCGCACCGGGCGGTTTTACGCCATTCCGCTTTCACGGACCCCACGCCTCGCACGCGGCAATTCCGCCACCCCGCGGAGCGCGCCCCGGGTGACGAAAAGACGCCAGGGGGACCACGGCTGGGCTGACTTGGTGCTCGGCGGTGCAAAGCCGGCCTCAGCAGCATTACCGGTGCCGGGGGCGCCGTAATCGCCGATCTCGCCGGGGTCAATGTTGGGTGCGACGTGCAAGAGCCGCAGCGCCCGGCTCGGTTCCCGAACCCGGCGAGCGGATCGGCGAGGTCGTCAACCAGGACCTGACGCTGCTAGTTTCGGGCGTTATGCAGAGCATTGATTCCCAGGAGCTGCGTCGTCGGTTCGCGGCATTGACCACCGCCCACCTCACAGATGCCTGCATCCGTGCCCGGGTTCCCGTTCGCTGTGCGCCCTCGGCACTTCAGGCCGTCATCCCGGGAAGCCGGATCGCGGGACGGGTACTGCCCGCCCGCCACGTCGGCAGCGTCGACATCTTCCTGGAGGCGTTCGAGCACGCGGAGCCGGGCGACGTCCTGGTGGTCGACAACGGCGGCCGTACCGACGAGTCCTGCGTCGGCGACCTGGTGGCCCTGGAGGCCAGGACCGCCGGCGTGGGCGGCATCGTCATCTGGGGCCTCCACCGCGATACCGCCGACATCCGGGCGATCGGTCTGCCGGTCTTCAGCACGGGGTCGGTGCCGACGGGACCGCAACGCCTCGACGAGCGGCCGAAGGACGTCCTGGAGTCGGCCGTTGTCGGGGAGTGGACGGTGGGCAGCGCCGACCTGGTTCTCGGGGACGACGACGGAGTGATCTTCGTGCCGTCCTCGGGCGCCGCCGAAGTCCTCGACCTCGCCGAAGCGATCCGCGACACCGAGCGCGGCCAGGCCGAGCGAATCCGCTCCGGCACCTCCCTGCGCGCTCAAGTGCGGTTCGACACGTACCTCGCCGGACGGCGCGAGAACCCGGCCCTGACGTTCCGCGAGCATCTGCGTGCCGTCGGCGGGGCGATCGAGGAGTAGGCGAAGTCCGGTGCGGCGAGGGGCCCGATGCCGGGGGCCCGTGACGGCGGCGACGGCCGGAGCGGCACGCGCGCGGAGGAGCCGTCCGGCGTTCAGGGCGATTCCGTGCCGGCCTCGCCGTTCGCCCGCCTCGGTCGTGCGGGACCTCCGGTGGTGGTGTGCGGGCCCGCCGTCCTGGTCAGCCACGCGGTCAGATCATCGGTGAACCGGTCGGGCTGCTCCTGGTGCAGCCAGTGCCCGGCGCCCGCGTAGACGTGCAGTCCGTCATCCGGGCGGGTCATGAAGGCCCGTCCGGCGACGGCCCGTTCGTCGTTGCGGTAAAAGGCGAGTACCGGACACGTCAGGCCCGCGAGGAACCGGTCGGTCGCAGGCCGGAAGTGGAAGGAGCCGGGGCCGAAGGCGATGCGCCGGTACATCGCGCACGCCACGTCGGGGCGGGCGTGCAGTGCCGATTCGCGGTGCGCGGCGGCCAGTTCGGGGGAGGTGCCCGGTGCGTCGTCGAGGCGGGCGAAGTAGTCGGCGATGACGTCGTTGGCGCCCGGGCCGGCCAGTTGGCGCGCGACGTCCTCGATGCGGGCGCGCCCGTCTTCCCCGACGCCGTAGGAGGGGTCCACGCAGACGAGCCCGGTGACGCGGTCGGGTCGTCGCGCCGCGAGGGTCGCCGCGACCTCGGTGCCGGCGGAGTGGCCGATCAGCAGGGCGCGTTCGATCCCCAGGTGGTCGAGCAGGGCCGCCATGTCCCCGGCCAGGTCCGCCAGCAGGTAGCCGTCGTCGCTCGTGCCGGACCGCCCGCAACCCCGCAGGTCGGCGGTCACCACTCGGCCGTACGGGGTGAGGCGGTCGATCAGCGGCGCCCAGTCGGAGGAGGCGCAGGCCCAGCCGTGGACGAGCAGCGCGGCGTCGAACAGGCGGGGACCGCCGCCCTCCTGCGCCGGGTGGTCCTCGAAGTACAGCCGCAGGCCCGGACGTTGCAACCGGGTCATCGCGATCGGCCCCCGCTCCCCGGCCCGGCGAGCTCCGTGCGGTGGTCCTCGTGACTTCCGGCGGTTGGGTCCACGGCGTGACGGACTCCGGTCAGGAACCACGGGACCGGCCGTGGTGGCGCGACCGGGCCGCGAGCCTGCTCTGCCGCTCCGTCAGCACCGGAGCCGCGAACGGCCGTGGCCTCGGTTGCGACGCCGGTTCCGGCTCCGGAGTCGTCTCCGGCTCCGGGAGGGAATTCTGGCATGCAAGCGATATACACGCTGCGCCGGGATTTCATGCGCCCCGAGGTCTTCGCATTCCTCCGGCGAGGGTGGGGGAGTGCTCTCCGGATATCCCTCGGACTGGCCGAACGTCCCAGGTCGCGGCGGACGTATTTCGGTGGCCGCGCCCGGCGCCTGTCGCCGAGCGGAAGGTATTCGCCGGCCCGGGCAGGAAGCCGAACGGGTGACAATGCCACGGCGACGCGTGAGTTCGGTCCCTCTTCCGTCCGGCGTGGACCAGGTGGTCCGGGTACGCCGCCCGGGTGAGGTGTCAGGCAATACGCCGACTGAAGCGGCTGCATGTCGGCCTGGCCCCGGTGATCCTGGCCCACGGGTTGGCGAATTCACGCCTGCTTCGCTGCCCCGGTTCCCCAACGCGGCGGATCTTGCGTCCGGTTGGCCGACGGGTACGACACCTCGCCGGCCGAGCGGGAGGCGAGAGCCTGACCCCGCCGCGCCCTCGGAGACCGCAGCGGCGGGTGGAGGCCGGGCCGGTCGTGGGATCGATCCGTTCCCGGCCGGTACCGGTTCCTCCCGGGCCGCGTCTTCATCCGGGCCACCTCCGTGACCAGCCCGTACACCGAACTTCAGCGCACCGCCGTATCGCAGTTGTACGCTGCTGTGCGGGCAGCCCCTCACGATTGCCTTGTACGCAGTGGTCATGGGAGCGCCCCACGTGTTCCCGTGTGAGCCAGGAGGCAAGTGATGAGCGAGCCGTGGACGATCGAGCGGATCGCCGAAGCCCTCGGTGACCACACCCTGGCCCAGCGGTTCCTCGGGGAGATCAACCGGACGCCTGCCCACGAGTTGCTGACGACGTTCGCCAAGTGGGAACGGATCGCCAGGATCACACTGGCCGCGGTGGAGCGGGGCCGGGATCTGGCACCCTTCGCGGAGCGCGGCGAGAACCCGCCCGGCGTATGGGTCGACAAGACTGATCAGGTCCTCGAAGTGGCTGAGCGGAACCGGTCTCACCGGGTCGCGTGAGCTGACATGCTGCGGGTGTGTACCGGCTCGAATACCAACTCGATCAGGAAACGCTCCACGACGCACTGCCTGAGGACGTCAGCGCCGCGTTGACCGATGCCCTGGCCGTGGCGTGCAACGACCCGCTGGGCGCGACCCGCCCGTACGGCGTGGACGACAAGGCCATCCGCATGGCGTACACCGACCAGGCGTTCGCCGTGGTGATGCTGGGGCACGAGGTGAGGACCATCTACGTCCTGGAGATCATCTTCCTCGGCTGACCGCCCCGCCCTGCGTGTAGGACCGCCTGATGCCGGCGGTTTCCCCGCCACGCCGCGGAACGGACTCATGGCGTCGCCGAAACACCGCACGCATTCATCAGTGCGTCCACACGGCCGGTGCCGGCACGCCGACGGCCACCGCGACGCACGCTCGCACGAACCCCACACCGGCATTCGCCGCCCACGACGTCACCGTACGTTCAGCAGTCGCGCACCGGCCGGGTACGGACCCTTGTGACCGGGAACGCCGGTCGGAGTGCTGTCCCCCTTGCGGCGTGCGGTGGCCGGTCCGGGAGAGTCCCGCACCGGGAAGACAGGACAGCGCCGGCGGCACTGACGGCACTGAACCGAACGGAGAGGGGGCCGAGGTTCCGGGCCCCTCTCCCTCCTGGATCCGCCGGGGCTCAACTCCCCACGGCGGCAACGTGCTTGTTACGCCCCGATCGCCGGTAGCGGGCGACCAGGGGTCTTCTGGTAATGGGTTGGCGCGTGTGCGGGAGTTCCCGTGCGTCATGTCCGGTGCCCATCGGTGCGGTCATCGCGAACCGTGTGGCGCCGTCCGGGGAGAGAGCCGCAGGACGCGCCGTATGCCGACGCGGTACGGCCCGGGGACGATGGGCTGGAGACGGTGGGTGGAGCACTTTTGCGCGTCGTAGCCGGGCCTCAACTCGTTTCGGCGCCGGGAGTACGGTCGGCGGGCGGGGTGCGCCACTGCCTTTTCGCCGTCCAGGGCAGCGTCCAGGTGCCGGTGCCGACGATGGCGATCAGCAGGAAGCTCCAGCAGAACATCACGGACGGTTCGCCGCCGTTCTGGATCGGCCACAGGGCGTGCTCCTGGTGGACCGTGAAGTACGCGTACGCCATCGAGCCCGAGCTGACCACGGCGGCGATGCGGGTTCCCACTTCGCCGATGCCGAGCAACACCACTACGCCACCGACGAGTTGGATCAGCCCGGCCCACCAGCCCGGCCACGCGCCCACCGGCGGGCGGCCGCCCTCGGGGCCACCGAACAGACCCAGCACGGTCGACGCGCCATGACAGGCGAACAACAGACTCACCACGATGCGGAACAGTGCGAGAGCCGATGGACCGGCGGCGTCCAGTCTCTTGCCCGTGTTCAACACGAAAACCTCCTACGAGTCGGGGATTGCGGAGCCGGCCGGGGCGCGACGAACACCGTCACGGGGGACCCCTTGCCGAACTGCTTGCGCAGCGACTCATACGTGCGCGCGCCCGGCGACGCTCAAGAAGGGAGAAACTTTTTTCTGAGGCTCGTGCAGGGACCGTTGATGGCATGGGAGTTGGGGCGTAAGTGCATGATGGTGCGTCAGCTCGATGGTGGCGGCGGGACGGGACGCGGCCGGTGAGCGACGCCCCGGCGTTCCGCCGACCGGTCGGCGCCTACGCCATCCGAGGCCGGCGGGTCGACCTCGGACCACCGGTAGGACCCGTCGGGCCCCGTCAGCGTCTCGCCGGGCAACATCAGGAAGCCGTTCCGGTGGCCGATCGCCCACTGCGGGACCTCGCGCGCGGTACCGGCCGCGAGCGCGGTCCAGGTGACGCCGTCGGGCAGGTCGTAACGCATCGCCGACGGGCCGTCGACCACGAAACGCATCCACCCGCCTCGATGGACGCGGCATGCTTGATCAGCCCAGGCACAGCGCGCTGACCGTCGCACGTTCACCGGCCCGGTCGTCGCCGAGCCCGCGCGTCGTGGCGGTCAGGGCCGATCGCGCACTCGCGAGCGCGGTGAGCAGGTCGGTCCGCTCGCCGTCGAGGGTGTGGTGGGGTGTGGTTGTGGCGGTCACGGTGATGAAGCCTTCCAGCCGTTCTCGGTGTGTTTGGTGGGATCAGGGGCGCTCGGTGTGTTGGGGCATGCCTGGTGTGGTTGGTGCGTTCCGGCGCGCTTGGTGTGTTCGGTGTTTCTGATGTGGTTCGTGGGCCCGCCCGAGCCGAAGGACGCCTTCGCGCACCTGGTCCGCCGCTACGCCATGGCCGCAGCCGACGCACCCACCGACGCCGCCACTCCGGCGCGCAGCCGATGAGCCGGGCAGCGTCAGGCCGACGCCGTGGCGGGCCCGCCCGCCGACGCGGCCCCCGGCGTCCTGGACCGGCCTCCGGCGGTGGGCCCGCGCGCCGAGCAGGCCGCCGGATCCGGGAGACTCGACCCATGACCGACAGCCGCTGCGCCGCCGCCCACTCCACCGACCCCAGCCCCTGCGAGGGACCGCACGACGCCGTACTGATCCGGGAGCGGCGTGCCGTGGCGACCCGCAAACGCACCGGGATGGGAGGCGTCGCGATCACCGGACGTGCGGACCTCGACGGCGTACCGGGCTGCGTCCACCACGGCGCCCGGCTGCTCGCCTCAATGCACGGTGGCCACGCCTACCCCGGGCCGTCGAACGACACCGGCCGTGAGCCGGGTGACGGCGCCGCGACCGAGGCGTACCGGCGGGCGAAGACGCTCAAGCCGTTCGACTGGGTGACCCGCGGCGACACCGCCTGACCGACCGCACGGCGCCGGCGCACAGCCGCTGCCGCAGGGCCGCCGCCATCGGCTCCCGCCGTACGGTCGCCGTCCTACCGGGCCCGCCGGACCGGCGTGGGCCTGTCGTACCGGCGTGGGCTGCGCACGTCTGCGGCTGCCCGCGGACCTCGCGCTCGACGCGCCCGCACGGGCCGTGGAGCGCCAACACCGCCGCCCGTCCGGTGACCGGCAATTCTCGGTCGGGTGGTGGTTCTGGTCGGTGGGTGTGACGCGTGGGCCCCGGGACGGATTCCGTCCCGGGGCCCACGCGGTGGTACTGGATGGTGCTGCTTTTGTGGTTGTGGTGTTGGTGAATTCCGGTGTTGGGGTGTGGGGGTCAGTATGCGGAGTTCACGTTGTCCATGGAGCCGTAGCGGTGGGCGGCGTAGTTGCAGGCGGCGACGATGTTGGCGACGGGGTTGTAGATGTTTTTGGAGGTGCCTGCGACGTGGTAGGTGGCGAAGGTCGGGGGGATGACCTGGAGCAGTCCCTTGGAGGGGATGCCCTTCTGGGCGTTGATGTCCCAGTTGTTGATGGCGTGGGGGTTGCCGCTTGATTCGCGCAGGGCGTTGCGCTTGATTCCGTCGTAGCTGCCGGGGATGTGGTGCTTGTGCATGACGGACAGGGCCTGGTGTATCCAGCCGTTGAGGTTGTTGGGGGCGCTGGTGGTCCTGGCGGCGGTCTTGAAGCCGATGGACTTGTGGGCGGGGTGCCGCTTGGCGGTGTGCGCCGTGGTGGTCTTGGCGTGTGTCTTGGTGTGCGTCTTGGCGTGGGTCTTGGTGTGGGTCTTGGTGTGCTGGGTGGTGGTGTCGAGCAGGTGGATGGTGAAGTCGGTGTTGGTGGTGCTGATGTTCTTGGTGTGCTGGGCGGTGGGGGTGCCGGTGTGCTGGGGGGCGGGCGCGGCTTGTGCCGAACCCGGCACCACCGCGCCGGCCAGAATCGAGGCTCCCACGACTGCGATGCCGGCCGCGGACAGCTTCTGCTTCCGGGTCATGCGGGCGGTCTGGTCGCGAACGGTTCGGGTGGCGCGGGTGAAGGTGGCGGGAATGGGCATGAAGTCTCGTGTCCTGTCCAGTCGGGTCGCAGAGGCCATTTGGCGTTTCGCTGTGTTGCAGCACAGTTCTCTGCGGCTCGCCCATTCTTAGCGATCGGAAAAACGGCAGGCAATTGTGTGATGTACGACCCGTGGTAGTTGAGGGGTGGCTCGTGCTTATTGCGGTGGCGTGTTTATGTGCTCGTTACGCCTTTACATGTCCTTCATGTCTGCCGGGTGGGTACTACGTGGCTTCGTGTGTGACGTGGGTCCTGTCGGGGGCGTCACACGGGAGGGGGTTCTCCCTTGCCGAACGTGAGGGTGTGAACGCGATGGGTGCCGACATTTCACGGGGTTTCGGTTGCGGAGGTGGCGGAGCGGTGGCCGGCTCGGCTCCTGACCCGAGGGGGCTGCCCGAGCGCGCGCCGCCGTACGCCGACCTGTCGCGCAGTCCCGCTACCCCGTGTCCGATCCCGGCTTGCCGATCAACGATTCCCGGACTGCCGGTCAACGAGTAATGTGCCCTGGCCTCGGTACGGATCTGATCCCATGGAGTCCGCATGTACGCACGTCCCCTCGGTCCCGGAGCGCGGCTTGCCCCGCTCGAGCCCCGGCGGGCGGCGGAGTTCCTCGCCAACCTCGACCGGTGTCGTACCCACATCGCGCCGTGGGTGGGCCGTAGCTTCGTCGCCACGGACCTGGAGTCCGCCGAGGCCGTGCTGCGCCGCTACTGGGACGCCGAGGCGCTGACGGGCGCCGGCATCCGCGGCATATGGCTGGACGGGGTCCTGGTCGGCGGCGTCATGTTCGTCTCCGTCGACACCGCGACAGGCGTGGCCGAGGTCGGCTGCTGGCTGGAGCCCGCGGCCGAGGGGCGCGGGCTGGTCACCCGGGCGGCCGGGCTGCTGATCGACTGGGCCTTCAGTGACCTGGGGGTCGACCGGATCATCTGGCACACGCTGTCCGCCAACGTCCGGAGCATCAGTACGGCCCGCCGTCTGGGCCTGACCTTCCAGGAGGCGGACGACTCCGGGGACGTACCCATGGAGATCTGGTCGACCACCAATGAGGTCTGGCGCGGTCGGCGACCGGCTGACGCGCCTGACGCGGCTGGCACGGCTGAGTCCGTCTCGGACGAGGAGCGGATCGACGCCCTCGCTGCGGAGTTCTTCGACGCCTTCACCAACGCCGGCCGATCGGTGGACCTGTTCGCGCTGGAGTCCTCCTTCCTCCCGGGGGCCCAGGTCGTGAGCCACGCTGAACCCGTGAGGGTCGAGTCGCTGGCCGATTTTTTGACCCCACGTCAGATTCTGCTCAGCAGTGGAGAGTTGACGGACTTCAAGGAGTGGGAGACGAGCAGCACCACCCTGGTCTCCGGGAACGTCGCGCAGCGCCTCGTCCGCTATGCCAAGTCCGGCGTCCTGCGGGGCGTCCCCTTCGCCGGGCGCGGGACGAAGTCCATGCAGCTGGTGCGGACGCCTGCGGGCTGGCGCTTCGCGGGCATCGCCTGGAGCGACGACACGGACGACAGCGGCGACAGGGGCGACAGCGGTGGGTGAGCCCGGGCGCGACGTCGTGCCCCCGTCCGGCACCGCCGCGATCCCGTTCGCGTCGCACCCCGGCCCCCTCCGGGCCGCCCCCGGCGCCGAACCCGGCCACGATCCGCTCCGCGCCCCCACGTCCGCCTGCTCCCCCCGCACTCAACCGCTCCCCGCCCCCACGCCCGACGTCCGACTGCTCCTCGCCCCCAACGCCCGCCCCGATCCCGCCCCCGCCCCCACCCGCCGCAGGCTCCGCGCGGAGCAGACGGGCCACGGGGAAGACGGACCACAGAGAGGGCGGATCGCGGCGATGACGGACCGCAGCCGTACCCGATGATCTCCGTCGCCCCTTGTTTGCTTCTGTTATTTTTTGATAGGAGCATTGACGAAGAAATAAACATGAAAGGACACTGTGCACCATTCCTCCTGAGGCGAAGGGTGCGTCAACCGTGTCGCGAATAACGAGACTTGCCCCGTTGTGGGTGCTTGCGCTGCTGGCCGCGCTACTGGCGGTGGTCGCGGCTCCGGAGGCTCATGCCGCGTCCACGACGGCGGTGACCGTGGACGGCAGCCAGAGCGGGCGGACGTTCGACGGGATCGGTGCGATCAGTGGTGGCGGTGGCAACTCCCGTCTGCTGACCGACTATCCCGCGGCGCAGCAGTCGCAGATCCTGGACTACCTGTTCAAGCCGGACTACGGCGCGAACCTGCAGATCCTCAAGGCGGAGATCGGCGGCGACGCCAACTCCACCGACGGTTCGGAGCCGTCGATCGAACACGTCAAGGGGCAGATCAACTGCAACGCCGGTTACGAGTTCTGGCTGATGAAGCAGGCCAAGGCCCGTAACCCCAACATCAAGTTGTACGGTCTCGCGTGGGCCGCGCCCGGCTGGATCAACGGTGGTTTCTGGTCGACGGACACGATCAACTACCTGATCTCGTGGCTGGGTTGTGCCAAGCAGGACGGTCTGTCCATCGACTACCTCGGTGGCTGGAACGAACGCGGGCACGACGTCAACTGGTACATCCAGCTGCGCTCGGCCCTGAACGCCGCCGGCTACTCCGGCGTGCAGATCGTCGGCGACGACAGTGGCTGGAGCGTGGCGGACGACATGGCGTCCAACTCCGCGTTCAACAACGCCGTGCAGGTCATCGGCGCGCACTACCCGTGCGAGGGTGGCGACGGCGGCGATGCCGACACCTGTTCCAGTACCGCCAACGCCAAGAACAACGGCAAGCCGCTGTGGGCCAGTGAGAACGGCTCGCAGGACATGAACAGCGGTGCCCCCGCCCTGATCCGGTCCATCACCCGCGGCTACGTGGACGCCGACATGACGGGGTACCTCAACTGGCCGCTGGTCGCCTCGATCTACTCCAACCTGCCCTACAACACGGTTGGGCTGGCGACCGCGAACTCGCCGTGGTCGGGCAACTACAGCGTCGGGGAGAACACCTGGGCCACCGCGCAGGTGACCCAGTTCGCCCAGCCGGGCTGGAAGTTCATCGACTCCGGATCGGGGTACATCGGCGGGTCGGAGTCCAACGGCAGCTATGTGACGCTGAAGTCGCCGAACGGCACGGACTACTCCACCGTGCTGGAGACGACGACCGCCACGGCCGCGCAGACGGCGAACTTCACCGTCAAGGGCGGGCTGTCCACCGGCACGGTCCACGTGTGGGCCACCGACGTCAACAACCCGAACCCCGCGACCGACTTCGTCCACACCCAGGACATCACGCCCAGCGGCGGCACCTACTCGCTGACCATGCAGCCGGGCTACATCTACACCGTCACCACCACCACCGGTCAGGGCAAGGGCACCGCCACCGCTCCCGCGGCGCACGCGCTCGCCCTGCCCTACAGCGACAACTTCGACGCCGACGCCACGAACACCGAGGCGAAGTACCTGTCGGACATGCAGGGTTCCTACGAGGTGCGGCCGTGCGCCGACGGCCGGTCGGGGCAGTGCGTGCAGCAGGTGACCCCGGTCAAGCCGATCGAGTGGCAGGACGACTCCGACGCCTTCTCCCTGCTGGGTGATCCCAGCTGGTCGAACTACACGGTCAAGACCGATGTCGACCTGCAACAGGCCGGTACCGTGGAACTGCTGGGCCGGGCCAACACCCAAAACCGCCCGCAGAGCCACCAGGCCGCCTACGAGCTGCGGGTGACCGACACCGGGGGCTGGTCGATCGTGAAGAGCACCAGCGCCGGGAATCTGAGCACCCTGGCCTCCGGCAGCCACGCGGCCCTGGGTACCGATTCGTGGCACACCGTCTCGCTCGGGTTCTCCGGTGATCAGATCACCGCGACCCTGGACGGGACCACGCTCGGTACCGTCACCGACTCCTCGTATCTGACCGGGCAGGTCGGGATCGGCGTGGTCGGCTACCAGACCGACCAGTTCGACAACCTGTCCATCACGCCCAACCCGGCCGGCAACATCGGTGGCGTGCTGAAGGGTTCGCAGTCCGGGCTGTGCGCCGACGTGACCGGCCAGAGCCAGGCCAACCTGACCCCGGTCCAGCTGTGGGACTGCACCGGCGGCGCCAACCAGAGCTGGACGGCGACCCCGTCCGGACAGCTCACCGTCTACGGTTCCAAGTGCCTGGACGCCAACGCCGGCGGCACGGCCGACGGCACCGCCGTCCAGATCTACGACTGCAACAACACCGGTGCCCAGCAGTGGACGGTCAACTCCAACGGCACCGTGGTCAACACCGCCTCGGGCAAGTGCCTGGACGCCACCGGGGGAGGCACCACCGCGGGTACCGCGCTGGAGTTGTGGACGTGCAACGGCGGCAGCAACCAGGTCTGGGCGCGCGGCAGCGTCTCCGGTCCGCTGCGGGGCAAGGGGTCGGGCCGCTGCGTCGACGTCCCCGCGGCCAGCGAGGACAACGGTGCCCAACCCGCGCTGTGGGACTGCAACGGTGCGAACAACCAGACCTGGACGTCCACCGGCAGTAACCAGCTGACGGTCTACGACAACAAGTGCCTCGACCTCATCGGTGGCGGCACGGCCGACGGCACCGGCGTCCAGATCTACGACTGCAACGGCACGAACACCCAGCAGTGGCGGGTCAGGGCGGACGGCACGGTCGTCAACGTCGCATCGGGCACCTGCCTCGACGCGACCGCCGGCGGGACGGCCGACAACACCCCGCTGGAGATCTGGAGTTGCAACGGCACCAGCAACCAGAGCTGGTCACGTACCTGAGCCGACCCGACCGGCCGACCGGCCGAAAGGCACAGCACCGCTGGTCCGCCGCGCATGCCGCGGCGGACCAGCGGGGGTGCGAAGGTGTCAGGCGACCCAGGGACTGGTCAGGGCGAACACGGCCGAGCCGTCGGCGTCGGCGAGTTTCGGCGCGACGAACGCACGGGCGGCGTCGGAGGTCTGGACGCGCAGGGCGGGCCGTTCGGCGGTGAGGGCCGCGACGACCGCCGCGGCGGCGTCGGCGGCGGACTGGGCGTTGGCGAAGGCCCCGGCGGTGCGGGTCAGGTAGGCCTGGGCCGCGGGAGCGTACGGGCCCATGCGGTCCGTCAGTTCCTTCTGGTCGGCGGGGATTCCCACGTTCGCGACGAACTCGCTGGCGACGGCCGCCGGTTCGACGATGATGACGCCCACTCCGACGGTGGCGGCGACCGGCGCCAGCGCCTCCATGTACCCCTCGACGGCGAACTTCGCTGCGCAGTAAGCCTCGTTGAACGGCTGTCCGATCACGCCGCCGACGCTGGAGACGGTCAGCACACGGCCGCCGGTGGCGCGCAGGTGCGGCAACGCCGCGGCGGTGGCGTTGAGTACCCCGAAGAAGTTGACTTCCATGACGCGCCGGGCGACGTCCACCCCGTCCGTCTCCAGCGTGCCGACATGGCCGGAGCCGGCGTTGTTGATCAGCGCGTGCAACGCGCCGTGGTCGGCCACCACCCCGTTCACACACTCCGCCACGGAGGCGGGATCGGTCACGTCCAGCGGACGCACCTCGATGAGCTCGCCCACTCCCGCGGACTCCGCGGCCTTGCGCAGCCGGTCGGCCTTGGCGACGTCCCGCATGGTGGCGACGACCCGCCACCCGGCGTTCGCGGCTCCCAGCGCCGTCTCCAGGCCCATCCCGGTGGAAGTGCCGGTGATCAGGACGATCTTGCCGTTCATAGAACCTCACATCATCAGGGCGCAGGCCCTCGGATCGAAGCGGTCCGGCCTCGGGTCGGTCACGTCCACCGACCATGCCTCTTCGAGTGGGCTCGAAGGCAAATCGCCACGAGGTCCGGCCTCGGCAGGTCGGTTGGGACGGGCCCGACGGGCTGCCGGGACTGCGAAAGTACCCGCTGCGCCGACCGCGCGGGGCCGAAGACGGCCGGCGAATGTGCTCAGCCGCGCGAGGCGAGCCAGGCGTCGTGGGCGGCCTCGGCGACCGCGAGATCCTGCCAGGCCATCCCCACGCCCTTGAAGACGCCGATCCCCTCGGCGGGCGGCAGCGCGGCCAGGTCGGCCACGGTGACCAGCCGGTCCGCGCGCAGGGCGCCGGCCGCGACCGCCATGACGACGTCGCCGGCCTCACGCAGCGCGGTCGGCGCGTCCTCCACCACCACGCGGGACGCCCGGGCGAAGACCGCGTCGTCGAGTTCCCTGGCATCGGGTTCGTGCGAGCCGACGGCGGCGACGCAGGCGTGGCCGGCCAGCAGACGCCCGTCGAAGACCGGTCCCCGCGCCGACGTCGCGCACACCACGATGTCGGCCGACGCGACGTCCTGCGGCGCTCCGACGACCGCGTTGACGCCCTCGGCGCGCAGCTGGCCGACGAACGCGGCGGTGCGGTCGTGCCGACGCCCGACGACCGAGACCTCGCGGAGCTTGCGGACCGCGGACACCGCGTGCACGTGCCCCCACGCCTGCGGTCCGGTGCCGAAGACCACCAGGAGGCCGGCGTCCTCGACCGCCAGCTCCCGTACCGCCAGCGCGGACAGGGCCGGGGTGCGCAGCGTGGTGAGCGTGGTGCCGTCGACGAACGCGCGGGGGGTGAGGGTGTCGGCGTCGAACAGCACGTAGACGGCCTGGATGCGCGGCAGGCCCGCCGCCGGGTTGTCGGGCGCGACGGCGGCCAGTTTGACGCCGACGGCGGTCGCGTTGGCGGCCGGCATCAGCAGCAGGTGACCGCCGGCCGCCGGTACGGCGGTGCGCGGGGTGTGGTCGCCGACCCCGCGGGCCAGCGCCGACTCCAGGGCGAGGACGGCCGTGTTCCACGACACCAGGGACATCAGGGTCGCGCCGTCGATGTAGGGCGGGGCCGTCATCATGGTTCCTTGTCGCAGGCGGGATCGGGAGCCTTGCCCGGCCACCCGCATCAGTAATATATTACATAGCACTGAAATCGCACCGGGAGGAACGGTCATGACGGTCGGTCCGGACGCATGAGCGCGACGGTGCGACCGGCGGATCCGGCCGGGGAGTTCGACGTTCCTCCCCTCGGCGGCGGACGCAACCTGCGCCAGCGCGTCGCCGACGTCCTGCGCGCGGCGGTGATCGCCGACCGGATGCGGCCGGGTCACGTCTACTCCGCCCCCGCCCTGGCCCAGCGCTTCGGCGTGTCGGCCACCCCGGTGCGCGAGGCGCTGCTCGACCTGTGCAACGAGGGGCTGGTCGAGCCGGTGCGCAACAAGGGGTTCCGGGTCGTCGAACCGTCCGGCAAGCAGCTCGATGACCTCACCCGGTTGCGGACGCTCATCGAGGTGCCCACCGTCGCAGGCCTCGCCGCCGATGCCCGCGACGCCACCCGGGACGCCGTCAACGGGCTCCGCCCGGTCGCGCGTGACCTGGTCCGCGCGGCGCGCGACCGCGACCTCGTGGCCTTCCGCGATCTCGACCGCGCCTTCCACCTCTCCCTCCTCGCCCTCGCCGGCAATCCCGCGCTCGTCGAGATCGCCGGCAACCTGCGGGCCCGCAGCCGCCGCGCCGGCCTCGACCACGACGGCCTCATCGCCTCCGCGCAGGAGCACGAGGCCGTACTCGACCACGTCCTGCGCGAAGACCAGGCAGCGGTCGCTGAGTTGATGACCCGTCATATCAGCCGGCTCCGCGATGTCCGAGCGGGCGGGTCCGGCCACTCCTGACCGCGGCGACCGTCACCGGTTCGGCCAACGCCTGCGCGGGGGAGTCGAGTTGGCAGGCCGGGGTGCCGGGACGCGCGCTCCGTCGAAGAGAAGACGCCGTCGGTGTTCGTGGCGCCTGCCCGTGTCGTAACCCGACCGTCGTGTCGCACCCGGCCGTCCCGGGCGTCCGGAGAGCGGATCTGCTGCCGGGGGCGCCGTCAACGGATGCCGTGGAGCAGGCGGACGGACACCAGGTCAGGGGGGATGGCGGCCGCCGGGGCACGGCGTTTCGCGGTCGCGCCGGCCTGGCGACACGATGGCCGGGCGGCGCGCGGAGGGAACTGTTCCGGGCGGTTCTTTTTCGGTCGGGGGGTTGACGCGAGACATTGGTCCAGGCCAATTTAGGGGTGAGCGGTCACCGGAGCACGCAGCTCGTGTCCTGCGTCGTGCGGGCCAAGTGCTGGGTGTTCACGGTCGGTCCGCCCGTCGGCCCCCACGCCGGCGCACCAGACAACCCGTGCCCGAACGGTGTCCTCGACCCCCGTTCCGGCATGGGTTTCCCATACCCCCACAGCTGGAGTACGCCCATGCCCGAACGCTCCATCGGTTCCCGGTCCCAGCGTCGCGCCCGGCGCCGGACGGTCCGTACCGCCACCGCCATCGCTGCGGCCGTACTCGCCGCCGGGTCCGCCCTGCTCTCCACCGGGACCACGACCGCGCAGGCGGCCGGCGGATTCGGGACCTTCGCCCCGTACGTCGACCTCTCGCTCTACCCGCAGTACGACCTGGCCTCCAGCGCCGCGACCGAGGGCACCAAGTACTTCAACCTCGCGTTCATCACCGACGGTGGCTCGTGTACGCCGAAGTGGGCCGGCGTCACCGACCTCACCGACTCGGCCACCGTCGCCGACATCGCGGCACTGCGCTCGGCGGGCGGTGACGTGCGGGTGTCGTTCGGCGGCGCCAGCGGCAACGAACTGGCCGCGGGCTGCAGTTCGGCAGCCGACCTGGCCGCCGCCTACCAGAAGGTGATCGACCAGTACTCCCTGACCTACATCGACTTCGACGTGGAGGGCGGGGCGCTCACCGACACCGCGTCGGTCGACCGCCGCAACCAGGCGATCGCCATCCTGGAGCAGAACAACCCCTCACTCCAGGTCTCCTACACGCTGCCGGTGCTCCCCACCGGTCTGACTTCGGACGGCGTCAACGTCCTGGCCAGCGCCAAGACCAACAACGCCACCATCGCCGCGGTCAACGTCATGGCGATGGACTACGGGTCCTCCTTCCCGGCGGACATGGCGCAGAACGCCATCGACGCGGCCACCGCGACCCAGGGCCAGGTCAAGTCGGTGTGGACCGACCTCACCGACGACCAGGCCTGGTCGAAGATCGCGGTCACGCCGATGATCGGCGTCAACGACGACAGCGCCGAGACGTTCACCGTGGCCAACGCCTCGACCCTGGTGTCCTTCGCCCAGAGCAAGCACCTGGCCTGGCTGTCGTTCTGGTCCGCCACCCGTGACCAGCCGTGCCCCGGCGGCGCGCAGGACTCCGCGTCGGCCACCTGCTCGTCGATAGACCAGACCGCCGGTGACTTCGGCAAGGCGATGAGCGCCTACACCGGCTGACCACCACGCCGACAGCCGGCGGGTCGAGGGACGTTGCCAGTGCGCGACGCCCCTCGACCCGCCGGCGGCGTTCGTCAGCCGCCGGGCCCGTTCCCGTCCTCGCTCATCGGACCTGGCGGGTCCTGACGCCGTCGGCCTCGAAGTCGTAGACCGTCCGGTTGACCCGCAGACCGTCGACAGCGCCGACCCACACGAAGTCAGGGCCCTTGCCCACCGCGACGGAGTAGATGGTCGGTGCCGGCCCTCCGTCGTTGAGCGCGGCCTTCACCTGCTGGAAGGTGCACGGGGTGTTCTGGTTGCAGCCGGTCACCAGGCCCGCGTTGCCCGTGAGGAACCAGGTGCCGGTCGTGGTGGCGTCGAGGTACGGACTCCAGCGGTCCGTCACCGGGGACGCGTCCGGGACCCACACCATCGTGGTGTAGTGGTTGGTCGGGTTGGCGGTGAGGTTCGGCTCGATCTCGAACCTGATGCTCGGCAGGTTCCGCGCGCCGGCCGCGCCACCGCCGCCGTAGGCGATGTTCTCACTGGTCTGGAAGACGTGGAACCCGACCTGGTTCAGGCCCAGGACCGGGTCGCCGTAGAAGTCGACCTCGTTGCCGAAGTCGACCTTCTCGCTGGGCGGATTCAGCGTGGTGGAGTGGTCGGCCACCTCGATGCCGAGGCTGCCCTGCCCGTAGGGCGGCCTGGCCGAGGGCCCCTGCACGCCGAACGAGCCGAACGGGCCGTTGCGCAGCGCGGCGACCGGGGAGCCGACGGTGTTGCGGGTGATCACGCCCCAGTGGTCCGGCCGCGTTCGGTTCCCGCCCCCGTGGGCGGAGGCCGATCCTGGAACGGCCGAGATGACGATCGCGGCCAGCGCGGTGGCCGCGATCGCCATTTTCTTGCTCATGCCGAGGCGAGAGTGCACCCTCAGTCCTTCCTGGTCGTCGAAGGGCCGGAAAAGCGCCGGAGCCGGGCCGGCGCCGCCCACGTCAACGTAATCCGCGCCGTGCCGCGCACAGCGGCGGCATGCGCGTCCCGCGTCGTCATTGACCCCTCCGGCTCAGTGGGCCTCCCGGCCCGGCACGACCACGCCCGGGCCGCCCGGGCCAGCCGCGCAGCGGCGGCGGCGCGACCGGGTATCGGCGAGGGCGCAGCCCGTACCGCCAGCGGTGCGACCGCGCTCGCCGGCCGAAGCACCACACCCCGAGGGTCCCGATGCCCTTCGGGGTGCGGTGTGCGTCCGTTGCCGATCCGCCCCCGGCGTCCGGTCAGCGGGGGTCCAGGCCCGCCAGCATCTCCGGCAGGTCCCGGCTGTGGATGACCCCGAGGCTCTTCGTCGCGCGGGTGAGCGCGACATAGAGGTCGTTCACGCCGCGAACGTGTGCGGCGATCAACTCCGTGGGCTCCACGACGAGGACCGCGTCGAACTCCAGCCCCTTGGCCTGGGCCGCCGTCATCAGGACGACCGGTGACTCCAGTGCTGACGGATCATCAGTGGCGGTGACGCCGTCCAACTCGGCCAGCCCGTCGAGCAGTTCGACCGGCCAACCCGGGGCGTGGATGATCGCCATCCTTCTGCCGTCCAGTGCGGCGATCTCCTTCCGCACGGCGGCGCGCAGCGCCGGGCCCCGGTCGTCCTCGGGAATCCGCAGGCTCCACGGGCGGATTCCGCCGTCCCGCACCGCGCTGGGGGCGGTCAGGGCCGGGTCGACCGCCCGCAGGACACCCTCGGTGATCCGCATGATCTCCGCCGGCGTCCGGTAGTTGATGGTGAGTTCCACCGTGCGCCAGCGTCCGGCCGTGTACTCGTCGAGCGCCTCGCTCCAGGAACTCAGCCCGGCCGGCGCGCCGGTCTGCGCCAGGTCGCCCACGATCGTCATGGAACGGCCGGGGCAGCGCCGGGTCAGCAACCGCCACGCCATGGGGGACAACTCCTGCGCCTCGTCCACGATCACGTGCCCGAAGCCCCAGGTCCGGTCCTCCAGCGCGCGCTCGGCCAGCGGGCGCAGCGCCTCCTCACCGCGGTACTGGCTCACCAGCGTCTCCGCGTCGACCAGCCCGTCGCCGAAGTCCTCCAGAACGACCTTCGCGAACTCCAACTCCTCAGCTTCGGCGGCCACTTCGGCCTGGCGGGACGTGGTGCTGCCGGGCAGCGGGCCGAGCAGTTCCGCGGCCTCGTCGAGCAGCGGAACGTCCGCGGTGGTCCAGGGCACGCCCTCCCCGTCGGGGCCCGGGCCCTCGCGCAGGAGTGCGGCGCGTTCGGCCTCGGAGAAGTCCGGCATGGCTCCCGCCAGCAGTTCCGGGGAGCCGAACAGGGCGGTGAGCAACTGCTCCGGGCTCAGCAGCGGCCACAACTTCTCGGCCAGCGCCTGGAATTCGGGCTCGCCGACGAGCCGGTCGGCGAGGTTCGCCACGTCGTCCAGGTCCATCTTCCCGCCCTGGTCCCTGGCGATCCGCAGGGCCAGCTCCGAGGAGAGCCGCTCGACCAGGTCGGGCCGTGCCGCGTTGTGGGGTTCGCGGGACCTGTGCGCGGCGGCGTGGGCGCGCTCGCACAGGGCCCTGCTGATCTCCAGCTCCTCCTCGTGGGGCGATGTCCTGCCGACGGTGATGGTCCATGACGTCTCCGGCAACTGCCGCAGGCCGTCCAGCGCGGCGCCGAGTACCCGCGCCATCCGGGCGTCGCCCTTGACGGCCGCCGCCTCGGGCGTCTCCGTGTCGGTCCCGGTCACGCCCGGGTAGAGCGCGCCGATGCTGCTCAGCACGACCTCGCTCTCACCGAGCGCCGGCAGCACCTGGTCGATGTAGCGCAGGAACGTCGCGTTCGGCCCGATGACCAGCACACCGCGCTTGGCCAGCCGGTCGCGGTGGGTGTAGAGCAGGTACGCGGCGCGGTGCAGGGCCACCACGGTCTTGCCGGTCCCCGGACCGCCCTGCACGACCAGCACGCCGCCGAGCGCGGAGCGGATGACCCGGTCCTGCTCGGCCTGGATGGTGGAGACGATGTCGCCCATCCGCCCGGTCCTGGCCGCCGTCAGCGAGGCGAGCAGGGCGGTCTCCCCGCTCAGCTCGGAGCCGCCCCGGCCCTCCAGGGCACTCACCCCGAAGGCGTCGTCGTCGAAGTCGACGATGGTCCGGCCCTTGCTCCGCAGGTGCCGTCGTCCCGTCACACCGCCGGGCACGGTGGGCGTCGCCCGGTAGAACGGCTCCGCGGCCGACGCCCGCCAGTCGGTGAGGACCGGCTCGTGGTCCTCGTCCGCCAGGGCGATCCGGCCGATGTAGCGCCGCTCGCCGTCGGCGCTCTCGATCCGGCCGAAGCAGAGCCCGTACTCGGCGGCGTGCAGTTCCGACAGCCGGCGGACGTGGTGGATCTCCAGCGTGTCGCGCTCCATGCGGGACTGGAACGTTCCACCCCTGTCGTGCAGGTGGATCTCGCGCAGCAGCGCCGTCGCGAGTTCGCGCTGGGTTTCGAGGTGGTCGTACAGCTCGGTGACGTACTCGTTCTCGGCCCGCAACTCCCGGGTCCGCCAGTTGTCGGAGGGCCGAGTACCGCCGGCGTCCAGGTTCGTCCCGTTTCCGGATCCGGCATCGACAGCTGAATGGGGTTCGGATGAGGACGATGACGGAGGGACCAAGGCTAGCTCCATTGACTCAGGACTCACAAACGATCGAGCAATTCGAGGCGGCGGTGGAAAGGCCGCCATTCACAGCACACAACGGAACGGGGGACTGCACATAACGGAACGGGGGAACAGCACACAGCGGCACGGGGGACCGGGGCCCGCGCGGGTGGCGGGCCCGGCGGGGTGGGAACTCCTCACAGCATGATCGTAGAAGCCGGCGCTGTCGCTCCGCCGGTGAGGGCGGCACCGGTCGGCCGCCGCGGAACGCCTCCGAGTATGCCGGTATCCCCGAGCACGCCGGGCCGGCGGCGCGGCCCGGCCCGGCGCCGGGGGCCGTCCCCCGCTGCACGCTCCCACGGCGTTCACGCGGATACTTCACGGTCCGACGGGGCCCACGCGGACTTGGGCACCCCTCGCTGACCGGCCGCGTCGCGCAATCGTGCCGGTGTCCGGTCGCGCCGCGAACTCTTTCGGCAGCGGGCGAACGTCGGGCTTGATCCACGCGTCGGCCCGGATGCGTCGGCCCGGATGCGCCGGCGGTGGGTGGCACGGCGACGGTGGAGTGAGCCGGCGGCGCGCACCCGTACCCCCGCACCCCCGGGCCCTCGCCTCGGCACCCCAACACCCCCGCACCGAGCGACCGCGACCGCGCCGCGAGTCCCGTCAGCGGTTCGACGTCCCCACGCGATCCGTACGTCGACAACAACACCCGCATGCCGTGACTCTCATTTCCGCGATTTCTGGCCTGGCCCGGAGATTCTGCGGCATGACCGGGGCCTTGCCGCAAGCCCCCCTGTGCGATATAAATTGAGAATGGAGAGGAACAGATATTCTCCTCCCCATTCCTCTCTCTATCGCTTCGTCGGCTCTTCGGCGAGCTCCGCGGCAAGTTTTTCGGCGAGGCCGGCGTGAGGTTCGGCGGCCGGAGTTCGTGGAAGCGCTGCGGCACGTATCGCCACGCGTCGTACCAGAACATGCCGGGCCGCACCGGCCCCCGATACAACGAAACGCGTCGCACCGCACCGCCCCCGTCGAACCGGAACGCACCGCACCGGTCCTGCAGCCGCCGTCGACGTCACCGCGTCGGTACGTCGCCGCGTCAGGTGCGGGAGAAGCCGGCCCAGCCGTTCAGCACGAAGTCCTCGCCGCTGCGGCGGACTTCGGTCGCGCCGTGGCCGGGGAAGTGCGCGGGGACGACCAGGGCGTTGCTGTCCGCGGCCTGCCCGAGGACGCTGCGCCTGGTGGCGGCCGCCTGGGCGGGGTTGTCGCAGAAGCAGCTGTTGCAGTCGGGCCGCAGGATCTGCACCGGGCTGTGCAGGATGTCACCGACGAAGACGGCGCGGTCCGTTCGCGACGCGAGGTGGAGCACCGACGATCCGGGGGTGTGCCCCGGCGCGGCGCGGAGGACCAGGTTGCCGTCGACGCGGTACGTCCCGTCCCACAGCAGCGCCTGGCCGGCCTGGTGGATCGGGGCGATGCTGTCGTTGAACACCAACTCGCTTCCCTGCCACCGCGAGCGTTCGTGCTCGTCCCGGGGCGGGCGGCCCGGCCCCGGCCCCCGCGGGTCGAAGTAGAGGTTGTCCGCTCGGGGGACGAGGTAGGTGGCGTTGGGGAACGTCGGCACCCACTCACCGTCCCGCAGCCGGGTGTTCCAGCCGACGTGGTCGTAGTGGATATGGGTGTTGATGACGACGTCGACGTCCTCCGGCCGCACGCCGGCCGCGGCCAGCCGGTCGAGGAAGGTGGTGCGCAGTCCCGCGAACAGCGGCACCTGGGGGCGGTCGCGGTCGTTGCCGACGCCGGTGTCGACCAGGATGGTCCGTCCTTCGCTGCGCAGCACCCAGGTCTGGACGTTGGCCAGACAGGCGTCGTCCTCGGGGCGCCAGAAATCCGGCGCCAGCCATGAGCTGTTCGCGCGCCACAGGTCCGGATCGCTGTCGGGAACGACGAACCCGGCCGTGGAGATCGGACCGCCCCACTCCACGACCCTCGTGATCTCCACGTCTCCCAGCGAGATGCTGTCCGTACTCATGCTGTCGCCCTCAGGTGTTCGCGGTGTCGTGCCCGTCGTGCTGCGCGGCGGGCACGCTGGCTGTGATCAAGCGTACGAAGCACCACTGCGCATATGAATGCTTCTGAAGCGCAATCCCATGCTTGATCCGCTCACCCTGTTACGTGAACGTAGAATCCCGATATGGATGTGCTCAGCGACGCGATCGCCACGATGCGCACCGGTGTGCCGGTACTGAACCGGGCCCGGCTGGGCCGGGGAGGGTGGCGGTTCGCGCCGTACGACGGCACGGGCTTCCACATCGTGCTCGACGGGCGCTGCTGGCTGCTGCCGGACAGCGGCGAGCCGGTGGCACTCGGCGTCGGTGACGTCGTACTCCTCGCCCGAGGTCAGGGCCACGCCCTGGCCTTCGGCGACACGGAGGCTCCCTCGCGCCGGCAGACCCTGTTGTTCGACGAGTGGAACAGCGAGCGGGTGCGGCGGGAACCGGCCGCGTCCGACGCGACGACCGCGGTGCTGTGCGGCAAGTACCGGCGCGACGGCTCCCGCCCCCATCCACTCCTGCGGGAGCTGCCGGAGGTGCTCCGCGTGCCCTCCGGGATGGGCCGGCACGTCGAACTGCGGTGCGCGGTCGACCTCTTGGCCCGGGAGGCCGGCGCTCCCCGCACCGGAGGGCAGTCGCTCGTGGCGAGCCTGCTGGACGTCGTCTTCGTCTACCTCCTGCGTGCCTGGCTCGACGACTGCCCCGCCGTCGCGGCCGGGGCCGGCTGGCGACGTGCGTTGACCGACCCGGTGTGCACCGTGGCGCTGGACGCCATGCACGGTGACCCGGCCTTCCCGTGGACGCTGGAAGGGCTGAGCCGCCTCGCCGGGGTCTCGCGCGCCACGCTGTCGCGACGGTTCACCGCGCTCGCCGGGCAGTCCCCCATGGCGTACCTGACGTGGTGGCGCATGGCGACCGCGGCACGCCTGCTGAACGCGTCGGACGCCCCGCTCACCGAGATCGCCTCCCGGGCGGGGTACGGCTCGGCCTTCGCCTTCTCCCACGCCTTCAAGCGGGAGTTCGGCCAGGCACCGAACCGGTATCGCCGGGAGGCACGGTCTGGTTGACGGTTCGTCAGGGTGGTGCCGTCGGGGGGTGAATTCCGGTTGCGGCGGCGGGAGTTGTCGGGGTCGGATGTGGTGTGGGGAGGCCGTGGTGTGTCGGCAAGCGCCGTCGCCCCGCTGCTGGTCAGGGGGCCGGTGTCTTCTTCGGCGGGGCCGGTGACTGCATATTCGCGCAGCGCCCGCAGGCTGTTGATCACGATCCGCTGCCAGGTGTGTACACCATGCGCATGGCCGACTGTTGGCTTGGGCAGGCCCGCGAAGTCAACTCATAAGATCATGTTTAAAGCTTGGTAGTACCCCGCTGTACGCTTCGCCCACGGCTGAAGAGCTGACGATGCTTTGGGTAAAGCTCATGGGACGGGTGGATTCGCAGTGGGGGAACGGCGGCTCGTGACCGGCGAGCGAGCACGGGGCAGGGACAGGGGCACGGACCCGGCGGATCGGTGGCGCCTGTCGGTCTTTCACCTCGTCGGTCTGGCGGCGGGCGGCGTGCTCGGCTCCGGCTGGGTCACCAGTGCCTCGAAGGTCGAGGGGGCAGCCGGTACGAAGTCGTGGCTGGTCTGGCTCGTGGGCGGTCTGCTGATGTTCGTCATCGCGTGGGTCATGGTCGAGCTCGCCCAGGACGCTCCCAAGACGGGCGGTCTGATCTTTCTCCCTCTGCAGACCAGCGGCCCGTTGGTGGCCACGGTCGTCGCCGCCGGCCTGTGGATCTTCTACCTCATCAACCTCGTCGCCGAGGCGGTCATGATGGCGCACGACTTGTCCTGGTGGAAAGGGGCGCACGTCACTAACGGAACCTCGTTGACGACTCCTGGCTGGCTGCTCGTCCTGGCAGGCATGGTCGTCATCTACGCGCTGAACCTGCTCCTCCCGCGGATCTTCTTCCGCGTCAACTCCTGGATCACGGTACTGAAGATTGTCATCATCGTCATCACCGTGCTTCTGCTGGCCGAGCAAGGTCACCACTCGATATCCAGCGGGCTGACCGAGCACGGCTGGATCTCGGCGCTGACCTCAGTGGTCGGCAGCGGTGTGATCTACACCTACGTGGGTTTTCAGGGTCCGCTGGACTTCGCCGGGAACGTTCAGCGGACCGCGGGGCGCTGGCGCCACGGCGCACGACGGCCGGCGGTTGGTGACGATCCGGTCCGGGAACGCGCACGGGAGGTCAGCCGGTTGAGGTGGGCGGTGCTGGGAACCCTCGTCGGCTCCGTGCTGCTGTATGAGGCACTGCAGTTCGCCTATCAGCACAATGTTATCGGGACGGGCAGCAACAACGGCATGCCCACCATCGCCGACGTCGTCCAGGATCACCAGGCCGGGGTTCTGAGAGTGGTGTTCCACGTCGCCGGTGTGCTGGCCCCCCTGGGCGCAGGGCTGGTCTTCGCTCACGCGCTGACCCGGGAGGTCGCCGCGCTGGGCCGGGCCCACCTCACCCACCGCGGGTTGCAGACCGCCCGCCGGACGACGATGGGCCGGCACCACGGGATCTACTGGCTGGTGCTGCTGGTGAACCTGTGCATCGGGGTGGTCATCCTGTGCCTGGAGCGGGGCAACATAAGTAACCTGATGGCCGTCACGGGGGTGCTGGCCCTGATCGTCTACGCCATGCCGGCCGTGGTGCTGGTGGCTCAGCGGAATCGGCTCGTGACCCGCTCCAAGCGGCGGCGCGTCGTGCAGTGTGTGCTGGCCCGAGTGAGCTTCGCCCTGATCGCGCTGGTCCTGTACCTGACGGGCTGGCCGGACGTGTGGCGGGGCATGGTCGCTCTCGCGGTCGGCTGCGTGCTGCTCCTGGGCCTCCCGCTGGTGTCCTTGCGCTGGCCGGGGTTCGGACGGTTCTACGACGCGAAGGCCCACGCGCTGTTGTTCCGGCGCTGGCGGCACGACGCCGCGGCCAAGGCGGCGCTGATACTTCTCGGGTACCTCGCGGCGCTGACCCTCCTGACGCTGTGGGGCAATGCCGCTCCCAGCACCCTCAGCACGCCGGGCAAGCAATCGAATCCTTCTTACCACACGAAGACCAAGGTCCTCGGCGGTGCGACCGTCGTCGTCGCGATGGTCGCCTTCCAGGCGCTGGTCGTCACTTCGCAGCAGTTCCTCACGGCGGCTGACGGATCGCGGCGGCTTCCGGCGCCGGCTACCGCAGCAGTCTGACGAAGTCGGCCACCCGGCCGTGGAAGTCCGGCCCCTGGAGCGCGGTCACCGCGGCGCCGCGGTGACCGGCGTCGGACCAGCGCCCGAGGGTGTTCGTCAGCAGGTTCTCCAGTTCGGTCCCGGGAAAACCGTGTTCCGTCAGGCACCGGACGATGACGCGCATGTCCTCGGGGGTCATGCGCTGCTCGTCCTCCATGCACCGTTCGAGAAGGTCGGCGGCGTCGCCCACCAGGCCCGCCTCGTTCAGTCGCGCCGCGGTCCGCGCTATGACGCCGGCTGATTCACCCCGGTGCCACTGGGCGTCGTCCGGATCGGCGAGCTGTTTGCAGGCGAGGAAGACCGCGGTCCTCGGATCGGTGTCGTGCGTGTCGCGCAGTGCCTGGATGTACTGGGCGAACTGTTCGGGTTCGACCGAGCGCCGGAGCATTTCGTCGGCGAGAATCGTGGCGATCTTCTGCTCGGCGCTCCTGCGGCGGCGCGGATGCGTGATCCTGCGCAGCAGTTGGACCATCTCGTCCCCGGACCGGCCCTTGACGTGCACGGCCGCCACCTCCCACAGCTGTTGCCGGCACTCGTCGGTGACGCTGGTCCGGTCGAGATGACTGTCGAAGAGCACCAGTTCCGTAAGGGAGCGCGGCCCTCGGTCCGGCTTGTTCCCCCGGGCCGCGATGTCGGCGAGGAACAGCTGGGTCGAGCCCTTCAGCAAGGGTGCGTCGTGCCACCTCTTGACGAGGCCGGCCAGCTTGTGGGGGTCTTCGATCGACGCGGCGCACCTTCGCAGTTCGCCGCACGCGTCGGACCCGTTGGAGGCCAGCAGGCGGCAGATGGCGATGATGTCGTCGGACTCCAGCCTCTCGCTGACGTACTCGACGATCTCGCCTTTCCTGCCCTCTCCCGCCTGGTCACTGTGGAGTACCCCGGCGATGATCCGGCGGAGGAACTCGAAATCCTCGTGGCGGTTCAGCTGATGGGCGACCCAGTCCGCCAGGAGTGACTCGGAGGGGCTGATCGTGCGGAGGGCCTGGGCGAACTCGACCGCGTCGGCGTCGTCCGGCAGTCCGCCGTTCGCTTTCAGGTCGAAGTGTCGCAGCGTCTCGCGCATGACGGCGTCGGCCTCCGCGGGACATCCCAGGAAGAGCAGCGCGACGTACAGCCGCGCCCGGTCGAGTTGGGTGCGACCCGAGTCCGGCGAAGTGAACCGCTGGATCGTCCAGTCGACCACCTGCTGCGCTTCGGTGTCCGCGCTGCCGTGTCTCCCGGAGTTCTTGCAGGCCTGAAGGAATTCGGCGATGTCCAATGCGGGACGCTGGCCTGCGACATCGTGCACGACGTTCCGCACGAGTGTCGCCGTTCCGTCACCGTCGTCCCGCGCTTCTCCCCCGGCGGTTCCGCGGTCGGTCTTCAACTGTTCGATGACGAGTTCTGCCGCTTCCTGGGGAGTGCGGCGCAGCGCGGCCGTGGCGATGGCTTGGAAGGTGTCGTCGGAGTTCTTGAAACAGGCTGCGAACGCCACGAGTTCACCGACCGGTCGGCTGATGGCGAACTCGCGCATGGCGAACATGGACAT
This sequence comes from Streptantibioticus silvisoli, assembly GCF_027947535.2. Classification (GTDB taxonomy): domain Bacteria; phylum Actinomycetota; class Actinomycetes; order Streptomycetales; family Streptomycetaceae; genus Streptantibioticus_C; species Streptantibioticus_C silvisoli. Next base: position 46,691 of record NZ_JAAGKO020000052.1, read on the forward strand.
GGCGGGCATCGGGGCTGCTCCGGCCGTTCCCTCCCGCATCCCCTTCAGGGTGTCGTTGAAGAACGAGACGTCGACCGTGGAGACCCATGCGAGGCTCTCGCGGCTCCACGGCCCCTCGACGGCCTCGCTTTCGGCGGGCTGTTCGTCGCTCATACCGGCCGTCCCCGGCGATGCGCCGCTCGGCTCAGGAAGCGCACGAAAGTCTCGGAGTTGCGGTAGGTCCTGCTGGCCTCCGCCTCGACAAGCCGGGCCAGTTCCGAGCATTCCGGGTCCCGCCTGGCCCGCAGGAGGGCGACGACGTCGCCGGCCATCCCCTCGTCCCGCAGCAACTCCGGCAATCTGGTGGCCCGGCCGAACTTGAGGGCGTCGATCCATGCGGCGGGACCCTGCGGGGCGACATCCTCGATGCGACGGCCGTGTTCCATGCGATTGGGGAAGATCGGGATGTTCTCGTTGGCGTCGTTGAGCACCATCTTCGGCATGGGGTGATCCGTTCGACAGGTCTTCATGCTGTGCTTGACCGCCTCACGCAGCTGGCCGATGGTGAAGTGCTCCACGTTGGCCGTCGTTCCGGTTTGCAACAGGTGCAACAGGTGCCCGCTGAACGGGGTGCAGGCCGAGAAGGCCGGAGGGAGCGCGGCGCATCCGTCGGCCGGTGCGAAGTGCCCGGAGCCGCCGCCCTTGAGGGCGGCGAAGACGCAGGTGCCGCTCTGCGGTTCGCCGAGAACCTCCAGCCGCGCCGCGCTGTCCTCGACGCCACCGCCGAGCGCCGGCAGGAGGTCGGAGTAGCAGCAGTCGGCGATCAGCACCTTCAGCCCCGCGCCCGCCTTGCGCATGACGTGGTAGAAGTACGAACTCGACAGCCACTTCCAGGGTTTGCTCGCCTCCGAGGTGCCGACGGCGAAATGCACTTCCTTGGTCGGCAGGTCCTTCCAGTGCATCCCGTGGCCGACGTAGACCACCATGAGGCGGTCCTTGGGCCCGGTCCCGGCGGCTGCCTGCTCCAGGGCGTCCATCACTGCGTTGGTGGTGGCGACCTCCTCGCCGGACAGCACCCGGCAGCCGTCCGGCCCCAAGGAGGAGTCCTGCCGGAGGACCGCACCGTACTGGAGCGCGCTGGCGGTGATCGTCGGATGGCTGTCCAGTTCCGAGCCGGGACCGTAGTCACCCACCCCGATGACGAGCGTCCGGTTGGCCACTTCAGCCCTCTGCGGGGCCGTCGCTCGCCGTGGTCTCCCCGAGTTCGGGCACCGGCTCCATCTCGACCGACACCTCCGGGGGCTCCAGGTACTCGGAGGTGAAGCGCCGGAGCACCTCCTTCACCTTCTCGAACGCGTACTCCGCGACCAGCTCGCCCGTTTTGCCGACGATCGTGGCCAGGAAAAGGTCCTCGAGCGTGCCGAGCACCGGTGCCCGTTCACCCTCGGGCTGCTCCCGGATCCAGGTCAGGCCGGTCTCCGCGGTGAGTGCTTTGTACAGGCGGTCCGGATCGTCCAGGCTGTTCAACCCGCTGACCCGCACCGAAATCTTCTTGACCATGCCCGCGCCCCTGTCGAGGAATGCCTCTGTACCGCGACCAGCGTACCGACTGCCCGTGGGTCCTCACGCCGAGCGGTGCCCCAACTGCGTTGACATCAAGGGGAGTTAAGGCTGATCGGTGTTCCCATCCAGGTGTGGGAACGCGTCCCGGCCGGCACCGCGCCGGTCGGTCCGGCGGGCTCGCGGGGCGTCGTTCACCGGTTCGCGCGCGGCGGGCGACGGGAGCCGGGGCTTGCCACGGACCGGGGTGCCTGGTGCCGCCGGGGGAGAAAGCGGAACGCCCGGACCGGGGACCGGGGACCGCCCCGACCGGGTCGCAGCCGTCGGGGCAACACCCCCCTCACCCACGCCGGCCCGGTCGTCGTCGCGACGGTGAACGGCGGGGCCTACGCGCCGATCGCACGGTTCAGCCGGTGCCGGATCGGTTCCACTTCGCCGGTGTCCGCGGGGAACGTCGCGGTCAGGTCCGCCAGGGCGGTCAGGGTGTCCGTGATCCGGTACTTGCCGGGGTTCGCTGCCAGCAGGAGTTCCGTTTGGTCCATGGCCGCCGGCCAGTCGCGCAGCGCGCACAGGACGGCCAGCAGGCTCGCTCTGCCGTCGATGGTGTCGGTGCCTTCTCCGGCCACCTTGTCTGTCAGGATTCGCTCCGCCGTACGCCACTGTTCGCAGCTCTCGTCGGACTTCGTCAACCGCAGAACGATTCCGTATTCGTAGCGGGATGCGGCGTCGTCGGGCTTGAGTCGGGTGGCGTGCCGCAAGTCTGTGAGGGCTTCGTCGTAGCGGCCGAGCAGTCGGCAGGTCCGTCCGCGGCCGGTGATCGTCCAGGTGTTCTTCGGGTCGAGTCGGGCGGCGCGCTGGAAATCGGTGAGGGCTTCGTCGTAGCGCCCCAGCAGCCGGTAGGTCTCTGCGCGGCTGGTGATGGCCCAGGTGTAGTTGGGGTCGAGCTGGATGACGTGGTTGAGATCGGTGAGCGCTTCGCCGTAGCGGCCCATGGCCCGGAAGGTCTCCGCCCGATTGGCGATGGCCCAGGTGTAGTCGGGGTTGAAGTGGATGACCTGGTTGAGGTCGGTGAGGGCCTCGTCGTACTGGCCCAGCAGCCGGTAGGTCTCTCCGCGGTTGGCTATGGTCCAGGTGTGGTTGGGGTCGAGTTGGATGGCGCGCTGGAATTCGGTGAGAGCTTCGTCGTAGCTGCCCATGGCCCGGTAGGTATCTCCGTGGTCGGCGACAGCCCAGCGGCTGTCGGGATCGAGTCGAAAGTGCGTTGGGTGACTCGATGGGAAGGGGTGAGGGTGTTGTCGTGGTGACCCGTGACTCGTGGCCCGGAAGACTTATCCGCGGCCGGTGACGGGCCAGGTGTGTTGGGGGGCGGGTGGGATGGCCTTCGGGAAAACGTCGGGGGTTTCGTCGTGCCGGCCGGTGACAAGGTGCACCCATCCGCGGCCCGATAAGGCGCGAGTGAGGTTCGGACCCGGGCTCAGGGCCGGGTTGCGGCCGGTGAGGACGGTTTCGCAGCGGCCGTGAGCGCGATGTCCGCGCCCGCGGCCACCACGGCCGAGGATCGTCGCCGGGGTGGTGATACCGGGGATGGTGAGCAGCAGGGGCAGGGCCGCAGTGGGTTCGGTGGTGTCCTCCCCGAGGCTTGCCCGGAGTCCGCGGGTGAGGTCGGCGAGGATACCGGAATCGGCGACACCGACGCCCCCGGTGGGTATCGGCGCCCGATGACGCAGGGTGGGGTCGTCCTGGCCGCACGCCCGGACGCTCTCGTTGACCGCGTGGGAAAGGGCCGGCACCGGGTCGGTGCACAGCCGGTGGCATGTCTCGCGGAGCCGGTGCTCCTGCCTGACGGTGTCCTGCCCGGCGACGTCCGGCCCGACGGCGTCCGCGCCGAAAGCGGCTGGTCGCAGGCCATGGCGGGCTTCGTGGGTCTGGCACCGCCGTCCGATTGCTCCTGCCGGGCGGGTGCGGTTCCGGCTCCGCCGGAGTGGGGAGCGGGCACACCGGGGGAGGGGCGTCGCGTCGCGTACGGCGGGGCGGCAACGGCGGTACGTGGTCCAGGAGTTGGGGCACGGTGACTTCTGCGGCCACTGATGGCCGCCGGGAACCGGAACGCTGCCAGCCACCGGGTGGACGTCCTCGTGCGGCCCCGATCCGGTTCTCGCTCGCCGTCCCGGTCGCACCGGCGTCAGCGCGCGCTCCGGCACCGGCGTCAGCAACGGCACCGGCATTTCCGGACGCACCGGCACCGGCACCGGCGGCGGTATCGGCACCGACGTCAGCATCGGTACCGGCGTCAGCACCCGCACCCCAAGCACGGCGCGCACCGGCGTCGGCAACGGCGCCCGCGTCAGCACCGCCATCGGCGCTCCCACCCGCGTCATCGCCCCGGCGGTCGGCGTCACCGGGCGCGTCACCGACCGCGCGTCGTCGTGGCTGCGGAACCGCGCGGCTACCACCGCCCGCAGACGGTCCGCGCCCCGGGGCGGCGAACGGTCGGCTTCACCGGCGCGGTAGCCCTGCCCGGGGCCGGCGCCGTGCCGCCGACGCGGGCGGAACCGTCCGTCAGGGCCTTCGGCCGGCACTCCGTCAGGCCGCACGGCGTCACCACCACCGCACCAGCGGCACGCAACCGGAACGATCTCATCGAACCTCTCCAACCGGCCCCAGAGGAAGGGCGATGACCGGGTTTTATCCCAGCGCACCACCGGACGGCCAATCACCACCCGAATGAGAAAACCGGAGCCGGGCCGTCTCCCGGTAACGGCCAGCGACGCTACGCGCGTCACGGAAGGATGGCGGACGCGCCGCACCGGAACCGGTGTCCCGGGTGGCGCCCGGCGCCCACCGCGACGGCATGCCACCGCCGACGAAGGCCGGCGGTGTTTCCGGCCGATGGGGCAGCCAAGGGCGGGCGAAGGCGGTCCAGTCGGAACGGCGCACGGCATAGGGGTATTTCTCCCTACCGGAACCTGCGGTTCGGGACGCGAGCGGGCCTCGTGCCGGACATCTGATCACGTTTTTCGCTCATCCGGGATGGTCGGCGGTGGCGAAAATACGGAACGCGAGCACCGGACCCCGCCCCCGCTCGGCGGCGAGGTGTCCGACCCGGCGGGCCGCAGGCCGACCCCGCGTCAGCCGACGCGCAGATGTACACGCAGCAACTCCCTATGTCCCAGGTCCCGTTCACCCGTCGCCGCCCGTCCGAAGGGGCACCGTCGGCGCCTCGCCGGGCGCCGTTGACACGCCGTGCACCCCGCCGTGACACTGGGCTCGCGCTCGGCCTTGAACCGGTTCGGGGCCCACGGCGTGAGTCGCCTCCGGCACGCCCCCACCGCCGTTCCGCCGTACCTCCTGGCCGCCGTTCCGCGCCGCCGGGCAGCTCCCGCGCCGCCGTACCCACCGCAGCGGTCCGCCCGCCCCGGTCCGCGGCCGGTGCGGACCGCCGCCCGGACGCGACCGCGCCGTCAGAGGCGACCCGGGCGGGCACGGCGACTTCCTGGATCGCCGCCGTAACGTCAGGAAGGCATAACGACCATGGGAATGGTTCACCGTCGCGGTTTCCTCGGACTGGCCATGGGGGCCGTCATCGTTCCGGCGCTGCGCCCCATCTCGGCCGCGGCCTCCGCTCCGGGGCCGGCGCCCGCGGTGGCGCCGGCCGCCACCGGGGGATTCGTCTACCCGGCGCCCGGACAGAGCACGGGGTCCGGCGTGCTGCCCGCCAAGCCGGCGAGCGTCGAATACCTGGGGGCGCAGGACTACGGGACGGACGTCGCACGGGACCTGGGCTTCTCCGGCGTCGTCAACGGCCAGTCGGTGTGGACCTACGGCGACACCCTGGTCCCGAACGGCAGCGGTGGCTACGCCCTGTCGGCGTCGGACAGCGTGGGCCTCGGCGACTCGTCGAACCCGTTGCGGGTGTACGACACGGTCAACTCCTCGGGCTGGCCGTCGGAGTGGATCCCGCTCAACGCGGCGGAGAACGCGAACGGCGGCCTCAGCCGCTACGGCATGGGCGGCACCAACGTCGTGGAGTACGCCCCGGGCAAGGGCCTGGTGTGGTATCTGAAGAACGACCGCGGCACGGACGGGCAGGGCATCGTCGGAGCCGGTGTCGCCACGGTGACCGCCGGCCCGGGCGGCGCGGTCGCGACCCGCACGAGCGACACGACGTGGGGACCGACCGAGCCGCACTGGGGCGACGTGGGCGTCACGTACAACCCGCTCGACGGGAAGGTCTACGTCTACGGGCACGGGCCCGACCCCTACGGCCTCAACGTGTACCTCGCGCGGGCCTCCGCCGCGCAGGCGACGGACGTCTCCGCCTACGAGTACTGGAACCAGTCCGCACAGGCGTGGACCAACCTGCGCTTCTCCCTCAGCGGGGCGCTCGGGACCGTGAAGCTCTCCGACGACCTGGCGCTCTTTTCCCACCAGGAACTCGGCCAGTCGAACGCGTTCTGGAGCAACCACTTCAACACGTGGATGTTCGTGGCCGGTGCGAACGTCGGATACACCGACATCATGGTGATGACCGCCCCGGCCCTGGAGGGCCCGTGGACCGCGCCGGTCACCGTCGCGTCCACCTGCCCCGGCAACGTGTGCAGCGCCATCCGGTACGCCATCGCGCCGCACCCGGAGTACGACCCGACCGGCGAGACGATCCTGGTCACCTGGACCGACTCCAACGTCGTCCAGACCGCTCGCATCCACTGGCAGTGACCCGCGGTCCGCAGCCTGCGGCCCTGCTTTCCGTCGGCGGCCCGCGATCCGCGGCCCTGCTCACCGCTGGGGCGCGCATCGCTGCCGACGGCTGACCGCGATGTCCCACCGGTGCGTCTGCCCGGTCCCCGCGCGGGGGCCGGGCAGACCTGCGAAAAGGGGCGCGCCGACCCGGATCGACGAACGGCGCCCACCACGTTCTCCCGCCGATGCCTTGACATGTACAACGTTGTAATCGTGTCATAGGACCACGCCCGCCGCCCCGAACGAGGGGTGGCGGTTCGGGCCTGCCCGCCCACCGCCGACCGCGAGTGGGGACCCCACCGCCGCAGCACCGCACCGCCGCCGCACCGCACCGCCGTACTGCTGCACCGCACCGCCGCAGCACCGCACCGCTGTACCGCTGCCCCGCCGCACCGCCCCGCACCGCCGCGCCACCTGGCACACCGTCTCCTCAGCCCCGCGCGATCGTGGGCGCCCGGCCGCACCCGCGAGCCGGCCGCGCTCCGACCGGCCGCTCCGCCCCTGCCCCGCCCCTGCTCGGCCCCGACCGCCCCGCCGGCCACACTCCCGGGAGCACCCATGCCGATCATCCGTCCGACCGCGCTGTTCGCGGCGATCCTGTGCGCGGTGGCGATGCTGTTCACCGGTGTCCCACCGGCCCGGGCCGAGTCCAACGGCGGCGTGCGCATCATGCCGCTCGGCGACTCCATCACCGACGGGTACACCACCCCCGGCGGCTACCGCACCGACCTGTGGCAGTACCTCGCGGCCGACGGACACACCGACGACTTCGTCGGCTCCCAGTCCAACGGGCCGGCGCAGCTGGGCGACCACGACCACGAGGGCCACCCCGGCTGGCGCATCGACCAGATCGACGCCCAGGTGACCGGCTGGCTCCAGGCCACCGACCCGCGCACCGTGCTGCTGCACATCGGCACGAACGACATGACCCAGGACTACGACCCGGCCGACGCCCCCGCCCGGCTGTCGAAGCTCATCGGCGACATCACCACCGCCGACCCCGGCGCCGACGTGCTGGTCTCCGACCTGATCCCGATCGCCGACCCGACCGCCGAGGCGCTGGCCGAGCAGTACAACGCCGCGGTGCCCGGCGTGGTCGCCGACTGGGCCGCGCAGGGCCGGCACGTGCACTTCGTGTCCATGCACGACGCCCTCACCACCGCCGACCTGACCGACGGCGTCCACCCGACCCCCGGCGGCTACTCCAAGATGGCCGCCCGCTGGTACTCCGCCCTGATCTCCTCGCCGGTCACCCGCTGGGAGGCGGAGAACCCGGCCTACACCACCGTCCAGGACGCCGACCACCCCGCCGACACGACCGCCTCCGGCGGTTCGAAGACCGGGCACATCGACAACGCGGACAGCTTCCTGCGCTACAGCATCAACGCCCCCTACACCGGCCAGTACCGCATGTACGTACGCGCCGACAACGGCATGGGCACCGTGTGCACCCACAACCTCACCGTCGACGACGCCCCGGCGGTCACCGTCTCCTATCCCTCCTACGGCTGGGGCAACTGGACGATGACCGGCGTCAACGTCCAGCTGAACCAGGGGGCCAACACCCTCACCTTCGCCAAGGGCGACTGCTACGCGGAGATCGACTCCATCGACTTCGCGACCCTCGGCGCGCCCACCCCCTGGATCTGAGCGCCCCCGGATCCGAGCGCTCCCTGGACCTGAACGGGCCGGGCTGCGGTGGTGGTGGCGGGTGCCGTCCACCACCGTCCGTCCACGGTTCCCGTCCGCCCGCCGTCCGCTGTTCCTGCCTGCCCCTGCCCGCCGTTCCTGCCCGCCGTTCCCCCGCGCGGGAACGGCGGGCCCGTGTTTGACTGTCCGGGTGGAAAGCAAGCGCGTTCCCACGTTCGCCAGGCGTCCCGGCCGTTCCGGTGCGGGGGCGCGGAGCGAGGTGCGTGCCCGGGCCGCCGCGGAGCGCGAACGGGTGCGCCTCATGATCTCCATCACCGCCCGGGCCGGCCAGTACCGCAAGGGCCTGGTGCACGCGGCCGGCCGGCTGAGTACCGAGGAGGCGGTCATCCTCGCCGACCTCGAACGGCACGGCCTCCAGGTGCCGCAGCTGCACGACGTGCTCTGCGGCGGCCATGTGCTGGTGGACGATCCGGGACTGTACGAGGAGTGGCGGTTCGACAGGGTCAGCCACCCGCGCATCTCCAGCCACCACCGCGACATCGACAAGACGCGGTACCCCGATATCGGCATGCGCGGGAACGTGGTGCGGGAGAAGCTGCACGGGCGCACCCAGCAGGGCACCTGGGTGCAGTTGGAGAAGACACCGGCGGCCTTCGGCCAGCGCAAACTGCCGAGCTTCGACGACGTGCGGCACCTGATGGACTACGTCGTCTACCGGATCACCCGCAGCAACGTCGGCCCCTGGGGGCTGTCGCGGATGACGGAACGCCGTCCGATGTACCTGTCGCCGATGCTCGCGGTCCCCACGCGACTCACGCCGCCGGTCGCTCGGTCGCTGACCCGGGCGCTGCACCGGATCGAGGAGAGCGACGACGTCACGGCCGTCTCCGCGGACCTGGCCTCCCACGTTCCGCCGCCCGAACGGGCCGATCCGGCAAACGAGTTGGGGCGGGCGCTGTCGGGCAGGGGCGGGCGCGGACTGTTCGGGAGTTCCGAGGTGTGGGTCACCCAGGCCCCGTCGCCCAGCGCCGCCGCAGTCCTCAGCGAGAGCCACAGGCCGCCGCCGGCGGACACGTGGCGGGTGGGAGAGCCGACATGAACGACGACCAGCGCAACGCCGGTGCCACCGGGCCGGGTTCGGCCGGCCAGCCGGACGCCGCGTCAGTGCCGGAAGGTCTGGTGACGGCGGTGGTGGGCCTGGTGGACACCGGTCCGGTCATGCTCGGCGCCTACACCATCGCCGAACTGACCGCGGTGGACGCCATCGTGGACTTCCTGGAGGCCCGTCCCTCGGACGAGGTGCTCGCCGAGGCGGTCCGGTCGCTGGCGGCGCGGCAGTTGCTGCTGGCCGGGTCGTCGCAGGAACAGGTGGAAGTACGCGGTGACTTGGGGATCGCGGTGGCGTTCCAGCAGCGCGCCCGCATGGTGCTCGACGCCCGCTCGGCCGGGACGGAGCCGGGGGAGCCGTGGCGCATCCTGGTGCTGCCGCAGCCGGAACGGATCTGCCTGGTGGTGCGCATCGACGCGCTCGGGGTGCACGAGATCGCCCTCCACAAGCTGGACGAGACGCTGCGGATGCTCACCGAGTGGCTGCCGCGCGGCTCGGCGGCCGGGGAGGAGACCGTGGCGGACGCGGACGTGCTGCTCACCGGTTCCGAACGGTCGGCGCTGGTGACCGTCACCGAGTACACGGCGCAGGGGTCCGCGGAGATCGCCGGCGACAGCAGGGACCTGATCCTGGCCCGCCGGGACGGCCGCCTGCACGCACTGTCGCGCAAGCGGTCGGCCCACCAGGACGGCGTATTGGAGCCGGCCACGGTCGACGGCAAGGACGGCGTCCGCGACCGCCTGCTGGAACTGATCGCCGCGTGAGAGTCGCCTGACGCGGCCTCAACTCCGTTCCCCCGTAAGCCCCAGAAGTCCGCTCGCCGCCCGGTGTTCCTGAACTGCCGTGCGACGTGGGCCGGTTGGTCGTCCCGGCTCCCAACTCGCAGCGGGCAGGCGCCTTCCCGGCTTCCGCCGCCCCCCCGCTGCCGGAGCCCCGCCGTATGACGGACCTTGACCGCCGGCGTTGCTGCCTCACGGACCGCGGTGCGGAGGCCTTTCACAGACCCCCGGTGTAGAGCAGCCGGTTGGGGGAGTCGGGGCCGAGGGAGGTGATGACGTCCTTGGTGGAGGTGTCGGTGAGGCTGCGGATGATCTCCGGGGGTGTGATCCGGGGGTCCCGTTCTTCGAGGAGTGCCGCGGCGCCGGCGACGTGGGGTGCGGCCATGGAGGTGCCGCTGAGGGCGTGGGAGCCGCCGCCCAGTTGCACGGAAACGATGCCCACGCCGGGCGCGTAGAGCGACACGCAGGGGCCGAAGTTGCTGAACCCGGCCTGGCGGTCCTGGCGGTCGACGGCGCCCACGGTGAGGGCCTTCGCCGCCCGGCCCGGGGAGGCGTCGCACGCGTTCCGCGCGTCGTTGCCGGCGGAGACGACGGGCAGGACACCGCGGTCGGCCAGTGCGTCGGCGGCCGTGTCGATCGCGACGGACGCCGCCTCACCGATGGACGCGTTCAGGACGGCCGGACGCCGGGCGTGGGCGGCGACCCAGTCAAGGCCGGCGATCGTCTGGGCCGCCGTGCCTTCACCGGTGCAGCCCAGCACTCGGACCGCGACCAGGGAGACCTCGCGCGCCACGCCGTAGGTCCTGCCGCCGATGGTCCCGGCGACGTGGGTGCCGTGGGAGTGGCAGTCCTGGCCGTCGTGCCCGTCCCCGACAGCGTCGAACCCGACGGTGGCGCGTCCACCGAACTCCGCGTTGCCGGTCTCGATCCCGGTGTCGAGGACGTACGCGGTCACGCCACGGCCGGTGCCGTCGACGGTGAACCGGTCGTCGAGGGGGAGTGCGCGCTGGTCGATCCGGTCCAGGCCCCAGCTGCCGACCGCCGGCTCCGGTCCGTTCGCCGCGTGGGGCGTCCGCCCGGTGCCCCGGCCCGCCGCGTCCGGCGGCCGTGTCCCGTCGAGCGTGACCTCGCTGTTCTCCTCGATGGCCTCGACGGCGGGCAGCGTTCGGGCCAGCCCCAGTTGGAGGGGCGTGAGGGTCGCGGCGAACCCGCGCAGCGCGGTGCCGTAGGTGAACAGCGCCCTGACCCCCAGCCTCCCGAGCACCTCCTGCGGTGAGAACGCGGGTTTGACCGTGACGATGTACTGGCCCGGCACCGCCCGGGCGGAACGCTCCACCGCGACCGGCCGTCCGCCGGGCGCGGCCACCGCGCCCACCCCGCCGGCCGCCGGAACGACGAGCAGAAGAACAGGTACCACCCAACGCACCAACGCGCGCATCGACACTCCGTTGAAAAGACGAAAACAACACGGACACTCCCGGCCACGAAGCGGCCGCATCCTCCCTTTCGGCCGCAGGCCCGCACAACTTGAGTACGGCGGGACGGCGGGACGGCCGGATCGGCGGAACCGGGACCGTGATGCCGGACAGGCGTGCGGCCCGGTCCGGGCCGTTCCGGCCGGACCCCAACGGGCTCGCGGGAGGCCGTCCGTCGCGGCGAAGGCGGCGCACCGGCCGAGTTGTGCCGACCCCCCCACGGCTGCCCTCTCCCGCCGCAGCCTCGCGTGTACGGCCAAAGGATCACGTGCGCAGCCTCGCGTGTACGACCAAAGGATCACGTGCCGGATCGATTCACCTCCGGAACATGCGGGAGGGAATGAGCCCGGTGGGAAGGCGGGTGGTCAGCGGGGTTTGGGTTCTGCCGCCCAGGACAGGCGAAAGGGTGTCAACGAAAGGTCTTGGAACACTGTGCACGGTACGGAGCTGACTGTTCTCGCCGATGATTCGATGTCCACCGGGTCGGTCGGCCTGTTGCGTCTGTTCGGCGAGTTGGATCAGGACAGTGGAGCGCAGCTGTTCACCGAGGTCGGGGCGCAGGCGGAAGCCGGACGTCGGTGGATGGTACTGGAGTGTTCGCAGCTGGTTTTCTGCGATTCCAGCGGCCTCAATTGTCTGCTGCGGGTCCGGCAACTACTCGACCGCCAAGGCGGGGGATTGTTCCTCGTCCGCCCCCAGAAAAGCCTGGCACTCGTCCTGTCCATCACCGGTATCGATCAGGTCCTGTCCGTGACCGGAACCGTCGAGGAAGCGCTGCAAAGTACGCGCGAAGAGGCAAGGTCCACTGACCGGTCCGCCAGGTTACGCGATCACGGCATCGGATAGCCCGGCGCGGCGGTGTTCCGAGAGGCATCGGCGGTGCCGAGGTGTCGGCGAAAGGAGATTCACCATGAAACCCCCATCGGCTGCTGACCGCGGCACTGAACCGGTCGACGTGTGCCTCGACCTGGACGGCGACCCCACCTGCATCGCCCGGGCGCGGGACGCCGCCACCGCCTACCTCGCCCGCAGGGCTCCGTACGTCCCCAGCACGTTCCGGATGAATCTCCTGCTGGTCGTCTCCGAACTGGTCACGAACGCCGTCCGCCACGCGCCGGGTCCCCTGACGCTCTGCCTGGACCTGCTGCCGGACGGACTGGACGTCAGCGTGGAGGACTCCAGCCCCACCCCGCCGCAGTCCAGGGTCCCCGACCCGCGTCACGGTCCCGGCGGATACGGCTGGCCCATAGTCCAGCGCCTCGCGCGCCAGGTGCGCATAGTCCCCCGCCACGGCGGCAAGGCCGTCCACGCCGTCCTCACCTGGTAGAAGGACCGGGGGGATCGCGCAGCGCGGGCCGCAGGCTCTGCCGGGGGCACCGTTCCGCGACTCGCCCCGATTCACCGCGTCGCCGGGCCCGCTTTCGGCGGAAGTATCCGTACGTACATTCCCGTGGTCATCCCCGATTCGGTGGAGCCGGTGCCGGAATCGCCGCCGTCATCAACAAGCCCCGCACCGCCGGTGGCCTCGGTCTTTGCGTTCCAACGGTGGGTGGGTGGCCGCGCGTTCCACGGGTAGGGCACGAGCGCGTACCGGTGAAGGACGGACCCCTGGCGCTCGCCGTGCGGAACGGGGGCGGGAAAAATTTCGGCATGTATGTCCGCGACCCGGGAAGAAGTCGGCCAGGAGGTTGATGACAATGGGCGCTCTTCTTTTGGTGCTTCTGCTGGCGCTGGTGCTCGGCGGTGTGGGTTTCGCCGTGCATATCCTGTGGTGGGTCGCGCTGGTGGTCCTGGTCGTGTGGCTGCTCGGATTCGTCCTCCGAAGTGCGGGTTCCGGTGGCTCTCGGGGCCGTTGGTATCGATGGTGAATGGTTGAGCACGAGTTCTTGACTACAGAATATGGGTGGGGTCGCATCGAATCCGGTGCGACCCCACCCCTGATTCACCTGGTGTGCGGGCAGGCGGACAGCGCGCGGGCGTGGAGCCGGCGCCTGGCAGCCCCCGGCCGCACACGACGTGAAGGTTCCCGTTCGTGGTCGGCGTGTCGGTGTTCCGCCCGCGGCGGAGTCGAGAGGTCTTCCGGCTCCGCGGTGTGCTGAACCGACCGCCGCCGTCCACGAGTTCGGCAGGCGTGTTTCTTCAGGGGTCCGTGACACGGTGACGATCTTCCCGTCACCGGATTCGCCACCCGCCCCTCGCGCCCCGGGACGGAGCCTTGAGCAAGTATCGAGCAGTGGGGAGTCGCCGTGATCGGATATGAGCCCGACAGAGCTGGGGAGCGGACCACGCCCCCACCCGATAGCGGGAACGGCCGGGGCCGGGCGGTGATACTGGCCGGGATGCTGGCGGCCGCGGAGGCCGCGGCGCCCGTCGAGTCGCTCGACGTGGTCGCGCGCATACTCAAGGAACAACTCGGCGCCACGTCGGTGTCGTTCCTGATCACCGACTTCACCGGCGGCTCGGTCGTACGGCTGGGGACCGGCGGCGGCATCGAGACCAGGGAACCCGCCCCGCGCATCCCCCTGCGAGGCACCCTGTACGACGATGTGATCCGCACCCAGCGGCCGAGGGTGGAGGACAAGGGCGACGGCGCGCCGGTGCGAGTCGTCGTCCCGGTGACCAACCGCGGCGACGCCATCGGGCTTCTGGAGCTGTTCCTGCCCATGGCGCCGGACGTGGAGGTGATGCGTGAGATCGGGGAGACCGCGCACGCCCTGGCCTACATCGTCATCGCCAACCGCTCCTTCACCGACCTGTACCAGTGGGGCCGCCGCACCATCCCGCTGAGCCTGGCCGCGGAGATCCAGCACCGGCTGCTGCCGTCGTCCCTGGCGTGCGAGGCGGCGCAGTTCGCGGTCGCCGGGGCGCTGGAACCCGCCGCCCACGTCGGAGGGGACACCTTCGACTACGTCCTGGACCGCGACACCGTCCAGCTGTCGGTCACGGACGCGATGGGGCACGACGTCGACGCCTCGCTGCTGGCCACCTTGCTGGTGGGCGCCCTGCGCCGGGCGCGGCGGGCCGGTGCCGATCTCGCCGAGCAGGCCCGCCAGGCCGACCGGGCCATGCGCGAGCACGGCCGCCACAGCTACGTCACCGGCCAGCTGCTGCGCATCAGCCTGGACGACGGCCGCACCGAGTTCGTCAACGCCGGGCACCCCTGGCCGCTGCTGATGCGGGACGGGGAGGTGCGCGAGATCGCCCCGGAGATCGATCTGCCGTTCGGCATCCAGGTCCCGCACAACTACCGGGTCCAGTCGCTCGACCTGCGGCCGGGGGACCGGCTGGTGATGCTGACGGACGGCATGCTGGAGCGCAACGTCAAGAGCCTCGACCTGGCGAACCTGGTCGTCCGCACCCGCTTCATGCATCCCCGCGAGGCCGCCCGCGCCCTCATAACGGAGATCGTGGACAACCGCCACGGTCAGCTGGAGGACGACGCGACCGTCATGTGCCTGGACTGGTACGGCACCGGCCACTCCCAGCGGTACGCCGACACCGGCGCCGACCTCGCCGACGCCTCTCCCTCCGCCCAGGACGGCGCCGACCACTCCAGGGCGACGCGAGTCCGCTCCACCGGTGGATTCGACGGGGTCGGGACGGCCGGCGGCTTCGTCTCCGGTCCGGAGTCGTGAGCGGGGGAGCGGCGGCGCCCTGGGGCGTCGCGGGGCTGCCGCGAGGTCGACGTCGCGGTGCCGCCGTGCGGTGGGGACCGCTCGACTTCTCCGGTCGGTCGGGTGGTGGTTCTGGTCGGTGGGTGTGACGCGTGGGCCCCGGGACGGATTCCGTCCCGGGGCCCACGCGGTGGTGCTGGGTGGTGCTGCTTTTGTGGTTGTGGTGTTGGTGAATTCGGGTGTTGGGGTGTGGGGGTCAGTATGCGGAGTTCACGTTGTCCATGGAGCCGTAGCGGTGGGCGGCGTAGTTGCAGGCGGCGACGATGTTGGCGACGGGGTTGTAGATGTTTTTGGAGGTGCCGGCGACGTGGTAGGTGGCGAAGGTCGGGGGGATGACCTGGAGCAGTCCCTTGGAGGGGATGCCCTTCTGGGCGTTGATGTCCCAGTTGTTGATGGCGTGGGGGTTGCCGCTTGATTCGCGCAGGGCGT
>NZ_JAAGKO020000053.1 GCF_027947535.2 Streptantibioticus silvisoli
GGGGGGGGGGGGGGGGGGCCCCCCCCAGGACGGGGGGTCAGCTGCCGAGGACCTGGAACTCCCAGAGCGAGTAGCCGTACTGGGTGTTCCGGGCGGTGCCGTACATGCGCACGTACCGGGCGGACGCGGAGATCGGCAGGGTCTGGTCGCCGCCGGTGCCGGTGGTGGTGGAGTAGGCGGTGTTCCAGGTGGAGCCGTCGGTGGACGTCTGGATCTGGAACGCGGTGGCGTAGGCGGTCTCCCAGTCGAGCACCACCTGGCTGATGGTGTGGGTCGCCCCCAGGTCCACCTCCAGCCACTGCGGGTCGGTGAACGCGCTGGACCAGCGGGTGCCGTTGTCACCGTCGACCGCGGCCGACGCCGGGAAGCTGGTGTTCTCCTGCGACGAGGCGGTCGCGGTTTTGCCCTGCGACAGCAGGGTGCTGCCGCCGGTGCCGCCGCCGGAGGACGGCGAGCCGTAGAGGGCCAGTTCGTACAGCGAGTCACCCCATTGCGAGGCCCGGGCCGTCGCGTAGATCCGTACGTAGCGGCCGGTGCCGGTCAGCGCGGTGTCCTGGATGTCGGCCGGACTGTTGCTGTTGGTGTACACGGTGGTCCACGTCGTGCCGTCGGTGGACGTCTGTAGCTGGTAGGCCGATGCGGCGGCCGCCTCCCAGGTCAAGGTCGCGTGCGTGAGCTTGTAGGACTGGCCGAGGTCGACCTGGAGCCACTGCGGGTCGGAGAAGCCGCTCGACCAGCGGGTGGTGATGTTGCCGTCGGTGGCGTTGGACGCCGGGAAGTCGGCGCTCTCCACCGAGGAGGCCGTGGTCGGCTTGCCCTGGGCGATGTTCGCGCCCAGGCCGCTGTTGCCGGCCGGCGGCTTGTTGTAGACGGCGACGTAGTCGACGTTCATCTGACCGCCGGAGACCGTCGAGGCGTTGGGGCCGCCGCCGAACGCGGCCGGGAACCCGCCGCCCATGGCGAGGTCGAAGATGATGTAGAAGCTGTGGTCGACGGCGTTGGCCCAGGTGGTGGCGTCCACCTGGTTGGACTTCACGGTGAAGTAGTTGGCGCCGTCGAGGTACCAGCGGATCTGCTCGGGCGAGGTCGACCGGTCGACCTCCACCGCGTAGGTGTGGTAGCCGGTCTGGCAACCGGTGCACGCCTGCTCGCCGCTGCCGATCCCGGTGGACTCGTTGCACGGGCCGCCCGGGCTGACGCCGCAGTGCAGCGTGCCGAAGACCGAACTGCGGCCGTTGATGTCCTCCATCGTGTCGACCTCACCGGACCCCGGCCACGGGACGCCGACGCGCAGCGGCGAACCCAGCATCCAGAACGCCGGCCAGTACCCGGCTCCGTTGGCCGTGGTGACGTTCGGCTGCTGGATGGACGCCTGCATCCGCACCACTCCGCCGGCCGGCGCGCCGAAGCCGTCGGCCTGCGTCTCGACCCGGCCCGACGTCCAGCCGGAGTTGGGGTCGGTGCCCGTGTGCAGCGCCTTGAGCACCAGGTGGCCGCTGCCGTCCTGGTAGACGTTGGAGGTGCTGTCGGTCATCGTCTCGATCTCACCGGTGCCGAAGCCGCTGCCCGCGCCGGTGTCGTAGCGCCAGGTGCCGGTGTCCAGCCCCGAGTTGGCGGCGCCGCTGAAGTCGTCGCTCCAGGTGGTGCTGAATCCCGACGGCGGTGCCGGGACGTCGGACGGCCGCACCGCGGCGGTGTGGGCGGCCGGCCGGACGGCGGCGGTCCTGGCCGGCGACGCGGCCGCCGGCTGGGCCGCGGCGGAGGGCGAGCCGGTCATCGTGACCGCGGTGATGACGCTGAGAACCAACAGGCCGACGGTCAGTCCGCCGTCTCTTCGATGACGCGGTGACCGTACGCGCTTGTCTCTGATCGACATGCGAACTCCTCGTGGGAGGGGGGCAGGACGACAGCGTCGGCCGGTGACCGGCACGACGGGGGGAGCTGTGAGAGCGCTCTCACGCAATATGTTCCTCGCTCAGAGCACTGTCAAGAGAACCGTCCGGCTCCGCCGGCAACGCGTACGCGGCACCGCTGCGGCCTCCGGCAGACCGCGCCGGGAACGGCCGCCGGAGCCCGGTGCCGCCGCACTCCTGACGTCGTACTCCCGCTGCCCGCCCGCCAGTTGAGCGCGACGCCGGCCACCTGAGCCCGCACGTGGGATCGCGTCGCGACGGCGGCTACTCCTCCCCCGCGACCCGAACGCACCGGCCCACCACGACCGCGTTCCCCCTCCGCCCGCACCCGAACGCACCGGTCCACCGCGACCGCGTCCCGGTCGCACGCTCAACCTGGCCGCGTCCTACGGGAGGTAGCGCCCGCGTCCCGCCGCTCCCGTCCTCACCGGTCACGCGCTCCTGGCGTCCGCGGCGGCTATCAGGGTCCGTTCGCGCTCGGGGGTGAGGGTCTCGATGTCGCCGACGGCGCGGTACGCGGCGAACGCCTCGTCGAGACCGCCGGGGCCGAGGAGCCAGGCGGCGGTGTCGTGGACGGACTCCTCGACCGGGCGGCACCGCAAACCCGCCGCGCGGGCCTTGGCCGTGTCGACCTCACAGGCCGCGGCGCTATCGCGGCGAGCCGGTGCCCACAGCGGGAGTTCGGTCCAGATCCCGACCTCGTGCTCGATGAGGATGTCGTCGCCCACCCACACCAGTTCCGCGCGGCCGCCGGTCTCGGCGACGCAGGCGGCCAGGAAGTCGCCCCACGTGGTGTTCGCCTGCGGCCCGGTGACCAGGTACGTACCGCTGTCCTGCGCCTCGATCCGGTCCAGGCCGAAGGCGGCGATGTCGCGGGCGTCGATCAGCTGCATCCCGCGGTCGGGCGTGCCGGGCGCGATCATCCGGCCGCCCTCGGCGGCGCGGCGCAGCCACCAGGTGGTGCGGCGCACCCGGTCGTGCGGTCCGACGACCAGACCGGGTTCGAAAATCAGGGCGCGGCCGGGGAAGCCCTGCTCGACGGCCATCGAGCAGCCGACCTTCAGTATGCCGTAGTCGCCGTCGTCGGGACCGGCGAGCGGACTGCCCTCGTGCCGGGGCGAGTTCTCGTTCACCGGCTCGGCGGGCCAGCCGGGACGGGCGTTGACCGAGGAGATGAACAGGTAGGCCGACGCGGACCCGGCCAGCGCGGCGACCGAGGCCCCGACCACCCGCGGCACGTACCCGCAGACGTCCACGACCGCGTCCCACGGACCGGACCCGGCGAGCCGCGCGAGGTCCGCCGCGTCCTCGCGGTCGCCGCGCACGACCTGGACGCCGTCCGGGTCGGCCTGCGTCCTGCCGCGGTTGAAGGTGGTCACCTCCCAGCCGCGCCGCAGCGCCTCCTGGACGAACGCCCTGCCGAGAAAGACCGATCCGCCGATCACCAGAAGCCTCATACGGCTCATTCTGACCGCCCCGGCGCCGGCGCGGAGCGGAGTACGCCGAGGGCGGAGCCGTTGCGCCGTCCGCGAACGCCCCCGGCCGCGACACGCCGTCGCCGCCCCCGGAGGAACGGTGATCCCCGGCCGCGCCGGCCCCGAACCACGGCTCGCCCCGGCGTCACCCGGCCCCGGCCCCGGACCGCCCCGGACCGCCCGGCCTGCCCGGACCGGGCAGGCGGAGCCGGACCGAACCGGTGGGAACCGAGGCCGCCGCGCCCTCAGTCGTCCTTGACGGCGGGGGTGCGGTGGTGCGGCGCGCGGCCCGGGGGCTGTTGGGGCGCGGGACGCAGGGGGAGGTCCGGGAGGGTGCGGACGGCCGGGCGGCCGGGGGCCACCGTCAGGCGCCGGCCGAAGTGCCGCACCGTGAGGGAGTCGTCGCCGTCGTCCAGGCTGTAGCGCGCCTCGTTCCGGGTGACCTCGACGTGCAGGCGTGAGCCGAGCACCGTGACGCGGAAGGCCAGCCGGGTGATCTCCGGGGGCAGCCGGGGGGCGAAGCGCAGTTCCCCGCCGTCGCTGCGCATGCCGCCGAAGCCGGAGACCAGCGCGATCCAGGTTCCGGCGAGCGAGGCGATGTGCAGGCCGTCGCGGGTGTTGTGCTCCAGGTCGAGCAGGTCCATCGTGGCGGCCTCGCCCAGGTAGTCGTAGGCCAGGCCGAGGTGGCCGGTCTCGGCGGCCAGTACGGCCTGGCAGCAGGCCGACAGGGAGGAGTCGCGTACGGTGATCCGCTCGTAGTACTCGAAGTTGCGCGCCTTCTGCTCGGCGGTGAAGGCCTCGCCGCGCACGAACATCGCCAGGACCAGGTCCGCCTGCTTGATCACCTGCTTGCGGTACAGGTCGAAGTACGGGTAGTGCAGCATCAGCGGGTAGTCGTCCGGGCCGGTGTTGTCGAAGTCCCACTCGGCGTGGCCGGTGTAGCCGACGGCCTGTTCGTGGACCTCGAGCCGTTTGTCGTACGGCACCGCCATGCCGTCGGCGGCCGCCCGCCACTGTTCGGTCTCGTCGTGGTCGACGCCGAGGCCGCGGGCGATCTCCTGGTGGTGTTCGGCGCAGTCGGCGGCGGCCCGCAGGTTCGCCTGGGCCATCAGGTTGGTGTACGTGTTGTCGTCGCACACGGCGCTGTACTCGTCGGGGCCGGTGACGCCGTCGATGTGGAAGACGCCGTCGTGGTCGTGGTGGCCCAGCGAGGCCCACATCCGGGCGGTCTCCACCAGGAGTTCGAGCCCGATGTCGCGTTCGAAGGCGGTGTCGCCGGTGGCGTGGGTGTAGCGGATCACGGCGTCGGCGACGGCGGCGTTGATGTGGAACGCGGCGGTGCCGGCCGGCCAGTAGGCCGAGCACTCCTCCCCCGCGATGGTCCGCCAGGGGAACGTGGCACCGCGCAGGCCGAGTTGGCGGGCCCGGTCCCGGGCGGCCGGCAGGGTGCTGTGCCGCCAGCGCAGGGCGTGGGCCACGGTGAGCGGGGCGGTGTAGGTCAGCATCGGCAGGACGAAGCCCTCGGTGTCCCAGAAGCTGTGCCCGTCGTAGCCGGAACCGGTCAGGCCCTTGGCGGCGATGGCCCGTTCCTCGGCGCGGGCGCCGGCCTGGAGCACGTGGAAGAGCGCGAAGCGGACCGCCTGCTGCACCTCCGGGTCGCCCTCGACCTCGACGTCGGAACGGTCCCAGAAGTCGTCGAGGTAGGCGCGCTGTTCGTCCACCAGGCCCTGCCAGCCGGTGCGTTCCCCGGCGGCGAGGGCGGCGTCGACCTGGTCGCGCACAGCGGGCCGGGACCGGGCGCCGGACCAGCCGTAGGCGACGGTCTTGTCGACGCACAGCCGCTGGCCGGGTTCGAGCCGACCGACCACGGTGAAGCGGGCCAGGTCGGCGGAGCTGTCGGCGTGGGTCTGCGTGCCGGTCGGTCCCTGGACGCGGTGGCCGGCCGCCGCCGCGACCAGCAGGCCGCTGTGCCGGGTGCGGTGGATCAGCCGCAGGCTGGTGCCGTCCGCGTGGTGCTCCTGGGACTCCAGCGGATCGTCCACGGAGGAGGCCGCGCGGGGGTCGCCCTCCCCGCCGGGCATCTGCTCGTTGGCGATCAGCTCGGACTGCACGACCACCTGCACCGGTTCGTCGACCGGTTCGATCTCCCAGCGCAGCGCGGCGATCGCCCGCTGGGTCAGCGACACCAGGCGGGTGGAGCGCAGCCGGACCCGGCGGCCGGCCGGCGAGGTCCACTCGGCGGTGCGGTGCAGCAGGCCGGTGCGGAAGTCCAGGACGCGTTCGTGGTGGTGCAGTTGGCCGTAGCGCAGGTCGAACGGCTCGTCGTCGACCAGCAGCCGCAGGACCTTGCCGTTGGTCACGTTGATGACGGACTGCCCGGACTCCGGGTAGCCGTACCCGGCCTCGGCGTAGGGCAGCCGGCGCAGTTCGTGCAGGCCGTTGAGGTAGGTGCCGGGCAGGCCGTGCGGTTCGCCCTCGTCGAGGTTGCCGCGCCAGCCGACGTGCCCGTTGGACAGCGCGAAGACCGATTCGCTCTGCGGCAGCACGTCCAGGTTCAGTTCGGTCTCGGTCAGGTTCCAGGGGGCGCAGGAGAACGCCGGATGGGTGATCACGAACGCGGCTCCAGCAGTTCGGCGAGGTCGTCCACCACGACGTCGGCGCCGTGCTCGCGCAGCGCGTCGGCCTGTCCGGTGCGGTTGACGCCGACGACGTGGCCGAAGTGTCCGGCCCGGCCGGCCTCCATGCCGGCGAGCGCGTCCTCGAAGACGGCCGCCTGTCCGGGTTCGACGCCCAGGGCGCGGGCGGCGGCCAGGAAGGTGTCGGGGTGCGGTTTGCCGGCCAGGTGGTCCTGGCGGGCGGTGACCCCGTCGACCCGTTCCTCGAACAGGTCCTCGATGCCGGCGGCCTGGAGCGCGGCCTGGCAGTTGGCGCTGGAGGAGACCACCGCGCGGCGCAGCCCGGCCGCCTTGACCGCCTTGACGAAGCGCACGGAGCCCGGGTAGGCGTCGATGCCCTTGTCCTTGAACAGCTTCAGCACGATCTCGTTCTTGCGGTTGCCGATGCCGTTGACGGTCTCGGCGTCCGGCGGGTCGTCCTCGTCGCCGTCCGGCAGGTGGATGCCGCGCGACTCCAGGAAGGAGCGCACCCCCTCCGCCCGGGGCAGGCCGTCCACGTAGGCGTCGTAGTCGGCCACCTTGTCGAACGGCTTCTGGCCCTCGCGGCCGGCCAGGACCTTGTCGAAGACCTCCTTCCACGCGGCGGCGTGGACGACGGCGGTGCTGGTCAGCACTCCG
The DNA here is from genome assembly GCF_027947535.2 of Streptantibioticus silvisoli. Classification (GTDB taxonomy): domain Bacteria; phylum Actinomycetota; class Actinomycetes; order Streptomycetales; family Streptomycetaceae; genus Streptantibioticus_C; species Streptantibioticus_C silvisoli. Next base: position 6,682 of record NZ_JAAGKO020000053.1, read on the forward strand.
TCCAGGTCGAACAGGCAGGCGCGGATCCCGGGCGGCAGCGACGGGTGGTCGGTCATGCGGTTCTCCTCCGGGTCGGCGCGGGTCGGCGCGGTACTCCACCCCCGGGTACCCCGGCGCCGCCCGGTACACCCGCCGGTACACCCGAACGGGCCCGTGCGGCGCCGGACGGCCACCCGTGAGGCGCGTCACGGCCCGTGAGGTCCATGGGGCGCGTGCGGCGGCGGACCGGCTGCCGGGGCGGGCGGAAGCTGACGGCGCGTCGGCCGTGGCTCGCCGGTTCCAGCAGGTCGGAACGGTACTGAACGCGAATACTCCGTCAAAAAGGTGACTTTTGATTAAAATCATTGCCAATATGCCAGATGCATGGGCTACTTGAGTCATCTGAACCGGTGGGCCGCCCATCCCTCTCCGGGGGAGCGCGGCACCGGCCTGCTCGTTGACAGTCCTCGTTCACGGGGCCTGGCGGCGTCCACCGCCCCTGTCGCGATGGGCGCCCCCGTGGAGGGCTTCGGATCCACTGGCCGGTGCCGCGTTACGCGGCGCCGGCCGGTGCGGCGGCCTCCGCCGTCCCCCGAGGGACGGTGTGCGCGGCGCCCGCGCAGTTCGGTCCCTCCGTGGCCAGGGCTGTGACCACACCGAATCCATCACCCACCGCACGGTCTTCGCGCCGTGCCCCCGATCCCGGCCGTCCCGCCGCCGTGTCCTCACCGGTGAGCGGCGGCGGCGCCCGGGACGGGACCGAACCACCAGCGGTTTCCCGCCCCTCAGGGGGCGCCAGGAGGACGACCATGCCCATCAGCCCGAACCAGGGATCAACCGGGGGCGGCACCACCGTCACCATCACCGGCACCAACCTCACCGGGACCAGCGCGGTGCACTTCGGCACCAAGTCGGCCACCGCCGTCACCAACGTCTCGCCCACCCAGGTCACCGCGGTCTCCCCGTCCGGCTCCGGCTCGGTCGGGGTCACCGTGACCACCCCGGGCGGCACCAGCAACCCGCTGTCGTTCTTCTACGTCGGGGCGCCGTTCAAGTCCAGCCTGAGCCCGGTCTCCGGGTCCAGCGCGGGCGGTGACACCGTCACCGTCAACGGCACCGGGCTGTCGACCGCCACCTCGGTGGCCTTCGGCCCCAACTCGGCCACGCCGACCGTGGTGTCGGACAGTCAGATCACCGCCGTCGTGCCCGCGGGCTCGGGCGGAACGGTGGGGGTCACCGTGACCACCGCCGGCGGCAGCAACAACGGCCTGTCGTTCACCTACATCGACGCGCCGACCATCGCCACGGTCGCCCCGACCGCGGGAGCGGCGTCGGGCGGCACGGCGGTGACCATCACCGGCACCAACCTCGACAGCACCGAGGAGGTGGGCTTCGCCGGCATACCGGCCCCGTTCACCGTCATCAACGCCACGACGGTCTCCGCGGTCACGCCGCCCGGAACCGCCGGTGCCGTCGACGTCACCGTGACCAACGCGGGAGGAACGGCCACGGCGGGCGACAGCTACACCTACGTGGCGGGCCCCGGCATCTGATCCGCGCCGGTGCGGTCCCGGCGGTCGCGGTCGCCGGGACCGTCCGCCCGGCCGCGGGCGGTACATCGCCCGCGGCCGGGCGGCCGCGGTGTCCCGCGCCGCGTGCGGTGCCCGGACGCGGCCTTCGTCCCCTGGAGGAGAACGGCAGTGCAGAACCACCCCAGTTCACCGGCCGCCGGCGCGGGCCCGCTCGCTCCGCTGGTCGCACCCACCATCACCGTGTGCAGCCCGCCGTCGGGGCCGGCCGGTGTCACCGTGACCCTCACCGGTACGGGGTTCACCGGCGTGACGTCCATCGCCTTCGGCGCCGTGCTCTCGACGTCGTTCACCGTCTCGTCCGCGACCCGGATCACCGCGGTCGCCCCCGCCGGGACCGGGACCGTGCAGATCACGGTGACCGGCCCCAGCGGCACGAGCAACGGCATCGACTTCACGTACACGACGACGGCCCCGGTCATCACCACGCCGGCGCCCGCCCAGGGACCGGTCGCCGGCGGCAACACCGTCACGCTGACCGGCACCGCCCTGACCGGTGCCACCGCGGTCCGGTTCGGCGCGACCGCCGCGTCGTTCACCGCGGTCTCGGCGACCCAGGTCACCGCGATCGCCCCGCCCGGTGCCGCCGGCGCCGTCAGCGTCACGATCACCACGCCCGGCGGTACCAGCGCCGGCGTGACGTACACCTACCTGGCCGCTGCGACGCTGACCGGTCTGACGCCCGCCCAGGGCACCGCCGCGGGCGGCAACACCGTCACGCTGACCGGCACCGCCCTGACCGGGGCCACCGCGGTCCGGTTCGGCTCCGCCGCGGCGACGTCGTTCACGGTGGTGTCCGGTACGCAGATCAGCGCCGTGCCGCCGTCGGGGGCCGCGGGCGCCGTGCCGGTCGTCGTCACCACCCCGGCCGGGGCCACGGCTGGCGACGTCTTCTACTACTACCTGCCCGCCCCGGCCCTGACGTCGGCCGTCCCGGGCTCCGGGCCGGTGGCCGGCTCCACCGCCGTCGTCCTGTCCGGCTCCGGCCTGGTCACCGCCACCGCGGTCCGCTTCGGCGCCGCACCGGCCGCCTCGTTCACCGTGGTGTCCGACGTCCGGGTCGACGCCACCGCACCGGCCGGCGCCGCCGGCACCGTCGCGGTCACCGTCGTCACCCCGGCCGGGACCAGCAACGGCCTGGGCTACACCTACGTGACGGTGCCGGTCCTCACCTCGCTGGCCCCGAACGCGGGCCCGCCGGCCGGCGGCAACACCGTCACCCTGGCCGGGTCGGGGCTGACCACCACCACGTCGGTGCTCTTCGGGGGCGTGCCCGCGGCGTTCGCCGTGCTGTCCGACTCCGTGATCACCGCGACGGCCCCGGCCGGCGCCGCAGGACCGGTCGGCGTCACCGCGGTCACGCCGGGCGGTACCACCGCGGGCCTGCCCTACACCCGCGTCGCGGCGCCCGGCATCTGACCGCCGGTCACCACGCGGGCGGCCGGCCCGCGTACCGGCCTGTCCGGTGACCGCGCTCCGGCCCCTTCGATCCGCCTTCGACTCTCCGGCATGGCACAGGAGACACTCATACCCATCTCGCCCAGTCGCGGTTCCACCGGCGGCGGCACCGTGATCACCCTCACCGGTACCGCGGCGACCGTCACCGCGGGCACCACGCCCTACGGTGTGGCGGTCTCGCCGGACGGCACCAAGGCGTACGTCACCCTGTCCGGTTCGAACGCCATGGTGGTGGTCGGCACCGCGACCAACACCGTGGTCGGCAGCCCCGTCACCATCGGCATCAGCCCCCGCACGGTGGCCTTCACCCCGGACCGCACCCGCGCCTACGTCGCCAACAACGGCTCGGGGACCGTGTCGGTGATCAGCACCACCACCGACACCGTGCTCGGCGGCCCCATCGGCGTCGGCCTCGGCCCGTTCGGCGTGGCCGTCACCCCGGACGGCGCGCACGCGCACGTCGCCGACCAGGGCGTGAACAACCTCTCGGTCATCGACACCGCCACCAACGCCGCCAGCGTCGTCACCGCCGGGTCCGCGCCGTACGGGGTGGCGATCGCCTGACCCGGCCCGGCCGGTCCCCCGGCCCCGGCCCACGGCCCGCGAGGCGCCGGGCGGGGCCCTTCGCGGAGTACGCTGGGGACATCGAGGGCATTTCGCATTCCGGCCTTCATGCCGGCGTCGTCCTCGGGAACGAAATCCGCCGGGCCCCACGGGGTCCGGATGAGGGGTCTCCACCATGACCGCGACGACACTCCGCACCACCCCTCCCACCGAAGACCCGCACTCCGCGCCGGCGCCGGCCGCCCGGGTGGCGTTCGTGCCCGCCGGTCCGCGACGGCGCCGGCTGGACGGGGCCTGGTGGCCGCGATCGCGTGACCTGCGGGCCGAACTGCCGTCCCTGGTCGCCGCGTTGGACGAGCGTTTCGGGCGGATCGGCCACCTCACGGTGAACAACTCGCTGTGGCCCGAGGTCCCCCGCCGGGTCGCGGTGAACGGGCGCACGATGCACCTGGGCTGGTTCGGCGCCGAGCAGGACCCCAACGAGATCTGCGTGCTGTCCACCCGGGCCGGCCGCTGGGACCTGCTGGTGGTGCCGCCGGAGACCGGTGCGCGGGAGGCCGAACGGCTGATGGCCTCGGCCAGCGCACCGGACAACGCGCTCACCGCCCGCGCGCTGCTGGCCACCGTCCGCGGCGGCGGCGCGGCGGACGACCGGCGCCCCGGTGAGGTCGTCTGGGAGACCGAGGGCGGCGCCACCGCGGTCCCGGCCTGACCGCGCGCGGGCCGACCGGGCGGGCCCCGGGCCGGGGGTCACCGGTCCGGCAGCGCGGCCGCCGCGGCGGCGGCGCGGCGGACGACCGGCGCCCCGGTGAGGTCGTCTGGGGACCGAGGGCGGCGCCACCGCGGTCCCGGCCTGACCGCGCGCGGGCCGACCGGGCGGGCCCCGGGCCGGGGGTCACCGGTCCGGCAGCGCGGCCCGTACCTGGGTGACCATGGGCGTCAGGACGCGCCGGCCACCGATCTCGTGGAACCGCGGATCGTGGTCGGCGATGGCGCGTTCCAGCGAGCGGGCCCACCGCACCGGGTGGTCGATCTGCGCGACGAGTTCGTCCGGCAACGCCTCCACGGTGTGCGGGCGGGCCGTGGTGTTGGCGATGACCGGGGCGGCCGGCGCGGACCAGCGCGGCGCCAGGTCCTCGACGCAGGAGCGGAACCGGGCCGCCGCCGGGGCCATCAGGCGGGAGTGGAACGGGCCGCTGACGTTGAGCCGGCGCACCGAGCGGGCGCCGCGTTCCAGCAGGACCGGCGTGAGCGCCTCCAGGTCCTCCTCCGGGCCGGACAGGCTGTGGTTGCGCGGTGCGTTGACCGCGGCGAGGTCCACCGGGCCGTGGTCGCCGACGACGGCGAGGATCTCCGGACAGGACAGGCCGGTGACGGCGATCATGCCGCCGGCGATCCGGGACATGGCGGCGGCGCGCGCGGCCACCAGGCGCAGGCCCTCGGCGAAGGTGAACACCCCGGCGGCCTCAAGGGCGTTGTACTCCCCCACGCTGTGGCCCAGCAGCACCGCCGGGTGCTCGCCGTACTCGCGCAGGTGGTCGCGGGCGGCCAGCGCGCCGACGACGTAGATGGCGGGCTGGCCGTAGGCGGTGTCCTTCAGCGGCCGTCGGGGGTCGCCGGCGCACACCGCGGCGATGGAGTACCCGAGCACCTGGTCGGCCTCAGCGACCAGGTCCGGGTAGCGGGCCAGGAGTTCGCGTCCCATGCCGGTGTGCTGGCTGCCCTGGCCCGGGAAGAGCAGGGCGACCGGGCGGGCACCGGGGTCGGGAGCGGGCGGCGGCGGGGGGCGGTCTGCGGCGGGCGGCGCGGTGCGCAGGGCGCGGTCGTAGGCGGCGGCCAGCGCCGGCAGCCACTGCGGGTCGAACATGCTGAAGTGGTGGCCGGGCACGACCGTCACCCGCAGGTCACCGGTGAGGTACGGCCGCCACTCCTCGGCGGTGCAGGGCGCGCCGCCGGCGAAGACGCCCGGTGCGCCCTGCGGGAGCGGTTCGCGGGCCGCGAACAGGTGGACGGCACCGCTGTAGGGCGGCGGGCGGTGGCCGGCGGCGGCCCGGTCGCAGACGCGCCAGACGTCGTAGAGGGTGCGCAGCTCGCGGACGGTGGCCGGGGTCCAGTCCGGCCGGCGGACCGATTCGATGGCCTCCTCGGCCGTGCGGTACGACGCGGGTGCCGCGGGGTCGGATGGCCCGGGCAGGGCGAACATCAGGCGCAGCAGGCCGGGGAACAGGTCGCGGAAGTCCTGCTCCGGCAGGGCCGCCGGCTGCGCGCCGGGCGGCCGGGTGTCCCACAGCAGTACCTGTTCGACGTATTCGCCGCTGTCGGTGAGCAGCCGGGCGGCCTCCAGGGCGATGCTGCCGCCCAGGGAGTAGCCGCCGATCCGGTAGGGGCCGTGCGGCTGGGCGCGGCGGATGAGCCGGACGTAGTGGCGGGCCATCCTCGCGACGGTGGTGAGGGTCTCGCGCAGTGCGGCCGGGTAGCGGATGGCGTGGACCGGGCTGGTGTCGGTGGTGTGCCGGGCCAGGGCCTGGGCGAAGGCGATGGTGCCGCCCGAGGGGTGGATGAGGAAGACCGGTCCGCGCTCGTGGCCCGGGGCGCCCTCCTTGACCACCACCATCGTGTCCTGGTCGTCGTGGGGCTCGTCGCACCAGCGGGCCACCTGCCGGGGGGTGCGCAGGCTGGTGAAGCGCTCCAGGCTCAGGTGGGTGCCCAGGTGCCGGTTGAGGGCGTCGACGGCCTCGATGGCGTGCAGGGAGTCCCCGCCGAGGGCGAAGAAGTCGTCGTCCGGGCCGACGGCCGCGACGCCGAGGCGGGTGCGGAAGACCTCGGCGGCGGCCTCGACCGGGTCGGCCGGCGCCCCGGGGTCCTGCGGGTTCGCGGCGCGGGCCGGCGGTGCGGGGCTGCCGGCTTCGATCCAGTGGCGTTCGCGGCGCAGCCGGATGCCGGGCAGCCGGACCGTCCTGGCGTGGCTCGTGTCGCCGACCCGGCCGGGGTCCGGGGTGCCGGGGCCGGCCGGTGTGCCGTCGCGCAGGTCCCGCAGGCGGGCGACGGCCTCGCGCACGGTGGAGGCGGTCACCGCGGTGCGGTGGTCCAGCGGGAGGCGGCCGTGCGCCAGGGTGTGGGCGAGGTCGTCCAGCCGGGTGCCGGGGTGGCGTTCGAGGTGGGCGAGCAGGTCGCCGGCGGCGTCGCGGACCCGGTCCTCGTCCGGTGCCGACAGGCGCAGGGTGTACGCGCCGGCGGGGGCGGGCGGCCGGCCGGGGGGCGCGGGGGCCGGGGTCAGGACGCAGTGCGCGTTGGTGCCGCCGATGCCCAGTGAGGTGACGGCGGCGGCCAGCAGCGGGCGGGCGGGCCGCACCAGGTGCGTGGTGACGGTGAACGGCGTTTCGTGCAGGCGCAGTTCGGGGTTGGGTTCGGTGAAGTTGATCTGCGGCGGGATGGCCTGGTGGCGCAGGACGAGCACGGTCTTGATGAGTCCGGTGACGCCGGCGGCGGCGTCGAGGTGGCCGATGTTGGCCTTGACGCTGCCGAGGGCGCACGCGTGCGGCGGGTCGCCGCCGTCGCGGTAGGCGCGGTGCAGGGCGGCGACCTCGATGGGGTCGCCGAGGTAGGTGCCGGTCCCGTGCGCCTCGACGTAGCCGATCCGGGAGGCGGGCACCGCGCAGGCGTCGAGGCAGGCGCGGATGACCTCGTGCTGCCCTTCGGCGCTGGGGGCGGTGTAGGCCGCCTTGGTGCGGCCGTCGTTGTTGACGGCCGTGCCGGCGACGACCGCGTGGATGTGGTCGCGGTCGGCGAGGGCGTCGTCGAGGCGTTTGAGCACCACGACGCCGCAGCCGCTGCCGCGCACCATGCCGGAGGCCGCCGCGTCGAACGGCCGGCAGTGCCCGTCACGGCTGTACGTGCCGCCCGAAAGGTGGCGGTGCCCGACGGTCTGCGGGGTGAACACGCTGACCCCGCCGGCCACCGCGACGTCGCACCGCCCGGCCCGCAGCGCGGCGCACGCCTGGTCGACGGCGACCAGTGAGCTGGAGCAGGCCGACTGCACGCTGACGCTGGGGCCGTGCAGGTCCAGCGCGTAGGAGATGCGGGTGGCGAGGAAGTCCTTGTCGTTGCCGAGCAGCACCGGGTAGCTGAAGGCCTGGTCGCGGTGGTCGGGGTGACGCAGCACGTGGTGCAGCAGGTAGGAGCTGAGGCTGGTGCTGGCGAACACGCCGATCCGGCCGCCGTGGGCGGTGGGCGGGGTGCCGGCGTCCTCCAGGGCGGCCCAGACGCATTCCAGCAGGACGCGGTGCTGCGGGTCGGTGAGCCGCGCGTCGGCGGGCGTGATGCCGAAGAAGGCGGCGTCGAAGTCCTCGATGCCCGACAGGTCGGCGCCGAACGGGACGTAGCCGGGGTCGGCGAGGGTCTCCCCTGCCACCCCGGCGGCGCGCAGTTCGGCGGGCGTGAAGCGGCGGACCGCCTCGTTGCCGGCCGCCAGCATCGACCACAGCGCGTCGGGGTCGGCGGCGCCGGGGAAGCGCCCGGCCATGCCGATGACGGCGGCCGCCGGGCCCGCGGCGCTCACCGGGGCGCCGGCCCGGGCCGCTCGCTCAGCCGGTGCACGTGGGCGGCGTAGGCGCGCAGGGTGGGGTGGCTGAACAGGTCGATCATCCGCAGCTCCGGCAGCCCGAAGTCCCGGGTGACGCGCTGGTGGATGAGGGTGACGTGCAAGGACGCGCCGCCGATGTCGAACAGGCGCTCGTCGGGGCCGACGGTGTCCAGCACCAGGATCTCGCGCCAGATGGCGGCGATCCGCTCCTGCACGGCGGCCGGGCCGTCGGCCGGCGGGTCCTGCCCGGCGCCGGTGCCCGGTGCGCCGCCCTGCGGCGGGTTCACGGCGGCGTGCGCGGCGGCCGGGGGCGGCAGCGCGGCGCGGTCGGTCTTGCCGCTCGCGGTGACCGGCACGCGGTCCAGCACGGTGAAGACCCTGGGCACCATGTACGCCGGCAGCCGGGCGGCGGCCAGGTCGGTCAACTCCCGCGCGGGCAACGGGTTCCCGTCGGCGGTGGTGTAGTAGGCGGCGAGGTAGGGGGTGCCGGGCCGGTCCTCGCGCCGGGTGACGACGGCGTGCGTGACGTCCGGGTGGGCGCGCAGCACCGCCTCGACCTCGCCGGGCTCGACGCGGTGGCCGTAGAGCTTGACCTGGCCGTCGATCCGGCCGGTGTGCTCGATCGTGCCGCCGGGCCGCCAGCGGGCGAGGTCGCCGGTGGCGTAGAGCGTCTCACCGGGCGCGCCGTACGGGTCCTGGCCGAAGCGTTCGGCGGTCAGGTCCGGGCGGTTGAGGTAGCCCAGGGCCAACCCGGGCCCGCCGAGGTGGAGTTCGCCGGGTACGCCGACCGGGGCCGGCTGCCGGTGCAGGTCGAGGATGCGCACCCGGGTGCCCGGCGTCGGACGGCCCAGCGGTACGGGACCGGTGCCGTCGCCACCGTCGCCGCCGCGCAGGACGTGGTAGGTGGCGTAGGTGGTGGCCTCGGTCGGGCCGTACCCGTTGATCAGCCGCAGGTCCGGAGCGGCGGCCAGGACCCGGGCGGCGAGTCCGGGGTCGAGCACCTCGCCGCCGGCGATGAGCGTGTCGAGGCCTGCGAAGGCGTACGGGTCCTCCTCGGCCTGGCGGTGGAAGACGGCGGTCGGCAGGTCGGCGTGGGTGACGGCGTGGCGGGTGAACGCCTCGGCGACGCCGCCGGGGCCGAGCGGGCCGGGCGGGGCCAGGACGAGCCGGGCGCCGTTGGCCAGGGCCGCCCAGATGTCGAAGGTGACCATGTCGAAGGAGAGCGAGGCGACGAGCAGCAGCCGGGAGCGCTCGTCGATCCGCGCCCAGCCGGCGGCGCCCAGGGCGAGGTCGGCGACCGCGCGGTGCGGTGTCTCCACGCCCTTGGGCCGCCCGGTGGACCCGGAGGTGTAGATGACGTACGCCGCGTCCTGACCGGTCACGGCGACCGCGGGCGGGCGTTGCGGGCCGTCGGCGATCTCCTCGCGGTCCGCGTCGAGCAGGTGGGGGGTCAGTTCGAGGACGAGTCCGGCGTCGTCGGCCATGAAGGCGAGCCGCCGCTCGGGGTAGGCCGGGTCGAGCGGGACGTAGGCGGCGCCGGTCTTGAGCACGGCGAGGAACGCCACGACCGCGCTGGCGCAGCGGGGCAGCCGGACCCCGACACGGGTGCCGGGTTCGGCGCCCCGTTCGGCCAGGTAGTACGCCAATTGGTCTGCACGGTCAATGAGTTGACGGTACGTCAGCTGTTCGGCGCCGGCCACGACGGCGATCGCCTCGGGGGTGCTCTGCGCCCGCCGGTCCACCAACTGGTGCACTGCCGAAGCCGGTTGGGGTGCGGGGGCCGCCTCGCCCGCGAAGTCCCGCAGGATACGGGCGCGTTCGGCGTCGGGCAGCATGCCGAGGCGGTCGACGGGGTCGTCGGGCCGCGCGGTCGCCGACTCCAGCAGGGTGCGCAGGTGACCGAGCAGCCGCTCGACGGCCGGCCCGCCGAACAGGTCCGTGCGGTACTCGGCGGTGAGCCGCAGCCCGCCGCCGGGGTCGGGGATGAGGTTGACGGTCAGGTCGAACTTGGCGACGCCGGTGTCGTAGTACTCGAAGGTCGCGCCGACGCCCGCGAAGGTCATCTCGTGCCGGTAGACGTCCTCCGGCACCAGGCACACCTGGAGGTAGGGGTTCTCGGCCGGCGCGGCGGCGCCCAGCCGCTCCAGCAGGTAGCCGTAGGGGACGCGCTGGTGGGTGTAGGCGTCCGTGACGGTGCGCCGGGTGCGGGCGAGCAGCTGCCGGAAGGTGGGGGCGCCGCGCAGGTCGGCGCGCAGCGGCAGCGTGTTGAGGTAGTAGCCGACGGACCGCTCGGTGCCGGGCAGGTCGCGGCCGGAGAAGGGCGCACCGACGGCCACGTCCTCGGTGCCGCAGTACCGGGCGAGCAGGATGTGCAGGGCCGACAGCAGCACGGTGTAGCGGGTCACCGCGGCGTCGCGGGCCAGCGCGTCGACGCGTTCGGTCAGCGCGCGCGGCAGGCGGTCGCGGACCAGGGCGCCCTCGCCGGCCGGGGTGCGCGGCCGCGGGACGTCGCCGGGCAGGTCCAGGGTCTGCGGCAGGCCGGCCAGCTGGTCGCGCCAGTAGGCGAGGTCCGGTGCCAGGTGGCCGCCGGTGATCAGCGCGTGCTGCCGCAGCGCGTGGTCGGCGTACCGGCCCGGCTCCGGTGCCAGGGTCGCGTCCTCGCCCCGGACATCGGCGCTGTAGAACGCGGCGAGTTCCTCGAACAGCACGTCGGCGGACCCGCCGTCGAACGCGCTGTGGTGCAGGGCCAGCACCAGCAGGTGGTCCTGCTCGCCGCAGGTCACCAGGTGGCAGCGCAGATGCGGTCCGGCGGCCAGGTCGAACGGCTGCCGGACGGTCTCGCGGACCGCCTGGGCCACGGCGTCGGCGCGCCGGGCCGCCGGAACGTCGCGCAGGTCCCGGGTGGTCAGCTCCTGGGCGCCCGGCGGGCGGACCACAAGCCCCAGCGTGCCGCCGCTCATCACCAGACCGGTCCGCAGCGCCTCGTGCCGTTCGACGACGGCGCCGATGGCCCGCGACAGCGCGCCGGTGTCCAGCGGGCCGCGCAGGCGCAGCGCGAGCGGTTCGTTGTAGACGGCGCTGCCGGGATGCAGGGCGTCGTGGAACCACAGCCCGCGCTGCCCGTACGTCGCCGGGACCGGGGAGCCGGCCTGCCGTGCCGGTGGGACGCCCTGCGGCAGGTCGTCGCCGGGGACGGCGTCCGGGGCGTCGCCGACCGTCGCGCGCAGTCCTTCCAGGTCCTGGGCCAGCAGGACGTCGAGCACCCGGACGCGCTTGCCGAGGCGGGCGAGCAGCAGGGCGGTGGTCCGGCCGGCGGCGAGCGAGTCGCCGCCGTTCGCGAGGAAGGACACCCGCGGGTCGCCGTCCGCGCCCAGCGCGTCGCGCCACACGCGCAGCAGGGCGTCGCCGTCCGGCGGGGCGGGGGCTTCGCCGGACGGCTGCTGAGGTGCGGGGGCGAGCGGGACCGGGGTGTCACCGGAGAGCGGGGGCGGGGCCAGGGTCTCACCGGGCGGCGGGGGCGGGGCCGGGGTGAGCGGGGCGGCGGCGAGGGCCTTGCGGTCGATCTTCCCGTGCGGGGTCAGCGGGAAGGCGTCGAGCGGCTCGATCCGGTGCGGCACGGCGTACCAGGGCAGGGTCGCGCGCAGCCGCCGGTAGATCCCGGGCAGGTCGGGGCTGGTGCCGGGGGCCGGGACGACGTAGGCGACCAGCTGCTCGGCGCGGCCGGCCGGGGCGCCGGGATCGGGCGAACGTTTGAGCACCACGGCCTGGGTGAGGCCGGGCTGGTCGAGCAGGGCGTGTTCGACGTCGCCGGGCTCGACGCGGTAGCCGCGGATCTTGACCATGTCGTCGACCCGGCCGAGGAAGGTGTAGCAGCCGTCGGGGTCGCGCCGTACCAGGTCGCCGGTGCGGTAGTACGGCACGGGCGTGCCGTCTTCGGCCGGGCGGGTGTAGAAGGCGGACCGGCCGGACGGGTCGGGGCGCAGGTGGCGGCCGACGCCCACGCCGCCGATGTGCAGTTCCCCCCGGACCCCGCCGCCGGGTCCGTCCGCCACCTCGTCCGCGGCCTCGTCCTGCGCCGCCGCGGTGGTGGCCGGCGGTTCCACCAGCAGCCGGATACCGGGGACAGCGGTGCCGATGGGGGTGCGTTCGGGGCCGTCGTCCGCCTCGGTGACCTCGTACATCGTGACGCACACCGACGCCTCGGTGGGTCCGTAGCCGTTGATCAGGGTGAGGTCGGGCAGGGCGCGTCCTATCGCGCCGAGCAGGCCGCGCGGGATGGGTTCGACGGCGACGACGACCCGGCGCAGGGCCCCCAGGTCGAGGCCGTGGCGCAGGCCGTCGGCCAGGGCGGGCAGGAACGCCGCGGGGATGTAGGCGTGCGCGACCCGTTCGCGGGCCAGCCAGTCGGCGAACCCCTCGGGGTTCCAGCGCCGGCTGTCGGGCGCGACGAGGAGTTCGCCGCCGGTGCTCAGCGCGGTCCAGGTCTCCAGCACCGCCGCGTCGAAACCGGGGCTGGCGCAGGTGCTGTGCCGGCTGCGGGGCGGCAGGGCGCGGCGGGCCTGGAACGCGTCGAGCAGGTTGAGGATGCCGCGGTGCCCGATGACGACGCCCTTGGGGGTGCCGGTCGACCCGGAGGTGTAGATGACGTAGGCGTCGTCGCCGGTCACCCGGGTGGCGTCGCCCCACACGCCGGCGGTGACGCGGAGCGGTTCAGCGGCGCCGGGCGCTCCCGCGGTCGCACCGGGGGCGGTCGCACCGGGCGCGGGGTCTGCGGCGGTCCCACCGGAGGCGGGGTCTGCGGCGGTCGCACGGGAGGCGGTCCCACCGGAGGCGGTCCCACCGGGCGCGGCGGGGGCGGGCGCGGCGGCGGACGGTGCGGTGGTGGACGGCGGTGCGGTGGTGCGCGGGGGCGCGGTGGTGGACGGCGGGGTGCTGGCGGACGGTGCGGTGGTCGGCGGCGGTGCTGTGGCGGAGGGTGCGACGGCGGACGGCGACGCGGCGGACGGCGACGCGGCGGCCTGGTCGGGGGTGCGGCCCTCCGCGGCGGCGAGGGCGCGGCGCAGGTCGGCCATGACCTCGGGTGCGCCGGGGTCACCGGTGGCGAGGGCGCGGGCGGCGGCCAGCGCGAGCAGGGCGCGGGCGTACCGGCCGGGGAAGGCGGTGAACGGTGACGCGGCGGCCGCGGCGAGGTCGGCCACGGCGGCGCGGGCCGGTTCGCGGGCGCGGTCCGGCGCGTTGCGGCGCAGCGCGTCCTCCGCGAGGGCGGCGAGCAGCGCGCCGCGGGCGGCCAGCACGGCGGGCGGCACGGGCGCGCCGGCCGGGCGGGCGGCGAGGGCGGCGTCGAGGCGTTCGCGGGCGTCGCGCAGGGCGGCCCGGTCACCGGTGCGGTCGTACCGGGCGCGGGCCAGGTCGACCAGGGCCATCCGCGCGGCCAGCGCCTGTTCGGGGTCGGCGCGTGACAGGCGGGCAGCGCGGTTGAGGTGGGCGGCGGCGCCGGCCAGGGCGCGGTCGGGGGTGATGGGGTGGTCCTGGGCCCGGGCGATGGCGAAGAGCACCTGGCCGCGCACCAGATGGGCCCGCCCGGCGACTTCCGGCGGCAGGGCCCGTTGCCCGGCGGTGGAGGGCCGGTCGGCCACCGCGGTGGCGGCGCGGGCGGTGGTGTGCGCCTCGGCGAGCAGGTCGTCGCCGCGCCGGACCTCCCACAGGGCGAGCAGGCATTCGGCGAGCAGGGTGCGGGCGGGCACCGACTGCGCGGGACGGCCGGGGTCGGCGGGTGCGGTGCGCAGCAGGCGGATGGCCTCCCACAGGTCGCTGATGGTGCCGTGTTCGCGGAACCGGGCCAGCCGGTGCCGGGCGCCCTCGGTGACCCGGCCGCGGTGCGCGATGACCACGCCGGGGGCGGCCCGGCCGGATTCGGCGGTGACGCCGCCGGGCTGGAAGCGGCGCAGTACCCCGTGGGCGGCCTCGGCGAACGCGGACGGCACCCCGGATGACGCCGGCGGCCCGTCGAACGGCGGCAGGACCGTGCCGGGTTCGGTGCCGGAGAGGTAACCCAGCACCAGGGCGGGCACGTTGCGGACCCGGGGGCCGTAGACGCGGTCGACGTACAGCGCACAGTGCTTGAGCACCAGGGACGCCTCCCCGAGGCCGAGCCGGCGCAGCAGCACGTCGCGGACGCCGGGGGCGAAGGTGTACCACGGCCCGCTGCGGCCGGCCGGCGGGTGGGCGGGCCCGCCGGGCAGCCGCTGCGCGGGAACGGTCGGCGGCCGGTCGTCGGCGCGGGCCAGCAGTTCGCCGAGCAGGATCTCCGCCATCTCGGCGGGCCCGGTCTGCGGCATCATCGCCTCCTGGACCGCGCGCATCACCGGGTACGCCAGCGGCGCGGCCGACAGGTACACCGCCAGGTGGTGGGCGGCCGGCGAGGACAGTGCCTGGAAGTCCGCCACCAGCCGTTCGGGGTCGGCCGGTGCCGGGTCGGCGGGCGGGGGCGGGCCACCGGGGTGGTCCTCGCGGACCCGGACGGCGGCGGCGTCCAGGCCGGCGCGGTGGCTGCCGGAGACCGCGCGGGCCCAGGCGCCCAGGGCGGCCCGGGTCGGGGCGAGCACCGGGACCGCGACGCTGTCCTCCGCGACGGGCCCGTGCCGGCGGCGGCGGGGTACGAACTCCAGCCTGCCGCCGTGGCCCGCGGTGGAGCACAGCATGCCGGGTTCGGCGGGCAGCAGCGTGCGCTGCCACATGCGCTGCGGCAGTGGCTGGAGGACGGCGACCGGTCCGGTGCGGGAGAAGCGGTGCAGCAGCCGCTGGGCGGCGCCGTGCCGCCACAGGGCGCCGCAGCAGTCGCTGAGCAGCAGCAGGACGGTCCGCCCGGTGGGGTCGAGCAGCCGGTCCGCGGAGGCGGCCGGCGCGAGGCCGGAGGGGGCCGCGGCGACCCCGGCCTCGCCGTCGGAACGCGGGCGCAGGTAGTGCACGGCGACGTCGCGGAAGGCGCCGACCTGTTCGCAGACCAGGCGCAGTTCGTTCAGCATGCCGTCCCAGACCACCATGGACGGCGAGTCGTCCATCAGCAGCAGCAGCTGGGCCTCACGGCGGCTTACCTGCTGGAAGACCGGGGTGATCTGGCCGCTGCGGGCGCTGGTCTCGGCGGTGGCCGCCTCGTCGAGGTCGCCCGGCCGGGACGGCACCCGGGGCCGGTAGTGCCGCAGCGGGCGCAACGCCTGTTCCAGCGGCAGGGGTTCGAGCCGGCCGCCGCCTGCCTGGTTGACGTACGGCAGCCGGCGCCGGGGCGGTTCCGGCGGTGTGGCGGCCGGCGCGGAGAGCCGGGCGGCGGACCGCGGGTACGGCCGGTGCGCCGCCGCGGGCGGGACGGGCGCCGGCGGGGTCATGCGTTCGGACAGCCAGAGGGCGTCGGCCAGCGATTCGGCGTCGGTGGCGATGCCGGCGTCGCGCAGGCGGGCGACGAGCTGTTCGAACAGGTCCGCGCCGGTACTCACGACGGTCACCGCCCCCGGTTCAGCGGCCGCATGAGCTGGTCGGCGAGGCGTTCGCGGGTGCCGGCGTCCTCGTCGTGGGCGCGCTGGGTGAGGTAGATGGCGTTCAGCAACTGGTCGGCGCAGCGCTGTTCACCGGGGGCGCGGTCCAGGAAGCGCTGGATGATGACGCGGTTGTGCTCGGCGGCGCCGGGGCCGAAGTGGGCGCGGACCATGGCGGCGAGGCGTTCCTCGTCGGGCGTGTCGAGCCGCAGGTGGATGCAGCGGCGCAACAGCGGTGCGGGGAAGTCGCGTTCGCCGTTGCTGGTGAGCACGACGAACGGGAAGGCGCGGCAGCGGATGCGGCCGCCCTGCACCGGGACCCGGCCGCCGTCGTCGTCCTGGACCTCGACCACCGGGTGGCGGTCGGCGATGCGTTCCAGTTCGGGGATGGCGAACTCGCCCTCCTCCAGGGCGTTGAGCAGGTCGTTCGGCAGGTCGATGTCGCTCTTGTCCAGCTCGTCGACGAGCAGTACCCGGGGTTTGGCGGCGGCGAGCAGGGCGGTGCCGAGCGGTCCGAGGCGGACGTAGCGGCCGATGCCGTCACCGGGCGGTGGCACGTCCTCGGTCTCAGGACCGGGCGGTACGCGCTGCACCGGGTGCGCGGTGCGGGCGAGTTGGAGGTCCTGGAGGCGGGCGAGGGCGTCGTACTGGTAGAGGCCGTCGCGCAGCACCGTGCGGCTGACGATGGGCCAGCGCAGGACGCGGCCGAGTTTGAGTTCGTGCGCGACGGCGTGCGCGAGGGTGGACTTGCCGCTGCCGGGTTCGCCGGTGACCAGCAGCGGGCGGCGCAGGTAGAGGGCGGCGTTGATGAGTTCGAGTTCGGTGTGGCCGGGGCGGAACTGCTCGGCGAGGTCCTGCTGGAGGCCGAGCCGGCGGGTGCTGGCGGTGTCGATGGCGGCCGGGGAGGCCACCACCGGCTGGCCGTCGAAGTTGCGCCACGGCGGCGGTCCGGGCAGCCGGTCGATGCCGTCGTGCGGCTGTCCGGTGCCGCGGTAGATCAGCCAGTCGTTCATCTCGCGCTCCTCGTCACGGTCCGGGCCCGGTGGCCCGGGTTCCAAGGGCGCTGCCGCCGATCCCTCCACTCCGGAGAGTGATCAACCGGCGACCCCCCGTCATGACATTACCCACCGGGGGGCTCTCCAACAGTCCCGATACCTACCCGTCCCGGCGAATTTCCCAGCCCCGAACTTGACGTAGCGTCAACATGGCTGCCACGGGCCACCGCTCGTGTCGCCACGGGCCCGGCCTCCGGCCCCGGCGCGGGGCCTCCGTCCCGTGCGGGCCTTCGTCCCCCGAGCGAGTCCCGTCGGCGGGGCCCGTCCTCCCCGAGCGGTCCCCGCCAGCGGGCAAGGCCCTCCGCCCTCGGCTCGGCACCGGTCGGCGGGCCGCTCCGTCAGCGGGCCGGCTCCGGTCGGCAAGCGGGCCCTCCGCCCCACCGCGCACCCCGCCGGCAACCCGCTCCATCAGCAACCTGGCCCGTCAGCAGCACGCTCCGTCAGCGAGCCGGCCCCGTCACCGAGCGGGACCCCGTCGGCGAGCCGCACCCCGACCTCAGCGCGGGGCCGGGAGGTCGCCGGCCCAGGAGCCCGGCAGGGGCAGGTCGGCGTCGTCGTAGAGCAGCATGAGGCGCGCGGCGTCCATCGCGCCCGGGCGGTGGTCGTGGGCCTCGGCGCGCGACGCCCGGACGGCCTCGGGCAGTCCGGCCGGGCCGCCGGCGCGCTCCAGCAGCGCCGCGGCCGCGCGGCGGAAGGTGTCGCAGTCCGTGCCGCAGCCGTCCGGCGGGTGCGGGGCGCCGAGCCAGAGCGCGACCCCGTGGCCGGCGTCGAGGACGTCCATCATGGTCTCCAGCGCGGCGCCCCCGCCGACCCGGCCGCACAGCACCGGCACCGCGCCGGCCTCCGCGTGGCGCAACTCCTCGTAACCGGGACCGTGTCCGCCGGCCGGGAGCGGCAGTGCGGTGAGCCGGCCCGCGCCGGTGAGCAGCCGCCAGCGTTCACGCCACTCGGGCGGCGGCGGCACCCGTTCGACGTCCCGCAGCACGACAGGGCGCCGGGTACCCATCGGGCGGGCCGGGCGGTGCGGGCGGCCCGGCAGGCCGGTACCCGGCACCCACAGGTGGACGGCGGTGTCGAAATGGTGCACCGGCAGGGCGACTTCGACGGTCGCCGGGCGGCCCGACTCGTCGGCCCGGTCCAGCGCGAGCGCCAGCGGCTCCTGCACCTGTGCGACCGCCTCGTCGAACGCCACGCCGTCCCGCTGGTCGCAGACCGTGGTGATCTGCCGGTCGTGCGCCGAACGGACCAGCTGGATCTCCCAGCGGAAACGCACCGGGCGGTTCTCCTCCCAGACCACCGGCGCCAGCGCCACCAGTACCGACGACCCCTGTTCCGACCGCCGCGCTCCGGGTCCCGGCACGTCCAGCCCGGCCAGCCGCGTACGGTCCGGCGCGGGCAGCGACATGGCACGGCGGGTGGCGAAGTCGCGCAGTTCCCCCGCCGCCAGGGCGTCCTGCCCCTGCACCTCACGCGCGACCAGCAGCAGATACGTCACGAAAGCCAGCAACTGCTTGCCGCTCTCCGGTTCGTACAACAGCCCGTGACCGTCACGCCAGGCGACCGGCAGCGGATCGCGCACTGTGCCGGGCCCCAGGACACGTTCCACCAGCCGCTGCACCACACCGGTACTGCGGGGCGGCGGCAGTTCGGCCAGCAGGCCCAGCGCCTCCGCGCGGTCGTACGGCGTCCACTCGCCGATGACGGTGTCCAGGCGCCCCTGTACGTCGATCCACGTGCTGCGGCCGGCCCGCAGCAGTCGTTGCTGCGCGAAGTGCCAGCGGTCGTGTTCGCGCACCAGCTGCTGGTACGGATCGGGGCCGAGCGACAGCTCCGGCACCAGCGGCCGCGCGCCGGCCAGGCCGCGCAACGCGGTCAGCCGGACCGCCTTGCCGCCGTCGCGGTTGCGGCGGCGCGCCTTGACCACGCCGATGACCCGCCCGTGCGCCAGGTCCACGACCAGCGAGCCGGACACGCCCGCCGGGATCTCGGAGTCCGGGCCGAGCCGGAAGACGTGGACGCCGTCGTTGCCGACGACGTCGCAGGTGCCGTCCCACGTCCACAACTCGTCCCGGGTGCGCCGCCAGCCGAGCGCGGCCACCGTGCGGGTGACCGGCGGTACCGCACGATCGCTCAGCCAGGCACAACCGTGCTCGACGGGCGCGGTGAGCCGGATCAGGGCGAGGTCGGGGAAGATCTCGAACTCCCGGTCGTCGCCCGGGTCCCAACCGTGCGTAATAGCGTCCGGCGACGGCAGCGTGTACACCACGGCGCCGGGCACGACCCGGCCGCCGACCCGCACGCCGACCCCGTCGCCGGCGGCCCAGTGGCGACGGCCCAGACTGTCGCGGCGCACCAGGACGTGCGCGCAGGTCAGCACCCAGCGCGGCGCGACGAGCAGACCACTGCCCCAGAACTCGGCCTCCTCGTGCGGTGCGGCGTGCACGGCGACGGTCACCTCGCGCGCCAGTTCACGCAACCGCCCCTCGGCCTCCGGCACCCCGGTACCGACACGGAGGCGGGGATCCAGGCTCACCGGCCGGGCCCGCTACGCATCGCCGGTTCCGCCGGACGACGGGACGCCGCGCGGGTGAGCGGGCGGCGGTACGGCGGGGGTCGGTACGGCGGGCGGTACACCGGGGGACGGCGGTACACCGGCGGACGGCAGGGCAGGGGGCGGCACGGCAGGCGGTACGCCGGGCGGCGGCACGGCGGAGCCGGGCGCGGCCGGAGCGGGGGCTGACGACGGGGGCGTCGGCGCGGGGACCGGCGGTGCGGGAGCCGACGGCGTAGGCGCGGGAACCGGCGGTGCGGGGAACGTTGGGGTGCGGGGCGGCGGCGTGGGCGTGGCCGGGGAGGGCGGTGCGGCGGACGGGGGCGTGGACGGCATCGGGGGCGGCGCCGGGGCGCGCGGCGGGGGCGTGGCGCGCCCGAGGCGGTCCTTCCAGGTCAGCGTCACCTTCAGGGTCCCGGTGGTCTGCGCGTCGGCCAGCACACTCACGATGACGCCGCCCCGGACGGCGAACTCCACACCGAACTCGACGGCGACCTCGTCCGGCGCGGCCTGCGCGGCGGCGTCGCGGACCGAGGCGGCGACCCCGGTGATCAGGGCCCGCAGCCGCGACACCCGCGCCAGGGCGCCGTCCAGCGCGCCGACGTCCTGATAGTCGTCGTACGCGTCGGTGTCGTAGTCGCCGTATGCGTCAGCGTCGCAGTCGCCGTAGACATCGGTGTCGGAATCCGGCGCATCCGCGTCGCGCGGTGTGCCGTCTGAGGCATGACCTCCGTCGTCCTGGGCGTCGTCCCCGTCGTACGCGCCGTCGTCGGGGGCGTCCCGGGCAGCGGGGGCGCCGCGGCGCGCACCACCGGGCACGCCGGCCCCGCGGTCGTCGTACGCGCTGCCGTCCGGCCCGGTACCGGGGGCGATCCGGGCCCACACCGGCGTGCCGTCCGGCAGCCGGATGAGTCGCGCCTGTCGTGTCATCGGCGGCCTCCCGATCCCCCGACACGGCGCCTGGTTCCGCGTCGTGCGTGACGTGATCCATCGGGCCCGGCGCCCGCGCCATCCGCCACACCGATGACCAGGGGCCGCGCCTATCCTGACTGGTAACGACCGTGAGCCCGAAAACGTATCGATCCGGAGCATCCCTTGTACTTCACCGACCGCGGCATCGAGGAGCTGGAGAACCGACGTGGCGACGACGAGGTGAGCTTCGAGTGGCTCGCCGGCCGACTGCGGGAGTTCGTCGACCTCAACCCGGAGTTCGAGATCCCGGTGGAACGGCTGGCGACCTGGCTGGCCCGGCTCGACGACGAGGACGACGACGACGCGTGAGTACGACGGTGCGATGGACGGCCGATCCGACAGACCGATCGTCGGATCTTCCGACAGGGTGACCGGACGGCCCGGTCGGCGGCCGGTCAACCCGACGGCCGGGTGATCACCCCGCCGCACCGTCCGCACCGTCCGCACCGGAGCCTCCGCGACCGCCCTCCGCCCGTCCCGCGACCGCCCGTCCCGCCTTCCCGCGCCGGAGAATCCGCCGCCGCGAGCCGCCCCGCTCCCGTCACCTCCCGCGCCCCATCACCTCCCGCACCCCGGCCCCGACGCCATCCGCCTCCCGCGGGCCCGGTCCGCGCCGCCCCGATCACCGTTCGGCGCAAGGGTTTTCCCTGACGCGACCCGGAGACGCGGATCAGGGAGGGACCGGGGTCGGGAGTTCCTTGACATTCGACACACGCGATATATCGTGTTCATCAAAGGACGCGATATGTTGCGTTCGTCGTCGGGAGGCCGGGATGTCTGAGCGGAACTGGACCGTGGCGGAGCCACGGAGGATCGTCTTCGAGGAGCCGGTCGGCGAGCTGCATGTCCGGATCGTCGGCGGCACGGTGAACGTGGTGGGGGTCGACGAGGGCCCGGCCCGGCTGGAGGTCGCCGAGTTGGACGGCCCGCCGCTGATTGTCACTCAAAAGGGTGGCAGCGTGACCGTGGCCTACGAGGACCTGCCGTGGAAGGGCCTGCTGAACTGGCTGGACCCCAAGGGCTGGAAGCGACACGTGGTCGTCTCGCTCGCGGTGCCGACTACCACCCGGGTCGAGGTGGGTGTCGTCAGCGCCGAGGCGGTGGTCTCCGGCGTCGGCGGGCGCACCACGGTGCACGGCGTCAGCGGCGACACCGCCCTGGTCGGGCTGTCCGGCGAGGTGGACGCCCACACGGTCTCCGGCAGCGTCGAGGCGCAGGCACTCTCCGGCGACCTGCGGGTCAACACCGTCTCCGGCGACCTCACCGTCATCGAGGGCACCGGCTCGAAGGTCAAGGCCGACTCCGTCAGCGGCAACATGGTGCTCGACCTGGACCCGTCGGCCGGCGCCGACGTCCGGCTCAACACCGTCTCCGGCGAGATCGCCATCCGCATCCCCGAGCCGGGACACGCCTCCGTCGAGGCCAACACGGCCAGTGGCGCGGTCAGTTGCGCGTTCGACGAGCTGCGCGTCACCGGGCAGTGGGGTGCCAAGCGGATCACCGGCCGGATCGGCAGTGGCGACGCGCGGCTGAAAGCCACCACCGTCTCCGGCTCCATCGCGCTGCTGCGCAGGCCACCCATGGAACCGGCCGAGGCCGGCGCCTTCCGGAAGGACAGCTGACATGGCCCCCGTCTTCGCCCACGGCCGGCTGCGGCTCTACCTGCTCAAGCTGCTGGACGAGTCGCCCCGGCACGGCTACGAGGTGATCCGCCTGCTGGAGGAGCGCTTCCAGGGGCTGTACGCGCCGTCGGCCGGCACCGTCTACCCCCGGCTGGCCAAGCTGGAGAAGGAGGGGCTGGTCTCCCACACCACCGAGGGCGGCCGCAAGGTCTACTCCCTCACCGACGCCGGCCGGGAGGAACTCGCCGCACGCCAGGGTGAGTTGGTCGACCTGGAGCAGGAGATCCGCGACTCGGTCTCCGAACTGGCCGCCGAGATCCGCGAGGACGTGCGCGGCGTCGCCGGCAACCTGCGCCGCGAAGTGCGGGAAGCGGCTCAGCAGGCCCGCAGCACACCGAGCGGCGGGGGCCCCGGGGAGCCGGCCCAGTGGGACCAGTGGAAGAAGGAGTGGAAGGAGCAGGCCCGCCGGGCCAAGGAGGAGAGCCGGCACGCCAAGGAGGAGGCCCGCACCGCCCGCCAGCAGGCCAAGGACGCCCAGGCCAACGCGCTCGACGAGGTACAGCGGATCGTCCGCAAGGTGCAGGACGACGTGCAGGACCACGCCCAGCGCGGTGACTGGCAGGGCGCGGTGCGCGAGGGGCTGGCCGGCATAAGCCGGGAGCTGGGTCAGTTCGGCCGCACCAGCGGCTGGTCCGGGGTCGTCAAGCCCGACCCGGAGGAGACCACGGTGCCGGACTGGGCCGCCGACGAGGCCGTCTCCGACGACCCGAGGCGCGACCTGGAACGGCTACTGGACCGGTTCCGCGACGACGTCCGGGACGCCGCCCGCGACCACGGCGTCACCGCCGACCAGGTGCGCGAGACCCGCCGCCATCTGTCCTCCGCAGCAGCCCGCATCGGCGGGGTTCTGCGCGGCGCGGAGCGGGCCGACCCCACGGACTGACCACGCCGCGGCGGACGGAGGCGGCGCTCTTGGACCGGGGTCGCCTCCGTCGGCCACCGCGGGTCGAGGGCCGGCCGCCTCCGTCGGCGACCGCACGCGAAGAGCCGCGCCGCGCCGTCGGCCACCGCGGGTCCAGGTCCGCATCCGCCAACCACCGCGTGCGAAGAGCCGCGCCGCCCTCGTCGGCCACCGCGCGCCGGGGGCCGTCCCCGTCAACCGTTGCCCCGGGACTGCCGCGGGGACGGCGTGCGGTGGGCCACCCGCCGGGCGAAGATCACCGTTGCGATGTGATCCGGCCGCCAGATCGCCGCCCGGCTCAAGGGCGGCCAGGCGGGACAACGGGACCGGGGTCGACGGGGCTTCCATGACCGGCGATCAGGTCGGCCGGTACGTGTTGCGGGCGGCGAAGTCCGTTGACGGACCGCGCGTCGAAGGCACCGGCGCCGTCGCGGGGACCGGCGCGGGGACCGGCGCGGGCGACCCCGGGCGCCGCGGACGGCCCCGGCACCGCAGGCACCGCACCCCCGAACGCCCGGGGCGCCCCAAACACCGCGGACGGCCCGACGCCCCCGGCGCCCCGAACCCGACCACCGCACCGGAGCGCACCGCACCGGAGCGTCGAGAACCCCGCTCCCGCTGCCGGGCGGCGGTGCCCCCGCGCGCCGTTCCCATGCAGCGGCACCGGCCCCGGCGCTGGCCGCAGCGCCGGGGGAGCGATGGACGTCAGCACCGGTTGACGTTCACCACGCCGACCTCGGCCTCCGGAGTCGGCAGGCGGCGGCGCCCCCGCGTACCGGCGGAGCCCGTCGCCGGAGCACGTCGCCGGAGCACGCCCCGGTGAGTCCCGCAGGTCAGACCGTGAGGACGATCTTGCCGAACAGGTCGCCGCCCGACATCTTTTCGAAGCCCTCACGGGCGCGGTCCAGCGGGAGTTCGGAGTCGATGACCGGCCGGACGCCGGTGGTGGCGCAGAAGGCCAGCAGGTCCTCCAGTTCGTCCTTGGAGCCCATGGTCGAGCCGACGACCTTGAGTTCCAGGAAGAAGATGCGGGTGAGTTCGGCCGACTTGGGGCTGGGGCCGCTGGTGGCGCCGGAGATGACGATGGTGCCGCCGGGCCGCAGGGACTTGACCGAGTGCGACCAGGTCGCGGCGCCGACCGTCTCGATGACGGCGTCGACGCGGTGCGGGAGCCGGGCGCCGGGTTCGAACGCCTCCAGCGCTCCGAGTTCGACGGCGCGGCGGCGCTTGGCCTCGTCGCGGCTGGTGGCGTAGACGCGCAGGCCGGCCGCCTTGCCGAGCACGATGGCGGCGGTGGCGACGCCGCCGCCGGCCCCCTGGACCAGGACGGAGTCGCCGGGACGGACGGAGGCGTTGGTGAAGAGCATGCGATACGCGGTGAGCCAGGCGGTGGGCAGGCAGGCGGCCTCGGCGAAGGACAGTTCCTTCGGCTTGGGCAGCACGTTCCACGACGGAACGGTGACGCGTTCGGCGAACGTGCCCTGGTACCGCTCGGTGAGGATGGAGCGGGGCTCGTCGGGGCCGACGCCGTAACCGGACTGGCCGATGACGGAGTGGACGACGACCTCGCGGCCGTCCTCGTCGATCCCGGCGGCGTCGCAACCGAGGATCATCGGCAGGTACTTCTCGTGCAGCCCGACCCCCCGCAGCGACCACAGGTCGTGGTGGTTGAGGGAGGCGGCTTTGACGTTGACGGTGGTCCAGCCGGGCCGCGCCTCGGGGGCGGGGCGGTCCCCGAGTTCGAGGCCGTTGAGCGGCTGGTCGGAGTCGATCCGTGCGGCGTATGCGGCGAACATGACGCGACTTTAGGCGAATCCGGGGCGGTTGGAAGCGATGCGAATCACCCGGCGTCGGCCGCGTGGCTGTGGCAAAATCGGATGACGGGTGATCCCCGGGCCCTGACGGGCCGGACCATGCGCCGTGCGCCGATCAGCGCGCGCCGGTGCATCGCTTGTCCCCACGCTCACCGCATGACCGTTCACCGCACGGTCGTTCACCGCATCGTCGTTGCGCGGCGCCGGCACATCCGGTGTCGCGGGACCGGTGGTACCACCCGCGGCGACGTGTTTCCTTTTCACCCCGGCATCGGGCTTTTTCACACGTGTGCGGCGTGTAGGCAGTTATACCCTCAATGAAAATGAGACAAAGGGGTCAAACAAGTGACTGCGGAGATCCTCAATATCCGGAGCGAGGAAGGCATGGACGACGAGGTGAGCGAGCGGCTGCGGATCGACCCGGCGTTCGCGCTGCACCGCGGCGGCAAGATGGAGATCGCCGCGACCGTGCCGGTGCGCGACCGTGACGACCTGTCCCTGGCCTACACCCCCGGCGTCGCCAAGGTCTGCACCGCCATCGCCGAGCAGCCGGAGCTGGCGGACGAGTTCACCTGGACCTCGAACGTGGTCGCGGTGGTCACCGACGGCACCGCCGTGCTGGGCCTGGGCGACATCGGTCCGCGGGCGTCGATGCCGGTGATGGAGGGCAAGGCGATCCTGTTCAAGCAGTTCGGCGGGGTCGACGCGGTGCCGATCACCCTCGACACGACGGACCCGGACGAGATCGTGGACACGGTCGTGCGGATCGCGCCGTCCTTCGGTGGCATCAACCTGGAGGACATCTCGGCGCCCCGGTGCTTCGAGATCGAGAACCGCCTCAAGGACCTGCTCGACATCCCGGTCTTCCATGACGACCAGCACGGCACCGCGGTCGTCACCCTGGCCGCACTGCGCAACGCGGCCCGCCTGACCAACCGTTCGCTGGGCGAGTTGCGGGCGGTGATCTCCGGCGCCGGGGCGGCCGGCGTCGCCATCGCGCGCATCCTGGTCGAGGCGGGCATCGGCGACGTGGCGGTGACCGACCGCAAGGGTGTCGTGCACGACGGCCGCACCGACCTGACCGACGTCAAGCGCGAGCTCGCGTCGTTCACCAACAAGGGTGGTTTGACCGGCACCCTGGACGAGGCGCTGGACGGGGCGGACGTCTTCATCGGGGTCTCCGGCGGCACGGTCGCCGAGGACGCGGTCGCCTCCATGGCGAAGGGCTGCATGATCTTCGCGATGGCCAACCCCGACCCGGAGATCCACCCCGACGTGGCGCACAAGTACGCCGCCGTGGTCGCCACCGGGCGCAGCGACTTCCCGAACCAGATCAACAACGTCCTCGCCTTCCCCGGGATCTTCGCCGGCGCGCTGCACGTTCGGGCCAGCCGCATCACGGAAGGCATGAAGATCGCCGCCGCGGAAGCGCTGGCCGCGGTCGTCGCCGACGAGCTCAGCGCCGACCTCGTCATCCCCTCCCCCTTCGACCCCCGGGTGGCGCCCGCCGTGCGCGAGGCGGTCGCGGCGGCCGCCCGCGCGGAGGGCGTGGCCCGGCGCTAGACGCGTCAACCACGAGCACGAACCGGGCCCGCGTCCCGTCAGCGACCACTGACGGGACGCGGGCCTCGCGCGGTACGGGCCCCATGCGGCACGGGCCGTGAGGTACGCCGCGATCCGCTACGCCGCCAGCCAGTACGCCGGCCCACCGCCCCGCATCACCAGCGCCCGCCCTCCGCCGACGCAGTCCATCCCACCGACGCGGTCCTCCACGCCGACGCAGCCCACTGCCCCGGATGCCTACTTCAGTGCCAGCACCACCGCGTCGGTGACGCTTCTCCAGACGGTGCGGGACTCGGCGAAGCCGGCGGCGCGCAGTGTCTCGGCGTGCCAGTGCGGCGGGCGGGGGTCGCCGTCGGCGTGGGTGCCGTGGATGGCGTCGCGGCGGGCGACGGCGTCGGCGAGGGTGGGGTCGGCGCGGGCGGCGTCCCACCACCGGGTCCAGTCCAGGACGCCTTCGGGGCGGGCGGTGCGGCGGCGGTGCCGCAGGGCGCGTTCGGCCTCGTTCAGCCGGGGGGTGGTCGGGTCGGGCATGTGGTCGGCGTTGAGCAGGACGCCGCCGTCACCGACCAGGCCGGCCAGCTGCCCGTACAGCGCGGCCAGCGGTTCGGGGTTCAGCCAGTGCAGCGAGGTGGCGGTCAGGACGGCGTCGTAGCGGCCGTGCGGGAGCGCCCGGGTCCAGCCGGGGTCGCGCAGGTCGGCGGTGACGAAGGCGGCGCGGTCCTCGCCGGCGAAGTGGCCGTGGGCGATGGCCAGCAGGGCCGGGTCGACGTCGACGCCGACGCAGCGGGCGCCGGGCAGCCGCCGCAGGACCCGGCCGGTGAGGGAACCGGTGCCGCACGCCAGGTCGAGCACGAGGGGTTCGGTGCCCACGCAGGCCTCGACCAGATCGATCATGACCCGGAAGCGTTCCTCCCGGTCAGGCAGGTAGTACTCCTGCTGGCGGTCCCAGCTGTCCTGCCAGGCGCGCCAGTGCCGACCGGCTCCCCCGTGTCGTGATGTGTCAGCCGCTGTCATCATGTCCTCCCGACCCACGTCGTTGCGTAATACCCTCTAAAGGCACACAGGCATTACATCGGCGAGGTGACCGTAGACCCGCGAGCGTAAGGACTGCAAGTGGAATTGGGCTATTACTCGGAATATGCGGTCCGCCTGGTCAACTCCGAGGAACCGGACCGCCGCAAGGACACGCTGACCACCGTGGAGGCGGTACGCGAACTGTTCGGCGCCAACCAGCGCGCCGCCCGGCGGGCCACCGACGCGGACGTCAGCCGGCTCAGAGCGGTCCGCGTGCGGCTGCGCTCGGTCTTCGAGGCCGCCGCCGAGGGCGACGAGGTGCGGGCGGTCGACCTGCTCAACGCGCTCATGCTGGAGTTCCCGGTCAGCCCGCAGATCGACGGCCACGGCGACCCCGGCCCGGACGACCGCCCGCACTGGCACATGCACCTGGCCGACCACGCCTCCAACGCCACCGCGTCCTACACCGCCACCGCCTGCATGGGCCTGGCCGTGCGCCTGACCGAACTCGGCGTCGACCGCCTCGGCATCTGCCACGCGGCCAACTGCCGCAACGTCTACCTCGACACCTCCACCAACCGCTCCCGCCGCTACTGCTCCGACCGCTGCGCCACCCGCGCCAACGTCGCCGCGTACCGGGCCCGCAAGCGCCAGGAGGCCGCACGGTAACGGACGGCGCGGCGGGCTCGGACCGTTACGACGCCTCGCCGCCGGTGCCCGCGCGGAAGTCCGGCGCGAGCGCGCGGCCCCGGGCGCGGACCGAGACCGGGCGCAGCGCGAAGGCCGCCCAGGTCAGCGAGGCCAGCGCCGAACGGGCGCCGGTGCCGCGCGGCCGGAACCGCCACAACACCCGGGCCAGCACGAGGTCGTCGGGCACCACGCCGAACACCCGGCTGTCGGGCTCGGCGAACGGGTTGTCGCTCAGCACCCACCATCCGCCGTCGCGCCGGCCGACCGCGCGCTTGACGATGAGCAGGTCCAGCTGGAGCGGATGGCGCAGCACCACCACGTCCCCGGCCCGCACCCGGGCGGCGTAGCGGACCAGCAACCGGTCCCCGTGACGCAGCGTCGGCACCATCGAGGGCCCGGTGACGTCCGCCAGCCCCAACGGAATCATGCCCTCGCGCCCGCCCATCCCAGCGTCCTCCCGTTCGTTGGCCGTGCCGCGCCCGCCGGCCGTGACGCGTCCAGAGTGACACCGGACTTTTGTCTCCGGCACCAGGGGGCACCCGAGAAAAGCGGTCCCCCAGGGGGTAATGTCCCACCTACCAAGACGATCACCAGGAAGGACAGTCATGTTCTCTCGCCTGTTCGCGCCGAAGGTCCAGGTCAGCGCCCACTGTGACCTCCCCTGCGGTGTCTACGACCCGGCCCAGGCACGCATCGAGGCCGAGTCGGTCAAGGCCGTCCAGGAGAAGTACCAGGCGAACGAAGACGCCGACTTCCGCACGCGCGCCGTCCTGATCAAGGAGCAGCGCGCCGAGCTGGCCAAGCACCACGTGTCGGTTCTGTGGAGCGACTACTTCAAGGCCCCGCACTTCGAGAAGTACCCGCACCTGCACCAGCTGGTCAACGACACCCTCAAGGCGCTTTCCGCGGCCAAGGGCTCGAACGACCCGGCCACCGGCCAGAAGGCGCTCGACCTCATCGCCGAGATCGACACCATCTTCTGGGAGACCAAGAAGGCCTGACGCCCTCTTCGTCCTTTCCGTACCGCGGTGACTATCGATATTCGTTGCCCCGCCCGAGCCCGGCCCTCCGTCAGGGGTGCCGGGCTCGGGCGTTCGCGTTCCCGGCCCACCCCGTCACCGGGAGCGTCACTGGAAGCGTCGCCGGGAACGACACCGGGAGCGGGAGCGGCACCGGGAACAGCACCGGCGCTGGCCCCGCGCTGGCCCCGCGCCGGCCCCGCGGAGCGACGGAAATCACCCTCCTGGGACAGCTGCCGGTTCGGCGGGGCCTGTGTTAGTTTGAGGTCGTTGCAGTTGGTACCCATTGAGTGTGTGCGCGCCTGACGGTCTGTGACCATTGGGGGCGCTTTTTCATTTTCCGGGGGATTCCCGGATGGGATCAGCACGGCGACAGAACCGGGTACGCACAGTGCGTGCCCGGTGGAATGATCCCGAAGGAGATCGGCATGGCCAGCGGCACGGTGAAGTGGTTCAACTCGGAAAAGGGCTACGGCTTCATCGAGCAGGACGGCGGCGGCGCCGACGTCTTCGCTCACTACAGCAACATCGCCTCCTCCGGCTTCCGTGAGCTGCACGAGGGCCAGAAGGTGACCTTCGAGGTCACCCAGGGCCAGAAGGGCCCGCAGGCGGAGAACATCGTTCCCGCCTGACCCGCCCCCGCCTCACGGCACAGCCCGGGGCAAGGCGTCATCCGGTCTTCGGCGTCGCCTGACTCTCGGCACCCCGCCCCGGCTCCGGCCGGGACGGCGACGGGGTCCGCGCTCATCGAGCGCGGGCCCCGTTCCGCGTTCCCGGGGCCGCCGCGCCGCGCTGGCGTTCCGGCGGCGGCGCGGAAACACGGCTGGCGGAAACACGGTTGTGGGGGCGCCGGTCGCGTAGTTGGCTGGCGGGATGCTGGAGCAGGAGAGGCTGATCGCGCGGGTGCGCGCCGCGTGCCGGGACGACGAACGGCTGACGGCGGCGCTGATGTACGGCTCGTTCGCGGCCGGAGAGGGCGACGCGCACAGCGACATCGAGTTCTGGCTGTTCTTCGACCCGGAGCGGCACGGCACGGTCGACCCGGCCGCGTGGTGCGAGCGGATCGCGCCGGTGCGGCTGCTGGTGCTCAACGAGTTCGGCACGCACGTGGCGTTCTTCCCCGGACCGGTGCGCGGCGAGTTCCACTTCACCTCGTTCGCCGATCTCGGGGCGGTCCGCTCGTGGCCGGCCCGGGGCGCGGCGGTGGAGCGCATGGTGGTCAAGGACCGCGGCGGGGCGCTCGCTGCGGCGCTGCGGGCGGTGCCGGAACGGCCGGCGGCGCCGGACAGCGGCGAGGTGGCCGCGTTGTGCGGGCGGTTCGCCAACTGGCTGGTGCTGGCGGAACGGGTGGCGGCCCGCGGCGAGTGGCTGCGGGCGTGGGACGCGCTGGCGCACGCCCAGCGGCATCTGGCGTGGCTGGCCCGGCTGGCGGAGGGACGCACACAGCACTGGCTGACCCCGTCGCGGGCGGCGGAACGCGATCTGTCGGCCCCGGCGGCCGAGGCCCTGCGGTCGGCGACCTGCGCGGCCGGCCCCGGCGAGCTGCCCGGGGCGCTGCGGGCGGCGTGGTGGGCCGGCCGGCGGTACTGGACGCGGCTCGGGACACCGGCCCCCGCGGACTTCCTCGCCGAACTGGACGCGCTGTTCGCCCCGGCACCGGGCCCGGCGCCCACTCCCCCGGCCCGCCCCGCCGCACCCCCCGCCCCGGCGTCCACCCCGAGAATGGACGCGTGAACGAGCACGACGACCACGCCCCCCGCACCGGCCCGCCCGGCACGGCGTTCCCGCCGGGGGCTGTACCGGCCGGCGACGCGCCGGGGGCGTTCCCACTGGGGGTTGGACCGGACGGCGCCGCGCCGGGGGCGTTCCCGCCGGACGGCTCCCCGCTGGACGCGGTCCCGCACCGGCTGCCTTCGCCGCTGGAGGAGCTGGCCGAGCCGGCGCTGGAGCGGGTCGGGGTGCGGCTGGCGCTCAAGCGGGACGACCTGATCCATCCGCGGATACCCGGCAACAAATGGCGCAAGCTGCGGCTGAACGTGGCCGAGGCGGTCGCCGCCGGGCACGACACCCTGCTGACCTTCGGCGGCGCCTACTCCAACCACCTGCGGGCCACCGCCGCGGCGGGCCGGCTGCTGGGGCTGGCGACCGTCGGCGTGGTGCGCGGCGAGGAGTTGGCGGACCGGCCGCTGAACCCGTCGCTGGCCCGCGCGGCGGCCGACGGCATGCGGCTGTGGTTCGTGAGCCGGTCCGCGTACCGGGTCAAGCACGAACCGCGGGCGCTGGAGGAGCTGCGGGAGCGGTTCGGGCGGTTCTTCGTCGTACCGGAGGGCGGCAGCAACGCGGCGGCGGCCCGCGGCTGCGTCGCGCTGGGCCGGGAGTTGCGCGGCCGGGCCGACGTGGTGGCGGTGGCCTGCGGCACCGGCGGCACGCTGGCGGGCCTGGCCGCCGGGCTCGATCCGTCGGCGCAGCGGGCGCTGGGCTTCCCGGTGCTCAAGGGCGGCGGTTTCCTGAACGGCGAGGTGGAACGGCTCCAGCGCGAGGCCTTCGGCGGCCGGCGCGGGCGGTGGGAGCTGGACGGCCGGTTCCACTGCGGGGGTTACGCGCGCTCCGACGAACGGCTGCGGGAGTTCGCCGGTGCCTTCGCCGCACGGCACGGCCTGGCGCCGGAGCCGGTATACGTGGCGAAGATGCTGCTGGGGGTGCACACGCTGGCGGCCGAGGGCGCGTTCGCACCGGGCACCCGGATCGCGGCGGTGGTGACCGGCTGAGGGGGCGGCGGACCGGTCGGCGGGTCCATCGTGACGTATACCGCACGACGGCGCGGGCACGCGGCGACGACGTTCTCAGGAGCTCCAGCGGGTGGTCCATCGTCACGTATACCGCGGTCGACGGCGCCGGGCTCCCGGCGCCAAGCACCAAGCACCAACTGCACCCAGCCCCCCGCACCCGATCCTCCGCATCCCGCACCTCGCACCCGACCCGCCGCACCCCGCGCACCCCGCACTCCGCGTCCCCGCCCCCGCGCCTCGCACCCCGCGCACCCCATCACCGTCAGTCGTCGGCCGCGCTCTCTGCCGTGGCCTCCTCCAGGTCCAGGCGCAGCAGCAGGCTGCGGTACATCTCGTCGTCGATGCGGCGGGCGTCGCGCAGGGTCACGAAGACGTCGCGTTCGGCGGCGATGACGTCGCGGCTCAGGCGGCGGTAGGTGGCGTCGGCGGATTCGCCGGTGGTGTCGTTGACGGCGCCGAGCCGCTCCCAGACCGCGTTGCGGCGCCGGGTCAGCACCGCGCGCAGCCGGTCCTCCAGGGGCGAGGGGAGCGTGTTCTCCGGCCGGCCCAGCAGTTCCTCCAGCCGGGTGAGCGCCGCGGTCGACGCCTCGCTCTGCGCCTGCGCCTCGATGAGGGTGGCCCGCCGCTCGTCGTGCCGCGGCAGCGGGATCGCGCGGACCACCGACGGCAGCGTCAGCCCCTGCACGACAAGGGTGCCGATGACGCAGACGAACGTGATGAACAGCAGCAGGTCGCGGGCCGGGAAGCGGGAGCCGCCGGAGGTGGTCAGCGGGACGGAGAAGGCCACGGCGAGCGAGACCACGCCGCGCATACCGGCCCACGAGATGACGAACGGCACGGCCCAGGTCGGCGAGGGGTCACGGCGTTCCAGCGCCGGCAGTACACGTCGCGGCAGGTAGGTCGCGGGGAAAACCCACGCGTACCGCGTGATGATGAGCGCCACCAGCAGTACGGCCGCGTAGCCCACCGCCTGCCAGGCGCCGTAACCGAGCGATCCGACGACCACGGGCAGTTGCAGGCCGATGAGCGCGAAGACCGACGACTCCAGCAGGAAGGAGACCATCCGCCACACCGCGGCCTCCTGGAGGCGGGTGGCGAAGTCCACCTCGTAGCTGCGGTGGCCCAGGTGCAGCGCGACCACCACGACGGCCAGCACACCGGAGGCGTGGACGCGTTCGGCGGCGGCGTAGGCGACGAAGGGGATGAGCAGCGACAGGGTGTTCTGCAGCAGTGGCTCGGTCATCCGTTTGCGCGTCCAGTGCAGCGGCACCATCAGGAGCAGGCCGACCCCGACGCCGCCGACCGCCGCGACGACGAAGTCGGCGGCGCCGGTGAGCCAGCCGGTGCCCTCGCCGACGGCGGCGGCCAGCGCCACCCGGTACAGGGTGATCGCGGTGGCGTCGTTGAGCAGCGACTCGCCCTGGAGGATGGTGACGACCCGGTCGGGCAAGCCGACGCGGCGGGCGATCGCGGTGGCGGCGACCGCGTCCGGCGGGGCCACCACCGCGCCCAGCACCAGCGCCGCCGACAGCGGCAGCCCCGGCACCAGGGCGTGCGCGACGACGCCGATCACGCCGGTGGCGAACAGCACGTGTCCGACCGACAGCAGCCCGACCGGGCGCAGGTTGGCCCGCAGGCCGAGGTAGGAGCTGCCGAGGGCGGCGGTGTGCAGCAGCGGCGGCAGGACGAAGGGCAGCACCCAGTGCGGGTCGAGGGTGTACCGCGGCACCCCGGGCAGGTAGCCGGCGCCCAGCCCGGCCAGCACCAGCAGGATGGGCGCGGGCGCCCCGGTGCGGCGGGCGACACCCGCCACCAGCGCGCTGCCGGCCACCAGGAGCAGGACCTCGGTGCCGCCGGTCATCCAGGCCATGTCGTCGTTTCCCGGTATCCGCCGCGGTGGCCGCGCGCCGCCCGCCCCGCCGGAACGGGACGAAGGCGCCTAACCTGGACATCATGAAGCCGTGTGCCCACGTTTCCGAGCTGCCGCGCCCCGAACCCGAGCCGAAGGATCCGACCTGCCCGCAGTGCCGGGCGGCCGGGACCGATCCGGTGCAGTTGCGGCTGTGCCTGAGTTGCGGGTACGTGGCGTGCTGCGAGTCCTCCCCCGACCAGCACGCGGTGGAGCACTTCGAGGCCACCGGCCACCCGGTGATGCGGTCGTTCGAGCCGGGCGAGACGTGGCGCTGGTGCTACCTGGACCAGCGGCTGACCTGAACGGCCACCGGGGCGACGGGGGCCGCGCCGCCCGCCTGTCGTAGCCGGCGGTTAGCCTGGGGGCATGATTCGAGTCGCCACCCCGGCCGACGTCCCGGCGATCCACGCGATGGTCCGCGAACTCGCGGAGTACGAGCGGGCGCTGGAGGAGGCACGGGCCACGCCCGAGCAGCTGGGCGAGGCCCTGTTCGGCGCGCACCCGGCCGTCTTCGCGCTGATGGCCGAGGACGCCTCGGACGGCAGACCGGTGGGTTTCGCCCTGTGGTTCCGCAACTACTCGACGTGGACCGGTACGCACGGCGTCTACCTGGAGGACCTGTACGTCCGGCCGGACGAGCGCGGCGCCGGGCACGGCACCGCGCTGCTGGCCGAGCTGGCGCGGATCTGCGTCGCGCGCGGCTACGACCGCTTCGAGTGGTCGGTCCTGGACTGGAACGAACCGTCCCTGGGCTTCTACCGTTCGCTCGGCGCCGAGCCGAAGGACGACTGGACGGTGCACCGGCTGTCCGGCGCACCGCTGCGCGACCTCGCCGCGACGGCCGAACGCGACAACGGCTCCATATCGCTCCCGAATTGACCCGACCCCACCCCCGTCACGTTCCGTACGCGCCGACTTACCATGAGTGATGTCCGCGAGGTCCGGGGGTGCGGAGCCGCGTCGGGCGGGCCGTCGTGTCAGGTCCGCGCGACACCGGGGCACCGATCGCGGTACGGTCCCGGTGGGCGGACGCGCCGGGAGAACGGCTCCGGGCGGGTCCGCGGTCACGGACGCTGATCCCAGCTCAACCACTGTGCGCCACCTTGGAGGTGAGGGTGTCCCAGATCGCAGGCGAATCCGGGTCGAAGGACTTCGTGGAGGTCCGGCTGCCCGCGGCGGGGGCCTATCTGTCGGTGTTGCGAACGGCGACCGCCGGTCTCGCGGCCCGGCTGGACTTCACCCTCGACGAGATCGAGGACCTACGCATCGCCGTGGACGAGGCGTGCGCGATCCTGCTTCAGCAGGCCGTGCCGGGCAGTGTGCTGTCGTGCGTCTTCCGGCTCGTGGGGGACTCGCTGTGGGTGACCGTCTCGGCGCCCACCACCGACGGCCGGGCCCCGGAACGCGACACGTTCGCCTGGACAGTGCTCTCGGCGCTGGCCGGCGAGGTGGAGTCCACCGTCGCCGAGGACCGCACCGTCACCATCAGCCTGCACAAGAAGCGCGGCGCAGGCCCCGGACAGTCGTGAGGTCCTCAGATGTCCCACGTCCTCAAGCGCGGCCGCGGGCTTCCCGCTCCCGGCGCCCGGCGGGCAGCCGCCCGATACCCGGCGCCCGGGGCGCGGGCCGGTAGCCGCGACGAGGGCACAACGATGCGTACGAGGGGGCGGTTGTCGTGAGCACGGAGGCGCCCCGCGGGCTCAGCCAGGATGGGACCCCCGGTTCCCCGGCCACCGCGCCGGGCGGGCGCGGCGGTGCCTCGGCGGCCGTGCCCGCGCAACCCGCCCGTTCCGCCGCGACGGCACGGCGGTATCAGGCGCGTCAACACCCCGTGCCGCGGACCGACGGACCGGCCGTGGCGGAGCAGGCGGATCATCCCATGGACCAGGACCAGCAGTACGACCCGCAGGGCGGGCACGACGTGCGCGACCACACCGCGCGGCCGGACACCCCGCCGCCGGCCGGCACGCCCGGCGGTGACGGCTCCCCGGCCGACGGCTTCGCCGGCCCGGGCGGCCCCACGGCCAACGGCGAGCGTCGCGACGCCCCCGACACGTCCGGCGCCGACTCCGCCACCGGCGGCGGTACGGCGGACGGCGGCGGTACGCCTGACGTCAGTACGACCGGTGCCGGCGCCACCGCCGGCTCGGACGGCACCCCGGACCCCGGTACGGCGTCGGACGGCGCCGCCGGGGAGGCCCATGACCGTGGTGAAGCCGAAAGCGGCGACGCGGCCAAGGACGGCGAGGCCGCGAGCGACGGTGACGCCGAGGCCGACGGTGACGCCGGGGCCGACGAGGAGCCGCCCGAGGTGCCGGACCCGCGTGACCGGGCCGGGACCAAGGCGCTGTTCGTCCGGCTGAGCACGCTGCCGGACGGATCGCCGGAGCGCGCCGAGCTGCGCAACCGGCTGGTGCAGATGCACCTGCCGCTGGTCGAGCACCTCGCGCGCCGGTTCCGCAACCGCGGTGAGCCGCTGGACGACCTCACGCAGGTCGCCACGATCGGTCTGATCAAGTCGGTCAACCGGTTCGACCCGGAGCGCGGGGTGGAGTTCTCCACGTACGCCACGCCCACCGTCGTCGGCGAGATCAAGCGGCACTTCCGCGACAAGGGCTGGGCGGTACGGGTACCGCGCCGCCTCCAGGAGCTGCGGCTGGCGCTGACCACCGCGACCGGTGAGCTGTCGCAGGCGCACGGCCGGGCACCGACGGTGCACGAGCTGGCGGAGCGCCTGAAGATCTCCGAGGAGGAGGTCCTGGAGGGGCTGGAGTCGGCGAACGCGTACAGCACGCTGTCGCTCGACGTGCCGGACACCGACGACGAGTCGCCGGCCGTGGCCGACACCCTGGGCGCCGAGGACGACGCGCTGGAGGGCGTGGAGTACCGCGAGTCGCTCAAGCCGCTGCTGGAGCAACTGCCGCCGCGGGAGAAGAAGATCCTGCTGCTGCGCTTCTTCGGCAACATGACGCAGTCGCAGATCGCCCAGGAGGTCGGCATCTCGCAGATGCACGTCTCCCGGCTGCTGGCCCGCACCCTGGCCCAGTTGCGCGACCGCCTGCTGGTCGAGGAGTAAGTCGCCACGCGGCACCCGCGGAAGCCGCCCGGGTGGCAACGGCACGCCGCGCGGCGCCGCACACGGAAAGGGCCGGCCGGGACGTATCCCGGCCGGCCCCTTCGTCGTGTCCTCACCGCGAGCGTGGTGAGCGCGGTGTCATCGCCCCGGCGGCGGCCCCGATGTCGGCCCCGGCGGTGAAGGCGTCGTCGCCTCGCCCCGGTCGCGTCCCAAGAGCGCGTCAACGCGGCCGGACCGCACGGACACCTTCCGATCCCGTCAGCACGGCCCGACCGCACCAATACCGCCCGATCGCGTCAACACCACGTTCGTGACGTGCACCGCACCAACACCGCCCCACCGCGTCAACACCACGTCCGTGACGTGCACCGCACCAACACCGCCCGACCGCGTCAACGCCACGTTCGTGATGTGCGCCGCGTCACGCGGTCAGTTGACCCGGCGGATGCCCAGCGCGTCGGTGGTGGCCGGGTGGACCAGCAGGAAGGCGGTGAGGACCGCGACCGCCATGACCGCGACGCCGGCCGGGGTCCAGCCGCCGCCAGTCTCGATCATGGTGTAGCCGACCGGCAGGGCGATGAGCTGGGTGGCGACGGCCGGGCCGCGGCTCCAGCGGCGGGCGGTCAGCAGCCCGCGCACGGCGACCAGCGGCAGCGCGGACATCACCAGCACGGTCACACCGCCGAAGAGGGCCTGCTGGGTGCTGGCGGGGTGGCCGAAGGCGCCCAGGCCCACCATGTAGAGGCCCGCGACGGCGATCGCCAGGCCCTCGGCGGCGGTCAGGACGGCGGCGGCGGTCAGCCGGCGGGGCCGGGCGGGGGTGGTGTTCTGCGTCGCGCTCACACCGGCAGGGTAGCCCGGTCCGGTGGCCGGCCGGCCATCGCGGTTCGGGTGGAACGCCGTGGCCTGGGTACCCTTCGTGTCATGCGCGCGCTTCTCGTGGCCAACCCCAAAGCCACCACCACCAGTGCGCGGACCCGTGACGTCCTGATCCACGCGCTGGCGAGCGATCTGAAGCTGGAGGTCGTCGTCACCGAGTTCCGCGGCCATGCCCGGGACGCGGCACGGCGGGCGGCCGACGACGGCGGGATCGACCTGGTGGTGGCGCTCGGCGGCGACGGCACCGTCAACGAGGTCGTCAACGGACTGCTGCACGACGGTCCGGCCGAGGGGCTGCCCGGCATCGCCGTGGTGCCCGGCGGCAGCACCAACGTCTTCGCCCGCGCCCTCGGGCTGCCCAACGACCCCGTGGAGGCCACCGGCGCGCTGCTGGACGCGTTGCGCGACGGCAGTGAACGCACCATCGGTCTGGGATTGGTGAGCGGTACTCCGGGAACCGAGGACGAAGGCGTTCCCTCTCGCTGGTTCACCTTCTGCGCCGGGCTCGGATTCGACGCCGGAGTGGTCGGCCGGGTGGAACAGCAGCGGGTGCGCGGCAAGAGATCGACACACGCTCTCTACGTTCGTCAGGTCATGCGTCAATTCGCTGGTGAACGGAACCGTCGACACGGAACCATCACGCTGAGCGAACCCGGTGCGGAAAGCCTGACGGATCTCGCGCTGGCCATAGTCTGCAACACCTCGCCGTGGACCTTTCTGGGCAACCGGCCGGTCTACGCGTCGCCCCGCGCGTCCTTCGACACCGCCCTTGACGTGCTCGCTCTCGGCCGGCTGTCGCCCTCGGCGGTGGCGATGAGCGCGGCCCAGCTGCTGATGTCGAGCCCCGAACGGGGGCCGCGCGGCAAGCACGTCGCGAGCCTGCACGACCTGACGGACTTCACCTTGCATTCCCAGGCGCCACTGCCCTTTCAGGTAGACGGAGACCACCTGGGACTGCGAACGAGTGCAACCTTCAGAGGTGTTCGGCGAGCACTGCGTGTGATTGTGTGAGTGGGAGAGGCCAAAGTCCTTTCACTCGAACGTTTAGCCTCACCTGCACCCCATGGAAGTACGGCTGTGACTGAGGCGACACCGAGGATTCAAAAAAAACTTCTCGGAAGGGGTTGTATCCGTCGCCGAGGTTTGCGAGGCTCTTCTTGGCGATCGGGACGGCCCTCCATCAGGTGTCCCCCTTGAGAGCCCGAATCTTCCTCTTACCCACGCGGTCCGTGCCAGGAGACTGGTGTGCCGTGCTGTGTTCGTTGGAGGATTCGTGAAAGCGTTCACATTCACAAGCACAAGCACAGTGCCAGCAACAGGAGTTGGAGCAGACATGGACTGGCGTCATCGCGCCATTTGCCGCGAAGAAGACCCCGAGCTCTTCTTCCCGATCGGCAACACCGGTCCTGCGCTGCTGCAGATCGAGGAAGCCAAGGCCGTCTGCCGCCGCTGCCCCGTCATGGAGCAGTGCCTGCAGTGGGCGCTGGAGTCCGGACAGGACGCCGGCGTCTGGGGTGGCCTCAGCGAGGACGAGCGTCGCGCCATGAAGCGCCGCGCCGCCCGCAACCGGGCCCGCAACGTCAGCGCCTGACGTTCACCGCCCCCCAGTGCTGGGCGTAGCGCCGCCGTACACCACACGTACGGAACGCCAGGCCCGTCCCCGAGCCGCAGCGCGCAGCCCTCATTCGCGCAGCAGTCACACACAGGACACACAGCAGTAAGCGACAAGCCCCGGCCGACGATCTCGGCCGGGGCTTCTTGCTGCCCGGAATCCGCGGCGCTGTACGGGAGTCGTACGTCACCGGTACGTCACCGGTACGTCACCGGGAGGAAGTCGTACGTCACCGCACGGGAGCCGGAGTGCTCCCGTACCGGAGTTGGTACCCCGGCCGGGAGCCAGGAGCGGGGCTTCCGGAGGTGTCAAGGGGGCGCGGGTGGCGGTGGGGTGGCGTGCGGGGTGAACCGCGCGCCCCCGCGCGCTACTTGGCGCTCACTTCCAGCGGGAGGTCCAGCAGCACCCGGGTACCGCCGCCCGGCGCCGCGAGCATGTCGAACGTGCCGCCCAGCTCCCCCACCACCAGGGTGCGGACGATCTGCAGGCCGAGGTTGCCGGCCCGTTGCGGGTCGAAGCCCTCCGGCAGGCCGCGGCCGTCGTCGACGACGGTGACCCGCAGCGCGTCGTCGGCGCGGTCCGCGGCCACCTCCACGGTGCCCTGCGCGCTCGGACCGAAGCCGTGCTCCAGGGCGTTCTGCAGCAGTTCGGTCAGCACCATGGACAGCGGCGTGGCGGTCTCGGCGGTGAGGATGCCGAACCGGCCGCTGCGCCGGGCGGTCACCCGGCCCGGTGAGAGTTCGGCGACCATGGAGATGACCCGGTCGGCGATGTCGTCGAACTCGACGCGCTCGTCCAGGTTCTGCGACAGCGTCTCGTGGACGATCGCGATGGAACCGACCCGGCGCACCGCCTCGTCCAGCGCGCCGCGCGCCTTGTCGTCGTCCATCCGCCGGGCCTGGAGGCGCAGCAGGGCGGCCACGGTCTGCAGGTTGTTCTTCACCCGGTGGTGGATCTCCCGGATGGTGGCGTCCTTGGTCATCAACTCCCGCTCGCGGCGGCGCAGTTCGGTGACGTCACGCAGCAGGACCAGCGAGCCGACCCGCACGCCCTTCGGCTTGAGCGGGATGGTGCGCAGCTGGATGACGCCGTCGCCGCCCTCCACCTCGGTCTCGCGCGGCGCCCAGCCGCTGGCCAGGCTCGCCAGCGACTCGTCCACCGGTCCCTTGGCGGGCGCGAGGTCGGCGGTGGTCTGGCCCAGGTGCAGCCCGACCATGTCGGTGGCCAGCCCCAGCCGGTGGTAGGCGGACAGCGCGTTGGGGCTGGCGTACTGCACGAGGCCGTCCGCGTCCAGCCGGATCAGCCCGTCGCCGGCCCGCGGCGAGGCGTCCATGTCGACCTGCTCGGAGGGGAACGGGAAGGAGCCCGCGGCGATCATCTGCGCCAGGTCGGAGGCGCTCTGGAGGTACGTCAGCTCCAGCCGGCTCGGGGTCCGCACGGTCAGCAGGTTGGTGTTGCGCGCGATCACCCCCAGGACCCGGCCCTCGCGCCGCACCGGAATGGACTCCACCCGCACCGGCACCTCCTCGCGCCACTCCGGGTCGCCCTCCCGCACGATCCGCCCCTCGTCCAGCGCGGCGTCCAGCAGCGGACGGCGGCCGCGCGGCACGAGCCGGCCGACCATGTCGTCCTGGTACGAGGTCGGCCCGGTGTTGGGCCGCATCTGCGCGACGGAGACGTAACGGGCCCCGTCCCGGGTCGGCACCCACAGCACGAGGTCGGCGAAGGAGAGGTCGGACAGCAGCTGCCACTCGGACACCAGCAGGTGCAACCACTCCAGGTCGGAGTCGTCGAGGTCGGTGTACTGGCGCACGAGGTCGTTCATGGAGGGCACGGGGGCGAGCGTACCGTCACCACAACCGGCCCCCGCTTCCCGCTGTTCACCGCCGGTTCCCCGGCCGGCCGCCGCACAGGTGTGGACAGCGCGTAATGGTCTAGTCCACAATGGGTGCCAGATGCATCCGTCCTCCCCGCACAGGAGGACGGAGCCTGGCCGGCGGCGCGATCTGCCCTGACTGCGCGGTCGGCCCGGCACCGGTCGGCACCACCGGCCACGGGGCACCGCACACCCCGTGAATACCCGGCGCCGACGGCAGGCGTGGGCTGCGGCGCCGAACGGGCTGAGGGTCCCGTTGGGTGCCGCGGCCCTTGTTTGCTGCCTTTTTTGTGTTCGCTCGCCGCCGGGCGCTTTACCCGCTGTCGACACTCCTCCTCGCACGGTCACTCGTCCCTCGCTCCCTCCTCCTCGTCGCTTTCGACACCGGCGCGCCCTTTGGCTCGCTCACCCCACGCCATCCCGGCTGACGTCTTCGGCCCATCACGGACCCGGCCGACGCCATCGGCACGTCACCGGTCGCGGCTGACGCCTTCCGACCAGCACCGTCCCCGACCAACGCCTTCGGCCGCTCACGCACTCGGCTGAGCGCCTTCAGCTCATCGCACCGGTCTCCCGCACGGCAACCCCCGCACCGCCAACGAACCCTCACGCACGCGGCTGGGCGCCTTCGGCCGCTCACGCACCTGCCATCCCCCGCACCGCCGGCGGCATCCCCCGGCTCCGCCGGAACTACGTCGCCGGCCAGTCCGTTGCGCGCAGTGAAGCGCTCCGCGTGGCGGGGACGAGTGCGGCCGTCAGCAGGGCGGCCAGGACCGCGAACGTGACGGCGGGGGAGGTGTGGTCCACCAGCAGGCCGCTGCCGAGCAGGCCGGCCGGCATGCCGAGCATGAAGAGGTTCATGGTGGCGGAGACCACCCGGCCGCGCAGGGCGTCGTCGACGCGCTGGAAGATCAGGACGTCGATCATGACGCGCAGCGCCGGCAGGGTCAGCATCATCACCGCAAGCGACAGGAAGACGGTGACCGGGCCGCCGGGCAGCAGGGGGGCGAACAGCAGGGGGACGCAGGCCCAGGTGGAGATCAGCAGGAGCTTGCCGGGGCGCATCATGCGGTGCAGGCGGCCGATGAGGAACGCGCCGGCGATGCCGCCGACCGCCTCGCCGGACAGGGCGAGGCCGATGCCGCCGGAGGCGGTGTGGTGCGAGCGCAGCAGGACGACGACGGGCAGGGTGACCGCCATGGCGGTGACGTTGAGCGCGCAGGCGACGGCGAGGGTGGGGCGCAGTTCGCGGCTGCGGGCGAGGTAGCGCAGGCCCTCCAGCGCGCCGCCGCCGGGGCCGCCGCCGCGTCGGCCGCCGGCCCGGCCGTCGAACCTCACCAGGCAGGCGGCGAGGAAGGCGGTGAAGGAGCCGAGGGCGGTGCCGATGAAGGGGGCCATCCGAGCGAGGCCGAACAGCAGGCCGGCGACGGGCGGGCCGATGAGGCCGGCGCCGTTGGAGCGGGCCTCGTCCTGGGCCAGCGCCTGCCGCAGCTGGGCCTGCGGTACGACGGAGCGCACCGCGAGCAGCCGGCTGGGCGCGCCGTAGGCGGTGGCGGCGCCGATGGAGACGGCGACCAGCATGGTCTGGGCGACCGTCAGGCAGTGCAGCCACAGGGCGACCGGGATGCTGGAGGTGATCAGGCAGCGGATACCGTCGGCGATGATCAGGACCTTGCGGCGGTCGCAGCGGTCGGCGATCGAGCCGCCGTGCAGGCCGAAGGCGAGGGTGGCCGCCAGCTGCACCGCGCCGAACGCGCCGGCGACGGACGGCGAGCCGGTCATCGACAGCAGGAGGAGCGGGTAGGCGGTGTCGGCCATCCGGGCGCCGAGCAGGGACGCGGCGGAGCCGGCCCACAGGGTCTGGAAGCGCGCGTTGCGGCGCAGTGAGGGAGGGCTTCGGGTGGTTAACACCGTTCCGCCGACGTCGGTCTGCGTCATCGCCGTGCCCCTCCCCAGGACGCGCCGCCGCCGGCGATCGCACGCGTCATTCACGTTTGCGCCAATGCTCACGCCTGCGTGATCGTTGCGCAAGAGCCGCACGACGAGGAGGGGACGGCCCGATGACATCCCGGGCGGGAGAACGCGAGGTGGGGGACGTGGGGACGCTGAAGGCGCTCGCCGATCCCCTGCGGCTGGCGATGCTGGGCGCGTTGATGCGGCCGGACGCCGGGCCGATGACGGTCAAGGAGATCGCGGCCGAACTGGAGGAGCCGCCGACCAAGCTGTACCGGCACATCAAGCAGCTGGAGCGCTCGGGGCTGGTCGTGGTGGCCGGTACCCGGCTGGTGTCGGGGATCGTGGAGAGCCGTTACGCGGCGGCGCAGGAGGCGCTGCGGCTGTCGCGGCGGATGTTCTCCGGCGGGACGGCCGAGCCGTCGGACGGGCTGGGCGTGCTGCTGGCGGCGGTCGACGTACTGGGGCGCGATCTGCGGCGGCAGTTCGGCGCGGGGCGGCTGGAGCTGGCCGGGCGGCCGGACGGGCCGGGCGGGGCGCCGGCGTTCGCGCACCTGACGATGCGGCTGTCGCCGGAGCGGCTGGGCGTGCTGCGCGAGCGGCTGGTGGCGCTGGCGACGGAGTTGCACGAAGAGGGTGACTCCCCCGGCGCGGACACCGTGGAGGTCACCCTCTTCTCCCTGCTGTACGGGCTGGACCCGGCGCCGGGCGGGGTCAGCGGGTCTCGGTGACCTTGGCCAGCGCGCGGGGGGCGTCCGGGTCCTGGCCGCGGGCGATGGTGATCTCGTGGGCCAGCAGTTGCAGCGGGATGATCTCCAGCACCGGCTGGACCTCCTCCGCGACGCCCTCGGTCGGCAGCACGAAGCCGGCGGAGGCCGCGTCGACCTGGGCCTTGTCGCCGATGACCATCAGGTCGGCGCCGCGGCCGCGCAGCCGTTCCAGCACCGGTTGCAGGGCCTGGCCGCCCTTGCCGTCCGGGACGATGGCGATGACCGGCGAGACGTTGTCGACCATGGCCAGCGGGCCGTGCAGCAGGTCGGCGCCGGAGAAGGACAGCGCGGGGATGTAGCTGGTCTCCATCAGCTTCAGCGCGGCCTCCTTGGCGGTCGGGTAGCCGTAGCCGCGAGAGGTGAGCACCAGGCGTTCGGCGAACCGGTAGCGCGCGGCGAGCGAGCGCACCTCGTCCTGCCGGGCGATGATCCGCGCGGCCAGGTCGGGCAGCACCCGGGCGGCCGCGCCGTCGCCGCCGCGCAGTCCTTCCACGAAGAGGTATAGCGCGAGGAGTTCGGCGGTG
Source organism: Streptantibioticus silvisoli (assembly GCF_027947535.2). Taxonomy (GTDB): domain Bacteria; phylum Actinomycetota; class Actinomycetes; order Streptomycetales; family Streptomycetaceae; genus Streptantibioticus_C; species Streptantibioticus_C silvisoli. Next base: position 51,035 of record NZ_JAAGKO020000053.1, read on the forward strand.
TACGTCTTGGTGGCGGGCAGCGCCTTCTCCGGGCCGGCCAGCACGTCGATGTGGAACTCGGAGACCGCGGCCAGCGGCGAGGCGGCGTTGTTGGTGACCGCCAGCGTGATCGCGCCGGCCTCGCGGGCGGCCTGCGTGGAGGCGACCAGGTCGGGCGATCCGCCGGACTGGCTGATGGTGATCACCAGCACGTCGCTCAGGTCGGGCCGGGCGCCGTAGGCGGTGGTGGTCGACATCGAGGTGAGTCCGGCGGGCTTGCCGAGCAGGATCTCGATGAGGTACTTGGCGTACAGCGCCGCGTTGTCGGAGGTGCCGCGCGCGGTGAGCAGCACGAACCGTGGGTTGCGGGCCGCGATCGCGGCGGCGGTCTCGCGGATGCGCGGGCCGCCCTCGTCCAGGACGCGCCGCAGGACGTCCGGCTGCTCGGCGATCTCACCGGCCATGATCCGGCCCGGGATGTCGGGGTGCCCGGTCGGTTGGGTGGCGGTCATGCCTTCGGCCTCCATCGGGTGTGGTGGTGCGTTGTTCCTGGCCGCGGGCTCACGGTGCGGCGGGCCGCCCGGCGATGACCTCGGCCGCCGCCAGGCCGCAGACCCGGGCCGCGCCGTGGGTCGCGATGTGCAGCGCGCCGGTGGGCGGCGCCTGCGGTACGCCCATCTCGACGACGACCGATCCGGGCCGGGCGTCGAGCACGGCGTGCAGCACGTCCGCCATCCAGCGGTACCGGTGGACGTCGCGGACCACGACGACGATCCTACGGTCGCCCGCCTGGTCGAGCACGCGTGCGGTCAGGCCGGCGGTGCCGAGGACGTCGGCGTCGTCGGCGCGGTGGGTCGCGGTGGTCGTGCCCGGCAGCAGCCGGGCCAGTTCGGCGGCGACGCCCCACGGGGTCTGGTCGCCGACCGCGATGTTGGCGACCGGGGTGAGGGCCGCGACGTGCACCGGCCCGTCCGGCGCGCGGTGGCCGGCGGCGCCGGTGACGGTCAGCGCGCGCCGCGCGGCGGTGAGGCCGACGGTGTCGTCCTCACCGGTGGCGGCGGAACCGCCCTCGGCGCGGCGGGCGGCGGCCCAGGTGCCGAGTTCACGGACCCGGCGGGCGGCGTCGGCGAGGCGCTCCTCGGGGAGTTCGCCGCTGCGGACCGCCTCGACGAGGGCGTCGCGCAGCCGCAGTACGGTCTCCTCGTCGCACAGTCCGCCGCCCACGCAGATCGCGTCGGCGCCGGCCGCCAGGGCCAGCACGGTGCCGTGCTCGATGCCGTAGCCGGCGGAGATGGCGCGCATCTCGATGCCGTCGGTGACGATGAGGCCGTCGAAGCCGAGTCCGCCGTCGGCGGGCGCGGCACGCAGCAGCCCGGTGAGCGCGGCCGGGCTCAGCGTGGCGGGCCGGGCGCGGTCGACGGCGGGCAGCAGGATGTGCGCGCTCATCACCGCCTTCGTGCCGGCCGCCAGCGCCGCGCGGAACGGTACGAGTTCCCGTACCCGCAGGGTGTCGAGGTCGGCGTCGACCCGCGGCAGGTCGTGGTGGGAGTCGATGGAGGTGTCGCCGTGCCCGGGGAAGTGCTTGACGCAGGCAGCGACCCCGGCGCGCTGCATGCCGGTGATGTACGCGGCGGTGTGCCGGGCGACCAGCTGCGGGTCGGCGCCGAAGGAGCGCACGCCGATGACCGGGTTGCCGGGGTTGGAGTTGACGTCGGCGGACGGCGCCCAGTTGAGGTTGACCCCGCAGGCGGCGAGCCGGCGGCCCAGGGCGGCGGCGACCCGGTCGGTCAGTGCGGGGTCGTCGACGGCGCCGAGCGCGTGGTTGCCGGGGAAGGAGGAGCCGGTGCGGACCTCCAGGCGGGTGACGTCGCCGCCCTCCTCGTCGGCGGCGACGATGACGTCGGGCACCTCGGCGCGCAGCCGGGCGGTGAGCGCCGCGACCTGCTCGGGGGTATCGATGTTGCGGCCGAACAGCGCGACGGCGCCGAGTCCCTCGCCGAGCCGGCGCAGCACCCAGTCGGGCGCGGTGGTGCCGGTGAAGCCGGGTTGCAGGACGGCGAGGGCGTCCCGGGTGAGGGTCGGGGAGCTCACGATGGTCATCCCTTCACCGCCCCCGCGGTCAGTCCGCCGACAGCCTTGCGCTGAAGGATCAGGAACACGATCACCACAGGGAGGGTGAAAAGGGTGGAGGCGGCCATCGTGGCGCCCCAGTCGTCACCGAAATTGGTCTGGAACTGCGTCAGCCACAGCGGCAGGGTCTGCGCGCTCTCCTTGTTGAGGATCAGCACCAGCGGGAACTCGTTCCACGCGGTGATGAAGCCGAACAGCGAGGTGGCCATCAGGCCGGGCGCCAGCAGCGGGGCCACGATCTTGCGGAACGCCTCACCGCGGGTGCAGCCGTCGACGAGGGCGGCCTCCTCCAGTTCGCGGGGGACGGCGGCGATGAAGCCGCGCAGCGTCCAGATGGTCAGCGGCAGCACCATCATCATGTAGAAGAGGGCCAGCGGCAGCAGGCTGTTGAGCATGTCGCTGTCGCGGACGATGAGGTAGACCGCGATCGTCATGACCTCCCACGGCGCCATCTGGGCGATCATGATGATCAGGATGAACGCCTTGCGGCCGCGGAAGCGCATGCGGGCGGCGGCGAACGCGGCGGGCAGCGCGATGGCCAGCGACAGCAGGACCGCGCCGACGGTGGCGACGAAGCTGTCGCCGACCAGTCCCCAGAACCCGCTGGCGTGCACGGCCTTGACCAGGTGGGCGGCGGTGGCGTGCAGCGGCAGGAAGACCGGGGTGGTGCTGATGATGTCCAGGTCCGGCTTGAAGGCCGTGGTGACCATCCAGTAGACCGGGAAGATGAAGAAGAGGAAGAGCAGGACGGCGGCCGCGTTGGGCCACACCCGCCGGGCGAACGAGAGCCTCACAGTTCGTCCTCCTGCTTCAGGATGATCCGGAAGTAGTACGCCATCAGGACCAGCAGGATGACGATGGTCAAGGTGGAGATGGCCGCGCCGGTGCCGTAGTGCTGGTTGCCGACGCCTTCGATGAACGCGTAGACCGGCAGGGTCTCGGTGCTGCCCTGCGGGCCGCCGCCGTTGAGCGCATAGACCTGGGTGAACGCCTTGAAGACCCAGATGATCTCCAGGAACGTGGTGCTCAGGAAGAACGGCTTGAGGATCGGCAGCGTCACCGAGAAGAAGGCCCGCCAGGGGCCGGCGCCGTCCATCCGGGCGGCCTCGAACAGCTCGGCGGAGACGGTGGTCAGGCCGGCGTAGAGGTTGAGCGCGACGAACGGCACGGACTGCCAGACGATCATCAGCGTGATGACGGTGAACGTCGGCATCTGCTGGGCGAACCAGTCGTAGTGGGCCATGGAGTGCATGCCCAGCTCGGACAGCAGCCAGTCCACGACGCCGTACTGGCTGTCGAACAGCCACTGGTAGACGGTGGTTCCGGCCACCACCGGCATCGCCCAGGCCAGCACCAGGCCGAGCGAGAGCAGCAGCCGCATGCGCTTGCCGAGCCGGTTGAGCAGCAGTCCGACGGCGGTGCCGAGCGCCATGATGAGCGCGACGTTGACCGCGGTGAAGGCCAGCGAGCGGACCGTGGTGTCCCAGAAGACCGAACTGCTCAGCTCGGAGGTGTAGTTGGAGAACCCGGCCCATTGGGTGGTGTGCTGGATCAGCTGGAAGGCGTCAAGGACCTGGAAGGAGATGACCAGGTTGCGCAGCAGCGGATAGGCCAGCAGGGCGGCGGTGGCCACCAGGGCGGGCAGGATCAGCAGGTACGGCACGCCGCGGGCGAGGCTGGAGCCGCCGCGCGGGCGCCTGGTGGCGGACTCCGGCGGCTGTGGTGCCGCGGGCCCGCCCGGCGGACGCGTCCGCGTCCCGGTGAATTGCGCAGCCATGCCTTCCCCTTCTCGGCCGCAGGGCGAACCGGACGGCGGCCCGCGTCGCGGTACCGCCGTCCGGTTGCTGTCTTACTGCTGCTGGTTGAGCCGCGTGCCCATCTCGGTGTCGGCCTTCTTGGCGGCCGAGGCGGGGCTGGTGCCCTGCAGGACCGGCGTCATGAAGAGCGTGGTGATGGGGTTCGGGGCGTTCTCCACGTTGCCCCAGGCGGGGATCAGCGGGGTGGTGCCGCCGTTGAGCGCGGCGGTGGCGGCGACCGTGCCGTAGGCGTTGCCGGCCAGGTTCAGGTCGAGCGAGGCCTTGTTGGGGACGACACCGCCCACCTTCGCCAGTTCGCCCTCGTACTTGTCGGACAGGGCGAGCTTGAGGAACGCCTTGGCCATCGTCGGGTCCTGGCTGTTGTGCGAGATCGCCAGGTTGGAGCCGCCGATGAAGACCTTGGCGGTCTTGGCCGCGGTGGCGCCGGGGATCGGGAAGTAGCCGACCTCGTTCTTCAGCTGGGGGTTCTTGGCGATGGCGCCCGCCGCTTCCCAGCCCAGGCCGATGAAGGAGCCGACGTCGCCCTTGGCGAAGACGTCGGACTGCTGCGGGGTGGCCTCGTCCTTGTCCAGCGGCGCGGTGCCGAAGGAGTTGAGCTTCTTGTACAGGTTGATGGCGGCGGTGGCCTGCGGGGTGTCGAGGTTCCCGGTGTACTTGCCGCCGGACTTGGTCACCAGGTTCGCGCCGGCGTCCAGCAGGAAGCCGTCGAAGGCGTACCAGTCCTGACCGGGCAGGTAGAGCGCGTCCTTGGTGCCGTGCGCCTTGATGACGGTCAGGTCGTGGATGAGGTCGGCCTGGGTCTTCGGGGTGGACGTGATGCCCGCCGCGGACCAGATCTTCTTGTTGTAGACCACGACGCGGCTGGCGAAGTACCAGGGGGCGGCGAACTGCTTGCCCTGGTAGACGGCCGAGGCGTTCATCGACGGCGCCCAGTTGTCGCCGCCCAGCGACGCCTTGTCGGCGGTGAGGTCCATCAGGCCGCCGGTGGCCGCGTAGTACGGCGTCTGGGTGTTGCCGACCTCCAGCACGTCGGGCGGCGAGTCCTCCGACAGCGCGGTGGTGATCTTCTGCTGGATGCCGTCCCAGGTCTGCACCTTGACCGTCAGTTTGACGCCAGGGTGTTCCTTCTTGAAGGCGGCGGTGATGTCCTTGGTCCAGCCGGGCGGATTGGAACCGCTCATGAACCACACCGTCAGCGCCTTGTCGTTCGTCTTGGCGCTGCTGTTCTGCGATCCGCACGCGGCCAGCGACACGGCCATCGCCGCGGCGCCCAGCACGGCGATTGCCGCTCTGCCCTTGACCATCACACGTCACCCCTCCGAAGAGTGCTCGGAAACCCCCCTGGCCTCAATGGTTTAGACCAGTACCCGGAGAATGGCCTAGACCTATGGGGGTGTCAAGGGTGTATAAGACGGGCTGGCGGGTCCGTTACCCGACCGACACCTGATGGGCCGGGGCGGCCAGTATCCGCCCCCGCCGACGGGGCGTGCCACGATGTGAGCCGCGGAATGGACGGAGAAGCCGGTGACGGCAGCGATGAAGGAGTCGGGAGCACAGTCCATGGAGACCCACGCGAGCGCCGGAGCGCCGGTCGCGGAGCCGGAGAACGGGAGCGGGGTACCCGGTACCCGCACCGCCCGCGTGCCGAAGTACTACCGCCTGAAGCGGCATCTGCTGGATATCACCCAGACAATGCCGCCGGGCACGCCGGTCCCGCCGGAACGGACCCTGGCCGCCGAGTTCGACACCTCGCGCACCACCGTCCGCCAGGCGCTCCAGGAGCTGGTGGTCGAGGGCCGGCTGGAGCGGATCCAGGGCAAGGGCACGTTCGTGGCCAAGCCCAAGGTCGCCCAGGCGCTGCAACTGACCTCGTACACCGAGGACATGCGCGCCCAGGGCCTGGAACCGACGTCGCAGTTGCTGGACATCGGCTACGTCACCGCGGACGACCGGCTGGCCGGCCTGCTGGACATCCGCACCGGCGGCCGGGTCCTGCGGATCGAACGGCTGCGGCTGGCCAGCGGTGAGCCGATGGCGATCGAGACCACCCACCTGTCGGCCAAGCGCTTCCCGGCGCTGCGCCGCAACCTGGCCAAGCACACCTCGCTGTACACCGCGCTGGCCGAGGTCTACGACGTGCGGCCGGCCGAGGCGGAGGAGACCATCGAGACCTCGCTGGCCACCCCGCGCGAGGCCGGCCTGCTGGGTACCGACGTGGGCCTGCCGATGCTGCTGCTGTCGCGGCACTCGCTGGACACGGCGGGCGAACCGGTGGAGTGGGTCCGCTCGGTCTACCGCGGCGACCGGTACAAGTTCGTGGCGCGGCTCAAGCGCCCGCACTGACCGGTGCGGTGGGGCCGGACGGCGGGAGCGTGCGGCCGGGCCGCGGGGCGGGGTCCGGACGGCGGGACCGTGTGACGGACTGCGCGGCGGGACCGGACGGCGCGAGCGTGCGGTGGGAAGTCCGCGCGGTGGGGCCGTGCGGCGGGTCCGGCCTGCCCTGACGCGTTCACGCCGATCGCGCGGACCGTGTCCCTTCCGGTATGGGCCGGGGTAGTGACGCGGGCGACACCGGTGATCTACATTACCTGCGCGTTACCCAGCCAGCGCGCGTCGTACCGGGAGCCGCCATGACCGAATCGTCCCGACCACCGGCCCGCGGGCCGGTGGTCACCGTCTCCCGGGTGATCGCCGGGATCTGCCTGATCGCGCCGTTCGTGGCGATGCTGTGGGTGAGTTCCTACGCGCGGGTCTCCCCGCAGCTGATCGGCCTGCCGTTCTTCTACTGGTACCAGATGGCCTGGGTGATCGGCTCGGCCGCGCTCATCTCGGTCGCCTACGCACTGGTACGCCGCGAGGAACGCGCCCGGCGCGCGTCCGCGGCGGCCCCGAAGGGGGACGCGGCGTGAACACACATGTCAACGGTGTCGCCCTGGGCGTCTTCGGGTTCTTCTTCGTCGCGGTGACGGTGCTGGGCTTCATGGCCGCGCGCTGGCGGCGTGCGGAGAACGCCATGAACCTCGACGAATGGGGCCTGGGCGGCCGCAGCTTCGGCACCTGGGTGACCTGGTTCCTGCTGGGCGGCGACCTGTACACCGCGTACACGTTCGTCGCGGTGCCGGCGGCGATCTACGCGGCCGGCGCGGCCGGGTTCTTCGCGGTGCCGTACACGATCCTGGTCTACCCGCTGGCCTTCTGCTTCCTGCCGCGGCTGTGGTCGGTCTCGCACCGGCACGGCTACGTGACACCGTCGGACTTCGTGCGCGGCCGCTACGGCTCGAAGGGGCTGTCGCTGGCGGTGGCGATCACCGGCATCCTGGCGACGATGCCGTACATCGCGCTGCAACTGGTCGGCATCCAGGCGGTGCTGGACGTGATGGGGGTCGGCGGCGGCTCCAACTGGTTCTCCAAGGACCTGCCGCTGCTGATCGCCTTCGCGGTACTGGCCGCCTACACCTACTCCTCCGGGCTGCGGGCGCCGGCGCTGATCGCGTTCGTCAAGGACATCCTGATCTACCTGGTCATCGCGGTGGCCATCATCTACATCCCGATGCGGCTCGGCGGCTTCACCCACATCTTCCACCAGGCCGGCCAGGCGTACTCCACCGTCAACCCGGCCACCGGGAAACCGCGCGGCGAGCTGGTCAGCAGCGCCAAGAACCAGTGGGCGTACGGCACGCTGGCCCTGGGTTCGGCGCTGGCGCTGTTCATGTACCCGCACTCGGTCACCGCGACCCTGTCCAGCCGCAGCCGCAACGTGATCCGGCGCAACACCGCGCTGCTGCCGCTGTACTCGCTGATGCTGGGCCTGCTGGCGCTGCTCGGCTTCATGGCGCTGTCCAGCGGCGTCGGCAAGGGCGTCAAGGGCTACAACGGCCAGCTGGCGATCCCGCAGCTGTTCGACAACATGTTCCCGTCATGGTTCGCCGGCGTGGCGTTCGCGGCCATCGGCATCGGCGCGCTGGTCCCGGCCGCCATCATGTCGATCGCGGCGGCCAACCTGTTCACCCGCAACATCTACAAGGACTTCATCAAGCCGGACGCCACCCCCGAGCAGGAGACCCGGGTCTCCAAGCTGGTCTCCCTGGTGGTGAAGGTCGGCGCGTTGTTCTTCGTGCTGAGCATGGACAAGACGGTGGCCATCAACTTCCAGCTGCTGGGCGGCATCTGGATCCTCCAGACCTTCCCGGCCATCGTGGTGGGGCTGTTCACCCGCTGGTTCCACCGCTGGGCCCTGCTGACCGGCTGGCTGGTCGGCATGGTCTACGGCACCTGGGCCGCCTGGACGATCCCCAGCCCCACCCAGGCGCACTTCGGCGGCTCCTCCAAGCTGATGCCGTTCATCGGGAAGCTGGGCTACATCGGGGTGACCGCCATCGTCATCAACGTGGTGATCGCGGTCGTGCTGACCTTCGTGCTGAAGGCGGTCGGCGCCCCGGCCGGCGCGGACGAGACCGCGGCGTCGGACTACACCGCCGAGGCCGGCGACCCCGACGTGCGCACCGAGGTCCCGCTGGCGGCGGGCACCGAGGCGTAGCGCAGCACGTCCGCGCGGCACGCCGACGGGCCGTCCCCCCGCACCGGGAGGCGGCCCGTCGGCGTTGTCGCACCCCTGCGGCAGACTGCGGGAATGGACATCACGGTCAGGGGCGCGGCCCCGGAGGAAGTGGACGCGGTCGGCGCGCTGAGCGTCGCGGCGTACGTGTACGACGGCCTGCTGGACCTGGCGACCGAACAGGGCTACGCCGACCAGCTGCGCGACGCCGGCGGCCGTGCGCGGCAGGCGGAGATCCTGGTCGCGGTGGACGGCGACGGCGTGCTGCTGGGAACGGTGACGTTCGCCGGCCCCGGCAGTGCCCACCGCCAGGTGGCGCGGGCCGGGGAGGCGGAGTTCCGCATGCTGGCGGTGGACCCGGCGGCCCGGCGGCGCGGGGTGGCCGAGGCACTGGTGCACGCCTGCCTGGACCGCGCCCGGCAGGCGGGGCTGGAGCGGGTGGTGATCTCCAGCAAGAACACGATGACCACCGCCCACCGCCTCTACACCCGCCTCGGCTTCACCCGCCTCCCCGAACGCGACTGGTCCCCGCAGGCCGGGGTGGAACTGTGGGCGTTCGGCGTGGGGGTGTAGGGACGGGAGGGCGACGGGGGCGGGGGCGCGGCACCCG
>NZ_JAAGKO020000054.1 GCF_027947535.2 Streptantibioticus silvisoli
AACGAACCCTTCGGGGACGACCCTTACCGAAACGCCCCCCGATCAGTGCCCCACATCAGCCGCCGCAGGCGCCTCCCGTGCCGGCGGACGCCGCTCCCCCACCGGTGCCGGGAGGGCCGACAGCCAGTCGGACAGTTCGGCGGGCGTCAGCCGCTCGGTGCGGTGGATGGCGGCTCGTGACGCGGTGAGCCACGCGTCCGACTTGGTCTCGAAGGAGATGCCGAACAGCGGGGTCTCCTCGGCCACGGCGTAGATCTGCGCGTGCAGCCGCATGGCCACGACGCCGGACGCGGAGCCGGCCAGTGCCTTGGCCACCGCGGGGTGCAGTCCCGGGCCGGCGAGCCGGGCGCGGGAGCCGGGTGCCGTGAGGTCGAGGCCCGCGCGTTCGGCCACCCGGCGGGCGAGCGACGCGTCGGACACCGCCTCGCCCAGCCCGTAGTCGCCGCGGTCGGACAGGCACAGGAAGACCACCGGCCGGTCGTCCTGCCACGCTCGCAGGGCGGCGGCGACCGTGTCGGTGACCCGGTGGAGCGCCGCCAGGTCGGGCATCGCCTTGAGGCTGACCACCAGGGGCCGGCGGGCGGGGTCGACGCCGGTCTCGGCGCGGACCCGGTCGGGCGGCGCGGCGGTGAGGGACTCGGCGGGGTCGGCGACCAGCGAGGGCCGCGTCCAGCGGGCGGGACCGCTGGACAGCACCTGCCGGGTGCGCGGATCGCGTACGGTCACGCAGGCCGCGCGACGGCAGACCGACTGGAGCAGCCGGCGGGTCGGCTGCGGCGTGTCGGGGTACGCCCCGATGGCCACGATGTGGATCTCCTTGCCGAGCAGCCGGGCGGCCAGCAGGACCGCGGGCAGCACGCGCACCAGTGGAGGCAGGCCGCGCCCGAACATCCCGCCGCCGCCCACCGCGATCGCGTCGGTCCGCAGGAAGGCGCGGACCCCTTCGGCCGACAGGGTGCGCACCGCGGCCAGGCCGTGCAGCCGGGCGATGGTGTCCGGGTCACGGCCGACGACGGTCAGCCGGTCGCGCCGGTCGCCGGCGAGTTCGGCGAGCCGGGCCAGGATGGACTCGTCGCCGGTGTTGCCGTTGCCGTAGTTGCCGATCAGCAGGGCGCGGCCCGGCCGGCGGCCGCGGTCGCGCAGCAGGTACCGGATCTGGCGTCCGGTGTCGGCCGGCCCGCTGAGCGCGGCGTCCGTCCCGCCCGCCGGGTCGTGCGGCGCGGGCTCGGTCATCGCGTCGGTGACGGGTCCCGACGCCGCGCGGTAGACGGCGAGTTGGGCCTCGGCGATCCGGTCCCAGTCGAGCCGGCGCACGGTGGCGGGGCCGGCGGCGCCCAGTGCGGCGCAGCGTTCCGGGTCGTTGCCGAGTGCGGTCAGCGCGTCCGCGTAACCGGTCAGGTCGCCGGTCGGCACCCGCTGTCCGACGGTGTCGCCGACCAGGGCGCTCAGGCACGCGATGTCGAAGGCGAGCACCGGGGTGCCGGTGGCCAGCGCCTCGGCGGCCACCATGCCGAACGTCTCGTACCGGCTGGGCATGCAGACCAGCCGGGCCCCGGCGAGCAGGTCGAAGCGGGCGTGGCCGTCGACCCGGCCGAGCCAGCGGACCCGGTCGGCGATGCCCAGTTCCGCCGCCAGCGCCCGCAGCGTCCCCTCGTCCGGGCCGTCGCCGGCGATGTGCAGGTCGGCGTCGAGGCGTCCGGCCGCCGACGCGTAGGCACGCAGCAGGAGGTCGAGGCCCTTCTGGGCGATCTCCAGGCGGCCGAGGTAGAGCAGGTGCTCCCGGGCGCCGCCGGGGCGCGGGTCGAACGCGGCCGGGTCGAGGCCGTTGGGCACCACGGTGACCCGGGCGGCGGGATTGCGCCGGGACAGTTCGGCGCCGAGGTCGTCGCTGACGGCGACGAGCGAGCGGTGCGAGCCGACCCCGAGGCGTTCGACGGCGCCGAACGGCAGCTTGTACTGCCGTGCCTTGTCCCGCGCGAACAGCCACTGCACGACCCCCACCACCGGGCGCCGGGTCAGGTACGGCACGCAGGCCGACGAGATCGGCGCGGCGAAGTCCTCGACCACGATGTCGGGGTCGGTGCGCCGCACCAGCAGCCACAGTCCGCCGAGCACGGTGGCGAAGTAGCCGAGCTGGGCGCTGAACCGGATCCGGCCCAGCGGTCCGAGGCGGGGGCCGACGGGCAGGTAGCGGACCTCGTCGACGACCGCGGGGGCGGCGCCCGGCCAGCGGGCGCAGACCACGGTGACCTCGATCCCGGCGGCGGCCAGCCGCCGGTTCACCTCGTGGGTACGGACCGAACCGCCGCCGGCGCCCGGCTGGCGCGGGTCCTCGAAGCCCAGGTGCAGCACCCGGTACGGTCCCGGCCGGCGCCGGCGCGGCCGGGCGGCCCGGCCGGCCAGCGCGCACACGACGACCGCGCCGAGCAGCCAGGCCACCGGGTGGTGGCGCAGCGCCGAGAGCGCGGCCCAGGCCAGCACGCCCGACGCCAGCGGAATCGCGGCTCCGGTGGCGGGTCCGAGCCCGGTCACCCGGCGGCGGACCAGCGCCAGCAGCACGAGGGCGGCGGCGCCGAAGACGGCCGCGGCCGACCAGGCGAGGGAGGCCGGGGCGGCACTGGCGGCGGCGAAGGCCGCACCGCCGAGCAGCGCGGCGCCGCCGAGCACGACCAGGGCCCGCCGGACCGGACCCCACGCCTGGAACAACGTGGTGACGAGGTTGACGGTGCCGGCCGCCAGCCCCGCCAGCCCGAGCGGCAGCAGCAAGGAGGCGGACGCGGCGTAGCGGGCGGGGAGCAGCAGTTGCAGCAACTGCTCCGGGCAGGAGGCCACGACGGCGGTGACGGCGAACGCGGTGACCCAGTGCAGGCGCAGCACGGCCCGGAAGTCGCCGCTGGGCGCCGGTCCCGGCCCGGTCGGCCGGGCGGCCGCCAGCCGGGGGAAGACGACCATGGCGAGCGCGGTGGCCAGGAAGACCGGCACCCGGGCCAGGACCAGCAGGGCCTGATAGGTCGCCAGGTCGGCCGAGGCGCCGCGTACCGCGGAGGCGACGGTGACGTCGAGGGTGATCAGCACCGACACCAGCGTCTGGATCCCGCCGATCGTGGCGGCCTGCCGCCACAACTCCCGCCGGTGCCCTGCCGCTTCCGCCTCTTCCTCTTCTTGCGCGAGGTCGACCGCGCCCGCTTCTACGGTGGGGTGGGCGGCTTCTCGGGCGGGGTCCGGCTGCGCGAGGCGGTCCGCGGGGCCGTTCAGCTGACCGGGGCGCGGTGCCGGGTCGACGCGTGGCGTCGGCTCACCGGAGGACGTCAGGTCGCGGCGCATGGCGAGGAGTCCGGCGGTGGCCGCGACGCCGGCGCCGACGGCGAAGGCGCCGACCACTCCGGCGGCGCCCCAGCCGAGCAGGGCGGCGGTCACCGCGGCGGCGATCCGGACGGTGACCTCGGTGACGCGCAGGGCGCCGAGCCTGCCGAACTCCTGGCGGCCCTGGAGGTATCCGGCGCCGGCCGAGCAGAGCATGATCAGCCCGCAGGCGACTGCCAGGACCGCGAGCAGCGGCGTACCGGCGTACCGGCTGACGGCGGCGCAGGCCGCGGCGGCGCACACCGCTGCCAGGCCGAGGGTGAGCCGCAGGCAGGAGCGCAGGGCACGCCGGCGCCGCATGCTGCCGGGCCGGCTCACCACCACCTCCCGGGCCAGGATCCACGGCACGGTGGCGCCGGCCAGCGTGCCGATGGTCAGCAGTACGGAGGCCACCGCGCCGTAGGTGGCGTAGACGGAGGTCGGCAGCAACCGCACCAGGACCAGCGACAGCCCGTAGTTGGCGGCGCCGACCAGCACCGTGGAGGCGGTGAGCAGCGCGGCGCCCCGGTTCAGGCGCGGCGGGACCTCACCGGTGGACGGGACCTCGCCGGCGGACGGGACCTCACCGGTGGACGGGACCTCGCCGGCGGACGGGGTGGTGGCGGCCGGGGTGACGGAGGCCGCGGACGCGGCGCCCGGGTCCGCGGGGGCGGGGCCGGTGAACGCGGCGACCGGTGCGGCCTGCGGGGCAGCGGCCGGGGCGGTTCGCGGGCCGTCCGCCCGGTCGGCGGTGCGGCTCAACGGGGCTTGCGCGTACGGCGGTTGCCCGGTGCGCTCCTCGGCGGCGCCGGGCGCATCGGTACGGCCGGATTCGTAGGTGGACGCATCGGTACGGCCGGCGCCATAGGTGGACGGTTCGGTGCTGCGACCGGGCGTCATCGGGTACCGCCCTTCGCGTCGTGCACGGAGGTGGCGGCGACGATCGGGCGCACGTCGTACACCCGCAACTGGCCGGTGGTCGGGCCGGACTCCGCGTGCAGCAGCCGGCCGCGCCGCTTCAGCTGTCCGAGCAGCGCCGGATCGATCCGGGAGTACCCCTGGTCGACCAGCTGGGTCGACATCAGCAGGTATTCGGCGTGATTGCGGTCCAGCGCGCCGACCGTTCCCCAGGTGCCCAGGTGGACGCCGTGCATCAGGAACTGGGCGCTGCCCTCGGTCACGTCCACCGTGCTGCCTTCCGGGATGTGGGTGCTGGTCCAGGCGATGGTGCGCCGGTAGGTGTCGTCCCGGCGGGTGTGCACCACCGCCCAGACCCCGCCGTCGACGGCCAGCGCCAGCGCCGCGACCACCACGGCCGCCACCACGGCCCGGGGCGCCCGCCGCCGGGACCGCGCGCCGTGACCGGCGCCGGTACGACCGGGGTCGGCGTGACCGGTGTGGACAGCACCGGTGTGGACGCGACCGGCCGCAACACGACCGCCGTCCGCGCGTCCCACCGGAAGGACGAGGTCGACCGCCAGGGCGAGGGCGGTGAGGCTGGTGACCACCAAGGGGTAGAACATCTGCTCCTCAAGGGTGCCGAACGCCCCCGCGTACAGCAGGAAGGCCAGCGCGCCGGCGGCCCAGGCCGTGATGACCGAGCGGACCGGCGCGTCGGCGAAGACCCACGGCCGGCGGACGCGCCGCACGAGCAGCCAGACGGTGGCGGCGGCCCCGACGACGATGACCGTGTAGGAGACGCCGAACTGGCCCAGGTCGGCCAGCAGCCGCGCGGAGAATCCGGCCGCCGGTGCGGCGCCCGCCTGGTGGAAGCCGGTGATCTGGCGGGTGCCGACCGCACGGGCGACGCCGGCGCTCTTCTGCGTCCACCACGCGGACCACTCGCCGCAGGCCGCGGTCACCGCCACGTACACCGCGTATCCGGCGACGGTGGTGGCCGCCGCGATCAGCCGCATCCGCCGCACCGGTCCGCGGCCGGCGAACGCCAGCAGGGCCAGCGGGGCGAAGGTGACGAGCGCGTACAGCTCCTTGGTGGTGATGGAGACGGCGAACATCAGGCCCGCCCCCACCGCGGTGCCGACGCGCGCGCGGGCGGTCGCCGGGGTGCGGGCGAGGATCAGCATGCCGATCGACGCGGCCGCGGTGGCCGGGGCCTCCAGCATCAGGCGGCTGTCGAACCGGTTGAGGAACGGGTCGCAGGCGAGCAGCAGTCCGGCGACGAGCGCGATCGGGGTGCGCACGGTGCGGCGCAGCAGGGCCGTGACGGCGACGACGGTCAGCGATCCGGCGACCGCGTCCACCGGCCGCAGGTCCATCACCAGGCGCAGGATGTCGCCGTGCTGACCGGTCACGCGCAGGACGGCGGCCAGCAGCGCGAAGAACGCCGGGGGGTGCAGCGCGAAGAGGTGGCCGTAGAGGGTGAGGCCGTGGCCGGTGGCCAGGTTGCGGCCGACGGTGGCGTAGGTGATCTCGTCGATGAACAGGTCGTAGGAACGCTGGACGAAGCACAGCCGCAACGCCAGGGCGAGCGCGAACAGACCGACCAGCGCGGCCGGTTGACGCATGCGGACGATCGCGGCGCCCGGCCCGGAGCGGGCGGTGGGCGCGCGGTGCGACGCGGGTGGGGGCACGGGCGGGGACGCCGGCTGGACCGCCGCCGGCCGGCCGTCGGTGCGGTCCTGCGGCGAGGCGCTGCGGGCGGGCGGGTGCTGTCGCCAGCCCAGGGCGTCGGAGTGCCGCGCGAGCCGGATGGCGACGAGGCCGTCCCGGCCCGCCCGGTCCGGCGCGTCGAACGCCGCTTCCCGCGACTCCCGCACATCGGCGGTCGCGTCGTCACGTACACCCACGTCAGCGGTCGCGCCATCGCGTATACCCACGTCAGCGCTCGCGTCGTCACGTATACCGTGGTCAGCCGTCACACCGTCGCGTACGCCAAGGTCAGCGGTCGCATCGTCACGTACACCGTGGTCAGCCGTCGCGCCATCACTTACACCCCGGTCAACGATCTCGTCGTCACGTATACCGTGGTCAGCCGTCACACCATCACGTACACGCAGGTCGGCGGTCGCATCGTCACGTACTGCCGCGTGGGTGCCGAGGTGCCCGGCGGGGACGCCGATGCGGGCGAGTACCGTCTCCGCGTCGTGTTCGTCGGCGCCCACCAGCAGCAGCGCGGCGTCCGGTCCCGAGGTGTCCAGCAGGTCGGTGGCGCGCAGGGAGCTGAGGTCGGCGGTCGCGAGGAGTGCCGCGGGCAGGGTGACCAGGGCGGAGGCGTCGGTGACCGAGCGGTGGTGCGCGGTCAGGTGCAGCAGCCGGTCGCGTTCGGCGGTGAGCGGGGCCAGCAGGTGGCCGGCGGTGGCGTCCCAGCCGTAGCGCGCGGCCCAGCGGCGGCAGCGACGCGCCCATTCCTCCGCCCGGTGCGGCGTGTTCACCGCCCGCAGGGCCGTGGCGAGCGTGTCGGTGAGGTCCTCGCCGGGGGCCGCCAGCCAGCCGGTGTCGCCCGGCCGGATGGTGTCGCGCAGGCCGGGGACCGCGTAGGCCACGGCCGGTACGCCGAGCGCGGCCGCCTCCATGACCGACAGCCCCCACCCCTCGCCCATGGACGCGGTGGCGGTGATGGCGGCGGAGGCGACGAGCCGGTCGCGTTCCTCGTGGGTGACGCGGCCGTGGAAGACGACGGCGTCCGTGATGCCCAGCTCCGCGGCGAGCTTCTCCAGCTCCGGCCGCGTCTCGCCGTCGCCCACGATGTGCAGGCGCAGGCCGGGGAACTCCGCCCGCAACGGCGGTACGCAGCGCACCAGCCGGTCGACGCGCTTTTGCGGAACGAGCCGTCCCACGCAGACGATCCGCGGCCCGGGTTCCGGCGCGGCGGCCTCCGGAGTGGTCGGGGCGGCCGGAGTGGTCGGGCCCGGGGCGGGGAGGTGCTGGCCGCAGGGGGCGAGGTGGACCGGGCCGCGCAGCGAGAGCCGGGCGCGTATCTCGGCGCGGGAGGACGGCGAGACGGCGGCGATCGCCCGTCTGCCGTAGACCAGCCGGGCGCCGCGGTTCTCCAGCCACCGCCCGAGGGCCGCTGCCGGGCGGGGGAACCAGACCGCGAACTGGTCCTGGTGGACGTGGTGGATCAGCAGCACGGTGGGGGTGCGCCGGCGCAGTGCGAGCGGCGCGAAGAAGGGGATGCCGTTCTGCGAGTCGATCACCCCGTGCACCCGTCCGCGGTGCAGCAGGAGCCACAGCAGGACGAAGGGGTAGACGGTGAACCGTCCCCCGCCGCGCACGACGGTGCCGAACCCGGTCTGTTCGCGGCGGACGGTGCCGCGCGGGCGGGCCGTCAGGTAGGTGACCGCGACTCCCGCCTCCCGCAGTTCGCGGGCCACCTCCTCGCAGTACAGCTCGGCCCCTCCCGCGTCGGGGTGCCGGCCGTCACGCCAGTTGCAGATCACGACGTGGCGCCCGCGCCACTCGGCGACGCGGGGGAAGGAGTCCGCCAGGGTCACCGGACCACCTCGGCGGACAGCGGTTCGTGGAGGGGCAGGACCGGGTGCGGCACCGGGCGCAGGCGGGAGACCGAGCGGTGCAGCCGCCACAGTTCGCCGGCCACCCGCAGCCCGTCGGAGACCGGCCGGAAGCTGGACCCCTGCTGGTCGCTCCAGGCGACCGGGAACTCCTCCAGGCTCAGCCCGAGCGCCCGGGCGCGGGCGATCACCTCCAGGTCGAAGGCGAACCCGGCGGTGTTGATGTCGGAGAAGATCCGCCGGGCCGCGGCCGCCTCGAAGAACTTGAAGCCGCACTGGGTGTCGGCGACCGGACCGGAGAAGCGCCGGGTCGCCATCCGGAAGCCCGCGCCGCCCACCCGGCGCAGCAGCGGCTGACGGATCGTCAACTGGGCGCCGGCGCACCGCCGGGAGCCGATGGCGACGTGCCGGCCGCCGCGCAGCAGCGCGAGGGCGTCGTCGAGGGCGGCGGCGGGGGTGGCCAGGTCGGCGTCGCAGAAGCCGACCCAGCGGGCGCGGGAGGTGACCATGCCGCGGGCCACCGCGGCGCCCTTGCCCTTGCGCGAGCAGCCGGTGACGGTGACCGGGATGCCGGCGGCGGCCAGTTGGTCGGCGCACTCCGCGGTGCGGTCGCTGCTGCCGTTGTCGATCACCCGCAGGGCCGTGCGCAACGGCATCCGGCCCAGGTGGTCGGCGAGCGCGATCAGCGTCTCGGACAGCCGGTGTTCCTCGTTGTAGGCCGGGACGACCACTTCGAGGTCGGCCGGCGTGAGCCCCGCCCGGCGCGACGCGGCGCTGCGGACCTGGGCGCTCCGGACCGGCGCGACATGGACACGCCCGGCGGCGGCGCTCCACGGCGGGGGTACGGCACCCGGCGCGAGGGCGGGGTCCGGGGCGAGAACGGTGTCCGGAGTGGAGACGACGTTCGGCGCGAGGAGCGCGTCCGGAGCGACGGTGATGTCCGGGGCGACGGTGGCACCCGGGGCGAGAACGGTGTCCGGCGCGAAGGCGGTGTCCGACGCGAGGAGCGCGTCCGGAACGCGGACGGCGGCCGGGGTGGAGGCGATGTCCGGGGTGGAGACTGCGTTCTGTCGCGAGGGCAGGGTGGGGGGACGCAGTGAAGTCATCGGTATCCCAGTTCCAGGTGAACGGGCGCGCCGAGGCACAGGCCGGAAATCGTCCTCCCGGTCCGGATACGCGCGTTGCACGGGGTCGGGGTGCCATCCTCGTCGTGGGGAAGAGGGGCGGCTGGATGGTTGTCGGCTCTGCGGCGGGGCGTTGCTCTCCTCGTCACTCGACGCCCGTACCACGTGATGGGGGTGACTGGCCGGCAGCCGGCGCCCAGCTGTGCCCGACTGCGGCGCGGCTTCCTGTCCTGCCCGCGCTACGTTAGCGAGCCCGCGCACGCTCAGACGATTCTCATGCGTCATTTTACTTATTGGTATTAATGCAGTTCTCTCCTGTAACGAACGAGCGCCGATAACCGGCCGACCGCCCGGTCGAAATCAGCGCCCACCGGCAGCTCGACAACGGCCGAGTGATCGAGAAATACCACCCGGAATACCGAAAAGAACGTCGCGTTCCATGTGACGCCGTGCCCGCGCTCTACGAACTCTTCGTCACGCTTGAGGTTTTCCCGAGGTATCCGTGAATTTCTCGTGACCCTCCGGTGATCCGCCCACCGCGCGCACCGAACGTCCACGGGAACGGCACCCGCCGGCTACGCCCGCACGCCGAACGGCTTCCACCCGGTGCGGTCGCCGGCGCGGACGTGGTCGACGGCGCGGACGTGGTCGACGGCGGGGACGTGGTCGACGGCGCGGTGAAGTCGCCGCCTCCGTGCGGTCGCTGACCCGGTGCGGTCGCCGGCGCGACCGCGGTCACCGTCACCGTGAAGTCGCTGTCACCGTGAAGGAGAAGGGCGGGACGGTCGCGGTTCCGGGGGTGGTGGGAGGGGGATCGGGCGCCCCGGAGGGAGGTGCGGGTCGGTGCTAACGTACCCGGGGACCCGGCTGTGCGGGGGGATATATCGGCAACCGTCGCCATCTCGCACGTGGTTGCGCCGGTTCGAGAGCGACGCACGCGGGCGCTCCGCGAGCGGCGGGTCGTACGCTCCGGCAGCGGTGGTCAGAACGCTCCGCGGGCGCGGGCCCGGCCGCTGGGCGGGCGGACGGTCTGAGACGAGGGTTCGAGATGACGATGTGCAACATTGCCCCGCGCAGCGTGAACCTCCAGGGCATCTGCCTGGTGGACGGCGCGCACGGGTGGGCGGTCGGCGACGGCGGCATGATCCTCGTGACGCACGACGGCGGCTCGCGGTGGATCCCGCAGGGGCGGACGGAGAAGGACCTGCGCGCGGTGTCGTTCGCCGACACCCGGCGCGGCTGGGTCTGCGGACGTGACGGAACGATCCTGCGGACCGTGGACGGCGGTGAGCACTGGCAGGAGCAGGAGTCCGGCACCCCGAGGAACCTCTACGGGATCTCGTTCGCACCGTCCGGGCGGACGGGGTGGGCGGTGGGCGACACCGGGACGCTGCTGGCGTCGTTCGACGGCGGAGTGACGTGGCAGCCGCAGGAGTCCGGTGAGGAGACCCACTTCACCCGGTGCGCGGCGGTGGACGACCGGGTGGCGTGGATCGTCGGCAAGCACGGGCGGATCCTCGCCACGACGGACGGCGGGGCGACCTGGGTGGCGCAGGACAGCACCACGCGGACCGACCTGCGCGGCGTCTTCGCGGTCTCCGCCGACGTGTGCTGGGCGGTCGGCCGGGCCGGAACCCTGCTGTGCACGCGGGACGCGGGGACCACCTGGGTGCGGGCGGACAGCGGGACCGGCCTCGACATCTACGGCGTGTGGGCCTCGCCGGACGGCCGGCGGGCCAGGGTCTCCGGTGACGACGGCCTCGTCCTCGGCTCCGACGACGGCGGCCGGACCTGGTCGCCGCAGCCCAGCGGCACCGGCAAGGACATCGTGTCCGTCGCCTTCACCCCCGACGCCCTCCAGGGGTGGGGGGTCGGCGACGACGGCATCATCCTGGCCACCGCGGACGGCGGGCGGACGTGGGCGCCGCGGCTGAACGGCATGCACCGCGACCTCGTCGGCCTGCACGGCGCCGGTTCGTCGCGGTGGGTGGTGGGGCAGCACGGCGCCGTCGTGGTCACCGCCGACGCGGGCGCGACCTGGCAGGGCGGCGGCACCGGGACCGAGGAACTGCTCTGGGGCGTGCACTGCCTCCAGGACGGCACGCGGGGCTGGGCGGTCGGCACCGGCGGCACGATCCTTGCCACCCATGACGGCGGCACCACCTGGACGCGGCAGGACAGCACCGCCACCCAGCACCTGTTCGGCGTCCACTTCACCACCGACGGCGACCACGGCTGGGCCGTCGGCGCCCACGGAACCATCCTCGCCACCCATGACGGCGGCACCACCTGGACGCGGCAGGACAGCACCGCCACCCAGCACCTGTTCGGCGTCCACTTCACCACCGACGGCGACCACGGCTGGGCCGTCGGCGCCCACGGAACCATCCTCGCCACCGACGACGGCGGCACCACCTGGACGCGGCGGCGGTCGCCCGCGGCGGTCAACCTGACGGGCGTGCACGTCGTCGACGGCGACCGGGGGTGGATCGTCGGCCGGGAGGGCACGATCCTGGCGACCGGGGACGGCGGCGCGACGTGGTCGCGGCGGGACGGCGGGACCGGCGCCGACCTGTGGGCCGTGTCGTTCACGGCGTCGGGGGACCGGGGCCTGGCCGTCGGGGAGTCGGGCACGGTGCTCGCCACGGCGGACGGCGGCGCGTCGTGGAGCGCCCGGGAGAGCGGGGGCTCCAACAGCCTGAAGGACGTGTGGATCTCGCCGGACGGCGTAAGCGCGGCCGCCGTCGGTGACGGCAGCCTGATCCTCGCCTCCGCGGACGGCGGCGAGACCTGGCAGCCGCACGTCTCCGGCACCGGCAAGAACCTGTACGGCGTCCACGTCTTCGCGGACGGGCGGGATGGCTGGGTGGTCGGCGACGGCGGCACCGTCCTGTCCTCGCGCGGCGGCGAGCGGTGGACCGCGCGGCCGAGCGGGATCGCCACGAACCTCTACACGATCGCGGCGGCCGGCGAGGGCACGGCCTGGGCAGTGGGCCGGGGCGGCACCATCATGGTCACCCGGGACGACGGCGCCTCCTGGCAGGCGCAGGACAGCGGGACGGACAAGGACCTGCTGTCGGTGCACATGCGCCCGGACGCCCGCACGGGGTGGGCGGTCGGCGACCACGGGACGATCCTCGCCACGCTGGACGGCGGCGCCACCTGGCGGCCGCAGGAGTGCCCGCGATCCGGCATCTCCTTGTGGGCGGTGGACTTCGCGGACGAGCGGACCGGGTGGGCCGTGGGCACCGAGGGCAGCGTCCTGGCCACCCGGGACGGCGGCGCGACGTGGCAGTTGCAGGACAGCGGCAGCACGGACGACCTGCTGGGCCTGCACGTCGTCGACGCGCGGACCTGCTGGGCCGCCGGCGACCGCGGCACCATCGTGACCAGCCAGGACGGCGGCGGCAGTTGGCAGCGCCGCGACAGCGGGACGACGCAGAACCTCAACGCCGTGCACTTCGGCCCCGACGGCCGGCTGGGCCGCGCGGTGGGGCGCAGCGACACCGTCCTGACCTCGGGCGACGGCGGGCTCACCTGGCAGGCCGGCGCCACGGGTTCGGGCATGTCGCTGTGGGCGGTGCGCGTCGTCACGCCGACGACGTCGTGGATCGTGGGCGACGAGGGGACCGTGCTGTCGACGTCCGACGGCGGGGCCACCTGGGACCAGCACTTCTACAGCCCGGAGAAGGATTCCACCGTCCGCCGGTAGAGTCCCGCGGGCTCCGGACGTTCGAAACGACTGTGCCCGGCCCGCCTTCGCGCGGGAGGGGCACCGATGGAAGGAAGACCATGAGCGACGTCAGCGGCTTCAGCAGCATCTCCCCGACCACCCTGGCCGACATCCTGGGCCGCGGGCAGGTCATGGACACCGGCATCCGGCCGCTGTGGTCCCCCACGCCGCGGGTCGCCGGCCCCGCGTTCACCGTGCGGTGCCCGCCGGGTGACAACCTCATGCTGCACGCGGCCATCCACCGCGCGGAGCCCGGCTCGGTCATCGTCGTCGAGGCGGGCGACGTGGACTTCGCGCTCGCCGGGGGCAACGTCTGCGCGGTCGCCCAGCGCCGCGGGGTCGCCGCGTTCGTGCTCGACGGGGTGATCCGCGACCTGGCCGAGATCCGCGCGATGGGCTTCCCGGTCTTCGCCCGCGGCGTCATCCCCGTTCCCGGCACCAAGAAGGCCGTCGAGCCGCTCAACGCCCCGGTGACGGTGGGCGGGGTGACAGTGAACGCCGGTGACGTCGTGGTGGCCGACGAGGAGGGCATCGTCGTCACACCGCACGCCCGCCAGGAGCAGGTGCTGCTCGACGCGCGGAAGAAGGCCGCCAAGGAGGCCGCCGAGACGCTCGACATGTGGGAAGAGGCGCACAACACCCGCATCAACGAGCTGCTGAGCGCGAACGGCTTCGAAGGCTGACGCGACGCTCACAACGACCGGGCCGGCGAGCACGCGACACCCCGCGGCGCCCGCCGGCCCCGTCCGCTTTCCGGGGCCGGCCGGCCCCGGACGCGCCGATGGCCCCGTCGGCCCCGGCACTCGGCACCGGCGACCGGCTGCACACCTCCGGCCCCGGCCCGCTGGAACCCGGCTGCCCCGGCCGCTCGTACGCCGGACGCCCCGGCCGCACCGGACGCCGGACGCCACGACACCCTCCGCCCGGCCGGCGCCGACCGCGCCCCGGCCGGTGTTGCGCCGTCAACTCCCCGTTCGCAGCGCGGAGTTCACCCGGGTGCCGTCATCTCCTCCGGGGCGGCCGGTTCCGCGGTGCGGGCGCGCATGCGCAGGCCGCGGGCGACGATGGGCGGCATCGCGGCGCCGAGCAGGGCGAATCCGACGGCCAGCACGATCCACCCGGTCGGCCCGTGCCCCAGCACCAGCCAGGTGAACAGCGCCGGAGCGAACATCTTCCCCAGGTCGGCACCCATCGCCTGGGTGCCCTGGTACTGGCCCTGGGCGTCGTCGGGGGCGAGGTCGAAGGAGATGCTCCAGCTGCCCGCCGACTGCCGCACCTCGCCGAACGCGTGGGCCACCGCGCCCAGCACCAGGCACAGGCAGGAGACGAAGAGCGAGGCGCCGCTGCTCAGGGCGTAGACGACGCAGCCGACCGCGATGAACACCGCGCCCTGGAAGGTCACCCGCGCCGCGGCGGTCGGGGTCTCGGTGCCGCGGGCGGCCCTGGTCTGGACGACCACGACGAAGAGCGTGTTGACGATGAGGATGACCGCGCTCATCCAGCGCGGCGCGCCGGTGTGGTGCAGCACCCACAGCGGCAGCACCACGTCGAGCAGGCTGCCGTGCGTGGTCAGCATCCCGTCCAGGACGGTGAAGAGCAGGAACGGCTTGTCGCGCAGCACCGCCAGCGCGGGGCCGGGCTTGGGCGGGACCGGCGGGACGGCGGGTTCGAGGATGGTGAGCAGGCCGGTGGCGAGGAAGGCCAGGGCGCTGATCGCCACGGCCCCCTGGTAGCACAGCCGGGTTCCCACCGCGAGGGACAGGCCGGCCACCAGCGCGCCGACCGTGTAGCCGCCGTTGCTGGCGGACCGCACGAAGGCCATGATCCGCACCCGGTCGTCGGCCGGGACGAGGCCGGCGATCATCGCCTTGCGGGCGCTGCGGCCGCACCGGTAGGCGATGGACTGGACGGAGACGGCGGCCAGGTACGTCCAGAAGCCGTTGGCCAGCAGCACGCACAGGGTCAGCGGGGTCAGCACCAGGTACGACCACATCTGCACGGTGCGCGGGCCGGCCCGGTCGGCGAGGTGGCCCAGCGGGATGCTGCACAGCAGCACGATCGCGGCGGCGACGCTCACGCTGAGACCGAGCTGGCTCGGCGTCAGGTGGACGACGGTGACCGCGTAGATGGCGCTGATCGCCAGCCACAGCCCCTGTCCCACCGACATGACCGTGGTGATGACGGTGAGCAGCCGGGCGGGGCCGGGTGGGGGAAGAATACGGTTCAGCACGGAACATCATCCTGTCGCATCATGCCGGCCGCGTCACACCGTTCCGCTGATGTGGGCCCGGGAGCGCACGTGGAACCCGAGGTGCCCGACGCCCTGCTGGGCCGCCGCCACCGCCTCGCGCGGGGTGGCCGCCAGGGCCCGTACCGCCGCGACGCGGGAGTCCGACGACGCCAGGCCGCCCAGGGCGGTCCCCGGCCGGGCGGTGACCTGCACGTCGGTGACACCGGCGGTGGCGCGTGCCTCGGCGGTGCCGGAGACCTCTTCGAGCACCCCGGTTCCCGGCAGCGCGGCGAACCAGATCGCCGAGGCGACCCGTTCACGCGGTGCGGCCAGCAGTGCACGGACCCCGGGCAGCACCTTGTCGCCCAGCGTCTGGCGCACGACGCAGTCCGACAGGTCGACGCCGGTGACGTCGAGGGTCAGGCCGGGTATCTCGTCGCCGCCGACCCGGACGTGGGTCTCGATCAGCCGCGGGCCGTGGTCGCCGAGCACGATCTCGGTGTGGGTGGCGCCGAACTCGACGCCCAGGGCGTCCAGTACCCGCGTGACGTACGCCTCGGCCGCCGCGCGCTGCGCGTCGCTCAGGCCGGCCGGCACCACGTGGCCCAGTTCGACGAAGGTGGCGGGGTCGGAGAACTTGCGGGTGATGGAGACGATCACGTGCTCGCCCGCCTCGGAGAGGCCCTCGACGCTGAACTGGTCGCCCTCGTGGTACTGCTCGACGATCACCCCGGCGCCGGTGATCCCGGTGTGGTCGCCGCTGGCCCGCCGCCACGCCGCCGGGACGTCCGCCTCGGTGCGGGCCAGCGCCACGCCGACGCTGCCGGCGCCGGAGACCGGTTTGACCACGCAGGGCCCGCCGTGGGCGCGCAGGAAGGACCGCACGTCGTTCTCACCGGTGGCGATCGTGTGGGCGGTGGAGTCCAGGCCGGCCGCGACGAGCCGGTCCCTCATGAGGTTCTTGTCGTGCACCAGCGCCACGGTCTCGGGGCTGTGGGTGGGCAGGCCCAGCGCGGCGCCGATGGCGGCGCACCGGTCCTGGTCGCGCTCGCCGACGGTGGCGATCCGGGTGAACGGCTGGTGGGCGTGGACGGCGGCCGCCAGCGCGATCCACTCCTCGTCGTCCGCGCGTTCGCGCAGGGCGATGACCCGGGCGTTCTCGTGGGCGTCCCGCACCTTGTGGACGTACTCCACGCGGCACATGACCGTGGTGACGGTACCGGGGCTCGCCGCGCGGACTCGGCCCGGGAACTCCCGGCCGGTACCGACGACGAGGACATGTTCGGGCACAGCGGTCTCTTCTCTCACTGGTCGGGGGTCACTTGGTCGGGAGGTCACTTGGTCGGGAGGTCACTGGTCGGGGGCCACCTGGTCACCGGCCGGGGGCGCCGGCCGGCGGGGTACCGGCCGGGGGCCGGGTCACGAGCCGGCCCGGGGGCCGTCGAGGAGGGCGGCCAGCGCGGCGGCGGTCACGGCGCCGGGCTCGCGGTGGCCGCGGGCGCTGTCGTTGGCGGCGCGCTGCAACAGCTCGTTGACCGGGGTGGGCACCGCGTGCTCGCGGCCGAGCAGGACGATCTCGCCGTTGAGGTGGTCGGTCTCGATCGATCCGGCGCCGCGCACCAGGCTCTGCCACGACGAGCCGAGCGCGCGTTCGCCGTCGCCCAGCGGCCGTACCTCGACGGCGTCGCGGCGCAGGTCGGCCAGTTCCGCCCCGCCGGTCGCGGCGATCCCGGCGGCGGCCAGCACGGCGGCGCCCTCCGCCTTCGCACGGGCGGTCAGGTCCCGCGCCTCGGCGCCGGTGTCGCGGCCGCAGACGGCCTCGACGGCGTTGGCGAGGTTGCCCAGCAGCTTGCCGTACTTCCAGCGCATGACGTCCGGTACGACCGGGGCAAGGAAGGCGGACTTCTCCAGGCCGGCGGCGATCCGCCGGGCGGTGTCGTCCGCGCCGGCCGGGTAGCGGCCGAGGACCAGCGCGCCGGTGTACGGCCCGCAGGGCGCGGCGATCGCCCCGGGCGTCAGGAAGGTGGAGGGCAGCACGACGCACATGCCGTACACCTGCCGGAAGCGGCGCAGCGCCAGCCGCTCGTTCTCCACGCCGTTCTGCGCGCAGACCACCGGCAGCCGTTCACCGGCGGTGCCGCCGCCGGCGACCGGGCGGGCGGCCCAGGTATCCAGCGCGGCCACGCTGTCCTGGGTCTTGACGGCGAGGACGAGCACGTCGCCGTCGCGCAGGCCGACGTCCTCGGGGCGGTCCACGACGGGCACGTCGAGCTGGAGCGTCCCGGCGGGGGTGGTCAGCCGCAACCCGTGCTCGCGCAGCGCCCGGTGGTGCGCGCCGCGTGCGACCAGGACGACGTCCTGGCCGGCCTCGTGCAGCCGGCCGCCGATCGAGCCGCCGACCGCGCCGGCGCCGATGATGATGTAGCGCATTCCCTTACCTCACTCGTTGCCCGGCCGGCCGGGCGCGGCCGCGGACCGCGCCCGGTGCCGGCTTCGGCCGCCGTCTCGTCCGGCCGTCGTCATGTGGTCCAGCGGACCCCGGCCGCGTACCAGTCGGCGAGCCGGCCGGCGTTGCGTTCCACCTCGCCGGCGTCGGCTCCGGTCACCGTGTAGCCGGCCAGGTACATGCCGGACTTCTCGCCGGCCCGGTACGCGCTGCCGACGGTACCGCGCAGCCGTTGCTCGGCGACGAAGGACGGCGGATCGCCGGGCAGGGCCGCCAGGGTGCCGGTCTCGGGGTAGAAGACGACCCAGCCGGCGGTGCGGCCGGGTTCGGCGCCGTCGAAGCCGCGGGCGGTGGCGGGCTCGCCGACCTGGGCCCTGAACCACTCCTGGTCGAGGTCGTAGCCGGTGGCGGCCCGGATCGCGGCGGTGGTCAGCGCGCCGCCGGTGCGGCTGGCGACCTCGCACAGCACGAGCTCGTCGCCGGGGGTGCGGAAGACCTCCAGGTGGATGGTGGTGCACCGCGGGGTCGGCAGGGCGGCGAGCACCCGGCGGGCGTAGCCGGTCAGCCGGGCCACCAGCGGGTCGTCGCGGGTGAGCTGGACCGAGCCGAGGTGGGTGCCCGAGCGGTAGGACAGGCAGTCGTTGAGGTAGCGGGAGGCGAAGGCGTCGACCAGTTCACCGTCGGCGACCAGGCCGTCCACCACGTACATGGCACCGTCGACGAAGCGTTCGACCTCGGCGTGTTCGGGCAGTCCGGCCCGCAGCAGGTCCGCCAGGTCCGCCGGGCCGCGCAGCACCTGGGTGCCGGTGGAGCCGGAGCCGTAGGCGGGCTTGACCACCACGGGGTAGCCGTTCTCGCGGACGAACGCGAGCAGGTCGAACACCACGCGCACCGGGGCGAACCGCGGCACTGCGAGGCCCTGGTCGCGCAGCAGCGTCTTCATCAGCACCTTGTCGCGGAAGGCCAGGGCGCCGGCGAAGTCCTGCCCCGGTACGCCGAGCAGTTCGCGCAGCCGGGCGGCCCGCAGCACGTCGCTCTCCATCCGGGCGAGCACGGCGTACGGCCGCCGGCGGCCGGCGCTCTCCAGCGCGGCCTGCTCCACCGCGCCGCCGTGGGCGTAGTCGGCGAAGGACCGCGCGCCGGGCACGTGGCGGTACTGCGGGAACTTCGCCTGCGACACCAGCAGGTGCAGCCGCACCCCGGTGCCGGCCGCCCACGTGTCGTAGGGGGTGTCGGCGTGGTCGCTGTTGACGAAGACCAGGACGTCGCGCGGGCCCGCGGCCTGCTCCGATTGCGTTGTCACCGGCGCTTCTCCTTGAACCAGCGGCTCCCTTTCGCCCGGCGGGGCGACTCGGTTGCAGGCTAGGTCAGCGCGCCCGGACCGGCGGCGTTCTGGCCAAACTTCGGCTTTACCGGGAAAAGATTGTTCTGCTCATTTTGAGCGTGGTACACAGGGCCGGTCCGCACTGCGGCGCAGCCGTGGCGCAGGACACATGGGCGCAACGTTGATCTCACTCAACGGCAATGGTTTTGTTACCCCTTTGGGGACGAAGCGAGCACGGGGGCGCAAATGGGGATTCCATGACCGATTCGCCTCCTCGGCCGGCCCACAGGCCGTTCAACTGTTGACGAATTCCGGCGTTGCCGGGCGGATTCCGCACGCAACCAGAGCCATGGATCACAAGGTTGGACACCCACCGCATTCTCGCCGGGCCCCCGCGTCCTCACGGCCACGAGCACGAGTACGCCAACTTCCTGCACACCCTCGCAGGGCTGCTCGAACTCGAGATGTACGACCGGGCACGCCAGTTCATGGACGACGTGGCCGGCGCCCGCGCCCGCCCGGCCGGCGGGCTGACCGAGCGGGTACGCGAACCGCTGGTCGGCGCCCTGCTGCTCGGCAAGAGCGCCGTCGCCGCCGACCGCGGCGTCACGCTGCGCATCGCCGAAGGAACGTATCTTCCGCACACCGCTGCCGCCCCCCGCGACCTGGTGACCGTGGTGGGCAACCTGGTCGACAACGCGCTCGACGCGGTGGCCGCGCACCGGGCGGCCGACCCCTTCGTGGAGGTCGAACTGCGGGCGGAGGGCCGCACCGCCGTCGTGCGCGTCGCGGACAACGGCCCCGGCGTGCCGGCCGGCCGGCGCGAGTCGGTGTTCGCCGAGGGCTGGTCGACCAAGCCGGCCGCGTGCCCGGCGGGACGCGGGCTGGGCCTGGCCCTGGTGCGGCGGGTCGCCGAGCGGTACGACGGCGAGGCCACCGCGTGCGACCGCGCCGGCGGCGGCGCCGAGTTCACCGTGGTGCTGCCACGGGCACTGGTACCCGACGGAGGCAACCGATGATCGACGTCCTCATCGTGGATGACGACTTCTACGTGGCGGAGATCAACTCGGCGTACCTGTCGCGCATCCCCGGCTTCCGGGTCGTCGGCCAGGCCCACACCGCCGCCGAGGCGCTCGCGGTCATCGAACGCGGCGGCACCGACCTGGTGCTGCTCGACCACTACCTGCCGGACGAGACCGGCCTGTCGCTGGTGCGGCGGCTGCACCAGCACCACCACGAGGTCGACGTGATCATGGTGACCGCCAGCCGGGACGCCGCCGACGTGCGGGCGGCGCTGCGCTGCGGGGTGCTGCAGTACCTGCTCAAGCCGTTCACCTTCCAGACCCTGCGCGCCAAGCTGGAGGCGTACGCGCAGCTGCGCACCGCCCTGGACGGCATCGAGGAGTCCGAGGAGCTGGGGCAGGACAGGATGGACGGGATCTTCGGCACCTTCCGCGCCCCGGCACGCGTCACGCCCCGCTCCAAGGGTTTTTCGGCACCGACCGCCGAACTCGTGCGCCAGGTGCTGCTGCGCGCGGCGCAGCCGCTGTCGGCGCGGGAGGTCGCCGACCGCGCCGGACTGAGCCGGTCCACCGCGCAGCGCTACCTCAAGCACCTGGAGAAGACCGGCTGCGCCCGGCTGACCCTGAAATACGGGGACGCCGGGCGACCGGAACACCACTACGAGTGCTGAGCAGCGCTCGTATACACTTTCGGCGGCGATCGGCTCACTGTCCGTAGCGAAATCAAAAGAAGCAAAACGGGATTTCCGCTATGAAGCCGCAATGTGCTCACAACGGTGGCACGGCCCCCGCCCTCATCTAGTGTCCTTTTCGAGCCGCCCGGGGGGGTGGGCGGATGGGACCGAGGGGAACGACAAAACCGACTCCCGGCCAGGTTTTCCGTGGCCGGTATGTGCTGCTGCCCAGCGCCGCCACGGCCCCGGCCGTCGTCCACCGCGCCGAGGCGCCAGCGAGTACGCCATCACCAGCGAGGGGATTCCCATCATGGGCGCGAACCGCCGCATGCTCCGGCTCGGAGCCTTCCTCATAGCACCCGGCTACCACGTCGCCTCCTGGCGCCACCCGACCGCCCACGCGGACGGCGGCACCGACTTCGCGCACTACCGCGACCTGGTACGGACCGCGGAGCGCGGCAAGTTCGACATGGTCTTCCTCTCCGACGGGCTGGGCATCCGCACCCCGTACCGGGACGAGGAGGAACTCAGCCGCTGGGGCCGGTTCGCGCAGTTCGAGCCGCTGAGCCTGCTGTCCGCGCTGGCGGTGTCCACCGACCGGATCGGGCTGGCCGCGACCGCCTCCACCTCGTACAACGAACCGTTCCACCTCGCCCGGCAGTTCGCCTCGCTGGACTTCCTCAGCGGCGGGCGGGCCGGCTGGAACGTGGTCACCTCCGTCACCGACGCCGAGGCCCGCAACTTCAACCGCGACACCCAGCTGGACCACGAGACCCGCTACCACCGGGCCCGGGAGTTCATGGACGTCGTCACCGGGCTGTGGGACAGCTGGGAGGACGACGCGTTCCTCTACGACAAGGAGTCGGGCCGCTTCTTCGACCCGGCCAAGCTGCACATCCTGCACCACAAGGGCGAGCACTTCTCGGTACGCGGCCCGCTCAACGTGGCCCGCCCGCCGCAGGGCTACCCGGTGCTGGTCCAGGCCGGCGCCTCCCCCGACGGCCAGGACTTCGCCGCCCAGTGGGCCGAGGTGGTCTTCACCGCCAACCAGCGGCTCGACCAGTCGCAGGCGTTCTACCGCGGCATGAAGGAGCAGGTCGCCGCGCACGGGCGGGACGCGGAGCAGATCAAGATCATGCCGGGGGTCTTCCCGGTGATCGGCCGCACCCGCGCCGAGGCCGAGGACAAGTACGCCGTGCTCCAGGAGCTGGTCGACCCGGTGGTGGGCCTCGGCCTGCTCACCCAACTGCTGGGCGACGTGGACATCTCCGGCTACCCGCTGGACGGCCCGCTGCCGGAACTGCCCGCCACCGAAGGCTGCACCAGCCGCCAGCAGCTCGTCTGGGACAAGGCGCGCCGCGAGGGGCTCACCATCAAGGAGCTGTACCGGTCGGTGTCCGGCGGCCGCGGCCACCGCATCATCATCGGCACCCCCGGTGACGTGGCCGACGAGCTGGAGGAGTGGTTCACCGCCGGGGGCGCCGACGGCTTCAACGTCATGCCGCCGGTCCTGCCCGACGGGCTCGACGACTTCGTCGACCTGGTCATCCCCGAACTCCAGCGCCGGCAGCTGTTCCGCACCGAGTACGAGGGCGGCACGCTCCGCGAGAACCTCGGGCTCGACCGGCCGGCCCACCGGGCGGCCTCCTCCGCGCCGGCCGGGCACTGAAGACAGGAGCCGCACCATGCCGTCCTTCGGTAGGACGTTGCGGGAGATCCCGCCTTCGCCACTCGTCACGGTCGAGCGGCTGCTGCGTTCCGGCGCCCACGAGGCACCGGTGGGACTCCAGCAGGGCAGGACCGTCTTCGAACCGTGCGCGCGACCGCGCGCCTGGGAGCGGGCCGAGTTCGGGATCAGCGCGCACGAGCACGCGCCGCCCGGCGGAGTACCCGCGCTGCGCCGGGCGTTCGCCGAGGCGGCGACCGCACGGCGCGGCACCCGCGTCGACCCCGAACAGGTCCTGGTGACCTCCGGCGCCACCCACGCCATCGCGGTGGTGCTGCACGCGGTGCTGCGGCCGGGCGACGAGGTGCTGGTCCTCTCCCCACAGTGGCTGTTCGCCACCGGCCTGGTGTGGGCGGCCGGCGGCGTACCCCGGGAGGTCCCGGTCTTCCTGGAGCTGTCGCGCGACCCGGGGTTCGACTTCACCGCCGCCATCGAGCGGGCGGTGGGCCCGCGCACCCGGGCCATCTACTTCAACAACCCCAACAACCCGACCGGCTTCCGGCTGGACGAGCCGGCGCTGACCCGGCTGGCGGAGCTGGCCGAGCGCCACGACCTGTGGCTGATCGCGGACAACGCCTACGAGAACTACGACTTCTCCGACGGCGGATTCATCGACATGGCGACCGTCGGCACCGCCGCGGAGCGCACCTTCTCGGTGCACAGCTGCAGCAAGACGTACGCCATGCCCGGCACCCGCGCCGGGCATCTGATCTCACCGCCGGGTTCGGAGGAGGTGCTGACCAAGTGGTCGCTGCACACCCTGTACTCGGTCTCCACCGCCGCCCAGTTCACCGCGTTCGAGGCGCTGGCCACCCCGGCGGCCGAGCTGGCGGCGCGCCGCGAACGGGCGGCGCACGCCTGGGCGCTCGCCGACGAGGCCCTGGAGATCCCGCACACCGCGGTCGCCGGCGGGCTGTACACCTTCGTGGACCTGCGGGCGTACGGCGACGGTGAGGAGTTCGTCCGCCGGTGCGCGCGGGCCGGTGTCGGGCTCGCGCCGGGCCGGGTGTTCGGCGAGCACTGCGCGGACTGGGCCCGGATCTGCTTCACCGCGGCGGCACCGCGGTCGGTGGTCGAGGCGATCGGCCGCGTCAACACGATCTACCGGGAGGGCAAGGGTGAGCGCTGAGGTGACCGCGCCGGCGCCGGGCTCCACGCTTTCGCCGTACCTGTGGCGGTACGACGCGCCGGCGCAGATCGGGCTGAAGGTCAACGTCTACCGGGGCTTCGAGGTGCGCGGGCTGGCGCAGGCGCTGCGCACCCCGGACCTGGCGGCCAGCCCGGTGGAGTGCCTGATGGTCGGCGACTCGTACTTCATGACCCACCTGGGCCGCCCCTCCACGGCGATGGACGGCCGCGGTGAGCAGGAGTGGGCGCTGCACACGCTGACCGGCCTGGTCGGCGAGGTGCGCGAGGCGATGGACGCCGAGTTCCCGGCGGACCGGCGGCCGTTCCTGCTCGCCGACCTGCCCGACGGCGCGACCCGCGACAGCGGCGCGGCCCGTGAGGCGGCCGACCGGTTCGTCGCGGCCGGCGCGGACGCGGTGAAGATCGAGGTGGCCGGCGCGCGCGAACTGGACTGCGTCGCGGCGGTGGCCTCCAGCGGGGTGCCGACCCTGGCGCATCTCGGCTACACCCCGCAGCGCGGGGTGCTGGGCCGGCACGGCGACGCGGTGGACGAGGCGTTCGCGCTGTTCGCCCAGGCACGCCGGGTCCGCGACGCCGGGGCGTGCGGGCTGATCATCGAGATGGTCAGCGAGGCGGTGAACCAGGCGCTGAGCACCCCGCACCCCGAAGGGCTGCCGCTGTACTCGGTGTTCAGCGGCCGGGCGCGCTGGGGCGGCCAGAGCCTCAACCTGTGGGACGCCGTCGTGCGGCCGTCCCGCGGCGCGAAGTACTTCCCGCCGACCTCGGTGCTCGACGCCGCCGAGGTGCCCGCCTGCTACGGCCCCGAACTCATCGCCGACCGGATGCGCGAACTGATCCGACTGACCCTGGCGGGCTGGTTCCCGCTCACGCCGCGCACCGCGCTGAGCCCGCGCGAGTTCGGGCAGGTCGCCGACGCCGATCCCTGGAGCACCTCATGACTGTCACCGAGCCGGACACCACCGTCTTCGACGACCTCGAATCGGCCGTCAGGACCTACTGCCGCCGGTTCCCCGCGGTCTTCACCCGGGCGAGCGGGCACCGGATGTGGGACGAGGAGGGCCGCGAGTACACCGACTTCCTGTCGGGTGCCGGCGCCCTCAACTACGGGCACAACCCGCCGGCCGTGCGCGGCGCCGTCGTGGACTACCTGCTCGCCGACGGCCCGGTGCACGGCCTGGACCTGCACACCACCGCCAAGGCCGCCTTCCTGCGCCGCCTGCGCGACGTGGTGCTGCGGCCGCGGGGGCTGGACTACCGGGTGCAGTTCACCGGCCCCACCGGCACCAACGCGGTCGAGGCGGCGTTCAAAACCGCCCGCCGCGTCACCGGGCGCACCGACGTCATCGCGTTCACCGGCGGCTTCCACGGCCTGTCGCTGGGCGCGCTGGCCGCCTCCGCCACCTCCTTCAAGCGCGGCGCCGCCGGCGTTCCGCTCGGCCACGTCACGCGGATGCCCTACGAGGGGTACGCCGGGGACGGGGTCGACACCGTCGACTACCTCACCCGCATGCTGGACGACCCGGGCAGCGGCGTCGACCTGCCCGCCGCGATCGTGGTGGAGACCGTGCAGGGCGAGGGCGGCCTGGCGGTGGCGAGCGCCGAGTGGCTGCGCCGGCTGGCGCGGGCCGCCCGGGAGCGGGGCATCCCGCTCATCGTCGACGACATCCAGGCCGGCTGCGGCCGCACCGGAACCTTCTTCAGCTTCGAGGAGGCCGGCATCGTGCCGGACCTGGTGTGCCTGTCGAAGTCGATCAGCGGCTACGGCCTGCCGATGGCGCTGGTGCTGGTCCGGCCCGAGCTGGACCAGCTCGGCCCCGGCGAGCACAGCGGCACCTTCCGCGGCAACAACCTGGCCTTCGTGGCCGCCGCGGCCTGCCTGGACTTCTGGGCCGACCCGCGGTTCGCCGAGGGCGTGCGGCGCAACGCCGCCGAGCTCGACGCGCTGCTGACCGGCCTGGCCGCCCGGTTCACCGACCTGGGCTGCGTGCCGCGCGGTCGCGGGATGATCCGCGGTCTGGCCTTCACCGACGAGGCGCTGGCGGACCGGGTCTCGCGGGCCGCCTTCGACCGCGGGCTGCTGGTGGAGACCTCCGGGGCGCGCGGGCAGGTGCTGAAGATCATGCCGCCGATCGTCACGGGCGCGGCGGAACTCGCCCTGGGCGTCGCCACACTCGCCGACGCGATCGCGTCGGCGGCGCGGCAACCGGCACGGGAAGCAGCACCGGAACCGGCACCGGACACAGCACCGGAACCGGCACAGCGAGCAGCACAGGAGGAGGGACACAAGTGAGCGTCACCGATCACGAGGGCAGCCACGGGTCCGGACACGACAGCGTCATCGACGAGGCGGTGCTGCGCCGGATCGCCGACTCCTGGCCCCGGCGCGCCACCATCCGCACCGACATGGACCGGATCGCCGAGCCGGAGGAGTACGACCACGCGCTGCCGGACTACCCGGTACGGCTGCTGCCGTTCGCCGAACACCCGCTGTTCCTGGCGGCCTCCCCCGAGCAGCGGCAGCAGGTGCTCACCATGGCCTGGCTGGTCTACAACGAGCGGGTCGTCGCGGCCGAGGAGCGGGTCGCCAACCCGACGTTCGCCATGGTCATCCGCGGCGACTTCCCCGGCGCCGAGGGCGTCCACCTCAAGCGGGCCGTCCAGCAGACCCACGTGGACGAGGTGTGGCACACCTACATGCACATGATCGCCATGCAGCGCACCCGCGAGGTACGGCAGGTCACCGGTGAGCCGGAGTACCCGCACACCGTGATCTACCGCAGGCTGCTGGAGGCGGAGGCGCGGACCACCGAGAGCTGGGAGCGCGACCTGCTCAAGCTGGTGTGGACGACCGTCTCCGAGGTCAGCGTCAACGCCTACCTGGAGCTGCTGTCGCGCGACGAGACGGTCCAGCCGCTGCACGCCCTCGTCCCGCGGCTGCACGCCAGGGACGAGTCCGCGCACTCCTCGGTGGTGGTCGAGGTCGCCAAGGCGCTGTACGTGCACATGAACGCCGAGCAGCGCCGGGTGTTCGTCGACGCGCTGCCCAAGGCGCTGAACGCCTTCGTGGCCCAGGACTTCGCGGTGTGGCCCGGTGTGCTGCGGGCCGCCGGCTTCGAGCGGGCCGACGAGATCGTCGCCGACTGCCGCGCGCAGGCGGGCAACAACCTGCTGGTGCGCGACTTCTCCGGGGTGCGGCGCATCGTGCGCGAGATGGAGCTGGACGACCTGGTCGACTTCGACTTCGGGGCGGAATGACGTGCGGCTGGACATGAAGCTGACCGCCGGTGGCCGCCGGCTGGCCGTCGCCGCGCTCGTGCAGTCCGTCGGCATCGGGCTGTTCATGGCCAGCTCCATGGCGTTCTACACCCTGAAGATCGGCCTGAGCGCCAACCAGGTCGCCCTGGGCCTGGCCACGGCCGGCGCGGTGGCGCTGGGCATCTCGCTGCTCGGCGGTGTGCTGGCGGACCGCTACGGCGCGCGCCGGGTGGTCGCCGCGGTCTACCTGGGCCGGGCGGTGTGCTTCGGCGCGTACGCGTTCGTGCGGACGTTCTGGGAGTTCCTGGTGGTGACGCTGTTCGCCGTGGCGTGCGACCGGGCCGGGCCGCCGGTGCTCCAGGCGCTGGTCGCCGCCGCGGTGCCGGAACCGCACGAGCGCACCCGGCTGCTGGCGGTGATCAACGCGGTGCGCAACTTCGGCACCGGGCTGGGCGCGATGGCGGCGGGCGTCGCGCTGACCACCAACACCATGCTGGCCTACCGCGTCACGCTCAGCGGCATCGCGGTGGCCTTCATCGGCGGCGCGGTGCTGGTACTGCGGGTGCCGGAGGAGGCGCCGGCCGAGCCGGTCCCCCCGCAGCCGGGCGAGCGGCGCTCCGCGCTGCCGGACCGGCGGTACCTGGTGCTGACCGGCCTGAACTTCCTGCTGTCGTTCTTCGACGGACTGCTGCTGGTGGCGATGCCGGTGTGGGTGCTCCAGCACACCGACGCGCCGCGGGCGACGGTCTCGGCACTGTTCGCCTCCAACACGGTCCTGGTCCTGCTGCTCCAGATCCCGGTGAGCCGGTTCGCGGTCGGGCGCCGCAGGACCGCGCGCATGGTGACGTACGGCGGCGGGGTGATGGCGGTCTCCAGCCTGTTCTTCGCCACCGCCGGCGGCACGGTGGGCTGGTACGCGGTGGGCTGGCTGTTCGCCGCGGTGGTGGCCCTGTCGCTGGGGGAGGTCGTCATCAACTCCGCCGTGTGGGACCTGTCGATCTCCCTGGCGCCGCCGGCGGTGCGCGGCCGCTACCTGTCGTTCTTCAACCTGGGCATGGCCGGGCAGCGGGTGCTGGGGCCCATCGTGATCACCGGGCTGCTGCTCGGCTCGGGCACCGTGGGCTGGGTAGGAGCCGCGGTGGTGTTCGTGCTGGCCGGGGTCGCCACCGAACGGGTGGCGCTGGGCGCCGGCTCGCGCACCGCGACGCTGGTCGATGCCTGACCCGCGCGGCGCCCGGGCCGGCCGGGCGGCGAACGCCGGGGAGCCGGCCGGCACATGACGAGAGAAAGGGACCGGAACGTGCGTGTGGGATTTGCGGGACTCGGAGCCATGGGGGGCGGCATGTGCCGCCGGCTCGCGGACAGCGGATTCGAGGTGCTCGCCTTCGACCTCGACCCGGACGCCGTGCGGGCGGCCGGTGAACACCCCGGTGTCACCGGCGTCCCGGACGCCGCCTCGCTGGCCGCTCCGGTCGTGGTCACCATGCTCCCCGACGGCTCCGCGGTGCGCCGGGTGGCCGACGCGCTGCTGCCCTACCTCGCACCGGGATCGCTGCTCGTCGACTCCGGGTCCAGCGCGCCGGACGGCACGGTCGAACTGGGCCGCGCGGCGGCCGCGCACCAGGTCGACGTGGTGGACGCGCCGGTGTCGGGCTCCCCGGCCGCGGCCCGCGCGGGGGAGCTGACGCTGATGGCGGCGGGCGCGGCGGGGCCGCTGGACCGAGCGGAGCCGGTGCTGTCGGCGCTCGGCCGGGTGCACCGCGTCGGACCGGCCGGCGCCGGCCACGCGCTGAAGGCGCTCAACAACCTGCTGTCGGCGATCAACCTGGCGGCGGTCGCCGAAGTCATGCTCGCCGGGCGGGAGTTCGGGCTGGAGCCCGGCGTGATGCTGGCGGTGATCAATGCCTCCACCGGCCGCAACCACGCCTCCGAGACCAAGCTGCCGGACCACGTGCTGTCCGGCACCTTCGACTCGGGCTTCGCCCTGCGGCTGATGCTGAAGGACATCCGGATCGCCACCGCGCTCGAACGGGCGGCGGGCGGCCCGGCGTCGTTCGGCCGGGCCTGCCAGGAGCTGTGGGAGAAGGCGGGGGCCGAACTGCCCGGCACCGCCGACAACGTCGAGGTCGTGCGCTGGCTGGAGCAGGCCGCGGGACAGGAGTTGCGGGCATGACCACCACCCCCTCACCGCGGATCGCGGTCATCGGCGGCACGGTCGCCACGTTGCGCAAGGCGCGCGCCGCCGGGTTCGACGTGGTCTGGATCCACGGCCCCCACGAACTGGACCGGGCCGGCCTGGAGTTCGTGGCCGAGGCCCACCTGACGGACTACCGGGAACCGCGGGCCGTCGCGGACCTGCTCACCGCGGTCCACCGCATCAGCCCGCTGGTGCGCGTGGTGTCGATGATCGAGGACGGCCTGGAGTCCGCCGCCGCCGCGACGAGCGCGCTCGGGCTGCCGGGCAACGGGCTCGACGTCGTGCGGGTGCTCCAGGACAAGCTGGCCTTCCGCACGCTGCTGGAGGAACGCGGCGTCGAGGGCGTCACCGCGCGGCTGGGCCACACCGAGCAGGACATCCGCGCGTTCGTCACCGAGTTCGGCCCGGCGGTGATCAAGCCGCGCTACGGCTCGGGCAGCATCGGCGTGCGCATGGTGCCCGGCTTGGCCGCCGTCACCGAAGTGGCCGCCTGGGCGCGGGAGTTCGGGCTGCATACCTTCTTGATGGAGCGGTACCTGCGGGGCGCCGAGCTGAGCGTGGAGACCTTCACCTTCGGCGGCCGGCACACGGTGATCGCGCACACCGCCAAGGAGATCCTGGACTCGTTCGTGGAGATCGGGCACGTCCAGCCCGCCGGCCTCGACCCGGCGGTCGCCGCCGAGGTCGACGCGCTGGTCGTCCGGATGCTCGACGCGGTCGGCTTCCAGGACGGTCCCGCCCACACCGAGGTGATCGTGACCGACGACGGACCGCGGCTGGTGGAGTCGCACAACCGCCGCGGCGGCGACCGGATCGCCGACCTCGTCAACGTGGTGCACGGCGTGGACACCGACGCGCTGGCCTTCCTGTGGTACGCGGGCCGCACCGCGCCGGTGACGCCGGGTCCGCCCCGCGGCGGCGGGGCCATCCGGTTCCTGACCGCCGAGCCGGGGATCGTGGAGAGCGTGGAGGGCGCCGAGCAGGTGCGCGCCGACCCGCACGTGGTCGACCTGCAGATCGGCGTCGCACCGGGCGACACGGTCTCCCCCATCGCCTGGTCCTACGACCGCTCCGGGCTGCTGCTGGTACGCGGCACGGACGCGCAGGACGCCCGGCGGCGGGCCGTCGACCTGGTGTCGCGCATCACCATCCGCACCCGGCCCGACGAGAACGGGCCCCGGGTGCGCACGATCGCGGCCGTGGCGCCCCGACCCGACCGGCTGCTCGGCGCCGCCCCCGAGCCGACCCTCTGAGTGACGGACGACATGACGACTGCCACGAGTGCCACGACCACCGCACCGCACCGGAGCCTGGGCGCCGGTTTCCTCCAGCACGCGCGCACCCGTCCCGACCGGATCGCGCTGACCATCGGCAAGCGCGCGTACACCTACGCCGAGGGCGCCGACATCGCCCTGCGGTGGGCCGCGCGGCTGACCGACGCGGCCGGCGGGCGGCCCCGGCGGGTCGGGGTCTTCGCCCACCGCAGTGAGGCCTCCTACTTCGGCACGCTGGCCGCGCTGTTCGCCGGCGCCGCGTTCGTCCCGCTCAACCGGCGCTTCCCGGTGGAGCGCACCCGCACCATGCTGGAGCGGGCCGACCTGGACGCGCTCATCGTCGACGAGAAGTCGCTGCCCCAGCTTCCGGAGCTGCTGCGCGGGCTGGCCCGGCAGCCGGCGCTGCTGCTGCCGTCCGCCGACGGGGAGTCCCTCGCCGTCGCGGGCGGCGGGCCGGTGTTCGGCGCGGCCGACCTGGCCGCCGCCGCACCGCTGGGGCAGCCGCCGGCCGTCCCGCCCGGCGACCCGGCCTACCTGCTGTTCACCTCCGGCAGCACCGGGGTGCCCAAGGGCGTGCCGATCACCCACGCCAACGTGCGGGCCTTCCTCGACGTCAACCAGGACCGCTACCGGCTGACGGCCGCCGACCGGCTGTCGCAGACCTTCGACCAGACCTTCGACCTGTCGGTCTTCGACCTGTTCATGGCCTGGGACGCCGGGGCCCGGGTGTGCTCCATGGACCCCATCGAACTGCTCGCGCCCTACTCCTACCTGGAGCGTGAGGAGATCACCGTGTGGTTCTCGGTGCCGTCGGTGGCGGCCGTGCTCGCCCGGCGCGGCAGCCTGGCGCCGGGGAGGATGCCGACGCTGCGCTGGAGCCTGTTCTGCGGCGAGGCGCTGCCGTGCGGGACCGCGCAGGCGTGGCAGGCCGCCGCCCCGCACTCGGTGCTGGAGAACCTGTACGGGCCGACCGAACTCACCATCGCCTGCACGGTGTTCCGCTGGGACCCGGTCACCGGCCCGGCGGACTGCGTGCACGGCAACGTGCCGATCGGGCAGCCGTACCCGGGGATGAGCGCGCTGGTCGTCGGCGAGGACCTGGCGCCCGTCGCGGACGGCGGGACCGGTGAGCTGTGCATGGCCGGGCCGCAGACCTCGCCCGGCTACTGGCGGGCGCCGCAGCTGACCGCCGAGCGGTTCTTCGAGCGGGACGGGCGGACCTACTACCGCACCGGCGACCTGGTGCGCCGGCAGCGCGACCACTACGTCTGCCTCGGCCGCGACGACCAGCAGGTGAAGGTCGGCGGGTACCGGATCGAGCTGGGCGAGATCGAGGCCGAACTGCGCCGGGCCGGCTGCGAGCAGGCCGTCTGCCTGCTGTGGCCCGACCCGGCGACGATCACCGCGGTGGTGTGCGGCGCCGACGGCGATCCGCAGGAGCTGGCCGGGGCGGCCGCCGGGCGGCTGCCGGCCTACATGGTGCCGAAGTCGGTGCGGGTCATCGACGAGATGCCGGTCAACGGCAACGGCAAGACCGACCGCAACGCGCTGCGCGCCTGGCTCGACGACCGGGCGGCCCTGGTATGACGCGCTCCGCCGACCGCCCGACCCATCGCAAGACCGACTGCCTGCCGGAGGGGAACCATGAGCAGCGTTGACCAGCTCATCGCCCGCACCCTGGGGATCGACGAGGGGAGAGTCACCGAGGACCTGGAGTACCAGTCCATCAGGGAGTGGGACTCGCTCGGCCACGTGTCGCTGATGGTCGCGCTGGAGGGCGCCTACGGGGTGACCGTCGACGACGAGCTGACGCTCGCGCTGCGCACGGTCGGCGCGATCCGGGAGTTCGCCGGCGGCGACCGCTCCCCCGGGCCGCCGCCGGCCGACGCGGAGAGCGCCAGGACCGTTGTGCACCGCGGGCTGGAGGGCATCCGCTTCGACCACACCACGGTCACCCGCATCGACGGCGCCGAGGGCGTCCTGGAGTACCGCGGCTACAGCATCCACGACCTGGCCGAGCACGCCTGTTTCGAGGAGGTCGCCCACCTGCTGGTCAACGGTGAACTGCCGGACGCCGCCGCCCTGGAGGCGTTCGGCAAGGAGCTGCGCGCCCACCGCGAACTGCCCGCGCCGGTGCTGGAGCTGGCCCGTTCGCTGGCGCACGCCCACCCGGTGGAGGCGCTGCGCACCTGCGTGTCGGCGCTCGGGGCGTTCGGGCCGGCCCGCGCGCGCGGCACCGACGAGAGCCAGGAGGAGGCGCGCGCGGCGGGCGTCGCGCTGATCGCCCGGATCCCGATGCTCGTCGCCGCCCACCACGCCTTCCGCAGCGGGCGCGAACCGCTGGTGCCGGCCGAGGACAGCTCCTACGCCGAGGCGTTCTTGACCGTGCTGCTGGGCGAGCGGCCCACCCCGGCGGCGGTGCGGTTCATCAACAAGGGCTTCATCGTGCACGCCGACCACAGCTCGAACGCCTCGGCGTTCACCGCGCGGGTCGCCATCGGCTGCCGGGCCGGGATGACCGCGGCGCTGACCGCCGCCATCGCGGCGTTCGCCGGCTCGGTGCACGGCGGCGCGGCCGAGCGCGTCGTCGGCCTGATCGACGCGGTGGGCTCGGCGGACCGGGCCGAGGAGTACGTCGCGGCGTTGCAGGCCCGCAACGAGCCGGTGATGGGCTTCGGCCACCGGGTGTACCGCACGGAGGACCCGCGGGTGCGTCATCTGCGGTCCACCGTCGTGGAGTTGAGCCAGGAGCGCGGCGACACCGCCGGCCTGGACATCCTGGACGCGGTGGCCGCCGCCATGCGCCCGTACGGCCGGCACGGCGTCGCGCCGAACGTCGACCTGTACGCGGGGCTGGCCTACCGGCTGCTGGGGCTGCCGGACGACCTGTCGGTGGCGATGTTCGTGGTCGGCCGGACCGCGGGCTGGGTGGCGCAGGCGCTGGAGCAGCAGGCGAACAACGTGCTGATCCGGCCGCTGCTGGACTACGTCGGCCCGCGTTCGCGCCCCTACCCGGGGGCCGCCGGGGCCGGCGCGTGAGCGGTCGCCCGCCGCTGGGGGCCGCGCGGGCCCGGTGCGACGGGCGGTGGTGGGCGCCGGAGGGGCGGGACGTTTTGCCAGGACGAGGAAAGTGAGTTCCACGTGATCAGCTGGGAGCAGCTCGCCGGGCGCGAGTGCGGGTTGTACAGCCTGCCGCGGTTCGCCGCGGACAGCGGGCTCGACCTCGCCGCCGTGCCGTACACCGGCCGGGTCCTGCTGGAGTCGCTGCTGCGGGCCGGTGAGCCGGAGCGGGCCGCGCTGCTGGGCGAACGGCTGGCGCGCGGTGCGGACCCCGACCTGGAGATGGCGTTCCGGCCGGCCCGCGTCCTGGTGCAGGACTACACCGGCATCCCGCTGCTGGTGGACCTGGCGGCGTTGCGCAGCCGGGTGGCGCGGCCGGGCCGGGTCAATCCGGCGCTGCCGGTCGACGTGGTCGTGGACCACTCGGTGCAGGCGGACTGGGCGGGCCGGCCGGACGCGCTGGCGCTCAACGAGGCGCTGGAGCTGGAGCGCAACCAGGAGCGGTACGCGTTCTTGAAGTGGGCGCGGCACGCGTTCGACGGGCTGCGGGTGATCCCGCCGGGCCGCGGCATCGTCCACCAGGTGAACCTGGAGCAGTTGGCGACGGTGGTGGCGACCGGCCCGGACGGGCTGCTGTCGCCGGACACCGTCATCGGCACCGACAGCCACACCACGATGGTCAACGGGCTCGGTGTGCTGGGCTGGGGCGTGGGCGGCCTGGAGGCGGAGGCGCTGATGCTGGGCCTGGCGCAGCCGATCCGGGTGCCGCCGGTCGTCGGGGTGCGGCTGACCGGCGCGGTACGCCCCGGCACCTCGCCCACCGACGTGGTGCTCACCCTGACCCGCCGGCTGCGCGAGGAGAACGTGCGGGGCGTGCTGCTGGAGTTCACCGGTCCCGGGGTGGACCAGCTGTCGGCGCCCGACCGCTGCACGGTGGCCAACATGGCCCCGGAGTACGGCGCGATGGCGGCGTTCTTCCCGGTGGACGGCGAGACGCTGCGCTACCTGCGGCAGACCGGCCGCCGCGAGCGGGACGTCGCGCTGGTGGAGGCGTACTGCGCGCACCAGCGGCTGCTGCGCGAGGGCGACGGGCCGCGCTTCGGCCGGACCATCGAGTTCGACCTGGGTGGGGTCGGGCCGAGCCTGGCCGGCCCGAGCCGCCCGGACCAGCGGATCTCGCTGAGCGAACTGCCCGGCTCCTTCGCGGAGTTGAGCCCGCGGCCGCCGCGCGGCACGCCGCTGGTCGCGGAGGGCGACATCGTCATCGCGTCCA
Source organism: Streptantibioticus silvisoli (assembly GCF_027947535.2). Taxonomy (GTDB): domain Bacteria; phylum Actinomycetota; class Actinomycetes; order Streptomycetales; family Streptomycetaceae; genus Streptantibioticus_C; species Streptantibioticus_C silvisoli. The sequence goes on from NZ_JAAGKO020000054.1 coordinate 34,302, forward strand.
TCACCTCGTGCACCAGCACCTCCAACCCGAAGGCCATGCTGGCGGCCGGGCTGGTGGCCCGCCGGGCCGTCGAGCGCGGCCTGACGGTGCCGGGACACGTCAAGACCAGCCTGTCGCCCGGGTCGCGGGCGGTCACCGAGTACCTGCGGAACGCGGGCCTGCTGGCGGACCTGGAGACGCTGGGCTTCCACGTGGCCGGCTACGGCTGCATGACGTGCAACGGCGGCAGCGGCCCGCTCAACGAGGGGGTCGGGGAGGCGGTCGACCGGGAGGGGCTCGCGGTGTGCGCGGTGCTCAGCGGCAACCGCAACTTCGAGTCCCGGGTGCACGCCCAGGTGCGCGCCGGGTACCTGGCGTCGCCGGCCCTGGTCGTGGCGCTCGCGCTGGTCGGCCACGTCCGCGTCGACCTGGACCGCGAGCCGCTGGGCCACGACCGCGACGGCGTGCCGGTGCTGCTGCGCGACCTGTGGCCGGACGCCGCCGAACTGGCCGCGCTGGAGGCCCGGTTCATCACGCCGGAGCTGTTCGCGGCCGGGCCGGGGCCGGAGGCGGGCTGGGAGGCGATCGGCGCGCAGCAGGGCGAGGTCTTCGACTGGGACGAGGCGTCCACCTACATCCGCAACCCGGTCTACGTCGACGCCGCCGCCACCGGCGCGCTGCGCGGGGCCCGGGCGCTGCTGGCGCTCGGCGACGACATCAGCACCGACCACATCTCGCCGGTCGGCGCGATCGCGGCGGACTCCCCCGCCGGCCGGTACCTGAGCGAACGCGGGGTGCGCGACTTCAACTCCTTCGGTTCGCGGCGCGGCAACCACGAGGTGATGGCGCGCGGCACGTTCGGCAACCCGCGGCTGCGCAACCACCTGCTGGACGACGGTTCGGGCCCCGGCGACAGCGGCGGCGCGACGCTGCACGTGCCCAGCGGTGAGCGGCTGCCGGTCTTCGAGGCGGCCGAGCGGTACGCGCGGACCGGCACGCCGCTGATCGTTCTGGCCGGGCGCAGCTACGGCATGGGCTCGTCGCGGGACTGGGCGGCGAAGGGGCCGTGGGTGCTGGGGGTGCGGGCGGTGCTGGCCGAGAGCTTCGAGCGCATCCACCGCGCGAACCTGTGCGCGATGGGCATCCTGCCGCTGCTGCTGCCGGCGGGCCGGTCGTGGGCGTCGCTGGGCCTGACCGGGCACGAGGAGTTCGACCTGGCGCTCGACGGGATGCGTGACAGCGGCGAGGTGGGGGTGCGGGCCGGCGCGGTGGCCTTCACCGCCCGCGCCGAGGTGCAGTCGGCCGGTGAGTGGGACGTGCTGCTGGCCGGCGGTTCGCTGCCGTACCTGCTGGGCCGGCTGGACAAGCTGGAGAAGGAGGAGCAGCGGTGAGCGAGCGCATCCTGCGGGAACTCGGCCTGAGCGCGGTCGCCGGCACCGACGAGCTGGCCGCCCGGGCCAAGAGCTTCTCCCCGGTGCACCTGGGCACCCAGGACGTCCGCATCGGCACGCTGCTGGACCTGGTGCACCGCGAGGAGGGACTGCTGCCGCCGCGCACCGGGCACCTGGGCAACTGGGAGGACATCGCGCTGGGGCGGTCGGGGCCGATGGACTTCAACACCGCGGTCTGCGGCGCCGGCCACGGCTACCCGCTGATCTACGGCTTCACCCGCACCGAGGCGGACACCGAGGGCGGCGACGACGTGTACCTGCCGGGTTCGCTGGTCGAGGGGGGCGTGCGGCGGATGCTGCCGCTGTACACCTGGGACGGGCGCCGGTTCGCGCTGCGCGACCGCGGCCGGCCGCTGTTCTGCCCGCTGGTGCAGACCGACGTCGACGGGCAGCTGACCCCGCTGGTCGACGTGCACTGGCAGCGCATGGTGTCGATCACCGGCTACCGCTTCGAGCAGTGGGCCACCTCGCTGGTCGCCAACGCCCCGCTGCTGGTCGACATGCTCTGCGCGCTGTTCGCGCAGGCGGCCGCCGAGGACAACCCGGCGCGGCTGCTGTCGGAGCTGATCAGCCACGCGGTGCGGCTGGACGGCGAGGTGGGCCGCTGCGACCTGGTGCCGGACGGCGACGGCTACCTGCTCGACGGCCACCGCTACCCGTCCGCCCGGGCCCTGGCGGAGGCGGTCCTGCTGCCGCTGCGGGCGCTGACGGAACCGCGGTGGTTCTTCTCGCAGATCGCCACGATGCCGCCGGTGCTGCCGGTGGTGTCGCTGCTGCTGACCAACGTGCTGTTCGCGCTGTTCGGCGACCACCGCCCGGACGAGAGCGGCATCCCCGCCGAGGGCCCGTTCATCACCCATCTGCACTGGGGCGCGCGGGCGATGGCGGGCTGCCCGCCGCGCCGCAGCGGCTACTTCGGGCGGCGTTCGCGGGTGCGGCCGATGCGGTCGATCACCACGCCGCTGGTGCGCGACTTCCCCGAGGTGAGCCCGATCTGCTTCGTGCTGCTGCCGGCACCGGTGTTCATGCTCTGCCCGCCCAGCACGTCCCCGAAGGACGCCGAGCTGCTGGCGGGGCTGTTCCGGTCGGTGCGCGCGGTGCGGCCCGAGGCGGCCTACGACACGGCGCTGGCGCAGCTCGCGTCGCTCGGTGGTCTGTCGGACTACCTGCTGGGCCGGTTCCGCACCGGCAGCGGCGTGCCGCACACCGGTGAGCCGCGCGAGCCGGCGGTGCCCGTGGAGCCGGAGGGCTTCCGCGATCTGACGTTCCGTCAGGCGTCGTCGATCGTCGCCGCGTTCGAGGAGGTGACCGCGTGAGGTTCGCCCACCGCCCGCTCACGGTGACGCTGGCCGAGCCCTTCGTCAGCAACCGCGGGGTCGTCACCGAGGTGCGCCAGTCCCTGGTGACGCTGTCCTGGCAGGGCCTGACCGGCTACGGGACGGCGCTGGCCGCCGAACCGGCGGAACTGGACGCCTGCGCGCCCGCGCTCGACGGCGCCTCACCGCACGCGCTGCGCGGCGTGCTGGCCCGGCTGGCGGCGGCCCGGGTGCGGCCGAACGTGGCGGCGGCGGTCGACATGGCCCTGCACGACCTGCTCGGCAAGGCCGCCGGGCAGCCGCTGCACCGGCTGCTGGGGCTGGCCGGCCTGCCGCTGGCGCCGACCGCGCTGTCCATCGGCGCCTGCCCCGACGACGAACTCGCCCGCCGAGGACGGCAGTTGGCGGACTGGCCGGTGCTGAAGCTCAAGATGACCCCGGCGGACGACGGCAGCCGCGCCGGGGTGCTGCGTTCGGTCTACGGCGGGCGCATCTGGGTGGACGGCAACGGCTCCTGGTCCCCCGAGGGGGCGGTGCGGGTCGCGCGGGAACTGCACCGGCACGGCGTCGAACTCCTCGAACAGCCCATCGCCCCCGGCGCCCTGGACGACCTGCGCGGCGTGCACGAGCGGTCGCCGGTGCCGGTCTTCGCCGACGAGGACTGCGCCGGACCGCAGGACGTCCTGCGGCTGCGCGGGCGCGTCGCGGGGATCAACGTCAAGCTGACCAAGTGCGGCGGGCTGCACGCCGCACGGGAGATGATCACCCTGGCCCGGCACTGCGGGCTGCGGGTCATGCTCGGCTGCAAGAACGAGAGCGCGCTGGGCGTGACGGCCATGGCCCAACTGGGCGGCCTGGCCGACCACCTCGACCTCGACGGCCATCTCGGCCTGGCGGACGACCCGTTCACCGGCACCACCGTCACCTCGGGGGCGATCACCGTGCCGGACGGCCCCGGCCTGGGCGCCAGCACCGGCGAGGCCCGCCCGGGAGAGCCGGGGGCGCTGCCATGAGACCGCGCCGCGCCGCACCGGCCGGCTTCCGGCCCGCGGCTGCCCCGGCCGGGCGGCCACCCCTCACGGCCGCCGGGGGCATCGCGGCCCGCCCGGCGGGCTCCCCCGTCCGCCGTCCCCGCTGACCCCGTCCGCCCCACCTCGTACGATCGGAGAGAATCCACCGTGAGCGCGCACCGCCGCATGATGAAACTCGGCGCCTTCCTGCCCGCGCCGGGCCACCACGTCGCCGCCTGGCGGCACCCCAACGCACGCCCGGACGGCGGCCTCGACTTCGACTACTACCGCTCGATCGTGCAGACCGCCGAACGCGGCAGGTTCGACATGGTCTTCCTGTCCGACGGCGCGGGGGTGCGTACCCACTACAAGGACGCCGACGAGCTGAGCCGGCAGGGCCGCATGGTCCACTTCGAGCCGCTGACCCTGCTGTCCGCGCTGGCGGTGCACACCACCCACATCGGCCTGACGGCGACCGCGTCGACCACGTACAACGAGCCGTTCCACATCGCGCGCAAGTTCGCCTCGCTGGACTTCCTCAGCGGCGGGCGGGCCGGCTGGAACGTGGTCACCTCCGTCACCGACGTCGAGGCGCAGAACTTCAACCTCGACAAGCAGCCCGACCACGCGGCCCGCTACCACCGCTCGCGCGAGTTCATGGACGTCGTCACCGGGCTGTGGGACAGCTGGGAGGACGACGCCTTCCTCTACAACAAGGAGTCGGGCCGCTTCTTCGACCCGGCCAAGCTGCACATCCTGCACCACAAGGGCGAGCACTTCTCGGTACGCGGCCCGCTCAACGTGCCCCGCCCGCCGCAGGGCCACCCGGTCATCGTGCAGGCCGGCTCCTCCCCCGACGGCCAGGACTTCGCCGCCCAGTGGGCCGAGGTGGTCTTCACCGCGCAGCAGACGCTGGAGCAGGCGCAGACCTACTACCGCGGCATGAAGCAGCAGATCGCCGGCCACGGCCGCAACCCCGACGACGTCAAGATCCTGCCCGGCGCGTTCATCGTGGTCGGCCGGACCAGGGCGGAGGCGGAGGACAAGTACGACACCCTCCAGTCGCTGGTCGACCCGGTCGTCGGGCTCGGCCTGCTCACCGGCCAGCTCGGCAACGTCGACATCTCCGGCTACCCGCTGGACGGCCCGCTGCCGGAACTGCCCGCCACCGAGGGCAGCACCAGCAAGCAGCAGCTGATCTACCAGCAGGCCAAGCGGCAGGGCCTGACCATCCGCGAGCTGTACCTGAAGGTGTCGGCCGGCCGCGGCCACCGCTTCCTGCTCGGCACGCCGGAAACCATCGCCGACGAGCTGGAGGAGTGGTTCGTCAACGAGGGCGCCGACGGGTTCAACATCCTGCCGGACTACCTGCCCGACGGTCTGGACGCCATCGTCGACCTGCTCGTGCCGGAGCTCCAGCGGCGCGGGCTGATGCGCACCGAGTACGAGGGCCGCACGCTGCGGGAGAACCTGGGCCTGCCGCGGCCGTCGTTCACCACGACCCCGGTCGAGCCGTGACCATCGACGGGCCGGCGCTGCGCGGCGTGCTGAGATCGCACGCCGCGGGCGTCGCGGTGCTCACCGCCGCCGGCCCCGACGGGCCCGCGGGGGTGACCATCACCTCGTTCACCTCGATCAGCGCGACCCCCGCGCTGGTCTCCTTCGCGCTGGCCGACACCTCCACCACCTGGGCCCGGATCAAGGACAGCCGGTGGTTCGGCATCCAGCTGCTCGGCGCGGACCAGGCCGAACTGGCCGCGCGCTTCGCCACCTCCGGCGCCGACCGGTTCGCCGCGCCCACCCGCTGGCACACCGGGCCGCAGGGCGTGCCGCTGCTGGACGGCTGCCTGTCGTGGCTGGTGTGCTCCCGGCACGACCAACTCCGGCTCGGCGACCACCACCTGGTCGTCGGTGCCGTGGAGCACGCGCAGGCCGGCGAGCCGGGCGACAGCCTGGTGCACCTGCACGGCGCGCTGCGGCCCGTCGCAACCATCCATCCCGCGAGGACCTGACCATGCCCAAAGTTCTGCTGTTCTCCCGCCAGCCGCTGGCCAAGCGCCCGCTCCACGAGTGGCTGGACGCCACCGGGGACAGCGTCGTGCTGATCACCACGCCCAAGGCGGTCGCCGGCTGCGAGGACCTGCTGGCCGAGCGCTTCCTCGGCCACCGGCTGGTGGACGACTACCACTCCTGGGCGACCGAGCGGATCGCGGAGGAGGCCGCCCGGACCCACGGCGTGGAGCTGATCGCCAGCACCAGCGAGAGCGACGTGCTGCGGGCCGCCCGGCTGCGCGAACGCCTGGGCCTGCCGGGCCAGCACGGCGACTCCGCGACCGCCTACCGCGACAAGGTCGCCATGAAGCGGCTGGCGCGCGCCGCGGGGCTGGGCGTGCCGTCGTTCACCGCCGTCGACGGGCCGATGGACCTGCTGGACTTCGTCGAGGCCGAGGGCTACCCGGTGGTGGTCAAGCCGCGGGCCGGCTCCGGTGCCGAGGACGTCGCCATCCTGCACGGCCCGCGGGACCTGGACGCCTTCCTCGGCCGCCAGCGGCAGTCGCCGGTGCTCTACCTGCCCGGCCAGTGGATGGCCGAGGGCTTCGTGCGCGCGCCGTTCTTCCACGTGGACGGCATCATGGCCGGCGGCCGCGTCGTGCACGGCTGGCCGTCGCAGTACAACGGCGGCATGGCGGAGTACGCCCGCGACGAGTCGGTGCTCAGCACCCAGCTGCTGGCCCCCGGCGACGAACGCCGCGCCACGCTCATGCGGCTGACCGGCGACCTGGTGGCCGCGCTGCCGGCGTCCCCGCTGCCGATCGCCTTCCACCTGGAGGCGTGGATCGGCGAGGACGGCCGCGCGGTGCTGTGCGAGATCGCCTGCCGGGCCGGCGGCGGGCTGATCGCCGACACCTACGAGCGGGCGTTCGGGGTGCACCTGGCCAAGGAGGGGCTGCGCGCCCAGTGCGGCTCGGCGCTGTCGCTGGCCGAGCAGCCGCCGGCCCCGGCGCGTCTCGGCGGCTGGGCCTACTTCCCGCCCGGCCACGGCACCTTCGTGGCGCCCGCCGAGCGGTGCCCGGTGCCGGGCGCCGACCTCACCGTCCACCGGGAGTCCGGCGCGCGCGGCGACGGCATGGCCAGCGTGGTCGACGCGGCGGCCAGCGTCCTGGTCACCGGGGACAGCGCCGGCGAGGTGCGCGAGCGGATGGCCGCCGCCGTCACCTGGTGGCACGGCAACGCCCGCTGGGTCTGACCCCGCCGCCGCCTCCCCGGCGGACCCGCCGATCCGGGTTCCGGGACCCCGCCGTCCGGCGGCCCGGGACCCGGCCGCCCCGAAGCCGTATCCGAACGGGAAGCGAACCAGCTCATGGGCAAGTTCTACGACGTCCTCACCCCCGCCCTGCGGGAGTTCATCGCGCGGGCGCCGCTGTTCTTCACGGCCACCGCACCGCTCGCGGCGGACGGCAGGGTCAACGTCTCGCCCAAGGGCGGCATGGACACCTTCGCGGTCCTCGACGACCGCACGGTGGCCTACCTGGACCTGATCGGCTCGGGCGCGGAGACCATCGCCCACCTGCGGGAGAACGGCCGCATCACGCTGATGTTCTGCTCGTTCGAACGGCAGCCGAAGACCCTGCGGCTGCACGGCCGGGGCCGCTGCGTCTTCCCCGGCTCCCCCGAGTGGGACGCGCTCATCGGCCGGTTCGGCGACCACCCCATCCCGCGCTCGGTCGTCGTCGTCGACGTCACCCGCATCACCGACTCCTGCGGCTTCACCGTGCCGGAGATGACGCTGGTCAAGGAGCGCGACCTGCAGGACCAGTGGGGTGCCCGCAAGTCCCCGCAGGAACTGGAGGACTACATGCGGCTGAAGAACACCCGCAGCATCGACGGCCTCCCGGCCCGCCCGCACCGGCCGGTGACCTCCCCGGCGCCGCTGAGCTGACGCGGGCGCGGGGAGGCGCCGGTGCGGCGGGGCCGCTTCGTTTGGGGCCGGGCGGGGCCGGTCCCGGGGCGGTCGGTAGCGTGGCGCGGGACGGGTGGGCGGACCTGCGGCGGGCCGCCCGGCGGACAGTGAGGAGCGTGCGCGGTGGATGCGCAGTGGGCGGTGTTCGACCTGGACGGGACCCTGGCCGACACCCGGCACCGGTTGCGGTTCGTGGCGGGCGCCGCCCGGGACTGGGACGCGTTCTTCGCGGCCGCCCCGGACGACCTGCCGCTGGCCGAAGGCGTCGCCCTGGTGCGGCGGTTCACCGGGGACGGCCACCGGATCGCCTACGTCACCGGCCGGCCGGAGCGCTGCCGCGCCGACACCGTCGACTGGCTGCGCCGGTACGGCCTGCCCGACGGCGACCTGGTGATGCGCGGCGCACGCGACCGCCGGCCGGCCCGCGAGACCAAGCTGGAACTGCTGCGCCGGCTCGGCGGCCCGGCCCAGGTCGCCGTGGTGGTCGACGACGACTCCCAGGTCTGCGACGCCTACGAACGCGCCGGCTTCAGCGTGGTGCGCGCCACCTGGATGACCGCGTCGGCCACCTTGGCCCGCGCCCAGCACGACGACGGCCGCACCTGACGCGCCGGGGACGACCGCGCCCCCGGTCCGGCCGCCGTGACGGGGCCGGGCCGGGGGCGTCGCGCTGACGGTGCGTCAGGACTCCGGTTTCCAGGACTGGTTGGCGCTGCCGGTGCAGGACCAGATCTGGGTCTGGGTGCCGTTGGTGGTGGACTGGCCGGTGTCGTCGAGGCACTTGCCGGACTGCGGGTTGAGCAGGGCGCCGTCGGACTGGGGCTGCCAGACCTGGGCCCCGGTGCCGTTGCAGGTGTAGAGGTCGACGAGGGCGCCGTTGGCGGTGCCGCCGCTGACCACGTCGAGGCACTTGCCGTCGGCGTGGATCGCGCCGTTGGTCTGCTCGCTCCACTGCTGGCCGTTGGTGCCGTTGCAGCTGTAGACGGCGACCGCGGAACCGTCGACGTTGCTGTCGGAGGTGACGTCGAGGCACAGGCCCTGGTAGCCGACCAGCGGGGTCGCGGTGGCCCCGGTCGGGGTGGGCGCCACCGTCCACAGGAAGGTGGCGGTGTCGAGCGCGCCGGCCGCGTCCTTGGCGGTGACGGTGACGGTGCTGGTACCGGCGGTCTTCGGGGTGCCGGTGATCAGGCCGGAGCCGGAGATCGAGGTGCCGGACGGCAGGCCGGAGGCGGTGAAGGCCGGGGTCTGCCCGGACGTGGTGTCCTTCGCCGCCACCTGGAGCGACACGGCGGTGCCGGCCAGGCCCTCCTGCGCGCCGGGGCTGGTGACGGTCACCGGGTGGCCGAGCTGCGCCGAGGTGACCGACAGCGTCCCGGACAGCGGCAGGGAGGTCTCGGAGTCGCCGACCTGGACGGTGTACGAACCGGTGCTGGTGGCCCAGGCGTTGCTGGTGGCGTCGTAGTACCGCAGGTTCTGCTGGGTCAGCGGGAAGGTGACCGTCCGGCTCGCGCCGGCCGCCAGGGTGACCCGGCTGAAGCCCTCCAGCTGCCGAGACGGCTCACCGGACGCCGCCGGGTCGGTGACGTACAGCTGCGCGACGTCCGAGCCGGACCGCGACCCGGTGTTGGTGACGGTGGCCGTCACCGTGGCCTGCCCGCCGGCGGTCAGCGGGTTCACCTGGAGGTTGCTGTAGGAGAAGCTCGTGTACGACAGGCCGTAGCCGAACGGGAAGAGCGGGGTGAGGTTCTTCGCGGTGTACCAGCGGTAGCCGACGTCGAGGCCCTCGGAGTACTGCACGGTCCCGCCGGTCCCCGGCCACTGCGCGGTGGTGCTGGCCGGCACCTGGGAGATCGAGGTGGGGAAGGTGACCGGCAGGTGGCCGGAGGGGTCGACGTCGCCGTACAGCAGCGCGGCGGCCGCGGTGCCGTCCTCCTGGCCCGGGTACCAGCCCTCGATGACGCCCTTGACGGACGACAGCCACGGCATGGTGACCGCGGAACCGGTGTTGAGCACCACGACCGTGTTCGGGTTGGCCGCGGCGACGGCGGATATCAGCGAGTTCTCGGCGCTGGGCAGCACGATGTCGCTCAGGTCGCTGCCCTCGGACTCGAAGTCGCTGACGAACACCACCGCGACGTTCGACGCGGCGGCCAGCGAGGCGGCCGACGAGGTGGACGAGCCGTTGTCGTAGCTGACGGTGACCCCGGAGCCGGCCCGCGCGGTGATGCCCTGCAACGGGGTCACCGTGCCGCTGGAGTCGACGCCGGCGCTGCCGCCGCCCTCGGTCTGCGGGCTGTCGGAGGCGTCGGCGCCGATGACCGCGATGGAGTGGGTGGCCGACCCCAGCGGCAGGACGTTGCCGCTGTTCTTCAGCAGGACCGCACCCTCCTCGGCCAGTTGGGTGGCGTCGCTCTGGTGGGCGGAGCTGGTCGCCGGCTCCTTGGGCGAACCGGTGGGCTCCTTGTCGAACAGGCCGAAGGCGAACATCTCGGTGAGGATGGGGGTGACCATCGAGTCCAGGGTGGCCTTGCTGACGGACCCGGCGGTGACCGCGCCGCCGAGCGCGCTGCCGAAGTAGCCGTCGTCGCCCGGCATGTCCTGGTCCAGCCCGCTGTTGGCGGACGGCGCGGTGGAGTGCGTGGCGCCCCAGTCGGAGGTGACGAAGCCGGCGAACCCGAACTGCTGGCGCAGCACGGTCTGGAGCAGGTACGGGTTCTGGCAGGCGTAGCTGCCGTTGACGGTGCTGTAGGAGCACATCACCGAGGAGGCGGCGCCCTGCTGGACGGAGTCCTGGAAGGCGGGCAGGTAGATCTCCTGCAAGGTGCGGTCGCTGACCACCGCGTTGTCGGAGCTGGTGTTGCGGCTGGTCTCCTGGTTGTACGCGGCGTAGTGCTTGACCTGCGCCATCGTGCCGGTCGACTGCACACCGACGATGTCGGCGGCGCCCATCGTGCCGTTGAGGTAGGGGTCCTCGCCGATCGACTCGAACGCCCGGCCCCAGCGCGGGTCCCGCACGATGTTGATGGTCGGGCCCAGGTCGACGGTGGTGCCCTTGGCGGCCTGCTCGGCGCCGATGGTCTGGCCGTAGAGCTGCTCGGCGCCGGTGTCCCAGGTGGCGGCGATGTCGACGGGCGCGGGCAGCTGGGTGACGTCCGGCAGGCCGTCGCCGACGCCGGCCGGGCCGTCCTGGAGGTTGACCGCCGGCACGCACAACGAGCCGATGGCCGGGGTGAAGCCGACATAGCTGGAGCCGCCGGAGCCGGTCAGCAGCGAGATCTCCTGGGTGTTGGTCATCTTCGCCAGCAGCTGGCTCACGCGCTGGGCGACCGGGGCGGTGGAGTCCACCCATGGACAGGCGGCGGGCGCGGCCCGCGGGGCGGGCGCGGCCTGCGCGGCGGCCGGCAGGCCGGTCGCGCCGATCGCCGCGGCCGCGGCGGCGAACACCGCGAGCAGCCGTGTTCTTCGTTGACGTGCCGACGTGATGGAACAGCGCATGATGCCTCCCGACACCCGCCGCACCGAAGCGCCTCCGGCACGGTCGCGCCGGTGCGCCTGACAGCCTCGCGCCGCCGGCGTGAGGTCCGTTCACCGTCGGGCCGCCGCGTCCGCCGTGGTGGGCGGCTCGGCTGCTCACGGGCCGATCATGTCTCCCCGGGGCACCGCGCACACCGCTGACCGTGCGGGAAGTGCCTCCGTCGTGCCGTGCGTGGAGCGCCCGGGCACCAGTGCCGGGAATGTCATCCGGAATCCGTACGTTCCCGGATGTCGTCCGGGATCCAACACCTGAGGAGCCGTCACTGTCAATGCTCCCGACCGGATCGGCCCGGCCGGGTGAGGCTGCGGTGACATGCCGCGTTCGGCGCAATGGGACGGACGGGGGCCGCCACCGGGACAGACTGGGGCATCGGGATCGGCTCAGGGGCGTGGTGTGGCGGAGAACAGGCAGTCCCTGGACCGGCTGACGGCGTTCAGCGACGGTGTCTTCGCCATCGCCTCGACGGTACTGGTCCTGCAGATCACGGTGCCGGGACTGGGCGACCACACCTCCGGGGCCCGGTTGCGGTCGGAACTTGCCGGGCAGTCGGGGCAGTTCCTCAGCTACGCGGCCACCTTCGTCGTCATCGCGGCGTTCTGGCAGCAGCACCGCCGGCTGTTCCGGCTGGCGGTCCGGCACGACGAGTGGGCGGCGCGGCTCAACTCCGCGTTCCTGCTGCTGATCGCCTTCCTGCCCTTCCCGTCCGCCCTGGTGGGCCGTTACGGGACCAACACGACCGCGGTGGTCTTCTTCGACCTGTCCGTCATCGCGGTCGGCTGCGTCTTCGTGGTGCTCCTGCTGCGGCTGCACTTCGCCGGGCACCTGGGCGGCCGGCTGCCGCCCGCGTACCGCGACTGGATCATGGTGCGCACCCTGTCGGTGTGCGGGGTGCTCGCCGCCTCCGCCGCGGTCGCCCTCGTCAGCCCGAGCGCGGCCACCTACCTGTGGCTCGCCATTCCGCTCGTGCTCGTCGGCGTCAACCTCCGCTACCGGTCGGTGATCCGCCGGGCCGCCGTGGCGCAGGACGATCCGTCGGGGTGACCCCGGGCGCCGGGTGATGGCGTCAACGGTACGGCGGCGGGGCGAGGTCGGCCGACGGCGTCCGGTGATCCGCTCCCGGGGCCGGCGCGGGTTCGCCGGGCGCCGCGGGTTCGACGAGCGCCGCGGGCACGACAGGCGCCGCGGGCACGACAGGCGCCGCGGGCACGACAGGCGCCGCGGGCACGGCAGCGGTCTCCCCCGGCGCCGTGCGCAACGAACGGCATTCGCGCGGCGCGGCCCGGGGTGCCGTACGCGGGACCGCCGCCGGGCGTCCCCGTCGCGCGGGTCCGTGCCCGGCGGCGGGGACGCGTACGCGGCGTCCTGGGGGCGTCAGCCGGTGTAGTCGACGATCTCCTGGGCCCGGCCGCCGGTGGCCTTCGCGACCCAGGCGGGGTCGCCGAGCAGGGCGCGGCCCAGGGCGATGACGTCGAAGTCACCGCGGTCGAACTGCTCGGCCAGCAGGCGCAGCCGGTGCGCCCGGGAGTCGGCCAGCGGGGCGCCGTCGGAGCGGAACTCGGTGTCGACGCCGACCGATCCGACCGCGATCACCGGGGCGCCGGTGAGCTTCTTGACCCAGCCCGCCAGGCCCAGCCGGGCGTCCTCACCGGTGAACTCCGGCTGCCAGTGCCGCCGGGTGGACGGGTGGAAGACGTCGACGCCGGCCTCGTGCAGCGGCCGCAGGAACCCCTCCAGCTCGGCCGGCGTCCGCACGATGCGGGCGTCGTAGTGGCCGGGCTTCCACTGCGAGAAGCGGTAGACGACCGGGAAGCCGGGGCCGACCGCGGCGCGGACCGCCTTGACGACCTCGACGGGGAAGGTCATGCGGGCCGCGCTGCCGTAGCGGTCGGTGCGGCGGTTGGTGCCGGACCAGACGAACTCGTCCAGCAGGTAGCCGTGCGCGCCGTGCAGCTCCAGGCCGTCGAAGCCCCACTGCTTGGCCAGCGCGGCGGACTCGGCGAAGTCGGCGATGATCGAGTCGATCCCGGCGGTGGTCAGCTCCTCGCCCAGCGGCGCGCCGTCCAGGTCCACGCCGGAGGGGCTCTTGGACGGCACGTCCGGGTGGCTGTCCGGCGACGCGCCGCGCAGGACGCCGTTGTGCCACAGCTGCGGGATGATCGCGGCGCCCTCGGCGTGCACCGCCTCGACGACCGTGCGCCAGCCGGCGCCGGACTGCTCGCCGTGGAAGCGCGGTATGCGGCTGCTGACGCTGGAGGCGGGGTCGCGGACCACCGTGCCCTCGGTGATCAGCAGCCCGGTGCCGCCGGCCGCCACCGCCCGGTAGTGATCGACGCTCCACGGGCCGGGCACGCCGTCGGGCGAGCGCTGCATGGTCATCGGCGCCATGGCGAAGCGGTTGCGCAACGACAGGCCGGCGGCGGAGAACGGGGTGAGCAGCGGCGCCAGGGCCTCGGCCGTACCGGCGGCTTCGGCTGCGGAGTACGCGGACATCAGTGACGGTCCCATCGGTTCGACAAGTGAGCTACGGCATCGTGCGGCGGGCGGGGCCCACCAGGGACGACGCTCCGGGACCCGCCGGTATTCCGCGCCGCCGAGCCGTTCGCACAGCGTTCATGTACGACCACCGGCCGCCGTGCAATCGCCACCGCTGCGGCGGCCTCGCCGCCGCGTTCCTGCCCCGGCGCTCCCGCCGCGCTCCCGTCCCGGCGCTCCCGCCGCCGCTGCCGCCGCGCCCTCGCCACCGCGCGCTCGCCGCCGTGCTCCCGTCCCCGTGCGCTCGCTCCGACCGCCCTACGGCCCGGCGGCCCGCGGTCACCGGGCGCGGGCGTGCCGGAGAACCGACCGCAAGCGGGCCCGGAGAACGACCGCGGGCCGGCCCGGCGGCCGTGAAGGCGCCGGACCGGCCCGCGGGCCGGGCTGTGTCAGTTGCTGCTGACCTTGCCGGCCGGGCCGGTGGCCAGCGCGGCGCCGGGCGTCTCCAGGGAGACGGCCTTGACGATGCCGGCGTGCAGGTCGGCCGCGGAGATGCGCGTCGCGGAGCACAGCGGCTTCGCGGCGGCGTTGGCCGCGGGCGCGCCGGCCGGGCCGGTGGCCAGTACGGCGCCGGGCGTCTCCAGGGAGACGGCCTTGACGATGCCGGCGTGCAGGTCGGCCGCGGAGATGCGCGACACGGAGCACATCGGCTTCGCGTCGGAGTGGACGGTGGCGGCGTCGGCGGAGCCCGCGGCCACGATTCCGGCGGCCAGGACGGTGGCGGCGACGACGGCGGCGCGTGCGCCGGTGGAGTGCTTCATGGTGTCCCTCACAATGTCGGTGAGATCAACTCAGCTGACCGGTGCCGTCTGCCGGCCCGGGTGGAACCGTCGGACACGAACCGGGCGCCCGTTCGAACGGGCCCCCGGCACGGCACTGTAGAAGAAGCCGTCCCCGGCCGCGAGGCTCCTGGCCCCAACCTGCCAGCAGCGGCGCCCGGTTGGGGCCCGTATCGCCGCCGCGGGGGCCGTGGCGCCGGGCGCAGGAGGGCGGGTGGCGCGGTGCGCCGGCAGGCCGGCGCCCGCCCGTTCCCCGGTCGTGCGCGCCGGGGAACGGGCGGGCGCGGTGTCACGGCCCGACGGCCGCGCGGCGGTGGGGCGGCAACGCGGTGCTGCCGTGCCGCCGTTGTACTTGACGTGCCGTCAGGTCAGCGTCCAGCGCTGGGCGGTGGACGCGTTGCAGGTGTAGAGCTGGAGCTGGGTGCCGGTGGTGGTGGAGGAGTTGGGGTCGTCGAGGCACTTGCCCGACTCGGGGTTGACGAAGGAGCCGTTGTTGCCGGGGTTCCAGACCTGGGCGCCGCTGCCGTTGCAGGCGTACCACTGGACCTTGGTGCCGTCGGCGGTACCGCTGTTGGCGGCGTCCAGGCAGCCGCCGAGGGTGCGCAGGGTGCCGTCGGCGCCGGGGGTCCAGTTCTGGGCGGCGGAGGCGTTGCAGGTCCAGATCTGCACCGGGTTGCCGCTGGTGGTCGAGGAGTTGGCGTCGTCGAGGCAGAGGGTGGAGGCCAGGCCGGAGACGACCGGGCCGGCCGCCGGGGTGCCGCCGAAGCCGACGGCGAACACGTGCAGTCCGCCGGCGGAGGCGTCGGAGGGCAGCCGGACCGACGACACCGTCTTGCCGGAGGCCAGGGCGACCGGCGCGGTGGCGAACAGGTAGGTCTTGACGCTGTCGGAGGACGCGCCGGCCTGGTTGCGGTAGGCGGCGGTCGCCGCGACGGTGTTGCCGGCCGCGGCGGACGAACCGCCGCCGTTGAGCGTCCAGTCGGACAGCGTGAACTGGACGTTCTGCGTCGTGCCGTCGGTGTAGGTGACGGTCGCGGTGCCGGTGGAGGGGCCGTTGTTGGCGGCGCCGAGGAAGGAGATGGCCCCGGTGCCGGAGGCGGTGACGGTCTGGCCGTTGGCCTCGTAGTTGTCGGGCTTGCCGGAGGCGACGTTGGGCCAGGTGAAGCTCACCCCGGCCGCGCTGACCTTGCCGCCGGGGGTGACGCCGGCCGCGGACAGCGCCTGCGCGGAGTAGCTGAAGCCGCCGCCGTCGAAGTTCGCCGCCGAGGAGTTGCTGTCGTCGGAGACGCCGGCGTCGCTGTAGCCGGGGTTGCCGGCGTAGGACGGCGGGGCGGCCGACGTGGCGGACGCCCACGAGGTGTTGGCGCTGGTGCCCAGCGTGAAGCCGAGGGTGCCACCGGAGGTGACGGCCGCGGCGGGCGCGTAGGCGTTGTTCCAGGCCGAGCCGTTCCAGCTGGCGGACTGCACGTAGGGGGCGTTGTCAGCGGCGTTGGTGCCGTTGACGGTGAGGGTGTTGCCGGACGGCAGGGTGACCACCGACTGGGTGAACATCGGGCTGCCCAGGGCCAGATCGGCGGTGCCGGGGGTCTCGGGGTACATGCCCAGGGCCGACCAGACGTACCAGGAGCTCATCTCGCCGAGGTCGTCGTTGCCGGCCAGGCCGGACGGGGAGTCGGTCCAGATCTGGTCCTGCACCTGCCGCACCACGCCCTGGGTCTGCGACGGGTGGCCGATGTAGTCGTACTCCCAGGGGATGTTGAGGCTGGGCTCGTTGCCGAGGTCGGTGTAGCCGTTGGCGCCGGTCAGCGAGGACAGGTCGGTGTTGAGGAAGGTGTCCAGGGCCGCGTTGCCGCCCATGGCGCTCGACAGGCCGTGCAGGTTGAACGGCACCATCGGGGTGTACTGCCAGGAGTCGCCCTCGACGAAGTTGTCGCCGGAGGTGGCGGAGAAGCCGGAGGTCCAGGCACCGGAGGCGTCACGCGGCTGGATGAAGCCGCTGGCGCTGTTGTAGAGGTTCTTCCAGTCCTGCGCGCGGGAGGCCAGCGCGCTCTGGTCGGCGGTGTCGCCGAGCGAGCCGGCCAGCGCGGACAGCGCGAAGTCGGCGCTGTCGTACTCCAGCGTGGTGGAGGCGGGACCGTAGAAGTTGCAGCAGCCGTAGGAGCCGTTGGACGGCAGGTAGCCGACCTGTTCGAGGTAGTTCAGGCCCGGCCGGTTGTTGTTGGTGTTGTTCGCCTCCTTGACCAGGTCGGTCAGGGCGGTGGCGGTGTCGAAGTTGCGCGCGCCGAACGCGTAGTAGTCGGCGATGATCTCGTCGGCCGGGTCACCGACCATCACGTACGACTCGCCGTTGTCCTCCGACCACTTGGGGAACTGGCCGGTCTGCGTGTAGTCGTCGACCATCGACTGCGCAGTGTCGGAGGCCACCGTCGGGTCGACCAGCGCCTCCAACTGGGCCTGGGAACGGTAGATGTCCCAGCCGGAGTAGTTGGCGTACGCCGCGGTGTGACCGGAGTCGACGGTGTGGGTCTTGCCGTCGAAGCCGTAGTACTGGCCGTTGGTGTCGCTGATGACGTTGGGGTGCAGCAGCGAGTGGTAGAGCGCGGTGTAGAAGGTGGTCTGCTGGGCCGCGGTGCCGCCGCCGATCTGGACCTTGCCGAGCAGCGAGTTCCAGGAGGTCTGCGCGGCGGTGCGGGTGGAGTCGAAGTTCCAGTTCGGGTTCTCCGCCGTGCGGTTGGCGACCGCGTTGGCCGTCGAGACGTAGGAGACGCCGACCTTGGCCTGGACGACCTGGTTGCTGGTGGTGTTGAACGTCAGGTAGCCGTTGTTGGCGGCCGTGGCGGGCTTCACCGACTTGGCCGACTTCGCCGCCTTCGGCGAACTGCCGTGCAGTACCGGCTTGTTCGCCTTCTCGGCCGCGTTCTTGGACACGCCCGTACGGTGGGCCGCGGGTGAACTCTTCACCGCCGCCGTGCCGTTGGAGCTGAACGGCTGGTCGAAGACCATGTCGAAGTAGACGGTGTAGGTGTTGCCGGCGCCGCAGAACTTGCCGCTGGTGACCTGACCGCTGACCTCGGTGTTGCTGGCCACGTTGAACTGCGTGTTGGAGTCGCCGTTCTGACTGCCCGCCAGCTTGAAGATCAGGTTGGCCTGGGTGGTCGACGGGAACGTGAAGCGGGCCATGCCGCTGCGGGTGGTCGTGGTCAGCTCGGTCTTGACGCCGTTGTTCAGCGACACGGTGTACGCGCCCGGGCTGGCGGACTCGTTGCTGTGCGAGAACGCGTCCGTGGCACCGGTGTTGACGCTGCCGACAGTGGGCAGCACCGGCACGTCGCCGCCCGCGCCGCAGCCGGGGCCGGCGATGTGGGTGAGGCTGAAGCCGGTGATCGAGGAGTCGTTGTACTCGTAACCGCCGCCGGACGGGCGGGAGGGGGTGTCCGGGCTCCACTGCACCATGCCGAACGGGCTGTCGGCGCCGGGGAAGTCGTCGGCGGCGTGCGAGGTGCCGATGAACGGGTTCACCAGCGACGCCGGGGAGGTCACCAGCGCCGGTTTCGCGTGGGTCGCGGCCAGCGCCGGGACTCCGGCGGCGCCGGTCACCGCCATCGCGGCGGCGGTCAGCAGGGTCAGCAAACCTGTGCGGTACGGACGTCTCAGCCGTGCCATCGTGGTCCTACCTTCGTGGGCGGGGGATGTGGCGGGTCGAACGGCGGAACGCGCGCTGTTCGGATGCCGTCCGCGGCGTTGCGCTGGTGCGGGCGGTGCGGTGCCTGACGGTGCGGGGGGTGCCGTGCCCCGGGTGCGGGGCGCCGTGCCTGGTGGTGCGGGCGGTGCCGTGCCTGGTGGTGCGGGGGTGCGCTGCCGTGCGATCGGTGCGGTGGCCCGGCTGGGCCCGGAGGGCTTGCGGCGCGGGCCTGACACCGTTGTCGGAACGGTGGCTTTCCGCACTTTCGCGGTGCCGCGCCGGAGTGTCAAGGGAGTGGGCGGCGTTGATGCCGCCGACCGGCGGACACCGCAGAGATTGACGGGTTCTGGTCACCCGGGAGGGGACGCGGCGGGGCCGGCGGGGGGAGGATGGCCGGATGTCGGACGAACAGATGACGCCGCGACACGTCGCGGACGGGTACGTGGACCGGATGGCGGCACTGGACCCGGAGACCGGGCTCGCGCTGGGGATCGGGGCGGTCGACGACCGGCAGCCGGACCTGACGCCGGACGGGTTCGCGGCCCGGGAGGAGGTGGCGCGGCAGACGCTGGCGGCGCTCGACGCCCTGCCGGCCGCGGCGGCCGACGCGCCGCAGGAGGCGGCCTGCGCGCGCCTGCTGCGCGAGCGGCTGACCGCGCGACTCCAGTGGTACGAGGCCGGCGAGCACTACCGGCAGGTGCAGAACCTGTCGTCGCCGGTGCACGGCGTGCGGCAGGTGCTGACGCTGTCGGCGACCCGGACCGACGAGGACTGGGCGCTGGTGGCCGGCCGGCTGCGCAACGTTCCGGCCGCGCTGGACGGCTACCGCGTCACGCTGGGCGAGGGGATCGGGCGGGGCCTGCTCGCCGCGCCCCGGCAGGCCGAGGTGATGCGCGAGCAACTGGCCGCCTGGACCGGGCTGGACGACGGCGGCCCGGGATGGTTCGCCGGCCTGGTCGCGCCGGGCCCGGAAGGCATGCGGGCCGAACTCGACGCCGCCGCGGCCCGGGCGACCGAGGCGGTCGTGGCGTTCCGCGCCTGGCTGGGCGAGGTGTACGCGCCGGCCGCCGAGGGCACGCCCGACGCGGTGGGCCGCGAACGCTACCGGCGGCACGCCCGCCAGGCGACCGGCGCCGACCTGGACCTGGACGAGGCGTACGGGTGGGCGTGGGCGCAGTTCCACGAGAACCTGGAGCAGATGCGCGGCGAGGCCGGGCGGGTGCTGCCCGGCGCGTCACCGCTGGAGGCGATGGGCCACCTCAACGCCCAGGGGCACGCGATCACCGGCCGGGAGAACGTCCGCGTCTGGCTCCAGGGGATCATGGACGAGGCGGTCGGGGCACTGGACGGCGAGCATTTCGACATCACCGGGCCGCTGCGCCGGGTCGAGTCCTGCCTGGCGCCGCCCGGCACCGCCGCCGCGCCGTACTACATGGGCCCCAGCCTCGACTTCGCCCGACCCGGCCGCACCTACCTGCCGGCGATGGGCCGTGAGCGGTTCCCCACCTGGCAGCTCGTCAGCACCTGGTACCACGAGGGCGTGCCCGGCCACCACCTGCAGATCGCGTCGTGGACCGCGTCGGCCGGCTCGCTGTCGCGCTACCAGGTCACGCTGGGCAGGATCAGCGCCGACGTCGAGGGCTGGGCGCTGTACGCGGAACGGCTGATGAACGACCTGGGCTACCTCACCGACCCGGCGCGCCGGCTGGGCTACCTCGACAAGCAGATGCTGCGGATCATCCGGGTCATCGTCGACATCGGCATGCACCTGGAACTGCCGATCCCCGCGGACTCCGGCTTCCACCCGGGCGAACGCTGGACCCCGGCGCTGGCCGAGGCGTTCATGGCCGCCCACCACGGCAGCCCGGCCGGGCGGCGCAGCAGCGAGATCATCCGCTACCTCGGCCGGCCCGGCCAGGCCATCGGCTACAAGCTGGGCGAACGCGCCTGGCTGACCGGCCGCGAGGCGGCCCGCCGCCGCCACGGCGCCGCGTTCGACCTCAAGACGTGGCACATGAAGGCACTCGTCCAGGGCTCGTTCGGCCTGGACGATCTGGCGGACAACCTGGCGTCGCTGTAGGGAGCGTCCCCCCGGGGGTACGCGGGCGGAGGCGGCGGGGCTGCTGCGGTTGCGGCTGCCACCGCAGGATGCGCGGGCGGACGCGGCGGGGCGGCGGCCGTGCGGGGGCGTGGCTCCCGGCGGGGCTGCTGCCGCACGGGCACGCGGCCCCCGCCGTGCGCGGCCCCCGCCGGGTCGGGCGCCGCGGGCCGCCGCACGGGTGCCGCCCGTTCCGGCTGACGGCGCCGGCCGCCTCCGGGGGGGCGTGGTCAGTCGCCGCGGGCCACCGCCGCACGGGTCGGCCACGGCCGGGTCGGGCGTCGGCGGTACGGGGGATGCCCCCAGGCGGACCCCGACGGGCGTGGCGGGGCCATCGCCGCACGGGTGCGCAGCCACCCGCCGGGTCAGGCGTCCGCGGTACGGCGGCTCACCCCGGCGGACGCGGCGTCGACCGCCGCACGTGCGCTCCCCCGCCGGGTCAGGCGTCCACCGTGCGGCAGGCGGGGTGGCCCCAGCCCTGCGGGTTCTTCGCGATCTGCTCGCCGGCCGCGTAGGGGGTGCCGCAGCGGCAGCGGCCGGGGAACTTCGCCTTGAGGGTGGCGCCGCCGGACCCGCCGGACTTCGCGGCGGAGCCGGTGGCCGCGCGCTTGGCGGGGCGCTTGGCGGCGGCCGGGCGGCCGGTGGCGGAGGCCGGATCGGGCACGGGGGGTTCGGCGGCGCCGTGCCGGGTGCCGGCGGCCCGCTGGGTGACGGCGGCGTCGCTGGCGGCCTGGTCGGCGACCGCGTTGAGCGGGTCGCCGCCGACCTGGTGGGCCGCGACGTGCACGAACTCCACCGGGCGGCCGGTGAGGGCCTCGTCGATGCGCACGATGAGGTCCTGGTTGGCGACCG
The DNA here is from genome assembly GCF_027947535.2 of Streptantibioticus silvisoli. GTDB lineage: Bacteria > Actinomycetota > Actinomycetes > Streptomycetales > Streptomycetaceae > Streptantibioticus_C > Streptantibioticus_C silvisoli. The sequence goes on from NZ_JAAGKO020000054.1 coordinate 55,497, forward strand.
GGGAGCCGGAGGAGGTCTTCCAGCCCTTGCGCTTCCAGCCGGGCAGCCACTTGGTGACGGCGTTCATCGCGTACTGCGAGTCCATCCGGACCTGGAGCGGCGCCGAGGGGTCGGTCGAGTCCAGCAGTTCGGCCAGCGCGGTCAGCTCCGCGACGTTGTTCGTGGCCGTGCCGAGCGGGCCGGCCTCCCACCTGCCGGGGCCGCCGTCGGGTCCGGCGACCACCCAGCCCCAGCCGGCCGGTCCCGGGTTGCCCTTCGACGCGCCGTCGCACGCGGCGATGATCTGTTCCACCATGGCCCCGATCATGCCAGCCCCGGCCGGGAGCGCCGAACGGCGCGGCGCCGCCGCCGTCGACGCCGCACACCACCGCACGTACCCGCACCCGCACACCGCACACCGCACGTACCCGTACCCGCGCGCGTACCCGCGCCCGCCGCCGACGTGCCGTGGGGCGGCGGCCGGTACCGCTACCGTGGTCGGCGACAGTCGGTGGGCGCGGGGTCACAACGAGCACGGGGGTGCGGCGATGGTGGACGTCATGTCGGTGACGGCGATCAGCACGGTGCTGGGCGCGGTCGGGTCGAGCGTGGCGAACGAGGCCGGCCGTGCGGTGTGGGAGTCGGCCGGGTCGGTGGTGCGCCGGATCGCCGGGCGGGAGGTGCCGGCGCCGCGTGACGCGGACGAACGCGCCGACGTGGCACGGCTGGTGGCCGACCGGCTGCGGCAGGACCCGGCGCTGGCCGGGGTGTGGGCGCGGTTCGCCCGCAGCGTTCCCGAACCGCGCCCGGGGCTGGCGGAGCCGGACCTGCTGCCGGCCGCGACGCGGTTCTTCAGCGACCGGCAGGACCCGATGCGGGTGATGGACCGGGAGTTGGGCCGCCGGGCCGACGGCACGCCGCGCATCGTGCTGCTGTACGGGCCCGAGGGCATCGGGACCAGTGAACTCGCCGTGCACTGGGGGCAGTTGACAGCCCTGAAGTTCCCGCACGGCCGGCTGTACGCGGACCTGCGCGGCGGTTCGGCGGGCGAGGCGGTCGACCCGGCGTCGGTGCTGCGCCGCTTCCTGCGCAAGCTGGGGGTCGGCGACGACGGCATCCCGCCGGGCCGGGCGGACCTGGCGGAGCGCTTCCGGGCCGAGGTGGCCGGCCGGCGGCTGCTGGTGGTGCTCGACCACGTCCACTCGGCCGCGCAGGCCCTGCCGTTCCTGACCTCGGCGCCCGGGGTCTTCACCGTGGTGGTCGCGCGGCGGCCGCTGACCGGCCTGGACGCGGTACCGGTGCCGGTCGGGCCGCTGACCGACCGGGACGCCAAGCGGCTGCTGACCGACTTGGCCGGCCGGCCGGCGGTCGCGGCGGCGAAGGCCGCGCTGCCGTCGGTGCTGGCCCGGTGCGGCGGTTCGCCGTACGCGCTGCGCGCCGCGGTCCCCCGGCTCGCCGATCCGGTGCGGCCGACCGCGGCGGTGGACGGCGACCCGGTGCGCGCCGCCGCCGAGGACGCCTACCGGGCGCTGGCACCGGACGCCGCGCGCTGCTACCGGCTGCTGGCCTGCCGCCCCTGGCCGCGGATCACGGCCGGTCCGGCCGCCGCCGCGCTCGGGGTGCCGGCGGCCGAGGCGGACCGGCTGCTGGCCGCGGTGGCCGGCGCCGGGCTGCTGGAGGCGGTCGCGGCGGGCGGTCACCGCTACCGTCCGGCGGTGCGCCGGCACGCCGAACTGGCGGCGGTGCGGCAGGACGGCGTGGCGGTCTGCGCGGCGGCGGCCGGGCGGATGGTCGCGTGGTACCTGGAGTTCGCGGTGGCGGCGGACCGGGCGGCGCACCCGGACCGCTGGTGGCTGGGCCCGCGCTACGCCTCGGTCGCGCCCGGCCCGTACGCCGGGCAGAGCGAGGCGCTGGCGGCCGCGGTGTCCGAGGTCGACTGCGTGGTGGAGGCGGTGCGCACCGCGGACGAACTGGGCGACCGGGACACCGTCTGGCAGCTGTGCGAGGCGCTGTACGCCGCCCAGTTGCGGGCCGGGCGGCACGACGAGGTGCTGCCGGCGCTGCGGATCGGGGTGCGGGCGGCCGACGCGGTCGCGCCGGGCACGGAGATCGCCGGGCGGATGCACACCCAGCTGGCGATGGCGCTGACGGAACGGGCCGAGTGGGACGCGGCGGAGAGCGAACTGCGGGCGGCGGCGCGGGCCGAGCGGCGGGCGGGGCACGCGCGCGGGCAGGCGACCGCGGTGGAGACCCTGGGGCTGCTGCGGCTGCGGCAGTGGCGGTTCGCCGAGGCGTACGACCTGTTCGGCGAGGCGTACGGGCTGCTCGACGGCGTACGGGACGCCGCCCGCGGTGCCGCCGACGCGCCGCGGGCCCGCGCGCTGCTGGAACGGCACCGCGGCCGGGCGCTGTCGGGCCTGGGCCGCTGGGCGCAGGGCCGGGAGCGGGCCGGCGTGGCGCTGGCGTTCTTCCGCGAGCACGGGGACGTCTACAACACCGGCCGCACGCTGAGCGACCTGGCCCGGCTGGAGTGGCAGGCCGGGCGGCCGGACGCGGCGCTGCCGCTGATCGACGAGGCCGTCGGCGTGCTGACGCCGCTGCGGGCGACGTTCCACGTGGAGCGGCTGCGGCTGCTGCGCGAAGCGGTGGTCAGCGCCTGACCGGCCCCCGCGCGACCCGCACCCGGTGCACCACCGCGCCGGTGCGCACCGCCAGCCCGCCGGCCAGCGCCTCGCCGCCGCGGCCGGCCGCCAGCAACGCGTACAGCGCCGAGGCGTACGCCGCCGGATCGGCACCGCCGCCCGCCGCGTGCTCCAGGGTGAACAGCGCGCCGCCGCGGGCCCGCACGACGCAGACGTCCGGGCCGGTGACGTAGGCGGCCAGCGCGCACTGCGGGTGCAGCGCCAGCACCTCCGCGCCCCAGACCTGCGGCGGTCCCAGCCGCGGATCGTCCGGCTCGCCGTACCGCACCACCACGTCCGCCAGCGCGAGCCGGCCCGGGTCGAGGGTGTCCTCGTGCACCGCGGTGTGCGCCTCGCCGGCGCCGCCGGGTTCGTAGCGGGGGTCGGCGTACCGGGTGACCGTCACCGCGCCGGGCCCGGTGATCTCGGTCAGCACCCGCAACGGCGCGGTACGCGACGGCGGTTGGTGGGCGGGCAGCGGCAGCGGGTCGAGCAGCGCGGGGCCCGCGGGTTCGGGGATGCCGATGAGCCGGTAGAACGCGGCGCGCAGCAGGGCGGCCGAGTCGCCGGGCGCGGAGGTGGTCAAGGTGGCCGGCCCGTCGAGCGGGCGGTGCGCGTCCAGCAGCGCCTCCAGGCCGCCGGGCAGCGGCCCGTACGGGTCGAGGCGGGGGGCGCGGCGGACGAAGTCGGCCACCGGGGAGCCGGGTTCGAGGCCGTGGCGGGTGGCGGCGGCGATGAGGACCGGCAGGCCGAGCGCCGCGGCGTAGTAGCTGACCGAGCCGTGGTCGCCGATGACCGCGTCGGCCGCGATCAGCGTCTGGCGCCAGGAGCCGAGCGGGTCGATGCGGGTCAGTCCGCGCCGGCCTGCCCGGTCCAGCCAGCCGTCGAGGGTGCCCGGGCCGTGCGCGTTGCCGATGTTGGGATGCAGGACCGCCGCCAACCGGTAGGTGTCGACCGGCAGTTCGGACATCAGGCGGTCCAGCAGCACCGGCAGCACGTCGTGGTCGCGATCGTCGCCGCCGTCACCGAACAGCGAGTCGGGGTTCCAGGTGGAGTTGAGCACCACCAGGCGCTGGCCGGCCCGGACGCCGAGGGCCCGGCGGTAGCGGTCGCGGTACCGCCGGGCGGCGAGCAGCCGGTCGAAGCACGGGTCGCCGGCCAGCACCGCGGTGGGCACGGCCTGCGGGCAGGACCGGGCGAGGCGTTCGAGCTGTTCGGGGTGGGACAGGACGAAGGCGTCGGCGACCGGGGTGCCGTCGGGCCGCAGCATCCAGGAGGCCGACATGAAGGCGGGTGCCACCTCGGGGTGCGGGTCGCCGGGGGTGGCCAGCCGCTTGTTGTAGCCGGCACCGTGCGACAGGACGATCAACGGCCCGTCGATCGCGTGGAGTTCACCGCCGAGGCTGGCGGAGACCGCCAGGTCGACCGGGGTGGCCTTGGCCTGCTCCCAGGGCAGCACGGGCAGACCGGTCCGGGCCAGCAGCTCCGGCACGCCGTACCGGAACGGCGACGAGCCGGTGCACGTCACGAGCGGCTGGACCCGCAAGTCGTCCCGGAACAGCGGCAGTACGTCGAGCAGCCGCGTCGCGGAGGTGACGTTGTGCACGACGAACAGCACCCGGCGGCAGCGCCCCCGGGTGGCCCACCGGGCGGCGTCGGCACCGACCGGCACCCTGATCCAGCCGTCGCGGGGCCGGGAGGCGGCGGGCACGGCGTGGGGAACGGACGGCGCGAGGGCCGGCACGGCGGGGGTCGGGGAGGCGAGCGGCTGTTTCGGGGGCGGGGCCGCGACCGGGCGGACCGGGGCCCCGCCCCCGAAAC
>NZ_JAAGKO020000055.1 GCF_027947535.2 Streptantibioticus silvisoli
GCGGGGCGGGCCCGGGGGCGGCCCGCGGTGGGCGCCCGCCGGGCCGCCACCGCCGTGCTCACCAGCCCCAAGGTCGTCACCCGTGACGCCTCCGACGACCGCGGCGTCAAGGACGGCAAGGGCGCGGCCGGCGACGACGTCCAGGGCGAGACCTACGGCCGGATGGCGATCTCGCTGACCGTGCTGGCCTTCGCCCTGCACTTCGCCGCAGTGCTCTTCCGCGGCCTGTCCGTGCAGCGGGCGCCGTGGGGCAACATGTACGAGTTCTCCTGCACCCTCGGCCTGGTCGCCGTCGGCGCCTACCTGGTGCTGCTGGCGCTGCGCAAGAACGTGCGGTGGATCGGCCTGTTCCTGGTCACCGCGGTGCTGCTCGACCTCGGGCTCGCGGTGTCGGTGCTCTACACCTCCTCCGACCAGCTGGTCCCGGCGCTGCACTCGTACTGGCTGTGGATCCACGTCAGCTGCGCCATCATCTGCGGCGCGGTCTTCCACCTCGGCGCGCTCGCCACGATCCTCTACCTCTTCCGCGACCGCTACGAGCTCGCGCTGGCCGCCGGCAAGGCCGACGGCCGGTTCGCCTCGGTGTGGGAGCGGCTGCCGGCCGCCGCGACGCTGGACAAGTTCGCCTACCGGATCAACGCCGCGGTCTTCCCGCTGTGGACGTTCACCATCATGGCCGGTTCGATCTGGGCCGAGTCGGCGTGGGGCCGCTACTGGGGCTGGGACCCCACCGAGACCTGGTCGTTCATCACCTGGGTCGCCTACGCCTGCTACCTGCACGCCCGCGCCACCGCCGGCTGGAAGGGCCGCAAGGCCGCCTACCTGGCGCTGATCGGCTTCGCCTGCTTCCTGTTCAACTACTACGGCGTCAACGTCTTCATCGTCGGCAAGCACTCCTACGCCGGAGTCTGACCGGCCACGCGGCCCCGCCGACAGGCCGCTGCCACGCCGACGGCCGACACGCCGATACGACGGTGCCCCCGGTGCGATCACCGGGGGCACCGTGCTGTCCGGGGGACCGGGGCGCCGGGGGCGCCTGGGGCACCGGGGGCACCGGTCAGCGGCGCTTGCGGGTGCCCCGCTCCTGGTGGGGGACCGTCTGGCTGGAGCCGGGCAGCGTCGGCTTGGGGAGGTTGGCCACCTGCCACTGCGCCTGGGCCAGTTGCGCGGCGGTGTCGTCCGGCAGGCGCGGGGCCCGCGCGGCGGCGGAGTGGAAACCGAAGGCGGAGGTCAGGTCGCCGAAGGTGCGCCGCCGCCACTGGCTGATGTTGGGTTCCTGGACGCCGGTGAACTTCTCCAGGAACCGCAGCACCGAGGTGTGGTCGAACTGCTCGCCGGCCACGTAGCCGCCGACCGTCCACGGCGAGACGATGACGCACGGCACCCGGAAACCGCCGCCGACCGGCAGGCCGCCGATGAACTCGTCCGCGGTGCCGGCCTTCGGGGTGGGCGGCACGACGTGGTCGAACAGGCCGTCGTTCTCGTCGTAGTTGAGGATGAAGGCGGTCTTGGCCCACACCTTGGGGTTGGCGGCGATCGCCTCGATCTTGGACGCGACGAAGTCCGCACCGGCCGCCGGCAGGTAGTCGGGGTGCTCGGACTGCGTGGAGGTGCAGATGATCCACGAGACCGCGGGCAGTCGGTCGTTGCGGGCGTCCTCCTCGAAGGTGCCGGCCGGGGAGACCGCCATGCCCCGGTCGTAGAGCGGATCGCCGGGCTTGGCGTTCTGGAAGACGGTGAAGTTGTCCAGCATGTTGCAGCCGTAGTTGTCGGCCTCCTGGTACACCTTCCAGCTGATCCCGGCCGCCTGGAGCCGCTCGGCGTAGGTGGTCCAGCCGTAGCCGCCGGGCGGCGCCACGTTGCTGATGATCGGACCGCCGTGCTGCCCGCCGGGGTCGCAGGTGCCGGTCATCCAGTACATCCGGTTCGGCCAGGTCGGACCCATCATCGAACAGAAATAGTTGTCACAGATGGTGAAGTTCTCCGCCAGTGCGAACTGGAACGGGATGTCGTCACGGGTGTAATAGCCCATCACGTACGGCCCGTTGGCACCGTCGGCCGCCCGGTGCGCGGGCAGCCAGTTGTCCATCGCGCCGCCGTTCCACGCCGAGTGCTGCACCGACCAGGCGTGCGAGGTCGACGGGATGGCCTGGGCGCTGGTGGTGCGGGTGTCGAGGTGGAACGGCAGCGTGTAGCCGTCCGGGTTCTGCGGGTCCGGCTGGTAGAAGACGGACCGGCCGTCCGCCAGCCGCCGCGCCTGCGGGTCGCTGAAGCCGCGCACCCCGCCGAGCGTGCCGAAGTAGTGGTCGAACGAACGGTTCTCCTGCATGAGCATGACGACGTGTTCGACGTCGTCGAGCGAACCGTGCCGGGCCGGGCCGGCCGCGACCGCCTGCTGGACGGCCGGCGGCAGCAGCGACAGCGCCGCCGCGCCGCCGACCGCGCCGGCCGCCGAACCGATGAGTCTGCGCCGGGTCATCTCGGGCATGACAGGTCCCCTCCCAGGAGACGGCAGTACCGAATGCGAACACCCCGAAGGGGCCGCTGACGACTGTGCGCGCGGCCCGGGAGAGCGCGGAGGAGGACCCACGTGAATACTGCGTCAATTGCCGCGCAACAACAGGAATTCGGCTGTTGATCACGCGAAAGGGGTACACCGGGACGACCCGTAGTACCGGTGGGCCATGCGCGGACCTGACCGACCGGTGGCCCACCCGCGGACGGACCGACTTACCCGCGGAGCTGAGCGGCCGTCACCTTCCCAAGGGGCTGGCGGGGGCGGCGGAGGCGGCGGGGTCCGCGGGTGGTGCCGGGCGCCGGACGGGCCGTCAGGGCAGCAGCGGCAGCGGTCCGACCACGTCGCTGACCGGGGTGTCGGGCGAGGCGTCGCGCGGGTCGGCGAAGAAGACCTGGCGCGGCGGGCCCGCCGGCGTCTCGCCCTGTTCCGCCGCCCAGCGCGCCAGCGTGCCGAAGGCCCGCTCGCCGTGCACCGCCCCCAGCTCGGCCGCCGTCAGCCGCACGTACGCCTCGCGGTGCGCCGGGTCCTCGCGCAGCTCCAGGCCGGGAAACCGGGCGGCGATCTCCGCGGCCCGGTCGGCCGGCACCGCACGGCAGTACTCCACCGGCCCGTCGCTGTCCTGGCTGACCTCACCGTGGTAGACGAGGAACGGCGCCCCCTCGATGCCGGGCAGCCCCGGCACCGACCCGTCGCCCAGCAGCTCCGCCTGCCGCGACGACCAGCCGGCCAGTTCGCCGGCGGTCAGGTGCCGCTTGGCCGACAGCAGCACGCGGTCCGGCATCGTGCGGACCGACACGTCCATCATGGCGATCTCCTTTCCGGAGAGTTCGTCGAGCAGGAGCGCGGTCAGCTCGCGCCGCGTCGCGACGTCGGCCTCGACCTCCCGCCAGTACGCGGCCACCGCGGCCAGCGCCGCCGCCCGCCCGGCGTCGGCCGCCCGCCGGACGCGGGCCAGCGGCATGCCGATCCGGCGCAGCGCCGCGATCAGCCGCGCCCGCTCCAACTGGTCGGCGCGGTAGTACCGGTAGCCGGTGAACGGATCGGTGCGGGCCGGGACCAGCAGCCCCGACTCCGCGTAGATCCGCAGCGCCTTCGCCGACAGCCGCGAGGCCGCCGCGAACGCGCCCGGCGACATCTCCCGCGGTTCCCGCACGACGTCACTCCTCCCGCGACCGGGGCTTTCCCGGCCGCTCCACGATGCTCGGCCCGGCCCCAGGGGCGAGGTCAACCGGCGCGGCCGCCCGCCCCCGGCGCCCGGACCGGGGGACCGGTACCGGATACTGGACGGTATGGCTTACGACGATCTTCGCTCGTTCCTGAGGGCGCTGGAACGCGACGGCGACCTCAAGCGCATCAAGGCCGAGGTCGACCCGTACCTGGAGGTCGGCGAGATCACCGACCGCGTCAACAAGGCGGGCGGCCCGGCGCTGCTGTTCGAGAACGTGCGCGGCTCGGCCATGCCGCTGGCCATGAACGTCTTCGGCACCGACCGCCGCATGCTCAAGGCGCTCGGCCTCACCTCCTACGACGACATCAGCGACAAGATCGCCGGCCTGCTCAAGCCGGAGCTGCCGCACGGCTTCACCGGTGTGCGCGAGGCGTTCGGCAAGCTCGCCGGGATGACCCACGTGCCGCCGAAGAAGGTCAAGGACGCCCCTGTCCAGGAGGTCGTGCTGCGCGGTGACGACGTCGACCTCGACGCGCTGCCCGCCCTGTTCACCTGGCCCGGCGACGGCGGCTCGTTCTTCAACCTGGGCCTGACCCACACCCGGGACCCCGACAACGGCGTGCGCAACCTGGGCCTCTACCGGCTCCAGCGGCACGACCGCAACACCATCGGCATGCACTGGCAGATCCACAAGGACAGCGCCGCCCACTACCGGGCCGCCCTCCAGCGCGGCGAACGCCTGCCGGTCGCCATCGCCTTCGGCTGCCCGCCCGCCGTCAGCTACGCCGCGACCGCGCCGCTGCCCGGCGACATCGACGAGTACCTGTTCGCCGGCTTCGTGCAGGGCAAGCGGGTGGAGATGGTCGACTGCGTCACCGTGCCGCTCCAGGTGCCGGCCGCCGCCGAGGTCGTGCTGGAGGGCTGGCTGGAGCCCGGCAGGACCCTGCCGGAGGGCCCGTTCGGCGACCACACCGGCTTCTACACTCCGCAGGAACCGTTCCCGGCGCTCACCATCGACTGCGTGACCACCCGGCGGCGCCCGCTGCTCCAGTCCATCGTCGTCGGCCGCCCGCCCTCCGAGGACGGCCCGCTGGGCAAGGCTACCGAACGCTTCTTCCTGCCGCTGCTGAAGATCATCGTGCCGGACATCGTGGACTACGACCTGCCGGAGGCCGGCGGCTTCCACAACTGCGCGATCGTCTCGATCGACAAGAAGTACCCCAAGCACGCCCAGAAGGTGATGCACGCCGTCTGGGGCGCCCACATGATGTCGCTGACCAAGCTGATCATCGTGGTGGACGCCGACTGCGACGTGCACGACTACCACGAGGTCGCCTGGCGCGCGTTCGGCAACACCGACTACGCCCGCGACCTCACCGTCGTCGAAGGCCCCGTCGACCACCTCGACCACGCCTCCTACCAGCAGTTCTGGGGCGGCAAGGCGGGCATCGACGCCACCCGCAAGCTGCCCGAGGAGGGCTACACCCGCGACGGCGGCTGGCCGCAGATGATCGTCTCCGACCCGCAGACCGCCGACCGGGTCACCCGGCGCTGGAAGGAGTACGGCCTGTGAGCGCCGCCGCCGACTTCCTGCGGCCGGAACCCGCGCCCGGCCGGATCCGGGCCTTCCTGCGCCTGGTGATGATCGAGCACTCGGTCTTCGCCCTGCCGTTCGCCTACATCGCCGCCCTCACCGCGATGCGGAACCAGACCTCCTCCGTGCACTGGATGCAGCTGCTGCTGGTGACCATCGCCATGGTCGGCCTGCGCACCTTCGCCATGGCGGCCAACCGGATCATCGACCGCGAGATCGACGCCCGCAACCCCCGCACCGCCGGCCGCGAACTGGTCACCGGCACCGTCTCGGTCCGCTCCGCGTGGACCGGCGCGCTGCTCGCCCTCGTCGTCTTCCTCGGCGCCGCGGCCCTGCTCAACCCGCTCTGCCTGGCGCTCGCCCCGGTCGCCGTCGTGCCGATGGTCGTCTATCCCTACGGCAAGCGGTTCACCGACTACCCGCACGCCATCCTCGGCCTGGCGCAGGCCATGGGCCCGATCGGCGCGTGGCTCGCCGTCACCGGCACCTGGTCGTGGGACGCGGTGATCCTCGGCCTGGCCGTCGGCGTCTGGATCGGCGGCTTCGACCTGATCTTCGCCTGCCAGGACGTCGCCGCCGACCGCGCCCACGGCGTCCGCTCGGTCCCGGCCCGCTTCGGCATCACCGGCGCGCTGTACGGCGCCCGCGCCTGCCACGCGGTGACCGCCGTACTGCTGGCCTGGTACGGCGTCGCCACCGGCGCCGGTGCCCTGTGGTGGGTCGGCCTGGCCGTGGTGGCCGTCGCGTTCGTCTACGAGCACTCCATCGTCAAGCCCGGCGACCTGTCCCGGCTCAACCGGGCGTTCTTCACCGTCAACGGCGTCATCGGCATCAGCCTCTTCGCGTTCGCCCTGCTGGACCTGCTGACGCGGGGCCTGCACGGGTAGGGGCCGCTGGGCAGCGGGGAGCGGGCCCGGGCGGTCGGGGGTGGTCAGGCGGTCGGGTCGGCTCAGGCGGTCGGGTGCACGCCATCCGCTCGGCTCGGCTCAGGCGGTCGGACTCACGCGGTCCGCCCGGCTCACGCGGTCCGCCCGGCTCACGCGGTCCGCCCGGCTCGGGCGGTCGGGCTCACGCCATCCGCACAGCTCACGCGGTCCGCACGAGGCAAGCGGTTCGTCCGCTCACGCCGTCCGCCCGCTCACGCAGTCCGCTCGTCGACGCCGTCGCCGGTGCGGCGGCGCATAACGAAGGCGGCCAGCACGCCGCCGGCCAGGCCGAACAGGTGGCCCTGCCAGGAGATGCCCTCGGTGCCGGGGACCACGCCCCACAGGATGGAGCCGTAGATGACGGCCACCAGCACGCCCAGGCCGATGTCCAGCGGGCGGCGGTCCACGAAACCGCGCACCAGCAGGTAGCTGAACAGGCCGAATATCAGCCCGGAGGCGCCGGCGGTGTTGGTGTGGGCCGGGGCTATGCACCACACACCGAGCCCGCTCACCACGATGATCAGCAGCGCCACGCCGAGGAATCGCACGACGCCGGCCAGCGCGGCGAAGAACCCGAGCACCAGCAGCGGCAGCGTGTTGGCGGCGAGGTGCGCGAAGCCGAAGTGGACGAAGGCGGCCGGCACCACGTCCAGCAGCTGGCCCGGCTCGCGCGGCACGATGCCGAGGCTGTCCAGCGAACCGTGGGTGAGCACGTCCACCGCCTCCAGCACCCACAGCAGCGCCACCCAGCCGGCCATCAGCAGTCCGGCGGCCAGCGCGCGACCCGTCGTGTCGTCCTGCCCGGCCCGCCGCGCCCACTCGGTCCACCGGTCGGCCCGGCCGGACATGCCGGCGGAGTTCGCACCGTACGACGATGTGATCCGCACCGCGGTCGCCCCCTTCCCACCGAACGCCCCGCGACCTGGGGCTTCCGCCTGCCCTCACCGTAGTCAACGCGTGCGACGGTCGTACGGGTTCCGCAAAGACGTTCGCACGAAGGAGTGAAGTCGTCCCGCTAGGCTCGGCCCGTGGACTCCTCACCGTCCGGCGCCGCCGGTGCCGCCCCCCGCCGCCCCTGGATCGTCGGGGTCTCCGGTGCCTCCGGGACGCCCTACGCGGCGGCGGTGATCCGGGCGCTGCTGGCCGCCGGTGAGCCCGTCGACCTGGTCGTCAGCCGGGCCGCCCGGCTGACGTTGCTGGACGAGACCGGTCACCCGTTCCGCGACGCGCACTGGCGCGAGGACCTGCGCCGCTGGCTGGCTCGGGGCGCGAACGGCGACCCCGAGGCGTTCGGCCCCGCCGGTAAGGCGGACGCCTCCGCCGAGGCCAACCTCCCCGCCGGTGCCAACCTCCCCGCCGGTGCCAACCTCCCCGCCGAGGCCAACCTCCCCGCCGGTGCCAACCTCCCCGCCGAGGCCAACCTCTCCGCCGGAGCCGGCACCCGCACCGAAGACGCCGCCCCCGCCAGGGCCACCCCCTCCGCCGAGGTCGCCACCCCCTCCGCCGAGGCCGCCGCCGCCAGGGCCACCCCCTCCACCGAGGGCGATCTGCGTTACTGGCCCGCCGGGGATCTCGCTGCCGGGCCCTCCTCCGGGTCGTATCCGGCGCGCGGCATGATCATCGTTCCGGCGAGTACGGCGAGCGTGGCCGGGGTCGCGCTGGGACTGTCGAAGGACCTGCTCCAGCGGGCCGCGTCGGTCACCCTGAAGGAGCGGCGGCCGCTGGTCGTCGTGGTGCGCGAGACGCCGTTGAGCGGGCAGGTGCTCCGGCAGCTGGTCGCCCTCGACGCGGCCGGCGCGGTCGTCCTGCCCGCCTCCCCGGCGTTCTACGCGGGCGCGGTGAGCGCGCAGGAACTCGTCGACTTCGTGGCCGGCCGGGTGCTGGACGCGGCGGGGGTCCCGCACCGGCTGTACCGCAGGTGGGAGGGGACGCTCGGCGGCGGCCGGGACGGTCTGCGGTGAGCCGGACGGCCGCCGGCCGCGCCGAAGAACCGTTCCGGATGGTGGTACATCTCCCCGCGTGCCTTAGATTCGTCGCGTAGAACCCGGATCGCTGAAGGATTGGAAGGCGCCAGAGCAATGGACGCGGTGGACAGACAGCTCATCCAGGCGCTGCGGGAGAACGGCAGGGCGTCCTACGCCGAACTGGGCCGCCTCGTCGGGCTCTCCGGCCCGAGCGTGACCGACCGGATCAACCGGCTGGAGCAGGCCGGCGTCATCACCGGCTACCGGGCGACGGTCGCGCCGGCCGCGCTCGGCCTCGGCGTCACCGCGCTGATCGGCATCCAGCTCAGCGACGCCGCCGACCACGAGGACGTGGGCCGCCGGATGCACGACCTGGAGGAGATCGAGGACTGCTGGTTCATCGCCGGCGACGACTCCTACATGCTCAGGGTGCGGGTCGCCGACGTCGACGGCCTGGAGCACACCATCCGGCGGCTGTCCGGACTGCGCGGCGTGGCCCGTACCCGGACCACGGTGGTGCTCTCCACCAAGTGGGAGAACCGGGTCGGGGAACTGCCCGACGGTGCCCGGGCGTAGTCTCTGATCAGGCCGTTCGGCCACCGGGCGGCCGCGCGGACGACTGCGGGCCGGCCCGCGGGACGGACCGGCCGGCAACAGGACGACGAGGCCGAGGAGGCTGAACCGGCATGGACGGTGGGCTCAAGCGCGAGCTGGAGGAGAAGGTCCGCTCGGGCGAGCGGCTGTCCCGCGAGGACGGTGTCGCCCTCTACGCCTGCGACGACCTCGCCTGGCTCGGCGGCCTGGCGCACGAGGTGCGGACCCGCAAGAACGGTGACGTCGTCCACTTCAACGTCAACCGCCACCTGAACATGACCAACGTGTGCACCGCGTCGTGCGCGTACTGCTCGTTCCAGCGCAAGCCGGGCGAGAAGGACGCGTACACCATGCGCATCGAGGAGGCGGTCCGGCTGGCGAAGGCCATGGAGGCCGACAGCCTCACCGAGCTGCACATCGTCAACGGTCTGCACCCGACGCTGCCGTGGCGGTACTACCCGCGCAGCCTGCGGGCGCTGAAGGAGGCGCTGCCGAACGTCTCGCTGAAGGCGTTCACCGCCACCGAGATTCATCACTTCGAGCAGATTTCCGGGTTGACCGCCTCGGAGATCCTGGACGAGCTGATCGACGCCGGCCTGGAGTCGCTGACCGGCGGCGGCGCGGAGATCTTCGACTGGGAGGTGCGCCAGCACATCGTGGACCACCGCACCCACTGGGAGGACTGGTCCCGCATCCACCGGCTGGCGCACGAGAAGGGGCTCAAGACCCCCTGCACCATGCTCTACGGCCACATCGAGGAGCCCCGCCACCGCGTCGACCACGTGCTGCGGCTGCGGGAGTTGCAGGACGAGACCAACGGCTTCCAGGTCTTCATCCCGCTGCGCTACCAGCACGACTTCGTCGACATGAAGGACGGCAAGGTCCGCAACCGCCTCCAGGCCCGCACCACCATGGCCTCCGGCGCCGAGGCCCTGAAGACCTTCGCCGTCTCCCGGCTGCTGTTCGACAACGTGCCGCACGTCAAGGTCTTCTGGGTCATGCACGGCCTGGCCACCGCCCAGCTGGCGCTCAACCACGGCGCCGACGACATGGACGGCTCGGTCGTGGAGTACAAGATCACCCACGACGCCGACGACTTCGGCACCCCCAACAAGCTCACCCGCGACGACATCCTCGACCTCATCCGGGACGCCGGCTTCCGCCCGGTGGAGCGCAACACCCGCTACGAGACCGTCCGCGAGTACCCGGGCCCGGACGGTGAACGCCGCGAGTCGCCGCAGGCCATGCGGGTGTGAACCGGTGAGCCTGACCTTCGTCACCGACCCGGAGTTCACCCCCGCCCTGCGTGACGGCGTCGCCCGGCTGTGGAACGACGTCAACAACGCGGGCGGCGCGGTGGGCTTCGTACCGCCGACCACCGTGCGGGACGTGATGCCGCACGTCGAGCGGTACGCGGCCGAACTGTCCGCCGGCACCCTGCGACTGGTCGCCGGCCTCACCCCGGACGGCACCCCGGCCGCGGTCGCGTTCCTGGCGTACAACGAGCTGCGGCTGTCGCGGCACTGGGCCTGGCTCCAGACGGTCATGGTCTCTCCGGCCCACCAGGGCAGCGGTCACGGCGCGGCGCTGCTGCGCACCGCCGAGGCGCTGGCCCGCAAGGAGGGGCTGCGCGCGATACGGCTGTCGTGCCGCGACGGGCTGGGCCTGGAGCGGTTCTACGGCGCGCTGGGCTACCGGGAGATCGGCCGCGTCCCCGGGGCGCTGCGGGTCGGGGTGGCCGACGAGGACGACCGCGACAGCGTCGAGTTCTGGCTGGCGCTGGACTGACCACCGCGTACCACCCGCGGCACCCCCCGGCGCCGGGGGGTGCCCGGGGCGTGCTTCACTGGACGGAACGCCGTTTTAGACGAAAGAAGTGAACCGCTGTGCGCTGGAAGCCGAGTCCGATGCTCCGCTACACCTGGCTGCGCGCGGGCCTTTTCGTGGTCTGCTTCGCGGTGATCTGGGGCCTGGTCGACCTGCGGGTGCTGCCGGCCGGCCTGGGCAGCTCCAACCTGCTGTGGGTGCTGCTGCTGTCGCTGGTGATCACCGCGCCGCTCAGCTACGTGCTGCTGCGCGGGGTGCGCGACGACGCGTCGGCGCAGATCTCGCAGCGGATCGACCGCAGCCGGGCGGCCTTCGCGGCGAAGAAGGCCGACGAGGACGAGGCCGACGACGCGGCTCGCACCGGTTGACGCCGCCCGGCCCCCCCGCGGGGGGCCGGAAAGGCAGGAGCCCCGCGCGTCGCGCGGGGCTCCTTGGGTACTGCGCTCAGTACTGCGCTGGACGTGCCAGAGCGAAAGGACGTCAGCCGGTGGTGACGTTCTCCGCCTGCGGGCCCTTCGGGCCCTGGGTCACGTCGAACGTCACCTGCTGGTTCTCCTCGAGGGAGCGGAAGCCGGCGGCGTTGATCGCGGAGTAATGGACGAAGACGTCGGGGCCTCCGCCGTCCTGGGCGATGAAGCCGAAGCCCTTTTCAGCGTTGAACCACTTCACGGTTCCGGTAGCCATAAAGCCCTCCTTGGGCCACGGGTCGCCCTGCTCCAGAACCTGCAAAGAAGTCTGAAATTACGAAAGCCCGCGGCGTCACATGCTCCGCAGGCTCTGTACTGCAAGGGAAACCAAACTGCAACTTGCGTGGAGCGTAGCACGGTCGAGTGGATCGTGGAAGGGTCCAAAAAACGTCGTGTCGTCGCAGCTCAGAGCAGTGCGGACGGGTGGAACGGGACCGTCGTGGCGACCCGCCGGGGCCCTGCGGAACGGCGGCGCGCAGCGCGGGTCTAGCCTCCTGATGTGGACAATTCTGTGCCTACGGCATCCCAGGACAGCAGCCGCGCCCGCCGCCCCCGGGTCGGCCACATCCAGTTCCTCAACTGCCTGCCGCTGTACTGGGGTCTCGCCCGCACGGGTGCGCTGCTGGACGTCGAGCTGACGAAGGACACCCCGGAGAAGCTCAGCGAGCAGCTCGTGCGCGGCGATCTGGACGTCTCGCCGATCACCCTCGTGGAGTTCCTCAAGCACGCCGACCAGCTCGTCGCCCTGCCGGACATCGCCGTGGGCTGCGACGGCCCGGTGATGTCCTGCGTCATCGTCAGCCAGGTGCCGCTGGCCCGGCTGGACGGTGCCCGGGTCGCCCTCGGCTCCACCTCGCGCACCTCGGTCCGGCTGGCCCAGCTGCTGCTGGCCGAGCAGTACCACGTGGCGCCGCAGTACTACACCTGCCCGCCCGACCTCGGGCTGATGATGCGCGAGGCCGACGCCGCGGTGCTCATCGGTGACGCCGCGCTGCGCGCCGCGCTGCACGACGCCCCCCGGCTCGGCCTGGAGGTGCACGACCTGGGGCTGATGTGGAAGGAGTGGACCGGCCTGCCGTTCGTCTTCGCGCTGTGGGCCGCCCGGCGCGACTTCCTGGAACGCGACCCGGCCGCGGTGGCCGACGTGCACCGCGCGTTCCTCGCCTCGCGCGACCTGTCGCTGGAGGAGGTGGCCAAGGTCGCCGAGCAGGCGGCGCGCTGGGAGGCGTTCGACGCGGACCTGCTGCGGCGCTACTTCACCACCCTGGACTTCTCCCTCGGCGCCGACCAGCTCACCGGCATCGCCGAGTTCGCCCGCCGGGTCGGCCCCACCACCGGCTTCGCCGCCGACGTCACCGTCGAACTCCTCCAGCCGCGGACCACGGCGTAACGCGGGGTGCGGTACGGCCGGTCGACGGACGGTGCGGCCGGTCAACGTGGCGGTGCGGCCGGTCAACGGGCGGTGCGGCCGGTCCACGGGCTGATGGGCAACGGGTGCTGTCCTCCGCCGCGAACGCCGAGAGCCCGGCCGGTGGCGTCGGCCGGGCTCTTCAGCGGTGTGCGGGACGCCTCAGAGTGCCGTCAGCGGGACCTGGACGGTGCGTACCTCGCCGTCGCCGAGGTGCAGCAGGCCGCGGCCGGGCTGGACGGCGTTGCCGATCGCGGCGCGCTGGAGGCGGACGCCGATCAGGTCGGCGTCGGACATGTTCTGCGGGGACAGCAGCAGACCGCTGCGGGCCTTCTTCATCTCCACCTGCCAGCCGGAGAAGCCGCCGCACATGTCGTCGGCGTCACCGGCGATGACGACGCCGATCTGCTTGCCGTAGGACCGGCGCACCACCGAGGTCAGCACGTCGCCGGCGTCGCACTGCCGCAGGATCTCCGCGTCGTCCACCAGGACGACCGCGGGCCCCTCGACCCGGTCCAGCGCCTCGCGCATCTCGTCCTCGGAGATCTCCTCACCGGTGAAGTAGCCGACGACGCCCGGGGCGTTCTTCAGCCGCCGCAGCGGTGACTGGCGGCGCGGCGCGGCCAGTACGACCTGGGTGCCGACCGACAGCAGGGAGCGGGTCACGGTCAGCAGTGCGGTGCTGCGGCCGGAGCGCGGCGGGCCGGCGATGATGAACGCCGGCGCGGCGGACGCCAGGTCGGGGCCCATGGCCAGCAGCTGGTCGCCGCCGACCGCGGCCATCGCCCACAGCGCGGTGCCGACCGCCGCGTCGGAGGTGTCGCGCAGCGCCCACGCCTCCTCGAAGGTGATGCGGGCCGGCAGCACGTCCACCCGGAACGGGCGGCGGGCGCGCGGCACGTCGGCCCAGCGGCTGTTGGCCCACTCGCCGATGGTGGCCAGCGCCGCGGACTGCGCCTGGCCGCTGGGGTCCTCCGACAGCAGCGCCACGTGCGTCTCGACGCCGCCCTGGGCGCGGAAGCCGCGGCCCGGCGGGACCTTGGCCGGCACCTTGCGCGGGTTCAGTCCGATCATCGACAGGTCGGACTGGTCGGACAGCTGGAAGGCCATCTTGTTCTCGGTCAGCGAGGAGATGCGGCCCAGCAGTACCGTGCGGTCACCGGTGAGCACGACGTGGATGCCGACCGAGGCGCCCTCGCGCATCAGCTGGTAGACGGCGTCGGTCAGCGCGCCGGCGTTCAGCTCGCCGAGCGAGGGCATGAAGCCCTCCCAGCGGTCCAGGAACAGCACGATGTGCGGCAGCCGCTCACCCTCCGGCACCCCGAGCCGCTGCTCGTTGATGTCGGTGAAGCCGTGCTCGCCCAGCTTCGACATCCGGCGCTGCACCTCGGCGGAGAGGTTCTCGATCAGCCGGATCGCCCGGTCGCCCTCGTTGGCGCGGACCACCGCGCCGCAGTGCGGCAGCGCGGTCAGCGCCAGCAGGGCGCCGTTGCCGCAGTCCAGGCCGTACATGTGCAGGTCGGCCGGGGAGTTGGCGCGGCCCAGCGAACCGGCGATGGTGCGCAGCGCCTGCGAGCGGCCGCTGCGCGGGGCGCCGGCGATCATCAGGTGGCCGAAGGTCGGCAGTTCGATCGCCGTGGTCCGGCGGGCCTGCTGCCCCGGCAGGTCGTCGACCGCGTAGGGCGCGGGCAGCAGGCCGTCCGGCGACAGGCGGCGCGGCGGTTCCAGGTCGTCCAGCGTCATCGACTCGGTCAGCGCCGGCAGCCACGGGCTGTGCTGCGGGGGGATCGCCAGCTGCTGGTTGGCCTCGATGATGGAGTCGACCAGCACCGCGAGGTCGGTCAGCAGGTCGTCGTCGTTGGTCCGGGCGCCGGCCGGGCGTTCCGGGGCGGGCCGGCCCAGGTCCTCCCAGCCGACGGTGGCGGTGAACGGCACCGGCGCCTTGGTGGCGACCTGCCCGGGGCGGCGGCCGCCGACCCGGCCGGACTGGAACGGCAGCAGCGAGGTGGCGCCGAGCCGGACGTAGGCGCGGCCCGGGGTGGACTTGGCGATGTGCCCGGCGTCGGGGGCGTCGATGACGTCGCCGGACTCGGCGGCGTCGGTGACCCGCAGCGCGATGCGCAGGTTGGTGTTGGCGCGGATCTCCGGGGAGACCACGCCGGAGGGCCGCTGGGTGGCCAGGATCAGGTGGATGCCCAGCGAACGGCCCCGCTGCGCGACGTTGACCAGGCCGGAGACGAAGTCGGGCAGTTCACGGGCCATCGAGGCGAACTCGTCGATGACGATGAGCAGCCGGGGCATCGGCGCGAGGGACGGGTTCGTCCGCATCGCGACGATGTAGTCCTCCAGGTCCTTGGTGCCCGCCGCCGCCAGGATGTGTTCGCGGCGGCGCAGTTCGGCGCCGAGCGACTCCAGGGCCCGTTCGACCAGGTGCGTGTCGAGGTCGGTGACCATGCCGACGGTGTGCGGCAGCCGGTTGCAGTCCTTGAACGCCGAGCCGCCCTTGTAGTCGACCAGTACGAACGTCATCGCGTCCGGCCGGTTGGCGACCGCCAGCGAGGCGACGATGGTCTGGAGCAGTTC
Source organism: Streptantibioticus silvisoli (assembly GCF_027947535.2). Lineage (GTDB taxonomy): Bacteria > Actinomycetota > Actinomycetes > Streptomycetales > Streptomycetaceae > Streptantibioticus_C > Streptantibioticus_C silvisoli. The sequence goes on from NZ_JAAGKO020000055.1 coordinate 15,050, forward strand.
CGACTTGCCGGAGCCGGTGGTGCCGGCCACCAGGCCGTGCGGGCCGTCGCGGACCAGGTCGATGGCGAAGGCGCCGTCGAACGAGGCGCCGACGACCGCGCTGGTGGACCGGCCGCCGGCCGCCCAGCGGCCCACGATGCCCTGTGCGGTGGGCGGTTCCAGGTCGATGACGTCCAGCAGCCGGCAGGCGTCCGGCAGCGCGGCGCCGTCGTCGCCGCTGATGTCGCGGATCGGCGCGATGGCCCGCGCGACGCGTTCGCACCACTGCGGGGTGACCCGGTCCGGGCGTACCCCGGTGACCGGTTCCTGGCCGGCCATGGAGACCTGGAGCAGCCCGTAGTAGTCCTCCTCGACCAGCGCCAGGCACTCCTCCGGCAGCAGCCGCCGGTCGGCGTCGAGGCAGATGAGGTGGATGCCGACCTTGGGGCCGTCGCGCAGGATCTGGGTCAGGCCGGGCAGCGCGCGCAGCCGGCGCGAGCCGTCCAGCACGACCAGGGTGGTGGGCCCGCCCCACCGCTGGTTGGCGGCGAGCCCCGCCTCCCGGGCGGCGTCCTGGCGGGCGGTGACCTGGGCCAGCAGTTCGCTGATCCGGCGGGCCACGCTGTCGGCGTCGGTGCCGATGAGCGCCAGCGCGGACTGCCCGTCGCGGGCCCTGGCGTGCGGCAGCCAGCGCACCCAGCTCCAGCTGTCGCGGCCGCTGGGGTCGGTCAGCACGCAGACCTGGAGGTCGGCGGGGGAGTGCAGCACGGCGGCCTGCGCGACCAGCCAGCGGCCGACGGAACGCGGCAGTTCACCGCGGCCGGCGATGCCCAGCACGCCGTGCACCGGTATCGGCACGGCGACCGGCACGTCGGGCAGGTCGCGCGGCGCGGTGCGCTTGTGCTCCTCCTGCATGGGGTCGGAGACCTCGACCTCGGAGCGCTGGTGGCCGGTGCCCACCCGCAGCAGCGCGTAGTCGCCGTCGGCCCGCCGCCGCTCCCACAACCGGCCGCTGGGGCCGGTGGCGATGACCAGCACCTCCGCCGGGTCGGGGGCGCCCTCGCGGCGGGAGCCGGTCTCGGCGGCGGCGGCCTTGCGGGCCTGCCGCTCGATCGAGTCCTTCTGCTTCTCGTAGTCGGCCAGCGACTGGCGGAACGACTTCTTGCCGTGCTTGCGGTCGTTGAAGTAGTTGGCGACCATCGTCATGGGGCTGAGCACCGCCATGAACAGGAACGACGACTCGTGCATCATCGTCGCCATCGCCACCGAGCCGACCAGCGGGACGCCGGCCATCACCCACGGCAGCGGGCGGGCCTCGCCCTGCTTGGGCTTCGACGGCAGGGTGAACTGGGTGGGCCGCGGCGGCGGTGTGATGCGCGGCGGCCGGTTGTAGTCCAGGCCGGTGCCGTCCTCGGACGGCTTGAGGGCGGCGTCGGGGAAGACCGGGTGCTGGAGTTCCAGCAGCGACTGGCCGGCCGCGATGACGCTGCGCCGCCGCCAGGGCGACCGGGCCACCAGCGGCTTGCCGTCCATGGTCATGGTGCCGCCGGCGCCGGGCTTGGCGGTGACGGTGCCGTCGAGGGCGACCTCCACCTCGACCGCGGACTGCGCCAGCGTCGGGTCGGCCAGCCGGATCCACGCCTCCGGACCGCTGCCGATGACGGCGACGCCGGGGCCGAGGCGGTAGACGCCGCCGGCGTCCGGTCCGCCGACCACCCGGACCTCGACGGTGCCCTGCGCCTCGGGCGGCGGGCAGCCGCCGGGCGCGGCGAGCGAGACCAGCGAGCCGTCGCGCAGCGGCGAGGCGTCCAGGCTCACCTCGGGGTCGATCCGGAAACCGTTGACGTGCAGTCCCGGTGGTCCCGCCGGGTCGCCGGCGCGGCCGAGGCGGCGCGCTATCTCGGCGGCCAGCGACCCGACCGGCGCCGCCGGATCGGCGTCCACCAGCATGTCGGTCCGGTCATCGACGGCCGGGTCGATGACGGAGAGCTGGAGTTCCACGGCCTGTCCCCCTGGCGCTGGATGTCGTCACGCGCGACCGCACACCCCCCGCGGCCCCCCGCACAGCGATCGGTCATGTCCACGATCGCTTTTCCCTCGGCACCATGATGCCTCAGCCGCCGGACCAGGGCCCAGGCGGAGGGGGGTCTTCCGGCGTGTGGAACCGGTGAAGACCACCCGGCCGGCGTTTGGTTGACGTGCGGCCGGCCGCGTTACGGTTTTCCCGGCCGGTTTATCGCGTTGACGCGCGGCCGCTTTTGCCTGACGGTGATCCTGACGGTGAATCGGAACCAGGGGTGCGGCTGGCGCGTCATCGCCTTTAAACTGTGCGATCGCAGGACAGGAGCCACGGGGGACGGCCCTGAGGCGAGCTTCGAAAGGTGGGCCGAAATGGGCTCTAACGTCAACGTTACGTACCAGGACATGCGCGACGCGGCGTCCAAGCTGCGTGCCGGTCAGCACGACATCCAGGGCAAGCTGAGCGACCTTCAGAAGTACGTGAACCAGCTGGTCAACGGCGGTTATGTGACCGACCGCTCCTCGAAGCAGTTCGACCAGTCGTACTCGGAGTTCAACAGCGGCGCCAACAAGACCGTCGAGGGCATCGACGGTATGGCGAAGTTCCTGGAGCAGGCCGCGCAGACCTTCCAGCAGGCCGACGAGCAGCTGGCCAAGGGCATCGGCTGATCCGGGAATCCTCCCGGGTGCCACCGCGCGCCATCCCGCAAGCGCCGCCGCGATCTTCACCGCGGCGGCGCTTCGCCGTATTCGGATGATCACCGCTTCGGATGATCACCACTTCATGTGATCGCCGCGATATCCCGCGGTGAACGGCGGCCGGCCGGTGAAGCTTTGGTGCGGAATTCCGGCCGGCCGCCGACCGCGTCGGCGGTGATATTCGACGCCGCGTCAGTTCTTCACGGTGGGGCAGGCCGGCGGCGCGGCCGCGTACAGGTAACCGCCGTTCTTGCCCGGCAGCACCGAGGCGACGACGAAGCAGACGCCGGGCTGTTCGGAGGCGCTGTCGGTGAAGGTCGAGGAGGTGGCCGACATCGGCTTCTGCTGGATCGTCACCTCCTTGCCGTCCTTCTCCGACACCACCGCGATCGTCGCGCTGCCCGGCTGCTGCGGCGGGGTCCAGCCGACCTGGACGCCGGAGGTGTTCTTGACCGCCTTCGCCCCGTGCGGCAGCAGGCCCGGCAGCTGGCTCTTGGATACCTGCTTGAAGCCGGCCGGCAACGTGACGGACGCCGCGGGCTTCGGCTTGTCGTGGCGCATGAACAGCGTCATCGCGGTCGCGCCGCCGGCGAACACCACCAGGGCCGCGCCGCCGGCTATCAGCATCCTGCGGTGCCGGCGCTTGGCGTCCACCTCCGCCTCGCGGCCCAGCCGTTCGGCCTCCGCCTGCTCCTCCGGCGTGACGTCGTCGGCCGGGTCCCAGCCCGGCAGCATCGGCTCCGGCGCCGGCTCCGGGTCCAGCGCCGGAACGCGCCCGGCGTACGCGGGCGGCAGCACCAGCCGCAGTTCGCGGTGCACCTCGGTCAGCGGCGGCCGGCCCTCGGGGTTGACCGACATCATGCGGCGGATCACGTCGAACAGGCCCGGCGGCACGTCGTGCCGGTCGGGGTGCGGCAGTTCGCCGCGCAGCACCTCGCTGTACAGCGCCGACCAGCTGGTCGAGCCCGCGTCCGCGTAGGCCGGCAGCCCGTTGAGCAGCGCGTAGAGCGTGGCGCCGAGCCCGTAGACGTCGGCGGACGGGCCGGGGTTCTCCCAGCCGAACATCTCGCGGGCGGCGTACATCGGGTCGAAGACCGCGCCGACCTGCGGTGCGGAGCGCTGGACGACGCGGGCCACGCCGTGGTCGGTCAGCAGCGCGTCGCCGGACTCGTCGAACAGCACGTTGGACGGCCGTACGTCGAGGTGCAGCACGCCGCGCCGGTGCGCGGAGGCCAGCGACAGCGCCAGCCGGACGCCGATGACGACGACCTCGTCGACCGGGAAGCGCCCGGAGTTCGACAGCTTGTTCTGCGCGTTGCCGCCCCGGCAGAACTGCGTGACCAGGAACGGGTGGTGGTCGGTGGTGAAACCGGCGTCCTCCACCAGCGCCGAGCACGGGTGCCGGGACGCGGCCCCCGCCGACAGCAGTTCGGCGTGCGCGGCCAGCCGGGCGTTCTCGTCGGGCACCGTCAGGTGCAGCATCTTCAGCGCCACCTCGGCGCCGGTCTCCTCGTCACGGCACAGCACCACCGTGCTGTGCCGCCCCGATCCGATCCGGCGCAGCATGCGGTACCCGTCGGGCAGCCGGCCGGGCAGCGGTTCCGCCTCGTGGCCCGGTCCGCCGTACGTGCCGTTGCCGGTCTCGGCCTGCTCCACCCAGGATCCGATGTCCGGCTGCCGCAGGTTCTTCTCGGTGCTGACGGTCCCGTCCCCGGCCGCTTCGCCCCGACCCCGTGTGCGGTCCACTGGCCCCTCCCCCACCTGCGTTCTCCCTTGACGTCCCAACGTACCGCCTCATGACCGTGACATGCCGAGTACAAGATGGCGACGGTGTGAGGGCACCGCGACAATCCGGGCAAGGACGTGGCGGGTAGGCTGAACCGGTCCGACGACCAACCCCCGGAAGGGACGCAGCGGTGACCGAGCAAGCCCGCCTCCAGACCGTGCTGGACCGTGCCGCCGCCGGGGGCCGGGTCACCCCGCAAGAGGCGCTCGACCTGTACCGTTCGGCGCCGCTGCACGCGCTGGGCGTGGCGGCCGACGCGATCCGCCGCCGCCGGTACGCCGGTACCGAGCACATCGCGACGTACATCATCGAGCGCAACATCAACTACACCAACGTGTGCGTCACGGCGTGCAAGTTCTGCGCCTTCTACGCCGCGCCGAAGGACACCGCCAAGGGCTGGACCCGCGACCTCGAGGACATCCTGCGCCGCTGCGCGGAGACCGTCGAGCTGGGCGGCACCCAGATCATGTTCCAGGGCGGCCACCACCCCGACTACGGCGTGGAGTACTACGAGAAGCACTTCTCCGCGATCAAGGAGGCGTTCCCGCAGCTGGTCATCCACTCGCTCGGCGCCTCCGAGGTCGAGCACATGGCCCGCATCTCCAAGGTGAGCGTCGAGGAGGCCATCAGCCGCATCCACGCCGCCGGCCTCGACTCGTTCGCCGGCGCCGGCGCGGAACTGCTGCCCGCCCGGCCCCGCAAGGCCATCGCGCCGCTGAAGGAGTCCGGCGAGCGCTGGCTGGAGATCATGGAGACCGCGCACCGGCTGGGTGTGGAGTCGACCTCCACCATGCTGATGGGCACCGGTGAGACCAACGCCGAGCGCATCGAGCACCTGCGGATGATCCGCGACACCCAGGACCGCTCCGGCGGCTTCCGGGCGTTCATCCCGTACACCTACCAGCCGGAGAACAACCACCTCAAGGGCCGGACCCACGCCACGTCGCTGGAGTACCTGCGGATGATCGCGATCGCCCGCATCTTCCTCGACAACGTCGCCCACATCCAGGGCTCCTGGCTGACCACCGGCAAGGAGATCGGCCAGCTGTCGCTGCACTACGGCGCCGACGACCTCGGCTCGATCATGCTGGAGGAGAACGTCGTGTCCTCCGCCGGCGCCAAGCACCGCTCCAACCGCATGGAGATCATCAACCTCATCCGTACCGCCGGCCGGGTCCCGGCGCAGCGTGCCACCACCTACGAACACCTCGTCGTGCACGACGACCCGGCCGCGGACCCGGTCGACGACCACGTGGTCTCGCACCTGTCGTCCACCGCGATCGAGGGTGGCACCGCGCACCCCGAGCTGAAGCTGCTGAGCGCCAACTGACGCGCGGATGCTGACGATTCACACCGGCACGTCCGGCGCGGCCGCGGTCGTGGTCAGCGGCGCCCTGGTCGAGGCGACCGGCACACCGGCGGAGCTGACGCGGCGGTTCCCCACCGCCCGGGTGCGGCAGTGGCCCGGCGAGCTGGGCGCCGGCCGCGTGCACGACGGCCCGCTGCCCGACGCCCCCAGCCCCCGCGAACGCGTGCACGCCCTGCTGCGGCTCGGGGTGACCGCGGTGACGCCGGGCACGCTGGCCGACCCGCTGCTGCGGTCCGCCGCCGCCCGCGTCGGCCTGACCACCGCGCCCGCCGGCACCCGCACCGCGGTGCCTGCCGCCGGCGGTCGCGCGGACCTCGCCGTCTTCGACGCGGACGGCGTCTGCCTGGCCACCGTGCTGGCCGGCCGGCTGGTGTACCGCAGGGCCTGAACCGCCGTGGCCGCCTGCAAGAATGGACCCCGTGACCCGAGCATCCCTGGACAAGCAGCCGCATGAAGTCGCCGCGATGTTCGACGGTGTCGCCAAGCGCTACGACGTGACCAACGACGTGCTCTCCCTCGGACGCACCCGGGCCTGGCGCCGGGCGGTGGCCCGCGCGGTGGACGCCCGGCCGGGGGAGCGGGTGCTGGACCTGGCGGCCGGCACCGCGACCTCCTCGCTGCCGTTCGCCGAGGCCGGCGCGCTCGTCGTGCCGTGCGACTTCTCCCTCGGCATGCTGCGCGAGGGCAAGAAGCGCCACCCCGCGCTGCCGCTGACCGCCGGCGACGCCACCCGGCTGCCGTTCCGCGACGACGCCTTCGACGCGGTCACCATCTCCTTCGGCCTGCGCAACGTGACGGACACCGCCGCCGCGCTCGCCGAGATGCGCCGGGTGACCCGGCCCGGTGGCCGGATCGTGGTCTGCGAGTTCAGCCACCCGGTGTGGCGGCCGTTCCGCACCGTCTACACCGAGTACCTGATGCGCGCGCTGCCGCCGGTGGCCACCGCGGTCAGCTCCAACCCCGACGCGTACGTCTACCTCGCCGAGTCCATCCGCGCCTGGCCCGACCAGCGGGGGCTGGCGGAGCTGATGCGGCGGGCCGGCTGGCAGCGGCCCGCGTGGCGCGACCTGACCGGCGGGGTCGTCGCGCTGCACCGCGCGGTCAAGCCGTGACGACCGCCCGCCGGACCCGACCCGCCGCCCTGTGGACGGCCGCCCGCGCGCGGCCCGAACGACTGGAGACCCGACCGTGACCGAGACGACCGCCGCCTCCGAGCACAGCGCCGACGTGATCGTCGTCGGAGCCGGACCGGCCGGCTCCGCGACCGCGTACCACCTGGCCCGGTCGGGTCTGGACGTGCTGCTGCTGGAGAAGACCGCGTTCCCGCGCGAGAAGGTGTGCGGCGACGGCCTGACCCCGCGCGCCGTCAAGGAGCTCGTCGGCATGGGGATCGACATCTCCGAGGAGGCCGGCTGGCTGCGCAACAAGGGCCTGCGCATCATCGGCGGCGGCCTGCGCCTGGAGATGGACTGGCCGGAGCTGGCGACGTTCCCCGACTACGGCCTGGTGCGCAAGCGCGACGACTTCGACGAGCAGCTGGCCCGCAACGCGGAGAAGGCCGGCGCCCGGATGTACGAGCGGTGCAACGTCGGCGCCCCGGTCATAGACCCGCGCACCGGCCGGATCACCGGGGTGACCGCCAAGCTCGGCGAGGACAAGACCCCGGTCACCTTCCACGCCCCGCTGGTGGTCGCCGCCGACGGCAACTCCACCCGGCTGTCCATCGGCATGGGCCTGCACCGCCGCGAGGACCGGCCGATGGGCGTCGCGGTGCGCACCTACTTCACCTCGCCCCGGCACGACGACGACTACCTGGAGTCCTGGCTGGAGCTGTGGGACCGGCGCGGCGGCCAGGACCGGCTGCTGCCCGGCTACGGCTGGATCTTCGGCATGGGCGACGGCACCTCCAACGTCGGCCTGGGGGTGCTCAACACCTCCGCCGACTTCAAGGAGATCGACTGGCGCGAGATCCTCAAGGCCTGGTGCGCCTCGATGCCGGAGGACTGGGGCTACACCCCGGACAACATGACCGGCCCGATCCGCGGCGCCGCGCTGCCGATGGCCTTCAACCGCAAGCCGCACTACACCCGCGGCCTGCTGCTGGTCGGCGACGCCGCCGGCATGGTCAACCCGTTCAACGGCGAGGGCATCGCCTACGCCATGGAGTCCGGCCGGATCGCCGCCGACGTCATCGTCCAGGCGGTGGCCCGCGCCAATCCGGCGCAGCGCGAGCTCGCCCTGCGCCGCTACCCCAAGGTGCTGTCCGACACCTACGGCGGCTACTACACGCTGGGCCGCGCGTTCGTCCGGCTGATCGGCAACCCCACGGTCATGAAGCTCGCCGCCCAGCGCGGGCTGACGCACCCGCTGCTGATGCGCTTCACCCTGAAGCTGCTCGCCAACCTCACCGACCCCACCGGTGGCGACGCGATGGACCGGGTCATCAACGCGTTGACGAAGGTCGCCCCGCGCTCCTGACGGACGCGGGCCATCCGGGAGGTCCGGGCCGGCATTGCCGCGGCCCGGACACAGCCGGTGAACCCCTTCGGACCTGCGGTGACGCTGTTGCACCGATGCCGTGGGGATTGTCGTGGGCACGATCGGGGTGTGCCACAGCCGCGTAACAGGGGGTTATGAAGACGGTTGGGAGCGGGCAAGGTCGGAGAGCAGAAGGGTGCAGGCGAAGACTCCGGCCCCCACGACCTACGGAGGAATCCGCGATGGCAAGCAAGTCCACCCGCATGGTGATCCCGGCAGCCGTCCTGGCGGCGGCGGCCCTGGCCCTCACCGGATGCTCGTCGAACCCGTCGAACAACGCCGCAGGCTCCGGCGACACCTCGGCCGCCTCGGCGCCGTCGGCCACCACCGGCGGTGACAGCACCACCGACTCCGGCGCCGCACCGTCCTCGGCCGGCGGCGGATCGACCGCGGCCGGCAACGCCGCCACCACCGGGAGCGGCACCAGCACCGGCGCCGGCACGGGTACCGGCACCAGCGGTGCGAAGACGCAGGCCGGCCCCGCGGCGGCCGGCAAGCCCTGCACCAGCTCCCAGCTGACCGTCGCGCAGAAGGACGGCAGCGTCGGCGCCGGCCAGTTCTACGCGAAGATCGTCTTCACCAACACCGCCGCGACCTCGTGCACCCTCGACGGCTACCCGGGCCTGTCCTACGTCAAGGCGGCCGGCGTGCAGTCCGGCAACCCGGCCCAGCGCACCGGCCAGAGCCACCACACCGTCACGCTGTCCCCGCACGGCACCGCCAGCGCCGTCATGCACGACAGCAACGGCATGGGCGGCTACAGCGCCAGCCAGTGCGACCTGACCTCGGTCCAGGGCCTGCGGGTCTACCCGCCGAACCAGAAGGCGGCGCTGTTCATCCCGGTGCGCACCCAGCACTGCGCCGGCACCAGCATCCACCCGCTGACCATAGGGCCCGTCGCCTGACCCGGACGGACCTGTCCCGGGGGCGCCGTGACCGCCCCCGGGCAGCGGTCGTACGATCCGGTCATATGACCTCGGGGGAAGGACGTACGACATGACGACTCCGGCGTACCAGCAGCTGCCCGACGTGGCACGCGGACGGCTGGACAACTCGCGGGCCGGCCGGCCCTGCTTCACCTCGGACCTGTCGGTGAACGAGTTCGTCCTGGTCAGCCAGGCCGGCTTCGAACCGCTCGGCCTGGTGATGGGCTCCAGCGTCTACCACGTCGGCGTGCAGCAGGCCGGCTGGAAGACCAGTCAGGAACTGGGAGTGCTCTCCCAGGCGATGTACAACGTGCGCGAGCTGGCGATGAGCCGCATGGAGGCCGAGGCCGCCCAGCTCGGCGCGGACGGTGTCATCGGCGTGACGCTCAAGCCGATGAACTACCAGTTCTTCTCCGACGTGCTTGAGTACGTCAGCGTCGGCACCGCGGTGCGCGCCACCGACAACCAGTCCTACCGCTGCCCGGACGGCCGCCCGTTCACCACACCGATGTCCGGCCAGGACTTCTGGACGCTGTGGGAGCACGGCTGGCTGCCGCGCCGCATGGTGCTCGGCAACTGCGTCTACCACGTCGCCCACCAGACGCTGCGCCAGACGCTCGCCCAGGTCGGCCAGAACGCCGAGATGCCGCAGTTCACCCAGGCGCTCTACGACGCCCGGGAACTGGCGATGGCCCGGATGCAGTACGAGGGCCAGCAGCTCGGCGCCGACGGCATCGTCGGCACCAACGTCAGCGACCACCGCTTCTGGGGCGAGCACGCCGTCGAATTCTTCGCGCTGGGCACCGCCGTCAACCGCGTGCGCCCGGACGCCAACCCGGTCCGCCCGAGCATGACGATGCCGCTGCGCTGACCGCCGGGACGCCGGGTCGCCGGGCGCGGCCGGGTGCGGTCGGCGGTGCGAGCGCCTCCGGCGTGGTCTGCGGCGCCGTCCGGCGTGGTCCGCGGTGCGGAACGCCTCCGGCGGCACCCCGTCAGCGGAGGGACCACTTCGCTCCCCGGTCCCGCCCCGGCGTCACCCGTGCGATGACCACGCTGCCGTGCACGCGGCGCGCGACAAGTGCGCGGTGCCGTACCGGTCGTCGACGTGCCGGAAGAAAGTCGTCCGCCTTTCCCGCGTCCGTGCGGAACGTCCGGCGTGAATGGGCGTGAATGCCGACCCCGCGCGCGGGACGCCGTGAACCGGAGCGGCCGCCCGGCCGCCCCTCCCTGGGGACGGCCGGACGGCCGGACAACCGGACGGCTTTGGCGACCGGTTCGGTGCGGGCGTCGACCGGAGCGGTGCGGTCACCGTCGCGCCGGGCGGTCCGTCGCGCCGGGTAAGCGGAAACCCGGTGGGCGCCCACCGCCTGTTCGACCCCCGCGGTGCGGTCACTGTCGCGCCGGGCGGTCCGTCGCGCCGGGAACGCCGGAACCCGGCGGGTGCCGGATTCAGGCCACCCGTACCGCGCCCGTGGGCTCGTCGTAGCTCAGCGGGTGCTCCACGACGCCGCTGGACGGGTTCTGCGCGCCGATGAAGTTGCCGCCGCCGATGTAGATGGCGACGTGGTACGCGCTGCCGGCGCCGCCCCAGTACAGGATGTCGCCGGGCTGGAGGTCGCTGAGGGAGACCTGGGTGCCGGCGGTGGACTGGTCCTCGGAGACCCGGGGCAGGTCGACGCCGATGGTCCGGTACGCGGCCTGCACCAGGCCCGAACAGTCGTACGCGTCGGGGCCGGTGGCGCCCATGACGTAGGACTTGCCGACCTGCGCCTGCACGAAGGAGACCACGGCGGCGACGCTGCCGCTCACCGCGGACGAGGCACTGGAGGCGGTCGAGTGCGTCGAAGTGGCGTCGGCGGCCAGCGACATGGGCCGGGCGGCGGCCTTCTCCGCGGCGGCCTTCTTGGCACGGGCCTTGGCGCGAGCGGCGGCTGCGGCCTTCTTCCGGTCGGCCTGCTTGTGGTGCAGGGCGGACTTCAACGCGGCCTCGGTGGCCTGCGCCTGGGACGCCTGGAGCTGGTAGTCGACGGCCACCTGGGCGGTGGCGTCGGCGGCCCGCAGCTGGGACAGGCTGAGGGTCTGGGTGATCTCGTTCAGCGGGTTCACGTTGGACGGAGTGGCGGAGGCCGGTGCGGCGGCACCGGAGCTGAGTATGGCCGCGCCGACGACGCCGGTGGCAACTCCCGCCCGTTTCACCCAATGTGACTCGGTATGTCGGGCGTGCCGCCGTCTGCCTGCGGGGGTATCGGAGAGCGGGATCCGGTTCTGCGTTGGGGACATGGCAGACATGGCTATCAGGAATTCTGCGATCCGTACAAGAAAAGTAATGTGCGCCACACTTGTCGGCTCCTCAGTCCTATGTCCGCATGTGGATCTTGCGCCCGGCGGTCAAATCGCCCATATCGGCGGCGAGTCGGGGTTTGCTTGTGCGCGCGTTCACAAGCGTGGCCGGAAGTCGGTTGTCCGTGGTCCGCACGGGGTGGTCCGGCCGTCACCGGACCGTTATCGAAAGAGACCCCGCATGGTGCTTGATCGCGCCATACCACAAAGATCATGTCCGCCACCAATTTTGTGTTCCGCGGATTGGTTGATAAAGAAGCGACCCCTTCGACCTGCGGCTTCCGGGCGCGATGTGGCTGCACGTGATCACACATGTGCGCTACGTGTGAACTTTTCGCCTCATCCGACTTCATGATCCATCGTCGGGTGGTGGAGATCACAAAGGTGATCGTGTACGCGTGTCGCAGATCACAGAGATGGAGGCATAGGATGCTGCCCGGTCCGGGCTTGTGAAGTGCCTCACATAGCCGTGATCTTGCTGAGGTCCGCCTGTGAGTCCGGAGCCGGTCCGACATGTCAGTCAACGCCGACTGGAAGGAGCGGGAACGGTGAACGCCTACGCGCCCATCCTGGTGCTCGGGGGTCTCGGAGCGGGCTTCGCGATCTTCTCCGTGATCACGGCTTCGCTCACCGGGCCGAAGCGCTACAACCGCGCCAAGCTCGAAGCCTACGAGTGCGGAATCGAGCCGACACCGCAGCCGGCCGGCGGTGGTCGCTTCCCCATCAAGTACTACCTGACGGCGATGCTCTTCATCGTCTTCGACATCGAGATCGTCTTCCTCTACCCCTGGGCGGTCAGCTTCGACGCCCTCGGGCTGTTCGGGCTCGTCGAGATGCTGCTCTTCGTCCTCACCGTCTTCGTCGCCTACGCCTACGTCTGGCGGCGCGGGGGCCTGGAATGGGACTGAGCGTCCGAGCGACAATGGGCATGAATCCGGGCATTTGAGACAGGGGCTACGAAATGGGTATCGAGGAGAAGCTGCCCAGCGGCTTTCTGCTCACGACGGTGGAGCAGGCAGCGGGCTGGGTGCGCAAGGCGTCGGTGTTCCCGGCGACCTTCGGCCTGGCCTGCTGCGCCATCGAGATGATGACCACCGGCGCCGGCCGCTACGACATGGCGCGCTTCGGCATGGAGGTCTTCCGGGGCTCGCCGCGGCAGGCCGACCTGATGATCGTCGCCGGACGGGTCAGCCAGAAGATGGCACCGGTGCTGCGCCAGGTCTACGACCAGATGCCGAACCCGAAGTGGGTCATCTCGATGGGCGTCTGCGCCTCCTCGGGCGGCATGTTCAACAACTACGCGATCGTGCAGGGCGTTGACCACATCGTCCCGGTCGACATCTACCTGCCCGGCTGCCCGCCGCGCCCCGAGATGCTGCTCGACGCGATCTTGAAGCTGCACAGCAAGATCCAGGGCGAGAAGCTCGGCGTCAACCGCGAACAGGCCGCCCGCGAGGCGGAGGAAGCCGCGCTCAAGGCGGTCCCCACCATCGAGATGAAGGGGCTGCTGCGGTGACCACTCCCGAGGACAGCGGGGAAGGCGGCGTCAACCCGGACCGCGACGCGGCCTCCGACAACCTCCCCGGCCAGCGCGACGCGGGCGGCGAGGTCATCGGCACCCGCACCGGCATGTTCGGCGCCGACCACGGCGGCGACACCTCCGGGTACGGCGGCCTGGTCCGTACCGTCCGGCTGCCGGGACCGGCCAACCGGCCCTACGGCGGCTGGTTCGACGAGGTCGCCGACGAGTTGGAGGGCGCCCTGGAGGAACAGGGCCTGCTGCCGGAGAACGCGATCGAGAAGACCGTCGTCGACCGCGGCGAGATCACCTTCCACATCGCCCGCGAACACCTGGTACGGGTCGCCCGCACGCTGCGCGACGACCCGGCGCTGCGGTTCGAGCTGTGCACCGGCGTCAGCGGCGTGCACTACACCGGTGACAAGGGCCGCGAGCTGCACGCCGTCTACCACCTGCGGTCGCTCACCCACGGCCGGCTGATCCGGCTGGAGGTCTCCGCGCCGGACGCCGACCCGCACATCCCCTCGCTCGTCCCGGTCTACCCGACCAACGACTGGCACGAGCGCGAGACGTACGACTTCTTCGGCCTCGTCTTCGACGGCCATCCCGGGCTGACCCGGATCATGATGCCGGACGACTGGCAGGGCCACCCGCAGCGCAAGGACTACCCGCTCGGCGGCATCCCCGTCGAGTACAAGGGCGCCCAGATCCCGGCACCCGACCAGCGGAGGTCGTACTCATGAGCTACGCGTCCCCCCAGGCCGCCGAAGAGCGCGACACCACCGAGGGGCGGGTCTTCACCGTCACCGGCGGTGACTGGGACGAACTCGCCGAGACCGCCGGCAAGGCCGACGACGAGCGCATCGTCGTCAACATGGGTCCCCAGCACCCGTCCACCCACGGAGTGCTGCGGCTCATCCTGGAGATCGACGGCGAGACGGTCACCGAGGCCCGCTGCGGCATCGGCTACCTGCACACCGGCATCGAGAAGAACATGGAATTCCGCACGTGGACCCAGGGGACCACGTTCGTGACCCGCATGGACTACCTCACGCCGCTGTTCAACGAGACCGCCTACTGCCTCGCGGTGGAGAAACTCCTCGGCATCACCGACCAGATCCCGGAACGGGCCGACGTCATCCGCGTGCTGATGATGGAGCTGAACCGGATCTCCTCGCACCTGGTGGCCATCGCCACCGGCGGCATGGAACTCGGCGCCACCACGATCATGATCTACGGCTTCCGGGACCGCGAACTGATCCTGGACGTCTTCGAGGCCATCACCGGCCTGCGGATGAACCACGCCTACATCAGGCCCGGCGGCCTCGCCCAGGACCTGCCGCCCGGCGCGGTCGACCAGATCCGCGAGCTGGTGCGGACCTTCCACAAGAACCTGCCGGAGTACGACAAGCTCGCCACCGGCAACCCGGTGTTCAAGGGCCGCATGTGCGACGTCGGCTACCTCGACCTCACCGGCTGCATGGCCCTCGGCGCCACCGGCCCGATCCTGCGCGCCGCCGGCCTGCCGCACGACCTGCGCAAGTCCGACCCCTACTGCGGATACGACACCTACGACTTCGACGTCCCCACCGCCGACACCTGCGACTCCTACGGGCGGTTCCTGGTGCGGCTGGAGGAGATGCGGCAGTCGCTGCGCATCGTCGAGCAGTGCCTGGACCGGCTGGAGCCCGGCCCGGTCATGGTCGCCGACAAGAAGATCGCCTGGCCCGCGCAGCTCGCCCACGGCCCGGACGGCATGGGCAACTCGCTGGACCACATCAAGAAGATCATGGGCACCTCGATGGAGGCCCTCATCCACCACTTCAAGCTGGTCACCGAGGGCTTCCGCGTCCCGCCCGGCCAGGCCTACTCCGCCGTGGAGTCCGCCAAGGGCGAGCTGGGCGTCCACGTGGTCAGCGACGGCGGCACCCGGCCGCAGCGGGTGCACTTCCGCGACCCGTCCTTCACCAACCTCCAGACCATGGCGGCGATGTGCGAGGGCGGCCAGATCGCCGACGTCATCGTCGCGGTGGCCTCCATCGACCCCGTGATGGGAGGCGTCGACCGGTGACCCACACCCCCGACACCGCGGTCGGCATCGGCATGCCCGCCATGCCGGCCCCCGACTACCCGGCCGACGTACGGGCCCGGCTCGACGCCGACGCCGCCGAGCTCGTCGCCCGCTACCCCGACTCCCGGTCCGCCCTGCTGCCGCTGCTGCACCTGGTGCAGGCCGAGGAGGGCCACGTCACGGCGACCGGCATGCGGTTCTGCGCCCAGACCCTGGGCCTGACCGGCGCCGAGGTCTCCGCCGTCGCGACGTTCTACACCATGTACCGCCGCAAGCCCTCCGGCGACTACCAGGTCGGCGTCTGCACCAACACGCTGTGCGCGGTGCTGGGCGGCGACGCCATCCTCGACGCCCTGCACGAACACCTCGGCGTCGGCGACGACGGCACCACCGAGGACGGCAAGGTCACGGTGGAGCACATCGAGTGCAACGCGGCCTGCGACTTCGCGCCCGTGGTGATGGTCAACTGGGAGTTCTTCGACAACCAGACCCCCGAATCGGCGAAACGGCTGGTGGACGACCTGCGGGCCGGCCGCCCCGTCGAGCCGACCCGCGGCGCCCCGCTGTGCACGTACCGGGAGACGGCCAGAATCCTCGCCGGGTTCCCCGACCCGCGCCCCGGAGCCGTCGAGGCGTCCGGCGGGGCCGGCCCCGCGTCGCTGATCGGCCTGCGGCTGGCCAAGGGCGAGGCCGGCGCCGGCCGCGTCGTCGCCCCGCGCACCGCGGACCACCCGGCCGGCGAACGGCCGCCGGAACACCTCAGCGCGCACGACGCACCGCAGAAGACCTCGGCCTCCGACCCGGAACACCCGGCCGGACCGGTCTCCGAGGAGGGGGAGGGATGAGCGTGGTGACCGAATCCACCGAACCGGCCGAACCGGACGGCCCCTCGGGCCCCGGCGGCCCGCAGACCAGCCCGGAGAAGCTGCTCTCCCCGGTGCTGTCCGCCTTCTGGGACGAACCGGAGTCGTGGACCCTGGAGACCTACCAGCGGCACGACGGCTACCAGGGCATGCGCACCGCACTGGCCATGCCGCCCGACGACGTCATCGCGCTGGTCAAGGACTCCGGCCTGCGCGGCCGCGGCGGCGCCGGCTTCCCCACCGGCATGAAGTGGCAGTTCATCCCGCAGGGCGACGGCAAACCGCACTACCTCGTGGTCAACGCCGACGAGTCCGAACCCGGGACGTGCAAGGACATCCCGCTGCTGTTCGCCAACCCGCACTCCCTCATCGAGGGCATGATCATCGCCTGCCACGCGATCCGCTCCAGCCACGCCTTCATCTACCTGCGCGGCGAGGTCGTCCCGGTGCTGCGGCGGCTGCACCACGCGGTCGCCGAGGCCTACGCGGCCGGCTACCTCGGCAAGGACATCGCCGGCAGCGGCTTCGACCTCGACATCACCGTGCACGCCGGGGCCGGCGCGTACATCTGCGGTGAGGAGACCGCGCTGCTCGACTCGCTGGAGGGCCGCCGCGGCCAGCCCCGGCTGCGCCCGCCGTTCCCCGCGGTCGCCGGCCTGTACGCCTGCCCGACGGTGGTCAACAACGTCGAGTCGATCGCCTCGGTGCCGGCCATCCTGCACCGCGGCAAGGACTGGTTCCGCTCGATGGGCAGCGAGAAGTCGCCCGGCTTCACCCTCTACTCGCTGTCCGGCCACGTCACCAACCCCGGCCAGTACGAGGCGCCGCTCGGCGTCACCCTGCGCCAGCTGCTCGACGTCAGCGGCGGCATGCGCACCGGGCACCGGCTGAAGTTCTGGACCCCGGGCGGCTCGTCCACCCCGATGTTCACCGAGGAGCACCTCGACGTCCCCCTCGACTACGAGGGCGTCGGCGCGGCCGGCTCCATGCTCGGCACCAAGGCGCTCCAGTGCTTCGACGAGACCACCTGCGTGGTGCGCGCCGTCACCCGCTGGACCGAGTTCTACGCCCACGAGTCGTGCGGCAAGTGCACCCCGTGCCGGGAGGGCACCTACTGGCTGGTCCAGCTGCTGCGCGGCATCGAGGCCGGCAAGGGCACCGCCGAGGACATCACGAAGCTGGAGGACATCGCCGACACCATCAACGGCAAGTCGTTCTGCGCGCTCGGCGACGGCGCCGCCAGCCCCATCTTCTCCTCGCTGAAGTACTTCCGCGACGAGTACGAGGCCCACGTCACCGGCGGGGGCTGCCCCTTCGACCCCGCCCTGTCCACCGTGTGGGCCGACCAGTCCCCCCAGGAGGTGAACGCGTGACCGTCACGACTTCGACCCCCTCAGGGAACGGGGAGGCGGCGGTGCCGCCGGAAGACCTCGTCACCGTCACCATCGACGGTGTCGAACTGTCGGTGCCCAAGGGCACCCTGGTCATCCGGGCCGCCGAGATGATCGGGGTGGAGATCCCCCGGTTCTGCGACCACCCGCTGCTCGACCCGGTCGGCGCCTGCCGCCAGTGCATCGTCGAGGTCGAGGGCCAGCGCAAGCCGATGGCCTCGTGCACCATCACCTGCACCGACGGCATGGTCGTCGCCACCCACCTCACCTCACCGGTCGCCGAGAAGGCGCAGCGCGGGGTGATGGAACTGCTGCTGATCAACCACCCGCTGGACTGCCCGGTCTGCGACAAGGGCGGCGAGTGCCCGCTGCAGAACCAGGCGATGAGCACCGGCCAGGCCGACACCCGCTTCGAGGGCGTCAAACGCACCTACGCCAAGCCGGTGCCGATCTCCACCCAGGTGCTGCTGGACCGGGAACGCTGCGTGCTGTGCGCCCGCTGTACCCGCTTCTCCAGCCAGATCGCCGGCGACCCGATGATCGAACTGCTGGAACGCGGCGCGCTGGAACAGGTCGGCACCGGCGAAGGCGAACCGTTCCAGTCCTACTTCTCCGGCAACACCATCCAGATCTGCCCGGTCGGCGCGCTGACCTCGGCCGCCTACCGGTTCCGCTCCCGGCCGTTCGACCTGGTCTCCAGCCCCAGCGTCTGCGAGCACTGCGCCGGCGGCTGCGCGACCCGCACCGACCACCGGCGCGGCAAGGTCATGCGCCGGCTGGCCGCCGAGGACCCACAGGTCAACGAGGAGTGGCTGTGCGACAAGGGCCGCTTCGCCTTCCGGCACACCCAGAGCGCCGACCGGTTCACCCACCCGCTGGTGCGCGACGCCGAAACCGGTGAACTGCGCGCCGCCAGTTGGCCGGAGGCGCTGGACGTCGCCGCCCGGGGCCTGGCCGCCGCCCGCGGCCGCGCCGGTGTGCTGACCGGCGGCCGGCTCACCGTCGAGGACGCCTACGCCTACGCCAAGTTCGCCCGGGTCGCCCTCGACACCAACGACGTCGACTTCCGCGCCCGCCTCCACAGCGCCGAGGAGGCCGACTTCCTGGCCGCCGCGGTGGCCGGCCGCGGCGTCGACCTGGACGGCACCGGCCTGACCCACACCGCGCTGGAGCAGGCGCCGGCCGTGCTGCTGGCCGGCCTGGAGACGGAGGAGGAGGCCCCCGGCGTCTTCCTGCGGCTGCGCAAGGGGCACCGCAAGCACGGCCTGAAGCTGTGGTCGGTCACCAGCCACGCCACCCCGGGCCTGACCAAGGCCGGCGGTGTCCTGCTGCCGGCCGCCCCCGGCACCGAACCGGAGTGGCTGGACGCGCTCGCCGCCCGCGAGGGACTCGACGAGGCCGGCGACCGGGCCGCCGAGGCGTTGCGGGCGCCCGGCGCGGTGATCCTGGTCGGTGAACGGCTCGCCGGGGTGCCCGGCGGGCTGACCGCCGCCCTGCGGTTCGCCGCCGCCACCGGCGCCCGGCTCGGCTGGATCCCGCGCCGGGCCGGCGACCGCGGCGCGGTCGAGGCCGGCGCGCTGCCCGGCCTGCTGCCCGGCGGCCGCCCGCTGACCGACCCGGCGGCCCGCGACGAGGTCGCCGACGTCTGGCGGGTCGCCACGCTGCCCTCCGGTTTCGGCCGCGACACCGGCCAGATGCTGGCCGCCGCGGCCGACGGCTCGCTCGCCGCCCTGGTGGTGGCCGGCGTCGACCCCGCCGACCTGCCCGACCCGGTCCGCACCCGCGAGGCGCTGGAACGGGTCACCTTCCTGGTCAGCCTGGAGCAGCGGCCCACCGAGGTCACCGGGTACGCCGACGTGGTGCTGCCGGTCGCCGCGGTCACCGAGAAGGCCGGCACCTTCCTCAACTGGGAGGGCCGCGCCCGGCTGTTCGAGGCCGCGCTCAAACCGGACCAGATGACCGCCCGCCACCTGCGCTCCGACGCGCGGGTGCTGGACATGGTCGCCGACGCGATGGACCTGCACCTCGGTCTGCCCGACGTGCGCTCCGCCCGCGCCGAACTGAACCGGCTGGGCACCTGGAGCGGGCAGCGCCCCGGCGCCCCGGCCGAGACCGGCGGTCACCTGCCGGCCCCACGCCCCGGCGAGGCGGTGCTGGCCGCCCACCGCATGCTGCTGGACGAGGGCAGCCTCCAGCGGGGCGACGCCGCGCTGGACGGCACCCGCCACCCGGCACCCGTCCGGCTGTCGCCCGCCACCGCGGCCGAGGTCGGCGTCAAGGACGGCGACCCGGTGGCCGTCACCGGCCCGGCCGGCACGCTCACCCTGCCTCTGGAGGTCACCGACATGCCCGACCGGGTGGTGTGGCTCCCGCTCAACTCCACCGCCGGCGGCGCTTACCGGGGACTCGGTGCGGTCCCCGGGCAAGCCGTCACGATCGGCGCCGCACCCGCGGAGGTGACCCAGTGATCACCACAGCCGCCGAGAACCTCTCGCTCTTCGGACGCGACCCGTGGTGGCTGATCGTCGTCAAGGCCGTGTTCTGCTTCGCGTTCGCGATGCTGACCGTGCTGTTCTCCATCGTGTGGGAACGCAAGGTCGTCGCCTGGATGCAGCTGCGCATCGGCCCGAACCGGCACGGCCCCTGGGGCATGCTCCAGTCGCTCGCCGACGGCGTCAAGCTGATGCTGAAGGAGGACGTGGTCGTCAAGGGCGCCGACAAGGTCGTCTACATCCTGGCGCCGATCGTCGCCGCCATCCCGGCGTTCATGGCCTTCGCGGTCATCCCGTTCGGCCCGGCCGACAACGAGATCTCCGTCTTCGGCACCCGCACCCCCATGCAGCTGACCGACCTGCCGGTGGGCGTGCTGTTCATCCTGGCCACCGCCTCGGTCGGCATCTACGGCATCGTGCTGGCCGGCTGGTCGTCGGGCTCCACGTACCCGCTGCTCGGCGGCCTGCGCTCCACCGCGCAGATGATCAGCTACGAGATCGCGATGGGCCTGTCGTTCGCCGCGGTCTTCCTCTACTCGCACTCCATGTCCACCTCGCAGATCGTCGCGAGCCAGCAGGACAAGTGGTACGTGCTGCTGCTGCCGGTCAGCTTCATCGTCTACGTGGTGGCGATGGTCGGCGAGACCAACCGGGCGCCGTTCGACCTGCCCGAGGCGGAGGGTGAACTCGTCGGCGGCTTCAACACCGAGTACTCCTCCATCAAGTTCGCGATGTTCATGCTGGCCGAGTACGTCAACATGGTCACCGTCTCCGCCGTCGCCACCACGCTCTTCCTGGGCGGCTGGCGCGCCCCCTGGCCGATCACCACGTTCTGGGACGGCGCCAACCACGGCTGGTGGCCGCTGCTGTGGTTCACCGTGAAGATCCAGCTGTCGCTGTTCTTCTTCATCTGGCTGCGCGGCACGCTGCCGCGCATGCGCTACGACCAGTTCATGAAGCTGGGCTGGAAGGTCCTCATCCCGGTCTCCATGGTCTGGCTGATGCTGGTCGCCGCCGTCCGCGCGCTGCGCAACGACAACTACGACTTCGGCCGCATCGCCCTGTACGTCGGCGGCGCCGTCCTGGTGGTGCTGCTGCTGTCGCTGGTGGTCGACGTCTTCCGCGACCGCGGCCGCAAACGCGCCGACGCGGAGGCCGACGCCGAGGCCGACCGCAAGCCGTTCGACCCGATGGCCGGCGGCTACCCCGTGCCACCGCTGCCGGGGCAGACGCTGCCACCGGTGCCGCGCCGCAGGCCGCGCGGGGAACGGCAGTTGGTGCCGGTGAACGGCGAGAACGGGACCGGGACCACGAACGGTGAGGAGACCGGCGATGACCACTGACTCGCCCCGGGATCGCGACCGGGAGAAGAAAGGCACCGGCGGTGACGGCCGCGACAGCCGGGCCGGCCGGGACAAGGACCCGCGCACCTCGTTCGAGAACCCGGTCGCCGGGTTCGGCGTGACGTTCTCGGCGATGTTCAAAAAGCGGCTGACCGAGCAGTACCCGGAGTACAAGAAGCCGACCGCACCCCGCTTCCACGGCCGCCACCAGCTCAACCGGCACCCGGACGGGCTGGAGAAGTGCATCGGCTGCGAACTGTGCGCCTGGGCCTGCCCGGCCGACGCCATCTACGTCGAGGGCGCCGACAACACCGACGAGGAGCGCTACTCGCCCGGTGAGCGCTACGGCCGCGTCTACCAGATCAACTACGCGCGCTGCATCCTGTGCGGCCTGTGCATCGAGGCGTGCCCCACCCGGGCACTGACGATGACCAACGACTACGAACTCGCCGACAGCACCCGCGCGTCGCTCATCTACACCAAGGACGAGCTGCTGGCCGGCCTGACCGAGGAGATGGTCGACTCACCGCACGCCATCTTCCCCGGCGCCGACGAGAGCCACTACTACCAGGGCCTGATCACCGGGGCCGCCCCCGGCACGGTCCGCCAGGTCGCCGTCGGCAAGGGCGAGAAGCGCGCCGACGCGGTGACCGAGGACGAGGTGGCCGCGGCCGGGCAGCCGGACACCACCGCTCACCCGGGAGGGGCCACCCGATGACGACATCCACCGGCGAGGCCGTGCAGTTCTGGGTCCTCGCGATCGTGGCGGTACTCGGCGCGCTGGGCACCGTCACCATGCGCAAGGCGGTGCACAGCGCGCTGTGCCTGGCCGGCACGATGATCGTGCTGGCCGTCTTCTACCTGGCGCAGGGCGCCTACTTCCTGGGCATCGTGCAGATCGTCGTCTACACCGGCGCGGTCATGATGCTCTTCCTGTTCGTCGTCATGCTGGTCGGCATCACCGCCGCCGACTCGCTGAAGGAGACGATCCGCGGCCAGCGGGTCGCCACCGTGGTGACCGGCGTGGGCTTCGGCGTGCTGCTGATCGCCGGCCTGGCCAACGCCCACCTGTCGGCCTTCACCGGCCTGGGCGCCGCCAACTCCGGCGGCAACGTCGAGGGCTTGGCGGCGCTGATCTTCACCAAGTACGTGTGGGCGTTCGAGATCACCGGTGCCCTGCTGATCACCGCCGCGATCGGCGCGATGGTGCTCACCCACCGCGAGCGCACCGAACGCGCCGCCACCCAGCGGGAGATGGCCGAACAGCGGGTCCGCTCCGGCGTCCAGCTCCCGCCGCTGCCCGCGCCCGGCGTCTACGCCCGGCACAACGCGGTCGACATCCCCGGCCTGCTGCCCGACGGCACCCCCTCCGAACTGACCGTCAACGCCACGCTGCGCTCCCGCGGTCAGGTGCGCGACCTCAGCGGCGAGCCGCTGACCCGGGTGCGCGAGCTGGAGGACGGCGCCGACGACTACCTGGACCAGGACCGGCCGGTGCGCCGGGACACCTCCGCAGCCAACGGGTCTTCCGAGGGAGCCGCCCAGTGAACCCGGTCTACTACCTGTACCTCGCGGCGCTGTTGTTCACCATCGGCGCCGCCGGCGTGCTGGTCCGCAAGAACGCGATCATCGTCTTCATGTGCGTGGAGCTGATGCTCAACGCCTGCAACCTGGCCTTCGTCACCTTCTCCCGGCTGCACGGCAACCTCGACGGCCAGATCATCGCGTTCTTCACGATGGTCGTCGCGGCCGCCGAGGTGGTGGTGGGGCTGGCGATCATCGTGACGTTCTTCCGCTCCCGCCACTCGGCCTCGGTCGATGACGCCGATCTGATGAAGCTGTAGACAGGAGCAGTTGACGTGGATCACCTCATCGGAGCCCTGGTCGGGGCACCCCTGCTCGGCGCGGCCGTCCTGTTGCTGGGCGGCCGCCGGCTGGACCGGATCGGCCACTGGGTCGGCACGCTGCTGGCGGCCGTCTCCTTCGCGCTCGGCGTCGCGCTCTTCGCCGACATGCTCAGCAAGGACACCGGCCGGCGGACCTTCACCTCGCACCTGTTCACCTGGGTGCCGGTCGACTCCTTCCGGGCCGACGTCGGCTTCCAGCTGGACCAGTTGTCGATGACCTTCGTGCTGCTGATCACCGGTGTGGGCACGCTGATCCACATCTACTCGATCGGCTACATGGCCCATGACGAGCGCCGCCGCCGGTTCTTCGGTTACCTCAACCTCTTCCTCGCCGCCATGCTCCTGCTGGTGCTGGCGAACAACTACCTGCTGCTGTACGTCGGCTGGGAGGGCGTGGGTCTGGCGTCCTACCTGCTGATCGGCTTCTGGCAGCACAAGCCGTCGGCGGCGACCGCGGCGAAGAAGGCGTTCATCGTCAACCGCGTCGGTGACGTCGGGCTGTCGATCGCCATCATGCTGCTGTTCACCACCTTCAACAGCTTCAGCTTCAGCCCGGTGTTCGGCGCGGTGCGGGACGCCTCCGGCGGCCGGCTGACCGCGATCGGGCTGCTGCTGCTACTGGCGGCCTGCGGCAAGTCGGCGCAGGTGCCGCTCCAGTCCTGGCTGGGCGACGCCATGGAGGGCCCGACCCCGGTCTCGGCCCTCATCCACGCGGCGACCATGGTCACCGCCGGCGTCTACCTGGTGACCCGCTCCGGTGCGATCTTCAACGCCTCGGCCACCGCGCAGCTCGCGGTGTGCGTGGTCGGCGCGGTCACGCTGATCTTCGGTGCGATCGTCGGTTGCGCCAAGGACGACATCAAGAAGGCGCTGGCCGGCTCGACCATGTCGCAGATCGGCTACATGATGCTGGCCGCCGGCCTCGGCCCGGTCGGCTACGTCTTCGCGATCATGCACCTGGTCACGCACGGCTTCTTCAAGGCCGGACTCTTCCTCGGCGCGGGTTCCGTGATGCACGGGATGAACGACGAGGTCGACATGCGGAAGTTCGGCGGGCTGCGCGGCTACATGCCGGTCACCTTCATCACCTTCGGCCTGGGCTACCTGGCGATCATCGGGTTCCCGGGCCTGTCCGGCTTCTGGACCAAGGACAAGATCATCGAGGCGGCGTTCGCCAAGGGCGGCGGCGAGGGCTGGGTGCTCGGCGTGGTCGCGCTGATCGGCGCCGGCGTCACCGCGTTCTACATGACACGGGTCATGCTGATGACGTTCTTCGGCGAGAAGCGCTGGCAGCCGGACGCACAGGGCCACCAGCCGCACCCGCACGAGTCGCCCAAGTCGATGACCGTCCCGATGATCATCCTGGCGTTCGGCTCGGTCTTCGCCGGCGGGCTGTTCAGCCTCAACTCCTCGTTCCTGCACTGGCTGGAGCCGGTCACCGGTTACAGCGAGGGCCACTCGCCGCTGACCGCCTGGCAGGTGTCGGTGGCCACCTTCGTCGTCCTGGTCGTCGGCGCCGGCCTGGCCTGGCAGCAGTACGGCAGGAAGCCGGTGCCGGCCGTGGCGCCACGCGGTTCGGTGCTGACCCGGGCCGCCCGCCGCGACCTGCTCCAGGACGACTTCAACCACGTGGTGCTGGTCCGCGGCGGCGAACACCTCACCCGCACCCTGGTCCACCTCGACCACTCCCTGGTGGACGGCGCGGTCAACGGCACGGCGGCCGGCGTCGGCGGGGTCTCGGCCCGGCTGCGCAAGGTGCAGAACGGCTTCGTGCGCTCCTACGCGGTCTCCATGCTCGGCGGTGCGGCGGTGCTGGTCGCCGCGACCCTGCTGATGAGGGGTATCTGACATGTCCGGTTTCACGTTCCCCCTCCTCACCGTCACCGCGGCGGTGCCGGCGATCGGCGCCATCGCCACCGCCGCGGTCCCGGCCGCCCGGCGCACCGCCGCCAAATGGCTGGCGCTGGCGTTCTCGGTGGCCACCCTGGCGCTCGCCGCCGTGGTCACCGGCCGCTTCTCGCCCGGCGGCGCCCGCTACCAGCTGACCGAGTCGCACGCCTGGATCCGCGACTTCGGGGTCCGCTACGAACTCGGCGTCGACGGCATCGCGGTGGTGCTCATCCTGCTCACCGCGGTGCTGGTGCCGTTCGTCATGCTGGCCGGCTGGCACGACGCCGACCCGCTCGAAGGGCCGGTGCCCAACCGCCGCTGGCGGCCCACCAACGGGTTCTTCGCGCTGATCCTGGCGGTCGAGGCGATGGTGGTGATCTCCTTCGAGGCCACCGACGTCTTCCTGTTCTACATCTTCTTCGAGGCGATGCTCGTCCCGATGTACTTCCTCATCGGCGGCTTCGGCGACCGGGCCGGCGCCACGGGTGACGACGCGGAGGAGCAGGACGCCCGGCAACGCACCTACGCGGCGGTGAAGTTCCTGCTGTACAACCTGGTCGGCGGCCTGATCATGCTGGCCGCGGTCATCGGCCTGTACGCGGTCACCGCCCGCCAGCTGGGCACCGGCACCTTCTCGCTGCCGGAGATCCTGCGGGCCCGCGCGGACGGCCGGCTGCACTTCTCCACCTCCTCGGAGCGGTGGATCTTCCTCGGCTTCTTCTTCGCGTTCGCCGTCAAGGCGCCGCTGTGGCCGCTGCACACCTGGCTGCCCAACGCGATGACCGAGGCCACCGCGCCGGTCGCCGTGCTGATCACCGCGGTCGTCGACAAGGTCGGCACCTTCGCGATGCTGCGCTACTGCCTCCAGCTGTTCCCCGAGGCGTCGAAGTGGGCCACGCCGGTGATCGCCGTGCTGGCGGTGATCGGCATCCTGTACGGCGCGCTGCTCGCGGTCGGCCAGCGCGACATCAAGCGGCTGATCGCCTACGCCTCCATCTCGCACTTCGGCTTCATCATCCTGGGCATCTTCGCGATGACCTCCCAGGCCCAGTCCGGCGCCACGCTCTACATGGTCAACCACGGCATCTCCACCGCCGCGCTGCTGCTGGTGGCCGGCTTCCTCATCACCCGCCGCGGCTCGCGGCGCATCGCGGACTTCGGCGGCGTGCAGAAGGTCGCCCCGGTGCTGGCCGGCACGTTCCTGATCGGCGGCCTGGCCACGCTGTCGCTGCCGGGGCTGGCGCCGTTCGTCAGCGAGTTCCTGGTGCTGGTCGGCACCTTCACCCGCTACCCGGTGCTGGGCATCCTGGCCACCGTCGGCATCGTGCTGGCCGCGCTGTACGTGCTGGTGCTCTACCAGCGCACCATGACCGGCCCGGTCAAGGCCGGCATCGAGGGCATGAAGGACCTCAAGGTCCGTGAACTCCTCGTCGTCGCCCCGCTGATCGCGCTGCTGCTCTTCCTCGGGGTCTATCCCAAGCCGCTCA
The DNA here is from genome assembly GCF_027947535.2 of Streptantibioticus silvisoli. Taxonomy (GTDB): domain Bacteria; phylum Actinomycetota; class Actinomycetes; order Streptomycetales; family Streptomycetaceae; genus Streptantibioticus_C; species Streptantibioticus_C silvisoli. The sequence continues at coordinate 41,669 of NZ_JAAGKO020000055.1, forward strand.
CCGACGTGATCAACCCGGCCGTCAAGGACACCCTGTCCGACGTCCACCGCACCGACCCCGCGCCGCAGATCAACGCCGTCGCGAAGGAGACCGCCAAGTGAGCGCCACGGCAGTTGTCCACAGCCTGTTGACAAGCGCGGCGGCCACGCCGGCGGCCGACCGCATCCCGACCCCGCACATCGAGTACGCCCAGCTGTCCCCGGTGCTGATCGTGCTCGGCACCGCGACCGTCGGTGTGCTGGCCGAGGCGTTCCTGCCGCGCCGGTCCCGCTACTGGGCCCAACTGGGCATCACCGTCGTCGGGCTGGCCGCCGCGTTCGCCGCGATCATCGCGCTGGCGGCCGACGGCTACGCCACCACCCGCGCGCACATCGCGGCGATGGGCGCGGTCGCGGTGGACGGGCCCGCGCTGTTCCTCCAGGGCACCATCGTGCTGATCGCGCTGGTCGCGGCGTTCACCTTCGCCGAACGCCGCCTGGACCCGGTCGCGCACGGCAACCGGGTCGACTCGTTCGCCGCGCAGGGCTCGGCGGTGCCCGGCAGCCCGCAGGAGATGAAGGCGGTCCGGGCCGGCTTCACCACCACCGAGGTCTTCCCGCTGCTGCTGTTCGCGGTCGGCGGCATGATGATCTTCCCGGCGGCCAACGACCTGCTGACGCTCTTCGTGTCGCTGGAGGTCTTCTCCCTCCCGCTGTACCTGCTGTGCGCGCTGGCCCGCCGCCGCCGGCTGATGTCGCAGGAGGCGGCGGTGAAGTACTTCCTGCTCGGCGCCTTCTCCTCCGCCTTCCTGCTGTTCGGCATCGCCCTGCTCTACGGCTACGCCGGCACCGTCGCGTACACCGGCACCGCCACCGCGCCCGGCATCGCCCAGGTCATCGACGGCTCCGCCAACCTCACCCCGGCGCTGGCCAACTCCACCGGCAACGACGCGCTGCTGCTGATCGGCGGTGCCATGGTGATCATGGGCCTGCTGTTCAAGGTCGGCGCGGTGCCGTTCCACCAGTGGACCCCCGACGTCTACCAGGGCGCACCGACCCCGGTCACCGGCTTCATGGCCGCCGCCACCAAGGTCGCCGCGTTCGGCGCGCTGCTGCGGCTGCTGTACGTGGTGCTGCCCGGGATGCGCTGGGACTGGCGGCCGGTGATGTGGGGCGTGGCGATCGTCACCATGGTCATCGGCGCGATCGTCGCCGTCACCCAGACCGACGTCAAACGGCTGCTGGCGTACTCCTCGATCGCGCACGCCGGCTTCCTGCTGGCCGGCGTCATCGCCGTCTCGCCCAGCGGTGTCTCCTCGGTGCTGTTCTACCTGGTCGCCTACTCCTTCGTGACGCTCGGCGGCTTCGCCGTGGTCACCCTGGTGCGCGACGCGGGCGGCGAGGCGACCCACCTGTCGAAGTGGGCCGGCCTGGGCCGCCGTTCACCCCTGGTGGCCGCGGTCTTCGCGGTCTTCCTGCTGTCCTTCGCCGGCATCCCGCTGACCGCCGGATTCGCCGGTAAGTTCGCTGTCTTCCAGGCCGCGGCCCAGGCCGGCGCGGTCCCGCTGGTCGTCATCGGCGTCATCGCCTCGGCCATCGCGGCGTTCTTCTACATCCGCGTCATCGTCATGATGTTCTTCTCCGAACCCCAGCCCGACGGCCCCACCGTCGCGATCCCGTCGCCCCTCACCTCCAGCGCGATCGCCATCGGCGTCGTCGTCACGCTGGTGCTGGGTGTCGCCCCGCAGTACTTCCTGGACCTGGCGGGCAAGGCGGGCGTCTTCGTGCGCTGAGGACGCCTTCGGCGTGCCGGCCGCGCCTTCACCGGCCGGCGTACGCCCCGCGGGACCTCAGCCCGGCGCCCCCGGCCCCTCAACGCCTGCGCAGCTTCACCGTGTTGTCGCGGCGGTGGCCCGGTGTGCCGTCCGGTGCGGTCTGGAGGCGGTCGTGCTCCTCGGCGCGCAGGATCTGCCAGGCGTCCTCGGGCAGCCGCAGGGCGTCGAGCACCTCGGCGGGGGTGGGCAGTTCGATGGCGGGGTGGTCGTGGTGGCCCTCCTCGGCCGGCTGCCAGTGCGGGGGACCGGAGTGGCCGGTGACCAGCAGGACCCCGCCGGGCGCCAGGGCGGCGGCCGCGGTGCGCAGGATGTCCTCGCGCGGCATGGCGAGGTAGGAGTGCAGGAACTGCGCCGACACCAGGTCGAACTCGCCGGCCGGGAAGGACCGCGCCAGGTCGTGCCGCTGCCAGTCGACGCGGTCGGCGACCCCGGCGTCCGCCGCGTGCCGCGCCGCGCGTTCCAGCGCCACCGCGGAGATGTCGACCCCGGTCACCCGCCAGCCGTGCGCCGCGAGCCAGATCGCGTCGTCGCCCTCCCCGCAGCCGAGGTCCAGCGCCCGCCCCGGCGGCAGCCCCTCGGCCTCGCGGACCAGCTCAGCGTTCGGGGCGCCGCTCCAGATCCGCTCGCTCTCCCGGTACCGCGCGTCCCAGAACGCCGCGCCGTCGGTGATCTCCTCGCTCAACGTGTGCTCCCTGCGTCGTCGTCCGCTGCTGACGCCGATGCTCGTCCGGGCCCGGTCCGTTTGACAAAACTTCTTGCCGGAGCGGCAAATGGAACCATGGACGCAGCCCCCGAGCCCCGCCGCCGCTCGTCGCCCGCCGACCACGCCCCACCCGGCGCGAACCCCGCCGACCGCACCGACCATCGCACCGGTGACCGGGCTGACCATCGCACCGGTGACGGGACCGCCGACCCCTCCGACGACCTCACCGGTGTGCTGACCGCCGTCGGGCCGCGGTTGCGGGCGTTGCGCAAGGCGCGCGGTGTGACGCTGGCGCAGCTCGGGGAGTCGACCGGGATCAGCGTGAGCACCCTGTCGCGGCTGGAGGCGGGGCAGCGCAAGCCGACGCTGGAGCTGTTGCTGCCGCTGGCCCGCGCGCACCGCGTCGCCCTCGACGAACTCGTCGGCGCCCCGGCCACCGGCGACCCGCGGGTGCACGCCAAGCCCTTCACCCGGTACGGCCAGACGTTCGTCCCGCTGACCCGGCGGCTGGACGGGCTGGCCGCCTACAAGCAGATCCTCCCCGGCAACGCGTCCGGCGCCACCCCCGACCTCGAACAGCGCGTCCACGAGGGCTACGACTGGATCTACGTGCTGGCCGGCCGGCTGCGGCTGCTGCTGGGCGACCACGACCTGATCCTCACCCCGGGCCAGGCCGCCGAGTTCGACACCCGCACCCCGCACGTCTACGTCGCGGCCGGCCCCGAACCCGTCGAGCTGCTCACCCTCTTCGGCCCGCAGGGCGAACGCATCCACGTACGGGCGAAGCCGAAGGACCGCTGACCCACCACACCGTGCGCCGCGACCGCTCCAGCCCCAGCCCCCGCATCCGGTGAGCCGCGACCGCTCCAGCCCCCGCACCCGGTGCGCCGCGGCCGCCCCAGCCCCCGCATCCGGTGAGCCGCGACCGCCCCCGTCCGGTGAGGCGTCCCCGTCACCCCGGCAGCAGCGCGTCCGCGAACGCCCTTACCGCTGACGGGTGTTGGCTGAACCACAGGCCCAGCTGGTGCGGGGCGTCCTGGACGGTGTGGTGGGTCAGGCGGGAGCGGGTGGTGAGGGCGGCGGTGACCTGTTCGGTGACGGCGGGCGGGATGACGTCGTCCCGCGCGGGCAGCGCGAGCAGCGCCCGGCCGGTGAAGGCGCGGTAGGCGTCCAGCGCGGTGGAGTCCCGCCAGGTGTCGGGGGTGCGGATGATGCCGGTGAACCCGGCGCCGAAGCGCACCGGCCAGGCCGCGCGGGCGTAGACCGCGGGGGCGCACAGGGCGAGCGCGGTGACCCGGTCGCCGTAGTGCGTGACGAGGTCGGCCACCGTCTGGCCGCTCATGCTCCAGCCGAGGAGCGTCAACGGCGCGTCGGCGGGCACGAGCCGGCCGATGACGCCGCACGCCTGCCGGAACCGGCGCTCCAGCGACAGCTCCGCCAGCTCGCCGGTGCTGTCGCCGTGCCCGGAGAAGTCGAACGCCACCACCCGCACGCCCCGGCCCGCCAGCTCCCGCGCCAGCGGCAGCAACCGCTCCGTGCGGCCCGTCCCGGCGCCGTGCAGGAGTACCGCGACCGGGCCCGCCACCTCGTCCCCGGCCGGCCGGGCGGTCGCGCACGCCAGCCGTTCACCGTCGACGTCGACAACCTGCCGCCCGGTGTCGACGACGTACCGGTGCAATTCCTCCGGCACCTCAGCCCGCCAGCAGTTTCGCCACCGCGGGCAGCGCCGCCGGGTCGGCCAGCGCGGAGCCGAGGGCGACCACGTCGGCGCCGGCGGCCAGGAAGGCGGCCGCGTTGCCGGGGTCGATGCCGCCGGTGGCGACGTAGCGCAGCTGCGGGAACGGGCCGCGCATGGCGCCGAACCAGCCGGTGCCCAGCACGGTGGCCGGGAACGCCTTGACCCAGGTCAGGCCGAGGCCGGCGGCCAGCTGGAGTTCGGTGCCGGTGGCGACGCCCGGCAGGTGCGGCATCCCGGCGGCGTGGCTGGCGGCGACGACCTCGGCGGAAAGCCCCGGCGCGACGGTGAAGGCGGCTCCGGCCGCGTGGGCGGTGGCGGCCAGCCCGGGGTCGGTCACCGTGCCGGCGCCGACCGGGCGGCCGTCGGCGCGGCCGGCCTCGACGGTGGCGCGCAGCGCGGCCACCGCGGTGTCGGACTGGATCGTCACCTCGACGATCTTGATGCCCAACGACCAAGCGGTACGGGCGAGTTCAACGGTGCGGTCGACGTCGTAGCCGCGCAGGATCGCCATCAGGGGCACGTCGGCGAAGGCGTCGGCGAACCAGGTGTTGCCGGTGAGCGGGCCGGTCACGGTTTCCATCCGAGCTCCTTGGAGATCGCGCTCGCCGCCTCGCCGAGGGCGGGCAGGAGCTGGTGCAGTTCGGGCAGCCCGGCACGGGCCTTGAGCGCGGTGACCGAGACCGCGGCGGTGACCTCGCCGGAGGCGTCGCGGATCGGCATGGCGACGCAGTTGACGTAGTCCTCGAACTCGCCGTCGTCGACCGCCCAGCCGCGGGCGCGGACGTCGGCCAGCTGGGCGAGGTAGGCGTCGCGGTCGGTGAGGGTGGTGCCGGTGTGCGGTTCGAACCGGCAGCCGCGCAGCAGCCGTTCGGTGGTCGCGGGGGAGCGGAAGGCCAGGATCGCCTTGGCGACGCCCGCCGCGTGCAGGGCCACCGGCAGGCCGACCTGCGAGTACAGCCGCACCGAGCGCGGCGGCTCCAGCTTGTCCGCGTAGATGACGCGGTCGCCTTCGAGCACGGCCAGGTGCACGGTGTGGGTGGACCGTTCGCACAGCCGGGCCAGGTGCGGCCGGGCGACGTGGCTGAGGTCGAACTGCTCCAGCGCCAGCTGGGCCAGCCCCGCCAGCCGGTAGCCGACGCCGTACCGGCCGTCCGCGTGCCGCCGGGTCAGCGCGCTCTCGGTGAGCGTCTCCAGCAGGCGCAGCGCCGTGGAGCGGTGCACGTCGAGGTGGCGGGCCACGTCGGCCGGATTGCGCGGCTCCTGGCTGACGAACTCCAGGATCTCGATGGCCCGGGCCACGGTCTGCGACACGGCGGCCCCCTACCGGTCCGCGGTGGGAACGAAGTCGGCCGTGCCGGCCAGCGAGCGGGCCGCCAGCCGGTGTCCGAGGCGGAGCCGCCCGGCGGACCCCTCGCCGTCGAGCAGCCCGGCCAGGTAGCCGGCGGCGAACGCGTCCCCGGCGCCGACCGCCTCGACGACCTCGATCGGGTGCGCGGCGGCGAACACCGCGCCGCCGGGCAGCGCGTCGTGGAAGTCGGTGGCGCCGACCGCGCCGTCCTTGACCACCAGGTGGGCCGGCTCCGGCAGCAGGGCCCGGACGTCCTCGGCGGTGGCCGTGCCCCACAGCGTCTGCGCCTCGTCCCGGCCGACGAACACCACGTCGGCGCGGCGGGCCAGCTCCAGCAGCACGGGCGCGGCGGTCCCGGCGGACCACAGTCCGGGGCGGTGGTTGACGTCGAACGACACCAGCGGCCCGGCGCCGGTCCCGGCCTCGCCGGTCCCACGGTCCGCTGTCGCCGGCCCCGTCCCGCTCGTCGCCCCCGCGGCAGCCCCGGCAGCCCCGGCAGGGCTCCGGCCTGCGAACCGGTCCAGCACCTCCCGCACCAGCGCGCGGCAGGAGTCGGACAGGGCGGCGGTGATGCCGCTGAGGTGGATCACCCGGGTGCCGTCCGGTGCGACGCCGGCCAGGTCGGCGGGGGACAGGCGGGAGGCGGCGGAGCCGGCGCGGTAGTAGTGCACGGCGGTGCCGTCCGGGCCGGGGTCCTTGAAGTAGACGCCGGTCGGCGCGCCGGGGTCGAGGGTCACCCGGGAGGTGTCGACGCCGTGCCGTTCCAGGGCGGCGAGCACCCGGCGGCCGAGCGGGTCGTCGCCGAGCCGGCTGACCCACGCGGTGCTGTGGCCCAGTTCCCGCAGGTAGAGCGCGACGGTGGACTCCGCGCCGCCGGCCTCGACCCGGAACAGCTCCGCCGTTTCCAGCGGTTCGGGCCGCACGGGGGTCACCAGTGCCATCGTCTCGCCGATCGCGACGACCTCGGCCACCTGTCCTCCTCCGGTTGGCGGGCGGTTGCGGGTCATGCTCTCACACCCTCCGCAACGCTGTTGCACCATGTGCAACGCGCGACGGAACCGGGCGGAATGCGGGCGGCGTCGCGCCCGTAACGGACAGATGACTGCAACTTCCGCCAACGACAGCCAATCGGGTCAAAACGGTTGCCCGGGCGGGGCGGCCCACCGTAACGTCCCTGCATGAAGCCTGTGGTGGTGATCGGCGCCGGCCCCTACGGGCTGTCGACCGCCGCGCATCTGACCGGACTCGGTGTGCCGGTGCGCGTCTTCGGCGTGCCGATGGCGGGGTGGAGCGAGGCCATGCCGGCCGGCACCATCCTGTGCTCGCCGCCCGCCGACTCCTCCATCGCCGCCCCCGAACCCGGCCACACCCTCCAGGACTTCAACGACGCGATGGGCGAACGGCGGCTGCTCGGCCCCCGCGACCTGGTGACGTTGGACACGTTTGTCCGTTACGGCCGCTGGTACGCCGACCGCCTGGTGCCCGCCGTCGAAGGCGTCCGTGTCGCCGATGTCACCCCGCTCGCCGACCGCCGTGACGTGGCCGGATTCCGCCTGCGGCTGGAGAGCGGCGAGGAGTTCACCGCGCCGGCCGTCGTGGTCGCCACCGGCCTGACCGGCGCCGCCCACCTGCCGCACGAGCTGCGCGGACTCGCCCCGGCCGGCCCCTCGCCCGGCGGACCCGTCTCGCACTCCTCGCAGCACACCGTCTTCCACCGGTTCGCCGGCCGGCACGTCGCCGTCGTCGGCGCCGGGCAGTCCGCCCTGGAGAGCGCCGCGCTGCTCACCGACGCCGGCGCCACCGTCACGCTGCTCGCCCGCCGGCCGGGCTCCGCCGGCTTCGGCCCGCCCCCGCCGCACCGCGGCCCGCCCCGGCCGGGACCCGCCCTCCTGCACCGGCTGCCCGCCGCGCTCCGCCGCGCCCTGGACCGCCCGCCGCCCGGCCCGCGCGGCGCCTGGTGGCTGCGGGACCGCTTCACCGGCGCGGTCACCGTCCTCGACGGCCACCGGGTCGCCGCCGCGGGCCGGACGACGGGCGACCACGCCGCCGCGGAAGGCGTCCGCACCGAGGGCGTGCGCACCGAGGGCGTCCGCACCGAGGGCGTCCGCACCGAGGGCGTGCGCACCGAGGGCGTCCGCACCGAGGGCGTGCGCACCGAGGGCGTGCGCGCCGGAGACCTCCCCGCCGGAGACGCCCGCACCGAGGGCGCCCGCACCGGTGACCTCCCCGCCGGAGACGTCCGCACCGGCGGCGCGGCCGTCGGCACCCCCGTCGGCAGCGTCGCCATCGGCACCCCCGTCGACAGCTCCGCGGTCGTCAGCGCCGTCTCCGGTGCCGTGCCGGGTGCCGTGCCAGGTGCCGTCTCCGGTGCCGTCCCCGGTGCCGTCTCCGGCGGCGCGGTGGCCCGGGGCGGCGGCCTCGCCACCGGCTCCCGCGTCCTGCTGCTGACCGGCGGGCCGGCCGGGCCCGGGGAGCTGGTCGCCGACCACGTGCTGGCCGCCACCGGTTACCGCTTCGACCTCGACGCGCTGGACTTCCTGGCCGTCGCGCTGCGCGCCCGGCTGACCAGGGACGGCGGCGCTCCCCGGCTGGACCAGTGGTTCCGCAGCTCGCTGCCGGGGCTGTTCTTCGCCGGTCCGGTGGCCGCCAGCGCGTTCGGCGGCGCGCTGCGCACCGTGCGCGGCACCGGGTTCGCCGCCCCGCGGGTGGCCCGCGCGATCGCCGCCGCGGTGGGTCCCGGGCGCTGACCGGCGGGGTCCCCGGCGAAATCCGGGCGCCGACCGGCGGATCCCCGGTGGGTTCCGGGGCGCTGACCGGCGAGCTTCCCGGCGGGCTCGCCGGAGGGGGCCGCGGCGGGTGACCGGGCCGGGCCCGGAGTGCGTCGTGGCGGGTGAACGGGCCGGCCCCGGAGTGCGTATCGGTGCAGGCACAGCGAACCGGCCATCTGTGAACGAGCACGGACCGGATACGCTCTAACAGTGGCACTGAGGCCACGACCGAATCAGCGACAGGAGTTCCCCTCGTGACCGTCGTCGGGCCCTTCGGGCTGAGTGTGCGCGACCAGGTCCTTGACACCGACATCCGCTCCGGTCTGGCGGACGTCGAGGAGGGCCTGCTGGAGGCCACCAAGAGCGACGTCCCGTTCATCAACGGCGCGTCCCAGCACCTGGTCCGCGCCGGCGGCAAGCGCTTCAGGCCCCTGCTGACCCTGGTGGCGGCCCAGTTCGGCGACCCGCACGCCCCCGGCGTCGTACCGTCCGCCGTCGTCGTGGAACTCACCCACCTCGCCACCCTCTACCACGACGACGTCATGGACGAGGCCGACGTACGGCGCGGGGTGGCCAGCGCGAACGCCCGGTGGGACAACTCGGTCGCCGTCCTGACCGGCGACTTCCTGTTCGCCCGCGCCTCCCGGGTGGTCGCCGACCTCGGCCCCGAGGCGGTACGCATCCAGGCCGAGGCGTTCGAACGGCTGGTCACCGGCCAGATCCTGGAGACGGTCGGGCCCGCCGCCGACCGCGACCCGATCGACCACTACTTCGACGTCATCTCCGGCAAGACCGGCGCCCTCTTCGGCGTCTCCGGACGCTTCGGCGCCCTGCTGGCCGGCGCGGACGAGGCGGTCGTCGACATCCTCACCCAGTACGGCGAGCGCATCGGCACCGCCTTCCAGCTCGCCGACGACGTCCTCGACATCGCCAGCGACAGCCAGGAGTCCGGCAAGACCCCCGGTACCGACCTGCGCGAGGGCATCCCCACCCTGCCGGTGCTGCACCTGAGGTCGGGCCGGTTCGACTCGCCCGAGGACCAGCGGCTGCGCGACCTGCTCGACGGCGACCTGACCGACGACGCCAAGCACGCCGAGGCCCTCGGCCTGCTGCGCGCCCACCCCGCGCTGGAGCAGGCCCGCCGCGACACCGTCCGGTACGCGGACACCGCCCGCGAACTGCTCGGCCCGCTGCGCGACTGCCCGGCGAAGATGGCGCTGGAGGCCCTCTGCGACGCGGTCGTCCACCGCGCCGGCTGACGGCCCCGCCCCGGCGTCGTCACGGGACGCAGGTCCGGCGTCGCACGGGAGTCCCGGCGGCATACGGGATCGCCGGTGTCGTGCGTGACGGTCCCGGCGGCAGCCGTCCGGTGTCGTACGTGACGTGAACGGCCCGCCCCCTGTCACAGGAGGCGGGCCGTCCCCGTTACCGGGCCTGCCCGGGTTACCGGAGCGGCCGGAGCAGCCGGAGCCCGGCGCGCGTCAGCGGCTCACTCCTTGACGCTCACCAGCGTGCGGCCGTCCAGTGTGCGGACGTCGAAGTGGTCGATCTGGCCGCGGGAGAAGCCGGTGCCGCCCCAGACGGTCAGCGGCTTCGGCATGCCCGGCATCCCGTACCCCGCGTCGGGCACCGCCCAGGTCGTCGCGGTCTGCGAGGCGCCGGTGGAGGAGACCGCGACGAGCTTGCAGCTCAGCGGCCCGTGGACGCCGGACAGGGTGAGGCCCAGGTCGGTGCCCCAGCTCTCGTCGGTCATGGTGACCTTCGCCCGCACCCCGGCCGGCGCGGTGCCGGACGCGGTGGCGGACACCGCCGTGGAACCGTTCGACGAGGAGGTGGCCAGCGCGGTGACCACGGGACCGGCGATGATCAGCGCGACCGCGGCGGCCACCAGGTAGAGCCGGCGGTGCCGCGTCGTACGGCGGGTGTCGCGTACGTCGGCCAGCAGCCGGTCCAGCAGTTGGGGCTCCGGCGGCGCCAGCAGCGCGTCGGCCCGCTGCCCGGGCGGCAGGTCGGCGGCGAACTCCGCCAGCGCGGCCTCGACGTCCATCAGCGATTCGAGTTCGGCGCCGCACGGATCGCAGACCGCCAGGTGCTCCTCGAAGGCGGTGGCGTCGTCGTCGTTCAGAGCGCCCAGCACGTAGGCGCCGACGTCAAGGTGTCGCTCGCACGGCGGCGTCACGACGTCACCCCCCGCTCCTCCAGCGCGATCTTCAGCGACCGCAGCGCGTAGAACGCCCGGGACCGGACCGTCCCGGCCGGGATGCCCAGCTCCTCCGCCGCCTCGTTGACCGTGCGGCCCCCGAAGTAGGTGGCGACCAGCACCTCGCGGTGCGCGTCGGTCAAGTCTGTCATGGCGTCGGAGATGGTCATCAGCCGCAGCGTACGGTCCATCTCGTCCGCCGCGGGCATCGATTCCAGCGGGGTGGCGTCCACCTCCTTGGGGCGGGCGCTGCGGTTGCGGTGCCCGTCGATCACGATGCGGCGGGCCACGGTCACCAGCCAGGGGCGCAGCGAACCGGTGGAGCGGTTGAGCTGCTCGGTGTTGCGCCAGGCGCGCACCAGCGTCTCCTGCACCACGTCCTCCGCCCGGTGCCGGTCCCCGGCGACCAGCCGCAGCACGTAGCCGAACAGCGGTCCGGCGTGTTCGTGGTACAGCGCGCGCATCAGCTCCTCGTCCGGCTGCGCGGCGCGGCCGCCGGGCCCGTCGGGCCGGTCCGGCCGGTCGGCCCCGGGGGACCGGGCGGGGCCGCGGGCCCGGCCCTGAAGGGTCTGGTCGTCGGTCACCCCCGAATACTTGCGCATTAAACCTTCAGGGTCGAGGCGGTCGTCCGAAATCAGCGCGATCCTCCCCACCCCTCCGCGAGATCGAGCCACGGGCCGCCGCCGCGGGCACTCCCCGGGCCCACGCCGGCGACACCCCAAGCCCGCGACACCCCGGGCCGGCGACACCCCGGGCCAGCAACACCCCACGCCGGTGACACTCCACGCCGGTGACACTCCACGCCCGCGACACCCCACGCGGCAACACCCCACGCCCGCGACACCCCGGGCCGGACCCGCCCCGCGCCGGCCCCCCGTCGACCCGCCCGAGGCCCGACCCCGGGCGCGCGCCGCAAGGCCCGGCCCCGCCCCCGCCCCGCGCCGGAAGCACCCCTGAGACGCCCCCGAGACGCCCCCGGGGTCGTGTCATACCAGGGACGTACCTCCGATTGGAACCACGGGTTGACGCGGGAACGTCAAGAGTTTGATGGGATCGGGTAAGCGGCATCCAGCAGGGCCCGGGTGACAAAGAGGACCGGGTCGCAACGGCCGCCGACGACGGAGGTAGTCATGCCAGGGATCCAACCGCCGCGTCCGGAGGACGACTTCGGAGGCTACGCGGCGTTCGACGGCGAGGACGAACGGCGCCGCCGCAACCGCAAGGTGGCCCGGTACGCCGTGCCGGTCGCGATCGCCGGACTCGCCGCCGCGACCATCGGCCTCGGCACCGCTCTCGCCACCACGGGTGGCGGCCCCTCGCTGCCCAAGCTCACCCCCGCGCAGCTGATCGCGAAGATGGCCTCGGCCAGGGCCGAGACGGTCTCCGGCTCGGTGCGCGTGAACGCCGACCTGGGCCTGCCCGCGGGCCTGCTCGGCTCCGGCGCGGCCGGCACGCTGGGCGGCGGCTCCGGCCCCGCGTCCCACCTGACCGAGCTGCTTTCCGGCACCCACACGCTGCGCGTCGCCGCCGACGGTCCCACCCGCGAGCGGCTGTCGCTCGGTGACGCCGGTTCCCAGTACAGCGTCGTGCGCGACGGCTCCCAGCTGTGGACCTACGACAGCGCCGACCACTCCGTCCAGCACACCACCGGCCTGTCCACCACCGGGCACGGCGCCCCCGCCACGGTGCCGGCCACCCCGGCCGACGCCGCGAGCCAGGTGCTGAAGGCGCTCGTCCCGACCACGGCCGTCACGGTCGACGGCAGCGCGGAGGTGGCCGGTCAGGCCGCCTACGAGCTGGTGCTCACGCCCAAGCAGTCCGGTAGCACGGTCGGTTCGGTCCGGGTCGCGGTGGACGCGGCGAACGGCGTGCCGCTCAGCTTCACCGTGCTGCCCGCGGGCGGTGGCGGCCCGATCGTCGACATCGCCTGGACCCAGGTCGACTTCGCCCGCCCGGCCGCGAGCGAGTTCGACTTCACCGTCCCCAAGGGCGCCCACGTCACGCAGGCCAAGCCCGGCGCCGACCACGCCCGCACCGGCCAGGTGATACCCGGTATGCCGGGTGCCTTCGCCGGCGGCAAGGGATCGGCGGCCCACGGCAAGCAGGCCGGCACGGTCATCGGCAAGGGCTGGACGTCGGTCGCGGAACTGCGCGTCCCGGCGGCCGCGTTGAACGGCAAGGCGCCGAAGAACGGCAAGAGCACCGGCGGTCAGAGCCCGAACGCGCTGCTCGGCACGCTGGGCAAGCCGGTCAAGGGCGCCTTCGGCTCCGGCACGGTCATCAGCACCCGCCTGGTCAACGTCCTGGTCACCGACAACGGCGGTGTCTACGCCGGTGCGGTCACCCCGTCCGCCCTGGTGAAGGCGGCCGACGCGGCGAAGTGAGGGCCGCTGTCGCGGTGACGTCCGCGATCGCGGTGACGGCCGTGGCGTAGGTGCTGCTGGTCACCCGTGCGGGCTGCTCCGCGGTGGACGTTTGACGTTCGGCGGGGTGGTGTCCGCGGTCGGGGTGCGGCGGGTCGCCCGTGCGGGCGACCGGCCGCCACCGGCCGGCGCGGCGGGGTGACGCCGAGGCCGGCCGTGCGGTGGGGCGACGTCCCCGAGCCGCGCGGCCGGCCGGTGCCGCCGGGAGCGGACGCGGCGAACCGGCGCCGCCCACGGCCGAGTTCCCCCGCCCTCGCGCGGCGGGGGAACTCACCCCCCACTCACCCCCACAGACGCGGCAGGTCCAGCGCGAGCGTCACGGTGCCGTGCTCGCCGGCGACGACCAGTTTCCGCCCGCCGCTGAAGGCCAGCGCCCGGCAGCGTGACAGCAGCGGCACCGCCCGTACGCGGCCGGTCGGTAGGTGCCACACGTGCAGCCGCAGGTCGCTCCAGGCCACTGCCAGCACCGGACCGTCGTCGTCTGCGGCGGCACACAGTGCGGTCACCACGGAACGCCGGCGCTCCACCGGCTCCGCCATCGGCGCCGACGGTGCCGCCCACAACCGGACCGTGCCGTCCAGTGCCCCGCTGACCACCAGGGTGTGCCGCCCGTCGCGATCGCGTGCACCCGACACGGCAGTGACCGGCGCCTCGTGAAGGGTCGTCGACAGCGGCTCGTGCCCCCCGCCCGAGGTCTCCCAGACGTGGACCTCACCCCGGGCATCGCCCACGATGAGGACACCGCCATCAGCGCGTTGGCCCAGGGCGGTCGGCCGTGCGCGATCGCCGGCGACCCCTGCGGACCCGTGCCACGCCGCGATCCGTGCCATCGTGTCCGCGGTCGCATCGGTCTTGTCGCCGGCCGCGACAAGTGTTCCGTCACCGGTGAGCAGCAGCGCTGCCGGCCCGGCGCACGCCACGAGGCCGTCGGCGGTCGTGGCCACCGGCGTCGCGAGGTAACCGGCCCGCTCGCCGGCCGACAGGTCCAGGATGCTGACGCCGGCCGCCGGCTCCGCGGCGAACGCCCGTCCCGGAGCATCGGGCAGCGGGGCCAGAGCTGTCGCCAGCAGATCGCGCCGGACCCGCACCGCCCGCTGCGGCAGGTCCGCGACCAGCGGCGCCAGCCGGTCGGCCAGGCCGGTGTCCACGCCGAGGGCGGCCTCGTGCAGCAGAGCCGCACGAGAGCCCGGGGCAAGCGTCGCGTCGGTGAGTTGGGGTGCCGCCACCTGCCATGCCGCGCGCACCCCGGCCGGCACCGGGACGCGTTCGTCGGCCAGCCACGCGGTCACGGCCACCGCCGGGCCGTGCACCAGGAACCAGGGATCGGCGAGCAACCGCCGCACTGCTTCACCGCCGCCCGGGACACGCGGGGCGACATCCAGCACCTGCGCCCACACGGCCTGCGACACCTGGGCCCAGGCCGTCGGACGGGCCGGCCCGGCGACGATCCTCGCGAGCAGCGCCTCCGCCCCGGCCACCGCGTCGTCACGTGTCGAGTCGATGCCCTCTTCTCCCGCGCCGGTACCGCCGTCGGCGCCGTACGCGACGCTGCCGAGGTCCAGGTGTTCGGTGTTGGGCAGACCGGTCAGCAGGGTGCTCTCGCCGACCTCCACCACGGCCCGGACAAAGGGCAGTTCCAGCAGCGGTGTCAGCAACTCCGCAGCCAGCGTGCGAGGGAGAGCCGCCGGGCGGTCGGCCGGACCGCGCCCGGCAAGGTGCAGGTCGGGGATGACCAGCAGCAAAGGCCGTTCGTCGGCGCTCAGTTGATCAAGCAGGCGGTCCGGGGACAGCGGGCCGTAGCCGAGTTGCCTGGCCAGCTCCCAGGCGAAGGTGTCAGTGAACAGCCCGGCCGCCGGGACCAGCGCGTGCACGGTCGTCGCCCGGTGCGAGGCGGACCCGGTGGCCAGCCAGGCCAGCAGACGGCTCTTGCCCGTGCCGCGCCCGCCGCCCACCAGCACCACCCGGGACCGCCCGCCGCTGCTCCCACTCGCGGCCCACGCCGCCAGGGCGGGCCCGTGCCGTTCGGTGACGCCCTCCGGCGCGGGCCACCGCGTCAGGTCGGGCGCCCCGGCCGCCGCCGGTCCGTTCATCCGGCCGCCGCCTGCTCCATCCGCCGCAGACCGTCGGCCCGCGATTCCGCCGTCTCGCCGTAGGGGTACACGTGCGTCATCTCCGCGTGCGGAAGAACCTCCGCCAGCCACATCGAGCAGTAGTGCCCCGGCATGAAGCACGGTTCCAGGTCGGTGTGGACGCGCAGAACACGCTCCGGCGGGACGCCGGCCGCCCGCAGTGCCTGCCACAGCCGCTCTTCGGGATGCTCGGCAATCCCCCCGGAACGGGTGAGGATCTGCTTGTCGCCCCGGGCGTCCACGATCTCGAACGCCGCGTAGCACTCGACGCTCGCGGTGTCCCTGAGGTCGTCGAGCACCCGCGGCCACCAGCGCTCGCGGTCCGCGAACGCCGCCGGGTCGACGGCCCGCAACCGCTCCGACAGGGCGTCGAACGCCTGGGACGCCCACCGGGGCCGGTCAGTGGTGAGAAGGGACCGCAGCGCGGCGTGCAACTCCCGCAGGCACGAGGCGAACGCCGCCGCCGAGGTGTTCACGAAGCGCTCCGGCTCCTCGTAGTCCAGTAGCACCGCGAGTACCGGACCACCGGGTTGCGCGCACAGCTCGAAACCGCCGTCCGTCCCGAACCGGGTCCACGTCCCGCTGCCGGGGCCCGCGACCTTGCGCCCGTTCACCGCCGCGTATCCCGCCAGCGTTGCCGGATCCGCGTCCTCGGTGGAGAAGTACGGCCCCACCCGCCGCGGCACACCGATACCTCCGACCAGCCGCTCGTTCTCTGCGTCGTTGTGTTCACTCACCGGGCGATGCTCCCTTTGGCTGTCGCGTGGGACGGGTCTTTCCACTACGTGGGCGGGTCAGTACTCGCCGCCGACGATGTAGTCGAGGATTCCGTGCCAATGGCAGTCCGGATTCTCCATCGCGACCGGGTCGACCGATCGCATCTCGGCCTCCAGGCGGTCCCGCACGTCCTCGACGAACGGTAGGTCGTCGGTGAGGTCCTCCGGGTTCTCCACAGGCGTGTAGTTCGGGCGCTCGCGCTGGAGCAGATAAAGAAAATGCACGAATTGTCGCAGGCTGCTGCTGAGAACGTAGATCTCCGAGTCCTGCGGCAGGCAGTGAACGGCGCCGGTGTGCGGGTCGAGCGCGAGATCGTCGTAGGGAATCATGCCGAGGACGATCCAGTCACCGGCGCCCGGTGGGACGGTGTCGTGGCCGGCCGCCAGGTTCGTTTCCCCGTCCCGGAGGAATACCAAGTCGTCCCGCAGGCTCTCCTCCAGGTCGAACCAGGGGTTCTCCCACACGGGGATGCCGAGTTCGCGCAGTACCGATCTGGCGTCGGCGTCCCTCACGACGTCGTCGAGGTCGTCACCTTGGTGGGTGACGAGTTCGACGGTGTCGAAGACGGTCTCCAACTGCTCGCGGGTGAGGGATGAGGGACTCATCGCTGCCGTTCTGGTCGTGGTCGGTGGGCCGCCATGGTCTCACCGGCTCGCCTTCAGCGCGTTGAGATAGTCCTCCATGGCCTTGTTCCCGGCGCTCTTCGACGCGTCGGTCGTCCCGTATTCGACGCTGTGCGTGACGCTTATGGTCGGCGGGAATCTCTCCCCCAGCCACGCGCTGCAATTGGCACCGTCTGCGCACGGTGCGCGTTCCGTATAGACCTCGTGGACCCGGCCTTCGTCGCCCTGCCGCAGGAAGGGTATTCCCACCATCCGCTCCGAGTGCCGGTATCCGTTGCTGCGGCCCACCAGGATGAAATCGCCCTTTCCGCCGGTGCCCGCCATTCTGGCCGCGGCGTAGTTGTTGCTCTTGAACGTGGTCCCGTTCCTGCCCTTGACGTAGCCCCCGTAACTCTTGTCCCCGTGCCGGGCGAGCTGGGTGGCACGCGCGAGGTCGGTGCTACCGAGCGGAACCTGGCTCGACGAGGCCTGAGGACGGGGAGTGACCCTGCCCTCGTCGTCGTTCTTGAGCGCGGCTTTTCTCTCGCCCCTCTTCGGTCGTCCGATCGAGGAGTCCTGAAGTCCCAGCCGGGCCTTGTCGTCCTCTGTCAGCGGGCTCTTCGAGCGGTCCGCGTTGAGGCGGGTGACGGTACCGTCGTCGGCGACGTGGTAGACCGGCGTCTCCGAGGGGCGGCCCCTGGCGAGGGCGACCGCGGCGGGAACGGCGACGGCGGCCGGGACGGCGTCGACCGTGGCCGGGGTGTCCGTCTCGGGGTGCGGCGTATGGCCGGCCAGGTCTTCGTCGGCCTTCTTGAGCGTGGCCTCCGCCTTCTTGAGGTCCTTCTCCAGATCACCGAGGACCGTGTGGAGGACGCCCGGGAGCTTGGCGAAGACGTCTTCGGCGATGGATCTGAGCGCGGCGAGCAGGATTTCGACGACGTGCCAGCGGCCGCCGGACTCGTGCGTCTCGACTTCGCGGGAGGCGGTCTTGCGCCGGGCGGCCATGCTGACCGTCTCGGTGCGGCCGCGGTACTTCGCTGCGGTACCGGCGATGTTGCCCAGGGCGGCGTAGTCGGCCTGGAGCGACGTGGCCTCGAAGACGACGTTCGCGCCGCCCAGCAGCATCTTCGTGGCCGACCGGCCGATCTGGCGTGAGAGTTCGTCGGCCGCTTGGTTGATCAGGTAGCCGATGAGCTTGTTCTCCAACTCCTGGAGGGCGAACTTCACCGCTTCCTTGGTGAGCGCGACCTCGGCCGGGAGTTCGCCTTCGGCCAGCCCCAGGGTGAACACCGCCTCGCCCTGCGTGGCGATGAGCTCGACGCCGAGGGCCACCACCGCGCCGCTGACTACGATCTTCTGCGCGAGTACGGCGTCCGCCGAGATGTCGAGCGCGTCGGCGAAGGCGTCGAGGACGGGCTTGAGGCCGCTGATCTCCGAGTGGTAGTGGTCCCAGTTGTCCGCCAGCGTCCGTACGAACGAGGACTGATTGCCGGTTCTGAGGCTCTGGACCGCTGTGTGGCTCATCCGCGAGATGTCGTTGATCTCGGTGACGAACTCCCTGACATCGCTTGCCCAGCCGTGGAGTTGGTCCTCGTCGACCGCCGGCCACGGAAGGCCGACGAAGTTGAGGGCGTCGACCGCCGTGTTCGGTAACTCGTACGACATGCTCTCCCCCGTTGCCACGCACCGGGAGCAGGCGGTGCGTCTTCCGCACGGTAACCAGCACGTCATGAGCGCGACAACCGACTTCACAGAGCCCGCCCAAGGGGAAGCCCACCGCCCCCGCCCCCGTCCTACGGCCC
>NZ_JAAGKO020000056.1 GCF_027947535.2 Streptantibioticus silvisoli
CCGCGGCACACGGGCGCGGGGGTCGGCCGGAGCGGAGGCGGGGCGGGGGTCGGGTGGCTCGTCCGGCGCGGGGGTCGGGCGGTGCCCCCGGCCGGAGGCGGGGCGGGGGTCGGCCGGAGCGGAGGCGGGGCGGGCCGATTCCCGCCGCAGTGGCCGGGGCGTCGTCAGCGCGGTTGCGGGCCGGGCGCGTGGCGGGGGGCCTCGCCGAGGACCTCGAAGCGGATGCCGGCGGCCACCAGGCGGGTGATGAGCGCGGGGCCGAGCGCGGCGGCGGTGGTCAGCTGGCCGGCGACCTCGGGCAGGCCGTCGTCGAAGGCCAGGCAGAGCGCGGACTCGGCCAGCATCTTGGCGGTCTCGCCGTAGCCGGGGTCACCGCCGGACACCTCGGTGACGACCCGGCGCCCGCCGCCCTCGCCCACGAACCTGACCGCGAACCAGCTCCGGGCCCGCCGGTCGGCGTCCGGTCCCTGGCCCGGCGCCCGCAGTACGCCGAACGCCCGCCGCAGCGGCGGGAGTTGAGCCGCGAGCGCGAGCAGGGTCATCCCGGCGGCACCGGCCGCGGCGACCGGCAGCCACTTGACCGCGGCCTGGTGGGCGTAGCGGAAGTCCGGTCCGTACGCGGGCAGCGCCGCCGCGGAACGGGCCACCACCTGGCCGTCGATCGAGGGCAGCGGCAGCGTCCAGGCGCGGGCGCGCGGCGACCAGCCCGGTGCGGCCGTCACCGCGCGCACCCGGCGGCCCGGCGGGCGGGGTTCGACGGCCCGGCGGTCCCGCGCCGCGCGGTACATGGCGGCCGGCCGGGAGAAGGCCAGCAGCGCGGAGGCGAGCGTCCCGCCGGACAGGGTGCCGCCGGCCCGCACGTATCCGTTCACCGACACCGGCCCGTCGCCCGGCAGTTGACCCACGGTGAACAGCACCCCGAGGTCGTGCGGCACCGAGTCGAACCCGCAGGAGTGCACGATCCGGGCACCGCTGTCCACCGCCCGGCGGTGATGGCGGACGTACATCAGGTCGACGAACTCCGGCTCACCGGTGAGGTCCACGTAGTCCGTGCCGGCCTCGGCGCAGGCGGCCACCAGGGGTTCGCCGTGCGTCAGGTAGGGGCCGACGGTGGAGATCACCACACGGGCGCCGGCCGCCACCACGCGCAGGGCCTCGGGGTCGGCCGCGTCCGCCACCAGCAGCGGCAGCTCGGCACACGCCGGCACGCCGGCCGCCAGCCGGTCGCGGACGGCCGCGAGCTTCGCCGCGTCCCGCCCGGCCAGCGCCCAGCGGCAACCCTGCGGGACGTTGCGCGCGAGGTACTCCGCGGTGAGGCCCCCGGTGAACCCGGTCGCCCCGAACAGCACGATGTCGTACGAACGTGCGCTTCCCATGGCTTCCCTACCGCCGGGTAATCAACGGTGATCACGCTACGGAACCGCCCACCCCGCGTCAACGGAACGCCCGCGTCGGCGCACGACACGATTCCGCCGGTGGGGGCGGTTCCGGGGCGGGGCGGGGTCGCGGGTCGGTGTCGTGGTGGGCGGGGGCCGTCGCGGGCGGCGTGGTGGCGGACGGGCTCGTCGGCGCCCACCGCCGCACCGGTGTCCCCAGCACCCGCGGCGGTGGCGCACGCCGGGCGCCCGCGGCCTGTTGACGGGCCCGTACGGACCGGGGACGAGCGGCGTCAGAGGTTGTTGAGGTAGGTGAGGACGGCGAGGACGCGGCGGTTGCTGTTGCCGTCATCGGTGATGCCGAGCTTGCCGAACAGGGAGGTCGTGTATTTGCTGATGGCGCTTTCGCTGAGGAAGAGCCGCTGTCCGACGGCCTGGTTGGACAGTCCTTCCGCCATGAGGCCGAGCACGGAGTATTCGCGTTCGGTGAGCCGGTCCAGCCGCCGGTTCGGCGGCCCGCCGGCCAGCAACCTGGCGATGACGACGGGGTCCATGGCGGTCCCGCCACCGGCGACACGTTCCAGGGCGTCGATGAACTGATCGGCGTCGAAGACGCTCTCCTTGAGGAAATAGCCGATGCCGCCGGCCCCGTCGGCCAGCAGTTCGCGGGCGTACAGCTGCTCGACGTACTGGGAGAGGACGAGGACCGGCAGTCCGGGCAGTTCGCTCCGGGCGGCCAGCGCGGCGCGCAGGCCCTCGTCGGTCTGGGTCGGCGGCATACGGACGTCGACGACGGCGACGTCCGGCCGCCACGTCAGCAGCGCGTCGAGCGTCTCGGGTCCGGTGGCCGCCGTCGCCACCACCTGGTGCCCGCACGCCTCGATGAGGCGGACCATTCCGTCCCGCAGGAGGTAGAGGTCCTCGGCTACGACGATTCGCATGCCACCATCATCCTCACCCGGGTCGGGCCGCCCGCCGGGCTGGTGATCTCCAAGGTGCCGTCGAAGACCGCGAGGCGGCGGCGCAGCCCCGCGAGCCCGCTGCCGGCCCGCACGGCGGCCCCGCCGCGGCCGTCGTCCTCGACATCGACGACGACGCCGGTGTCGTCCCGGGTGATGGAGATCCGCACCCGGGTCGCACGGGCGTGCTTGACCGCGTTGGCCAGCAGTTCGGCGACGGCGAAGTACAGGGCGGACTCGATCGGCGGGTCCAGGCGCAGCCGAGGGCCGGCGCTGACGGCCGCTTCGAGCGGGCTGTCCAGGGCGAGCGCGCGGACGGCGTCGACGAGCCCGCGGTCGTTCAGCACCGGCGGACTGATGCCCCGGACCAGTTCGCGCAGCTCGGTCAGCGACGCGGTGGCGCCGGCCCGTGCCTCCCGCATGAGCGTCCTGGCCCGGTCGGGGTCGGTTGCCATCAGCCTCTCCGCCGTCGCCAGCGAGAGCCCGAGCCCGACCAGGCGGGCCTGCGCCCCGTCGTGCAGGTCCCGCTCGATCCGGCGGATCTCGGCGGCCTGGGCGACCGTCGCGTCCGCGCGCTGGACGGTCAGTTCGTCCACCCGGTCGGCCAGCGCCATGGCGGGCGACGGGCGGAGGAAGCGGACGGCCACCGGTTCGACACACCGCCAGGCATACGGCGAGCCGGCGACGGCCACGGCCAGGCCCAGCACCCCGACGACGCGCGCGGCGGGCTCCGGCCGGCCGAGCCCGAGGACCGCCACGGCCGCCCCGGCCGGCGGGAAGGCGGCGACCAGGCCCGCGGTGAACGGCACGATCGCCGTGAACCTCAGGTCGCGCCGGGTGGCGGGGTCGCCCCACCGGACCCGCCACTTCTGATCCATCAGCGCGTCGCGGCGGGTGCGTTCGTAGCCGAAGCCGTTCCACCAGTACCCGGTGGACATCCGCGTCACCGGCCCGGCCCGCCGGTAGCCGGCGGGGACGACGACGGCCGTCCACCTCGCGACGAGGAAGCGGACCGTCCGGCAGACCGGGCGGGACAGGGCGAGCGTGCCCCCGCACACCAGCACGACCGGCGCCACCCACGACCACGGGTTGCCCGCCCCCCACCGGATCCCCAGCGCCACGGCGGCGGCCCACACCGCCGGCACCAGCATGCTGACGACGACCACGACGCACGCCCGGACGAACCCCACCCCGGCGCGCGCCGCCCACGTTCCCAGCTGTCTCACGTCTTCTTCCCCCGCTCTCCGTTCGGTGCTCCCACTGTGCACCGCGCGCGGCCCGCCACCCCCCTGGCCGGTCGGGGAGTGGGTCTGCCCCCACCCACCCGTGCGTCCAGACCGATACCGTGCCGACCGGGCGCTTCGTAGCGTCGGTGGGCATGGAAACCCCCGAGCACACCACGGCCGGCCCGGCCCTCCTCAACGCCCCCGGCACCCGAGCGGCCTTCGGCGCGGCGAAGAACAGCGTCAAGGTCTACGGCGCACTCGGTGCCCTCGCCCTGCTGGCGGTCGTCGCAGTGGCGGGCAGCGGTCATCCGGTGAACACATTCATGTGGGTCCGGGCGGTCCTGCTGCCCGTAGTCGCCGTGCCGATCCACCGGATGACCGTTTCCGCTTCCCGGGGATCGCGCCGGGCCTTCGAACGGGTCAGCGCCCTCGCCGTCATCATGCCGATCGCGATCATCGGCGTCGACCTGATCCCGGGTGTCTGCCCGCCGTGGTACACCGTGACGCAGGCCGTCTGCGTGCTGCCCGTCGTCCGCGTCGCGTTCATCACCCGCCGCTCCGCACCGCGCGCCGCCTTCCCCACGTCACGCTGACCCCCTCGGCCCCCGCGTGCTTCCCGAACGCCTCGGCTCCCGCGTGCTTCCCGAACGCCTCGGCTCGGACTCGGACCGCGGCTGACCGTCGGCGAGGGAGGCGGCGTCTCCGGCGGCGTTACGGGCCGGCGGCGGCATCGGGCGGCGGCGTTGCGGGCCGGAGATGTCACCGGAAGGCGTTACGGGCGAGCCGGCACCGGGCTGCGGCGTTCCGGGGCGGCGGCGTCGCGGACCGCCGTCACTCCGGGCCCGTGCGGAAGACGTGGACCGAGCCGTTGGGGACGGTGAGCCAGGGAATCCGGTCGGCGGGGTGGCCGTTGAGCCAGGCCAGGCCGGCGCGGATGGCGTCGCCGTGGCCGACGAGGACGACATGCCGGCCCCGGTGGCGTTCCAGGCAGTCGGTGAGGACGGCGGCCATGCGGCGGTGGACATCGCGGGTGCTCTCGCCGCCGGGGGCGTGGGCGTCGGGGTCGGCGAAGTCGTAGGGGGCGGCCTCCAGGAGCTGCCGGGTCGGGAAGCCTTCGAGCTGTCCGTGCCCCTGCTCGCGCAGCCGGGCGTCGACGCGGACCGGCAGCCCGAGGCGTTCGGCGACGGGGCTCGCGGTCTGCCGGGCCCGCAGCAGGTCGCTGCTGTAGAGCGCGACCGCGGGGACGCCGTCGAGGCTGAGCGCGGCGGCCGCCGCCTGTTCGTGCCCGAGGCCGGTCAGCGGGATGCCCGGGGCCTGGCCCTGGAGGCGGCCGGCCAGGTTCCACTCGGACTGGCCGTGCCGGACGAGGTGCAACGTGGTCACCGCCACGCGTGCTCCCCGGCCAGGACCACCAGGACGACGGTGGTCGCGGTCTCCACCAGTGCGCCGAAGATGTCGCCGGAGACGCCGCCGAGCCGCCGGACCGCGTGCCGGCGCAGCACGGCGGCGACCGCCAGCGCTCCGCAGACGGCGGCGGCCGTCCACCCGGCGCCGGCCGGGCCGCCGCCGGTCAGCAGCCGGCCCGCCGCGCCGAGCAGCGGCCCGGCGCAGAGCCACGCCAGGCGGGCCGCCCGTCCGGTGCCGCCGGCGACCAGGGCGCCGAACGACGAGCCGGGGGAAGCGGGTTCACCCGCCGCGGCCACCACCGCGATCCGGCCGGTGACCAGGGCGGTGAGCACCGCGGCGAGCCCGGCCGCCGGGCCGGCCGAGGACAGCACGGCGGCCAGCGCGGTGACCCGCACCAGCAGGACCAGCAGCAGCGCCAGGACGCCGAACGGGCCGATGTCGGACCGTCGCATGATCGCGCGGGCCTGCTCGGGCGGGCGGCGGCTGCCCAGCCCGTCGGCCAGGTCGGCGAGGCCGTCGAGGTGCAGTCCCCGGGTGAGCAGCGCGACGGCCGCCTCCAGCAGCGCGGCGGCCAGCAGCGGGGAGCCGTGGCCCGGCCCGTGCCACACCAGCAGCGCGGGCAGCGCGCCGAGCACGCCGAGCACCGCGCCCACCGGCGGCATCCACAGCACGACGCGGGGCCCGGGGGCGGTGTCGCGCCGGGGCACCGGCAGCACGGTGAACAGGGACAGGGCCGCCAGCGGGCCGGCGCGGCCGGTCACCGCAGCCGCTGGGGGATGCCGGCGGTGATCAGCCACACGCGGTCGCTGGCCGCCGCGACGCGGTTGTTGAGGATGCCCTGCTCGTCGCGGAACCGGCGGCCCGAGGGGGTCGCCGGGACGACGCCGGACCCGACCTCGTTGCTCACCGCGACCACCCGGCGCGGGGTGGCGGTCCAGGCGGCGACCAGGGCGTCCACCCGGTCCGCCAGCCGCCGGTCGGCGTCCGGGGCGCCGGACCAGACGCCGCAGTCGTCCATCGTCCGGGCCAGCCAGGTCGTGAGGCAGTCCAGCAGGACGGGCGGGCCGGGGCGGCCGAACTGTCCGGGCAGGTCGACGGTTTCGACGGTGTGCCAGCTGTCCGGGCGCCGCGCCCGGTGGCGTGCGACGCGCTCGCCCCACTCGGGGTCGCTGCCGTCGGGCACCGGTCCGCAGGCGAGGTAGTCGGCCGCGCCGCCGGTGAGCAGGCTCTCGGCGAACGAGGACTTGCCCGAGCGGGCGCCCCCCAGCACGAGCACCCGCCGGGCCCGCCGCGGCCGCCCCGGCACCGGGCGGGGACGCGGCCGGTGCACGACGGGGGTCATCGGCGCACTCCCGACGAACGCGGGCCATGGGCGACGGGGGTCATCGGCGCACTCCCGACGAACGCGGGCCATGGGCGACGGGGGTCATCGGCGAACTCCTGGCGGACACGGGCCGTACGCGACGGCGGTCATCGGGCATCGTTGACGGGGGCGAGAGGACAAGGACGGGGAGGGGACAGGGACGGGGAGGGGAGGGGAGGGGTGCGGCCGGAGTCCTCGCCGAACCCAGACGGGCACGGGCCGCAGGCAACGGCACCCGTCCGGCGCACCCCACGCCGACATGGGCAACGCACGCGCCGGCCCCCGCCGCACCCCCGCCCCACGCGACCCCACGCGGACGCGACCACCCCGCACCGCCTCGACCCCGCAGGTCACCCCGTGTCCTCCTCGCGGACGCGGCCCGTCGTGCGGCGGATCTCCAGGGCGCTGAGCAGGAGTTGGGCGGCCAGGCAGGCGCCGACGCCCTCGCCGGCCCGCAGGCGCAGTTCGAGCAGTGGTTCCAGGCCCAGTTCGGTGAGGACGACGCCGTGCGCGCGTTCGCGGCTGCGCTGGCCGGCGACGAGGGCGCTTTGCGCGGCCGGTTCCAGGCGTACGGCCAGCAGCGCGGCGACGGAGGTGGCCAGGCCGTCGAGGACGACGGGGACCCGGCCGGCGGCGGCGCCGAGGACGACCCCGGTCAGCAGGGCGATGTCGGGGCCGCCGAGGGCGGCGAGCGCGGTGACCGGGTCGGCCAGGTCGGGGCCGTGGGCGGCGCGGGCCCGGCGCAGGGCGCGGTCGACGACGTCCGCCTTGTGCCGCATCATGCCGGTGTCGGCGGCGGCGCCCAGGCCGACGGCGTCGGCGGCCGGCAGGTCGAGCAGCGCGCAGCACAGGGCGGCGGCGACCGTGGTGTTGCCGATGCCGACCTCACCCAGGCAGACCAGGCCGTGGGCGGCGGCGGCCCGGCCGATCGGGATGCCGCGGGCGATCAGGTCCTGGGCGTCGACGGGGCTCAGCGCGTCGCCGTCCACCAGGTCGCCCTGCGGGCCGGTGGGCCGGGCGTCGTGGGTGACCAGGCGCAGGCCCGCGCGGCGGGCGGCGGCGGCGCCGAGCGAGTCGCCGGCCCGGGTGGCGGCCAGGACGTCGTCGGTGACGGAGTCGGGGTAGGCGGACACCTGGTGGCGGGTGACGGGGTGCCGGCCGACGGACACCACCAGGGTGCCGGTCCGCGGCGGTTCGGCGCTGAGCGCGAGCACCCGGTTGACGGCGGCGTCGAGCCGGCCCAGCGATCCGGGTACGGCGAGCAGGTCGTCACCGGTGTCGCGGGCGGCGACGACGGCGTGCTGGTCGGGGCCGGCCAGGTGGGAGACCGGCGGTGGCGGCGCGGCGGTGGCGGGCCAGCGTTCGGCGACGACGACGTCGTCCAGGGGCAGCCGCTGGGACCAGCCCTGCCGTTCCAGGCCGGGGGCGGGGGGCCGTTCGTCGGGCCGGCCCAGGCAGAGCCAGCCGAGGGTCTCGACGCCGTCGGGCAGGCCGAGCAGGTCGGCGAGGTCCTCGGGGCGGAACAGGGTCACCCAGCCGACGCCGAGGCCGACGGCGCGGGCGGCCAGCCAGATGTTCTGCACGGCGCAGGCGCAGCTCCACAGGTCGGTGTCGGGGAAGGTGGCCCGGCCCAGGACGCCGGTGGCCGGGGCCCGGCGGTCGCAGGCCACGACGATGCCCACCGGTGCCTCGCGGATGCCGTCGAGCTGGAGGTCGAGCATGCGGGCGCGGCGGTCCGGCGGGAGCAGGTCGGCCTGGCGCAGCCGTTCGCGGTCGGCGAGCAGGGCGGCGCGGTCGCGGGTGGCCTGCTCGGTGACGGTGACGAACCGCCAGGGCTGGGAGTGGCCGACGGACGGTGCCCGGTGGCCGGCGGCCAGCACCTGGCGCAGTTGCCCGGGGTCGATCGGGTCGGGGCGGTAGCGGCGTACGTCGCGCCGGGCGCCGATGACCTCGTGCAGCGCGGCGACGGTGGCGTCGGGGAACGCCCAGCCGTCGGAGGCGGCGGCGCGGGCCGCGGCGGAGGTGGGGTCGCCGATGGTGGGCACCGGGCGGGGCCAGGTCATCGGGGCTCCGGGCGCAGGGCGGCAACGGCCCCGATGACGGTGATGGCCGGCGGCTGGATGGCGGCGGCCTCGGCGTCGGCGGCGATGCTGTCGAGGGTGCCGCGCAGCTGGCGCTGGTCGTGGTGGCCGGCGTCGGCGACGACGGCGGCGGGGGTGTCGCCGGGCAGGCCGGACGCGCGCAGTTTCGCGGTGATGGCGCCGAGGGTGGCGACGCCCATGAGGACGACGAGGGTGGTGCCGCCGCGGGCGAGGGCGCTCCAGTCGACGGTGCTGCCGGGGTGGTCGGGGGGCAGGTGGCCGGAGACGACGGTGAAGCCCTGGGTGGAGCCGCGGTGGGTGACGGGGATTCCGGCGACGGCCGGGCCGGCGATGGCGCTGCTGACGCCGGGGCAGACGTCGACGGCGATGCCGGCGGCGGCGCAGGCCTCGATCTCCTCGTAGCCGCGGCCGAAGACGAAGGGGTCGCCGCCCTTGAGCCGTACGACGCGCCGGCCGGCGCCGGCGTGTTCGACGAGCAGCCGGTTGATGGTCTCCTGCGGTGTGGCCGGCCCGCGCGGGTGCTTGGCGGCGTCGATCACGGTGACGTGCGGCGGGAGGTGGTCCAGCAGGCCGCGCGGGGCGAGGTGGTCGGTGACCACGACGTCGGCGCGCTGGAGGGCGATGAGGCCGTCGACGGTGATGCGCCCGTTCTGGCCGGGGCCGCCGCCGACCAGGGTGACGGTGCCGGCCGGCCGGACGTGCCGGGTGTCGTCGAGGGCGTCGAGCAGCAGGGCGGTGGTGTCGTCGTCGCGGACGCTGATCCGGATCCAGCCGGGGCCGAGGCCGGGGAAGGTGTCGGCGCGGCGCACGGCGACGCCCCGGCCGCGCAGTTCGGCGTGCAGGCCGGGCCGGGCGGGGTGGCGGGTGAGCAGGAACGGGCCGACGGAGTCGGTGACCAGCTCGAAGCCGCGGTCGGTCAGCTGGGCGCGCAGTTTCTCGCGGGCCGCGGTCAGTTCGCGGGCGTGGTCGGCGGCCTGGGCGACGGCGTCCGGGGCGCAGCAGGCGACGGCGGCGGACAGGGCCGGCGCGGAGACCGACCAGCGCGGCTGGACCCGGGCGCAGGCGGCGACGGCCCCGGGGTCGCCGAGGAGGTAGCCGATGCGCAGTCCGGCCAGTCCCCAGGTCTTGGTGAGGGAACGGACCACGAGGACGCCGGTGAGGTCGGCGGCGCCGGCCAGGCTCTCGGGTTCGCCGGGCACGGCGTCCATGAACGCCTCGTCGACGAGCAGGACGCGGCCGGGCCGGCGCAGGGCGGTGAGCACCTCGCGGGGGTGCAGCGTGCCGGTGGGGTTGGTGGGGTTGCCGACGACGACCAGGGTGCAGGCGTCCGGTACGAGGTCGGCGTTCAGCGGCTGACCCGGTTCGAGGGGGATCCGGGTGATCGGCCAGCCGGCGGCGCGCAGGGCGGCCTCCGGTTCGGTGAACTGCGGGTGGACGACGGCGGCGTGACCGCGCGGCAGGCCGTGGGCGACGAGGGTGAACGCCTCCGCCGCCCCGGCGGTGACCAGCACCTCGCCGTCGGCGCGGCCGTGCCGGGCGGCGACGGCCGCGGTGGCGGCGCGCGGGTCGGGGTAGCTGTCGAGGCGGGCGCAGGCGGACAGCACGGCCGCGGTGAGCCACTGCGGCGGCGGCCCGGGGCGGACGTTGACGGCGAGGTCGAGCAGGCCGGGCCCGGTCTCGGCGTCGCCGTGGTGCAGCAGGTCGACGGCCGACGTCATCGACGCCCCAGGGAGCTGTCGGGGGTGGTGGCCTGCGGGGCGGCCGGTGCGTGGTCGTGGTGGTGGTCGTCGTGACCGTGGTGGTCGCCGTGGTCCCCGTGGTCGTGGTGGTGGTCGCCGTGGTCGTGGGCGCCGTCGGCGGGGTGGGAGTGCGGGCGCTGCGGCTGGCCGACGCGGTGGCCGAAGCCGGGCAGCGCCACCCGGTAGACGCAGGTGTCGCAGTTCATCCGGATGTCGCCGGCGATGGCTTCGGCGTAGCGCTCCTCGACGAGGTCGGCCAGTTCCTCGCAGTCGCCGATGACGTCGGCGACGGTGACGGCCAGTTCGGGGTGGTCGGCGGCGTACGCCCGGGTCTGTTCCACGACGCGGTCGGGCAGGATGCCGGAGAACAGGAAGTAGGGGGCGACGACGATGCGGCGGGCGCCGAGCCGGCGCAGCCGTTCCAGGCCGGCCGGTACGGCGGGGTCGGCGAGGCTGATGAACGCGGTCTCGACCCCGGCCCAGCCGCGGCCCTCCCACAGCAGGCGCGCGACCTTGGTGATCTCGGCGTTGGCGTCCGGGTCGGTGGAGCCGCGGCCGACGAGCAGGACGTGCACGTCGTCGCGGGGCGTTCCGTCGTCGGTGGCGTCGACGCGCGCGGCCACCAGGTCGAGCAGCACCGGGTGCGGGCCGAGCGGGCGGCCGTAGCGGTAGGTCATGCCGGGGTGGCGCACGGTCTCGCGCAGCAGGGCCGCCGGGATGTCGCCCTTGCCGTGGCCGGCCGCGACCAGCACCAGGGGCACGGCCACCATGTCGAGGTGTCCGGTGGTGGCCAGCGCGCCGGCGGCGTCGGTGACCGGCGGGTCGGACAGTTCGATGAACCCGCCCTCGACGGCCGGGAACGCGGTGGGCGTCCGGCGCTTGAGGCGGTCGATGAACGCGGTGAACTCGGCCACTCCGGCCGTGCTGCGGGTGCCGTGGCCGACGACCAGCAGGGCCTGGGGGTCTGTCATCGTGACTCCTCCGTGTACAACAGGGCGTTGAGCGCGGCGGCGGCCACGGCCGACCCGCCTTTCTCGCTGACGTTGCTGACCGCGGGCAGACCGGACTCGCGCAGGGCGGCCTTGGACTCCGCGGCGCCGACGAAGCCGACGGGCAGTCCGACGACCAGGGCCGGGCGCGCGTCGATCCGCAGCAGTTCGACCAGGGCGGTCGGGGCGCAGCCGATGACCCACACGGCGCCGGGGCCGGTCTCGGCGTGGGCGAGCCGGACGGCGGCGGCCGACCGGGTGATGCCCTGTTCGCGAGCGAGCGGGGCGGCCCGCGGGTCGGTGACGCGGCACAGGACCGGGCCGGTGAGGTCGCGCCGGGTGACGCCGGCGGCGACCATCTCCACGTCGGTGACGACCGGGCAGCCGGCCCGCAGCGCGGCGTGCGCGGCCCGCAGCGCGGCCTCGTCGCAGCGCAGGTCGGTGACGTAGTCGAGGTCGGCGCTGGCGTGCACGACGCGTTCGGTGACCGCCCGGGTCAGCGGCGGCAGCGCGGACAGGTCGGCGCGCGAGTGCAGGATCCGGTACGACTCGGCTTCGATGGGGTGGACGGCGCGGGGGCTCATGACGGCATCTCCTCGCGGTGGCGCGGCGGTGGTCCGGCGGTGATCAGGCGGATGGCGTCGACGGGGCAGATCTCCACGCATTCGCCGCAGCCGGTGCAGCGGTCGAGGACGATCAGCCGCCGGCCGGATTGCGGGCCGGGGCGGATGGCCCGTTCGGGGCAGGTCAGCAGGCAGGCGCCGCAGCCCTGGCAGGCGCCGATGTCGGCCCGGGTCGCGGTGGTCACGGCATCCACCGGTAGCCGCGCGGGGTGACCATCCGGCCGCCGACGATCCGGCTGGTGCTGGAGCCGACGACGACCAGGCAGTACATGTCGACGCGGGAGGTGTCGGCGTCGGCCAGGGTGGTCAGCCAGGACTGCTGGTCGGGGCGGGTGGCGTTGCGCACCACGCCGATCGGGGTGTGCGGCGGGCGGTGCTCGGCGAGCAGTTCCAGGGCGCGGTCGAGCTGCCAGTCGCGTTTGGCGCTGCGCGGGTTGTACACGACGAGCACCAGGTCGGCCTCGGCGACGGCGCGCAGCCGTCGTTCGATGGCGGGCCAGGGGGTGTGCAGGTCGGACAGGCTCAGGTAGCAGTGGTCGTGGCCGAGCGGGGCGCCGAGCACGGACGCGGCGGCGAGCGCGGCGGTGACGCCGGGCACCCCGACGACGTCGATGCCGGCGTCGGCGGCCTCCAGGGCGGGTGAGGCCATCGCGTAGACCCCGGCGTCCCCGGAGCCGATGAGTGCCACGGCGTGGCCGTCGCGGGCGCGGGCGACGGCGGTGTGGGCGCGTTCCTCCTCCTGGCCGAGGCCGGAGGACAGGATGCGGGTGCCGGGACGCAGCAGGTGGCGGATCTGGTCGACGTACTGGTCGAGGCCGACGACGACGGAGGCGCGGCGCAGTTCGTCGCGGGCGGCGGGGGTGAGGGTCTGCGGGGAGCCGGGGCCGAGCCCGACGACGGCGAGCCGGCCGCGCGGGGCGTGCCGGGCGATGGCCACGGTGGACATCGCGGCGGCGCGTTTGGGCACCAGCAGGGTGCCGGGGGTCCGCCCGGTGCCCAGGACGGCGGCGGCCTCGGCGACGCTGGGGGTGCCGACGGCCTGGCGGACGACCTCGCTGGGGTTGGGCACGGTGACGCCGGCCAGCCGGTCGGCGGGGTGGGTGACCAGGGGCAGGCCGAGGCGGCGGGCGAGTTCGACGAGGCCGGGTTCGTCGGCCTTGACGTCGGCGGTGGCGAGGGCGGCGAGGGATTCGATCGCCAGGCCCGCGTCGCGCAGGGTGTCGCGCAGCAGGGTCTCGGCCTCGTCGGCGGGGACGCCGCGGCTGGCCCCCATGCCGGCGACCAGGGACGGCGGGCGCAGCACCACGGTCGCGTCGGCGTCGGTACGGTCGCTGATGGCGAGGTCCGGGCGGACGTCGGCGGTGCCGGCCTCCTCGGCGCCGGCCGTGACGGTGGTGACGGCGGGGCCGAGACTGGGCAGCGGCCAGGTGGCGTCGGTGGCGAGGGTGACCGGCTCGCCGTCGAGCATCCGGCGGGTCAGGCCCGCGATGTCGCCGTGCGCCGGCCAGCCGAGTTCGTCGAGCCCGGGCAGGCCGGCGGCGTCGGTGGCGGTGGTCAGGACCGGCTGGGCGCCGGTCAGGGCGGCTATCTCGCCGGCCAGCCGGTTGGCGCCGGCCGCGTGTCCGCCCAGCAGCGGTACGACGAACCGGTGGGTCTCGTCGATCACCAGCACCGCCGGGTCGGTGGCCTTGTCGCCGGCCGCGATCAGCGGGGCGAGGACCCGGACGACGGCGCCGGCCGCCATGACGGCGACCACCGCGTCGCAGCGGCCGAACGCGTCGCGCAGGGCCTGGGCGCCGCTGTCGGCCTGGATCGCCTCGACGCGTTCCGGCCAGGCCAGCCGGAGTTGTTCGGCGGTGCGGCGGCCGGCGGCGGTCACCGCGATGACGCCGATGCGGGTGGGTGTGGTCATCGCTGTTCTCCCGTCAGGACGAGTACCGGATTGGTCGCCGCGAGGCGGGTGGATCCGCCGGGCAGGTCGGCGAGGCGGGCGGCCGACAGCTGGACGCCTTCGACGTGGTAGCCGCGTTCGGTCAGCAGGCGCCGCGCGGTGACGGCGTGGTCGAGGGCGGCGAAGGCGGCCACGACGGTGGGCACCGCGCGGTCGGCGACGGCCGCCACCACGCCGGGACCGCCGCCGCCGACGAACGCGGCGTCGGCGTCGGGCAGTTGGGCCACGGCTTCGGCGGCGTCGGCGTGTTCGACGCGGACGCGGGCGCCGTGCCGTTCGGCGTTGGCGGTGATGGTGGCGCAGGCGTCGGCGTCGCGTTCGACGCACACCACGGCGGCGCCGAGCCGGTTGCACTCCACGCCGACCGAGCCGCTGCCGGCGCCGAGGTCGAGCACCAGGCGGCCGAGCCGGGGCCGCAGCCGGGCCAAGGCCCAGGCGCGTACCTCGGCCTTGGTGATCATCGAGTCGCGGTGCGCGTAGGCGGTCTCGGGCAGCGCCCAGCCGTCCGCCGGCGGTGCGGCCGGCTGGTTGTCGCGGCGGGCGGCGCCGGCCGGCCGGCCGTCGAGGCAGACGACGGTGGTCAGCGCGGCGAAGTCGGCCGGGTCGCGGGTGGCCAGTTCCCGTGACGGCAGGCGGGTGACGCGTTCGCCGGGCAGGCCGAGGCGTTCGGCGACCACCATCTGCCGCGGCCAGCCGACGAGTTGGCGGGCGAGTTCGACCGGTCCGGCGCCGGGCCCGGTCAGCACCGCGACGGTGCCGAACGCGCGGCAGGCGTTGACGGCGGGGCCCGGGTCGCGGCCGTGGGCGGAGACGACGACCGCGTCGTCCCACGGCAGGGCCAGCCGGGCGAAGGCGGCGGCCACCGAGGAGACGGCCGGGATGACGTGCGGGTCGTGCCCGGCGGCGCGCAGGGCACGCACGATGCCGAACAGTCCCGGGTCCCCGCTGGCGACGACCACCGCCTGCGGTGCGTCGGCCAGCCGGGCCAACGCCGGTGCCAGCGGGCCGAGTTCGACGCGTTCAACGTCGTCGGGGGCCGCGGCGAGCGCGAGGTTGGCCGGGGAGCCGACGAGCAGGCCGGCGGTGTCGACGGCCGCGCGGGCGGCGTCGCCGAGCCGGGCGTCGCCGCTGACGCCCACCACGGTCGGGTTCACGCCGCCCACCGCCGGCTGGAGGCGATGAGGTCGTGGCCGGTGAAGTCGACGAGGGAGACGTCCACGCGCAGCCGGTGGTCGGTGAAGCGGGCCAGGACGTCGGCGACGCGGCCGCACAGCAGTTCACCGGCGGTGGCGAGCAGGCCCTCGCGCTGCCAGATCTCGTAGGCGTGCCGTGCGCTGTTGGCGCCGGCGACCTCCTCGACGGCGGCGGCCAGCAGCCCGGCTTCGCGGCTGAGGCCGGCCAGCAGGTCGGTGTCGATGCGCGAGCGGGTGTAGTGGGTCATCAGGACGCCGGCGGCGAGTTTGGTGAGCTTGCCGGCCATGCCGACGAAGACCACGCCGGTCAGGCCCTTGTCGACCGCGACGCGCAGCGCGGCGCCGGTGAAGTCGCCGACCTCGACGAAGGCGACCTCGGGCAGGTCGGGCCGCAGGGCGCGGGCGGCGTGCTCGGTGCGGGCGCCGGTGCACAGCACCAGGGTGGTCCCGCCCTGGGCGGCCAGCACGCTGACGGCCTGCATGACGCTGGCCCGCCAGGAGGCGGTGGAGAACGGCCGCACGACGCCGGTGGTGCCCAGGATGCTGATGCCCCCCAGGATGCCGAGCCGGGCGTTGGTGGTCTTGCGGGCCATCTTCTCGCCCTGCGGGACGCTGATGACGGCGGTGACGCCGCGTTCCAGCAGGTCGATGACCTCGCCGACGGAGTACTCGATCATCCGGCGCGGGGTGTCGTTGATGGCCGGGCCGCCGAGGGCCAGGCCCAGGCCGGGCTTGGTGACGGTGCCGACGCCGGTGCCGCCCTCCAGTTCCAGCCCGGCGCTGTCGCGCCAGCGCAGGGTGGCGGTCAGGTGGGCGCCGTGGGTGACGTCCGGGTCGTCGCCGGCGTCCTTGACGACGACGGCCTCGGCGCGGCGGCCGGGTTCGACGTCGCAGCGCTCCACGGGGAAGCCGACGCGGCGCCCGGAGGGCAGGGCGATCTCGACGTCGGTCTGCACCGCGCCGGTCAGCAGCGCGGTGGCCGCCGCCTTGGCCGCGGCGGCGGCGCAGGTGCCGGTGGTCCAGCCGGTGCGCAGCGCCTGGGGCCGGACCTTCGCGGTGCGCGGCAGGTCCGGTTCGCGCAGGGGTGGTTCCTCGGCGCTCACCGCTCCCCCTTCAGCTGGCGGCGGGCGGCCGGGTCGGCCCGGCGGTGGCCGTGGAAGTGGCCGGGGTGGTACAGGTGCGAGCGGGTGTCGTGCTCGCCGAGCCCGGCGCCGACCAGGAACAAGGTGTGCTTCCACAGTTTGTGGCGGCGGGTCGTCTCGGTCAGCGTCTCCACGGTGCAGCGCACGACGAGTTCGTCCGGCCAGCTGACCCGGTAGCCGACGACGACCGGCGTGTTCGGCGGGTAGCCGCCGGCCAGCAGCTCGTCCTGCAGGACCCGGGAGCGGGCGGCCGACAGGAAGACCGCCATGGTGGAGCCGTGCGCGGCGAACGCGCGGATCGACTCGCGTTCCGGCATCGGCGTCTTGCCGCCCTCCAGCCGGGTCAGGACGACCGACTGGTTGACCTCGGGGACGGTCAGCTCCAGTTGCTCGGTGGCGGCCAGCGCGGTGAACGCCGAGACGCCCGGCACCACCTCGACGGCCAGGCCGAGTTTGCGGCACTGGGTGATCTGCTCGCCGATCGCACCCCACAGCGCCGGGTCGCCGGAGTGCACCCGCGCGACGGTCAGCCCGTCGCGGGCGGCCCGCTCGTACAGCGGCAGGACGCCCTCCATGGGCAGTTGCGCGGAGTCGACGATCTCGGCGTCGGGGCGGGCGTGCTCCAGCACGTCGGGGTGCACGAGGCTGGCGGCCCACACCACGATGTCGGCGCGGGCGATGGCGCGGGCGCCGCGCAGGGTGATCAGGTCGGCGGCACCGGGGCCCGCTCCCACGAAGACGACGGTTGCGGGCGTCACAGTTTGCTCCCTCGGCCGGTGCGCGCCGCGGGGGCGAGCACGGTGGTCAGGTAGGGCAGTTCGCCCTCGACGGCGTCGGCGGCGGCGAGGGCCTGGTCGGGCCGGCCGAGCCGGCTGCCGACCACGGCGGCGGTCAGCCGGCCGCGGGCGGCGAGCGCGGCGCGCAGCGCGGGCCAGCGCCGGCCGCCCTTGTAGGCGACGACCGACGCGCCGGCCAGCGGTCCGTCACCCAGCACCGTCTCCAGCAGCGCGGTGTCGGCGTTGGCCGGCAGCAGGATCAGCGGTTCGCGGCCCTCGCACAGCACGGTGCCGCTGGCGGCGGCCAGTTCCTGCATGGCGGTGATGCCCGGCACCGTGGTGACGGTCACGTCGGGGCGGGTGCCGCGGACGGTTTCGGCGAGGTAGCCGAAGGTGGAGTAGACGTTGGGGTCGCCGATGGTGGCGAACGCGATCCGCCGGGCGCCACCGGCGAAGGCGTCGGTGACCAGGGCGGCGGCCCGGTCCCAGGCGTTGCTGCGGCGGCCGGTCACCCCGTGGCGTTCGGTGAGGGCGAACGGCGCCCGCAGCAGCGGGGCGTCGGGCAGGTGGGCGCGCACGATGCGTTCGGCGTGGCCCTCCTCGTCGGCGTCGTCGCGCACCGGGACCACGACGAGGTCGGCGTCGCGCAGGACGGCCAGGCCGCGCAGCGTGAGCAGCTGCGGGTCCCCCGGTCCCACGCCGACGCCGGTCAGCACGGCGGTCTCGTCAGCCACGGCAGGCCTCCACGAAGCGGCGGGCGGCGCCGGGGCGGCCGGCCCAGTGGGTGTGCAGGTAGGCGGCGTGCAGCCGGGGGGTGGCCCAGCCGTGCCGGCTGCCGCCGGCGGTGCCGGTGTAGCGCCAGGCCTCGGTGCCGCCGTGCGGCGGGTCGGTGACGGTGCGGTGGAACTCGTGCCCGGTCACCCGCTCCCCCGGTTTGGCGGCCGGTGACTCGGCGACGGCGACGGCCTCGCGGTACCCCAGGGTCAGCCGCGGCCCCATGGCGGCGTGCGCGTCGAGCACCCCGGCCATGGGCAGGCCGTCCAGGCTGCGGCACAGGTACAGCAGGCCGCCGCACTCGGCGGTGACCGGTCCGTCGAAGGCGGCGATCTCGGCGCGCAGCGCGGCGTTGGCCGACAGCTGCTCGGCGTGCTCCTCGGGGAAGCCGCCGCCGAGGACCAGGCCGGCCGTGCCGTCGGGCAGCGCGGTGTCGCGCAGCGGGTCGAGGGTGACCACGTCGGCCCCGGCGGCGGTGAGCAGTTCGGTGGTCTCCGCGTAGCCGAAGCTGAACGCGGCGCCGCCCGCGACGGCGATCCGCACCCCGCCGCCGACCGCCTCGACCTCGCGGTCCGGGTCCCAGGCGGCCACCGGCAGGTCCGGCGCGGTGCGGGCCAGGTCGAGGACGGCGGCCAGGTCGACGCCATCGGCCACCAGGTCGGCCAGCGCCGCCACGACCGCCTCGGCCTCGGCGTGCCGTTCGGCGGCCGGGACGAGGCCCAGGTGCCGCGAGGGGGTCACGATGCCCTCGGTGCGCGGCAGGACGCCGAGGACGGGCACGCCGACCTCTTCCATCGCGTCGCGCAGCAGGCTCTCGTGCCGGGGGCTGCCGACCCGGTTGAGCACCACGCCGCCGACCCGTACGGCGGGGTCGAAGCCGCGCAGGCCGTGCACGACGGCGGCGGCGGTGCGGCCCTGGGCGGCGGTGTCGAGCACCAGCAGGACGGGTGCGGCGATCAGCCGGGCGACGTGGGCGGTGGAGGCGAAGTCGCCGCGCCCGACCATGCCGTCGTGCAGTCCCATGACGCCTTCGACCACGGCGACGTCGGCCGGCTCGGGGACGGTGGCGCCGTGCAGCAGCAGCGGCGCCACCCGGTCCTCGCCGACCAGCCACGGGTCGAGGTTGCGGCCGGGGCGGCCGGTGGCCAGCGCGTGGTAGCCGGGGTCGATGTAGTCCGGGCCGACCTTGTGGCCGCTGACGCGCAGCCCGGTGCGGCGCAGCGCGGCCATCAGGCCGGTGGCCAGCATCGTCTTGCCGGCGCCGCTGGTCGCGGCGGCGACCACCAGGCGGGCGGGACTCACCATTCGATCCCCCGCTGGCCCTTCTGGCCGGTGTCCATCGGGTGCTTGACCTTCGTCATCTCGGTGACCAGGTCGGCGGCGCCGACCAGTTCCGCGGGGGCGTTGCGGCCGGTGATGACCACGTGCTGGAAGCCGGGGCGGTCGCGCAGGGTGGCGACCACCTCGGCGGTGTCGACCCAGCCCCAGGCCATCGGGTAGGTGAACTCGTCGAGGACGTACAGGCCGTGGCGTTCGGCGGCCAGGTCGCGCTGGACCTGCCGCCAGCCCTCCAGCGCGTCGGCGGCGTGGTCGGCCTGGGTGCCGGGGCGCTGGATCCACGACCAGCCCTCGCCCATCTTGTGCCAGGTGACGGGGGCGCCCTGGCCGGTCTCGCGGTGCGTCCGGTCCAGCGCGGCGAACGCGGTCTCCTCACCGACGCGCCACTTCGCGGACTTGACGAACTGGAAGACGCCGATGGGCACGCCGGCCGTCCAGCAGCGCAGCGCCAGGCCGAAGGCGGCGGTCGACTTGCCCTTCATCGTGCCGGTGTGCACGACGGTCAGCGGCCGGTTGCGGCGCTGGCGGGTGGTGAGCCCGTCGTCGGGCACCGTGGCGGGCTTGCCCTGCGGCATCAGGCCGCCTCCCCTTCGGTGGTGAACTCGCCCAGCGGCAGGTAGTCGGCGCCCAGGTCGGCGGCCAGGCGGCGGGCCAGGCCGAGCCGGACCGGGCCGCGTTCGCAGTCGACGACGACCAGGTCGTGGCCGCGCAGTGCGGCGCCGGCCCGCACCGCGGTGGAGTTGTCGGCGCGGCCGTCGGTCATCAGCAGCACCAGGGGCCGGCGCAGCGGGTCGCGCAGCCGTTCGCCGTCGATGACGCGCCCGGCGGTGACCAGGCCGGCGGCCAGCGGGGTGCGGCCGCCGGTGGGGATGGCGGCCAGCCGGCGGGCGGCGAAGTCGACCGAACTCGTCGGCGGCAGCACCACCTCGGCGCCGGCGTCGCGGAAGGTGATCAGGCCGACCTTGTCGCGGCGCTGGTAGGCGTCGAGCAGCAGGCCCAGGACCGCGCCCTTGACCTCGCTCATCCGGGAGCGGGCGCCCATCGAGCCGCTGGCGTCGACGACGAACAGCACCAGGTTGCCCTCGCGGCCGCGCCGTTCGGCGCGCCGCACGTCCTGGACGCGGAACCTGACCGGGCCGCTGCCGCGTCCCCGGGCGGCCTGGTGCGGGGCGGCGGCGGCCAGGGTGGCGGGCAGGTGCGGCGGTCCGGCGGGCGCGCCGGCCGGCAGCACGCCGGTGGTGCGTCCGGCGCCGGTGCGCGCCTGCGCGCGGCGGCCGGGGGTGGCGGCGGCGCGGCCGGAGCCGGTCAGCCGGCGGACCCGGCCGGCCGCCCCGACGGGTGCGGACCGCTGCGCCGCCGGGCCGTCGGACGCGGTCGGCGGTGTCGGGCCGCCGGTGCCGGACGGCCGGGCGTCGGAGGCTTCGGCCCCGGCCGGTTCGGGGTCGGCGGGGGCGCTGTCGGGCGTCGCGCCGTCGCGGGTGCCGGCGTCGGACGGGCCGGCGTCGGGGGTGGTGGTCTCGGGCCGGCCGGTGTCGCCGCCGGCGCCGTCGTCGCCCTGGCCGTCGCCCGGGCCGTCGTCGGGGCCGGCGGGGGGCGGGCCGCCGGCCGGGCCGGGGTCGGGCTCGGGGTCGTCGTCGGGGCGGTCGAGGACGTCGTCGAGCTGCTTCTCGTCCAGGCCCGGTTCGTCGAACGGGTTGCGGCGGCGCCGGTGCGGCAGGGCGAGCAGGGCGGCGGCCCGTACGTCGTCGGTGGTGACCTCGTCGCGGTCGTTCCAGGCGGCGTGGGCCAGCGCGGTGCGCGCCATGACGATGTCGGCGCGCATGCCGTCGACGTCGAAGGCGGCGCACACCTCGGCGATGCGCACCAGGGCGCCGTCGCCGAGCCGCACGTGCGGCAGGCGGTCGCGGGCGGCGGCGATCCGGGCGGCGAGGTCGTGCTGCTGCGGTGCCCAGCGGCGGGCGAAGGCGTCCGGGTCGGCGTCGGCGGCCAGCCGGCGGCGCACCACCTCCACCCGGATCTTCGGGTCGCGGCTGGCCGCCACGTCGACGGCGAGGCCGAAGCGGTCCAGGAGTTGAGGGCGCAGTTCGCCCTCCTCGGGGTTCATCGAGCCGATGAGCAGGAACCGCGCCGGGTGCGAGACGGAGACCCCGTCGCGCTCCACGTGGTTGCGGCCCATCGCGGCGGCGTCGAGCAGCACGTCGACCAGATGGTCGGCGAGGAGGTTGACCTCGTCGACGTAGAGCACGCCGCGGTGCGCGGCGGCCAGCAGGCCGGGCTGGAAGGCGGTCACGCCCTCGCCCAGCGCGCGTTCCAGGTCCAGCGAGCCGATGACCCGGTCCTCGGACGCGCCGACCGGCAGCTCCACCAGCCGCGGCCGGTGTTCGAGCCCGTCGCCGGCCGGGTGCGGCCCGTCGGGGCAGGCCGGCTCGGGGGCTTGGGGGTCGCAGCCGAACCGGCAGCCGGCCGCGGACCGCAGGGTCGGCAGCAGCTCGGCCAGACCGCGCACGGCGGTGGACTTCGCGGTGCCCTTCTCCCCCCGCACCAGCACGCCGCCTATCTGCGGCGACACGGCGTTGAGGATCAGCGCGGTCCGCATGGGATCCGCGCCGAGCACGGCGGTGAACGGGAACGTCATGCCCGGCCCTCCAAGTCGTCCTCACCCTCCAGGTAGGCCGCCCGCAGACGGTCGAGGGTGTCGGGTTCCGGCTCCGCCCACAGACCGCGGTCGGCCGCCTCCAGCAGGCGTTCGGTGATGCCGCGCAGCGCCCAGGGGTTGGCCTCGCGCAGGAAGTCGCGCACCGGTTCGTCGAAGACGTAGGCGGAGGCGAGCTTTTCGTACATCCAGTCCTGCACGACGCCGGCGGTGGCGTCGTAGCCGAACAGGTAGTCGACGGTGGCGGCGAGTTCGAAGGCGCCCTTGTACCCGTGGCGCCGCATCGCGTTGATCCACTTGGGGTTGACCACCCGGGAGCGGAAGACGCGCTGGGTCTCCTCGGCGAGGGTGCGGGTGCGCACCGCGGACGGGACGGCGGAGTCGCCGACGTAGGCGGCCGGCGAACGCCCGGTCAGGTGCCGGACCATGGCCACCATGCCGCCGTGGTACTGGAAGTAGTCGTCGGAGTCGACGATGTCGTGCTCGCGGGTGTCGGCGTTCTTCGCGGCCACCGCGATGCGCGCGAAGCTGCGTTCCATGTCGGCGCGGGCCGCGGTGCCGGCCACCCCGCGACCGTAGGCGTAGCCGCCCCAGACGGCGAAGACCTCGGCGAGGTCGGCGTCGGTGTGCCAGTTGCGGGCGTCGATCAGCGGCAGCAGGCCGGCTCCGTAGGCGCCCGGCTTGGAGCCGAAGACCCGCAGGGTGGCGCGGCGGCGGTCGCCGTGCTCGGCGAGGTCGGCCTCGACGTGCCGCCGCAGGTGGTTGCGGTCCGCCGGCTCCTGCAGCGCGGCGACCGCGGTGACGGCGTCGTCGATCAGGTCGATGACGTGGCTGAAGGCGTCGCGGAAGAAGCCGGAGATGCGGACGGTCACGTCGATGCGGGGCCGGCCCAGTTCGTCGAGCGGGACGATCTCGAAGCCGGTGACCCGGCGGGAGCGGTCGTCCCACACCGGGCGGCAGCCGAGCAGGGCCAGCACCTCGGCGATGTCGTCGCCCTGGGTGCGCATCGCGGAGGTGCCCCACACGGTCAGGCCCACCGACGCGGGGTACTCGCCGGTGTCGGCCAGGTGGCGGGCGATCAGCGAGTCGGCGAGCGCGACGCCGACCGACCAGGCGTTGCGCGACGGGATGGCCTTGGGGTCGACGGAGTAGAAGTTGCGGCCGGTCGGCAGGACGGAGACCACGCCGCGGGTCGGCGAGCCGGAGGGGCCCGGCGGGACGAACCGGCCGCGCAACGCGCCCACGGTACGGGTGAGTTCGTCGGTGGTGGCGGCCAGCCGGGGCACCACCTCGGCGGCGGCGAACCGCAGCACCGCGGTGACGTCGGGGGCCGGGCGGGCCAGGATCTCGGCGCTGACCTCGTCGGCCGCGCCGTCCGCCCAGTCGCGCTCGTCCATGGCGGTCACCAGCCGGCGGGCGAGCTGTTCGAGCAGGTCGACGACGTCGGAGGCGGTGGTGGACGGCCCCTCGGCCAGCGACGTCAGCCCCGGGCAGGGCGGCGCCGGCTCGCCCGGTGCCGCCAGCAGGGCCGTCTCGTCGGCGCCGAACAGCGCGGCCAGCGCGGTGCGCAGGCCCGGGACGGCGACCGCGCCGCCGAAGATCTGCTGGGCGCGCAGGATGGACAGCACCAGGTTGACGCGTGCCTCGCCGGCCGGGGCGTCACCGAGGATGTGCAGGCCGTCGCGGATCTGCACGTCCTTGATCTCGCACAGGTAGCCGTCCAGGTGCAGCACGAAGTCGTCGAAGGAGTCCTCGTCGGGCATGCCGTCGGCGTGCAGGTCGTGGTGGAGCTGGGCGGCCTCCACCAGCTCCCAGATCTGGGCGCGCACGGTCGGCAGCTTGTCGGGGTCCAGTACGGCCACCGTGGCGTACTCGTCGAGCAGTTGCTCCAGTTTCGCCAGCTCGCCGTAGGTGTCGGCGCGGGCCATCGGCGGGATGAGGTGGTCGACGACGACGGCGTGCGCGCGGCGCTTGGCCTGGGTGCCCTCGCCCGGGTCGTTGACGATGAAGGGGTAGACCAGCGGCAGGTCGCCGAGTACCGCGTCGGGCGCGCAGGACGCGGAGTTGCCCAGGCCCTTGCCCGGCAGCCACTCCAGCGTGCCGTGCTTGCCCAGGTGGACGACCGCGTCGGCGCCGAAGTGCCCGGCCAGCCAGCGGTAGGCGGCCAGGTAGTGGTGGCTGGGCGGCAGGTCGGGGTCGTGGTAGATGGCGATCGGGTTCTCCCCGAACCCGCGCGGCGGCTGGATCATCAGGGCCACGTTGCCCAGCAGCAGGCCGGCCAGCACGATGTCGTCGCCGTCGACGTACAAGGTGCCCGGCGGCTCGCCCCAGTGTTCGCGCATCCGCTCGCGCAGGTCGGCGGGCAGCGCGTCGAACTCGCGCCGGTAGTCCGCCAGCGACAACCGGGCCGGTGCGGAGGCGAGTTGGGCGTCGGTGAGCCATTCGGTGTCGTGCCCGCCGGCCGCGATCAGCCGGTGGATGAGCGCGGTGCCGTCGTCGGGGGCGGGGCCGCCGATGTCGACGCCGGCCGCGGCCAGCGCGGCGAGCAGCCGTACGGCGGAGGCGGGGGTGTCCAGGCCGACGGCGTTGCCGACCCGGGCGTGCTTGGTGGGGTACGACGACAGCACGATGCCCAGCCGCACGTCCTGCGGTTCGACGTGCCGCAGCCGGGCGTGCGCGTACGCGGTGGCCGCCAGCCGGGCGGTGCGTTCGGGGTCGGTGACGTAGACCGGCAGGCCGTCGTCGCCCAACTGCTTGAAGGAGAACGGTACGGCGATGATCCGGCCGTCGAACTCGGGGATGGCGACCTGCATGGCGGCGTCCATCGGCGAGATGCTGTCGGCCGCGGCCCACTCGTCGCGGCCGGTGGTCAGGCAGATGCCCTGGAGGATGGGGACGTCGAGGTCGGCGAGCGCGCCGATGCTCCACGCCTCCTCCGCGCCGCCGGCCGAGGCGTCGGCGGGGACCGTTCCGCCGGCCGCCAGCACCGTGACGACGAGCGCGTCGCAGCCGGCGAGCAGTCGCAGCAGCGGCGCCTGGAGGGTGTCGAGCCCGCGCAGCGATCCGCAGAAGACCGGCACGGGCTGGCCGCCGGCGTTCTCCACGGCGGCGGCGAGGTCGTCGACGAAGGCGGTGTTGCCGGACAGTTCGTGCGCCCGGTAGTACACGATGCCCACCCGCGGGCGGCCGTTCGGCGCCGGCGGGGTTCCGCCGCCGCGCACCCCGGTGGTCGGCATCGGCACGGCCGCCTCGAAGCCGTGTCCGGTGCGGGTGACGGTGTCGGACAGGAAGGCGGCCAGCTGGGCGAGGTTGCCGGGGCCGCCCTCGGCCAGGTAGCCCAGCGCGGTGCCGGCGACACCGGCCGGCACGGTGGACAGCGCCATGAGTTCGGCGTCCGGCGCGGACTCCCCGCCCAGGACGACGGTGGGCACCCCGGAGGCGCGGACCGCGCGCAGCCCTTCGGGCCAGGTCGCCTCGCCGCCGAGCAGCCGTACGACGGCGACCTCGGCGCCGTCCAGCAGGGCCGGCAGTTCGGCGGGGTCGAGCCGCGCGGGGTTGGCGCACCGGAACGGCACCGGCCCGGTGGCCGCGCGGGCGGCGAGCAGGTCGGTGTCGGAGGTGGACAGCAGCAGGATCATGCGGTGGCCTCTCGCGTCAGCAGGGTGCGCACGGTCGGCAGCCCGGCAGGCGGCCCCGCGGTGATCAGCCGGTCGAGCGCGCCGGTGTCGAGGTGGTCGGCGACGGCGTCGGCCAGCAGGTCCAGCTGCCGGTCGCGCAGCGCGGCGACGTCGGTGCCGGGCGCCGGGGTGAAGCGGCGTCCGGCGGCGTCCGCGACCTCGCGCAGGAAGGCGCGGCGGAACGCGTCGGTGTCGAGGCAGCCGTGCCAGGGGGTGCCCCACACGCTGCCGCGCCGCCAGCCGCCGAGGAACTCCTCGCAGGCGCCGGTGGGTTCGGCGACGCCGTGGTGGATGGCGTAGGCGGTGTCGACCGTGATGCCGCCGGCGTGGCCGGTGGGGCGGCCCAGGGTCTTGGCGGCGTCGAACCGCACCCGGGTCGGCAGCAG
Source organism: Streptantibioticus silvisoli (assembly GCF_027947535.2). Taxonomy (GTDB): domain Bacteria; phylum Actinomycetota; class Actinomycetes; order Streptomycetales; family Streptomycetaceae; genus Streptantibioticus_C; species Streptantibioticus_C silvisoli. Next base: position 25,675 of record NZ_JAAGKO020000056.1, read on the forward strand.
GGCCAGGCCCGGCACGGTACCGGTGCGCGACTCGACGTCGTCGGTGATGGTCTCGGCCAGCATCTGGTAGCCGCCGCAGACGCCGAGCACCGGGCGGCCGCGGCGGGCGCGTTCGGTGACCGCGTCGGCCAGGCCGGTGGCGCGCAGCCACTCCAGGTCGCTGACGGTGGCGCGGCTGCCGGGCAGTACGGCCAGGTCGGCGGCGGCGACCTCGGCCGGTGAGGTGGTCCATTGCACGACGACGCCGGGCTCGCAGCCGAGGGCGTCCAGGTCGGTGGCGTTGGAGGTGCGCGGCAGCCGTACGGCGGCGACGTGCAGGGGTTCCTCGCCGACCGGCGGGCCGCCGCTGAGGGTGCGCACCAGGGACAGCGAGTCCTCGCCGTCGATGACGAGGCCGGGCAGCCACGGCAGCGCGCCGAGCACCTGACGTCCCGTCAGGTCGTGCAGCATCCGCAGGCCGGGGGCGACCAGCCGCTCGTCGCCGCGGAACTTGTTGACGACGAAGGCGGCGACCAGCGACTGGTCGCGCTCGTCGAGCAGGGCCAGGGTGCCGAACAGCGCGGCGAACACCCCGCCGCGGTCGATGTCGCCGACCACCAGGGTCGCCAGGTCGCGCTGGTCGGCGAGCCACATGTTCGCCACGTCGGTCTCGCGCAGGTTGATCTCTGCCGGGCTGCCGGCGCCCTCGCAGATCACCACGTCGTGCGCGGCGCGCAGCCGGTCGTAGCTGTCGAGGACGGCCTGGCGCAGCGTGGTCTTCAGCTCCCGGTAGTCCAGGGCGCTGACCTCGCCGAGCGGTTTGCCGTGCAGCACCACGTGGGTGTGCCGGTCGCCGCCCGGCTTGAGCAGCACCGGGTTCATGTCGGCGCTGGCCCGGGCGCCGCAGGCGTGGGCCTGCAACTGCTGGGCGCGGCCGATCTCGGCGCCGTCGTGGGTGACCGCCGAGTTGTTCGACATGTTCTGCGCCTTGAACGGCACCACGTCGACGCCGCGCCGGTGCAGCCACCGGCAGATGCCGGCCGTCAGCATGCTCTTGCCCGCGTCGGAGGAGGCTCCGGCGACCAGCAGCGACCCCTTCACCGCCACGCTCCCGCGACCAGGGCCAGCGCGGCGAGCGCGCCGAACTGGACGGCGCGGCTGAGCCGCACGGCCTGCCGTACCGTTTCGCCACCGGGGTCCGCGCCGGCGCCCAGCCAGGGGCGTTCCTCCACCCGGCCGGCGTAGACGGTCCGGCCGCCCAGCCGGACGCCGAGGACCCCGGCGGCGGCGGACTCGCAGACCCCGGAGTTGGGGCTGGGGTGGCGGTGGGCGCCGGTGCGCCAGGCGGCCAGTCCGGCGCGGGCGTCGCCGCCGAGCAGCGGTGCGGCCAGCAGGGTCAGGGCGCCGGTGAGCCGGGCGGGCAGCAGGTTGGCCGCGTCGTCGAGCCAGGCGGCGGCGGTGCCGAACCGGGCGTAGCGCGCGGAGCGGTGGCCGACCATGGCGTCCAGGGTGTTGACGGCGCGGTAGCCGAGCAGGCCGGGCAGGCCGGCGACCGCGCCCCAGAACAGCGGTGCCACCACGGCGTCGCAGGTGTTCTCCGCGACGGACTCCACGGTGGCCCGGGCGATGCCGGCGGCGTCCAGGTCGTGCGGGTCGCGTCCGCACAGGCTGGGCAGCAGTCGCCGGGCGGCGGCCAGGTCGCCGGCCTCGACGGTGGCGCCGATGTCGGCGGCGACCCGCCGCAGGCTGTGGCCGCCGAGCACCGTCCAGGTGGCGGCGGCGACCAGCGCGACGTGCCGTACCGGCCGGCCGGAGGTCATCTCCTCCAGCCGGCCGGCGGCGGCGACCAGCGGCAGCAGCGCGGCGGCGGCGTACAGGGCGCCGCGGGCGTGGTCGTCGCGGTGCAGTCGCCGGTCGAGCGCGGCGGCGTACCGGCCGTAGGCGGCGACCGGGTGGGCATGGCGGGGATCGCCGAGCAGGCCGTCCAGGGCGACACCCAGGACCAGTCCCAGCGCGGTGGCGGACCGGCGCACCTCAGCCGCTCAGCCGTCGAGTGCGCGAACTACCGTCGCGTGCGGGTGGACAGGCGAGTGCGATCATCGTCAGCCTCCGTCGGGTATCCACGCCCTGGATGGGACCGACGGCCGAAGTATCCTGGCTCCCCGGATCGCAGCTCGCCCCACCTTCCAGCCCTGGCGGGCCGTGGTGCTGAGGTTTGCTCCCCGGTGACAGTGGCGGGACCGCGCCGGATTCTCACCGGACTTCCTTCACTGCCGTCGTGGAACAGAGTGTCACAGGGTGCTCAGCAGTTCAATGCCGCCCCACCTGCCGCGACGCGCGGTCCCAGCGGCGTTCGACACCGGCGATCCGCCAGTAGGCCAGCGCGCACGCCCACACCGCGACGAACAGGCCGACGACGAGGAAGCCGATGTTGTTGAGGTCGACGCCGGCGATCCAGCCGGTCACCGGGTCGCTGAGGCCGAGTTGGTCGTGGAGTATGCCGACCAGTTCGACGGTGCCGATGAGGAAGGCGACGGCGATCGACAATCCGGTGATGGTCAGGTTGTAGTACACCTTGCGGACCGGGTTGGAGAACGCCCAGTGGTAGGCGAAGTTCATGAACGTGCCGTCGAGGGTGTCGAACAGGCTCATGCCCGCCGCGAAGAGCAACGGCAGGCACACGATGGCGTACCAGGGCAGTCCGGCGGCGGCCCCGGAGCCGGCCATGACCATGAGGGTGACCTCGGTGGCGGTGTCGAAGCCGATGCCGAACAGCAGGCCCACCGGGTACATCTGGCCGGGGCGCGAGACCGACCGGATCAGGCGTCCCAGGATCCGGCTCATCAGGCCGCGCCGGTCCAGGTGCTGTTGCAGCCGGCTCTCGTCGAACAGTCCGGCGCGCATGTCCCGGAAGACCCGCCAGATGCCCACCAGCGAGACCAGGTTGAGCACGGCGATCAGGTAAAGGAAGCCGCCCGAGGCCAGCGTGCTGACCAGGCCCAGGCTCTGCCGGGTGCTGGAGTTGTCGTTGGTGAGGTTGCCGGCCAGCCGCACGCCGGCCGCGATGCCGACCGCCAGCAGCACGATGACGGTGGAGTGGCCGAGGGCGAACCAGAAACCCACCGAGATGGGCCGCTTGCCGTCGGCCATCAGCTTGCGGGTGGTGTTGTCGATGGCGGCGATGTGGTCGGCGTCGAAGGCGTGCCGCATGCCCAGGGTGTAGGCGGTCACGCCGAGCCCGAGGCCGAACGCCTGGGTGCCGACCCGGTAGTGGTGCGGGACGACCACGGCGGCCAGGATGCCGAAGGCGACGATGTGCAGGGCGGCGATCACCGCCAGCAGGCCGCCGGTGCGCAACCAGTCGGCGCGTTCCCAGCGTAGGACCGGGGTGGCGGGGATCGACGCGGGCGGCTCGGACGCCATCGGCGTCCGGCCGGAGTTTTCGGGCAGGGTCATGGCGGGGCAGCCTCTCCAGCACCTCGTGGATGGGTCTCGTGCGGTGCCGTGGCCGGTCTCCTGGCTTACGGGTGAAACGCCCCCGCACCTGGCCTTCCCAGGCGCGACGCGCCCAGTGGCCTCCCCACCCGTACGGGTGGGGGGCGGTGCGGGGACTTCCCGATCACAGTGGCGAGGGCCGCTCCGGATTTGAACCGGTCTTCCCGAACACCACGGCGCCCCCACGCTAGACGCCGACCCCCTCACCCACAAGGCTGCACCGCCGTCGCGCACCGGGTCCGCCCGGTCCGGGGGCGGTTCGCGGGCGTACCCCCGGCCGGCGCCGGCCGGGGCTCGCGGCGGCGGAACGCACGGTGCCGCCGGGGACGCGAGGTCTCCGGCGGCACCGCGGCGCGCGCGTGCTGCTACTGGGTCACGTTGACGGTGAAGGTCGACGTGGTGTTCTCGATGTCGACGTGGTTGTTGCTCTCCGTCAGGCCCTTGAAGGTCGCCGAACCGACGGCCGGACCCTGGCCGGCCTCCGGCAGCGGGTTGGCCCAGATGCCGTAGCCGGACTTGGCGTTGTAGGCGTCACCGCTCTGCTGGGCGCCGGTGATGGAGGTGTCGGTGAAGACGGTGTCCGTCACCGGGTTGAGCGCGGTGCTTCCCGAGTAGTCGGTCTGGAACATGATCCCGGAGTAGGTCGGATCGGTGATGTCGAGGTCGTTGACCCGGATGCCCTGGAACGGCTGGGTGGCCGAGAAGCACCAGACCGCGCCGAAGACCTGGCCGCCCCAGAAGTGGCCGCCGTCGCGCACCAGCGAGACGTTCTGGATCACCGTCTGCGGACTCGCCCCGAACCCCTGGAAGGGGTAGCCGAAGTTCAGCGAGCTGATGGTGAGTCCGGAGTAGGTCAGGGTGTCGGCGACGTAGATGTTCTGCACGGTGTTGCCGTCGCCGCCGTAGACCGCGACACCGGCCGCCCGCCACGGGGTGAGCGCGGTCAGGTTCTGGAAGGTGTTGCCGGTCAGGTCGGAGTTGTTGTGGTCCTGGGCGGCGAACAGCGCGAAGCTGTCGTCACCGGTGCTGCGCGCCTCGTCGTTGCTGACCAGGTTGTTCTGGCTGCCGTTGGTCAGGTTGATGCCGTCGGCGAACGTGTCGCGGATGCGCATGTTCGTCGCGGTCAGGCCGGTGACGTGGGTGCCCCAGATCGCGCAGACCTGGTGCTCGATCCAGACGTTGTCGACGGTGATGTTCGACACGTCGGTCAGGTCGAAGACCTTGCCCGGCCCGTCGATGCGCGAGGTGTAGTTGCCGAACCAGCCGAAGCCGGTGAACGACGACCCGTTGGCGCTCGACTGGATGCTGAAGCCGACGTCGGTGTCCGACTCGGTGCTGGGCGCGTTGAACTGGGTGAACCACGGTCCGGCGCCGACGACCTTGACCGCCTTGCCGGAGACCTGGAACTTGCTGCTGGTCTGGTACTGCCCGGCCGGCAGGTAGACGCCCACCAGCTTGCCGGTGGTGTCCATCCGCACCTGGTCCAGCGCGTTCTGCACGTCCTGCTGGCCGAAGCCGGCCGGGGTGACGTAGGTGGCGGGGTCGGGGTCGGCGACCGGCGCGACCTGCTCGGTGTTGATGTAGTCGATCGCGTACTGCGAGGTGTTGGCGGCGTCCTTCTGCAGCTTGATGACGCTGCCGGCCGGCACCGTCTCGTTGAGGACCGCGTTCGCCTCGTCGTAGATGTGGCGCGGCGAACCGGCGCTCGGGGTGTTGCTCGGGCTGGTCTCGTCGCCGTAGAGCCAGGAGTACTTGGAGGTCAGGCTGATGGCCTGGAGGAACGTGCCGTTGACGTAGACGTCGAGGGTGGCGTTGGCGCCGGCGCCGTCGGAGGAGTCGGGGATGGAGAAGCGGGTCACCAGGGTGTTGGTGCTGGCCCGGGTCGTCCACTGCACGGAGGAGCCGGTGGAGTCGAGCGTGACGGCCTCCCGGCCGGACGCCTCGCCGGCCAGGTCGCCGATGGTCCGGTTCGGGCCGACCACCTGCGCGGCGCCGCCGAGTTGGCCGTCCTCCGCCTGGTAGACGTCGTAGGGCATGTTGGCGCCGCGGCCGACGAACAGCGGGGTGTCGCTGACGTTGTTGGCCTGCTTGACGCTCAGTTCGTTGGCGTCGACCGCGATCGTGGTGTGCGCGGTGTACTTGCCGTTGACCGCCGTCCAGCTGCCCATCGCCACCGGGGAGCCGGACGCGCCGGGCGCCAGGGTGCCGGTGTAGGTGCCGGTGAGCGTCTTGACGGTGGCGCCGGTGCTGTCCTTCAGGGCCAGGGTGATGGCGTGCCCGCCGCCGGCGGTGGCGACGGTGCCCTGGTTCTTCAGGGTGACGGAGAAGTTCACCGTGTTGCCGGCCGCCGGGTTGCTCGGCGTCCAGGCCACCGGGGAGGCGATCAGGTCGGAGCTCTGCACGGGTGCGACGACCAGGTTGGACGGGTTGGTGTAGCTGTTGTTGCCGTCGTTGAGCTCGATGACGGTGTTGGCCTCGTCGACCTTGGCCGTCAGCTGGTAGGTGCCGGCCGTCTGGGTGCCGATGGCGGCGGTCACCGCGCTGGAGGCGCCCACCGCGAGGGCGCCGACCGCGGCGGTGCCGACCTTGGTGGTGCCGCGGTAGAAGTTGACGCTGCTGGCCGGGGCGGCGGCGGTGCCGATGTTCTTCACGGTCGCCGAGACGGTGACCGGGTCGGTCTCCACCGGCGCCGACGGGGTCCACGACGAGCCGGTGATCGTCAGGTCGGGGTTGGGCGCCGGGGTTCCGATGACCTGGAACTCGGCGACCTGCCCGCCGGGGGCGCCGCTGTTGCTGGTGATGCTCAGCTCGACGTCGGAGATGCGGGCGCTGACCGGGATGCTGACGCTGTTGCCGCTGCTGGGGTTGAAGGTGTACTGCTGCGCGGCGGCCACGGTGGTGAAGCCGGTCGCGCTCTGCTCACGGCCCAGCACGGCGATGGTCTGGGTGCGGGTGGCCCAGGAGGCGTCGGGGTTGAGCTTGACGACCACCGCGCTGACGTCGGCGTTGGCGCCGAGGCTGACGGTGAGGGTGCTGGGGTAGGAGGCGCCCTCGAAGTAGGTGGTCAGGTCGTTGTCGTCGGCGTTCGCCGGCGCGTAGATGTAGGTGTTGGCCGACCCGGTGATCGGCTTGCCGGCCGCCAGGTTGGAGCCGCTGCCGCCGCTGCCGGTGCGGGTGACGGTGTTGCTGTCGGCGGACTGGTTGCCGGCCGCGTCGTGCGCCTGGACGTAGTACGAGACGGTCGCGGTGTCGGCCTGCGCGTCGGTGTACGTCAAGGTGGAGCCGCTGACCGAGGTGATCTTCGCGCCGTTGCGGAAGACGTCGTAGCCGGTGACGCCCACGTTGTCGGTGGAGGCGGTCCAGGTCAGCTTGATCTGGCCGGACTGCGGGGAGCTGTAGGCCAGGCTGCCGGGCGCGGTCGGCGCCTGGGTGTCACCGCTCTGGCCGGTGCGGGTGACGCTGTTGCTGTTGGCCGACTGGTTGCCGGCCGCGTCGTGCGCGCGCACGTAATAGGTGACGGTGGCACCGGCCGGCTGGGTGTCGGTGTACGTCAGGGCGCTCGCCGGGACGCTGGTGAGCAGCGTGTTGTTGGCGTAGACGTCGTAGCCGGTGACGGCGACGTTGTCGGTGGAGGCCTTCCAGGTCAGGTTGATCTGCCCGGACTGCGGCTGGGTGTAGGCCAGGCCGCTGGGCGCGGTCGGCGGCGTGGTGTCGCCGGCCGAGGGGCCGTACACCTCGAACTCCGATATCTGGCCGGCCGGCCAGCCGGTGTTGGCGGTGATCAGCAGCCGCAGGTAACGGGTGGTGACCGAGGTGAAGTTGATGGTCACCGTGTTGTTGGTCGACGGGTCGAAGGTGTAACCGGTCGAGGTGACGATGTCGGAGTAGTTGCTGCCGTCGGTGCTGCCCTGCACCGACAACGTCTGCGTGCGGGTGGCCCAGTTGGACACCGGGAGTTTCAGGACCACCTGGTTGACGCCGACCGAGGCGCCCAGGTCGACCCCGAGCCACTGCGGGAAGGCGTTGTTGGCGCTCTCCCAGTAGGTGTTCTGGTCGCCGTCGTTGGCGTTGGAGGCCACGTAGTTCTGGCTGACGCCGCTGGAGGTCATCGTCCGGCCGGCCGCCAGGTTGGTGCCGGCGGCCGACGCCGCCAGCGGTTGCAGCACCGGCAGTGCCGATATGAGCAGTCCCAGCAGGGCCAGGACCACCGTTCTGAGCCGGGGGACCGTGCTTCTTCGTCTCATGTCATCCTCGTTCGCCAACACGGCGCGGTGGGTGGGTTGCCGGGGTGCGCCGCGGCCCGCTCGGGTGCGGTGGCGGCGTTCCGGCGTGACGGGGAGGTGCGGCGGGCCGGTGCGGGCCCGGCGGGTGGCGCGGACGGCCGGACCGCGGGTGTCCGGCGCCGGGTCGGCGGACACTGGCGGCGGCCCGCGGCCGTGCCCGGGGGAGGTGGCCATGACGGGACGTCGGGCGGCGGCGGGTCAGGCGGAGTAGACCTGGAGGCCGGAGAACTGCCCGGCGGGCCAGCCGGTGTTGGCGGTGACGACCACCCTGAGGTAGCGGACGTCGGCCGCCGCGGGGAACGTGACGGTGACGGTGTTGCCGGTGGCCGGGTCGAAGGTGTGGCCGGCCGCGGCGGCCAGCGTGGTGAAGGTCGATCCGTCGGTACCGCCCTGGACGGAGAAGGTCTGGGTCCGCGCGCCCCAGGCGGCCGACGGCGGCAGCGTGAGCACGATCCGCGCGGTGGCGGTGGTGGTGCCCAGGTCGACCTGGAGCCACTGCGGGAAGGCGTTGTCGGCGCTCTCCCAGTAGGTGTTGGGGTCGCCGTCGACCGCGTTGCCGCTGACGTAGCCCTGCGTGTGGCCGCTGTCGGAGGTGGGCCGGTTCAGCGCGAGGTCGGTACCGGGAGGGGTCCCGGTACCGGTCACCGGCGGGGTCGGACGGGTCGCGGTCAGGGCCAGCTGGCCCTTGAGCATCCGGCCGCCGTCGGCGGTCAGCCGCAGGTAGTAGTCCGACGAGCAGGCGGTCCCGTCCGCGTCCAGGGCGAGCAGCCCGGACCCGGTGGGGACCTGGGAGGCGTTCTCCGCGGTCTTGGCGATCTGGTTGCCCTCGCCGTACTCGTCGAACATGGAGATGTAGATGCCCTGGGCGCCGACCCGGACCATGTTGTAGAACTGCCGCCACATGAAGTCGCCGTGCGCGCGCTGGTTGGCCGAGACGTCACCGGGCAGCACGCAGGGCTGGTAGTCGATGCCGTTGGCGTCGCAGTCCGCCTGGTCGGGGATGTTGACGTTCTGGTAGACCGAGTCGGAGTCGGCCGCGGTGCCGATGGCGCCGACCATCCACGGCGACAGCATGTCGAACGCGTGGTAGACGCCGCTGTACCCGGCGCGTGAACCGCCGGTGCCGGTGCGCCACTCGCGCGGCACGCCGCCGATGACGTAGCAGCCCTGGCTCTTGAACCAGGTGACGACGTCCAGGCAGGTGGCCGCGTCCCAGGGGTGGTTGTCGTCGTTGAAGCCGAACCCCCAGATGCACACCACCGGTTGGCCGCTCTGCCGGGCGTAGGCGGTGGACGCGGTGTGGGCGGACATCTTCGCGGTCCAGTCGGCCTTGATCTCCGTCTGCATCGCGGTCCAGCCGGTGACGTCGTACATGACGTAGAACTTCACGTCGTTGGCCTCGGCCGAACTCCTGACCTTGGCGGCCATCGCGTCGCGGGTGGGGCCCTCGCTGCTGTTGGGGTTGAACCGCTGCAACGCCGCGGTGTCGCAGCCGTTCTGCCGCATCCACAGGAAGTGGGTGTCGACGGTCTGCTGGTCGTAGGAGGAGAACAGCGTCGCGGGCTGACCGTCGCCCAGATTCCCGTATCCGGTCCGGTAGGCGCCGGTGAACTCCCGCATGTCGGGCCACGCCTTGATGGCGTTGTTGGCCGGCGACGGTGTACGGGACCAGTCCTGGCTCCAGTGCCACCAGCCGTCGATCGGCGCCCCGTCACCGGCGCAGGCGAACCAGCCCTGGTAGCCGACGGTGATCTTTCCCACCACGTCCCCCGCGGTGCCGGCCGCCGGGGTGGCGGTGCGCGGCGCGGCCGACGCCGAGGCGATGCCCGGCAACGCGCCGACCACCGATCCGGCCAGTACGGAGGCGATGAACGTCCGGCGAGAAGCTCCCATGCGAATCCCTCTCAAGGACCTCTTGGGGCGCGCGTCGGCGTCACCCCGGCCGGGGCCGGGGCTAGGGGCGCGGCCTCGGACAGAACGGACGGTGGCCCACCGCCGCAGAGCGTAGCTACGCCGACATCCGGGAGCAATATGTTGGACACGATACGAAAATATTTGACATCTGGTCTGCAAAGACCGGGATCTAGCCGGGTTCGCGCAGCTTCTGGGTCGCCGAATGACGATCTTTACGCAAACGGCTTGCGTACGTCTTGCGGTCGCCGTCGTACGGGGGCGCGGCGGTGCGGCGGGCGACGCGGCGGGCGCGGCTGGGCGCAGGGGCGTGCTGGGGGCGGCGGGCATGGTGAGCCCGGCGGCGGTGCGCTGGGTGCGGCGGTCGCCGCGGTGGGCGTGGCTGCGCGCGAGGGCGCGGCGGGGCGACGCGATGGGCGCGAGGATGCGGCAGGGCGACGCGGTGGGCGCGGCCCGTGGTGAGCGCGGCGGCGCGGAAAAGCCCGGACACGGGGTGGACCGCGCTGGCAGGATGCCCGGCGTGAGTGAACCGCCGGGTGCCACCGTCCCGCCGCCTTCGGTGCTCGACGCCTTCGGGGTGCGGGGTACCCCCGTCCCGCTGGCCGGCGGACAGGGACGCAGTGTCCGGGTCGGCGGGTACGTCTTCAAGCCCGCCGACGGCGCCGAGGAGGAGGCCGAGTGGGCGGCCGGTGTGCTCGAAGGGCTCGGGGCCGGGCGCGGCTTTCGCGTGCCGGTGCCGCTGCGCGCCGCGGACGGGCGCGGTGTCGTCGACGGCTGGACGGCCGGCGGGTTCGTGGCCGGTGAGCCGGGACCGCGGGGGCGCTGGCGTGAGGTGATCGGCGCCGGCCGGGCCTTTCACGCCGCCCTTCGCGGAGTGCCGCGGCCCGGCTTCCTGGCCCGGCGCAGCCATCCTTGGGCGGTGGCCGACCGGGTGGCGTGGGGCGAGCAGGAGGTCGAGGTGGTCGCCGGGCTGGCCGAACCGTTCGCGGCCCTGCGGGCGCTGAGGCGTCCGGTGGAACAGCCGGCCCAGCTGGTGCACGGCGATCTCACCGGCAACGTGCTCTTCGCCGCGGGCCGGGCGCCCGCCGTCATCGACTTCTCGCCCTACTGGCGGCCCGCGATCCTGGCGGAGGCCGTCGTGGTGGTGGACGGCCTGCTGTGGTTCGGCCTGCCGCCCGGCCTGCTGACCGGCGGGGGCGATCGCCGCGACTGGCGGCAGGTGCTGATCCGCGCGCTGATCTTCCGGCTCGTCGCGCACAGCGAACTCACCGGTCCCTCGGGGTACGTTCCGGCGGTCGAGCGGCGGCGGTTCGCGCGGGCGGCCGAGGCCGTGGTGCGCGGATCGGCCGGGCCCGGTCGGTAGCGGCCGGGCCCGGTCGGTAGCGGCCGGGCCACGGCGGCCGGCGTGCGTTTGTGCGGGGAACGGCCCGGCGGCCCGGGTGGGCTGCCGGGCCGCCGGGAGGTGGGACTACTGGACGTAGCACGCCTTGACCGTGCCGGAGTCGGGGTCGCCGAAGACGGCGTCGGAACACGCCGTGCCGCCGGAGACGCTGGCGTAGGAGTAGTGGCCGTCGGCGCCGTAGGCGACCTCGTGGGCGCCGGTGAACGAGCAGGTGCCGTTCTCCGTGGAGCAGGCGGTCCAGGTGCTGAACGTCGGCGGGGCGCCGACCAGGTAGCACTGCTTGGCGGAGTTGGGCGCCGGGTCGCCGAACACCGCGTTGGTGCACGGCGTTCCGCCGCCGCCGAGGGTGGCGTAGGCGTAGCTTCCGTTGCCGCCGTAGGCGACCGTCATCACGCCGCTGTAGGAGCACGTCGCGTTCTCGGCCGCGCAGGGTGTCCAACTACCGGCCGCCGGTGCCGCCGTCTGGGCGTAACAGGATTTGGCCACCCCGTTGTCGGGGTCGCCGAAGGCGCTGACGTCGCAGGGGGTGGCGCCGGAGGCGGACAGGTAGTTGAACCGGCCGCCAGCGCCGAACGCCAGGACGGAGGCGCCGCTGACCGCGCAGCTGCCGTTCTCCACCGCGCACGGGGACCAGGTGCCGGGCAGCGCCTGGTAGGTGATGGGCGGCACGGTGCCGGTCGCCGGGTAACCGACGGTGTACGCACCGGGCTTGACCCCGCGGAAGTAGATGTAGTTCCCGTCCTTGTCGGCGCTGGTGATGCCGGTGGCGCCGGTGAAGGAGCTGCCGTTCCAGGCGGTGGCGCCGTTGATGGTCACCACGTGGTTCTGCCCGTAGGTGGGGACCGCGATGACGCCGGTGGAGCCGGTGTTGCCGGAGGAGTCGACCTGCATGCTGAAGTCGCCCGCGGTGCTGTGGTCGTAGGAGACGTGCAGGGTCTTGCCGGCCGCGACGGTCAGCGTGCCCTCGACGTGGGTGAGGTCGCCGGGGTGCGGGACGACCTGGTAGGTGCTGCCCGAGGGGCCGGTCGGCGAGATGCCGAGCACGTCGGTGGTCAGCGCGCCGGTCGGACCGGTGGACCAGCCGTGGGCCAGGCTGGTGTAGGCGCTGGGGTACGCGGTGAGCGTCCCGGTGTTGGAGTAGCCCTCCCAGAACGTCGATCTGGTCCCCAGCGGCGAGTTGAGCATGTAGCCCCACTCGGTCCTGATCAGGTTGAGCGCGTTGGTGTCGTCGCCGGCGGCGAAGTGCGCGTAGACCTCCATCGAGCCGGCGAACGGCGAGACGTTGTCGCTGAACTCCGGGGTCTGCGCGCCGACGGCGTTCCAGTTGCCGCGCAGGTCGGTGACGATGCTCTGCGCCTGCGCGGCGGAGGCGACGCCGTACCAGACGGCCAGCGAGTTGCCGTCCTGCGGGTGCAGGGTGCTGGACGGGTTGTCCTTGTACGCGCCCGCCGAGGCGTCCCACAGCGAGGAGTTGATCTGCGTCTTCAGCGCGGCGGCGCGGCTGGTCCAGCTGCTCGCCAGCGTGCTGTTGCCCTCCGCCTGGGCCAGGAGCGCGCCGTTGGTCAGCGACTCGTACAGAAGCGCGTTGGCCTCGATGTTCTCCCCGCCCTGGTCGCCGCGGGCCCAGTCGGCGTCGCCGGTGACGTCGAGCAGTCCGCCGCCGTCGATCTTGGCGGTGATGAAGTCGATCCCGAGCTGGTACTTCGACCAGATGCCGTCCAGCCAGCTCTTGTCGCCGGAGTACAGGTAGTAGTTGTAGGTGCCGATCAGCGTCCACATGTGGTACGTGTCGGAGCCGTAGAAGTTGAACTCCGGTCCGCCGTAAGGCAGTTCACCGGTGGACTTCTGGTTGTCGTACATCGTGGTCAGCGAGTTGCGGGTGGCGGTGAGGTCGTCGGTGCTGACGTAGGCGGTCGGCACCGAGATGCCCATGTCGCCGGGCCAGACCGAACGGTCGCGCTTGGCGCCGTCGACCAGGACCTCGCTGCCGGTGCCGACGTCGCCGTTGTTCTCCCAGCCCGAGGCCGGCGCCGGCCAGACCCGGCCCTGGTCCGGGGCGATGGTGTCCAGCTGCACGGTGTAGGCGCCGGCCGCCCAGACCTGGTTGAGCAGGCTGTCGTTGGAGCAGAAGTAGTCGGGGTAGGCGGCGGGGTCGGCGACGCCCGGCGCGGCGGTGAAGTTCAGCGAGACGCTGTTGAGGTCGATCCAGCCGCTGGAGTTCATGAAGAGCGTCAGGTAGCGGAAGCCGCCGCGCAGCTTGTCGGTCGGCATGGTGTAGGAGCCGGCGCCGTTGACCGTGGTGGTCAGGGCGCCGTCCGCTCCGCCGCCGCCGTTGGAGGAGTCGCTGCTGTCACCGACGAACTGAGACGATTCACTGAACGCCAGCCCCAGGCTCTGCCCGGCGCCGCTGGCCCCGGCGAAGCCGAGGGTGACGATGCCGCCGACCTCCTTGCCGAAGTCGAGGGTGACGGCCGAACCGGACCCCGTCAGGCGGGTCGTCGCCTTCGACAGCACGCCGGTCGGGTCGCTGACCGTGCCGGTGGTGGTGTAGACGGACGCCGGCGCCAGCGTCCTGGACGTGGGGGCCACACTGGCCGCCGAGCACGAGGCGGCCGGGGTCGCCGCCGGCGCCGCGGCCGCGGTGACCATGGACGGGATCGTCGCGGCGCCGCCGGCACCGAGAGCGAGGCAGACGGCGAGCATGGTGCGGATCACGCGTCTCATCACACTTGTCCTCCTTCACCAGGGGATTACGGTTCCACCGGACCGCCACCGGTCCCGGAAGGAGGACGCCGGACCGCCGACTGGCGCCGCCGCCGGGACCTTCGCGGGTCGGCGTGCCGAACGTGGCCGAGCTGAGAGCAGGTTGGCGCGCAGCAGCACGTGCGCGGGCGCGGCCGACGACCGGGGCGAGCACGCGTGCGGATTAAAACGTTTCATTCTCTGACCGTCGAAAACGCTAAGGCGTGTGCATGTCACCGTCAAGAGTCCTGGACGGATGCCGGAACGATGCCGCCCCAACCGGCGCCGCACGGGCGGCCGTTGACCGTTTCCGGGCGGCAGCGCACGCCGTACGGGCAGCGGCGCGAACGGATCGGGCAGCGGCGCGAAGGGGTGGAAAGCGGCCCGACCACCGGAGATCGCGGGGCCGGGGGGTCTCGACAGCACCGTGGATTTCAGGCCATGATCGGGCGAACATCGGCCATGTCGGCCGGTGGTGCAGCGCGTCGCCGAAGGCGTCGGCGGGCGGGGAACGGGCGCCGGTCCACCACGGGGTGAGGGGGAGGAATCCCGGGCGCTCTTGACTTGATCATGACATTTCCCCGACGGCTCCGCTCCCCCGGGCCCGCCCGGCGGGCCGCACGTCGGGCACGGACAGCGTAAGGAACGAAAACGGCATGGGGACCCTGCAGCACATGGCCGCCGCGGTGGTGCCGCGCAAGGGCCACGCGCGGCACCTGGCTTTCGTCAACCTCGCCTACGCGGTGGGCAGGGGCGTCTTCCTCAGCGGAAGCGTCATCTACTTCACCACCGTCACCGGGCTGACCGCGACCCAGGTGGGCATCGGCACCTCCGCGGCGGCGCTGTCCGGCTTCGTCGCCTCGTTCCTGTTCGGCGTGCTGTCGGACCGGCTGGGCGCCAAGCGGGTGCTCGTGCTGCTGTTCGTGCTCCAGGCGGCCGGGTTCGCCCTGTACCCGGCCGTGCACGCGGTGGCGCCGTTCTACGCGCTGATCGTCGCCGTCGGCTTCATCGAGTACGGCGTCGGACCGACCTTCGGCGCGTTCGTCGGCACGCTGATCGAGCCCGACGACCGCGTCCAGGTGCGGGCCAACCTGCGGTCGATGTTCAACATCGGCTTCAGCCTCGGCAGCGGCCTGACCGCGCTGGCCCTGCTCGGCGGCGGCACCTGGGTGCGGGCGCTGCCCTGGGGCGCCGGCGTCCTGCTGCTCGGCGCCGGGTTGCTGATCCTGCGCCTGCCGCGCGGCACCGGCGCGGTGACCGCCGGGCGGCCCCGGCGCTTCGGCGCGCTGCGCGACCTGCGGTTCGTGACCATCACGGCGCTGTCCGCGCCGCTGGCGCTGCACGCCTCGATCATCCTGGTCGCGCTGCCGCTGTGGGCGGTGACCCGGACGCGGACCCCGCACGCGCTCATCCCGCTGCTGCTGGTGGCCAACACCGTCTTCGTCATCGTCTTCCAGGTCGCCGCCAGCCGCGGCGCGGCCACCGTCGCCGGCGCGGCCCGGCTGGCGCAGCGCTCGGGGTTCTGGCTGGCGGCGGCCTGCGGGGCGGCGGCCGTCGCCGCCTACGGCGACGCGGTCGTGGCCGCGGCCGTGCTCGGCGTGGCGATGCTGCTGTTCACCCTGTCCGAACTCCAGCAGTCCGCCTCGGGCTGGGGCCTGGCCCACGGGCTGGCACCGGAGGACGCGCAGGGCGAGTACCTCGGGACGTTCAACCTGCACATCGTCGCCCAGGGCGTCCTCGGGCCGGGCGTGGTGTCGGCCGTCACCATCTCCTTCGGGGTGTGGGGCTGGGTCGGGGTCGCCGCGGTGGTGGTCGCCGCCGGTCTGCTGATCGTGCCGGTCGCCGCGGCGGCGGAACGCCGTGCGGCGGTCACGCTGACGGGCGAACTCGTATGACGTACGGCCGGCTGTCCGGATTCTTCGTGAGGTTGGAGCCTTCCTTCGATGACTGAGCCCAGGTTCGAGGATCTGCACGGCCTGATGGCCGCGATGACCGGCGACGAGAAGCACACGACCGCGGCGACGTCGACCCTGGACGTGCTGTGGGTGCTCTACGACCGGGTGCTGCGGGTGGACCCCTCGATGGCCGAGGACCGCGACCGGTTCTACCTGTCCAAGGGGCACGGGCCGATGGCCTACTACGCGGTGCTGGCCGCCAAGGGGTTCATCGACCCGGCCGAGTTCGAGCGGTTCGGCGCCTACCCCTCACCGCTGGGGCACCACCCGGACCGGGTCCTGGTACCGGGCGTGGAGATCTCCAGCGGATCGCTCGGGCACGGCCTGCCGCTGGCGGTCGGCACCGCGCTGGGGCTGCGCGCGCGGGGGCTGACCCGGTCGCGGATCTGGGTGCTGCTGGGCGACGGCGAGCTCGACGAGGGCTCCAACCACGAGGCGATCGCCTACGCGGCGCGGGCCGGCCTGGACCGGCTCAACGTGGTCGTCATCGACAACGACTCGGCGAGCCACGGCTGGCCCGGCGGTCTTGAGCAGCGCTTCGCCGTCGAGGGCTGGTCGACCGCGCGGGTCGACGCCGGGGACCACGACGGGCTGGAGAAGGCCTTCGCCGCCCACACCCCGGGCCGGCCCGCCCTGGTGGTGGCCGAGGTGGAGGAACGCAGCACCAGTCACTGACGCCGCGCGGCGCAGCGCCGCCCCCGGGCCGGGACGGCGCTGTCGCGGCCCCGCCGATCACCACGTCGCGTACCGAAGGAGAACCCCCATGGCCGGGATCATGCGTGAGCGCTTCGTCGAAGTGACGACGGAACTGCTCGCCACCCATGACCGCCTGGCGCTGCTGACGGCCGACCTCAGCGCCAAGCTCTTCGCCGGCGCGCGGCAGGAGTATCCGGACCGGGTGCTCAACCTGGGCATCCGCGAGCAGTTGCTCATCGGGGTCGCCGGGGGGATGGCGCTGGCCGGGATGCGGCCGATCGCCCACAGCTTCGCGCCCTTCCTGATCGAGCGGCCCTTCGAGCAGATCAAGCTGGACCTCAACCACCAGGACGTCGGCGCGATCCTGGTCAGCGCCGGCGCCTCCTACGACATCGCCGGCGGCGGCCGGTCCCACCAGTCGCCGGGCGACGTGGCGCTGCTGTCGACGCTGCCGGGCTGGACCGTCCACGTGCCCGGCCACGCCGACGAGGCCGAGGCGCAGCTGCGCGAGGCGGCGGCCGGCGACGGGCTGGTGTACATCCGGCTGTCGAACCAGGCCAACGAACGGGCCCACGGCCTGGCGGGCGGTGGCGGCCACGGGTTCCGGGTGCTGCGGCGGGGGTCGGCCGGCACGGTCGTCGCGGTCGGGCCGCTGGCCGACACGGTGCTGGCGGCGACCGGGGGGCTCGACGTCACGGTGCTCTACGCCGGCACGGTCCGGCCGTTCGACGCGGCGACCCTGCGGGCGGTGCTGGCCGACCAGGACGAGGCCCGCGTGGTGCTCGTCGAGCCGTACCTGGCCGGCACCTCGGTCCCGCAGGTCGCCGCCGCGCTCAGCGACCGGCCGCACCGGGTGCTGGGACTCGGCGTCGGCCACGAGGAGGTGCGGCACTACGGCACCCCGCGCCAGCACGCCATCGCGCACGGCCTGGGCAGCGCCGGCCTGCGGCTGAGCATCATCGAATTCCTCGGTACCGCCTGATCCCCTTTTCCACCGGCGCCGGTATTCCGCCGTACGCCGCCTGCCGCCAGACCGCACACCGTCAATGATCTGAAACCCCATCAGGTAATGCGTGCGCCCCGGAATTCACCTCCCGGCGGCGCTTTCCGGGCTGGGCCGATCCGCATTACGGCACCCCATGTGAAGGTCCACCGAATGCCTTGACCCCCCGTAAGAACCGCGGTTAGCGTGGCGGCGTCCGCTCCGGTTCTCGCCGGTCAATTCCAGCAGAGGGAGAAGTGCATGGCCATCAACGACAAGCTCCAGGCCACCAACGACGAGGCGATCATCGCCGCCGCCGACGCCGAGATCGAGGAACTGTCGGACCACTCGCGTCCGATGGTCGTCTCGGAGATCAACGAGGCCTGATCGCCTATTTCATGAGTTTGTTCTGGGGGCGGTTTCCGCCGCCCCCAGAATGAATTCCGATGGCCGGACAGGACCGCACCGTCCGGAACGACACTCCCTAAGGATCGTCTGTGGGTACTGAGCATCCCCTTGCTCGCCTCATCGATGAGGTGGACCTGCTGGGCACCTACTGGAACAAGAAGCACGGCTTGTTCAAGCAGGCGTCCCCGACGGAGGGCCTGATCGACGAGGCCGCTATTCAGAGCATGCTCGACACGGGTCTGCTCAGATGGCCCTATTTCACCCTGCTGAAAGAGGGCCAGCAGCCGGAGATATCCGCGTTCACGAAGGCGCGGAACGTGTCCGGGCAGGCGGTCAAGGGCTTCGCGGACCCGGCGCGGATACGCAAGCACCTCGCGTCCGGCGCCACGATGAAGATGAGCCAGCTCGAGGACTGGCACCTTCCGATCCGCTCGGTGATGCGGGAGATCGAGGAGCGGCTGCCGGCCGAGCTCAAGGCGTACATCTTCTACACGCCGCGCGACAGCACGGGCATGCTCCCGCACCGGGACGGCTCGCACGTGCTGGCCGTGCAGATCGCCGGCGCGAAGGAATGGCGGATCTACAACTCCGCCGAACAGATCGACGCCCGCTCCGGGCTGAACGTGGACGTCGACAGCCACAGCGACTCCTTCGTCATGGAGCCCGGTGACGTCCTCTACCTGCCGCACGGCGTGCCGCACGTGGCGACCGCCCGCGGCGGAACGTCGCTGCACCTGACGTTCACCATCACCGAGCCGACCCCGCTGGACCTGGTCGAGTCGCTGATGACGCTGTTCTCCGACGCCGAGGGCGAGTGGCTGGACCAGGGCCTGGGCTCGGCGCTCCAGGACGAGGCGGCGGCCGTCAACAAGGCGCTGCTGGGCTTCCTCGACCGGGTCGACACCGGGCTCCTGGTCGAGACCGCGGTGGCCACGATGCGCGACAGGACGGTGTGAGGCGATGACCGGCGTTGACATCTCCGGCGACCAGGACCGGGCCGGCCGCACCGGGACGCCGGCGCGGCTGGCCGACCTGGTCGGCGACCTCGAACCCTTCACGGCCGGGGTCCGGGGCCGGCTGGCGCGTTCGTACCGCTGCGAGGCCGCACCCCGGCTGCTGACCCCGGCGGACATCTGGACGCGGTTCGACTGCGGGCTGCTGGTGGCCCCCTACTTCGGCGTGCTGCTGAACGGGGTGGCCGTACCGCTGGCGGACGTCACGGTGACCCGGGTCGTCCTCAAGCGGCGGATGGCGGCGTACGCGCGGGCGGCCGCCGTCCGGGAGCGGTTCGACACCGGCCACACGGTCCGGCTGGCCCGGCCCGACCACTGGCACCCGGGCATCAAGGACCTGGTCGCCGCGCTGCGCGACGAACTGCGGGCCGAGGCCGGCTGCGAGGCGCTGCTCAGCCCGCCGGGCGCCGCGGGCGCGCGGGCCGGGGGCGGGGCCGGCGAGGGCGAGACGTTCCTGCTCCAGCTCGACGGGCGGGCGACGGCCGTCGTCGGTGCGGCCGGCGAGTCGTTCACGCTGCGGCCGGGCGACGTCCTCTACGTCCCCGGCGGCCGGCCGTACACCACGACGGCCGGCGACGGCGGCTGCCTGCACCTGGCGGTCACCGTCCAGCAGCCCACCCCGCGCGACCTCGCCGAGCTGGCCCTCGCCCGCTTCCTCCAGGGCCCCCGGACCGAGGAGGTCGCGGGCACCCACCACTTCATGACCATCGACGAGAAGGTCGGCTGGCTGCGCACCGAACTCGCCGCGCACCTGGCCGCGCAGGACGACGCCGAACTGGTGGCGGAAGCGGTGAAGATCCGCCGGCGCACCGGCCAGGCCTAGCCGCATGGCCACGGTGACCGAGGACGGCGGGCCGGGCGCGGCGGCGCTGGAGGTCCTGCTCGCCCAGCCGCGGGTGCGCACGGCGCACCGGCTGGGCGACGGCCTGCTCGTCGAGGCCGACCTGCGCCGCCCCGGCCGCGCCGACCCGGTGCCCTACGTCCTGGGCTACGGACCGGCGCCGGCCACCGCCGACCGGCCGCCCGGCGACGCCGGTAGGCGCACGGCCCCGCACGGCACCGCGACGGTGACCGCGCCCGACCGCGCCCCGGCGCAGCCGGTGTTGGAGTACGCCTACGCCGGTGCCTCGTCGGTGACCGTCACCGGTGACGGCGGCCACCTGTTCCTGTCCGACATGCGCCCGGGCACCGGCCGGCCGCGCGGCCACACCGGGCGCGCCCTGTGGCGGCACCGGCCGGGACCGCGCCGTGCGCCCGAACTCGTGCTGAGCGCCCCGCGCGGCCTGCTGTCCTACGCGGCGGCGTCCTCCACGGCGGTCGCCGCCGCCTGGCTGCGGTCCGGGGCACGCTCGCTCGCGGAGGACCTGCGGGCGCGGGAGGCGGCGGCACCGGACGCGCCGACCGCCACGCTGGTCGGCGGCGACCTGTGGCCGCGTTCGATGTACCACGAGGCCGGCGAGACGGTCCGCCTGCTGTGGTCGGGACCGCCGGCGGAGAGCGAAGGGGCGGACGGGACACGGCTGTTGACGCCGCCGCTGGACCAGGACATGCGGCTGACCGGCGAACTGGCGCTGACCCCCGACGGTCTGCGGTGCGCGGCGGGCGTGGTCCGCTTCCTGCCCGGCGGCCACCGCCGGCACGGCCAACTGCTGTTCCCGGTACGGGATCCGGCGGACGCGACGGCGGTCTGGGCACCGGACGACGACCTCACCGAGGCCGTCGCGGCGCCGGACGGGGCCTGGTTCGCGTGCACGGCGGAACGGATCGCGGCCCCGGGGCGCGGACCGCGGCAGGAGGTCGTCCTGCTCGCCGCCGACGGCTCCCGGCTGGAGCGGGCCGCGCCCGGCCACCGCGACTGGCTGCGCCCGCGGTCGTGGGCCGCGCCCGACACCCTGCTGTGCGTCGGTGAGCGCGACGGCCGGCGGCGTCTGTGGCGGGTGCGGCCCGGTGACGGCCGCGCCGAGCCGATCGAGGTGGCCGGTTCGGTCCTGGCGGTGACCGGCGTGCCCGGCGAGGCGGTCGTCGTCCGGTCGGGCATCGACCTGCCGCCCGAGGTCGTGTCGGTCCCGCTGGCGTCGGCCGGCCGCCCCACCGGCCCGGCCGGTGCCCGCCGGCTGCTGGCACCGGCGGCGGCCGCCGCACCGACCGGACGGATGGAACGCCTCACCTACCGGGCGCCGGACGGATCGGTGTGGAGCAGCTGGCTGTGCCTGCCGCGGACCGGCGCCGACCGGCCGCTGCCGGTGCTGGTGTGGTGCCACGGCGGCCCGCTCAGCAGCTGGACCGACTGGTCGTGGCGCTGGAACCCGTGGCCGTTCGTCGCCGAGGGCTACGCCGTCCTCATGCCCGACCCGCCCTTGTCGGTCGGCTACGGGCAGCCGGCGGTCGAACGCGGCTGGGGGCACTGGACCTCGCAGGTCGCCGCGGTGGCGGCGGCCCAGGTCCGGTCGGCACTGGCCCGGCCGGACCTGGACGCCGGCCGGGTCGCGGCGATGGGCGGCAGCTTCGGCGGCTACCTCGCCCTGGCGCTGGGCACGCTGCTGCCCGAGGTGCGGCTGATCGCCAGCCACGCCGGCTGGGCCGACTTCGCCGCGGTGGCCCGGGTGTGCGACCTGCACTGGCACTGGCTGCGCGAGTACGGCCCGGTGGACACCGCCCCCGGCTACGCCCGCGAGAGCCTGCGGCTGGCGGCGATCGACCCCGGGGTGCGCGTGCTGCTGTCCCACGGCTGCGAGGACACCCACGTGCCGATGGGCGAGTCGCGGGCGATTCACCGGTCGCTGGAGACCCGGGGGGTCGACGTGCGGCTCATGCTCCTGCCGGACGAGCGGCACACCATCGGCAAACCGGCCAACGTGACCGCCTGGTACCGGTGGGTCCTGGACGCCTGCCACACCGTTCTGGGCCCCCGCTCCACGAGTAAGGAACCGTGCACACCATGACGATCACTTCGCTGCGTCCGCCCTCCAGCGCCCCGCGCGAACACTGGTTCCCCCCGCCGTCGCGGACACCGGCCACCGCCAGCGGCACGTCGCTGCGCACCCGCACCCTGGAGCAGACCGAGGCGCTGGCACGGGCCTGCCTGGACCGCTGCGGCATCACGCGGATCGCGGAGGTCACCGACCTGGACGTGCTGGGCATCCCGGTCTTCCACACCATCCGCCCCGGCGCGGCCCCCGGGCTCAACACGGTCACCAGCGGCAAGGGGATCACCGCGCAGGCGTCCCGGGTCTCCGCGCTGATGGAGGCCATCGAACGCACCTGGTGCGAACCGCCCGCCGCGGACCTGCCCCTGCTGGCGTCGTACGCCGAACTGCGCGCGCGGGACGTGCCGGTGCTCGACCCCCGGCGTCTGGTCCTGCGCCGCGGCCACACCTGGACCCAGGACGCGCCGATCTCGTGGTGGCCGGTGCGCGAGCTGTTCAGCGACACCGAGGTGCTGATCCCCGCGCTCGCGGTCTTCACCCCCTACGCCCGCGAATGCGGCATGTTCCGCTCGAACACCATCGGCCTCGCGGTCGGCAACAGCCCCCAGGAGGCGTTGCTGCACGGCCTGCTGGAGGCGATCGAGCAGGACTGCACGGCGTTCGGCGAGACGCTGCGGCAGGGCCGGCGCATCCGGCTGGAATCGCTGCCGCCGGTGGCCGCCGAGCTGGTCGGGCGCTTCCAGCGGATGGGCGTCAGCGTGCAGGTCTTCGGCTACGCCAACGTGGTCGGCGTACCGACGGTGTTCGCCACCACCGACGACACGCACGCCGAGGACGGGATGCTCATCAACGGCGGCGCCGGCTGCCACCCCGACCCGGTCGTGGCGGTCACCCGGGCGCTGACCGAGGCGGCCCAGTCCCGGCTGGCCGTCATCTCCGGTTCCCGCGAGGACCTCGACAGCCAGGCGTACCGGCGGCACGCGTCGTACGACGCGATGCGCGAGATGCTCGCGACCTGGAGCGCGGATCGGGAGGAGTGCGACTTCGGCGACCTGCCGGACGAGGGCACCGGAACGACGGAGGGCGACCTGCGCGAGGTCCTCGCCGGGGTGGAACGGGCCGGGCTTCCGCTGATCTTCGCCGCCGAACTCGCCCCGGACGACCTGCCGTTCTCGGTGACGAAGGTCGTCGTTCCGGGACTGGAGGTCTACCACCACGACCCGGCGAGACTGGGTACGCGCCTGCACCGCGAGATGGTCCGGGCCGGAATGGCGAGGCCGCTGTCATGACCGACTCCAGCACCCTGGCCGGCACGGCGGACGAGGCGGCCACCACCGGGATCGTGCTGTTCACCGGCCCGTCCCTGCGCCCGGAGGACCTGACCGCGCTGAGCGCCCTGGCCGCGACGGCCGGCCGCGAACTGCGGCTGGAGGCACCGGTACGCCGGCACGATCTGCTCGACCTGGCGGAGTCCGCGCCGCACCACCACATCGTCATGCTGGACGGCGAGTTCGGCCAGCGCCTGTCGGTCAGCATCACCGAGGTGCGCGCGGTGCTGGCCGCCGGGCAGTCGCTGGCCGGCGCCTCCTCGATGGGCGCCCTGCGCGCCGTGGAGTGCCGCACCCTCGGCATGACCGGCAGCGGCTGGGTCTTCGAGCAGTACCTGTCGGGCGCGATCGAGTCCGACGGCGACGTGGCCCTGCTCTACGATCCGCAGGACTACCTGCCGGTGACCGTTCCGCTGGTCAACGTCCGCTGGCTGCTGGCCGAGAA
The DNA here is from genome assembly GCF_027947535.2 of Streptantibioticus silvisoli. GTDB lineage: Bacteria > Actinomycetota > Actinomycetes > Streptomycetales > Streptomycetaceae > Streptantibioticus_C > Streptantibioticus_C silvisoli. The sequence continues at coordinate 49,241 of NZ_JAAGKO020000056.1, forward strand.
GCAGCGCCAGGGGCTGCTGACGGCCGATGTCGGCGCCACCGCCCTGCGGACCGCCCACGCCGTGCACTTCCGCGACCGGCGCCCCTCGCTCCTGCTGCGCCAGTGGCGACGGGAGCTGCCCACCGCCGCGGTCGAGGTGCTGGAGCCCGAACTGGCCCCGGAACGCCGGGACTCGTGGGACCGCAAACGGCTCGACGGCATCGAGGCGGTGCGTTCGGCACTGGGCCTGGACACCTGACGGACGGCACCCGCGCCCGCGCCCGTGCTCGCACCCGGCCCCGGCCCCGGCCCCGGCTCGGATCGGGTCGGGTCGGGTCGGGTCGGGTCGCCGCAACGGGAGCGGGCCGCAGGCCGTAACGGTGCGGGCCGGCGCCGGGTTCGCGGGTCAGCGGCCGGGTTCGCCGTCGGCCAGGTTGCGTTCCCAGAAGATCTCGTCGCGCCAGGCACCGTCCATGAAGATGTGCGCGTGGGCGATGCCCCAGGAGGAGAAGCCGTTGTTCTTCAGCACCCGGTGCGAGGGGAGGTTGTCGGTCTGGGTGTGCGCCTCGGCGCGGCGCAGGCCGAGTTCGCCGGTCATCACCCGCAGGGTCAGGCCGACCGCGCGGGTGGCGTGGCCCTGCCCCTGGAACGGGGTCGCCACCCAGTAGCTGAGGAAGCCCTTGCGCAACGGCCCGCGGGAGATGCTGCTGACCGCGACCTGCCCGACGACCTCCCCGTCGGCCACGATGACACCGGGCCAGGCCGAGCCGGCGCTGTGCGTGGCCAGCAGCTGTTCGATGCGGCCGGCCTGGTGGGAGGGGGTGTCGAACCCCTCGGGCCGGGCCGGCTGCCACCGGGCGAACTCCTTCGCGTCGCGGGCGAAGTGGCCCGCCAGCGCGGCGGCGTCAGCCACCTCGACCAGTCGTACGGACGTGCGCGACGGCGTCACGGGACATACTCCTTGCTCACGGCACCCGACTCCGGCACCGCCGGTTCCTGCGGATTTCTGCGGGTTCCTGCTGTCTTCCGCCGACTCGGCCCACTTGCGTCAACTCACGCGTAGGGTACGGGGATTCAGCGGTACGGGGGTTCAGCGGTACGGGGGTGTGGGCTGCGCGGGGGTCCTGCGCGGGCGGGGGCGAGGGTGCCGTGCGTGTGCGGGGGCGAGGGTGCCCTGCGCGGACGGGGGCGAGGCGGTGCGGACGGGGGCGGGAACGGGGCGGACGGAGCCGGGGCGGTACGGACGGAGCCGGGGCGGGCGCGGTCGGCGCGGGCACCGCTGCCGCACCCGGCGCGGCGACCGCTCCCGGCGCCGCACCGGCACCGACAGCGCACCCGAACCGGGGCCGGGCCCGCACCGGGGCCGGAGCCGTTCACCACCCCTCCGGGGTCAGCGCCCGTAGTCGGTGGGGTGCGCGGGGGTCTTCGCCGGGTCGCGTTCGACGATCGGGCCGAGGATGTCGTCGATCCGCTTCACCACCTCGTCGGCCAGCTCGATCCCGGACGCCGCGGCGGTCTCGGCGATCTGCTCCGGCCGGCTGGCGCCCACGATCGCGCAGGACACGTTCGGGTTCCGCAGCACCCAGGCGAGCGCCAGCTGCGGCATCGTGATGCCCAACTCGTCGGCCAGCGGCGTCAGTTCACTCACCCGCCGCAACACGTCCTCGGCCAGGGCGCCGGCCGCGAACTGGCTGCGCGCCGGACCGTCGGCCCGCGATCCGGTGGGCAGCGGCTCACCGGCCCGGTACTTGCCGGTCAACAGCCCCTGGGCCAGCGGCGACCACACCATCTGGCCGACCCCCTCCCGCTCGCACAGCGGCCCGACCTCGGCCTCGATGACCCGCCAGACCATGTTGTACTGCGGCTGGTTGGAGATGATCCGGTCGAGCCCGAGGCGGCCGGCGATCTCCAGCGCCGCCGTGATCTGCTCGGTGGTCCACTCCGAGACGCCGACGTAGAGCACCTTGCCCTGCCGGACCAGGTCGTCGAACGCCCGCAGCGTCTCCTCCAGCGGGGTCCGGGCGTCGAACCGGTGCGCCTGGTAGACATCGATGTAGTCGGTTTTCAGCCGCTTCAGCGACCCGTGCGCCGCCTCCATGATGTGCTTGCGCGACAGCCCCCGGTCGTTCGCCCCGGGGCCGACCGGGGAGCAGACCTTGGTGCAGATCTCGACCGATTCCCTGCGCACCCCCGACAGGACCCGGCCGAGCACCTCCTCGGCCAGCGAGCCGCCGTACACGTCAGCGGTGTCGAACGTCGTGATCCCCTGCCGCAGCGCCTCCTGGGCTACCTCGGCCGCCGACCGCTCGGTGGTACTGATCCAGCTGCCGTAGGCGATCTCGCTGACCCGCAGACCGCTCCTGCCCAGTGTCCGGTGTCTCATGGCCAGATTCTATTGATGGCGTCCCGCCGATGGGTGACGACGGTGTATCGATGACCGCCCGCCCACGCGGTGTGTCCGACGCCGGCCTGCGGGGACGGGGTGACGGGAACGGCGGTACACGTCACGGCGGGCCGAGTCGCGGGCAGCGGTGTACGTCATGACGGACGGGGCCGGCCCCACGTCACCGGCCGGAGCGCCACCGGTCCTCACGCCACCGCCCGCCACGTCCAGGGCGGCGGTACACGTCACGACGGACCGGGCCCGAAGCGGCGGTGTACGTCGGCCGGCCGACCGGCCGGGCCGACGTGTACGTTACGACGGACGCGGGCCCGGGACGGCGGCATACGTCACGACGGACGGACGCCGAGGCGGCGGTACACGTCACGGCGGACCGGCCGCCCAAAAGCACCCGCACACGTCACGACAACCCCGCCCCCGAGCCTTCACCCCACGTCACAACAGAACCGCCCGCCGCAGGCACCCGTACGCGTCACGGCAGACCCGCCTGACGGCGCTCGCACTGGCCGGGGGGTCGGCAGCGGTGTAGAAAGTGGGCCATGGACCGCATCCGGGGCAGGCGACCGGCCGACAGGGTCTCAGACGATCCGGAACGGTCCGCGCGGAACCGGCCGGCCCGCGGTGGCGGCCGGCTGCGGGACCGGCGCGGGCGCTGGTTCCTGGGCGGCCGCAGCGTCGCGGGGCAGGTCTTCGTGCTCCAGGCGGTCATCGTGCTGCTCCTGGTGGCCGCGGCCGTCCTGGAGATCTTCTCGCAGGCCGGCCACGACAGTCTCACCGCCGCCCGGTCGCGTTCGGTGGCCGCCGCCCAGGCCTTCGCCAACGCGCCGGGGCTCCCGGCGGCGCTGGCCTCCCCCGATCCGACCAAGGTGCTCCAGCCGCGTGCCGAGGCGGCGCGCAAAGCGGCGGGGGTGGACTTCATCGTCGTCACCAACACCCACGGCATCCGGTACACCCACCCGAACCCCAAGCGCATCGGCCACAAGTTCATCGGCACGATCGGCCCACCGCTGGCCGGCCGGCCGATCACCCAGACGGTCAACGGAACGCTGGGACGGCTGGTGCAGGCCGTGGTGCCGGTGCGCGGGCCCGGCGGGCGGGTGGTGGGGCTGGTCTCCGCCGGGGTGACGATCAACAAGATCAGCGGCGACACCGACCGGCAGCTGCCGTTCCTCGTCAGCGCGGCGTGCATCGCGCTGGCGCTGTCCACCGCCGGCACCGCCCTGGTCAGCAGACGGCTGCGGCGGCAGACCCGGGGGCTGGGCCCGGTCGAGATGACCCGGATGTACGAACACCACAACGCGGTCCTGCACGCCGTCCGTGAGGGCGTGCTGATCGTCGGGGGCGACGGCTCGCTGCTGCTGGTCAATGACGAGGCCCGCCGCCTGCTGCGGCTGCCCGCCGACGTGGAGGGCCGCCCGGTGGACGCCGTCGGGCTGCCCGCCCGGGTGGGCGACCTGCTGGCGTCCCGCACGCCGGCCACCGACGAGATGCTGAGTGTGGACGACCGCGTGCTGGTGGTCAACGTGCGCGCCACCGACCGGGACGGCGGGCCACCGGGCACCGTGGCGACGCTGCGGGACGCCACCGAGCTGCGGTCGCTGTCCGGCCGGGCGGAGCAGGCCCGCGCCCGGCTGAGCCTGCTGCGGGACGCCACGACCGCGATCGGCACGACCCTGGACGTGCGGCGGACGGCGCGGGAGCTGGCGGAGGCGGCCACGCCGCGGTTCGCGGACTTCGTCACCGTCGACCTGGCGCAGGGGGTCACCGACGGCGAGGAGCCGCCGACCGCCCTCGACATGAACGTCACCCGGGTGGCGGTGGGCGGCTCCCCGGGTACGGCCGCCTTCTACCCGCTGGGCGCGACGACGCTCTACGGGGCGGGGACCCCGCCGGGCCGCAGTCTGGCGACCGGCCGGCCGCAGCTGGTGGCCCGGCTCGACGCCCGGAACGCCGAGCAGGCCAACGACGTCGAGCGGGCCAGGGAGATCCTGCGGACCGGGTTCCACTCGCTCATCACGGTGCCGCTGCGGGCCCGGGGCGTGATGCTGGGCATCGCCACCTTCTGGCGTTCGGGCCTGCCGGACGCCTTCAACGAGGACGACCTGCCGCTGGCGGAGGAGCTGGGCGGGCACGCGGCGCTGTGCATCGACAACGCGCGCCGCTACACCCGGGAACACACGATGGCGGTCTCGCTCCAGCACAGCCTGCTGCCCCGCGGGTTCCCGGCGCAGGACGGCCTGGACGTGGCGTACCGGTACCTGCCGGCCAAGGCGGGCGTGGGCGGCGACTGGTTCGACGTGATCCCGCTGTCGGGCGCCCGGGTGGCGCTGGTGGTGGGCGACGTGGTGGGGCACGGGCTGCACGCGGCGGCCACCATGGGCCGGCTGCGGACGGCCGTGCACAACTTCTCCGCGCTGGACCTGCCGCCGGACGAGTTGCTGGGGCACCTGGACGAGCTGGTCAACCGGGTGGACCAGGAGGCGGCGGACGAGGGACCGGACGGCGTCTCGGGGGCCACCTGCCTGTACGCGATCTACGACCCGGCGACCGGGGTGTGCGTCATGTCCCGGGCCGGCCATCCGCCGCCCGCGCTGCTGCGGCCGGACGGCACCGTGCAGTACCCGGACGTCCCCGCCGGGCCGCCGCTGGGCGTGGCGATGCTGCCGTACGAGACGACGGAGCTGACGCTGGAGCCGGGCAGCCAGCTCGTGCTGTACACCGACGGTCTGGTGGAGTCCCGCGACCGGGACATCGACGAGGGGCTGGAGCGGCTGGCGGCGGTGCTGCGGGGGACGACCCGGACACCGGAGGAGCACTGCCGGGCGGTGCTGGACGCCCTGCTGCCCGTCCAGCAGCGCGACGACATCGCCCTGCTGGTGGCCCGTACCCGGACGCTGTCACCGGACCACATCGCCCTGTGGGACGTACCGCCGGAGCCGGAGGCCGTGGCCGGCGTACGGCACTCCGTCACCCGGCAGCTCGACACCTGGGGGTTGCAGGAGCTGGCGTTCACCACCGAGCTGATCCTCAGCGAGCTGATCACCAACGCCATCCGGTACGCCGGCGGTGACATCAAGGTGCGGCTGCTGCTGGACCGCAACCTGATCTGCGAGGTGTCCGACACCGGCAACACCTCGCCGCACCTGCGGTACGCGGCCGGTATGGACGAGGGCGGCCGCGGCCTGTTCCTGGTCGCCCAGCTGGCCGACCGGTGGGGCACCCGCCACACCCCCACCGGCAAGATCATCTGGACCGAACAGGCCCTGTCCTGACCGCTTCCCCGCCCGTCCGCTCCCCGGTTCCCGGACTGTCCGCCTCCCCGACTCCCCGACTTCCCGGCGTTTCGCGGGTGTTCGGGGCCGGACGCGTGGTGGGGGGGGGCGGCGCCGGGCGCCCCCACCGCAGACCCCGACCGCACCGCACCG
>NZ_JAAGKO020000057.1 GCF_027947535.2 Streptantibioticus silvisoli
CACATGCGCCGCCGCCACCTCACCGATCGAATGACCCAGCAAGAAGTCCGGCGTCACACCCCACGACTCCACCAACCGGAACAACGCCACCTCAAGCGCGAACAACCCCGCCTGCGTATAAGCCGTCTGATCCAACAGCTCCGCGTCGCCGAACATCACCTCAAGCAACGGACGGTCCAACTCCCCGTCCAACCGCGCACACACCGCGTCCAACGCATCCGCGAACACCGGGAACGCCGCATACAACCCGGCACCCATCCCCACCCGCTGCGCACCCTGACCCGTGAACAGGAACGCCGTACGGCCCGGGGTCGCCGTGCCGCGTATGACGCCCGTGCCGGTCTCGCCGTTCGCCAACCGGCTCAGGCCGACGGGCAGTTCGGTGCCGGTCCCGAGCACCACCGCGCGGTGTTCCAGCGCCGCACGACCGGTCGCCAACGCGTACGCGACGTCGAGCGGCCGCGACGCGACATCGGCCGCCACGTCGGCCCCCGCACCCGCGAGCGCGTCCACGGACGCGTCAACGAGCGCGCCCAACCGCTCCGCCTGCGCGCGCAAAGCCGCGTCCGACTTCGCCGACAGCACCCACGGAAGGGTGGTGAGCGTGGCGGAGGGGACGGGGGAAGTGGGTTCGCCGTTCGCGGCGGCCGGGGCCGGTGCGGGGGTCGCCTCTTCCAGGATGGTGTGCACGTTGGTGCCGCTGATGCCGAAGGAGGAGACGCCAGCGCGGCGCGGGCGGGCGTCGGCGTGCCACGGCGCGTTCTCGGTCAGCAGGGCGACGTCGCCGGAGGTCCAGTCGACGTGGGGGGTCGGTGCGTCCACGTGCAGGGTCTTCGGCAGGACGCCGTGCCGCATGGCCATCACCATCTTGATCACGCCGGCGAGGCCGGACGTGGCCTGGGTGTGGCCGATGTTGGACTTCAGCGAGCCGAGGCGCAGCGGCCGGTCGGCCGGGTGGCTCTGCCCGTAGGTGGCGAGGAGGGCCTGGGCCTCGATGGGGTCGCCCAGCCGGGTGCCGGTGCCGTGGCCCTCCACGACGTCGATGTCGGCGGGGGTGAGGCCGGCGTTTGCCAGTGCTCGCCGGATGACGCGTTGCTGGGAGGGGCCGTTCGGCGCGGTGAGGCCGTTGGAGGCGCCGTCGGAGTTCATCGCCGAGCCGCGGACGACGGCCAGGACGTCGTGTCCGTTGAGCCGGGCCCGGGAGAGGCGTTCGACGAGGACGACGGCGACGCCCTCCGACCAGCCGGTTCCGTCGGCCGCGGCGGCGAAGGGCTTGCAGCGGCCGTCGCCGGCCAGGCCGCCCTGCTTGCTGAACTCGGCGAACGCGGCGGGGGTGGACAGTACGGCGACGCCGCCGACGAGGGCCATCGTGCATTCGCCGTTGCGCAGGGCCTGGGCGGCCAGGTGCAGTGCCACCAGGGAGGAGGAGCACGCGGTGTCCACGGTGACCGCCGGGCCTTCGAGGCCGAAGGTGTAGGCGACCCGGCCCGAGATGACGCTGTTGGCGCTGCCGGTGAGGAGGTGTCCTTCGACGGCTTCGGGGAGCACCACCGCGGTGCCGTAGCCGTTGTTGGAGGCGCCGATGAAGACACCGGTCTGGTCGCCGCGTACGGAGCGCGGGTCGATGCCGCCGCGTTCGAAGGCTTCCCAGCAGCTTTCCAGCAGTACGCGCTGTTGCGGGTCCATGGCCAGCGCCTCGCGCGGCGAGATCCCGAAGAGTTCGGCGTCGAACTCGGTGGCGTGGTCGAGGAATCCGCCGGCCGTCGCGTAGGAGAAGCCGGCCTCGGACAGGTCCCAGCCGCGGTCGGTCGGGAAGGGTGAGATGCCTTCGCCGCCGGATTCGACGAGCCGCCAGAGTTCGTCGGGGTTCCGCACACCGCCGGGCAGGCGGCAGCTCATCGCGACGATGGCGATCGGCTCGTCGGCGGCGATCGGGCCGGGGTGGCGCTGTTCGCCGTCGGCCGGGTCGTCGGTCAGCAGGGCGACCAGGCGTTCGGCCAGTGCTGACACGTTCGGGTGGTCGAACGCGAGGGTGGTGGGCAGGGACAGTCCGGTCGCGGCGACCAGGCGGTTGCGCAGTTCGACGGCGGTCAGCGAGTCGAAGCCGAGGTCGGCGAAGGGGGTCCACGGCTCGATCGCCCGCGGGTCCGGGTGGCCGAGCACGGTCGCCATGGTGTCCCGTACCTGGTCGAGCAGGTGGCGGGTGCGTTCGGCAGGTGTCAACGCGGCCAGCCGGGCGCGGAGTTGGGAGCCGGCCGCGTCGGACGCCGCGGTCGTGCCGTCCGTGTCCGCGGGGCCGGCCTCGGGCAGTTCGGCGAACAGCGCGCTCGGGCGGGTGGCGGTGAACGTCGCGCCGAACCGGTCCCATGCCACGTCGGCGACGGTTCGGCAGGGGTCGTCGGTTCCGGCGAGCCGGCCGAGCGCGTCGACGGCGAGCTGTGGCGGCAGGGCGCGAAGTCCCCTGCGGCGCAGGTAGTCGGCGGCCTCGTCGCCGGCGGCCATCCCGGAGTCGGCCCACGGGCCCCAGGCGATCGAGGTCGCGGCGAGGCCACGGGCGGCGCGGTTGCGGGCGAGCGCGTCGAGGTGGGCGTTCGCGGCGGCGTAGGCGGCCTGGCCGGCGCTGCCCCACACCCCGGCGATCGAGGAGAACAGCACGAACGCGTCCAGGGCCAGGTCCGCGGTCAGCTCGTCGAGGGTCGTGGCGCCGACGGCCTTGGCGCGGAGCATCGCTGCCAGCTCTTCGGGGCGCAGCGCGTCGATTGCGCTGTCGGCGACGGTGCCGGCGGCGTGCACGACGGCGGTGAGGGGTTGTCCGGCGGGAATGGCGGCCAGTACGGCGGCCAGTGCCTCGCGGTCGGCCGCGTCGCAGGCGACCACGTCGGCGTCGGTGCCGTGGGCGGCCAGTTCGGCGACGAGTTCCGCCACACCGGGCGCGTCCGGGCCGCGGCGGCTGGTCAGCACCACGCGGGCGGCGCCGTGCTCGGCGGCCCAGCGCGCGACGTGACCGCCGAGCGCACCCGTACCGCCGGTGATCAGCACGGTTCCGTTCGGCCGCCAGGCGGTGCCGCCGGTACGGTTGCCCGGCCTGGCGCGGACGAGTCGGCGGCCGAAGGCGCCGGAGCCGCGTACGGCGACCTGGTCCTCGCCGCTGGCGCCGGACAGCAGCGCCGCCACCCGGGTGGCCGCGCGCTCGTCCATGACCTCGGGCAGGTCGATCAGACCGCCCCAGGACTGCGGGTACTCCAGCGCCGCCACCCGGCCGAGGCCCCACACCTGGGCCTGTTCGGCGGACACCGCGGCCTCGGACCGGCCGACCGATACCGCCCCGCGGGTGACGCACCACAGCCGGCCGCGCTGATCGGTGTCCCCCATCGCCTGGACCAGTGCGAGCGTCGGCAGCACGCCGCCGGTGCCCAGCCCCAGCAGGGAGACGACGCCCGAGACCGGGCCGGCGGCGGCCAGTCGCTCCGCCAGCGCGGTGCGGTCGGCCGAGGCGTCGACCGTCAGCTCCACCACGTCGACGCCGGCGCCCCGCAGCGCGCCGGCCACCGCGCCGTCGTCGCCGCCGTCCGCGGCCGAGACCACCAGCCAGCGGCCCGCGGCCACGCCCGCCACGCCCGGCAGCGGGGTCCAGGAGACCCGGTAGCACCAGCCGTCCACCACGGACTGTTCCTGCCGCCTGCGCCGCCAGGCGGACAGCGCGGGCACGACCGTGCTCAGCGGCGCGTCGCCCTCCAGGCCGAGGGTGCCGGCCAGCGCCGTCAGGTCCTCGGTGTCCACCGCTTCCCAGAACTCGGTGAACGCACCGTCGCCGGTGACCGGTACGGTCGCCGCGGTGGCGCCGTCGATCCAGTACCGCTCGCGCTGGAAGGCGTACGTCGGCAACGCCACCCGGCGGCCGCCCCTGCCGTCGAACACCGCGGTCCAGTCGACCGGCGTGCCGTGCGCGTACGCCGTGGCGAGGGCGGTCGCGATGCTCCGCGCCTCGTCGTGGTCGGCGCGCAGGGCCGGTACGGCGGTGAAGTCGGCGCACTGCTGCGCCATCGCGCTCAGGACGCCGTCCGGTCCCAACTCGACCAGGGTGGTGACGCCTTGCTCGTGCAGCGTGCCGATGCCGTCCGCGAACCGCACCGCCTCGCGGACGTGCCGCACCCAGTAGGCAGGCGTACGGATCTCGTCCGGGTCGACCAGCCGCCCGGTCAGGTTGGACACGATCGGCAGCCGCGGCGCCTCGAACGCCAACTGCCCGATGGCGGAGGCGAATTCATCGAGCATCGCCTCCATGCGCGGCGAGTGGAACGCGTGCGAAACGGCCAACCGCTTCACCCGCCGCCCCGCCTCCCGCCACACGGACTCCAACTCCGCGACGACGTCCTCATCACCCGAAACCACCACCGACGACGGCCCGTTGACCGCCGCCACACTCACCTCAGGACGCTCCGCGATCTCCGCGACGACGTCCGCCTCAGCGGCCTCCACCGCCAGCATCGCGCCGCCCGCGGGCAACGCCTGCATCAACCGACCACGAGCGGCCACCAGCACACACGCGTCATCCAACGACAGCACACCCGCCACGTGCGCGGCAGCCACCTCACCGATCGAATGCCCCAGCAGGAAGTCCGGCCGCACACCCCACGACTCCAACAGCCGGAACAGGGCGACTTCGAGACCGAACAACGCCGCCTGCGTGTACACCGTTTGATCCAGCAACTCCGCGTCGCCGAACACCACGTCACGCACCGAACGGCCCAACTCGACGTCCAACCGCACGCACACCGCGTCCAACGCCTCCGCGAACACCGGGAACGCCGCGTACAACTCAGCGCCCATGCCCACGCGTTGCGCACCCTGGCCGGTGAACAGGAAGGCGGTACGGCCGCCGGCGGAGCGGCCTTCGGTCAGGGAACGGTGCGCGCGGCCGGCGGCCAGCGCGGCCAGGGCTTCGGCGGTCTCGGCCGGGGTGCCGGCCACGACGGCGGCCCGGTGGTCGAACGTCTCCCGGGTGGTGGTCAGCGAGAAGCCGAGGTCCAGCGGGGTGGGCGGCTCGTCGTCGGTGACGACGGCGAGCAGTCGTTCCGCCTGCGCCCGCAGCGCGTCCGCGGAGCGCGCCGAGAGGGCCAGCGGGGGGACCCAGCCGGTGGGCGGGCGCTGCGCCGGCCGCTCGATCCGTTCGGTGCCGGGCTGTTCCAGGATGGTGTGTACGTTGGTGCCGCTGACCCCGAAGGACGAGACCGCGGCCCGGCGGGGCGTGCCGGCGCTCGGCCACGGCCGGTTGCCGGTGAGCAGTTCGACCGCGCCGGAGGCCCAGTCCACGTGCGGGGAGGGCTCGTCGGCGTGCAGGGTCGCGGGCAGTACCTCGTGCCGCAGTGCCATGACCATCTTGATCACGCCGGCCACGCCGGCGGCGGACTGGGTGTGCCCGATGTTGGACTTGACCGATCCCAGCCACAGCGGGCGGTCGGCGGGGCGGTCCTGTCCGTAGGTGGCCAGCAGGGCCTGCGCCTCGATGGGGTCGCCCAGTGCGGTTCCGGTGCCGTGGGCCTCCACCACGTCGACGTCCGAGGCGGACAGGCCGGCGCCGGCGAGCGCCTGGCGGATCACCCGTTGCTGCGAGGGGCCGTTCGGTGCCGTCAGGCCGTTGGAGGCGCCGTCCTGGTTGACCGCGCTGCCGCGCACGACGGCCAGCACCTCGTGGCCGAGGCGGCGGGCGTCGGAGAGCCGTTCGACGACGAGGACGCCGGCGCCCTCGGCCCAGCCGGTACCGTCCGCGGTGGCCGAGAAGGGCTTGCAGCGGCCGTCGGCCGCCACGCCCTTCTGCCGGCTGAACTCGGTGAAGATCCCCGGGGTCGCCATGACGGTCGCGCCGCCGACCAGTGCCATCCGGCACTCGTCGTTGCGCAGTGCCTGCATGGCCAGGTGCAACGCCACCAGCGAGGACGAGCAGGCGGTGTCCACCGACACCGCCGGGCCCTCGAATCCGAAGGTGTACGCGATGCGGCCGGACGCCACGCTGGTCAGCGTGCCGGTCAGCGAGAGCCCTTCGACCTCGGGCCGGGGCGGTGCGCCGATCGCGTACAGGGAGCTGGCGACGCCCATGAAGACGCCGACCTGTTCGCCGCGCAGCGACAGCGGTGCGATGCCGGCGCGTTCCAGGGCCTCCCAGGAGCTTTCCAGCAGCATGCGTTGCTGCGGGTCCATGGCCAGCGCCTCGCGCGGCGAGATGCCGAACAGCGCCGCGTCGAACTGGTCGGCGTCGTACACGAACCCGCCGTGCCGGGCGGCGGAGGTGCCGGGGCGTTCCGGGTCGGTGTCGAACAGCGCGCCGAGGTCCCAGCCGCGGTCGGTCGGGAAGGCGCTGATGGCGTCGGAGCCGGAGGTCACCAGGCGCCACAGGTCCTCCGGCGAGGTGACGCCGCCGGGGAACCGGCAGCCCATGCCGACGATGACCACCGGGTCGTCCGCCACGGGGGCGGCGGAGCGGGCTGGTGTCGCCCGTGCGGTCCCGCCGCCCACGAGGTCGGTGCGCAGGCGTTCGACGAGTGCGCGGGGGCTCGGGTGGTCGAACACCAGTGTGGCGGGCAGGCGCAGGCCGGAGACGGCGTTGATCCGGTTGCGCAGCTCGACGGCGGTGAGCGAGTCGAAGCCGAGTTCCTTGAACGCCCGTCCCGGTTCGACGGCGTCGGCCGATCCGTGGCCCAGGACGGCGGCGACCTCGCCCAGCACGAGGCCGGTCAGCAGGCGTTCCTGGTCCGCCTGCGGCAGGCCGGCCAGCCGGTCGGCCAGCGCGTCCGGCCGGCCGGCGACCGCGCGCCGAACGCGGGGGCGCACCAGGCCGCGCAGCAGGGCCGGTACGGCGTTGTCGCCGATCCGGGCCCGCAGGCGCGCGAGGTCCAGCTTCATGGGCAGCAGGTGGGCGAGGCCGGTGGCGAGGGCGGCGTCGAACAGGTCCAGTCCCTCGGCGTCGGACAGCGCGCTCCCGCCGGCCTGCGCGCGCGCCAGGTCGACGTCCGACAGGTGTCCGCTGACGGCGCTGTCGCGCTCCCACAGGGCCCAGGCGAGTGACACGCCGGCGAGGCCGTCGGCCTGCCGCTGCTGCGCGAGCGCGTCCAGCACCGCGTTCGCGGTGGCGTAGTTCGCCTGTCCGGGCGAGCCGAAGGTCGCCGACACGGACGAATACATCACGAACATGGCCAGGTCGAGGTGGCTCGTCAGTTCGTGCAGATGGCGTGCCGCGTCCGCCTTGGGGGCCAGGACCGCGTCCATCCGCTCCGGTGTCATGGATTCCACGACGCCGTCGTCCACCACGCCCGCGGCGTGCACGACACCGGTCAGCGGATGCTCCACCGGTATCGCCGCCAACACCCCGGCCAACGCGGCCCGATCGGCCACGTCGCACGCCACGACGCTTGCATCGGCGCCGAGTTCGGCCAGGTCCGCGACCAGTTCGGCGGCGCCGGGCGCATCCCCGCCCCGCCGGGACAGCAGCACCAAGTGCCGCACCCCGTAAGCCGATACAAGGTGCCGGGCGACGAGCGCGCCGAGCGCGCCCGTACCGCCGGTGATCAGCACGGTGCCCTGCGGGTCCAGCTGCCGCGGCATGACCAGCACGTTCTTGCCGATGTGCCGGCCCGAGCTCATCAACCGGAAGGCGCCCACCACGTCCCGTACGTCCCATGCGCGCACCGGCGGAAGGTCCAGGACGCCGTCCTCGAACAATCCCAGCACCGACCGCAGGATCTCCCGCAGCCGGTCGAGACCGGCGTCGAACAGGTCGAAGGCCCGGTACACCGCCGGGGCGAACGCCTCGGGGCTGCGGACGTCCGCCTTGCCCATCTCGACGAACCGGCCGCCGTCGGCCAGCAACCGCGCCGACGCGTCGACGAAGTCACCGGCGAGCGCATTCAGCACCACGTCCACGCCACGGCCGTCCGACGCCGCCCGGAAGGCGTCCTCGAACCCGAGATCGCGTGAGGAGGCGATCCGCTCCGCGCAGACCCCCAGTTCACGCACCACCGGCCACTTCGGCTCACTGGCCGTCGCGTAGACCTCCGCACCCGCCCACCGGGCGAGTTGTACGGCCGCCATCCCCACACCGCCGGCGGCCGCGTGCACCAGCACGGACTGGCCGGCCGCCAGGCCGCCCAGGTCGAACAGCCCGTAGAAGGCCGTCATGAACGCCATCGGCACCGACGCCGCCCGCACGAACGACCAGTCGTCGGGCATCCGCGCCAGCAGACGCGCGTCCGTCACCGCCTGCGGACCGAACCCGCCCGCGAACAGGCCGAAGACCCGGTCGCCCACCGCCAGGTCGGTGACGCCGGCGCCGATCTCCAGCACGACACCGGCGCCCTCCGCACCCATGAGCCCGGGTTCCGGGTAGGTTCCCAGGCTCAGCAGCACGTCGCGGAAGTTCACCCCGGCGGCGCGCATCGCGACCCGGACCTCACCGGCGGCCGGGCCGGCGCCGGGGCAGGGCACGGGGGCGACCTCTTCGAGCATGCCGCGCTCGGACGGCTCCAGCCGCCAGGACTCCGCCGGAACGGTCAGCACCGGCATCGAGGAGATCCGCGCCAGCCGCGGCACCCACGCCACGCCGCCGCGTACCGCGACCTGCGGCTCACCCGAGGCCAGTACCGCGCCGAGTACGCCTTCGTCCGGTTCGGTGTCGGCGTCCAGCAGCACCAGGCGGTCGGGGTGTTCCGACTGGGCCGACCGCGCCAGACCCCACACACCGGCCGCCGCCAGGTCGGTCGGCACCGCGCCGTCGCCGACACCGACGGCGCCGCGCGTCACCAGCACCAGCCGGCCGGTCCGTTCCCCGGCCAGCCACCGGCGCACGGTGTCCAGCACCCGCCCGGCGACCTCTGCCACGCCGCCGTCCGGAACGCGCACCGCGAGGTCGCCGTCCGCGTCCGCCCGGGCGACCTCGTCCAGCGCGCCCAGCGCGGGCCCGGGGGCGGCTTCGAGCGTCGCCCGGGACCACGTCAGGCCGAACAGCGCGTCGGCCGCAGCCGCGCCCGGTCCGCGCAGGCTGTCCGCCGTCCGCAGCACCAGGGAGTCCACGGACACCACGGCACCGCCGGTGGCGTCGAACGCCCGCACCCGCACGGCGTCGCCGCTGATCCGTGACAGCCGCACGCGCAACGTCGAGGCCCCGGCGGCGAACAGCGACACGCCCGTCCAGCTGAACGGCAGACCCGCCTCGCCGATCAGGCCGGTGCCGTGCAGGGCGGCGTCCAGCAGGGCCGGGTGCAGGCCGTGCAGGGCGGCGTCGCGCCGGGCGCCCTGCGGCAGCTCCACCTCGGCGCACAGGTCGCCGTCCACCCGCCAGGCGGACCGCAGCCCCTGGAAGACCGGCCCGTAGCGGTAGCCGGCCCGGGCGGCGCGGTCGTAGAAGCCGGTCAGGTCGACGGGCTCGGCGCCGGCGGGCGGCCAGGCGGTGAGGTCGAGGCGTTCGGGCGCGGTGTCCTCGTCGGTGAGCAGCCCGGCGGCGTTGCGCAGCCAGCCGGAGTCCTCGCCGTCGGGGCGGGAGTAGATCTCCACCGTCCTGGCACCGCTGTCCGCGGCCGCGCCGACGCTGACCTGGATCTGCGTGGCGCCGCGTTCGGGCAGCACCAGCGGCGCCTCCAGCGTCAGGTCCTCAAGACGCGTGCAGCCGACCTGCTCGCCGGCCCGCAACGCCAGTTCCACGAAGGCCGTGCCGGGCAGCAGCACCCGGTCGGTCACCACGTGGTCGGCCAGCCACGGGTGCGTGCCGGTCGAGAGCCGCCCGGTCAGCAGGACGCCGTCGCCGGAGGCCAGCGAGACCGCGGCGCCCAGCAGCGGGTGGTCGGCGGCGCCGAGTCCCACCGAGGCCATGTCACCGGAGAAGACACGGGCGTCCGGCCAGTACGACCGGGGTTCGAACGCGTACGTGGGCAGGTCGATCCGCCGGCCGCCGGCCGGTCGCAGCAGGGCGGGCCAGTCGATCCGTACCCCGTGGGCATGGGCGCGGGCCAGCGCCTCGCACAGGGTGTCGGTCTCGGCGCGGCCGTCGCGCAGGGCGGCGATCAGGCCGGTGCGCCCGGCGTCGTCGAGGCAGAGCTGTGCCATGGCGGTCAGCACGCCGTCCGGGCCCAGCTCGACGAACCGGGTCGCCCCCTTGGCGGTCAGCGTGGCGACACCGTCGGCGAACCGCACCGCCTGGCGCACGTGCCGGACCCAATAGCCCGGTGTGCGGATCTCCGCCGGATCGGCCACTTCACCGGTGACGTTGGAGACGATCGGTATGCGCGGGGCCTCGAAGGTCAACCGCCCTGCCACGGCGGCGAATTCGTCGAGCATCGCCGTCATGCGGGGTGAGTGGAAGGCGTGCGAGACGGTCAGCCGCTTCACCCGGCGACCCGCCGCACGCCAGGCGGTCTCCAGTTCCGCGACGACCTCCTCGTCACCGGAGACCACCACGGCCGACGGCCCGTTGACCGCCGCGACGTCGACCTCGGGGCGCTCGGCGATCTCCGCGGCGATCTCGGCCTCGGCCGCCTCCACCGCGAGCATGGCTCCGCCGGCGGGCAGCGCCTGCATCAACCGGCCGCGCGCGGCGACCAGTACGCACGCGTCGTCCAGCGACAGCACGCCGGCCACGTGGGCGGCCGTCAACTCACCGATGGAGTGGCCCAGCAGGAAGTCCGGCGTGACACCCCACGACTCCCACAGCCGGAACAACGCCACTTCGAGCGCGAACAACGCCGCCTGCGTGAACACCGTCCGGTTCAGCAACTCGGCGTCGCCGAACATGACATCGCGCAGCGGACGGTCCAACTCCCCGTCCAGCCGCGCGCACACCGCGTCCAGTGCCTGCGCGAACACCGGGAACGCCGCGTACAACTCGGCGCCCATGCCCACGCGTTGCGCGCCCTGGCCGGTGAACAGGAAGGCCGTTCGGCCCGGCGACGACGTTCCGGTGACGGCGCCGGGCACGCTTTCGCCGCGGGCGACGGCGGCGAGGCGGGCGAGGGCGGCGTCGCGGTCGGGCGCCCACACCACGGCGCGGCGTTCCAGGGTGGCCCGGGTGGTGGCGAGGGAGAAGGCGGTGTCGGCGAGGTCGGGCCGGGCGGGGTCCGACAGGAAGGAGCGCAGCCGGTCCGCCTGACCGCGCAGGCTCTCCTCGGAGCGGGCCGACAGCAGCAGCGGCACGGGCGAGGGCTGCCCGGCGGCCGGGGCGGCGTCGGTGGCGGGTTCGGGTTCCGGGGCCTGTTCGAGGATGACGTGCGCGTTGGTGCCGCTGACGCCGAAGGAGGAGACGCCCGCCCGGCGCGGGGTGTCGGTCCCGGTCCAGGGCCGGCCCTCGGTGAGCAGCCGCACGGTGTCGGCCGACCAGTCCACGTGCGGCGAGGGCTCGTCGGCGTGCAGGGTCGCGGGCAGTTCGCCGTGGCGCAGGGCCATGACCATCTTGATGACGCCGGCCACGCCCGCCGCGGCCTGGGTGTGCCCGATGTTGGACTTGACCGAGCCCAGCCACAGGGGCCGGTCGGCGGGGCGGTCCTGGCCGTAGACGGCGAGCAGCGCCTGCGCCTCGATCGGGTCGCCGAGGGTGGTGCCGGTGCCGTGGGCCTCGACGGCGTCGATGTCGGCAGGGGTGAGTCCGGCGCCGGCCAACGCCTGCCGGATGACGCGCTGTTGGGAGGGGCCGTTGGGCGCGGTGAGTCCGTTGGAGGCGCCGTCCTGGTTGACCGCGGAGCCGCGCACCACCGCCAGCACCGGGTGTCCGTTGCGGCGGGCCTCGGACAGCCGCTCGACCAGCAGGACGCCGACGCCCTCGCCCCAGCCGGTGCCGTCGGCGCCCGCGCCGAACGCCTTGCAGCGGCCGTCGGGGGCCAGGCCGCGCTGCCGGCTGAACTCCACGAACGCGGTGGGCGTCGCCATCACGGTCGCGCCGCTGACCAGGGCAAGGCCGCACTCGTCCTTGCGCAGGGACTGCATGGCCAGGTGCAGGGCGACGAGCGAGGAGGAGCAGGCGGTGTCGACCGTGACCGCGGGGCCTTCGAGGCCGAAGGAGTAGGAGACGCGGCCGGACATGACGCTGGCGGCGCTGCCGGTGGCGAGGTAGCCGTCGGAGACGTCGGGGTTGCCGAACATCAAGGTGGCGTAGTCCTGGCCGTTGGTGCCGGCGAAGACCCCGGTGCGGCTGCCGCGCAGCGACGTCGGGTCGATACCGGCGCGTTCGAACGCCTCCCAGCAGGTCTGGAGCAGCAGGCGCTGCTGCGGGTCCATGGCCAGTGCCTCGCGCGGCGAGATGTCGAACAGCGCCGCGTCGAAGTCGGCGGCGTCGGTGAGGAAGCCGCCCTCGCGTCCGTAGGAGGTGCCGCGCTTGTCGGGGTCGTCGTCGAAGAGGGTGGCGAGGTCCCAGCCGCGGTCGTCCGGGAAGCCGGTGATCGCGTCGGTGCCGTCGGACACCAGCCGCCACAGCGCCTCGGGCGTGCGGACGCCGCCGGGGAAGCGGCAGCTCATGCCGATGATCGCGATCGGCTCGGTGTCGTGCTCCTCGGCGTCGCGCAGGCGCTGGCGCACCTGGCGGAGCTCTCCGGTCATCCAGCGGAGGTGCTCGACCAGCTTCTCTTCATTGGACATTCGACTGTCTCCCACCAAGGACCGTCTGTGTTCGCATTCCTGGTTCCGCTCGCATGACGGTCAGGACTTTCCGAATTCGTTCTGGATGATCTCGAAGAGGTCGTCCGCCGTGGCCACGGCGAGCGATCCGTCGTTGCCGGCGCCGGTCCCGCTCCCCGCGCCGTGCAGCTTAGACGCCAGTTGTCGCAGGCGGTCCGCTATGGCGGTGGCCTCCTCTCCGCCCGGTGCCAGGTTCGCCAGGGCCGCCTCCAGCCGGTCCAGCCGGTCCGACGGGGAGCCGTTCTGCGGGTGTTCGGGCTCCTGGGTGAGCTCGGTGCGGATGAGGACGGCGACCGCGGTCGGTGTCGGATGGTCGAAGACCAGGCTGGCGGGCAGTGCGAGCCCGGTGGCGGCGGACAGGGCGTTGCGCAGTTCGACCGCGGCCAGCGACGTCAGGCCGAGGGCCCGGAACGGCCGGTCGGCGTCGACCTCCGCCGCGGAACGGTGGTCGAGCACCAGCGCGATCTGTTCGCCGACCAGATCCAGGACGCGTTGCTCGCGTTCGCCCTCGGACATCGCGGCGAGTTCCTCCCGCAGCGCCTTCCCGCGGTCGGGCGTGGCGGTCGCCTCCCCGTCCGCTGCCGCGACGGCCGGCGGCTGCGCCTCGGGGAGCGCGTCGAGCAGCGGCGTCGGGCGCAGGGCGTTGAGTTCGGGCGCGAGTGCGGCCCAGTCGAGGTCGGCCACGGCGACGCAGGTGTCGCGGTGGTCGATGGCGCGGGCCAGCGCGACCAGGGCCAGTTCGGGGTCGAGGGGGGCGACGCCGGCCCGGTGTACGCCGGCGGCGGCGACGTCGTCGGCCATGCCGGAGCCGGCCCACGGTCCCCACGCCACCGAGGTCGCGGCCAGGCTGCGGGCCCTGCGCTGTTCGGCCAGGCCGTCCAGGAAGGCGTTGGCGGCCGCGTAGTTGGCCTGCCCGGGGTTGCCGAGCACGCCGGCGAAGGAGGAGAACAGCACGAAGGCGTCGAGGTCCAGACCGTCGGTCAGCTCGTCGAGGAGGGCCGCGGAGACCGCCTTGGCGCGCAGGACGCCGGCGAGGCGTTCCGGGGTCAGGGCGTCCAGGACGCCGTCGTCGACGATGCCGGCGGCATGTATCACCGCTGTCATCGGCTGATCGGCCGGGATTGTCGCGAGCAGGCCGGACAGCGCGTCGCGGTCGGAGACGTCGCAGGCCACCACGGTGGCCCGGGTGCCGCGTTCGGCGAGGTCCGCGATCAGCTCGCCGGCTCCCGGTGCGGCCGGGCCCCGGCGGGAGGTGAGCAGCAGGTGCGGCGCGCCCCGGTCGGCGAGCCAGCGGGCGACGCGGGCGCCGAGCGCGCCGGTGCCGCCGGTGACCAGGACCGTGCCGGACGGCTGCCAGCTGTCCGGCTCGGCCGCGTCGAGCGGTGCGCGCAGCAGCCTGCGGCCGAGCGCGCCGGCCGGGCGGATCGCGACCTGGTCCTCGGTGCCGTCGGCCAGGAGCGCCGCCAGCAGGTCGGCGGCCGGTTCGTCCCAGGTCGCGGGCAGGTCGGCGAGTCCGCCCCACAGCTGGGGGTGTTCGAGGGCCACGACCCGGCCCAGGCCCCAGACCTGCGACTGCGCGGGGTCGGTCAGCGGGTCGGCGGGGCCGGTGGACACCGCGCCGCGGGTCAGCGCCCACAGCGGGCCGTCCAGCCCGGCGTCGCCCAGTGCCTGGGCCAGCGTCATGGTCCCGGCGAGGGCGGCCGGCATCCCGTCGCCCGGTGCGTCGCTCAGGGCGAGCGCGCACAGTACGCCGGTGACCTCGCCGGGTACGACCGCTTCGCGCAGGCGTGCGGCGAGTGCGGCCCGCTGCTCCCCCGCCGGGATGCCGATCCGTACGACGGTCGCGCCGGCGCGGTCGAGCATCGCGGCCAGGTCGTCCTGCCGGTCGGCGCCGGACACCGCCAGCAGCCAGGTCCCGTACAGGGGCATGGCCGTCGCGGGGGCGACCGGCGTCCACGACACGCGGTAACGCCAGGAGTCGGGGGCGCCCGAAGTGTCGTCCGACTGCGGGAGTTCGGGCCAGTAGCGGCGGTGCTGGAAGGCGTATGTCGGCAGGGCGACGCGGTGGGCGTCCCAGCCGTCGAACACCGCGGTCCAGCGGGTGGCGGTGCCGTGGACGTGCGCGGTGGCGACCGCCGTGAGCAGCGCTACGGTCTCGTCCCGGTCGGAGCGCAGCGCCGGTACGGCGACGGCATCCTCGGCGCACTGCCGGGTCATCGCGGCCAGTACGCCGTCCGGGCCCAACTCCAGGTAGTTGGTGACTCCTTGGTCCCGCAGCGTCGCGACACCGTCGGCGAACCGCACCGCCTGGCGCACATGCCGCACCCAGTAACCCGGCGTCCCGATCTCCACCGGATCGGCCAACGCACCCGTCACATTGGAGACGATCGGCAACCGGGGCTCGTGGAACGCCAGTTGGGCCGCGACAGCCTCGAAATCATCGAGCATCGCCTCCATCCGCGGCGAATGGAACGCGTGCGAAACGGCCAACCGCTTCACCCGCCGACCCGCCGCACGCCACACGGACTCCAACTCCGCGACAACATCCTCATCACCCGAAACCACCACCGACGACGGCCCGTTCACCGCCGCCACACTCACCTCGGGACGCTCCGCGATCTCCGCGACGACGTCCGCCTCGGTCGCCTCCACCGCCAGCATCGCGCCACCCGCGGGCAACGCCTGCATCAACCGACCCCGAGCGGCCACCAGCACGCACGCGTCATCCAGCGACAGCACACCCGCCACGTGCGCGGCGGCCACCTCACCGATCGAATGCCCCAGCAGGAAGTCCGGCGTGACACCCCACGACTCCAGCAACCGGAACAGCGCCACCTCCAGCGCGAACAACGCCGCCTGCGTGTACACCGTTTGATCCAGCGCCGCCGTGTCGCCGAACATCACCTCACGCAACGGACGCTCCAACTCCGCGTCCAACCGCGCGCACACCGCGTCCAGCGCGTCCGCGAACACCGGGAACGCCGCGTACAACTCAGCCCCCATGCCGACGCGTTGGGCGCCCTGGCCGGTGAACAGGAAGGCCAGCGGTGTGCCCGGCGTTCCGGAGCCGCGCACGACGGCGGCGGCCGGGGTGCCGTCGGCCAGCGCGGTCAGGCCGGCCGTGAAGCCGGCGGGGTCGGCGGCCAGGACGACAGCGTGGTGCGCGAGTCGTGCCCTGGACGCGGCGAGCGACCATCCGACGTCCACCGGGGACGGCGCGGTCTGCCCGGTGGCGTACGAGCGCAGCCGGCGGGCCTGGTCGCGCAGGGCGCCGTCGGACTCGGCCGACAGCACCCAGGGCAGCACGCCGCGGTACGCACCGGCGGGCGCCGGTGCCTGCGGCGGCGCGGGCTGCCGCGCCGGGTCCGCCTGTTCGATGATGACGTGGGCGTTGGTGCCGCTGATGCCGAAGGCCGACACCCCGGCGCGGCGCGGTCCGCCGGACTCGGGCCAGGCGGCGTGTTCCCGCAGGACCTCCACCGCGCCCGACGACCAGTCCACGTGCGGTGACGGCTCGTCGGCGTGCAGGGTCGCGGGCAGGGCGCCGTACCGGATGGCCTGCACCATCTTGATCACGCCCGCGACACCGGCGGCGGCCTGGGTGTGGCCGATGTTGGACTTCACCGAGCCGATGAGCAGCGGCTGGCGGCGCTCCCGCCCGTAGGTGGCGAGCAGGGCCTGCGCCTCGATCGGGTCGCCCAGTTCGGTGCCGGTGCCGTGCGCCTCGACCGCGTGGACGTCGGCCGGGGACAGGCCGGCCCCGGCCAGCGCCTGAAGGATGACGCGCTGCTGGGAGGGGCCGTTGGGCGCGGTCAGCCCGTTGGAGGCGCCGTCCTGGTTGACCGCGCTGCCGCGCAGCAGGGCCAGTACCTCGTGGCCGTTGCGCCGCGCGTCCGACAGCCGTTCCAGCAGGACGATGCCGGCGCCCTCGCCCCACCCGGTGCCGTCGGCGCCGGCGGCGAACGCCTTGCAGCGGCCGTCGGCGGCCAGTCCGCCCTGGTAGCCGAACTCGACGAACGCGTTCAGTGTCGACATCACGGTCACGCCGCCCGCGAGCGCCAGCGAGCACTCGCCCTGGCGCAGTGCCTGGGCGGCGAGGTGCATGGCGACCAGCGACGAGGAGCAGGCGGTGTCGACCGTCATCGCGGGCCCTTCCAGGCCGAACGTGTAGGCGACCCGGCCGGACAGTACGGCGGCGGCGTTGCCGGTGCCGACGTGGCCTTCGAGCCCTTCGCCGGCGAGGGCGACGGAGACGTAGTCCTGGCCGTTGGTGCCGGCGAAGACGCCGGTGCGGCTGCCGCGCAACGACATCGGGTCGATGCCGGCGCGTTCGAACGCCTCCCAGGAGATCTCCAGCAGGAGCCGCTGCTGCGGGTCCATGGCGACCGCCTCGCGCGGCGAGATGCCGAACAGGCCGGCGTCGAAGTCGGCCGCGCCGGTGAGGAACCCGCCCTTGCGGGTGAAGCCGGCGGCCTGGCCCCGGCGGTCCCAGCCGCGGTCGGAGGGGAAGTCACCGATGGCGTCGACCCCGTCGGCGACCAGTCGCCAGAAGTCCTCGGGGTCGCGTACCCCGCCGGGGAACCGGCAGCTCATGCTGACGATCGCGATGGCGTCCTCGGCCGGCGGCGCCGTGGTCGCCGCACCGGCAGCCGGGCCGCCGGAGGCGGGCAACGCCACGACGCCGCCGGCCAGTTCGGCGCGCAGGTGGCCGGCCAGCGCGCCGGGCGTCGGGTAGTCGAAGACCAGTCCGGCCGGGAGCGTGAGGCCGGTCGCGGCACCGAGCCGGTTGCGCAGCTCGACCGCGGTGAGCGAGTCGAACCCGAGGTCGCGGAACGCCCGGCCCGTGTCGATCGTGGCGCCGGAGGCGTGGCCGAGGACGGCGGCCGCCTGGAGGCGTACCAGTTCCTGGAGGAGCCGGTCGCCCTCCGCGGCCCCGGCGGCGGCGAGCCGCTCGCGGAGCCGGGCCGCCTGGTCGCGGGCACCGGCGCCGTCGGCCTGCCCGGCCGCCAGGGCCGCGCGGACCTGCGGCAACTCGTCGAACAGCTTGCTGTCGCGGGCCGCGACGAAGCCGGGGACGAAGCGGGCCCAGTCCACGTCGGCGACCGCGATCGCCGGGTCGCCCTGGTCGACGGCGTGGCCGAGGGCGGTGACCGCCTGCCGGGGGGACATCGGCGACAGGCCGGCCCGGCGCATCCGCTGGGCGATCAGGTCGTCGTCGGCCATGCCGCCGTCGGCCCACGGCCCCCACGCCACCGAGGTGGCCGGCAGTCCGGCGGCCCGGCGCTGTTCGGCCAGCGCGTCCAAGTAGGCGTTCGCCGCCGCGTAGTTGGCCTGCCCGGGGTTGCCGAGCGAACCGGTGAGCGAGGAGAACAGCACGAACGCGGTCAGATCGAGCTCCCGCGTCAGCACGTCCAGGTTGTGGGCGGCCAGGGCCTTGGACCGCAGTACGGAGGCGAACCGGTCGGGCGTCAGCGCGCCGAGCACGCCGTCGTCGAGGATGCCGGCCATGTGCAGGACGGCGGTCAGCGGCCGCTCGGCCGGGACGTCCGCCAGCAGTGCGGCCAGCGCCTGCCGGTCGGCGACGTCGCAGGCCACCACGGTGGCCTCGGCCCCGCGCTCGGCCAGTTCCGCCACGAGGTCCGCCGCGCCGGGCGCCCCCGCGCCGCGCCGGCCGGCCAGCAGGAGGTGGCGCACTCCCCGCTCCGCGAGCCAACGGGCCACGTGCGCGCCGAGTGCGCCGGTCGCGCCGGTCAGCAGTACCGTGCCGGACGCCGACCAGTCGATGCCGGACTCCGCGGCCACGGCCGGCGGGGCGGGCCGCAGACGGCGCACGAACGTGGCGGAGGCGCGGATCGCCACCTGGTCCTCGGCGCCGTCGGCCAGCACCGCCAGCAACCGGTCCGCCGCGCGCTCGTCCAGCACCGCCGGCAGATCGACCAGGCCGCCCCACCACTGCGGGTACTCCAGCGCCGCGACCCTGCCGAGGCCCCAGACCTGGGCCTGCACCGGGTCGGTCAGCGGGTCCGAACGCCCGACGGAGACCGCACCCCGCGTCACGCACCACAGCCGGGCCCGCAGGTCCGTCTCGTCGAGCGCCTGGATCAGTGTCACGGTGCCGGCCAGGCCGGTCGGCAGCGCGGAGCCGTCGAGGGGAAGGTCGCGGTCGTCGGACTCCCCCAGGACGGACAGCACACCGGTGATGTCCCCGTGCCGCTCCGCCAACTGCCGCAGACGGGCGGCGAGTTCCTTGCCGTTCGGGGTGGGGTCGAGTACTTCGACGTTCCGCGCGCCGCCGCGCAGCAGCGACTCCGACAGCGTGGATGCCAGTCCGTCGCCGGTGCCCACGACCAGCCAGGTGCCGGAGGGGGTGCCCGCCGGGACGTCCGTCGACGGCCGCCAGGTGAAGCGGTGCCGCCACGCCTCCACCGCGCTCCGCTCCTGCCGCTTCCTGCGCCACGCCGACAGCGCGGGCAGCACCGCGCTCAGCGGCGCGTCGCCGTCCAGCCGGAGCGTCCCGGTCACGGCGGTGAGGTCATCGGTGTCCACCGCCTGCCAGAACTGGGCGAGTTCGGCGTCGGCGACCGGCCCGGCGGTGCCGCCCTCGGGCGCGTCGACCCAGTAGCGGGTGCGCTGGAAGGCGTAGGTGGGCAGCGGGACGTGCCGCGCTCCCCAGGGAGCGAACAGTGCCGCCCAGTCGACCGGTACACCGTGCGCGTACGCGGTCGCCAGCGCCGTCATCAGCGCCTCGTCCTCGTCCCGCTCCCCGCGCAGCACGGGAACCGCCACGGCGGGCTCGACACACCGCTGGACCATCGCCGTCAGCACGCCGTCCGGCCCCAGCTCCACAAACCGCGTCACGCCCTCCGCGTGCAACGTCGCGACCCCGTCCGCGAACCGCACCGCCTCGCGGACGTGCCGCACCCAGTAGGCAGGCGTACGGATCTCGTCCGGGTCGACCAGCCGCCCGGTCAGGTTGGACACGATCGGCAGCCGCGGCACCTCGAACACCAACTGCCCGATGGCGGCAGCGAATTCATCGAGCATCGCCTCCATCCGCGGCGAGTGGAACGCGTGCGAAACGGCCAACCGCTTCACCCGCCGACCCGCCTCCCGCCACGCCGCCTCCAACTCCGCGACGATGTCCTCGTCACCCGAAACCACCACCGACGACGGCCCGTTCACCGCCGCCACACTCACCTCAGGACGCTCCGCGATCTCCGCGACGACGTCCGCCTCGGCAGCCTCCACCGCCAACATCGCGCCACCCGCCGGCAACGCCTGCATCAACCGACCCCGAGCGGCCACCAGCACGCACGCGTCATCCAACGACAGCACACCCGCCACGTGCGCGGCAGCCACCTCACCAATCGAATGCCCCAGCAGGAAGTCCGGCCGCACACCCCACGACTCCAACAGCCGGAACAGGGCGACTTCGAGGCCGAACAACGCCGCCTGCGTGTACACCGTTTGATCCAGCGCCGCCGCGTCGCCGAACATCACTTCACGCACCGAACGGCCCAACTCGACGTCCAACCGCACGCACACCGCGTCCAACGCCTCCGCGAACACCGGGAACGCCGCGTACAACCCGGCGCCCATACCCACGCGTTGCGCACCCTGGCCGGTGAACAGGAAGGCGGTGCGGCCCGGTCGTGCGACGCCGCGTACGACGGTGGCCGCGGTGCGGTCGGCGGCGAGGTCGGCGAGGCCGCGCCGGAAATCGGCCGGGCGGGCGGCGAGCACGACCGCGCGGTGGTCGAGGGCGGCGCGCGTCTCGGCGAGGGTGCGGCCGATGTCCGCCGGGGCGGCCTCGGCGCCGGACTCCGTTTCGAGGTGGGCCAGCAGTTGCCGCGACTGCGCCGCCAGGCTCTCGTCGGAACCGGCGGACAGCAGCCAGGGCAGGACGCCCGGCGCGGTGGCGGGGGCGGACGGGGCCGGCTGTGGCGGGTCCGCCGGCGGCGCCTGCTCGATGAGGGCGTGCGCGTTGGTGCCGCTGATGCCGAACGAGGAGACCCCGGCCCGGCGCGGGCGGCCCGTCTCGGGCCACGCGGCGCTCTCGGTGAGCAGGCGGACCCCGCCGGAGGACCAGTCCACGTGCGGGGAGGGCTCGTCGACGTGCAGGGTCTTGGGCATCGTGCCGTGGCGCATGGCCATGACCATCTTGATGACGCCGCCGACGCCCGCGGCGGCCTGGGTGTGGCCGATGTTCGACTTCAGCGATCCGAGCCACAGCGGCCGGTCCTCCGGACGGTCCTGTCCGTAGGTGGCCAGCAGCGCGTGTGCCTCGATCGGGTCGCCGAGGGTGGTGCCGGTGCCGTGGCCCTCCACCACGTCGACGTCGGACGGGTTGAGGCGGGCCTCCTGGAGTGCCTGGCGGATCACCCGTTCCTGGGAGGAGCCGTTGGGGGCGGTCAGGCCGTTCGAGGCGCCGTCGGAGTTGACGGCCGTGCCGCGTACGACGGCCAGCACCTGGTGCCCGTTGCGCCGCGCGTCGGACAGCCGTTCGACGAGGAGCAGGCCCGCGCCCTCCGACCAGCCGGTGCCGTCCGCGCCGGCGGCGAAGGACTTGCAGCGCCCGTCGGCGGACAGGCCGCGCTGCCGGCTGAACTCCACGAAGGTGTCCGGCTTCGCCATCACGGTGACGCCGCCGAGCAGCGCCATGTCGCACTCGCCGGAGCGCAGGGCGGCGCACGCCCAGTGCAGGGCGACCAGCGACGAGGAGCAGGCGGTGTCGACGGTGACCGCCGGGCCTTCGAGGCCGAAGGTGTACGCGATGCGGCCGGACACCACGCTGGCGGCGCTGCCCGTGCCGAGGTAGCCCTCGATGTCCTCGGGGACGAACGGCAGGCTCGACATGTAGTCGTGGTACATGACGCCGGTGAACACACCGGTGCGGGTGCCGCGCATCGAGGTGGGGTCGATCCCGGCGCGTTCGAAGGTCTCCCAGGACAGTTCGAGCAGCAGGCGCTGCTGGGGGTCCATGGCGAGCGCCTCGCGCGGTGAGATGCCGAAGTGCTCGGCGTCGAACCGGTCCGCGTCGTGCAGGAATCCGCCTTCGCGGGTGTACGTCGTGCCGCTGTGCTCGGGGTCGGGGTCGTAGAGCCGCTCGACGTCCCAGCCGCGGTTGACGGGGAACTCGCTGATCCCGTCGCGGCCCTGGAGCGCCAGCTGCCACAGCTCCTCGGGGTTGCCCACCCCGCCCGGGTAACGGCAGCTCATCGAGACGATGGCGATGGGGTCGTCGGCCGTCCCCCTGGTGGCCGGCGTGTTCGGGCGCCGTTGGGCGGCCCGGCCGACCAGCTCGTCGCGCAGGTGCTCGGTGAGGGCGAGGGCGTTCGGGTGACTGAAGATCAGCGTGGCGGGCAGCCGCAGTCCGGTGGCGGCGGCCAGGCGGTTGCGCAGTTCGACGGCGATCAGCGAGTCGAACCCGAGATCGGTGAAGGCGCGCTTGGGGTCCACGGCGCCGGGCGAGGCGTGGCCCAGCACCTCGGCGACCTGGGCGAGGACGAGTTCGCCGACCACGCGGGTCTGCTCCGGCCCGGCCAGGCCGGCCAGCCGTTCGGCGAGCGCGGTCCCGGTCGCGGCGGTGCCGTGGACCGCGCGGCGCCGCTTGACGCGTACCAGGTCGCGCAGCAGGGCGGGCACCGGCAGGCCGTCCGGGACGGGCGTGGCGGCGAGGTCGGTGGCCATGGGGACCACCAGGGCGCGGCCGGCGGCGGGGGCCAGGTCCAGCAGCGCGAGGCCGCGCTCCGCGGACAGCGCGCCGCCGAGCGCGGTGATCCTGGCCCGGCCGGCCCGGTCCAGCGTTCCCGCCATGCCCGCGGTGCCGTCCCACGGTCCCCAGGCCAGCGACAGGGCGTTGAGCCCGCGGACCCTGCGGTGCGCCGCGAGGGCGTCGAGCACGGCGTTGGCCGCCGCGTAGTTGCCCTGGCCCGCGGTGCCGAACGTGGCGGACGCCGACGAGAACAGCACGAAGGCGTCCAGCTCGGCGCCCCGGGTCAACGCGTGGAGGTGCAGCGCGGAATCGGCCTTGGCCCGCAGCACGGCGTCGAGCCGGTCCGGGGTCAGGGATTCCAGGACGCCGTCGTCGAGGACGCCGGCGGTGTGCACGACCGCGGTCAGCGGGTGCGCGGCGGGGATGGAGGCCAGGGCTTCGGTCAACGCCTCCCGGTCGGCGGCGTCGCAGGCACGCACCGTGACCCGGGCGCCCGACCCGGCCAGGGCGGCCCGCAGTTCGGCGGCGCCGGGCGCGTCCGGCCCGCGGCGGCTGAGCAGCATCAGGTGCCGCACCCCGTGCTCGGTCACCAGGTGCCGGGCCACGAGCGCGCCCAGGGCTCCGGTGCCGCCGGTGACGAGCACCGTCCCGGTGCCGCTCCACCGGACGGGGGCCGGCTCGGCGGGCACCGCGCGCACCAGGCGCGGAGTCAGCAACCGCCCGCCCCGGACGGCCAGTTGGGGTTCGTCCGTACCGTGCAGTGCGGTCAGCAGGGCGCGCGAGGCGGGGTCGTCGTCGACGTCCACCCACACCAGGCGGTCCGGGTGCTCGTTCTGCGCGCTGCGCACGAGGCCGGACACCGCGGCGCCGGCCAGGTCGGCCACGTCGTCGTCCCGGCCGACGGCGACCGCGCCGGCGGTCAGCACGGCCAGGCGCGACGAGCCGAAGCGCGGGTCGGCCACCCACGCCTGGAGCAGCGCGAGGGCGTCGTGCGTACGGCGCCGGATCGCCTCGGCGGGACCGGTCGCGTCGTCCGCGGCCGGCTCCCAGAACACCAGCTCCGGAACGGGCCGGTCCGCGCCGAGCGGCGGCTCCAGGACGAGCACGCCGTCGGCGTCCAGGCGCGCCGACGACCACGGCACCGGTACGCCGGCGGCGGAGGGCACGGCGGTCTCGACCCAGTCGACCGCGAAGAGCGTGTCGGCGGTGCCCGCGTCGCGCACCTGCCGCAGTTGCTCCTCCGAGGCCGCGCGCAGGACCAGCGACTCGACCTCGGCCACCGCCGTCCCGGTGCCGTCGGCGACCCGCACCGCGATCTCGTCCGGCCCGACCGGGCTGAGCCGGACGCGCAGCACCGACGCCCCGGCGGCGTGCAGGGTCACTCCGGACCAGCTGAACGGCAGCCGCGCGCCGCCGGTGTCGTCGACCAGGCCACCGAGGACGACGGGGTGCAGGGCGGCGTCCAGCGCGGCCGGGTGGAGGCCGGACTGCTCGGCGTCCTGCCGTGCGGCCTCGGGCAGCGCGACCTCGGCGAACAGCTCACCGTCCGCACGCCAGGCGGCCCGCAGCCCCTGGAAGACCGGCCCGTAGGCGAGACCGCGTTGGGCGAGCCGGGCGTAGACGCCGTCCACGGCCACCGGTTCCGCGCCCTCGGGCGGCCAGGCGGTCAGCTCGAACGGTGCCGCCTCGGTCGGCCCGGCGGTCAGCGTGCCGACGGCGTGCCGGGTCCAGGTCCGCGCCCCCTCCGGCCGCGCGTACACCGACACCGGCCGGGTGGAGTCCGCCGTTCCGGCCCCCACGCCGACCTGGACCTCGAACGCCTGCTGGGCGGGCAGGACCAGCGGCGCTTCCAACGTCAGGTCCTCAAGACGCGCGCAACCGACCGCCTCACCCGCCCGCAGCGCCATCTCCACGAACGCGGTGCCGGGCAGCAGCACGTTGCCCTTGACCACGTGGTCCGCCAGCCAGGCGTGCGTCCGGGTGGACAACCGCCCGGTCAGCAACGCGCCCTCGCCGTCGGCCAGGACGACCGCGGTGGCCAGCAACGGGTGGTCGGTGGCCCCGATCCCGGTGGCCACCTGCGGCCTCGGCCAGTACCGCTCGCGCTGGAAGGCGTACGTCGGCAGATCCGTGACCTGCCCCTGCCAGGTGGCGAAAACAGCAGCCCAGTCGACAGCCGCCCCCCGCACGAACACCGACGCCACCGCCGCCAGCACAGCCCCGGTCTCGTCCCGACCGCCACGCAACACCGGCACCGCCACCGCCGGCTCAACACACCCCTCGACCATCGCCGTCAACACACCGTCCGGCCCCAACTCCACAAACCGCGTCACACCCTCCGCATGCAACGTCGCGACCCCGTCCGAGAACCGCACCGCCTCGCGGACGTGTCGCACCCAGTAGGCCGGCGTACGAATCTCCGCCGAGTCCACCAGGCGACCGGACAAGTTGGACACGATCGGCAGACGCGGCGCCTCGAACACCAACTGCTGTATGGAGGCGTGGAATTCGTCGAGCATCGCCTCCATGCGCGGCGAGTGGAACGCGTGCGAAACGGTGAGCCGCTTCACCCGGCGGCCAGTCGCACGCCAGGCGGTCTCCAGGTCCGCGATCACGTCCTCATCACCGGAAACCACCACGGACGACGGCCCATTCACCGCCGCAATGCTGACCTCCGGCCGCTCCGCGATCTCCGCCGCGATCTCGACCTCAGCAGCCTCCACCGCCAGCATCGCCCCACCCGCCGGCAACGCCTGCATCAATCGACCACGAGCACCGACCAGCACGCACGCGTCATCCAGCGACAACACCCCCGCCACATGCGCCGCCGCCACCTCACCGATCGAATGACCCAGCAGGAAGTCCGGCCGCATCCCCCACGACTCCAACAGCCGGAACAGGGCGACTTCGAGACCGAACAACGCCGCCTGCGTATAAGCGGTCCGGTTCAGCAACTCCCCGTCGCCGAACATGACGTCGAGCAACGGACGATCGAGTTCACCGTCCATCCGCGCACACACCGCGTCCAACGCATCCGCGAACACCGGGAACCCGGCATACAACTCCCGGCCCATCCCGACCCGCTGCGCACCCTGCCCCGTGAACAAGAACGCCGTACGACCAGAAACCGCGACCCCACGAACAACACCGACGCCGTCACCGCCCTCGGCCAACCGGCCCAGACCAGTCAACAACTCAGCCCGATCCGCACCCAACACCACCGCACGGTGCTCCAGAGCCGCCCGCGTCACCGCCAACGACACACCCACATCCACCGACCGCACACCGGACAACTCACCCACGAACGAGCCCAACCGGCCCGCCTGCGCACCCAACCCCGCGGCCGACTGCGCCGACACCACCCACGGCACCACCGACGGACCCACACCCACGGAAACCCCGGCCGACGCAGGCAACTCCGCTGTTTCCGCCGTCTCCTCCAAGATCGTGTGCGCGTTCGTCCCACTGATCCCGAACGACGACACCGCAGCACGACGCGGCCCCGCCAGCTCGGGCCACGCCCTCGCCTCGGTCAGCAACTCCACCGCACCGACCGACCAGTCCACGTGCGGCGACGGCTCGTCGACATGCAGCGTCGGCGGCAACACACCGTGCCGCAGCGCCATCACCATCTTGATCACGCCCGCGACACCCGAAGCAGCCTGCGTATGACCGATGTTCGACTTCACCGAGCCCAACCACAACGGCCGGTCGCCCGCACGCTCCCGGCCGTAGGTCGCCAGTAGCGCCTGCGCCTCGATCGGGTCGCCCAACCGGGTCCCGGTGCCGTGCGCCTCCACGACGTCCACGTCCGACGCCGACAGACCCGCACTCGCCAACGCCGCCCGGATCACCCGCTGTTGCGACGGACCGTTCGGCGCCGTCAAACCGTTCGACGCACCGTCCTGATTCACCGCCGACCCACGCACCACCGCCAACACCCGGTGACCATTGCGCCGCGCGTCCGACAACCGCTCCACCAGCAGCATGCCGACGCCTTCGGACCAGCCGGTGCCGTCGGCCGCCGCGGCGAACGGCTTGCAGCGGCCGTCCCCGGCCAGCCCGCCCTGCCGGCTGAACTCGTCGAAGGCGCCGGGGGTGGCCAGCACCGCGACGCCGCCGGCCAGCGCCATCGAGCACTCACCGTTCCGCAACGCCTGCGCCGCCAGATGCAACGCCACCAACGACGACGAACACGCCGTATCCACCGTCACCGCGGGGCCTTCGAGCCCGAACGAGTAGGCGACGCGGCCCGACATCACGCTGTTCGCCTTGCCGGTGAGGTTGTGGCCGGCGGCGTCCTCGGACAGGCGGGTGCCGGAACCGTAGTCGGAGTTGGAGGCGCCGACGAAGACACCTGTCGTGCTGCCCCGCAGGGAGTGCGGGTCGATCCCGGCGCGTTCCAGCGCCTCCCAGGACGCCTCCAGCACGAGCCGCTGCTGCGGGTCCATGGCCAGCGCCTCGCGCGGCGAGATACCGAACAGCGCCGCGTCGAACCCGGCCACGTCGTCGATGAATCCGCCCGCCCGGGCGTAGTCCGCACCCGTCGGATCCCATCCGCGGTCGGTGGGGAAGGCGGAGATCCCGTCCGTTCCCGACGCCACGAGGTCCCACAACTGCTCGGGGGTGGAGACTCCGCCGGGCAGACGGCAGCTCATGCCCACGATCGCGATCGGTTCGTCGGTGCCGAGGGTCCGGGGCGCCGGTGATGCCACCGACGGTTCGGTCGCGTCGCCGCCGAGCAGCCCGGCCAGGTGGTCGGCCAGGACCTGCGCGGTCGGGTAGTCGAACACCAGACTCGCGGGCAGCGTCAGCCGCGTGGCCCGGGCCAGCCGGTTGCGCAGTTCGACCGCCGACAGCGAGTCGAACCCCAGGTCCTTGAACGGCCGGTCGGTCACGACCAGGGCGGCCTCGGAGTAGCCGAGGACGTCCGCGGCCCGCGCGCGTACGAGGTCCAGCACCGCGTGCGACCGCTCCAGCGCGGTCAGGCCGGTCAACTGCCGTGCGAACGCGGACAGTTCGTCGTCCTCCCGTTCACCGGGGTCCGCCGGGGCGGCAACCGTCAGCAGCTCGCCGAGCAGCGGACTCGGCCGGCCCGAGGTGAAGACCGCGCCGAACCGGGCCCAGTCCACGTCGGCGGCGGTCAGACAGGTCTCGTCGCGGTCGAGTGCCTGGGCGAGCACGGTGATCGCCCGGCCGGGCCGCATCGCCGTCAGGCCGCGGCGGCGCAGGTACTCGCCCTCGTCGGTGTCGGCGAGCATGCCGCCCTCGTCCCACGGTCCCCACGCCACCGAGGTGGCCGGCAGGCCGCGCGCCCTGCGGTGTTCCGCGAGGGCGTCGAGGTAGGCGTTGGCGGCGGCGTACGCGGCCTGGCCGGCGCTGCCCCACACCCCGGCGATCGAGGAGAACAGCACGAACGCGTCCAGGGCCAGGTCCGCGGTCAGCTCGTCGAGGTTCGCCGCGCCGAGCGCCTTGGCGCGGACCACCTCGGCGAACCCGGCGACCGAGGTATCCGCCAGCGACGCGGAGTCCACGACGCCGGCGGTGTGGACGACGGCGGTCACCGGGTGTTCGGCCAGCAGCGCGGCCAGCGCGTCGCGGTCGGCGACGTCGCAGGCCACCACGGTCGCCGCGGTACCGTGCGCCGCCAGCTCCGCGACGAGTTCGGCCACGCCGGGCGCGTGCGGCCCGCGGCGGCTGGTGAGGACCAGCCGTTCCGCGCCGCGTTCCGCCAGCCAGCGGGCGACGTGGCCGCCCAGCGCGCCGGTGCCGCCGGTGATCAGTACGGTCCCGCCGGGCCGCCACGTGGTGCCCCCGGCGCTCCGGTCGGACACCGCGTGCCGCAGTCGCCGTCCGAAGACGCCGGAGGCCCGGACAGCCGCCTGGTCCTCGCCGCAGGTGCCGGAGAGCACCGCGGCGAAGCGCGCGGCGGCCCGCGCGTCCATCGTGTCGGGCAGGTCGACCAGACCGCCCCAACGCTGCGGGAACTCCAGGGCCGCGACCCGGCCGAGCCCCCACACCCGCGCCTGCTCGGGGCGCGTCACCCGATCGGCCCGCCCCACCGACACCGCGCCGCGCGTCACGCACCACACGGGGGCGTCCACGGCCTCCGACGCCTGCACCAGCGTCAGCGTCGCCTCGGCGCCGTCCGTCCCGCCGCAGGCGAGCAGTGACACCACGCCCGCCAACTCACCGGCCGCGTTGAGCCGTTCGGCCAGCGCCTCCCGGCTCGTCGCACCGGACAGTTCCAGCGTCACCGGCTCGGCGCCCGCGTGGCGCAGCGCCTCGGTCACGTCCGCGGCGGCGCCTGACTCGGGTACGACGACCAGCCACCGGCCGTCCAGCGTCCCGGTCGCCTCGGCCACCGGTGCCCACGCGACCCGGTAACGCCAGCCGTCGACCGCCGCCTCGTCCCTGCGGCCCTTGCGCCAGGCCGACAACGCCGGCAGGAAGGCGTCCAGCCCGGTCCCGGACGACAGCCCGAGCGTCTCGGTGAGCGCCCCGGCGTCCTCGCGCTCCACCGCGTCCCAGAACCCGGACTCGGCGGCGTCGGCGGCCGCCCCGGACGGCGTCGCGGGCGAGTCGTCGGACAGCCAGTACCGGCCGCGTTCGAACGCGTACGTCGGCAACGCCACGCGGCGTGCTCCCCGGCCCGCGAACACCGCCGACCAGTCCACCGCGGCGCCGTGCGTGTGGGCGGTGGCCAGGGCCGCGTGGACCGTGAGGGTCTCGTCGTGGCCGTCCCGGAGCGCGGGCACTGCTGTGACGTCCGCGCACTGCTGGGCCATCGCGGCCAGTACACCGTCCGGGCCCAACTCCAGGTACGTCGTGACCCCTTGGCCCCGCAGCGTCGCGACACCGTCGGCGAACCGCACCGCCTGGCGCACATGCCGCACCCAGTAACCCGGCGTCCCGATCTCCACCGGATCGGCCAACCCACCCGTCACGTTCGAGACGATGGGCAACCGGGGCTCGTGGAACGCCAGTTGGGCCGCGACGGCCTCGAACTCACCGAGCATCGCCTCCATCCGCGGCGAATGGAACGCATGCGAAACGGCCAACCGCTTCACCCGACGCCCCGCCGCACGCCACACGGACTCCAACTCCGCAACAACATCCTCATCACCCGAAACCACCACCGACGACGGCCCGTTCACCGCCGCCACACTCACCTCGGGCCGCTCCGCGATCTCCGCGACGATCTCGGCCTCGGTCGCCTCCACCGCCAACATCGCGCCGCCCGCCGGCAACGCCTGCATCAACCGGCCCCGAGCACCCACCAACACACACGCGTCATCCAACGACAGCACACCCGCCACATGCGCGGCGGCCACCTCACCGATCGAATGCCCCAGCAGGAAGTCCGGCGTGACGCCCCACGCCTCCAGCAATCGGAACAGCGCCACCTCCAGCGCGAACAACGCCGCCTGGGTGTACACCGTTTGATCCAACAACTCCGCGTCGCCGAACATCACCTCACGCAACGGACGCTCCAACTCCGCGTCCAACCGCGCGCACACCGCGTCCAGCGCGTCCGCGAACACCGGGAATTCGGCGACGAGTTCACGGCCCATGCCGACGCGCTGCGCGCCCTGGCCGGTGAACAGGAAGGCGATCCGGCCGTCCACCGCACGGCCTTCCAGCACGCCGCGTCCGCCACGGCCGGTGGCCAACTCGCCCAGCGCGTCGATGAGTCCGGCGTCCGTACCGGCGACGAGTGCGGCACGATGTTCCAACGGCGTCCTGGTCGTCGCCAGCGAGAAGCCCACGTCCAGCAGCGAGGGCGCGTCGTCCGCGGTGACCACCGCCAGCAACCGCTTCGCCTGCTCGCGCAGTCCTCCGGCGGACCGCGCGGACAGCACGAGCGGCGGAACCCTGTCGCCGGCGGCCGGGACCGGTTCCGGCGTTCCCGGTGCCGTGCCAAGGGACGGTGCCGTGTCGTGGGAGGGTGCCGTTCCGCTGGGCCGCGGGGCGTCGGGGGCCTGTTCCAGGATGGTGTGGGCGTTCGTTCCGCTGATGCCGAACGACGAGACGCCGGCCCGGCGGGGGTGACCGGCGCGCGGCCACGGCCGGTTCTCCGTCAGCAGTTCGACCGCGCCGGACGACCAGTCGATGTGCGGGGAGCGTTCGCCGGCGTGCAGGGTGCGCGGCAGGACGCCGTTGCGCAACGCCATGACCATCTTGATCACACCGGCCACGCCCGCCGCCGCCTGGGCGTGCCCGATGTTGGACTTCAGCGAACCCAGCCACAGCGGCCGGTCCTCGGGCCGGTCCTGGCCGTAGGTGGCGAGCAGCGCCTGCGCCTCGATCGGGTCACCCAGCGCGGTGCCCGTGCCGTGCGCCTCGACCGCGTCCACCTCGGACGCGGACAGCCCGGCACCGGCCAACGCCTGCCGGATGACCCGCTGCTGGGAGGGACCGTTCGGCGCGGTCAGGCCGTTCGACGCGCCGTCCTGGTTGACCGCGCTGCCCCGCACCACCGCCAGCACCTCGTGCCCGCGACGCCGCGCCTCCGACAACCGCTCGACCACCAGCACGCCCGCGCCCTCGGCCCAGCCGGTCCCGTCGGCACCGGCGGCGAAGGACTTGCACCGCCCGTCCGCCGCCACACCCTTCTGCCGGCTGAACTCCGTGAAGATCCCCGGCGTCGCCATGATGGTGGCGCCGCCGACCAGCGCCATCGCGCACTCACCGGCGCGCATCGCCTGGACCGCCAGGTGCAGCGCGACCAGCGAGGACGAGCACGCCGTGTCCACCGTCACCGCCGGGCCCTCCAGGCCGAAGGTGTACGCGATGCGCCCCGACGCGACAGAGGTGGTGGTGCCGGTCAGCAGGTGGCCCTCGACCTCGCCGCGCGTCTGCGTCGACACCGGACCGGTGCCGTAGCCCGACGACGCCGCTCCGACGAACACGCCGACCTGCTCACCGCGCAACGACATGGGCGCGATGCCGGCCCGTTCCAGCGCCTCCCAGGCACTCTCCATCAGGAGCCGCTGCTGCGGGTCCATGGCCAGCGCTTCCCGCGGCGAGATGCCGAACAGGCCGGCGTCGAACTCGTCCGCGTCGTGGACGAAGCCGCCCACGTGCGCGGTGGAGGTGCCGGGGCGCTCCGGGTCGGGGTCGAAGAGCCCGGCGAGGTCCCAGCCGCGATCCGTCGGGAACTCACCGATCGCGTCGTTCCCGGACACCACCAGCCGCCACAGGTCCTCCGGCGACGCCACCCCGCCCGGGAACCGGCAGCCCATCCCCACGATGACGATCGGGTCGTCGTCCGACGGCGTCAGGGCCGGCGCGGTAACCGGCGCGGCCGTATCCGCCCCCACCAGGTCGGCGCGCAGCCGCTCGACGAGCGCCCGCGGACTGGGGTGGTCGAACACCAGCGTGGCCGAAAGCCGCAGCCCGGTAGCGGTGTTGATCCGGTTGCGCAGTTCCACCGCCGTCAACGAGTCGAAGCCGAGGTCCTTGAACGCGCGACCGGGCTCGATCGCGTCCTGCGAGGAGTGCCCGAGGACCGCCGCCGCCTCGGCCAGCACGATCCCGGTGAGCAGCCGGTCCTGCTCGGTGGCCGACAGCCGCGCCAGCCGCGCCGGCAGCGAACCCGCGCCGGTGGAGCCGACCGCCCGGCGCACCGCGCCCCGCACCAGTCCCCGCAGCATCGCGGGCACCGGCCCCCGGCCGATCCTGGCCCGCAGCCGCGGCACGTCCAGCCGGGTCACCACGACGTGCGCCAGCCCGGTCCGCAACGCCGCGTCGAACAACGCCAGTCCGTCGTCGTCGGACAACGCCAGCCCCGCGCCGTCCAGGCGTGCCTTGTCGGCGGCGGAGAGGTGGCCGCTGATCGCGCTCTCGCGTTCCCACAGTCCCCAGCTCAACGACACACCGGCCAGGCCGTCCGCCTGCCGCTGCTGCGCGATCGCGTCCAACACCGCGTTGGAGGCTGCGTAGTTGGCCTGTCCCGCGGTGCCGAAGGTCGCCGACGCGGAGGAGTACATGACGAACAACGCCAGGTCCAGGTGCCGCGTCAGCTCGTGCAGATGCACCGCGGCGTCCGCCTTCGGGGCCAGGACGGCGGCGACCCGCTCCGGGGTCATCGCCCCGATCACCCCGTCGTCCGCCACACCCGCGGCATGCACCACACCGGTCAACGGATGCCCGGCCGGAATGTCCGCCAACACGCCTTCCAGCGCCGCCCGTTCCGCCGCGTCACACGCAACAACCCGTGCCTCGGCACCGAGTTCGGCCAGCTCCGCGACCAGCTCGGCAGCACCGGGCGCCGCAGCACCACGCCGGGACAACAGCACCAAGTGCCGCACCCCGTAAGCAGATACGAGATGCCGGGCGACGAGGGCGCCGAGCGTGCCGGTGCCACCGGTGACCAGCACAGTGCCCCGCGCATCCAGCCGACGGGGCATCGTCAGCACGTTCTTGCCCACGTGCCGACCCGAACTCATCAGCCGGAACGCCCCCGCCGCGTCCCGCACGTCCCACGCACGCACCGGAGGTAGTTCCAGCACGCCGTCCTGGAACAACCCCACCAACCGCTCAAGGATCTCCCGCAACCGGACAGGGCCCGCGTCCAGGAGATCGAAGGCGTGATACGCGGCAGCGGGGAAGTCGTCGGCCTGCCGGATGTCGGCCTTGCCCATCTCCACGAACCGGCCGCCATCGGCCAGCAACCGCGCCGACGCGTCGACGAACTCACCGGCGAGCGCGTTGAGGACCACATCCACACCACGGCCGTCCGACGCCGCCCGGAACACCTCCTCGAACCCCAGATCACGCGACGAGGCAATCCGCTCGCCCGAAACCCCGAGACCCCGCACCACCGGCCACTTCGACTCGCTGGCCGTCGCGAAGACCTCCGCACCCGCCCACCGGGCGAGCTGCACCGCCGCCATGCCCACCCCACCGGCAGCCGCGTGCACCAACACCGACTCACCGGAACCCAGACCAGCCAGGTCGAACAACCCGTAGAACGCCGTCATGAACACGATCGGCACCGACGCCGCCTCGACGAACGACCAGCCCTCCGGCATCCGCGCCAGCAACCGGTGATCCGTCACCGTCACCGGGCCGAACCCGCCCGCGAACAGCCCGAACACCCGATCGCCCACCGCAAGATCCGTGACGCCGGCGCCGACCTCCAGCACCACCCCCGCGCCTTCGGAACCCATCAGGCCCGGCTCCGGATACGTACCGAGTCCCATCAGCACGTCACGGAAGTTCACCCCGGCCGCCCGCACCTCCACCCGCACCTCACCGGCGCCCAACACCTCACCGTCCGGCCGCACGACGGCGGCCACGTCCTCCAGCACGCCGCGCTCCGACGGCTCCAGACGCCACGCGCCCTCCGCCGGAACCGACACCACCGGCAACGACGACACCCGAGCCAACCGCGGCACCCACACCGCGCCACCCCGCACCGCGACCTGCGGCTCACCCAACGCCGTTACGCCACTGAGCAGTTCCGCGTCCGGCTCGATGTCGGCATCCAGCAGCACCAGGCGGCCCGGGTGCTCCGACTGCGCCGACCGCACCAGACCCCACACCCCGGCCGCCGCCACATCGGTCACCACACCACCGTCACCCACCGCCACCGCACCCCGCGACACCACCACCAGACGACCGGCGCCCTCCCGAGCCAGCCAGACGCGCACCGCTGCCAGCGCCGCCCCGGCCACCTCGCCGACAGCGCCCGACGGCAACCGGACCGCGACATCGGCGTCCGCGTCCGCCTGCGCGACGGCGTCCAGCGCTACGACGGCGACCGGCCCGGCGGCGGAGGCCTCCAGCGACACCCGCGACCACTCGACACCGAACAGCCCGTCCGCCACGGAACCGGTGCCGCCCAGTCCCCGACGACCGTCCACCGACCGCAGCGCCAACGAGTCCACCGAGACCACGGCACCGCCGGTGGCGTCGAACGCCTGCACCGACAAGGTGTTGCGCTCCGAAGCCGCCACCCGTACCAGCAAACGCGAAGCACCCACCGCGGACACCGACACACCCGACCACGCGAACGGCAACCACGCCGCCCCGCCACCGTCAACGAGACCGCCCAGCCCGATCACGTGCAACGCGGCATCCAGCAAGGCCGGATGCACCCCGAACAACCCCGCGTCCCCCCGAACCACCTCAGGCAACTCCACCTCGGCGAACACCACACCGTCCGCCGCCCGCCACGCCGACCCCAACCCACGAAACACCGGACCGTAGGACAACCCCGACGCCGCCAACGCCTCGTACGCACCCTCGACATCAACCCGTTCAGCACCCGCCGGCGGCCACACCGAGACATCCAACCCCGGCACCACCACGCGGTCGGCGTCCGCCAACCGCCCCTCGGCATGACGCGTCCAGGAACCGCCCTCACCGTCGGGCCGCGAGTGAATCTCCACCGTGCGGTCGTACTCCCCGCCGGAGACGTTGACCTGCACCTGCACGGCTCCGCGCTCGGGCAGCACCAGCGGCGCCTCCAGCGTCAGGTCCTCAAGACGCGCGCACCCGACCTGCTCACCGGCCCGCAACACCATCTCGACCAACGCCGTACCCGGCACCACGACAGAACCGTGCACCCGGTGATCCGCCAACCACCCCTGCACACCCACCGACAACCGCCCGGTGAGCACCAGGCCGCCACCGGACGCCAACGACACCTCCGCACCCAGCAACGGATGCCCCGCCACACCCAACCCCGCACCGGCCACATCACCGAGCCCCGCACGACCACTCACCCAGTACCGCTCGTGCTCGAACGCGTACGTGGGAAGCGGCACTCGGCCGGCTCCCTGGTCCGCGTACACCGCGGACCAGTCGATGCCGCCGCCGTGCGCCCAGAGGCCGGACAGCGCGGTGGAGACAGCACGGGTCTCGTCGTGACCGTCGCGCAGCGACGGTACGGCCGTCAGGTCGGCACACTGCTGCGCCATCGCCGACAACACACCGTCCGGCCCCAACTCGACAACCCGCGTCACCCCCTCGGCCCACAACGTCGCCACCCCATCCGCGAAACGCACAGCCTCCCGCACATGCCGCACCCAATAACCCGGCGTACCGATCTCCACCGCATCCGCCAACCAACCGGACACATTCGACACGATCGGCAACCGCGGCGCCCGGAACGTCAGTTCAGCGGCGACAGCACCGAACTCGTCGAGCATCGCCTCCATCCGCGGCGAATGGAACGCGTGCGAAACCGTCAGACGCCTGACCCGCCGACCCGCCGCACGCCACCCCGACTCCAACTCCGCGACAACATCCTCATCACCCGAAACCACCACCGACGACGGCCCGTTCACCGCCGCCACACTCACCCCGGACCGCTCCGCGATCTCCGCGACGACGTCCGCCTCAGCAGCCTCCACCGCCAACATCGCACCGCCCGCGGGCAACGCCTGCATCAACCGGCCACGAGCACCCACCAGCACACACGCGTCATCCAACGACAACACCCCGGCCACATGCGCCGCCGCCACCTCACCTATGGAGTGACCCAGCAGGAAATCCGGCGTGACACCCCACGACTCCCACAACCGGAACAACGCCACCTCAAGCGCGAACAACCCCGCCTGCGTATACGCCGTTTGACCCAACAAATCGGCGTCGCCAAACATCACCTCACGCAGCGGACGCTCCAACACCGCGTCCAACCGCACACACACCGCATCCAACGCCGCCGCGAACACCGGGAACGCCGCATACAACCCGGCACCCATCCCCACCCGCTGCGCACCCTGCCCCGTGAACAGGAACGCGGTGCGACCGGTGGCGGAGCGGCCCTTCAGTGCGGAACGGTGTGTTCGTCCGGCGGCGAGTTCGGTGAGCGCTTCGAGGGCCTCGGGGCGGCTACCGGCGACAACGGTAGCCCGGTGCTCGAAGGCCGCCCGGGTCGTGGCCAGCGAGAAGCCGACGTCGATCAGGGAGGACGCCTCGTCGGCGGTGAGTGCCGTCAGCAGGCGGTCGGCCTGGGCCCGTACGCCTTCCGGGGTGCGGGCGGAGAGCGTCAGCGGCGGGGTCCAGTCGGCGGCCGGCTCCTGGCGGCGCGGCGCGGCGAGCCCGTCGGGTGCCTCCTCCAGAACGGTGTGGGCGTTCGTGCCGCTGATGCCGAACGAGGAGACCGCGGCCCGGCGCGGGCGGCCGGTGTCCTGCCAGGGCCGGGCCCGCGTCAGCAGGGCGACCGCGCCGGTGGACCAGTCGATGTGCGGGGAGGGCTCGTCGGCGTGCAGGGTCCGGGGCAGTACGCCGTGCCGGAGTGCCATCACCGTCTTGATCACACCGCCCACGCCGGCGGCGGCCTGCGTGTGACCGATGTTCGACTTCAGCGATCCCAGCATCAGCGGCCGGTCGGCGGGGCGGTCCTGGCCGTAGGTCGCCAGCAGCGCCTGCGCCTCGATCGGGTCGCCGAGCGCGGTGCCGGTGCCGTGCGCCTCGACGAGGTCGACGTCACCGGGGGTCAGGCGCGCGTCGGCCAGGGCCTGCCGGATGACTTGTTCCTGCGAGACGCCGTTGGGGGCGGTGAGCCCGTTGGAGGCGCCGTCCTGGTTGACAGCGGAACCGCGCACCAGGGCCAGCACCCGGTGGCCGTTGCGACGGGCGACGGACAGCCGCTCGACCACGAGCATGCCGACACCCTCGGCCCAGCCGGTGCCGTTCGCCGCCGCGGAGAACGCCTTGCAGCGGCCGTCCGGGGCGAGCCCGCTCTGCCGGCTGAACTCGGTGAACAATCCGGGGTTCGCCATCACCGTGACGCCGCCGGCCAGGGCCATCTCGCACTCGCCGTTGCGCAGCGCCTGCACGGCGAGGTGCAGTCCCACCAGCGACGACGAGCAGGCGGTGTCCACCGTGATGGCGGGGCCCTTGAGCCCGAAGGTGTAGGCGATGCGGCCGGACGTGACGCTGCCGGTGGTGCCGGTCAGCAGGTAGCCCTCAAGGTCTCCGGTGGCTTCGTGCAGCCGCGGTCCGTAGTCCTGCGTCATGGCGCCGACGAACACTCCGGTCCGGCTGCCGCGCAACGACGTCGGGTCGATGCCGGCGTACTCGAACGCCTCCCAGACCGACTCCAGGAGCAGTCGCTGCTGGGGGTCCATCGCCATGGCCTCGCGGGGCGAGATGCCGAACACTCCGGCGTCGAACTCCGCGGCGCCGTAAAGGAATCCGCCCTCCCGCGCGGTCGAGGTGCCGGGGCGTTCCGGGTCGGGGTCGAAGAGTCCGGCGAGGTCCCAGCCGCGGTCGGTCGGGAACGCGCCGATGGCGTCCGTCCCGGCGGTGACCAGCTGCCACAGGTCCTCCGGTGATGCCACTCCGCCGGGGAACCGGCAGCCCATGCCGACGATGGCGACGGGGTCGTCGTCCGCCGGTGCGAGCGCGGTCGGGGGAACCGGGGTCAGCGTCGCCTGGTCCGTGAGTGCGGCGCCGAGCAGTTCGGTGCGCAGGTGCCCGGCCAGGAGGGCGGGCGTCGGGTAGCCGAAGACCAGGGTGGCGGGCTGCCGCAGGCCGGTGACGGCGTTGATCCGGTTGCGCAGTTCGACCGATGTCAGCGAGTCGAAGCCGAGTTCCTTGTACGTGCGGTCCGGCTCGATCGTGTCGGCGGAGGCGTGCCCCAGGACGGCGGCGACCTCGCCCAGCACCACGCCGGTGAGTTCCCGCTCCTGCTCCTGCGGCGACAGCCCGGCCAGCCGCTCGCGCAGCGAGACCGACCGGGACGCCACCGCCCGCCGGGCCCGCGGACGCACCAGGCCCCGCAGCATCGCGGGCACCGTGCCCTCGCCGATCCGGGCCTGGAGGCGGGCGACGTCGAGGCGGGCCAGCACGACGTGGTCCCGTCCCGTCTCCAGCGCGGCGTCGAACAGCGCCAGCCCCGTCTCGTCGGACAGCGCGCGCCCCGCGACGTCCAACCGTGCCTTGTCGGCGGCGGAGAGGTGACCGCTGATGGCGCTCTCGCGTTCCCACAGTCCCCAGCTCAACGACACACCGGCCAGGCCGTCCGCCTGCCGCCGCTGCGCGATCGCGTCCAACACCGCGTTGGCGGCAGCGTAGTTGGACTGCCCGGGTGTGCCGAAGACCGCGGCGACCGACGAATACAGGGCGAACATCGCCAGGTCCAGGTGCCGCGTCAGCTCGTGCAGATGCACCGCCGCGTCCGCCTTCGGCGCCAGGACGGCGGCGACCCGCTCCGGGGTCATCGCCCCGATCACCCCGTCGTCCGCCACACCCGCGGCATGCACCACACCGGTCAACGGATGCCCGGCCGGGATCTCCGCCAACACGCCTTCCAGCGCCGCCCGTTCCGCCACGTCACACGCGACAACCCGTGCCTCGGCACCGAGTTCGGCCAACTCCGCGACCAGCTCGGCAGCACCCGGCGCCGCAGCACCACGCCGGGACAACAGCACCAAGTGCCGCACCCCGTAAGCAGATACGAGATGCCGGGCCACCAGCGCACCCAGCGCGCCGGTGCCACCGGTCACCACGACCGTGCCCCGCGCATCCAGCCGACGGGGCATCGTCAACACGTTCTTGCCCACGTGCCGACCCGAACTCATCAACCGGAACGCACCCGCCACCTCCCGCACGTCCCACGCACGCACCGGAAGCAGCTCCAGCACGCCGTCCTCGAACAACCCCACCAACCGCTCAAGGATCTCCCGCAACCGGTCGGGACCCGCGTCGAACAGGTCGAACGCCTGGTAGGAACGGCCCGGGAAGTCCTCGGCCTGCCGGATGTCCGCCTTGCCCATC
The DNA here is from genome assembly GCF_027947535.2 of Streptantibioticus silvisoli. Taxonomy (GTDB): domain Bacteria; phylum Actinomycetota; class Actinomycetes; order Streptomycetales; family Streptomycetaceae; genus Streptantibioticus_C; species Streptantibioticus_C silvisoli. Next base: position 39,101 of record NZ_JAAGKO020000057.1, read on the forward strand.
TCCACGAACCGGCCACCCTCGGCCAGCAACCGCGCCGACGCGTCGACGAACTCACCGGCGAGCGCGTGGAGGACCACATCCACACCCCGGCCGTCCGACGCCGCCCGGAACACCTCCTCGAACCCCAGATCACGCGACGAGGCGATCCGCTCGCCGGAAACGCCCAGCCCACGCACCACCGGCCACTTCGACTCGCTGGCCGTCGCGAAGACCTCCGCACCCGCCCACCGGGCGAGCTGCACCGCCGCCATGCCCACCCCACCGGCAGCCGCGTGCACCAACACCGACTCACCGGACGCCAGGCCACCCAGGTCGAACAGGCCGTAGAACGCCGTCATGAACACGATCGGCATCGACGCCGCCTGCACGAACGACCAGTCCTCGGGCATCCGGGCCAGCAGACGGGCGTCCGTCACCACCGCCGGACCGAACCCGCCCGCGAACAACCCGAAGACCCGATCACCCACCGCAAGACCCGTGACGCCGACGCCGACCTCCAACACCACCCCCGCACCCTCGGACCCCATCAGCGCGGCCCCCGGATACGTACCGAGTCCCATCAGCACGTCACGGAAGTTCACCCCCGCCGCACGCACCTCCACCCGCACCTCACCGGCGGCGAGCTCCTCGACGGGCCGTGCCACCGCCGAGATCTCCTCCAACACACCGCGTTCCGACGGCTCCAGACGCCACGCGCCCTCCGCCGGAACCGACACCAGCGGCAACGACGACACCCGAGCCAACCGCGGCACCCACACCACACCGCCGCGCACCGCCGCCTGCGGCTCACCCAACGCCACCACACCGCTCAGGAGCTCCGCATCCGGCTCCTCGGTGTCCAAGTCCAGCAACACCAAGCGGTCCGGATGCTCCGACTGCGCCGACCGCACCAAACCCCACACACCCGCCGCCGCCACATCAGCGACCACACCACCATCACCCACCGCCACCGCGCCCCGCGACACCACCACCAGACGGGCAGAGCTCTCCTGCTCCAGCCACCACCGCACGGCCGCCAGCACCCGCCCGGCGACCTCCGCCACGCCACCCGTCGGCACGCGCACGGCGACGTCCCCGGCCGCGTCCCCCGCAACGGCCGCGTCCCCCGCTACGACGGCGTCCAGCGCTACGACGGCGACCGGCCCGGCGGCGGAGGCGTCCAGCGACACCCGCGACCACTCGACACCGAACAGCCCGTCCGCCACGGAACCGCCCGCACCCAACCCACGCCGACCATCCACCGACCGCAGCGCCAACGAGTCCACCGAGACCACGGCACCGCCGGTGGCGTCGAACGCCTGCACCGACAAGGTGTTGCGCTCCGTGGCCGCCACCCGTACCAGCAAACGCGAAGCACCCACCGCGGACACCGACACGCCCGACCACGCGAACGGCAACCACGCCGCCCCGCCATCGTCAACGAGACCGCCCAGCCCGATCACGTGCAACGCGGCATCCAGCAACGCCGGATGCACCCCGAACAACCCCGCGTCCCCCCGAACCACCTCAGGCAACTCCACCTCGGCGAACACCACACCGTCCGCCGCCCGCCACGCCGACCCCAACCCACGAAACACCGGACCGTAGGACAATCCCGACGCCGCCAACGCCTCGTACGCACCCTCGACATCAACCCGTTCAGCACCCGCCGGCGGCCACACCGAGACATCCATCCCCGGCGCCACCACCCCACCACCGTCCACCAACCGCCCCTCGGCATGACGCATCCAGGAACCGCCCTCACCGTCGGGCCGCGAATACACCCCCACCACGCGGTCGTCGACGTCACCCGAGACGCTCACCTGCACCTGGACGGCCCCGCGCTCCGGAAGCACCAGCGGCGCCTCCAGCGTCAACTCGTCCAGCCGCCCGCACCCGACCTGCTCACCGGCCCGCAACACCATCTCGACCAACGCCGTCCCCGGCACCACCACGGAACCGTGCACCCGGTGATCCGCCAACCACGGCTGAGTCACCACCGACAACCGCCCGGTGAGCACCAGGCCGCCACCGGACGCCAACGACACCTCCGCACCCAGCAACGGATGCCCCGCCACACCCAACCCCGCACCGGCCACATCACCGAGCCCCGCACGACCACTCACCCAGTACCGCTCGTGCTCGAACGCGTACGTGGGAAGCGGCACCGCCACCGCGCCCAACGGGCGGTACACCGCGCGCCAGTCCACCGCGCCGCCGAACGCGTGCAGGGCCGCCAGGGCGTTGGACACGGCCCGGTCCTCGTCGTGACCGTCCCGCAGCGACGGTACGGCCGTCAGGTCGGCACACTGCTGCGCCATCGCCGACAACACACCGTCCGGCCCCAACTCGACAACCCGCGTCACCCCCTCGGCCCACAACGTCGCAACCCCATCCGCGAACCGCACAGCCTCCCGCACATGCCGCACCCAGTACTCCGGTGTACCGATCTCCGCCGCATCCGCCAACCGACCGGACACATTCGACACGATCGGCAACCGCGGCGCGCGGAAGGTCAGTTCGGCGGCGACAGCAGCGAACTCGTCGAGCATCGCCTCCATGCGGGGTGAGTGGAACGCGTGCGAAACGGTCAGCCGCTTCACCCGCCGACCCGCCGCACGCCACACGGACTCCAACTCCGCGACGATGTCCTCATCACCGGAAACCACCACCGACGACGGCCCATTCACCGCCGCCACACTCACCCCGGACCGCTCCGCGATCTCCGCAACAACGTCCGCCTCAGCAGCCTCCACCGCCAACATCGCACCGCCCGCGGGCAACGCCTGCATCAACCGGCCACGAGCACCCACCAGCACACACGCGTCATCCAACGACAACACCCCGGCCACATGCGCCGCCGCCACCTCACCGATCGAATGACCCAGCAGGAAGTCCGGCGTGACACCCCACGACTCCCACAACCGGAACAACGCCACCTCAAGCGCGAACAACCCCGCCTGCGTATACGCCGTTTGGTCCAGCGACTCCGCGTCGCCGAACATCACCTCACGCAACGGACGCTCCAACACCGCGTCCAACCGCACACACACCGCATCCAACGCATCAGCGAACACCGGGAACGCCGCATACAACCCGGCACCCATCCCCACCCGCTGCGCACCCTGCCCCGTGAACAGGAACGCGGTGCGACCCCGGTCGGCGACGCCGTGGATCGTGTCGGGTGCCCGGCCGCCCGCGGCGGTCTCGCGCAGGGCGGCGATCACGGCGTCGCGGTCGGTGCAGGGGACGGCCAGGCGGTGGTCGAGGGCCGAGCGGGTCGTGGCGAGCGAGAAGCCGACGTCCACCAGGGAGGCCGTGTCGTCCCCGGTGACGACGGTCAGCAGGCGGGCGGCCTGGTTACGCAGTGCTTCGGGGGTCTTCGCGGAGAGGGTCCACGGCGGGGTCCAGCCGGTGGCCGGGCGGGTCCGCTCCGGCGCGACGGCCTGCGGTCCGGCCGCGTCCGGCGACTCCTCCAGGATGGTGTGGGCGTTGGTGCCGCTGATGCCGAAGGACGACACGGCCGCCCGGCGCGGGCGGTCGCCGCCTTCCCAGGGCCGGGGCCGGGTCAGCAGTTCGACCGCGCCGGCGGACCAGTCCACGTGCGGGGACGGCTCGTCGGCGTGCAGGGTCCGCGGGAGCAGGCCGTTCCGCATGGCCATGACCATCTTGATGACGCCGGCCATGCCGGCGGCGGCCTGGGTGTGGCCGATGTTGGACTTGACCGATCCCAGCCACAGCGGGCGGTCGGCGGGGCGTCCCTGGCCGTAGGTGGCGAGCAGCGCCTGCGCCTCGATCGGGTCGCCCAGCGCGGTGCCCGTGCCGTGCGCCTCCACGGCGTCGACGTCCGGGGCGGTCAGTCCGGCGCCGGCCAGCGCGTGCCGGATGACGCGCTGCTGCGAGGGGCCGTTGGGGGCGGTGAGTCCGTTGGAGGCGCCGTCCTGGTTGACGGCGGAACCGCGCACCAGGGCCAGCACCCGGTGGCCGTTGCGACGGGCGACGGACAGCCGCTCGACCACGAGCATGCCGACACCCTCGGCCCAGCCGGTGCCATCGGCCGCCGCGGAGAACGCCTTGCAGCGGCCGTCGGACGACAGGCCGCCCTGGCTGTTGAACTCGATGAAGATGCCCGGGGTCGCCATCACGGTGACGCCGCCGGCCAGGGCCATCTCGCACTCGCCGTTGCGCAGTGCCTGCACGGCGAGGTGCAGGGCCACCAGCGAGGAGGAGCACGCGGTGTCGACGGTCACCGCGGGGCCCTCGAACCCGAAGGTGTACGCGATCCGGCCCGAGGCGACGCTCGCCGTGTTGCCGGTGAGCAGGTATCCCTCCAGACCTTCGGCGGGTTCGTGCATCCGCGGTCCGTAGTCCTGCGACATCGCGCCGACGAAGACACCGGTGCGGCTGCCGCGGGCGGACCGGGGGGCGATGCCGGCCCGTTCCAGTGCCTCCCAGGCGCTCTCCAGCAGCAGGCGCTGCTGGGGGTCCATGGCCCGTGCCTCACGCGGGGAGATACCGAAGAGCGCGGCGTCGAACTCGCCGGCCTCGTGCAGGAATCCGCTGCGGGTGGGGAAGGAGGTGCCGTTGGCCGTGGCGGAGGCGGAGTCGGCCCGGTACTGGTCGGTGAGGTCCCAGCCGCGGTCGGTGGGGAAGTCGGACAGGGCTTCGCCGCCGTCGGCCACGAGCCGCCAGAGGTCTTCCGGTGAGTTCACTCCGCCGGGGAAGCGGCAGGCCATCGCCACGATCGCGATCGGTTCACCGGCGGCCGCGGTGGTGACGGGCGGATGGTCGGCCGGTTCGCCGGCGCCGAGCAGCCGGTCGCGCAGTTCGGCGGCGACCCGGACCGGGGTCGGGTGGTCGAAGAGCAGGGTGGCCGGTAGCCGGAGTCCGGTGGCGAGGGCGAGCCGGTTGCGCAGCTCGACCGCGGTCATCGACTCGAACCCGAGTTCCCGGAAGGTCAGTTCGGTGTCGACGGTGTCGGAGTCGACGAACCCGCCGACGGCCCGGATGTGCGCGGAGATCAGGTCCAGCACGACGCGGCGGCCCTCGGACCGGGGCAGGCCGGTCAGCCGGGCGCGCAGTTCCGCCGTGCTGTCGGTGCCCTCCTCGGCGGGCGTCGGATCGGGGACCGGTTCCGCCGTGGTGGTGATCGCGCTCGTACCCGGCGCGACGGCGGCCTCCCGCCAGTAGTGCCGGCGCTGGAACGCGTACGTGGGAAGGTCGACGGCGACGGCGCCCTGGTCGGCGAACAGCTTCCCGGTGTCGAGGGCGACGCCGTTGGCGTACAACTCGGCGGCGGAGGTGAGGAATCGGCGCATGCCGCCCTCGTCGCGCCGCAGGGTGCCGACCGTGAGCACGTCGTCGTGGTCGAGCTCGTCGATGGCGTGGGTGAGGATCGGGTGGGCGCTGGCCTCGACGAAGAAGCGGTACCCGTCCGCCGCCAACCGCCGCGCCGCCGCCTCGAACTCCACCGTCTCGCGCAAGTTGCGGTACCAGTACCCGGCATCCAACTGCGCGGTGTCCACCACCCCACCGGTCACCGCCGAATAGAACGCCACGCTCCCCGAACGCGGCTCCAACCCCACCAACACCTCCAGCAACCGCTCCCGGATGCCCTCCACCTGCACCGAATGCGACGCGTAGTCCACCGCCACCCGCCGCGCCCTGATCCCCCGCTCCTCACACACCGCCAACAACTCGTCCAACGCCGACGCCTCACCCGACACCACCGTCGACGACGGACCGTTCACCGCCGCCACCGACACCACCGCACCCCACGGCACCAACAACTCCGCCACATCCGCCCGCGGCAACGCCACCGACACCATCCCACCAGGACCCGACAACACCTCCCCGATCAACCGACTCCGCAACGCCACCACCCGCGCACCGTCGGACACACTCAACCCACCCGCCACCACCGCGGCCGCGATCTCACCCTGCGAATGCCCCACCACCGCCGACGGCACCACACCCACCGAACACCACAACTCCGCCAACGACACCATCACCGCCCACAACACCGGCTGCACCACATCGACCCGGTCCAGCCACTCCGCGTCGGCGTCGGTGCGCACCACGTCGAGCAGGGACCAGTCGACGAAGGCGCTCAACGCCCGGTCGCACTCCGCCATCCGGGTCGCGAACGCCTCGGAGGAGTCCAGCAGTTCGCGGGCCATGCCCAGCCACTGCGAGCCCTGGCCGGGGAAGACGAACACCACTTCGCCGTCCCGGGCACGGCCTTCGACCAGGCCGGCGCCGGGTTCGCCCGCGGCCAGCGCGCGCAGGCCGGTGAGCAGTTCGCCGCGGTCGGCGGCCACCACGACCGCCCGGTGCGGGAACGCGGTCCTGGTGGCGGCGAGGGAGTGGCCGACGTCGGCCACGCGCAGGTCCGGGCGGCCGACCACGGCCGCGCGCAGCCGGGCGGCCTGGGCGCGCAGGGCGCGGACCGTCCGGCCGGACACCACGACGGGCAGCGGTGTCGCGGCGTCGCTGTCGGGTCGCGTCGGCCGGCCGGGCCGCGCGGTCTCGTCCTCGGGGAGTCCGGCGAGCACCACGTGGCAGTTCGTGCCGCCCATGCCGAACGAGCTGACGCCGGCGATGCGGCGGCCGTCGGTGAGGGGGAAGTCGGCGAGGTCGCACTGCACGCGCAGGTTCAGCTCGTCGAGGGGGATGTTCGGGCTGGGGGTGCGGAAGTTGAGGCTGGCGGGGAGGCTGCCGTGCTTGATGGCGAGCACGGCCTTGAGCAGGCCGGCCGCACCGCCGGCCGCTTCGAGGTGGCCGATGTTGGTCTTGACCGAGCCGACCGGCAGCGGGTCGCCGGGGCGGCGGGCGGCGCCGAGGACCGAGCCGAGGGCCGCCGCCTCGATCGGGTCGCCGAGCCGGGTGCCGCTGCCGTGCAGTTCGACGTAGCCGACGTCGGCCGGGTCGATTCCGGCGTCCGCGTACGCGGTGCGCAGGACCTCGCGCTGGGCCCGCTCGGAGGGGGCGGTGAGGCTGGTGCCGCCGCCGTCGTTGTTGACCGCGCTTCCGTGGATGACGCAGTGGACGCGGTCGCCGTCGGCGAGGGCGCGCGCGAGCGGCTTGAGCGCGATCAGCACGCCGCCCTCGCCGCGGACGAAGCCGTTGGCACGCTCGTCGAAGGTGAAGCAGCGGCCGTCGGGGGACAGTCCGCCGAACCGGGCCGCGCTGACGGCCGACTCCGCGGCGATGTTGAGGTTCACGCCGCCGGCCAGGGCGAAGGCCGACTCGCTGCGGCGCAGGCTCTCGCAGGCGAGGTGGATCGCGGCGAGCGAGGACGCCTGCCCGGCGTCGACGATCATGCTGGGGCCGCCCAGGCCCAGCGTGTAGGAGATCCGGTTGGCGATGATGCCGCGGTGCAGGCCGGTGATCGTGTGCTGGTCGAGCGCGTCGGTGCCGCCGCGGTACTGGAGGGTGGCGTAGTCGTCCCAGATCGCGCCGAGGAAGACACCGGTCGCGCTGCCGTCCAGGGCGGCCGGGACGATACGGGCGTCCTCCAGCGCCTCCCAGCTCAGTTCCAGCATGAGCCGTTGCTGGGGGTCCATGGCGGCGGCCTCGCGGGGCGAGATGCCGAAGAAGCCCGGGTCGAAGTGGCCGATCCGCTCGATGAACGCGCCCCGGCGCACCTCCGAGGCGTCGGCGGAGCGCCAGCGGTCGGCGGGTACTTCGGTGGTGGCGTCGAGCCCGTCGCGCAGCAGCTGCCAGAACGCCTCCGGTCCGGCCGCGCCCGGCAGTCGGCAGGCGAGTCCGACGATGGCGACGGGCTCGGCGGTTTCGGCGCGCGATTCAGGCATGAAGGGCTCACATCTGCTCAAGTACGACGAATCTGTCTGAGAGCGTTCTCGTACGGGACCGACCCGGCCTGCGGCCCGGCGCCCGCGGCCGGGGTCGGGGATCTGTCGCACAGGCCGCCGCGCACGATCGGGGCACGGCAGCCGTCATTCCGGCCGGCCCGGCGGCGCGGGGCCGGCGCGCGAACGGCGTGCGGGGCGAGGTGCCCGGCCGTGGAGTACGCGGGGGTCGGCGGGTGGGCGGGGCGGTGTGGTTCCCGGACCCAGGCCAGCGGGTGGCGCGGGTGGCTCGCGGGGTCGCACGGCGGGGCCGTCGCGGCGGGCGCGCTCGGGGCGGGTATCGGCGTGAGCCGGCCGCAGGCGCTGTCGTCCGCCGGTACGGGTGCGGTGGTCCGGCCGTTCGGCTCGATCGCAAAGGCAGTCACGTTCTCGCCCCTCTCGGCCCGCAGCCGCGCTGACCTCCCACAAGCAGCTCGTCAAGCTGGATGTTGATGATCTTCATGCTAATAAGGGACCTAGTCCCTACCAACCCCTAAAGAGGCAGCCCGAGCCCCTAATCGTCGCCGCGGGGCAGACGTAGCGGGGCGTGTTCTGCTGCCTCTTCAGGGGTGTCCGCGCAGGTCGCCGGATCAGGACCGCTGTGCGTGCAGCTCGCTGAGGCCGATGCGGGCGGCCAGCGCGAAGGAGCCCAGCCCGATCACGGACATCAGGGCGATGACCGGCCACTGCCAGGCGTTCGGCATGTACAGCGCGAGGAACCAGACGCGGGAGACCTTCCCCGACACCTTCATCAGCAACGGCACCAGGGCCTGGGGGAACAGCGCGATGCAGCCGACCAGGAAGCTGCTCCAGAACAGCCGCCGACGGTAGGCGGGCATCGCCTGGATGAAGGTGGCGCCCTCACCGGCCTTGCCCCGCTGCTCCTTGCCGGTCCGCATCAGGTACAGCAGTTCGGGTCCGCGCCTGGCCAGCGCCCGGTGCGCCGCACGCCCGAGCAGCGCGTAGCACACCACCGCGGTGGCGGCGCCGGCCACCAGTCCGGCCCAGCGCAGGGCCGGTTCGTGGAGGAGCTGGCCGGCCAGGACGGTGGCCATCGCCGGTACCGCGGTGCCGAGCGCCATGATCATCATGACGAACGCCTGGCCGGTCACGTCCGAGTGGTCGAGCGGGGCGTTCCTGATCTCCCGGGGGTCGGGGCCGGGGGCCAGCTGGGTGACGGCGACCAGCGGGAGGAGTCCCGCGCCGCCGCCGAGCAGCGCGACGGTCGAGGCCAGCGCCCAGGGCCGCAGCTCCGGGTGGCCGCCGACCGCGATGCCGACGGCGGTCAGCACGACGGTCATCGGGGCGAAGACCGTCAGCCAGGCCAGCTGCCGGCCCCGGACGTCGGCACGTTCACTGCCCGGCATGAGGACCGTCAGCCACAGCGCCGTGCCGTCCTGGCCGTAGAGGTTGGCGGCGGTGACCGCGCCCATCAGCGCGGTGAGCGCGCCGAGGAAGGGCAGGAACTCCGTGGAGTGGAACGCCAGCGGTACCAGGCAGGTCAGCACCGCGAAGGCCGGCGCGACGACGAAGCTCTGCATCCGCTGCGGATCACGCGCCCAGGTACGCATCTCCTTGACGTACACCGCGGCCGTGGCACCGGACGACAGCCGGCCGCCCGGCGCGGCGCGGTCGGCCCCGGAGCCGCGTACGGTCGCCCGGGTCCAGCGGGCCGGGCCGAGGGACCGGGTCCACGCGACCCACAGCAGTGCGGTGAGGAGCGCGAGGCCGAGCAGCGGCAGCACGGTCATCGGCCAGTCGGACCGGGACGCCGCCTCGACGGCGAGCACCCCCCAGCTGGACGGCAGCGACCGCACGGTGATCGAGAACCCGTGGGAGAAGCCGGTGGTCAGCACGGAGTGCACGGCGATGAACACCACCCAGCACGAGGAACTCGCCACCAGCATCGCCGCGTTGAGCAGGGCGCTGACGGCACCGCCGATCCGCGACCGGGACAGCGCGCCGAACAGGTGTGCCGTGAGCCGGGACAGCAGCACGACGAACAGCAGCTGGAGGAAGACGGCGGGCACGGCCACGACCACCGGGACGGCGCCCAGCCGGATTCCGAACGCCACCAGCGCGGTGAAGGCGACGAAGGTCACCGGTGCGGTCACGCCGACGAACGCCGAGCCGAGCAGTCCGAGCGCGAGCCTGCGGCGCGGGATCGGCTGGAGCTGGAACTGCTCGCCGCGCAGCACCGGCTGGCCGCTGTAGGCCGGGCCGAGCATCCATCCGAGGGTCCAGACGGCGAAGACGACCGCGAGCAGGTCCCTCACGGTGCTGTCGTGCGTCGCGTTCAGCGTCGCCACGTCGATGGTCGCGACCGCCAGCAGCAGGCCGACGAGGGCGCCGCCGAAGACCCAGCTGGACCGGGGACCGCTGATGTCCCGCCGCATGACGGCGAGCTTCATGTGGATCAGCGCGCCAGCCACGACAGTCCTTCCTCGTTCTCCGCCCCGACGCCGACCAGTTCGACGAACCTCTCCTCCAGCGACACGCCGCCCCGCACCTGGTCCAGCGGTCCCTGGGCCACGACGTTGCCCTTGGCCATGACGGCGACGGTGTCACACATCTGCTCGACCAGCGCCATGACGTGGCTGGACAGCAGTACGGAGCCGCCGCCGGCCACGAAGCGCTTGAGCAACCGCTTCAGCATGGCGGCGGCCACCGGGTCGACCGCCTCGAACGGTTCGTCCAGCACGAGCAGTCTCGGTCCGTGCAGCAACGCGACGGCCAGACCTATCTTCTTCCGCATGCCGGTGGAGTAGTCGAGGATGAGCGTCCGCTCGGTGTCGCCCGACAGTTCCAGGACCGCCAGCAGCTCGTCCACCCGCCCCGCGACCGTGGCCTTGTCCAGACCGCGCAACTGCCCCAGATAGCTCAGCAGTTCGCGGCCGGTCAGCTGTTCCGGCATCGCCAGGCCGTCGGGCAGGACGCCCATCAGCTCCTTGGCGCGCTCCGGTTCCTTCCAGACGTCGGTCCCGAAGACCTTCGCGTGCCCCGCGTCCGGGCGCAGCAGCCCGACCGCCATGGACAACATGGTGGTCTTGCCCGCGCCGTTGGGACCGACCAGTCCGAAGAACGATCCCGGCGCCACGGTGAGGTCGGCCTGTCCGACCGCCTCGTAGGTGCCGAACGTCTTTCGCAGGCCCACGAGTTCGAACGCGGCTGCCTGCCCATCGGCGGCGGGCGTGGGGGCACCGCCGTCCGACTCCTTCTGCATAGTCAAGAACTCATTCTCCTTGTCATCTCTTTCCTACTCCAAGCTGTCCAGCTCGCTGTCGATCAGGTCGAAGATGTCCGCCTCGGTGGCGTTTTCGACGTCCCGGTCGTCGGGGGCCGCTGCCGGGTTCGAGGTATCACTCCACCGGGCGAGCAACGCTTCCATCCTGGCGCGAATCCTGGCCCGGTCGTCGCGGTTCAAACCCGGTGCGGCGGCTTCGAGTCGATCCAGGTCCTCCAGCGCCGCCACGGCCGGGGACGGCGCCGCCGGAAGCAGCTTGCCGGCCAGGTAGCCGGCCAGGGCGGTGGGGTTGGGGTAGTCGAAGATCAGCGTCGGCGGCAGGCGCAGGCCGGTGGTGGCGCTGAGCTGGTTGCGCAGCTCGACCGCGGTCAGCGAGTCGAACCCCATCGCCGCGAACGCCTTCGCCGGTCCGATCGCCTGTCCCGACGTGAAGCCCAGTACGCCGGCGGCATGCCCGCGCACGGTCTCCAGCAGCAGGGCGGACGCCTCGGCGGGGTCCAGGCCGGTCAGCCGCTCGGCGAACACGGCGGGCCGCGGGGCCGCCGCACTGCCCGCGGTCGGGCGGACCGGCCGGACCAGCGACTGCAACAGCCCCGGCAACGCACTCCCGGCAGCGGCCAGCGCGGCGGTGTCGACCGCCATCGGCAGCACAGCACCCCCCGCACCACCCAACGCCCGGTCCAACAGACCCAGTCCGTCCACCTCGCCCAACGGCACCAGACCCGAACGCCCCACCCGCTCCCGCTCACCGGCGCTCAACTTCCCCAGCATCCCCCGGCCGTCCTCACCCAGCCACGGCCCCCAACCCAACGACACACCCGCCAACCCCTGCCGACGCCGATACTCCGCCAACCCGTCCAACACCCCGTTCGCCGCCGCATACCCCGCCTGCCCCGCCGAACCCACCGACGCCGACACCGACGAATACAACACGAACAACGCCAAATCCAGCCGCGCCGTCAACTCATGCAAATACAACGCCGCCAACGCCTTCGGCTCCAACACCCCCTCCACCCGCTCCACCGTCAACGACTCCACCACACCGTCATCCACCACACCCGCCGCATGCACCACACCCGTCAACGCATGCTCCCCAGGGATCTCCCCCAACACCGCCGCCAGAGCATCCCGGTCCGCCACATCACACGCGACAACGCTCACCCGCGCACCCAGCTCCGACAGCTCAGCCACCAGCTCCGCAGCCCCCGGCGCCTCCAGACCGCTCCGGCTGACCAACACCAACTGCCGCACCCCATACGCCGATACGAGATGCCGGGCCACCAAAGAACCCAACGCACCGGTGCCACCCGTGACCAGCACCGTGCCCCGCGGATCCAACCTGCGCGGCATCACCAACACGTTCTTCCCCACATGACGCCCCGAACCCATCAACCGGAACGCCCCCACCGCCTCCCGCACATCCCACGCCCGCACCGGCAAAAACGACAGATCCCCACCCTCGAACAACCCCACCAACGTCAACAAAATCTCCCGCAACCGCACCACACCCGCATCAAACAAATCGAAGGAGTGATAAGCAGCGGGGAAATCCTCGGCACGACGAACATCCGCCTTGCCCATCTCCACGAACCGACCGCCATCCGCCAGCAACCGCGCCGACGCATCGACGTACTCCCCCGCCAGCGCGTTCAACACCACATCCACACCACGGCCGCCCGACGCCGCCCGGAACACCCCCTCGAACCCCAGATCACGCGACGACGCGATCCGCCCCTCACCGACACCGAGACCCCGCACCACCGGCCACTTCGACTCACTCGCCGTCGCGAAAACCTCCGCACCCGCCCACCGGGCGAGCTGCACCGCCGCCATCCCCACCCCACCGGCAGCCGCATGCACCAACACCGACTCACCCGAACCCAGACCACCCAGGTCGAACAGGCCGTAGAACGCCGTCATGAACGCCATCGGCACCGACGCCGCATCCACGAACGACCAACCCACGGGCATCCGCGCCAGCAACCGGTGATCGGTCACGGTGGTCGGGCCGAACCCACCCGCGAACAGGCCGAACACCCGGTCCCCCACGGCCAGATCCTCAACGTCCGCGCCCACCGCCAGCACCACGCCGGCCCCCTCCGCCCCCATCAAGCCGGGCTCTGGATAGGTACCGAGACCGATCAGCACGTCCCGGAAGTTCACCCCGGCCGCACGCACCTCCACCCGCACCTCACCCGCGCCGAGCTCTCCGGCCGCGGGCTGGATCACCGGAGCGACCTCGTCCAGCACACCGTGCTCCGACGGCTCCAACCGCCAGTCACCCTCGCCCGCCAACGGCAGCACCAACCCACCGTCGTCCCTCACCACCCGACCCGCCAGCAACTCCCCCTCCCGCAGCAGAACTTGCGGCAACCCACTGCCCACCGCCGCACCCAACGCCGCCCACGACGCCGCAGAACCATCCACATCCACCAACAGCACCCGCCCCGGATGCTCCAACTGCACCGACCGCACCAACCCCCACACACCCGCACCCGCCACATCCGACACCACATCACCCACCGCACCACACGTCACCACCACCAAACGCGACCCACCACACCCCTCATCCCCCACCCAACACCGCACCTCACCCAGCACGCCCACCACCGCGTCCCGCACCACCGCCGTTCCGGTCCGCTCCGGGGACCCGCCCACCGGCAACACCACCACATCCGGCACCACTCCGGCCACCAGCTCCGCCACCCCGCTCAGCGCACGCACCCCGACACCCGCCCCGGCCAACGCCGCACCGGCGCCCAGGCCATCGGCACCCAGCACCACCACGTCACCCAACTCACCGGCGACCTCGGCACCCCGCGACCACTCCAGCCGGTAGACGTCCCCCACCCCAGCAGCCACCCCGGCCCGCTCCAACTGCCCCGCCACCACCGGACGCACCGCAAGCCGCTCCACCGACACCACCGGAACACCCTCACCATCCACCGCCACCACCGAAAAACCACCCACACCAACCGGCGACAACCGCACCCGCAACACCGACGCACCCGACGCCCACAACGACACCCCCGACCACGAAAACGGCAACCCCACACCACCAAAACCACCCGCACCCGAACCACCCGCACCATCCGCATCCGAACCACCCACCACCACACCCGCCGCCGCAGCCTGCAACGCACCATCCAACAACCCCGGATGCAACCCAAAACGACCCGCCCGACCCCACTCACCCTCCGGCAAACACACCTCAGCAAACACCTCACCACCCACCACCCACGCACGCCTCACACCAGAAAACACCTCCCCATACTCCAAACCACCACCACCCAACACCCCATACACCTCACCCCTCCCCACCTCACAACCACCCACCGGCGGCCACACACCAAACCCCTCAAAACCACCCACCGAACCCACAGAAACCCCCGACACCGGACTCAACACACCCGACGCATAACGCACCCACTCACCCTCCACCCAACCACCAACCCCACCCTCAACCCGACCGAACACCTCAACCGACCGAACACCCCCCACACCCACATCACCCACACACACCTGAACCCCCACCCCACCCACCACCGGCAACACCAACGGCACCTCCAACACCAACTCCTCCACCCGACCACACCCCACCACATCACCCGCAGCCACCACCAACTCCACAAACACCGTCCCCGCCACCACCACCCGACCACCCACCACATGATCCCCCAACCACCCGTCCGACCCCACCGACAACCGACCCATGAACACCAACCCACCACCACCCGCCAACCGCACACCCGCCCCCAACAACGGATGATCCACCACACCCAACCCCACCCCACCCACATCC
>NZ_JAAGKO020000058.1 GCF_027947535.2 Streptantibioticus silvisoli
TCATGGCGATGGGGAAACGCCCGGTTACATTCCGAACCCGGAAGCTAAGCCTTTCAGCGCCGATGGTACTGCAGGGGGGACCCTGTGGGAGAGTAGGACGCCGCCGAACATTTTTTGGGCCGTTGGCTCCAGCAGATTTGATCTGTTGGAGCCAACGGTCATTTTTGCGTTGACGATAAGATGGCCGAATGCGGTACGACTTGGTCATCTTCGACAACGACGGCGTGCTCGTGGACAGCGAGCCGATCTCGAACCGGATTCTCGCCGGCTACCTCACCGAACTCGGGCACCCGACGACGTACGAGGAATCCATCCGCGACTACATGGGCGCCGCCATGCACCGCGTCCACGACCTCGTACGCGAGCGGTGGGGCAAGGAACTGCCCGACGGGTTCGACGACGTCTTCCACGCCAGGGTCTTCGCCGCGTTCGAGGCGCGGTTGCGGCCGGTGGACGGTGTGGCGCAGGTGCTGGAGAAGCTGCGGGCGGACGCGGTGCCGTACTGCGTGGCGTCGTCGGGGTCGCACGAGCGGATCAGGACGGCCCTGCGCACCACGCGGCTGGCGCGGTGGATCGATCCGGCGCACGTCTTCAGCGCCGACGACGTGGGCCGGGGCAAGCCGGCGCCCGACCTGTTCCTGCACGCGGCCCGCACGATGGGGGTGCCGGCCGGCCGGTGCGCGGTGGTCGAGGACAGTCCGCTCGGCGTCGAGGCGGCGGTGGCGGCCGGGATGGACGTGTACGGGTTCGCCGCGATGACGCCGCGCGAGAAGCTGGGCGGGGCCACCGCGTTGTTCACCGACCCTGCCGAACTCCTCGACCTGCTGGGCTGATCGGCCTACGCTCCCCCGCATGAGCGGCGTTGACGTACGGCTGCGGCGCGGGCGGGGCTCGCTGGCGGTGGGGTTCTTCGTGCAGGGCGCGGTCTTCGCGTTGCTGGTGACCAGGATTCCGGGGTTGCAGGAGCGGTACGCGATCTCCGACGCGTGGCTGCCGGTGTTCCTGGCGGCGGTGCCGGTGCTGGCGGGCGTGGGGAGCGTGACGACGGAGCACGTCGTGCGCCGGGTGCGGCCGACGGTGGTGCTGCGCTGCGTGCAGCCGGTGGTGTGCCTGGCGCTGCTGGCGGCCGGTTCCGGCACGGCGGTGTGGCAGCTGGCCGCGGCGCTGGGGGTGTTCGGGCTGACGGTGGGCGCGTTGGACGCGTCGATGAACATGCTGGGGGTGAGCCTTCAGCGCACGTACGGGCGCAGCATCATGCTGGGGTTCCACGCGGCGTACAGCCTGGGCGGGATCGCGGGGGCGTCGCTGGCGTGGGTGGGGGCGCACTGGCGGCTGCCGTTGCCGGAGCTGTACGGGCCGGTGGTGGTCGTGCTGATCCCGCTGGCGGTCGTGGCCGGCCGGTGGTTCGTGGACGCGGCGCCCGGCGCGGTGCCGCAGGGGGCCGGGGAGCCGGCGGGCGGTGCGGGGCGCGGGTTCCGGCTGCTGGTGCCGTTGTGCGTGGTGATGGCGTGCGCGTACATCGGGGACTCGACGGTGTCCAACTGGAGTGCGAAGTATCTGCAGGACGTGCTGCACAGCTCGGATCAGCTGTCGACGGTGCCGTACAACGTGTACATGGTCACGACGCTGCTGGGGCGTGCGGTGGGGGACGCGGGGGTGCGGCGGTTCGGGGCGGTGGCGGTGATCCGGGTGGGGGCGGTGCTGGCGGCGCTGGGGTTCGCGGTGGTGGCCGGCGCGCCGGACGCGGGGGTGGGGATGCTGGGGTTCACGGTGCTGGGGTTCGGGCTGTGCGTGATCGTGCCGCAGACGTTCGCTGCGGCCGGCCGGCTGTTCCCCGGCGCGTCGGACGCGGCGATCGCCCGGCTGAACGTCTTCAACTACGTGGGGTTCCTGGTGGGATCGCCGCTGGTGGGGGCGCTGGGCGACGCATGGAGCTACCGCGGCGCGATGCTGGTGCCGATGGTGCTGGTCGCGGTGACGCTGGTGTACGCCGGGTCCTTCCGCGGCAAAACGGACGGGTACGGTGTCGGGCATGAGCGGCCGCGGACAGTTGATGTGGGATGAGGCGGTGACGGGCTACGACTTCGGGCCCGGGCATCCGATGGACCCGGTGCGCCTGGCGCTGACGATGGCGCTGGTGAGGTCGTTCGGCCTGGACCGGGCGCCGGGGCTGTCGGTGGTGGCGGCGCCGGCCGCCGGGGAGTCCACGCTGCGGCTGGTGCACCGGCCGGACTACGTGGACGTGGTGCGGCGGGTGTCGGCCGATCCGCTGAGCGCCGACGGCTCCTACGGGCTCGGCACCGAGGACGATCCGGCGTTCGCCGGGATGCACGAGGTCTCGGCGCTGATCGCCGGGCAGTCGGTGGGGGCCGCCGAGGCGGTGTGGCAGGGCGTGGCCGACCACGCGGTGAACTTCGCCGGCGGCCTGCACCACGCGATGCCGGGTTCGGCGTCCGGGTTCTGCGTCTACAACGACCCGGCGCTGGCGATCGCGCGGCTGCTGGAGCTGGGCGCGGAGCGGGTGGTGTACGTGGATGTGGACGTGCATCACGGCGACGGGGTGCAGACGGCGTTCTGGGACGACCCGCGGGTGCTGACGATCTCGCTGCACGAGCATCCGCGCACGCTGTTCCCGCAGACCGGCTGGCCGGCCGAGTGCGGTGGCGACGGCGCGCAGGGCACGGCGGTCAACATCGCGGTGCCGGCCGGGACCGGGGACGCCGGGTGGCTGCGGGCGTTCCACGCGGTGGTGCCGGAGCTGGTGGCGGCGTTCCGGCCGCAGGTGCTGGTCAGCCAGCACGGCGCCGACTCGCACCTGGCCGACCCGCTGGCCCACCTGGCGGTGACGGTGGACGCGCAGCGGGCGGTGGCCGAGGCGTGCCACGAGCTCGCGCACGCGTACGCCGGCGGCCGGTGGGTGGCGCTGGGCGGCGGCGGGTACGCGGTGGTCGACGTGGTGCCGCGGACCTGGACGCACCTGGTGGCGCTGGTCGCGGGCGCGCCGGTGCCGCCGGAGGCGGAGACGCCGGCCGAGTGGCGTGCGGAGGTGTCGCGGCGCACCGGGGAGCGCGCGCCGGAGCGCATGACGGACGGGACCACGCCGAGCTGGCGGCCGTTCGACGACGGGTACGACCCGGCGGACCGGCTGGACCAGGCGGTGCTCGCCACCCGCAAGGCGGTCTTCCCGTCGCACGGGCTGCTGCCGTAGCCGGGCCCGCGGGTCGCCTGCGGAGTCCGGCCGGCGCCGGTGGCGGGACCGGTCGGACGAACGCGGGGCATATCAGCACGGGGTCGTATCAACGACTGCCACCTGACGGTTCGTTAGTGGGTACGGTTTGTCGCTGGTGTGGGCGGACTTCGCGAAGACCAGGACATTTCGTGGCCGACCTGGGTCATCATCCGTACATGGTGAGTGTCGGTGCGCTGCGTGCCCATCTGCTGGCGGCGCGGCTGGCTGGGCCGGTGGGAACGCCGCGGGAGGAGAGTCTGCGCAGCTACCGGCTGTTCGCGGAGGGGGATCAGCGGTTCCTGATCGGGCTCGACCCGAAGGGCAGCTGGACGCCGGGCGAGTTGCTGGGGCTGATGGCGGACCGCTGCGGGGTGTCGCCGGACCCGGGGTACCGGTCGGGGCCGGACGAGATCGATCCGGATCTGACGCTGGCCGGGCTGGACGCGTTCGCGGACCGGATCGCCACCGCCGCGCGCGACCGGGCGCCGGTGCTGCTGGGGACCGGGCATCCGGAGCGGCTCCTGGGGTTCTACGCCGTTTTGGCCGGGGCGCTGTCGGCGGCGGGCTGTCGGGTTCTCACCCCCGCGTATGGTCGATCTATCGACATCTCGACCCGGTTCGGACTACGCACCCACCTGCTGGACTACGTGCACGGCGTCGCCGTACTGCGGCCCCAGGGAGCCGAAGCGGGCGGCGGCGAGGCCGGTGTGCACAGCCATTCCCCGCTGCCGGTGCGGATGGCGCTGGCGGCGGCCGCGGCCGGTGGCGGTCCGCTGCCGGGGCTGGTGGTGGGCGACCACGGCTGGGTCTGCGGCGCAGGTCAGCTCGGGTACGAGGCGATCGGCCTGGGGGACGTCAACGACCCGGCGCCGTTCGTCGGGGAGGCCGAGGGACGGGTGGCGGTCACGGTGCCCGTCGATGACGCGGCGCGGTCCGACTACTACGGTCCGTTGACCCGTTACGTCCTCGACCGGGCCCACCTGTCGCGGTGAGCGGCGCCGTGGTGCGGTCCGGTCGCCGGTGGGGGCTCCTCTTCCCCACTCGCCTCATCCGCACCTAACCTGGACGTAGCGCGTGGCCGCTGGAGCGCCGCCGGAGGGGAAGCCGGTGGCCGCCACGGGCGGAAGGATCAGGGTGTTGTCATGTCAACAGACGAGAACGCGCTCGGCCAGATCCAGTTCCTGACCGTCGCCGAGGTGGCGACGGTGATGAGAGTGTCCAAGATGACCGTGTACCGCCTGGTGCACAGTGGTCATCTGCCGGCGATCCGGGTGGGACGGTCCTTCCGGGTTCCTCAGCAGGCGGTCCAGGACTACCTGCGGGATTCCTATGTCAGCATGGGCGAATCGGCCTGACCTGCCGGTTCGGTCCACAGGCCGCAACGGTCGGCCTCGTCGGGTACCGCTGCCGCACCCCGGATTACGCCTGCCGGGAGCGGACGGGTAGTCTTGCCCGACGTAGGTCGTGTGGGCTCGGACGCCCCGCACCGAGTGATCCCAATCGTGAGCGAGGGTAGTCGTGGGCTCTGTCATCAAGAAGCGCCGCAAGCGCATGGCCAAGAAGAAGCACCGCAAGCTCCTCAAGCGCACGCGCGTGCAGCGTCGTAACAAGAAGTAGGCGAGTTCGTTCGCTTCGCTGCCCCCGGGCTCCGCGGTACGTCGCGGTCCGGGGGCAGTGGCATGTCCGGACCCGCCGTTTGCCGCGCTGCGCTGGCGCGGTGCCGGACCGCCGAACCGATACGGTGGCCGCAAAGCCGTCGCGAGGGAAGGCCTCGAACGTGGGCAACGTCGTGCTCGTCACGGGAGTGGCCAGGCCGCTCGCCGGCCGGTTCGTCCGGAGGCTGTTGCGGGACCCGGGCGTCGACCGGGTCATCGGGGTCGACGCGGTACCGCCTCAACAGGCCCTGGACGACGCGGAGTTCGTGCGCGCCGACATCCGGCACCCGGTGATCGCCAAGGTGCTGGCCCAGCACCACGTCGACACCGTGGTCCACATGGACGTCAACCCCACGCCGCCCGGCCGCACGCGGGGTGGACGCTCGGCGGTCAAGGAGACCAACGTCATCGGCACCATGCAGCTGCTGGGCGCCTGCCAGAAGGCGCCCTCGGTGCGGCGGCTGGTGGTGAAGTCCACGACCAACGTCTACGGTTCGGCGCCGCGCGACCCGGCCGTGCTGCGGGAGAACTCCCAGCCGAAGTCGCTGCCGGGCGGCGGCTTCGCCAAGGACGCCGCCGAGGTCGAGGGATACGTGCGCGGGTTCGCCCGGCGCCGCCCGGACGTCGCGGTGGCGGTGCTGCGGTTCGCCAACATCCTCGGCCCCAACGTCGAGTCGCCGCTGTCGGCGTACTTCGACATGCCGGTGCTGCCCACCGTCCTCGGCTACGACCCGCGGTTGCAGTTCGTGCACGAGGACGACGTGGTCGAGGTGCTGCGGATCGCCGCGCGCGAGCCGGCCCGCGGCACGCTGAACGCCGGGACGTTCAACGTGGCCGGCGACGGCGTGCTGCTGCTGTCCCAGGCGGCCCGGCGGCTGGGCCGGCCGATGATCCCGGTCCTGCTGCCCACCGTGACCTGGATGGGGTCGGCGCTGCGCCGGGTGGGCCTGTCGGACTTCTCGCCGGAGCAGATCCGGCTGCTGACGCACGGCAGGGTGGTGGACACCGGGCAGATGCGCGAGACACTGGGATTCAGCCCGTCGTACACGACCGCCGAGACCTTCCAGGCGTTCGCCGCCGG
The DNA here is from genome assembly GCF_027947535.2 of Streptantibioticus silvisoli. Taxonomy (GTDB): domain Bacteria; phylum Actinomycetota; class Actinomycetes; order Streptomycetales; family Streptomycetaceae; genus Streptantibioticus_C; species Streptantibioticus_C silvisoli. The sequence goes on from NZ_JAAGKO020000058.1 coordinate 5,966, forward strand.
GCGGGGCCCCGGTGTGCTGGCGCCGGAGCGGCTGTCCCGGGCGGTCGACCGGGTCGCGGCGGCGCTGCCGGTGCCGAAGGACGCGTGACGCCGTGCCCCCGGGGCCGTCACAACCCGCAACCAGTTCCACGGGAAGGAACCGCACCATGGCGGACGCCAAGGTCATCCCGCTGCGCAAGCCGTCCGCCGCCGGGGCATCCGGCGGCGAGGGCTCCGGTGAACCCGGCGGCCCGGCCGACCGCGGCGCGCTCGCCGCGGTCCGCGCCGCCGGCCTGCCCGGCGGCCACCCCGGCGCCCCCGGTCCGGCAGGCGCCGCCCAGGACACCGCGGACGGCCCGCCGGACGCCGAGGGCGACAGCGTCGGCGCCGACCGGCCCGGCCCCGACCTCGGCGAGGACGGCGTCGACGCCGGCAGCGACACCGACGGAGACCACGACGGCGACGGCGGGGACCCGGCGCACCCGGGCGGTGCCGGGCGGAGCGCGGCGCGGGCCGGTGGCTGGGAGCGGCGGGTGGCCGGCGGGCTGGCCTTCCTGCGGCGGCGGCTCACCGGCGAGTACGAGGTCGACGACTTCGGCTACGACGAGGACCTCACCGAGCACCTGCTGATGTCGCTGGTGCGGCCGCTGTACGACAAGTACTTCCGGGTCGAGGTCAAGGGCATCGAGAACATCCCGTCCGACGGCGGCGCGCTGGTGGTCGTCAACCACTCGGGCACCCTGCCGCTGGACGCGCTGATGACCCAGGTGGCGATCCACGACCACCACCCGGCCGGCCGGCACCTGCGGCTGCTCGCCGCCGACCTGGTGTTCATGCTCCCGGTGATCAACGAGCTGGCCCGCAAGGCCGGCCACACCCTGGCCTGCTCCGAGGACGCCCAGCTGCTGCTGGAGCGCGGCGAGATCGTCGGGGTGATGCCGGAGGGCTTCAAGGGGCTCGGCAAGCCGTTCTCCGACCGGTACAAGCTCCAGCGGTTCGGCCGCGGCGGCTTCGTGGCGACCGCGCTGCGCACCGGGGCGCCGATCGTGCCGTGCTCGATCGTCGGTGCCGAGGAGATCTACCCGATGGTCGGCAACGCGAAGACGGTGGCCCGGCTGCTGGGCTTCCCGTACTTCCCGGTGACCCCGACGTTCCCGTGGCTGGGGCCGCTGGGCATGGTGCCGCTGCCCACCAAGTGGACCATCCAGTTCGGCGAGCCCATCCCCACCGACGGCTACCCGCCGGAGGCGGCGGACGACCCGATGCTGGTGTTCAACCTGACCGACCAGGTGCGCGAGACGATCCAGCACACGCTCTACAAACTGCTGGTCCAGCGCCGTTCGGTCTTCTTCTGACCCCCGCGTCCGCCGCGCGACGCCGTCGGCGCCCGGCCCCCGCGCGGGGACCGGGCGCCGACGGGTGCGGGCGGGCGGCTACTTGGTGTCGTCGCCGCTGAGCCCCAGCCCCGGCAGCAGACCGGGCAGCAACGGGGGCAGGGTGACCCCGGACTGGCCCTTGCCGTCGCCCGCGGTGCCGCCGGTGCCCGGCGTACCGCTCTGCTCCGCGCCGGCCGACGGGGTGCCGCCGACCGGTTGCGGGTCCAGCAGACCCGAGCCGCCGATCAGGCCCTGCCCGGAGCTGGTGGGCGCCGAAGGACCCGAACTGTGCGACGCTGTCGGCCCGTTGGACTCGGGGGCCGCCGTGCCGGACGGGGACTGCGACCCGTGCGTCGCGTCGGCGCCCGGCAGACCGGACGGCGACCCGGTGCGGCCGTGCTGCGCGGGGGGGACCGGCAGTACGCCCTTCAGCGGAGCGACGTCACGCTCTATGGCGTCGAAGACCGAGCTGACCTGGTTGCCCACCCCGCGCAGCTGGTGCGGCAGCTGGGCGCGCAACTGCGCCCATTGCAGCCGCTGTTGCTGCGAGAACGAGTTGAGCGCCTCGATCGGGGCGAGCGAACCGTCCTGCCGGTAGACCGCGCTGAGCAGCTGATGGCCCTCGGCCACCTCGTTGTGCATGCCGAGCAGCGCGCCGCGCACCTCGTCGAGCGAGTCGGCGTCCAGCGGGCCGGACCTGCGGCGGTCCATCAGCCGGCGTGCCTCCTGCATGCGGATCGTCGCCATGTCCAGCAGCAGCTTGCCGCGGTCGGCGTTGTCCCCGGCCATGCCCAGCCGCACGTCCTCCATCCCGCGCTTCAGCCCGTACAGCGTGTCGCCGGGCAGCGCGTTGGTGCTGGCCGCCGCGACACCGCTGAACGCCCCGGCCGCCACGCCGACCGTCAGGCCGCCCGCCGCGAGCCGCCGCGACCAGCCGCCGCGGGGGCGCAGCCGCCGCAGGCCGCCGCCCACCCGGTGCGTCCCGGCGGCCGACCGCTGCTCCGGAACCCGGGTCGCCGGTTCCATCGTGCCGTCGGCCAGCGCGGCTTCCATCGCCGCGATCAACCGTGCCCGGTGGACCGTCCTCACCTCGGGGTCCAGGACGGGCTTCGGCAGCCCGCCGAGCGTGTCCGCCAGCGCCAGCAGCCGCCCCTGGCCGGGGTCGGCGTGCCGGTCCGCGGGTTCCTCGACCTGCTCCAGCGCGCCCTCCGGCCGGGCGTCCGCCGACCGCGTGCCCGCTGATTCCAGGGCCTGGGCGAAGGCGTTCGCCCGCCGGTGCGCCGTTGCGTGTCCGATCACGGGCGGCACCTCCTCTCGTCATCACCATCGACTCCCCCGGGTTTCCGAAGGGTTGCGCAGTGCGGGCCACGCCACTCGATCGGGTGGTTGCCGAGCGAGCGGAGCGGCCGCCTGCGACCAAACGTGCGACCGTGGGGGGTCCGCACCCCATGCAACGAGCGGTGCGGCGCCCGGGTTACGCGACCGGGAGGAGGTGACCGGACGGCCCGGTGCGACGGGGTGCGGTGCGGGTGGGACGACGGGCCGGCGCGGGGGCCGCGACAGCCGTCAGCGGGCGTCTTCCGGCAGCAGCCGCGCGAGGGTGCGCACCGCGCGGTACTGGAGCGTTTTGATCGCGCCCTCGTTCTTGCTCATGATCCGCGCGGTCTCGGCGACCGACAGCCCCTGGAGGAACCGCAGCCGCACGCACTCCTGCTGCTGCGGGTTGAGCCGGCCGACGGCGTGGAGCAGCGCGTCGTTGGACAGCTGTTCCAGGACCGAGTCCTCCGGGCTGCGCGCCACCTCGTTGGCGTCGAGCATCTCGCCGGTGGTGACCTCCAGCCGGAAGCGGCTGGACTTGAAGTGGTCGGCCACCAGGTTGCGGGCGATGGTCACCAGCCAGGCGCCGAAGTCGCGCCCCTGATAGGTGAACGTGCCGATCCGGCGCAGCGCCCGCAGGAAGGTCTCGCTGGTGAGGTCCTCCGCGGTCGCCTTGCTGCTCACCCGGTAGTAGATGTACCGGTACACGGTGTCCGCGTAGTGGTCGTAGAGCCTGCCGAAGGCGTCGGCCTCACCGGCCTGGGCGCGTTCGACCAGCTCCATCATCCGCAGGCTGTCCTGGTCGGAGGGGGAGCGGCGGGCGGCCGGGCCGGCGGACCGGGCGGCCGGCGGGGCCGGCGGTGGCGCCTGCGCCGCGGCCGGTGGACCGGTGCCGCCACCGGTGCGCGGGGCGGGCGCGGACGCCGCCGCCGGGGTGGCGGCGGTGCCGCCGGCCGGTCCGGGGGCGCCGGCGCGCCGCGAGAGGCGGATCGGTCTGCCGGCCGCGGGGTTGACCGCGCCGGAGGCGAGCGGGGTGCCGCCGGCCTGCGGGGAGCGGGCGGATGCGGATGCCGCGTACGCGGGGACGGCGTACACGGGGAGGGCCAGGCGCAGGCAGCGAGCGGCATGCTCGCGCAGCGTCGTGAGGCCTGAGGCGTCAACCCCGACGAGTGGGTACACGGGACTCCCAGAGGCAGGACTTCCATCACGAGCAGTACGGGACCGTTCACCCGTCGTAGCGACGTGTGGGTACCGGTGTGCGTCTGAGGAGAATAACGCTTCGTACAGACGGTGTTACACCGAGTTGCCGAATTCGTCGTTTGCGCCCACTCCGTACCGGAATGGTGACCGTTCAAGTTCGCTTTCGGCGGCGCAAGTTGACCACTTGGCAGCACTCGGCGACCGCCCGCGGGGCGTGTTGTGGCGTTCCGGGGTCAACGCGACTGCCGTGCGCCCGACCGGGGTAGAAAGTCCGGATCGCCCCTTCGCGGGGGCCGGGAACGACGGCGCCCGGTGCCGAAGGCGATCGGCACCGGGCGTGCGGTGAGGGGCTCAGGGGGACGGCGCGGGCGGCGCCGTCGGGCGGAACGGTTCAGCGGCGGCGGCGCTGGAGAGCGACCGCGGCCACCGCGCCGCCGGCCACCGCGCCGACGCCGGCCGCGGCGGGCAGGCCGATGCGGGCCGCCTTCCGGCCGGTGCGGTAGTCCCGCAGCCGCCAGTCGTGCTCGCGGGCGTGCTTGCGCAGCGCGGTGTCGGGGTTGATGGCGTAGGGGTGGCCGACCAGCGACAGCATGGGGATGTCGTTGGCCGAGTCGCTGTAGGCGGCGCACCGGGACAGGTCCAGGCCGCGGGCGGTGGCGAGCGCCTTGACGGCCTCCGCCTTGGCCGGGCCGTGCAGCGGTTCGCCGACCAGGCGGCCGGTGTAGACGCCGTCGACCGACTCGGCGACCGTGCCCAGCGCGCCGGTCAGGCCGAGGCGGCGGGCGATGATGCTGGCGGTCTCCACCGGTGCCGCGGTCACCAGCCACACCGGCTGGCCGGCGTCGAGGTGGGCCTGGGCGAGCGCCCGGGTGCCGGGCCAGATCTTGCCCGCCATGTACTCGTCGTAGATCTCCTCGCCGATGGACATCAGTTCCTCGACGCGGTGGCCCTTGACGATCGACAGCGCGCTGTCGCGGGCCTCCTGCATGTGGGCCGGGTCCTCCGAGCCCGCCAGCCGGAACCAGGCCTGCTGCCAGGCGAACCGCACCAGGTCGCGCTTGTGGAAGAACTTCCGCTTGTACAGGCCGCGGCCGAAGTGGAATATCGCGGCGCCCTGCATGACGGTGTTGTCAAGGTCGAAGAAGGCGGCGGCGCGCGGGTCGCCGGCCACCGGGAACTGCGGTTCGCGCCGGGGCGGCGCGGCGGATCGGTGCGGCGTGGCCAGTGCCGCCTCGGCGGAGGCGGCTCCGGCCAGGACGCTGCGTGGAGTTGAGGGGCGATGACGCGTGGGGAGCCATCCCCACCGGAGGGTCGTCCCGAAGGGCCCGCTACCGGAGAGGTGGCCGCGCGACGGATGGGCCATACGCCGAGCATAGCCACTCGGCCTGACAGTCCCTCCGCTGTCCGGGGGCCGCGCCGTGAAGACGTGGCGTCCGGGAGGTGTCCGGCGGGCGCCGCGCCCGGGCCTGCGGCCGGCCCGCCGACGCCGTCCGGGGGCGGTCCGGCGGCCGGGGCACAATGGCCCGATGAGCCCCCTGCTGCGCCGGGCGACCAGGCCCGATCCCGCGTCCCGCACGATCACGCTGATCACCCGACCCGGCTGCCACCTGTGCGACGCGGCCCGCGCGACGGTGGAGAAGGTCGCCGCCGAGGTCGGCTGCGCGGTCGAGGAGCGGGACATCACCACCGACCAGGAGTTGTACGACCGTTACTGGGAGCAGATCCCCGTCGTACTGATCGACGGCGCCCAGCACGACTTCTGGCAGGTGAAGGAGGAACGGCTCCGCAAGGCACTCGGCGCCTGACCCGGGCCGGGGGCGGCTTGCGCCGGGCCCGGACGGCCGCCCGGTGCGGGAGCGGTGACGGACTTCGGCGCCGGGCCTGTGGGGTACGCCGGGCCGACCTGCGGAGGGCTTCGGCGTGGGAGCAGTCGCGGGCTTCGGTGTGGGACCGGTGAGGTGCGCCGGGTCGGACCGGTGACGGGCTTCGGTGTGGGACCGGTGAGGTGCGCCGGGTCGGACCGGTGACGGACTTCGGCGTTGGGCCGGGGCAGGCCCCGGCGTCCGAACCGTAGGCCGCGTCGGCGCCCCTGACCTGCGGCCCGCCTCCGCGGAGCGCCGGCGGACGCCGGCGTCGGAGCCAGGAGGCCCGCGGCCGGCGACCTGCGACGGTCGCGGCGCCCGATCCATGAGGTACCCGGGGCCCGACCTGCGACGGACCCCGGTGCAGGCCCCGCGACGGGCCCGCGCTCCGACCCGTGAGCCACCCGGCGCCACCGCCGCGACGGCTCCCGCCCCGACCTGCGGCGCACCCCCTCCGTCGCGGCAGCGGATTTCTTCGGGGCTCGGGAGTTCGATTACCATCGAGTGGTTTTGTTCGGTCCGGGGGGATACGTAGGGAAGGTGGCCACGTGCTCTCCGCGGAGGCGTCCCGGCCGGGTGCCGGGTTCGCCGTGGTCGACGTCGAGACCACGGGGTCGAGTTCGCGGCGGCACCGTGTCGTGGAGCTGGCCGTCGTCCTGCTGGACGGCGAGCACCGGGTGGAGGGCGAGTTCGCCACCCTGGTCGACCCCGAGGGCCCGGTCGGGCCGACCCACATCCACGGCATAGCACCGGAGGACCTGCGGCGCGCGGGGGAGCCGGCGCCGCGTTTCGGCCAGATCGCCGGGCGGTTGCTGACGTTGCTGCGCGGCCGGGTGCTGGTGGGCCACAACGTGGGGTGCGACCACGCCTTCCTCGCCGCGGAGTACGGCCGGCTCGGCGTGCGGCTCCCCGTGCTGCCGCAGCTGTGCACGATGCGCCTGGCGGAACGTTTCCTCGGTCCGTTGGATGGGCTGTCGCTGCGGGCCTGCGCCGCCGCGGCCGGGGTGCCGCGCTGGGTGGAGCACACCGCGCTGGGCGACGCGCGGGCGGCCGGCGCCCTGTTCACGCGCTGTGTCCGGACCGCCGGCGCGGACCTGGTGGCCCCGGCCGGGGTGAGCGCGCGGGCCGCCGCGCTGGAGTGGCCCGGGCTGCCGCGCACCGGCTGTGACGGGGCCTGGAAGATCAACGAAGTGCGCCGGTCAATGGTTTCCGGGCATGGCCGGGGAGGCGCGTGATGCCGGTCACTTCGCACCGACAAATCGGACACCATCTTTGTGCACACGTTCACAAAGACATAGCCTGGCCGCTACAGGGCCACACCAGTGACGGTGTCCGCCCGCAGCCCAGCTCTACCCGCAGGAGCATCGTGGCAACTGGCCGAACGCACCGACCGGCGACCCGGAGCCGAGGGATTCCCGAGGCCACCGTCGCCAGGCTCCCGCTGTACCTGCGGGCGCTGACCGCCCTGTCCGAGCGGTCCGTCCCCACCGTCTCGTCGGAGGAACTGGCCGCCGCGGCCGGCGTGAACTCCGCGAAGCTGCGCAAGGACTTCAGCTACCTGGGCTCGTACGGCACCCGCGGGGTCGGGTACGACGTCGAGTACCTCGTCTACCAGATCTCCCGCGAACTGGGCCTGACCCAGGACTGGCCGGTCGTCATCGTCGGCATCGGCAACCTGGGCGCGGCGCTCGCCAACTACGGCGGGTTCGCCTCCCGCGGCTTCCGGATCGCGGCGCTGATAGACGCCGACCCGGCCCAGACCGGCAAGCAGGTCGCCGGGCTGCCGCTGCGGCACAGCGACGAGCTGGAGGCCATCGTGGCCGCCAACCAGGTCTCGATCGGCGTGATCGCCACCCCGGCCGGCGCCGCCCAGGAGGTCTGCGACCGGCTGGTGGCCGCCGGGGTCACCTCCATCCTGAACTTCGCGCCGACCGTGCTGTCGGTGCCGGACGGCGTCGACGTGCGCAAGGTGGACCTCTCCATCGAGCTGCAGATCCTCGCCTTCCACGAGCAGCGCAAGGCCGGTGAGGAGCAGCCCGCGTCGGCCGCCCGGCCGGCCCGCGGCCAGCGTCCGGGGACCGACGGGGACGTACCCGCCGTGATGCCCGCATGAGTCTGCTCGTCGTAGGGCTCAGCCACCGCAGCGCACCGGTCAGCGTGCTGGAACGGGCCGCGCTCACCGAGGACGCCAAGGCCAAGCTGCTCCAGGACACCCTGGCCGCCGAACCGGCCGCCGAGGCCGTCGTGCTGGGCACCTGCAACCGCATCGAGCTGTACGCGGACGTCGACAAGTTCCACGCCGGCGTCGCCGAGCTGTCCACCCTGCTGTCGGTGCACAGCGGTGTCGGCCTGGACGAGCTGACCCCGTACCTCTACGTCCACTACGAGGACCGCGCGGTACACCACCTGTTCTCGGCGGCCTGCGGGCTGGACTCCATGGTGGTGGGCGAGGGACAGATCCTCGGCCAGATCAAGGACGCCCTCGGCTTCGCCCAGGAACTGCACACCACCGGCCGTTCGCTGAACGACCTGTTCCAGCAGACGCTGCGGGTCGGCAAGCGCGCGCACAGCGAGACCGGCATCGACAAGGCAGGCCAGTCGCTGGTCACCTTCGGGCTGGACCGGCTCACCGGCGGCGCCGGGGAACTGGCCGGCAAGCGGGCCCTGGTGGTCGGCGCCGGTTCGATGTCCTCGCTGGCCGCCGCCACCCTGGTACGCGCCGGGGTCGCCGAACTCGTCGTCGCCAACCGCACGCTGGAACGCGCCGCGCACCTCGCCGCCTCGCTGGGCGGCCGGGCGGTGCCGTTCGCCGAGGTGACCGCCGAACTGCCCGCCGCCGACGTGGTGGTGTCGTGTACCGGGGCGACCGGCCTGGTCCTGGACCGGGACGCGGTCGCCGCAGCCCTGCGGGACCGGCCGGCCGGCGCGCCGGTGCTGGGCATGCTGGACCTGGCGATGCCCCGCGACATCGACGGCGCGGTGCACGACCTGGCCGGCGTACGGCTGGTCGACATCGAGGACCTGGCCGCCGCCGCGGCCGACGCGCCGATGGCCGCCGACGTGGACGCGGTGCGGCGCATCGTGGCCGACGAGGTCGCCGCCTTCGGCGCCGCCCAGCGGGCCCAGCGGATCACGCCGACCGTGGTGGCGTTGCGCACCATGGCCGCCGACGTGGTCTCCTCCGAACTCGCCCGGCTCGACGGGCGCCTTCCCGGCTTGGACGGCAAGCAGCGCGCGGAGATCTCGCAGACCGTGCGCCGGGTCGTCGACAAACTCCTGCACGCACCCACCGTGCGGGTCAAACAACTGGCGGGTGAGCCCGGCGGCGCCGGGTACGCCGACGCGCTGCGCGAGCTGTTCGACCTCGACCCGCAAGCGGTCGCCGCCGTCAGCCACGTCGGCCGGCCGGACGCCGGGGTCGGACACGACCTGGGCATGAACGACGCGAATCGAGGCCGGGGATGACAGGCCCCACGAACCCCACGCCCGAGCGGGACCGCCCGCTGCGGCTCGGCACCCGGCGCAGCAAGCTGGCCATGGCCCAGTCCGGCCTGGTGGCCGACGCGGTCCGCCGGCTGACCGGGCGCCCGGTGGAACTGGTGGAGATCACCACGTACGGCGACACCTCCCGGGAGGCGCTCGCGCAGATCGGCGGCACCGGAGTCTTCGTCTCGGCACTGCGCGAGGCGCTGCTGGCCGGCCGGATCGACTTCGCGGTGCACTCGCTGAAGGACCTGCCCACCGCGGACCCCGAGGGGCTGACGCTGGCGGCGGTACCGGTGCGCGAGGACGCCCGGGACGTGCTGGTGGCCCGCGACGGGCTCACCTTCGAACGGCTGCCGTCCGGCGCCCGGGTCGGCACCGGCTCACCGCGCCGCGCGGCCCAGCTCAACGCCTGGGCCCGCGGCCTGGGCCGGCGGGTCGAGCTGGTGCCCATCCGCGGCAACATCGACACCCGCATGGGATACGTCACCTCCGGTGAGCTGGACGCCGTGGTGCTGGCCGCCGCCGGGCTCAACCGGCTGGGCCGCTCCGACGCGGTCACCGAGCTGATCGACACCGACGCGGTACTTCCCGCCCCCGGCCAGGGGGCGTTGGCCATCGAGTGCGCGGCGTCCGACACCGCGCTGGCCGCCCGGCTCGCCGGACTCGACGACCCGGTCACCCGGGCCGCCGTGACCGCCGAGCGTGCCCTGCTCGCCGCCCTGGAGGCCGGCTGCTCCGCCCCGGTGGGGGCGCTGGCCGAGCCGATCGCGGCACCGCGGGGCGAGCGACTGACCGAACTGCGGCTGCGCGGGGTCGTCGGCACGACCGACGGCGTCACGCTGATGCAGTTGTCCGCCACCGGCACGCTGCCGGCGTCCCACGACGAAGCGGCCGCCCTCGGCCGCGAACTCGCCGAGGAGATGCTGGTCAAGGGCGCGGCCGGTCTGATGGGGGAGCGTGTGCGGTGAGCCCCACCACCTACAGGCCCGTACACGGGCACGTCACCTTCCTGGGCGCCGGACCGGGTGACCCCGGGCTGCTGACCTTGCGCGCCGTCGCGGCGCTCGCCGAGGCCGATGTCCTCGTCGCCGACCCGACGGTGCTCGACGTCGTCCGCGGGCATGCCCGCAGCGCCGTTGAGACGCCCGAACTTGTCTCGTTGGACGGGGCGTTGGGCGGCACCACCGGGTATGCGTCCAAGCTTGTCATGGCGTCCGCCGGCACCGGCAAGCGGGTGGTGCGTGCGGTGACCGGCGACCCCGGTCTGGACGGCGACACCGCCGAGGAGATGCTCGCCTGCGCGCAGGCCGGCATCCCCTTCGAGGTGGTCCCGGGCGTGGCGAGCGCGGTGGGCGTGCCGGCGTACGCCGGTGTGCCGATCGGCCGCCACGTGCGGTTCGTCGACGCGCCGACCGCCTCCGCCCGCTGCTGGGCCGAGGCCGGCACGAGCGACGCCATGCTGGTGGTCAGCACCACGCTGGAGGCGGTGGCCGCCGCCGCCGCCGAGCTGGTCGCGGCCGGCCGCAAGCCGGACACCCCGCTGACCGTCACGGTGGCCGGCACCACGACCCGGCAGCGCAGCTGGACGGCCACGCTGGCCGGTATCGCCGCCGAGCTGAAGGCGACCAAGGCGCTGCCGTCGGCCGAGCCGGGCCAGGCGGCGATAGCCGTTGTCGGTGAGCCGGTGACCGGTGCGCCCGGTCAGCTGTCGTGGTTCGAGACGAAGCCGCTGTTCGGCTGGCGGGTCCTGGTGCCGCGCACCAAGGAGCAGGCCGAGTCGCTGTCGGAGCAGCTGCGGTCCTACGGCGCGGTGCCGCACGAGGTGCCCACCATCGCCGTGGAGCCGCCGCGCACCCCGCAGCAGATGGAACGCGCGGTCAAGGGCCTGGTCACCGGCCGGTACGAGTGGATCGCCTTCACCTCGGTGAACGCGGTCCGCGCGGTGCGCGAGAAGTTCGAGGAGTACGGCCTGGACGCCCGGGCCTTCGCCGGGATCAAGGTGGCCGCGGTCGGCGAGCAGACGGCGAAGTCGCTGGTGGAGTTCGGCGTCAAGCCCGACCTGGTGCCGTCCGGCGAGCAGTCGGCCGCCGGGCTGCTGGAGGACTGGCCGCCCTACGACCCGGTCTTCGACCCGATCGACCGGGTCTTCCTGCCGCGCGCCGACATCGCCACCGAGACCCTGGTGGCCGGGCTGATCGAGCTGGGCTGGGAGGTCGACGACGTCACCGCGTACCGCACGGTGCGCGCCTCGCCGCCGCCGGCCGACACCCGCGAGGCGATCAAGGGCGGCGGGTTCGACGCCGTGCTGTTCACCTCGTCCAGTACGGTACGCAACCTGGTCGGCATCGCCGGCAAGCCGCACAACGTCACCGTCATCGCGTGCATCGGCCCCGCCACGGCGAAGACCGCCGAGGAGCACGGTCTGCGTGTCGACGTGATGGCGCCGGAGCCGTCGGTGCACGCGCTGGCCGAGGCGCTGGCCGACTTCGGCCGGGCGCGGCGGGCGGCGGCGCTGGAGGCGGGTGACCCGGTCACCCGGCCCAGCGAGCGGCGGCCGGGCTCGCGGCGCAGAGCGCGCGGCTGACCGTGTCGTAGACGCGCGGCCGGGCGTTCCCGGCGGCGCGGGGCGTTTCCCACAGCGACGAGGCAACGAGTGGCACGGCAGGAGTGGCGGACGGCATGACCAACGGTGTGAACAGCAGCGGAAACGGTTCGGTGGAGGTGCCCCGGGTGCGGCCGCGCCGGCTGCGCACGACGCCGGCGATGCGGCGGCTGGTGGCCGAGACCCGGCTGCACCCCGCGGAGCTGATCCTGCCCGCGTTCGTGCGCGAGGGCATCGCCGAACCGGTGCCGGTCACCTCGATGCCGGGCGTCGTGCAGCACACCCGCGACACCCTGCGGAAGGCGGCGGCCGAGGCGGTCGCGGCCGGGGTCGGCGGCATCATGCTGTACGGCGTGCCGCTGGTCAAGGACGCCGTCGGCTCGGCCGGCACCGACCCGGACGGCATCCTCCAGGTCGCCATCCGCGACGTGAAGTCCGAGGTGGGCGACGAGCTGGTCGTCATGTCGGACCTGTGCCTTGACGAGTCCACCGACCACGGCCACTGCGGGGTGCTCGACACCCGCGGCCGGGTCGACAACGACGCCACGCTGGAGCGGTACGCCGAGATGGCCCGCGTCCAGGCGGACGCCGGCGTCGACATGGTGGGCCCCAGCGGCATGATGGACGGCCAGGTCGCCGTGGTGCGCGACGCGCTCGACGCGGCCGGCCACCAGGACGTCGCGGTGCTGGCGTACACCGCCAAGTACGCCTCGGCGTTCTTCGGGCCGTTCCGCGAGGCGGTGGCCTCCTCGCTGCGCGGCGACCGCAAGACCTACCAGCAGGACCCGGCCAACGCCCGCGAGTCGATGCGGGAGCTGGCGCTCGACCTGGCCGAGGGCGCCGACGTGGTGATGGTCAAGCCCGCCATGCCCTACCTCGACATCCTGCGCCAGGTCGCCGACGCGGTCGACGTGCCGGTGGCCGCCTACCAGGTCTCCGGCGAGTACGCGATGATCGAGGCCGCCGCGGCCAACGGCTGGATCGACCGGGACCGCACCATCATGGAGACGCTGCTCGGCATCCGCCGGGCCGGCGCCGGCCAGGTGCTCACCTACTGGGCGACCGAGGTGGCCGGCCGTCTCCGCGAGGAGTTCTGACCCTGGCACCCCCGCATACCGCGCACCTGACGCGCCGTCAACGTGCCGTGCCCCGCATGGGGGTCGGCGGTGGGCGGCGCGTTCGTGCGTGCCGGTGGAACCCGCAGAGCTGACGCTCCGTCAACTCGCCGTGTGCGCGACGGGGTCGGCGGCGTGCGCTGCGGCCGTACCCGCCGACGGAAAGCCTGACGCTCCGTCAACTCCGCGTGCGCGCGCAGGATTCGGCGGTGGGCGCTGTGTTCGTCACCGTCAGCAGGCCGGTGCGGCGGTGGAAGGCGCGCGACGTGCCCACCGCCTGAAGGGCGTTGGCGGCCACCAGTGCCGCCCACAGCCACGGCAGCCCGCCGGCCCGTGCCACCGGCACCGCCGCCAGCCCCAGGGGACCGAACCACACGCACGTCGACACCAGGGACGGCACGGTGCGCTTCAGGCCCACCAGCCCGAAGCCGGCGACCGCCTGTGCCGCGTCGGTCACCCGGGCGGCGCCCGGGGCGTTCCGCAGTCGTGCTCCGCCGCGTCGCCGCCCACCGACCCATCCCGCGCCCGCGCCTTCCGTACCGCTGGGGCAAGTGCCGTCGGACGACGAACCTGACCCCGCGCGTCCGGCGCCGGCGGGCGGTCGCCCGGGATGGCGTGAACCGGTGGTCGACGGCGACGCTGCGTACCGGTCCCCGGGCACCGCGTGTCCGGCCGCCGGCCGGGTGGCGCGGTCCGGTGCGGCGAGCCCGGCCGACGACGCGCGGCCCGGTCCCGGGGTGGGGCGGAGCCACCCGATGCGCCTGGTGATCGGTGGTTTTCGGTCAGTGATCACGAAGCCCTTCCCGCCCGTTGTCGGGTGCGGTATGGGATACGGGCCTTGATCATGTGTCGCGCGTAGATCCGCTCCCGGGAAAGGTGGTGCCCGGCGCGCGCCGCGACGGGGCGGGCGCGCGGCGTCGCCGCGGGGCGCCCGGCGTGCGCCGGGCGGCGCTCAGGACCGGCCATATTCAGTCACCACGTTTACGCGAAACGTCAACTCACCCTTAAGGTACGGAAGTTGTAAGGACGTTCGACGCTTAAGCGCGTAACGCGCACAAGGAGCGCACTCCGATGACGACGACGGCTAAATCGCCCACGGGGACGAGCCTGAGCGCCGGTCGCCGGTGTGATCGGTGCGGCTGCGTGCTGAGTTCGTACAACACCGACGCGCTGTGCGGCGCCTGCACCCGAGCCGGACTTCCCCCCGCCGACGACACCCCCCGGGTCCCGGTGCGGGTGTGGGCCGACCCCGAGGTCCGCGAGGCGCTCGCCGCCTGGAACTTCGGACAGGTCAGCCGGCTGGTGCGGCAGCGCGGCTCCATCCGCCAGGAGGACGTCGCCCAGCTGACCGGCCTCAGCCAGGGGTTCTTGTCCATGCTGGAGTCCGGCGCCCGCCGCCTGACCAGCATCGACCGCATCGTCGACTTCCTCGACGGCCTGTCCGTCCCCGCCGACCTGGTCCGCGTCCCGCGCCGCCGCCCGGTGCCGCGCACCGCGCCCGCCCCGCGCGCCGCCGGACCGGTCACCGCGGTCTCCCCGGCCGCCTCCACCCCGGCCGGCCCCACCGGCGTCCCGTCGGTCTCCCCGATCGGCCTGGCCGCCGGACCCGTCACCTTCGGCACCGGCACCGGCAGCGTGCGCCGCCCGGACCTGGCCGAACTGCCCTGGACCGCCGAGGCCGCCGTTGTCGCGCTGGCCGACGCCACCGCCGGCCTGACCGCGCCGCTGCCCGGCTCCGCCGCCCGGCTGCCCGACCTCACCGGCTACGTCCGCCGCTGGGCCGCCGCCGAGGACTGCGCCCCGGCCCGCCCGCAGCGCCCCGGCGCCGAGATCCCCGGCGACCTGCTCCGCCAGCTCCAGGCCACCACCGACCTGCTGCGCCGGATGGACTCCGAGCACGGCGGCGGCTCCCTCGCCCAGGCCGGCAGCGCCCATCTCGCCGTCGCCGTCGGCCTGTTGCGCGGCGGCCGCTACGACGAGCCGACCGGCCGCAGCCTCGCCGCCATCGCCGCCGACGCCGCCGGCCAGGCCGCCTGGTACCAGATAGAGGCCGGCCGCCCGGCCGGCGCGCCGCACCGGCTGCTGTTCGCCGCGCTGCGCGCCGCCCACGCCTCCGGCGACCCGCGGGCCGGTGCCGGCATCCTGCTGCACCTGGCCGTCGCCGCGTTCCGGGCCGGCCGCCCGTCCGCCACCGTCGACGTGGTGCGCGCCGCCCTCGACCGCACCCGCACCTTCGACGCGCCCGCCCTCCAGGCCATGCTGCTGGCCTGGGAGGCCCGCGGCCACGCCAAGATGGGCCGCCGCCACGAGTCCCTGCGCGCCCTGGGTGCCGCCGCCGAGCTGTGCGGCCGTGCCCCCGGCGCCGGGGAACCCGCCTGGCTCCCGCCGCTCGGCGAGGGTGACGTGCACGCCCAGGCCGGCGGCTGCCACCTCGACCTCGGCGACCACCGCCAGGCCGTCCAGCTGCTGGACCGCGCCACCGAGACACTGCGCTCCGAACAGGTGCGCACCCGCGGCGAGGTGCTGGCCCGGGCCGCCGCCGCCCGGCTGCGGCTCGGCGACGTGGCCGGCGCCACGCGGTCGGCCGAGCAGGCGGTCGAGATCGCCTCCCACGTGCGGTCGGCCTGCCTGGACGAGACGATCCGCCCGCTGCTGGAGTCGTTGCCGGCCCTGACCCGCTCCCGGGCCTGACCCCCTCCCGGGGCTGAGGACCGCCGCCGTTCCACCGGCCGCGTCCGGCACCGGCCCCCGCCGCCGGCGTCCTTGGCTTGTCGGCTCCGGCCTCACCCAGTGGCGCCCTCACCCGCCGGCGCCGGCCTCACCCGCCGGCGCCGTAGCTGAGGTCGGCGCACGGGTCCTCGTCGGCGGTACGGGCGTTGGCGGCGTCCGTCGACGGCAGCGCGGTGGCCGTCGGCACCGGCGAGGTGAAGTCGGTGCCGAGCACCAGGTCGACGCCGGCCACCGCGGGCGTCGGCACCAGGCGGGCGCCGGGGAAGAGCCGGACGACGTTCTCGGCGGTCGAACGGTGGGCCCTGCCGTACTCCACGAGCGTGGTGGTGTGCGCCTGCGACAGGGCGGTCCCGGTGCCGGTCACCGTGAAGGCGTCCGACTGGAGCAGCGCCGCGGCGCGGGCGGCCAGGCCCGGCACGGTCGTTCCGTTGTAGACCGCCACCGGCATCCCGCCGCCGTCGACCGGCGTTGCCGAGGACGGCACGGGCGAGGCCGCGGACGACGGGGAGGCCCCGCGGCCGGAGGCGTTCTCGCCCGACAGCGTGCGGTCCGCCTTCAGCGCCGCCCACAGCGCGTCGACGTCCGGGTGGACCAGGTCGATCTTCTCACCGGCGTACCGCCAGGGCGCGGTGACGAACTGGATGTCGCTCAGGCTGATGCCCTTGAGCGACTGCGCGAACGACAACAGCTTGCCCGCCGAGTCGAGACCCGGGTCCACGGTCAGCGACTTCGCGGCGGCGTCGGCCAGCGGCAGCAGCGTGGAGACGTCGAACCCGTCGCCGCGCACCTTCTTGATCATCCCGCCGATGAACGCCTGCTGCCGCTGCGTGCGCCCGATGTCGGAGCCGTCGCCGATGCCGTGCCGCAGCCGCACGTAGTCCAGCGCCTTGGCGCCGGAGACCGTCTGGAGGCCCTTGGGGAAGACCAGCGGGCCGGGGAAGCCGAGGTTGGGGTCGATGTCGCCCTGGTGGATCGCGCTCGGCACGCAGACCTGCACGCCGTGCACCGCGTCGGTCATCGCGGCGAACCCGGCGAAGTCCACCACGATGGTGTGGTCCACCCGCAGGCCGGTCAGCTGCTCGACGGTGTTCTGCGTGCAGGCCGGGTTGCCCTTGACGGTGTCGCCCATCGAGAACGCCGCGTTGAACGGCGTGTCGTACTGCGTCGGCGACCAACTGCCGTTCGGCAGCAGGCAGGGCGGGATGGTGACCAGCGAGTCACGCGGTACGGAGACGCCCAGCGCGTGCCGGTGGTCGGCGAAGACGTGCAGCAGGATCGCGGTGTCGGAACGCCCGATGTCGCCGGTGCCGCCGGCGAAGTCCCGGTTGCTGCCGGCCCGCGAGTCCGACCCCAGTAACAGCACGTTCTCGCCCGCCTGGTTGGCCGGCGGCCGGTTCTTGCTCTCGCCGCCGGCGCTGAACGCGGTGATGTCGCCGTCGAGCCGGAACCAGACCGCGCCGACCGCCGCGACCAGCAGGACGGCCAGCGAGGCCGCGAGCGCCAGCACGAACCCGCGCCGCCGGGCGCCTTCCCGGGGGCGCCGGCGGGACCCGGCCCGCCCCCGGGCCGGATCGCCGGCGGTGCGGTCGCCGGTGTCCGCGGTGGTCAGCTCGGCGACCACCCGGCGCACCGCCTGGCGGCCGACGAGCCGTGCGGCGGACCGCTGTCGCGTCCCGGCGTCCCGCACCGGGGGACGGCGGCCCCCGGAGTTCCCTGCTGTCATCTGCGACCCGTCCTGTGAGCGGCTACCAGAGGTCAGACGAACGAGCCGCTGGTTTGGTTGCCCGAATAACACGAAGTGCGGTAATTCGAATCTGTTTGCCCATGATGTTCGACGGGTCGGCGCGGGCTCCGCGGGCGGGGGACGTCGGCTCCGCGGGCGGGGGACGCGGGGTCGGCGGGCGGAGGGATGCGGGCTCCGCGGGCGTGGCCCGTAAGGCGGTTGACCGTGACGTCGTACGGGACGTTGCCCGTGACGTCGGCCGTGACGTCGGCTGTGACGTCGACCTCGCGGCGGCGCCGGGCCCGCGCCCCGGTCCGACCAACGCGCGTAATGGCATGCGGCCGGCGGGGGCTCGGGGCTAGCGTCTGGGGTATGGACGTCAGGTTCGGCCCACGTGGGAGAGGACGGCGTATGCCGGGGACGCGGTGAGCGCCGCGATGCCGCGGCGCCGGGCGGCGCTGCTCGCGGTGGTGGCGGTGCTGCTGGTGCTGGCCGGGATTCCGCTGACCACGACCGCGGCCGGCCGCGCGCTGTCGGCGGTGGGGATCACCGGCCTGTCCGGCAGCATGCGGATCACCTCCTGCGTGCGGTCCCCGGCCGGCGGCCACCAACTCAGGTACTGCGCCGGTGAGTTCTCCTCCGACGACGGCACGGTCCGCGACCCCGACGCCACCATCGACGCCGACCGCGACCCCGGCACGAGGGTCACCGTGCGCCGGACCGCCTCCGGCACCTACGAACTCGGCGGCGCGGCGGCGGCGTTGGGCTGGACGGCGGTCACCTTCATCGGCCTCGGCGCGGTGGTCGCCGGCCTGCTGTGCGCTGCGGTCTGGCGCCGCCGCCCGGCACTCGGCGCCCCGCTCGCCCGCCTGCTGGGGCTGCTGGCCGCGGCGGTGCTGGCGTGCGCGCTGGCCTCGGTGCTGGGGGAGTTGGCGAGCGTGGTCTGAGGGGACGAGCGCGGTCCTAGGTGACGAGCGTGGTCCGAGGTGACGGGCGAGGAGGGCCTGGCCGGTGGGGTGGCGGGGTGGCGGGGGCTGCGGGGCGGCGGGCCGGCCGTGCGGCGGCTAGGGCTTCGGAGCGGGACATAGGCGGGGCCGGCGCTGGGTCCGGTCCGGTGCTGACGTACTGAACTGCCTTGCCAACGACGGCAGTTGATGGATCGTCGATGCGATGTTCACCGAATCCCCGCCTGCTGAAGGGGAGTTCGGGAAGCCGTGGACCGGTAGCGTCCGGCGCCATGAGAAAACTGATCCGCGCGGGCATCGCCTGCGTGTCCCTGGCGGCCGTCTTCACGGTCATGGGCCCGGCCTCCGCACAGGCGGACGTCGTACCCACGCACGCGGTCAACATCTGCCAGAGCGCCACGTTCTACCAGAACTTCGACCACGCCACGAACGCCCCGGTGGACCCGCTCTACGTCCTCGACTACGGCCGCAAGGTCGGTCACACCATCGGCGCGCACCCGGTCTACGAGGGCTGGGCGGCGACGTTCGACTTCGGCGACCAGACGTGGGGCTACATGGAGTACAGCTGCATCGGCGACTACGGCTCCTGGTAGCCGCCGACCGCCCCGGCCGTTCCTCCCCGCACCGCACCCCTCACCCCTCACCCCTCACCCCTCAGGAGTCCCCGTGTTCACACTGCGCCAGGCCAAACGCGCCGGCCTCACCGCCGCCGTCGCGGGCACGGCCCTGATCGCCGCGGCGGTCCCCGCGTTCGCCCAGAACGCCGTCGTCGGCGACCGCATGACGATCTGCACGACCGACCTGGCGGTCCGCACCCAGCCACTCGGCGCCTGGATGGGCGAGCTGTCCAACCCCCAGACCTTCCAGGTCGAGCGCACCGACCCCAGCGGCGACTGGGTCTACGGCTTCGCCTACGGCGACATCAACGCGCACGGCTGGGTCCAGAACGGCTTCTTCTGCTGACTTCCTCCCCCGGCGGACGTCGGCTCCCGACCGCTGACGTCCGCCGCTCGCGGTTCGCGGATCGTCGTCCGTCGTTCGCGGTTCGCGGTTCGCTGTGCTGCCGGTTGTTCTGCCGCCGGGTCCGCCGTGCTGCCGCGCCCTCGCCCGGTCCTCCCGCCGCCGGGTGTCGGCCGTCGCGCCGGTGACCGCCGAGCGGCGGACCGGCGGATGTGCGTCGGAAAGCGTGCGAAATCCGTGAACGCCCCCGTGCCCGGCCTTAGCCCCACAGGTCGCCCCAGTATCCTGCCGCGTCGGCCAGGACGCGTACGGGCGCGGAGGCCGGAGCAACCACGTACCGGCCGATGCCGCGCACGACGGCGCCCCGGCCGCCGAGTTGAGGGGGGGAACGGGATGGCGGACCTCAAGGTCTCGTACGACCGGCTCGAGGAGTCCAACCGGAATCTCAAGGCGATCAACACCGAACTCGACACCATGTGCGCCCACCAGAGCGACATCAGCGGCTCGCTGGGGTCCGGTGACATGGCGCACGCGATGCACGACTTCGGCAACAACTGGGATTACCACCGGCACAAGCTCCAGGGCAACATCAAGGCTCTCGGCGAGATGACCGAGCAGGTCATGCAGCAGTTCCGGGAGGTCGACCACAAGCTCGCGGCCGGCTTCAAGGACGAGAAGAAGAAGTAGGCAGACGGCAAGGAACAGGTGGGGGACCGCGCCATGAGCAGGCCACCGGACTACGAGTGGGAAGTACTGGGCGAGGGGCAGGACCCCATACCCGGTGACCCGTCCGAGATACGCAACGAATCGGGCCGCCTGGGCAAGATGGCCCAGACGATCCTCGACCAGATCCAGCTCCTGAAGGACATCGCCAGCGACGAGAACGCCGGCAAGTTCCACGAGAAGCTCGCCGAATCGGCGAACGAGCTGAAGGGCGACCTGACCAAGGTCGCCGACCGCTACGAGGCGGTATCCCATTACCTCGACAGCTGGGCCGACGACCTCGAACACGCCCAGTCCGAGTCCCTGCGCGCACTGCACCGCGCCCAGCAGATCGCCCCGGCCGCCAACGCTCCGCAGATGACCCAGGCGCCGGACCCGAAACACCCGCTCACCGACCAGCAGAAGCACCAGGAAGCGGCCGCCAACAAGGCCCACCAGCACCTCCAGCACGAACTCGACGCCTGCAAGAAGCAGTTGACCAGTGCCAAGGAGTACCGCGACCATCGCGGCCACCACTGGATGCAGAAGATCGAGGACAGCGAACACGACGGCCTCAAGGACAGCCGCTGGGACGGGATCAAGAACTGGATCCACGAACACGCCGGGTGGATCAAGATCCTCGCCGACGCCTGCACCTGGGTGGTGACGATCCTGGTCATCGTCTCCCTCTTCGTCCCCGGTCTCGACCTCGCCACCGGCCCGCTGGCCGCCCTGATGCTCGCCGCCCTCCTCGGCCACACGGCCCTGGCCCTGTCCGGCGACGGCTCCTGGATGGACGTCGGCATGGACGTCTTCGCCCTGTG
The DNA here is from genome assembly GCF_027947535.2 of Streptantibioticus silvisoli. Lineage (GTDB taxonomy): Bacteria > Actinomycetota > Actinomycetes > Streptomycetales > Streptomycetaceae > Streptantibioticus_C > Streptantibioticus_C silvisoli. The sequence goes on from NZ_JAAGKO020000058.1 coordinate 26,807, forward strand.
CACGCTCGGCTCCGGCTCGCTGCTCAAGGTCGCCCTCAAGGGCACGGTCGACGCCGTCGAGGGCACCGCTGACGCCACGGAGGTCGCCGCCGACGCCACGGAGGTCACCGGCGACAGCGCCGAGGCGGTCGACACGGGGGCGAACGCGGTGGATGCCGCGGACGCCGCTGACGCCACGGAGGACGGCGCGAAGGCGACGGAGGACGCGTCGAAGGTGGCGGAGGACACGGAGGAAGACTCGGCTGACGAGGTGGAGAACGCCACCAAGGATGCCGATAAGGCGGACCAGGCGAATGAGAGCGTCGGTAAGGACGCGGACAGCAAGTTCTCTCAGTGGAAGGAAGCCGTCCACGCAAAGTTCGCGGCCGGGGGTGAGAACGACTTCGTCGAGCAGATGGAGAAACTGCACGGCCTGGCGGAGCAGTTCCCCGACTCCCCGCAGGTGGCCGACGCCCTCAGCCACGGCACGCATCTCCTGTACGGGATGCGGGTTTCCTTCGGCGCGGCCAACGTCGCGGACCAGTTCACCCACTGGGCGGGCGGCAGCGACGACATCAACCTCTTCCGCAACGCCTTCGGCGGTGACCTGTTCGCCGAGGGGCACAGCATCTGGAATCCCAACGTCGAGAACTCGCCGCTGCTGGACTTCAAGTCCGTGGACGACTTCAAGGAACTGACGACCACCGGGGCCTGGGAATGACCGAGACGCAGGAGCAGGCCGCCGCCGGGAGTGCGCCCGGCACGGTCAACGGCTACCGGATCGTTGTTCCCAACGAATGGCAGAAGATCCCGGTCCGCCGTGGCACCGACAAGGCGATCAAGAACATCCTCGACCGTGCCTTCGCGCATTTCGGGCGGGACGAAGTCGCCCAGTGGCGTCGTGAGTTGGAAGCGCGGCTCAAAAAGGTGGTGAAGGAGGCCAGAAGCAACGCGGGGGTGGACATGTACATCCCGCTCGGACAGCGCGAGCGCAATCTCCCGGCGTCCTTCATGATCTCGTTCGTCGAGTTCGGCAGCGGAAACGCTCCCCGCAAGGAGGACGTCCTCTCCGAGGTCGGCACGTCCACGTCCGGCGCGGTTCCGGTGACGATTGACGGGACCACCGGCCTGCGGACCATGCGGGACCACCCGGCGGACCCCAAGCGCGGTACGGACTACGCGTCGCGGCGCATCGAGTACGTCCTGCCGGTGCCCGGCAGCGTCGACAGCTGGCTCGTCGCGTCCTTCTCCACCTTCGGCGGGAGCAGACCCGACGACCATCTCGCCCGGCTGCTGAGCGGCCTGTTCGACGCGATCATGGGCACTTTCCGTTGGCAGTACCAGGAGGAGACGGCATGAGTGACGACGTATCCGAAGTGGATTTCGAACACCGGGACATGACGCCGAACTGGGCGAAGGTCAGTTACGACACCGATGTGTGGTTTCCCATGCCGTTCTTCTTCAAGGGGACGATGTGGGCGGATGCTGCTGAGTGGGCGTTCTATTACGTGACTGATCGCTTTCGGCGTGGTGGTGGGTCGTTGACCAAGCGGGAGGTGAAGAAGGAGGTTGTGCCGCGGGCCGAGATCCTCGTCGAGGTGCAGAACAGCATTCTGCACCAGGGGGGAGCGCACAAGTTCTACATTCATTGCCCTGACTATCGCGTGAAACCCGTCATGATCTCCATCGGGCTCTGGAAGAGCAAGGGAACCCGGGACCAGGCGCTTGACTTCTACAGCCGCTGGGGGACGAGGTCGGCTACTTCGGAGCCGGTCTCCACGGCCATCACCACGGAACATCTGGGTGAAGGCATACGGTCCCAGTGGGTCGGCGAGTCCGAGGGCGGTAGGTACGACCGCGTCAACTACGTTTGGCGGAACGAGGAGTTCGAGACGGACGTCCTGGTCTGGATGATTTTGTGGGACCGCCCCCGGTTCGAGGAAGTCCTGCCCGACCTCGACGCGTTCGTCCAGGGCATCCGTTGCACCCCCCGTAAGCACAAGTCCGCCTGACTCCCCCACGGACGCCCCCGCACGCCGACGGCCCGCCCCACCCGGGGCGGGCCGTCGGCGTGCGGCGGGGAGTCGTCAGAGGCGTTCGGGGGCCTCGATGCCCAGCAGGCTCATGCCCTGGTGGAGGGTGCGGCCGGTGAGGTCGCTGAGGAAGAGGCGGTTCTCGACGGTGGCCGGGTCCTCCGCCTTCAGGACCGGGCACTGGTCGTAGAAGGTGGTGAAGGCGGACGCCAGCCCGTACAGGTAGGACGCCAGCTTGTGCGGTTCGTAGCCCTCGGCGACGGCCGCGACGGTGTCGCCGAAGTCGTCGAGCTGGAGGCCCAGCGCGCGTTCGGCCGGGGCCAGCGGCAGCTCCGGGTGCGCCTTGGGCGCCGCCTCGCCGGCCCGGCGCAGGATGGACCTGATCCGGGCGTGGGCGTACTGGAGGTAGACGCTGGTGTCGCCGGTGAGCGAGACCATCCGGTCCAGGTCGAAGGCGTAGTCGCGGCCCATCGAGGTGGACAGGTCGGCGTACTTGATCGCGCCGATGCCCACCTGCTGGGCGCGTTCGGCGACCTCGGCGGCGGACAGGTCCGGCGCCTTCTCGGTGACGACCGCGGCCGCCCGCTCCACCGCCTCGTCGAGCAGGTCCTCCAGCCGGAACGACTCGCCGGCCCGGGTCTTCAGCGGCTTGCCGTCCTTGCCCAGCACGGTGCCGAACGGCAGGTGGAGCGCCCGCACCTTCTCGGTGAGCCAGCCGGCCCGCCGCGCGGTCTCGAAGACCATCTTGAAGTGCAGCGCCTGCCGCGCGTCGACCACGTAGAGGATGGTGTCCGCGTCCAGCACGCCGACCCGGTCGCGGATCGCCGACAGGTCGCTGGCCGCGTAGCCGAAGCCGCCGTCCGCCTTGCGCACGATCAGCGGGACCGGCTCGCCGTCCTTGCCCTTGATGTCGTCGAAGAACACGCACAGCGCGCCGTTGGACCGCACGGCCACGCCGCTCGACTCCAGCAGGTCGCAGGTCTCGACCAGCAGGTCGTTGTACGCGCTCTCGCCGACGATGTCCTCGTCGTGGATGTCGATGTCGAGCTTGGCGTAGACCGAGTTGAAGTAGATCTTCGACTCGTCGACGATCCGGTGCCACAGCGCCATGGTCTCCGGCTCGCCCGCCTGGAGGTCCACCACCCGGCGCCGGGCGCGCTCCTTGAAGGCCTCGTCGCTGTCGAAGACCGCCCGGGACGCCTTGTAGAGCCGGTTGAGCCGGGACATCGCCGCGTCGCCGCCGCCGGCGTCCTGCGGGTGGTCCAGCTCGTGCGGGTGCTCGATCAGGTGCTGGATGAGCATGCCGAACTGGGTGCCCCAGTCGCCGATGTGGTGCCGCCGGATCACCCGCTCGCCGCGGAACTCCAGGATGCGCACCAGCGCGTCGCCGATGACGGAGGAGCGCAGGTGGCCGACGTGCATCTCCTTGGCCACGTTCGGCTGCGCGTAGTCGATCACGGTGGTGCCGGGCGCGTCGGTCGACGGCACGCCGAGCCGGTCGTCGGCGGCGCGGGCCGCGAGGTTGCCGGTGATGGCCGCGTCGGAGACGGTGAGGTTGAGGAAGCCGGGGCCGGACAGCTCGACCTGGGCCAGCAGTTCGTCGGCCGGCAGCCGTTCCGCGACGGCGGCGCCCAGCTCACGCGGGTTGGCCTTCGCCTTCTTCGCCAGGCCCAGCACGCCGTTCGCCTGGAAGTCGGCCCGGTCGCTGCGTCGCAGCAGCGGGTCGGCACCGTCGGCCGACGGAACGGCCGCCGTGAGGGCTGCCGAAACGCGCTGCTGGATCGAGGCGAAGAGCGAGGGGACCGAGGCCATGGGTTCCGTGCCGTTCCTGTCGGGGTCGGGTCGTGCTTGACGGTGCGACTGCCCCGCAGTATCCCACGCCGGGCCCGCCGTCCCCGGAGGGTTTTCCACAGGCCGGCGGCTACGGGGAACCGGGTCCGTGCGGGGGCCCTCTCCCAGGTGGGAGGATGAACCCCGTTACGCAAGCCCAGGAAGGAAGTACGGACAGTGGCGCAGAGCACCGAGGCCGACTGGGTCGCCCGCTTCGCGGACGACGTCATCACGGAAGCCGGGCGGCGGGCCGCGGGTGCGAAAATCATCGTGGCCTCCGGCATCAGCCCCTCCGGCCCGATCCACCTGGGCAACCTGCGCGAGATCATGGTCCCGCACCTGGTCGCCGACGAGATCAGGCGCCGCGGCCTGGAGTGCGAGCACATCCTGTCCTGGGACGACTTCGACCGGTACCGCAAGGTGCCGGCCGGCTACGACCCGTCGTTCGCGCAGCACATCGGCAAGCCGCTGACCTCGGTCCCGGCGCCGGAGGGCAGTGAGCACGCCACCTGGTCCGACCACTTCAAGGCGCCGTTCCGCGTCGCGCTGGCCCAGCTCGGCGTCGAGGTCACCGAGATCAGCCAGACCCACGAGTACACCTCCGGCGCCTACCGCGACCAGATCCTGCTCGCCATGCGCGAGCGGGCCCGCATCGACGGCGTGCTCGGCCGCTACCGCACGCGCAAGAAGACCGCCGAGGTCCAGGACGACGAGGACGCCGACGCCGGCACCGCGGCCGCGTACTACCCGTACAAGCCGTACTGCGGGGTGTGCGAGCGCGACCTGACCACGGTCACCGCGTACGACGACGAGACCACCGAGCTGGCGTACACCTGCGTCTGCGGGCACCAGGACACCGTGCGGCTGAACGCGTACGACCACGGCAAGCTGGTGTGGAAGGTCGACTGGCCGATGCGCTGGGCGTTCAAGGGTGTGATGTTCGAACCGTCGGGCGTCGACCACCAGTCGCCGGGTTCGTCGTTCATGGTCGGCCAGCAGCTGGTGCGCGAGATCTTCGGCGCCGAGCCGCCGGTGGGCCCGATGTACGCCTTCGTCGGCATCAGCGGCATGGCCAAGATGTCCAGCTCCAAGGGCGGCGTGCCGACCGCCGAGGACGCGCTGCGCATCATGGAGCCGCAGCTGCTGCGCTGGCTGTACGCGCGGCGCCAGCCCAAGCAGGCGTTCAACATCTCCTTCGACCAGGAGATCCAGCGCACCTACGACGAGTGGGACGCGCTGGAGCGCCGGGTGGCGGCCGGTGAGGCGGGCGCGGTCGACACGGCCGTGCACGCGCGGGCGGCCGGCCCCGCGGCCGGACCGCTGCCCACCACGCCGCGCCCGCTGCCGTTCCGCACCCTGGCCTCGGTGGTGGACATCACCACCGGCGACGAGGAGCAGACGCTGCGCATCCTGCGCGACTTCACCACCGACTCGCCGGTCGCCTCGCTGGACGAGACCCGGCCGCGGCTGGACAAGGCGGAGGCGTGGGTGACCACGCACGTCGAGGAGGACCAGCGCACCCGGGTGCGGACCGCGCCGGACACCGAGGCGCTCGACGCGCTGGACGCCACCGACCGGGCGGCGCTGAAGCTGCTCGCCGACGGGCTGGCCGGCAACTGGTCGCTCGACGGGCTGACCTCGCTGGTCTACGCGGTACCGAAGATCCAGGCCGGTCTGGAGCCGGACGCCAAGCCGACCCCGGAACTCAAGGTCGCCCAGCGGTCGTTCTTCGCCCTGCTCTACCAGCTGCTGGTCGGCCGCGACACCGGCCCGCGGCTGCCCACCCTGCTGCTCGCGGTCGGCGCGCAGCGGGTCAGGGAGCTGCTGGGCGAGGCGTGACCGGGCCGACCGGGCTGAACGGGTCGGCCGGCCCGACAGGGCTGAACGGGCCGACCCGGCAGGTCAGTTGACCTCTTCGAGCCGCCGCTGCTCGATCAGGTCGTGAAGGCGCGGACGGAGGTACTGCTCACTGAGCGTGCCTCCGTTTCCGTTGCTGATGCCGAACGAGTCCACCAGGAACGCGCCGAACTGCCGCACGGTGGGCGGCTCGCCGTGCATCTGGGTGAACGTGTTGAAGGCGCCGACCAGCGCCTCCTCCAGGTCGATGCCGTCCGGTACGTACGGCGTCTCCGGCTCGGCGGGCGGCTCCGGGGGCACGGCGATCGGCCGGCGCCGGTTGCGCGGCTTGGGGATCGGCGCGGGCGCCGGCGCGGCGGGCGGCTCGGGCCACGCCGACGCGGTACCGGGGGCGCCGTCCTCGACCGGCTCGGTGTACCACGGCGGCAACTGGACGCCCTTGGTCCGGCCCGGCGCGGGCTGCGGCGCCGGCTGCGCGGCCCGGGGCGCGGCGGCCTGTGGCTGCTGAACGGGGTACCCGGCAGGCGTCTGCGGCCCGGCGGGGGGCTGCGTCAGGGGCTGACTCTGCGACAGGGGCTGCGCCTGGGCCTGCGGCAGGGCCTGGGCCTGCGGCGGCGCGGTCTGCGGCTGACCCTGCGGTACGAAGCCCTGCTGGGGTTGGCCTTGCGGTGCCTGACCCTGCGGTGCGAAGCCCTGCGCCGCGAGGTCCTGCGGAGCTTGGCCCTGCGGAGCTTGACCCTGCGGTGCGAAGCCCTGCGGTGTCTGGCCCTGCGCGGGCGGGGCCTGCGTGGGTGCCGCCGCCGTGCCGTCGTCCGGTGTCCTGGTGACCGGTGTTCCGGGGGCCGGTGCGGCGGACTCCGGCTGCGGGGCGCCGTCCTGCGGGACGGACTCGGCGGCGGTGAGGGCCTTGCGGGGGGCGTCCTGCGCGGCGGCGTCGGTGGGCGGGGCGACCGGTGTGGGGGTGTCGGGCGTGATGCCGGCCGCCAGCAGCCCGGCGGGCCCGGTCTCGGCGAGCGGCACGCCGTACTTCGCGAGCCGCAGCGGCATCAGGGATTCCACCGGGGCCCGGCGGCGCCAGGCGCGGCCGTACCGGGCCCGCAGCCGGGCCTGGTAGACGAGGCGGTCCTGCTCCAGGCGGATCACCTGATCGTAGGAGCGCAGTTCCCACAGCTTCATCCGCCGCCACAGCCGGAACGTCGAGGGGAACGCCAGCAGCCAGCGGGCGATCCGGACCGATTCCATGTGCCGGTCGGCCGTGATGTCCGCGATCCGCCCGACGGCGTGCCGGGCGGCCTCCACCGACACCACGAACAGCACCGGGATGACCGCGTGCATACCCACGCCCAGCGGGTCCGGCCAGGCGGCGGCGCCGTTGAACGCGATGGTGGCGGCGGTCAGCAGCCACGCGGTCTGGCGCAGCAGCGGGAACGGGATGCGCAGCCAGGTCAGCAGCAGGTCCAGCGAGAGCAGCACCACGATGCCCGCGTCGACGCCGATCGGGAAGACGTTGGAGAACCAGCCGAAGCCCTTGTGCAGCGCCAGCGTCCGCACCGCCGCGTAGGAGCCGGCGAAGCCGATCCCCGCGATGACCACGGCCCCGGCCACCACCAGGCCGACCAGGATCCGCTGCGTGCGGCCCATGCGTATCGCGGACATATCCGCGGACCCTCCCGCGCTTGATGTCAAGGACGGGTCAGCTTGTCACATAAGTCAGTGTGATCGGTAAGGCAGCCGGGCCCGGGGCGGCCGGGGAGGCGGGTGGCGCGCCGCCGGCCGCCGTTCCGTCAGCCGAGCGCCGCGAGCGCCTGCTTGGCCGCCTTCTCCACCCCGGAGGACAGGTCGGACGCGCTCGGTTTGTGGTCGCCCTGCAAGCCCGCGCCCACGTAGTCGACGGTCAGCACGGCGTTGGCGCTGCGGGTGACCACGGTCGCGTTGTAGTACAGGTCGTGGTCCTTGGTGACGGTCCAGGTGACCAGGGACGCCTCGTCGCCGACGCCGCTGAGCACGGCGGTCTTCGGCTGGCCGGCGGCCGACGTGGCGCCGGCCTCGGTGGTCCGCACGGCGGTGGTGTACGCGGAGGTCGCCTGGTCGTCACCGCCCGCGCCGCCGGTCACGTTGTCGTACCGCTGGAAGGCGGTGTCGAGGAAGCGGTACTGGTAGCCGCTCAGGCCGTTCCACGAGCAGCCGCCGCGCTCCTTCTGCTCGCCGGCCGCCGCCTCGGTGCCCTTGGTGCTCTTCACCCCCGGGACCAGCGACTTCACGGTGCCGGCGGACAGCGCCCGGCACGGGTCGGGCAGCGTCGCGTAACGCACCTTCGGGACGGCCGACGCCTTGGGCGTGGCCGACGGCGCGGCGGCCGGCTTGGCGGCGCCCGACGAGCAACCGGTGAGCACCGCCGCCGGCAGGACCGCGGCGCAGGCGATCAGCAGCGGCAGACGGGGTCTGCCGGCCCGCCGGGTGCTGCGTGCTGCGGGTATCGGCTCATGAGCGGCGGCTGAGCTGGACATGGTGTGCTCGGTCCTCCGGGGTCGCTTGTCGTACTGCCTCGCTTGTCGTACTGCTCGGCCACGATACGTCGGTCGCCCGGCGGCTCCGGTACCTCTCGCCCGCCGCGAACCCCTGAACGGCTCCGGGACGGCACGCGCGCCGGCTACTGGTTGATGGACTTCGCCAGCTCCTGGGCGACCTGGTCGGCGCCGAGTTGGAGGTCGGCGTCGGCCGCGCCGGACGCCGGCTGGGAGAGGTCCACGGTGACCAGGACGTTGGCGGTACGGAAGACGAACGTCACATCGATCCCGGAGCCGCCGGGATTGCGCTTGACGCTGTCGTTGAGGAACGCCTCGTCGCCCAGACCGCTGATCCGCCGCTTCGATGCGCCGCCGGCGGTATGGGCGGCCGACGGGCTGGAGGTGCCCGGCTGCGGGGTGCCCAGCACCACGTTCGGCACCGGTTCGCCGGCCGGCACGTGGGCGGCGGTGGCCTGCTGGGCGAAGTCCTGGTGCGCCTTGTCGTCGTCGCTGACGGCCGGGTTGTAGGAGACGACCCGCTCGATGTCGATCACCAGGGCCCGCGCGGCGCCGTTCGCCGTGCCGTCCCACTTGCAGCCGACCCGGCGGTCGGTGTCGTACGTCAGCGCCGGGGTGCCCGCGTAGCCCGACGCCTTCGGGAGTATCGAGGTCAGCGTGGTGCGGCTCACGCTGCCGCACGGCTCGGGCAGCGTCTGGTACTTGCCGGGCGGCGCGGCGGTGACCGTGCCGCTCTGGTCCGTGACCCCCGGATCGCCGGCGCCGTCGTCGCCGGACGACGAGGCGCTGCATCCGGCGACGCCGGTGAGAACGGCGGCCGACAGCAGCGCCGCGAGCGCGCGGCCGGTCGTGGTGCGCGCCGTCGTCCTTGCCAACGCCGTCACAGGGCCGGCCCCCTTCCGGGAAAACGTGTTGCCGCCGCTGGGCGGCCGATGGACACAATGTCTACCGCAGTCCGCTGTGTCACCGCCGGTCCGGTGCGGAGAATGGATGCTTTTATCCCACATTCTCTTTGTGACGTTTTCTGATCGCTTGACGGCGTAATCTGGCGTTTTGTTGCACCGAATAGCGATGGTCGGTGGCGCAGGGCGAGGGGTGGCGCCGACCCGCCGACCGCCGTGCGCCGATGGTCAGGGTGAGCGGCGTGCGGTGTGCGCTGTACGCCGTGCTGCGGTGTACCGACCCGACGTAGATCATCATGTCAGCAGTTCAGGGGGAAAGACGATGACGTACACCGAGGTGCCCGGGGTCCGGGTGCCGATCCGCATGTGGGCCGACCCGGCCGGCGTCGAGGACGTCGCCATGCGCCAGCTGCGGAACGTCTCCTCACTGCCGTGGATCAAGGGTCTCGCGGTCATGCCGGACGTCCACTTCGGCAAGGGGGCGACCGTCGGCTCGGTCATCGCCATGCACGGCGCGGTCTGCCCGGCCGCCGTCGGCGTCGACATCGGCTGCGGCATGAGCGCGGTGCGGACCTCCCTCACCGCGAACGACCTGCCGCACGACCTGGCCAAACTGCGCTCCCGCATCGAGGCCGCCATCCCGGTCGGCCGCGGCCTGCACGCCGATCCGGTCGATCCCGAACGCCTCGGGGTCGGCGCGGGGGCCTCCGGCGGCGGAAGTGGGGTCGGCGGGGGCGGGGTCGGCGGAAGTGGGATCGGCGGAAGTGGGATCGGCGGCGGCGCGGGTGGCGCGGCCGGCGGCGGCGCGGGTGGCGGGGCCGGGGGCTGGGACGCGTTCTGGAACCGGTTCGGCGACCTCGCGGAGGCGGTGCACCCGAGGGCGGAACGCGCCGCGCAGCAGCTCGGCACCCTCGGTGGCGGCAACCACTTCATCGAGGTCTGCCTCGACACCGACGACGCCGTGTGGCTGATGCTGCACTCCGGTTCGCGCAACATCGGCAAGGAACTCGCCGATCACCACATCGGCCAGGCCCGCGACCTGCCGCACAACCAGGACCTGGTCGACCGCGACCTCGCCGTCTTCGTCTCCGGCACCCCGCAGATGGCGGCCTACCGGCGCGACCTGTTCTGGGCGCAGGAGTACGCCAAGCACAACCGCGCGATCATGATGGCGCTCTTCCAGGACGTCGTGAGCAAGGAGTTCAAGAAGGCGGGCGTCACCTACGGCGAGGTGATCTCCTGCCACCACAACTACGTCAGCGAGGAGCGCTACGACGGGATGGACCTGCTGGTCACCCGCAAGGGCGCGATCCGGGCCGGCGCCGGCGACCTGGGCATCATCCCCGGCTCCATGGGCACCGGTTCGTACATCGTGCGCGGCCGCGGCAACGCCGACGCCTTCAACTCCGCCTCGCACGGCGCCGGCCGCCGGATGAGCCGCAACGCCGCCCGCAAGCGCTTCTCCACCCGCGACCTGGAGGACCAGACCCGCGGCGTCGAGTGCCGCAAGGACTCGGGTGTGGTGGACGAGATCCCCGGCGCGTACAAGCCGATCGAACAGGTCATCCGCCGACAGGACGACCTGGTCGAGGTCGTCGCCAAGCTCAAGCAGATCGTCTGCGTGAAGGGTTGATGGGTGCTGATGCGTTAGGGGGTTGATTTGCGCTGGCTGCTGGCTGCTGGCTGATGTCGGGGGCGTGAGGCGGCGGGGTGGCTGGCTGCTGTCGGGGGTGAGGCGGTCAGGGCCGAACGCGGTCGCCAGCCGGGGGAGTTGAGGCGCCTGCGGCTGCGCGGAGTTGCGGACGGGGGAGCTGGCGGGGGCGCCGGGGGACGGCCCTGCTGGGGGTGCGGCGGGCCGGCGCGTCTGCGGCGGTGGTGCTGAAGTCGCCGCGTGTACGGGGGAGTTGTCGACGGCTGGCCGGCGGGGGCGCCGGAGGGGGCGGCCGTGCCCTGGAAGTTACGGACGGTCCCGTCTGCGGGAGTTCCGAAGTCGACGCGCCCTGCGGGGAGTTGATGACGGCTGGCCGGCGGGGGCGTCGGAGACGACGGCGTTGCCGGGGGAGTTGCGCCGCGCGGTAGGGCCGCCGGGGGCGGGAAGCGCTCCGGCGTGGGGCGGGACGTGGGGGGCGCGTGCGGCGTGCGGGGCGTTGTTCGGATGAACGACGCGCGCCGGTCGCGCTACCTCATCCGCTTCCCCGGATGGGCGATTGAGAAGGCGGCCGCAGTGCGGAAGCGTGGTGTGCAGCGGAACTTCCGGAACCGCCGGAAGCCGCAGGAAGAGTGTGCTTCGTCATGCTTCGAGGCGCATCGTCGCACACAGGAGGAGCCATGACCTACAGGAAGCTCCGGCGCGCCGCAGTCCTCGGTGGCGCCACCGGCGTCCGGATCGCCGAGGCGGCCGGCCCGCTGACCCGCCCGCGCACCGAACCGCCGCCGTGCGCCACGCCCACGAACCGCCGGCGAGCGGCGGGGATCTCCGCGGTCGTCTTCATCCCCGCCCAGCGCCGGCGTCCGCCGTGGCGGTACGAGCCGCACGAGTCGGGACACGGCACCGCATGCCATCGGCGGATCCGCCGCAGACCTCCGCCACCGCACCGCGGGCGACCGCCGGACCAGGACCAGGACCCGGACCCCGACGCCTGAAGTCCCCACCGCCCGCGATCCTCATGGCCCGGCCCCCGCACGGTTCGGCGTCCGCACCGGCTGAACACCCGCAAGCCCCGCACCCGCGCGGGTCCCGGCCACCCGTACCGTCCGCACGCCTCGCACCCGCTGGCCGCTGTCACCGGTACCGCCGCTGCCTGCGTACGCACCCGCACGCCCACCGTCCCGGACCCGCACACCCTGCCCCCTTATCGCCCCGCACCCCGTACCCGTCGGCCGACGCCTTCACCGCTGCACCTGAAAGCGGACCGTCTTCACCCGAAAGAGGACCACCCCGAAAGAGGACCACCCGAGAGGAGATCACCCGAAAGAAACCACGAGGGCCGTCGGGGCCTTGAGGGACACGCGGACGACCCGGGCGCCCGCGCGAGCCCGTCCGGTCGGCAGCGAGCCGCCACGGCACGACATCGGTGCACCCGGCCCCGCGAACGCGTCCCCGCCGCCGACCGCGCCCGGCGGACGGCACGCCGCCGCGGCACGACACCGCGCCATGGCAACGCCGTACTCGGGCCTCCGCGAACGCGTCTCAGCGCGTATCAGCGCATGCCGGCGTACCTGTGCGCACCGCAGTACCCCGTGCCGTGCCATCACCTGGACCAACGCCGAGTGCCGTCAACCAACCACGCGCGTCAACGCGTGCCATTGACGTGCCTCCGGCCCAGCGCCGGACCCGGACTCCCCGCCGGGCCCGACGCCGTCGGAGGCACGGCCCGGGCGGTCGGCTCAGGGGGCCCCGCCCGGGCCTCCCACGTCGGCCACGCCGCACGAGGCAGTACCACCCGGCAGCCGCCCGCGGTGGTCCGCCACGACGCGGTAGGCCGCGTGGGCCACCAGACGCACCCCGGGCAGCGTCAGCACCGCCCCCAGCGGTGCCCAGACGCCGCCCGCGCGCAGCAGCACCTTGGCGACGGCCCGCGCCCCGCCGGACACCGCGCCGGGCGGAGTCACCCACAGCACCTCGTGGGCGGCGCGCTCGGCGGTGACGCCCAGTCCGGCCAGGTCGGCGCGCTGCCACGCCACGATGTCCGCGTCCGGCCGGACCCAGCGCCGGGTGAACTCCACGCACCGCGTACAGAATCCGCAGTCACCGTCGAACACCAGCACCGGCCGCCGCGCCCCCGAAGGCGCCGCACCCGCACCGGCTCGCACCGCACCCTCCGCCGCACCCGCATCCCCCGGCGCCGCACCCGCACCCGTGTCCACCACCGTCAGCCTTCCCGGTGGACCTTGTGCTGTGCGGCCTGGGCGCGGGGGCGGACCACGAGGAGGTCGATGTTGACGTGGGAGGGGCGGGTGACGGCCCAGGCGATGGTGTCGGCGACGTCGTCGGCGGTCAGGGGTTCGGCCACGCCCTGGTAGACGGCGGCGGCCCGGGACTCGTCGCCGCCGAAGCGGTTGAGGGCGAACTCGTCGGTGCGCACCATGCCCGGGGCGATCTCGATCACCCGGATGGGGTCGCCGCACAGTTCGAGGCGCAGGGTGGCCGCGATGGCGTGGGCGCCGTGCTTGGCGGCGACGTAGCCGCCGCCACCCTCGTACGCGCCGTGGCCGGCGGTGGAGGAGACGACGACCACCGTGCCGTCGCCGCTGGTGCGCAGGGCGGGCAGCAGGGTCTGGGTGACGTTGAGGACGCCGAGGACGTTGACGTCGTACATCGCCCGCCAGTCGTCGGGGCCGGCCTGCTCGACGTAGTCGGCGCCGATCGCGCCGCCGGCGTTGTTGACCAGCACGTCGACCCGGTCGAGGGAGGCGGCGAACGCCTCGACGGCGGCGCGGTCGGTGACGTCGAGCGGCTGGACGACCACGTCCGCGCCCCGGCCGCGCAGTTCGGCGGCCAGGGACTCGATGCGGTCGGCGCGGCGGGCGGCCAGCACGACGCGGTACCCCGCCTCGGCCAGTCGCCGCGCGGTGGCGGCGCCGATGCCGCTGCTGGCTCCGGTGACCACTGCTGTACGGGACATGTGGGGCGTCTCCTCTGCGGTGCGGTGCGGTGCGGTACGACGACGTGCGGTGCGGAAGCGTGCGGGTGCGCTGCCAAGAGTGTGCGGTGCGGTGCGAACGTGCGGTACGCGAAACGTGCCGGCGCGGGCGGCGGCTCCACCCTACGGCGGCCTCCGTACCGGCCGGAACGCCGGGAACCCGGCCGGAGACGAAGGGTCTCCGGCCGGGCTCCGGGGTGAAGCGGTCCAGCGGTGAAGCGGTCAAGCGGTCGGGCTGCGGCGTCGGCGGGGCCGGTCCGCGGGGTGACTACTTGAAGGAACGCAGGTAGTTCAGGGTCGGCGAGCCGACGCCGGTGGCGTCGTCGTAACCCTTGACGGCGTTCAGGCTGGTGTCGGTGCCGAAGGACACCAGACGGACCGCCAGGGCGCCGTTGACCTCGCCGAAGTCGGCGACGTTGCTCAGCGGGGCCTGGTGGTGCGCGGCGGCCTGGTCCACGACGTCCTTGAACAGGCCGAGGGTGGAGCGGACGTAGATCTCCGGGTTGGCGAAGCCGATCGCGTGGTGCTGGCCCTGGATCGCGTCGGCCTGGACCGCCGCGAACTCCGGGGAGGCGACGGAGGTGCCGCCGTAGCCGCCCTCGCTGTAGGCGCCCCCGTCGGTCATGCCGACCAGGACGGAGGTGTACAGGTCACCGTTCATGGCGACGTCGGGGGTGACGCGCATGGCCGAGGCGCTGTGCGCACCGGTCATCAGGGTGTGCGACGTGGCGCTCGGCACGCCCCAGCTCTGGTACCACGGCTGCTTGAAGTCCTCCGAGGTACCGCCGCCGCCGCCGAAGTAGAACGGCGCGGGGAGCGGGGTCCAGCTCTTGCCGTCGGTGGACAGCGCCGAGCGGGCGTTGCCCATGTCGGTCTCGAAGCCGTACGAGCCGCTCTTGCTGGCCAGGCCCAGCGCGGTGCCGCCGACCGAGGTCACCCACGGGGAGGAGTCCGGCCAGTTGGCCTGCGCGCGCGAGGTGTCGGTCTGGCAGTTGGCACCGGTCGCCGCGGCGAGCGGGCTGCTGTCGCCGCAGTCGCCGGCCGAGAAGTTGATCGTGATGCCCTCGGCCGCGGCCTGCTCGAACACCTGGGTGTAGGCGGCGATCTCCGTGGCGGTGATGTCCTCGTTGTCCGAGGTGTGCATGATCTCACCCCAGGAGTTGGTGATGACATCCGCACTGTGCTTGTCGACGACCGAGGAGATCGCGGCGAGCAGGTCGTCGTCGGTGCAGGAGTTCGCGCCGACGTAGTGGACGTCGGCGTCCGGGGCGAGCCCGTGCACCATCTCGACGTCCAGCGACTCCTCGCCGAGCCAGCCCTCGGGGCCGCCGCACTCGTCCTGGTCCTCCCACTGCGCGGGAGTGACGTCCTCGGTGTACTGGCCGGCCTTGAACGGCTTGTCACCGTGGTTGGCGGCGTAGGTGTTGGCGTCCGACTCCATGGTCGACGACCCGTAGGCGTCGATGATGGCGACGGTCGCGCCCTTGCCGGTCAGACCGGAGGAGGTGATGCCGTAGGCCTTGCGCAGCTGCGAGGGCTGGAACGAGCACTGGTCGAAGGGGACCGCGCCGTTGACGTAGCCGGCCGGGGCACCGGTGGCCAACTTCTGGCCCCAGTAGTCCGAGCAGGTCGCGGTGGTGGGCAGGCCGTCGGAGGGCTTGGCGCCCTTGACCGCGGCGGTGCTGACCTTGACCGAGTCCGGCTTGGCGTGGTTCGAGCCGGCCGAGGACAGGCCGGTGACGCCGAGGACCGAGGCCGAGACCGACGCCGGGACGCTGACGTTGCGGGCCGGCGCGTGGCGCAGCGTGCCCGCGACCTTGTACTGGTGGATCGAGGTGCCGAACGCCTTGCTGACCGCGGCGTTGGTGCCCTTGATGGTGATGGCGTGCTCGGAGCTGCTGACCACGGTCAGGCCGGCCCCGGTCAGCCAGCCGCGCACGGCGGCGACCTGGGCCGTGGTGGTGCCGAAGCGGGCCTTGGCCTGCGCGGCGGTCAGGAACTTGTCGTACTGGGCGCTGTGCGGGTCGGAGACCGCCTGCGCGTACGCGGAGAGCTCGGCGGAGTTCTGGCCGGCCAGGTAGACGGTGCCGGTGAACTCGGTGGACGCCGAGGCGGTGCCCGCGTCCTTGGCGGCGGTGGCCCACGCCGGGTGGCTGCCGGAGATGGTCTTCGGGCCGGCGGTGGGGGCGGACGCCTGCGACGGCACGGCCAGCGCCACCGAGCCGGACGCCAGAGCCAGCGAGGCGGCCGCGGCGACCGCTATGCGGCGGCCGCGCAGGCCGCGGGAGTTGAGTTTGTCGGTAATGACGACTCCAACGTGAATGTCTGTAGGGACGCGCAAGAGACGCTGCAACCCTGTCCGGGAACGCTCATGGCGAGTGTTGGCCTGTAGTGTGCACGCCGCGTGACGATTGTGGGAATAGCCGCCAGTGCCTGGAATGGTGCCTGTTCTTCAGCGTTTGGCGACTTCACCGGTCGCATCCCACCCCAGACCTGGGCGAAAACCCTTCGGGTCGGGAGTCGGTGACACCTTCCGGCCATCGACCGCAAGCGGCCGTCACGGACTCCGGTGGTGGGGGAAGGTGTTTCTTCCGCTGTTCGCGGGCCACTTGGGAATGATCGCCGGCGCGAAATCCGGCGGGCCGGTGAATAGGGCCGCGCGGAATCTCCTCTACCGCATCCCACCCGTCCGGCGGAAGTACCCCGGGGGATTCGATGATCCGATGGACCGTCATCACGTTCACGGTCGCGGGCGGGCGGCGCGGACTGTATCAGGGCCGCGCCGCGCGGCGGTGGGTCAGGGCCAGACCAGGCAGTAGAGCTGGTGGCCGTTCTCGTGCAGCCGGTGCGCGAAGTGCTGCCACTCGTGGAGCATCTGGTAGATCACGAACGCGTCGCGCGGACCGCGGCGGTCCGGGACCGTCGACCAGATGAAGGCGGCGGCGCCGAGTTCCTCCTCGCCGGCCTTGCGGAGCGGTTCGACGACGTTGATCGGGAGTTTGACCACGGCGTAGTCCGGGTGCAGGACGACGAGTTCGAGCGGCGGCACCTTGGCGAGCGGAATGCCCTCGATACCGGTGAGCACCATGGCGGACATGGTCTCCGGCTTGACCTTGGTGAACATGCCCTGGCCGAGTTCGTCGCCGCCGAGTTCCTCCGGGCGCATGGAGATCGGCACACGGGCCGCGGTCGCGCCGTCGGGTGCGCCGAAATACTTGTAGGTCACCCCCACTCGGCCACCCCTGCTTCCACCCTCCGCGGTCTCGGAACGCCTTGTGCCGGACGGTCGGCGCCTCTTGCCGGTGGGCCGGGCGTGCCCGGGATCGCGGTCGTCCGCTTCGTCGCCCAGTCCGCCACCTGGCTGCATTTCACTACCCGACCATTCACAGGCCCAACCACGCAACCCGATCATCGTGTCAGATACACGGTCGAGACCAAATCACACGCCGATTCGGACCTCTGAGAACATGGACCCGTGAACATTCCCTACGACTTCCAGGCCCCAGTCTCGCAGACCCTTTTCGACCGGGCTGCCGTTGTCACGCCAGGTGGCGTGAACTCTCCGGTGCGCGCCTTCCGTGCGGTGGGTGGAACGCCCCGGTTCATGGTGTCCGGCTCGGGCCCCTACCTGACCGACGCGGACGGCCGGGAGTACGTGGACCTGGTGTGCTCCTGGGGTCCGATGATCCTCGGCCACGCCCACCCGGCGGTGGTCGACGCGGCGCGGGACGCGGTCTCGCGCGGCACGTCGTTCGGCACGCCGGGCCTGGGGGAGGTGGAGTTGGCGGAGGAGATCGTCGCCCGGGTCGGGCCCGTTGAGCAGGTGAGACTGGTCTCCTCCGGCACCGAGGCGACGATGTCGGCCATCCGGCTCGCCCGCGGATTCACCGGCCGCGCCAAGGTGGTCAAGTTCGCCGGCTGTTACCACGGCCACGTCGACGCGCTGCTGGCGGCGGCCGGCTCCGGGGTCGCCACCTTCGGTCTGCCCGACACGCCGGGCGTCACCGGCGCGCAGGCCGGCGACACGATCGTGCTGCCGTACAACGACCTCGACGCGGTCCGTACCGCCTTCGCCGCCCACCCGGGCGAGATCGCCTGCGTGATCACCGAGGCGTCGCCGGGCAACATGGGCGTGGTTCCACCACTTCCCGGCTTCAACCAGGGTTTGGCCGATTTGTGCCGTGCCGGTGGCGCGCTCTACATCTCCGACGAGGTGATGACCGGCTTCCGCGTCTCGCGGGCCGGCTGGTACGGCCTGGACGGCGTCACGCCCGACCTGATGACGTTCGGCAAGGTCATGGGCGGTGGCTTCCCGGCGGCGGCGTTCGGCGGCCGGGCCGACGTCATGGCACAGCTGGCCCCGGCCGGCCCGGTCTACCAGGCCGGCACGCTGTCGGGGAACCCGGTGGCCACCGCGGCCGGCCTGGCTCAGCTGCGGCTGCTGGACGACGCGGTCTACGCCACCGTCGATCAGGTGTCCGCGCAGGTCGGCGACCTGGTCGACGAGGCGTTGACCAAGGAGGGCGTCCCGCACCGGGTGCAGCGGGCCGGCAACATGTTCTCCGTCTTCTTCACCGAGGACGCCGTCACCGACTACGACGGCGCCCGCGCGCAGGCCGCCCACCGCTTCACCCCGTTCTTCCACTCCATGCTGGCCAACGGCGTCTACCTGCCGCCGTCCGCGTTCGAGTCGTGGTTCGTCTCCGCGACGCACGACAGCTCCGCTGTCGAACGCATCGCCGCCGCCCTGCCCGCGGCGGCCCGTGCCGCCGCGCAGGCGGCCGACGCCGAGGAAGGTGCCCGGTGACCACCCCCGCCAAGCCCGCCACTCCCACCGACGACCAGGCGATCACCGTCGTCCACCTGATGCGCCACGGCCAGGTGGAGAACCCCGGCGGTGTGCTCTACGGCCGACTGCCCGGGTACCACCTGTCCGACCTGGGCCGGAAGATGGCCGACCGGATCGCCTCCAGCCTGGCCGAGCGCGACATCACCCACGTCGTCTCCTCCCCGCTGGAACGCGCCCAGGAGACCGCCGCGCCGATCGCCGATGCCCACGACCTGGAGATCGTCACCGACGGCCGGCTCATCGAGGCGCAGAACGTCTTCCAGGGCAAGACGTTCGGCGTCGGGGACGGCGCGCTGCGCCGGCCCGGGAACTGGAAGCACCTCACCAACCCGTTCCAGCCCAGCTGGGGCGAGCCGTACGTGGACCAGGTCGTCCGCATGATGGGCGCGCTCACCGCCGCCCGGGACGCCGCCCGCGGCCACGAAGCGGTCTGCGTCAGCCACCAGCTGCCGATCTGGGTGCTGCGCAGCTTCATCGAGCGCCGCAGGCTCTGGCACGACCCGCGCAAGCGGCAGTGCACCCTGGCGAGCCTGACCAGCGTCACCTTCAAGGGCAACGGGATCGTCTCGCTCGGTTACAGCGAACCGGCCCGCGACCTGGTCCCCGCCCACCTGCTGGCCGGCGCCAAGAAGCAGGCCGGGGCGTCGAAGGGCTTCGGGGCGTAGTCCCGGCCGGTACGCCGCGGGGCCGCCGTCCTCGGACGGCGGCCCCGCACCCGCGTTCGGGCGTACGGGTCGCGCCGACCGCGTCCCGGCGCCGCCAGCGTGCGGTACCCGGTACCGCCTGCGCGCCGCCCGCGTATCGGCTGCGCCGGCCTCCGCGGCCCCCGCGCGCGGGCCCGGTCCCCGCCGCGCTGGTCCGACGGCCGTCCGTCGCCGCTTCCGCGCCGCGCCGCCGACCGCGTACCGGCTCCGCCGGCCGCCGCAGCCCCCGCTGCCTCCGCGCCGGTCCGACAATCACCCCGCGACCGCCCCCGCGCCGCCCCCGTTGCGCCGCCGACCACCCGACCGGCCGCGCGCCGGCCCGTCGGCCATCGCAGCCTGCCGTCCGCCGACCCGGGCCCGTCCGTCGCGGCCCCCGCCGCAGACCCCGGCCCGTCGCGCCGACCGCCTCCGCGCCGCACCCGTCGCGCCGCCAGCCACTGCACCGGCCACCGCAGCCCGCCGCGCCGTCGCCCCCGGACCCGCCCGCCGCCGACTGCCCGGTCCGGCCGCCCCGGCCCGCCACGCCGCCGGCCGCCCACCACCCGCACCCCCGTATCCCGTCCGGGCTCGCCCCGCCCCGTCACCCGTCCGCGCCGGTTCGGCCGGTGGTCGGCGGCGTGCGGGGGCGCTGTCGGGTGGGGAAGCCGGGGGGCCTCGTGACCTGAGAGTTCGTCAGTGAAAGATCACCTTTGTGGGCGTATGTCCGGAGTGATCGTCATACAAATTCCCTCGTTTGCCAAGGAACTGACTTTCCGATCATCGCGTCTAATGGAAAGTACGCCCCTCACAGGGCGCTCACAGAAGTCAAGGTGACACGGCCTCTGTGGACAACGAAACCGACCGCGGATGGTGGGACTGCGATGCGCTCGATGACTCGAAGGAGCCTGCTCACCCTCACAGCGGGAGCGGCGGTGGGCGCGGCGGCGGGCTGCTCGGCGGACGGCGCCCCCGGCCGGGCGAAACCGAACGCGGCCGCCCCGGCCCAGGGTGCGCACCACGCGGCCCGGCCGGCGATGGTCAACCTGATCGGCGACGGCTCGACCGCCTACACCGGGGCGCAGCCGTTCCAGCCGGTGGCGCGGCGGCTGGAGCCGGGGCAGGAGCCGCCGCAGTTCGTGATCTTCTCCTGGGACGGCGCGGGGGAGCTGGACAACGGGCTGTTCCAGCGGTTCCGCAAGCTCGCCCAGGACCACGACGCGAAGATGACGTTCTTCCTGTCCGGCCTGTACACGCTGCCGGAGGACAAGAAGCGCCTGTACCGGCCGCCGAACAACCCGGTCGGCGCGTCGGCGATCGGGTACTTCAAGGACGAGCACATCCGGATGACCCTGGAGCAGGTGCGGCTGGCGTGGCTGGAGGGCCACGAGATCGGCACCCACTTCAACGGCCACTTCTGCGACGGGTCCGGCAGCGTCGGGAACTGGACGCCGGCCCAGTGGGAGTCGGAGATCGAGCAGGCCGTCGGGTTCGTCACGCAGTGGAAGACCAACACCGGCTTCCACGACGTCGACTTCCTGCCGTTCGACTACCGCAAGGAGATGATCGGCGCCCGCACGCCCTGCCTGCTGGGGCAGGACAACTGGCTGCCGACCGCCCGCAAGCTCGGCTTCCGCTACGACGCCAGCTCGCCGGGCGGCAGCCAGGTCTGGCCGGCCCAGCGGCTCGGTATCTGGGACCTGCCGCTCCAGCTGATCCCGTTCCCCGGGCACCGCTTCGAGGTGCTGTCGATGGACTACAACATGCTGGCCAACCAGTCCCAGGCGGCCACCAGCTCCGACCCGCGCAACTACCCGGGCTGGCGCCGGCAGGCCACCGCGTCCTACGTCGCCGGCTTCGAGCGGGCGTACCGCACCAACCGGGCGCCCTTCTACATCGGCAACCACTTCGAGCAGTGGAACGGCGGCCTGTACATGGACGCCGTCGAGGAGGCGTTCAAGCACGTCGCGGCGGAGCGGGACAAGGGCGCCGACGTGCGGCTGGTGTCGTTCAGGCAGTACGTGAACTGGCTGGACGCGCAGGACCCCCGGCTGCTGGCGAAGCTGCGCACCCTCGACGTCGGACAGGCCCCCAGCGAGGGCTGGGGAGAGTTCACCAAGTCCGTCTGATCCCGGCCCGCCCGGTCGGCCCGCCGCGTTCTGGCAGGTCGGCGCGGGTGCCGGGGGAACGGCGGGGGGTGCCAAAAAGCGCCGGACGCCCCATGCGAAACTTTTCACATGAGTCTGACGTCCACCCCCCGTCCGAGCCGTCCGTCGCGCCGCCCCCGCCGAGCCGTCGCCGCACTGGCCGCCGCGGGCGCGCTGGCGCTGACCCTGGCCGGATGCGGTTCGATGTCGGGGCAGAGCTCGTCGGGGGCCGGCAGCGGCGGGGAGAACACCCGGTTCGTCCAGGGCACCGGCGAGATCACCACCGTCGAGCAGGGCCACCGGGTGGCCGCGCCGGACATCTCGGGGAAGACGGTGGACGGCGGGAAGCTCGCGCTGTCCGACTACCCCGGCAAGATCATCGTGCTGAACGTGTGGGGCTCGTGGTGCGACCCGTGCCGCGCCGAGGCGCCCAACCTCGCGCAGGTCGCCAAGGACACCGCCGGCAAGGACGTGCAGTTCGTCGGCATCGACACCCGTGACATCAAGCCCGCGCAGGCCCAGAGCTTCGAGCGGAAGTTCGGCATCACCTACCCGAGCCTGTTCGACGCCGACGGCTCGCTGCTGCTGAAGTTCCCGCGCGGCAACCTCAGCCCGAGCGGCATCCCCAACACCCTCATCCTCGACCGGCAGCACAAGATCGCGGTGCGGCTGCTGAAGCCGCTGACCGCCGACGAGCTGCGCAAGGCGCTCGACCCGATCATCGCGGAGAAGTGACGTGACGGCCCTCGCCGCGCTGGGCGACTCCAACCAGACCGTGCTGTCCGGCGCGCTGCTGCTCGCGGTGCCGGTCGCGCTCATCGGCGGCCTGGTGTCGTTCTTCTCCCCGTGCGTGCTGCCGCTGGTGCCCGGCTACCTCAGCTACGTCACCGGGGTCTCCGGCGCCGACCTCGGCGACGCGCGGCGCGGCCGGATGGCGGCCGGCTCCTCGCTGTTCGTGCTGGGCTTCACCGCGGTGTTCGTCTCCGGCGGCGCGTTGTTCGGCGGCTTCGGCTACACGTTGCAGGCGTACAAGGACCCGATCACCAAGGTGCTCGGCGCGCTGACGATCCTGCTGGGCATCGCCTTCATGGGCGTGGTCCCGGGACTGTTCCAGCGCGAGTTCCGGCTGCACAAGCGGCCCACGATCGGGCTGGTCGGCGCGCCGCTGCTCGGCGTGCTGTTCGGCGTCGGCTGGACCCCGTGCCTGGGCCCGACCCTCGCCGCGGTCAACGCGCTGTCGATGAACCAGGCCAGCGCCGGGCGCGGCGCGCTGCTGACCGCGGTGTACTGCGCGGGGCTGGGCGTGCCGTTCATCGTGGCCGCGATAGCGTTCCGCAAGGCGCTCGGTGCCTTCTCCTTCGTCAAGCGGCACTACGCCTGGGTGATGCGCATCGGCGGCGGCATGCTGGTGGCGGTCGGCGTCCTGCTCGTCACGGGGGCCTGGGACTGGATCATCTACCAGATGCAGGGCTGGTCCGGTGGCTTCAATGTGGGGATCTGAAAGATGAGCGGTACGGACCGGGCCGGCGCGACACGCGCGGCGGACACCGAGGCGGCGGCCGCGGCGCTGAGCACCGCGCCGCGCGAGGAGACCGGCGGTGACGACGGCTCCGGCGGGCCGAACCTGCCACGGCTCGGGGTGATCGGCTGGACGCGGTGGTTCTGGCGGCAGCTGACCTCGATGCGGGTGGCGCTGATCCTGCTGTTCCTGCTGTCGCTGGCGGCCATACCCGGCTCGATCATCCCGCAGCAGAACACCGAGCCGGTCAAGGTCACCGACTTCCTGACCAAGCACACCCTGGTCGGCCCGCTCTACACCCGGCTCGGACTGTTCCACGTCTACAGCTCGGTGTGGTTCTCGGCGATCTACATCCTGCTGTTCGTCTCGCTGGCCGGCTGCATCGTGCCGCGCGCCTGGCAGTTCGTCGGCCAGCTCAACGGCCGCCCGCCGCGCGCCCCGCGCAAGCTGGACCGGATGCCGGCCTACGCGACCTGGACCACCGAGGCCGAGCCGGACGTGGTGCTGAAGGCGGCCACCGCCCGGCTGCGCTCGCGCCGCTACCGGATCGCGCCGGACGACGGATCGGTGGCCGCCGAGAAGGGCTACCTGCGCGAGGCCGGCAACCTGCTGTTCCACATCGCGCTGTTCGGCCTGCTGATCGCCTTCGCCATCGGCACCCTGTTCAAGTCCGACGGCACCACGCTGGTCACCACCGGCGGCGGCTTCAGCAACAACCAGACGCAGTACGACGACCTGAGCCACGGCGCGCTGTTCGACCCGGACGACATGGCGCCCTTCGGGTTCACGCTGAACACCTTCAAGGCCACCTACCAGACCTCCGGTCCCACCAAGGGCACCCCGGTCACCTTCTCGGCCGGCCTGACGTACGCGGCGGCCGACGGCAAGGAACACCGCACCACCATCCACGTCAACGAGCCGCTGAAGATCGAGGGCAACAAGGTCTACCTGACCTCGCACGGCTACTCGATGAACGTCACCGTGCACGACGCGAAGGGCAACGTGGCCTTCACCGGCCCGGTGCCGTTCCTGCCGCTGGACGGCAACCTCGCCTCGCAGGGCGTCATCAAGGTCCCGGACGCGGTCGGCAAGGACGGCAAGCCGGAGCAGTTGGGCTTCGCCGGCCTGTTCACCCCGACCACGGTCAAGGACCCGGTGATGGGCCCCCAGTCGACCTTCCCGGCGCTGGGCCGCCCCGACATGTTCCTGACCGCGTACTACGGCGACCTCGGCATGGACGCCGGGCTGCCGCAGAACGTCTACCAGCTCGACACCGCCAACAAGAACCTCCACCAGTTCAAGTTTCCCAACGGTTCGCCGCTGAGCGTGCAGATGGCGCCCGGCGACTCCCTGAAGCTGCCGAACGGCGCCGGAACGCTCACGTTCAACGGCGTCGACAGCTGGGCCGACTTCGAGATCGTCCACCAGCCCGGCATCCCGCTGGCCCTCGGCAGCGCGCTGAGCATGCTGCTGGGACTGGCCGGCTCGCTGTTCATCCAGCGCCGCCGGGTGTGGGTGCGCGCGGTCGCCGGACCCGGCGGGCGCACCGTGGTGGAGATGGCCGGACTCGGCCGCAGCGAATCGCCCAAGGTTGCCGACGAGCTGACCCAGCTCGTGCGGATCGTGCACGAACAGGCCCCGACCGCCCCCGACCCGCAGACCGACCCGACCGACGACGCGCGGGAAGCGAAGGAGCACGCGTGAACATCGCCGACGCGGTGAACGAGACGTTCGCCAACTACAGCAACTACCTGATCTATTCGGCGATGGCCGTCTACACGCTGGCCTTCCTCGCACACATCGCGGAGTGGACCTTCGGCAGCCGCAGCAAGATCGCCCGCACCTCCGCGCTGGTGGCCACCCCGGCCGCGGCCGTCGCGGTGCCCGCCCCGGCGGCCCCCCCCCAGGTCGCCCCCCCCGCCCCCCCCCCC
>NZ_JAAGKO020000059.1 GCF_027947535.2 Streptantibioticus silvisoli
GACGTGCCGGGCGGTCGGGGGCGCGGTGGGCGCCCGGGGCGGCTCCGATGACCGGGGAGGCGGCACGGCGACGGCGCGGCAATGGCGCGTTCTCGTCGGTACCGCCGGGTCCGGTCTCCGTGTGACCGGAGGCCGTCGGGCGGGCGGGCTCGGGGAGTTCGGGGGCCTGCTGGTGCTGCGACCGCTCGGGCAGGTCGAACTGGCGCAGCGGCCTGGCACGCCGGCGCCTGGCGTCGGCCACGAAGTCCTCGGCGGCCGCGGCGCTGGGCACGATGCCCCAGTCGCGGAACGCCTGGTGCGCGGTGTCCTGGTCGACCGGGACGGTGATCTCGTCCGGCAGCGGCGTCGGAACGGCGCGCGGGATGCCGGGGCCGCCGGTACCACCGGGGCCGCCCTTGCCGCCGGCGCCGGTGGTGCCGCTCGCGCCGGGGACGAGGTACTCGCCGCTGTCCGCGTCCTCCTCGCCGGTGGTGTCGGTGAGCAGCGCGTTCGGCAGCAGCACGACGGCGGTGGTGCCGCCGTACGGCGACGGCCTGACCGAGACGCGGACGCCGGTGCGCTGGGCGAGGCGGGAGACCACGAACAGCCCGAGGCGGTCGGTGTCCGACAGCTCGAACTCCGGGGTCTCCGCCAGCCGCAGGTTGGCGTCGAGCAGCGTCTCCGGCGGCATGCCCAGGCCGCGGTCGTCGATCTCCAGCAGGTAGCCGTTGGCGACCCGCTCGCCGTGCACCTGCACGGTGCTGTGCGGGGGCGAGAAGACCGTGCCGTTCTCGATGAGTTCGGCGAGCAGGTGGGTGACGTCGGCGACGGCGTTGCCTGCGACCGCCAGCCGCGGCAGGCGGCGCACCTCGACGCGCTCGTAGTCCTCGACCTCGGCGACGGCGGCGCGCACCACGTCGATCAGCCGCACGGGCCGGCGCCACTGCCGGGACGGCGCGGCGCCGGAGAGGATCACCAGGCCCTCGGCGTGCCGGCGCATACGGGTGGTCATGTGGTCGAGCCGGAAGAGGTCGGCGAGCTCGTCGGCGGCCTCGGTGCGGCGTTCCATCGCGTCCAGCAGCATCAGCTGGCGGTGCAGCAGGACCTGGTTGCGGCGTGCCAGGTTGACGAAGACGTCCGAGACGCCGCGGCGCATGTCCGCCTGGCGGACGGCGGCCTCGACGGCGGCGCGCTGGAGGGTGTCGAGGGCCTTGCCGACGGCGCCGATCTCGTCGTCGGCGTACTGCGTGGCCGGCACTTCGGCATCGATGTCAACGTCCTCACCGGCCGCCAGCCGGCGCATGACCCGCGGCAGCCGGGTGCCGGACGCCTCCTGGGCCTCCTTGCGCAGCGCCGACAGGTCGCGCACCAGACCGCGGCCGACGCGCAGCGAGACGGCCACCGACAGCAGGACGGCCAGCAGGCCGAAGCCGCCGGCGACGGCCGCCTTGATCAGCACGTCGAGCGCGTAGGGCCGAACCCGGTTGAGGTAGGCGTCCATGGCCTGGTGGTCCAGCCGGCCGGTGGCGTCGATGACGGCCGCGGTGGTGTGCTGCCAGTCGCTGGCGGAGACCTGGCGGACGGCGTCCTGCGGTGCCGCGTCGAGGATGCGTTCCTCGTCGCGGTGCAGGGCGCGGGCGTCGGTGTTGTCGCGCCAGAAGTCGGCCACGCCGGTGCTGTCCGGGGCGGGCAGCAGCGGGGGGTAGGTGGCGTAGGCGGTGCGCTGCTGGGAGACGGCGTCGGCGAACTCGCGCTGTTCGGCCCGGGTCATGCCGCCGGCCGCCTGCGCCGAGGCGAACAGCGCGTCCTCGCGGGAGATGGCCTCGCGCGCCCGGGTCATCTCCACCAGGATGCGCGACTGCCGGTCGAGCCCGACGCTCTGCACCGGGTCGAGGCCGAGGAAGAAGCAGTAGTACGGGTCGATGAGCGCGTTGTACGCGGTGTAGGCGCGGGCGCCCGTCAGCTCTCCCTCGCCCACCTGGCGGCGCAGGTCGGACAGGCCGCCGGCCTGCTTGACGAGCGCGTCGAGCCGGGTGCGGGAGGCGGGGTCGAGATCGCCGCGGACCGTGCTGTCGGTGTCGGCGGCGCTTTCGGCGGCGATCCGCTTGTCGGTGCTCGCTTCCGCGCGGCGCAGGTCGGCCTCGGCGGTGGCGTCGGTCGGCTCGGCCAGGTGGACCAGGACCGCGCGGCGTTCGGCGGACAGCGCGTCGACCGTGTCCTGCGCCGGGAGTCCGACCCGGGCGGAGACGTGCTTGACGTTCACCAGGCCGAAGACGCCGTCACCGGTGATCAGCGCGGCGAAGGCCCAGATCGCGAAAAGCGACACCAGCGGCACCAGCAGCAATGCCACGATCTTCCGGCGGATCGATTTCCCGCGAAAGCGCATGGCCTCCCCAACGTCGGCCCCGGCAGGGGGCGATGAACCGTGAAACGGCGCGAGCCTACTACTGTCGGGTGACCAACTCGAAAGCCAGTCCATGCTGTTGTGAGCCGGGATCGGCGGCCGATATCCGGATGTACCGTCACATAGGGCTATTTCAGCGCCACAGTACGGCACCGTCCCCCTGAACGTAACCGGCGTTTTCCGGCCAACTGTGGTCCGGCTGGAAAAGTCCGGCCGGCCGGGAACCACGCAGGTCCGCCGTCCGTGAGACAGATCGGGAGGACCTTCCGGAATACCCGTGGGAAAAACGGGCAGTTCACACCTGAACCGGACGGACCCCCAACAGTCGAACACCGGTCCGCGGGCCGGGAGGGGAGCGGATACGCGATGGACGACGCCGTGGACAGCCGGTCGCGGACGGAACGCCCGCTGTGGCGGGACGTGCCGCGCGGCAGGCGGCGACTGCCCGACCCGGTCCGCGGGTCCGCGGTACGGGCCGGGCTGATCGCCTCGGTCACCCTGGTCGTCGCGATGGTCGCGCTGATGGCCGTGGTCGCCGGCACCTGGTTCGCCGGGCCGGCCGTCCTGACCGCGATAGTCGCCACCGTCGTCACCACCTGGGCGATGGTCGACGTCCTGGTGACCCGGCAGACCTGGGCCCAGCGCGCCGGGGTGGTCTCCAGCCCCAGCAGCGCCGTGCGGGAAAGCCGCCGCCAGCGCCGCCGGGCCGCCCGGGAGGCCGAACGCGCCGACCTGCACGGAGCCGGGCACGGGCGCCTGATACCCCGGGCGTGACACCCGCCGATGCCCGGGCCGCGCCCGGGCATCGGCCGCGGCACGGCGTGGGGACGGCGCCGGGAGGGCGTCGGGACGGGCGTCGGGGCGGGCGTGGGGACGGCACCGGGACGGCCTGCGGGCCAGCGCCGAACCGCTCTCCGGGACCGCCACGGCGACTGCGGGCGCCCGCCCGGACGCCGTCGCGGGTGCCTGCCCTTACGCCGTCAGCCGGGTCGTGGCGGGGGGCGCGACCTCGGCGGGCGGGTCGGCGCGGCCCAGCCGCTCACGTGGTCGCCCCCGCCGCTCGGCGTCGCAACCACGCCGTTCAGGTCGTCGCCGCCCAGCCGCTCACGTGGTCGCAGCCCCGGCGGCCAGGTCGTCGCACCCTCGGCGGTCGGGTCGTCGCCGCCTTGGCATTCACGTCGCCGCCGCCCCGCCGCTCCGCGTCCCCACCCGCTCACGTCGTCGCGGGCTCGGCCGGCCGCCGGAACATCCGGGTCGCGGTGATCTCGCCGTGCACCTGCTCGCCGTCCGGGTCCTGCTGCGGCAGACCGGGGCGCAGGTGCTCCTCGACGCTGATGTACTTCAGGCCCGCCCGCAGGTCGGCGTCGTTGCGCAGCCGGACCACCAGCGGGAACTCGGCCAGCGCCGTGGTGTCGAACAGGCCGGTGGTGTAGATCAGCTGCACCCCCAGCGCGTCGGCCACCGCCCGCTGGAGCTCCAGCAGGTACGTGGCGTTGGCCCGGCCGATCGGGTTGTCGAGGAAGAGCGTGCCGGCGTGCCGGCTGCGGTCCCGGCCGCTGTCGTTGCTGCGCAGCGCGGCCATCGTGCAGTACAGGGCGATGGCGGCGGTCAGCAGCTGGCCGCCGGAGAAGACGTCGCCCATCTGGCCGACCGGCACCCGCTCGGCGCGCAGCACGGCGTCCGGCTTGAGGATCTCCACCGCGATACCGCGCGGCTCCAGCGCGGCCTGCACACCGCGCAGCAGCAGTGTCATGCCGTCGCGGCGCAGGTCGGAGTTCTTGCGGACGGCGGCCCGGGTGGCCTCGTCGATGACGCCGCCGAGCTGCTCGGTCAGCCGGGCGTGGTCGGGGTCCTCGAAGCGGATGCGCAGGAACTCCTGGCCCGACCACTCCCCCAGCCCCTCCGGCAGCCGCGAGAGCCGCTGGGCGGACCGCAGGGTGGCCAGCGACGCCTCGACCAGGCCGCGCAGCCGGTCGACGATGATGTCGCGGTTGCGTTCCAGCTGGTCGAGCTCGTCGGTGAGCACCCGCAGCCGGGGGGCGAAGGCGGTGGCCCAGGCGGCGGCGGGCTCGGGCAGGGCGGCCGGCGGCAGTTCGCGGATCTGCTGGCGGGCCGGGGTGCGCACCTGCTCGTAGCGGGTGGAGTTGGCGTGCCGGACCAGCAGGTCGGCGGCGTCGCGCAACTGGGAGTCGGCGGCCGACAGGTCGGCGGCGCAGCCGCGCAGCGCCCGCCGAGCCTCGGCGGCGGTCTGCCGGGCCTCGGCCGGGGTGCCGGGGTAGGGCTGCGGCTCGTCCTCCTCGCCGTCGGCGGGGGTGTTGTCGCGCAGCAGGTCGCGCAGCAGTGCCGCGGTCTCGTCGAAGGCCGCCTGGGCGTCCTCGGCGGCCCGGTGCGCGTGCTGGAGTTCGGCGTGCCGTTCGCGGGCGGCCTCCAGCGCGTCGGTGTCGGCGGCGAGTTCGGTGGTGACGCCGCGCAGCAGCGCCTGGGCCTGCTCGGCGTCGCCGGGCACCAGGCGGTCCGGCAGGCCGGTGTGCGACTCGCCGTCGGCGGGGGCCAGCCGTTCGGCCTCGCCGCGCAGCCGGCCGAGCAGTTCGCTGGCGGTGGCCGACCGCGACTCGATGCGGTGGACCAGGGCCTCGGCGCGGGCGGCGGCCGCCTGGCGGGACGGGCCGTCGGCGCCGTCGGTGCCTTCGAGCAGGGTGGCGGCCCGGGTGCGGACCTTGTTGGTCAGCCGGTCGAGTTCGGCGACGGTGGCGCTCTCCTCGGTCTCGGCGCGGGCCTGTTCGGCGCGCAGGTCGGCGCCGACGCCCACCTTCTCGTACAGCTGGGAGGCGGCCCGGTACGCCTCGCGGAGCGCGGGCAGCGGCACCCCGTCCGGTGCCTCGTCCGCCGGGTCGGTGTCGGGGGCGCCGGCGATCTCGGCGCGTTCGGCGCGCAGGGCCCGCACGGTGCGGCGGGCGTCGTCGGCGGACCGCTGGGCGGCACGCCGGTCCTCGTCGCCGGAGCGGGCCCGCTCCAGGCAGGTCCCGGCGCGGTCCTCGGCCTCGGCGGCCTCCTCGGCGAGTTCGCGGGCGGCGCGCTGCCAGGCGGCGCGCTGGCGCAGCCGGTGGGCGAGGCCGGCGAGGGCGTCGGCGCGGCGGCGGGCGCGCTGGGCGGCGTCCTGCTGCTCGTCGCGGGCGGCGGCGGCCTCGGCGGCCTCCTCGTCGGCGACGGCGCGCCGGGTCCTGGCGTCGGCGAGCGCCTGCGTGGCGGCGGTGGCGGCGGCCACCGCGGCGGCGACCGCTTCGGCGAGTTCGGTGACCCGGCCGGCCGGGCAGGCGGCGCGCCAGGAACGCAGGCGGGCGGCGAGTTCCCGGTCGTGGCCGAGGCGGGCGGCGAGCTTGCGGATCTCCTCGTCGCGGGCGCCGGCCCGCTCGCGCAGTGCGTGCCGTTCGCCGTCGGCGGCCTGCTCGTCGTGCATGGCGGGGTTGGGGGTGACGAGGAAGACGTCGCTGTCGCTCTGCCCGGTCGGCGGCGGGGCCAGCAGGGCGGCGCAGGTGCCGACGGCCACCGTGGAACGCGGCAGCAGGGCGGCGTCGGCCAGCACCTCGCGGGCCCGCTGGTAGGTGTCGGGGTCGGTGATGACCACGCCGTCGACGAGTTCGGGGCGGGCGGCGAGGACGGCGGCGTGGTCGGCGGGGCTCACGGCCTGGGCGAGGTAGCGCCAGCCGGGCAGCGCGGGTACGCCGTGCTCGCCGAGGTGTTCGACGGTGGCGAGGACGTCGGGTCCTGGCGGCAGCAGACCGCCGTCGCCGAGCGCGGCCAGGATGCGGGAGTCGTCGGCGGCCTCGGTGCGCAGGTCGAACAGCTGGCGTTCGGCGCGGGTGACCAGGCCGTCGAGCAGTTCCCGCAGTCCGTCGGCCTCGCGGTCCAGCTCCTCGACGGTCAGCGGTCCTTCGGCGGCGCGGCGCGTGGTGCGGCGGCGCTCGGGCGCGGCGGCGCCGTCCGCGCGCGGGGCGGGGATGTCGGCGGTCGCGGCGGGCGGGGCCGGGGGCAGGCTGAGGAGTTCGGCGAAGCGGCCTTCGGCGGCCAGGGCGCCGGCGGTGCGCAGTTCGGCGGTGTGCGCGGACTCGGCGCCGGCCAGCGCGTCGGCGGCCCGGTGGGCGGCGAGGTCGGCGCGGGCCTCGTCGGCGGCGGCCTCCCGGGCCCGGTCGGCGGCGGCGCGGGCGGTGTCGCGGGCGCTCTCCCAGGCGGCGACGGCGGTCTTCTCCGCGTCGCTGGCGGCCAGCGCGGCGCGGGCCGGGTCGGCGTCGGGGGTGGCGTCGTCCAGCCAGCCGGCGCTGACCGCTTCTGCGGTCTCCTGCTCGACCTCGGCGAGGCGCTGCTGGAGGTGGCCGATCTCGCTGCGGGCCCGCTGCGCGGCGGTGGCGGCCGCGGTGGCGTCGCGGTGGGCGCTGTCGGAGGCGGCCTGGAGGGCGTCGGACAGCTCCTCCTCGTGGTCGGCGTGCCGTTCGGCCTCGTCGGCCGCGAGCGCCAGGGCGCGCACCAGGTGGCCGGCGGCGCGGGCCCGGGCGGCGAGGGCGGGGGCGGCGTCGCGTTCGGCCTCCAGGATGGCGGCGGCCACCCGGGCGGAGCGGTCGGCGGCGGCCCGCTGGCGCAGCACGGTCTCGGCGGCCTGCCAGGCGGAGTGCAGGGTGCGGGCGTCGACCAGTTCGCGGCGCAGCGCGGCGGCGTCCTTCTCGGTGGCCGCCAGGCTGAGCGAGGCGTGCCGGTAGGCGAGTTCGGCGCTGATGCGGGAGGTGCCGGCCCGGCGGGCGTCGGCGTCGGTGACCGCGTGGGCGGCGTCGACGACCTGCCGGCCCAGGTCGGCGGCCCGGGCGCGTTCCAGGCCGGCGCGGGCGGACAGGCGCCGGGCCAGCTCCCGGGTGCGGCGCTCGCTGCCGGTGTGCACGCCGCGGGCGTGGTCGCGGCGGCCGGCGGTGGTGACGATGCGTTCGAGGTGTTCCAGCGAGCCGGCGGTGAAGTCGCGTTCCGCGGTGAGTTCGGCGCGGCGGCCGAGTTTGCCGGCGAAGCCGTGCACCAGGTCGGCCAGGCCGTCGGTGTCGCGGGTGTCGGTGACGGCGCGCAGCAGCAGGTCGGTGAAGTCGGAGTCCTTCTTGACCGCGAACAGCCCGGCGGCCTCGCCCTCGTCGGCGTTCATCTCCCGCTGGTAGCGGAAGAGTTCGGGGTCCAGGCCGAGGTCGGTGAGGTGTTCGTTCCAGCGGTCGTGGATCTCCTCCCAGACCACGTCGAGGTGCGTGTAGAACTTGCCGGCGTCGGTGAGCGCGTCGCGGAAGCCCTTCATGGTGCGGCGGCGGCCGCGGGCACCGGAGACGCCTTCGGCGGCCGGCCGGACGGCGGAGGTCTCGGCGACCGGCAGCGAGTCCAGCGACAGCCCGGGGCCGGGGCGGAAGGAGTACCAGGCCTCGGCGAACCGGCGCGGGTCGGAGGAGACCTGGCGGCCGCGCCATTCGCTGACCTTGCCGACCACGACCAGTTCGCCGGTGCGGGTGTGCTGCCACTCCAGGGCGACGTGGCCGCAGTCCTCGGCCAGCAGGAACTTGCGCAGCACGCCGGAGCTGGCGCCGCCGAGGGTGTTGCGGTGGCCGGGGAGCATGACCGAGAAGATCAGCTTGAGCAGGACGGACTTGCCGCCGCCGTTCTCCAGGAAGAGCACACCGGCCGGCGCCGGCCGGCGCGGCGGTCCGGCCGGCTCGTTCTCGAAGAAGTCGCCCTGCGCGGGCGCGGGCTGCGGCACCGGGTCACCGACTCCGCGCAGGTCCAGCACGGTGTCGGCGTAGCGGGCACCGGCCGGACCGATGGAGTAGAGGCGGACCCGGGACAGCTCGTACATGGCGGCTCTCAGTCGTTCAACGCGGTCATGGTGCGGCGGGGGCGGGCCGCGGTGGGGCGGCCGGCGGGACGGTCGGAACTCGAAGGGCGGTGGTAGTGGCGGGACTGCCGGACCGGCGGGGCTGCCGGGTTGTCGTTGGCGCAGGAGTGGTGCGGTGGGAGGGGAACGGGCGGCGGGGTCAGAGGGCGTGGAAGGGCAGGCCGGCGCCGGTGGCGAGGTCCGCCGCGTCCTGCTCGGGCGGCAGCAGGGTGGCGGTGCCGTCGGCGACCGGGACCACGCCGAGTTCCAGCAGTTCGGCCATCGCCGCGCTGCCGGCCATGTCGCGGACCTGCAACTGGTAGCGGGCGGTGGTGCGGTAGGTGCCGCCGGCCTCGTCGCCGGTGCGCTGGAGGAAGCCGGTGTCCACCAGGAAGGCGACCGCCTTGCCGATGATGCCGGTGGTGGACCCGGCCAGCCGGCGGGCGTCCTTGGTGGCGCCGGTGGCGCTGCGCCGGGTGTAGACCCGCCAGGCGGCCTCCAGACCGGGGGCGTCGGTGACCGGGTCGGTGTTCTCGCCCTCGGCCTCCGCGCGTTCCTCCAGGCGCCGGCACGCCTGGCGGACGAAGCCCTCCACTCCGTTGACGGTGACGCGGCCGACGTAGCCGTCGTCGGCGAGGTCGGCGGGGCGGGGGAAGGCGAGGGCGGCGACGGCGAGGTGGGCCAGGCCGTGCAGGAAGCGGTCGGTGGAGTCGGAGGCGGCGCGGCGCGAGTAGTCGCCCATCCGCACGGCGAAGACCGAGTCCTCGGCGGCGGCGACCGCCATGCCGGCCCGCGGCGAGACCTCCAGGACGATCAGTCCGAGGCCGGCCGCGACGGCGTCGGCGAGCCGGGCGAACGCCGGGTCCTCGCGGTGCCGGCGCAGCAGTTCGCCGTACTCCGCGTCGCGGGCCGGCAGCAGCTTGGGCTGGAGGCCGAACGCGACCAGCCGTGCGGCGTCGGCGGCGTCGGCCGGGGTGACGGCGGCGCCGGAGGCCGCCGGGCGGTCCTGCTCCGGGTCGCGTCCGGTCGCGTACTCTGCCTCGCTCACCTGCGCTGCTCCTCCTTCGTGGTGCGCCCGTCGGGTGCCGGGTGGTCGTCGCGGCGGTGGTCCGGTGCCGGCCGTCCGTCCGGGCCGGGATCGGAGGCCGGGCGGTCGGGGCGGCGGTGGTCCGGGGACCGGCGGTCGGGGCGGCAGCGGCCGGACGGGCGGCGGTCGGCGCGGGAGGGGTCGACGCCGCGTTCCGCCGCCATGCCGGCCGCGTCGAGCAGGGCGGCGCCGACGATGAGGTCCGCGCCGCCGAACTCCGGGTCCTCCAGCACGGTGCCGTCGTCGACGGCGAACAACAGCCGCCGTTCGCCCTGCCGGTAGGCGGTGCCGACCGGGGGGCTGGCCGCGTGCACGGCGAGCAGGGCGACCAGGTAGGGCAGTTCGAGGTCGCGGCGGCGCGCGTCGGCGAGCAGGCCGGACAGCCGGCGGGGCGCGTCGTGCGGCAGGTCGAGCAACTCCAGGGCCGCTTCCAGCTGTTCGTCGCTGAAGCGGCTGTCCTCCGGGGTGGCGACCAGGTCGGGTTCGGGCATCTCGGCGCCCAGGTGGTCTCGTTCCACCGGCGGGGTGAGCAGCGCGTCGACCAGGTCGCCGATCCGGACGGCGGCCGGGGTGCGCGGCCCGGTGCCCCGGGCGAAGAAGGCGGCGGTGACCCGGCCGGCCTTGTCCACCGGCAACGGCAGTACGGGGGCGACGAGTTGGCCGTACAGGTCGAGTCCGGCGCGGGCGGCGGGGGTGGCGAAGGCCTGCCGGTCCTGCTCGGCGCGGAAGAGCGGTCCGGCCTCCAGCAGCCGGGACTGGAGCTGGGTGTGGCGGCGGATGCAGTCCTTGACGATGTCGACCAGCTCGGCGGCGCGGCGCTTGTGGTCGGGGTCGGACGCCTCGTCGCGGGCCCGGCGGATGTTGGTGAGGATGGCGTTCTCGTGCCGGTACCGGTCGGCGACGTGGTCCAGCGCCTCGTTGATCAGGTCCGGCACGGTCTCCAGCCAGTCGACGGCCCGCACGTCGCGCCGGGTGGCCTCCAGGGCGCGGCGCAGCGTCTCGGCGTACTGGACGGTGCGGTAACGGGCCTGCTCGGCGGCGAGTTGGGCGTCGGCCAGCCGGCCGCGGTTGATCAGCACCTCCAGCTTGACCTCGGCGGCGATCTGGGCGCTGGTGACGTCGGTGTCGAGCGCGCCGACCAGGACGTTGACCGCCTCGTCGGTGGTGCGCAGGTACAGTCCGCCGCCGGGGCCCTGGACCTCCTCGATGAGCTTGAAGTCGTAGTCGCGCCGCACGTAGGCGCCGTCGGGGCCGAACGTGCCGTAGACGGCGCGGAATCCGCGGTCGACGCTGCCGACGTTGATGAGGTTCTCCAGCACCCAGCGGGCGACGCGCTGGTGTTCCTCACCGGGGCGGGCGGGTGCCTGGGCGGCGACGCGGGGCTGGATCCTGGCCACTATCTGCTCGTGGTCGGCGCCGGTGTCGAAGTCCATGCTGAGGGTGACCAGGTCGATGGCGGCCAGCGCGACCTCGGCCATGGCGTATCGGGAGTACTCGCCGGCCAGGTTGGCCTTGCGGACGTCCAGGTCGTGCAGCGGCGCGGTGCAGGCCAGCGCCTTGAGCCGGCGGGCCAGGCCCTCGTCGGCCGCGGGGCCGGGCGCGACGGGGCGTCCGGCCCCGGTCGTTCGGTACGGCGCGCTCTGCGCGGGTGGAGCGGTCACGACGGACACCCTAGGCGGTCTCACGGACATCGTTCGAAACGGCACGGTTGGCGGCGGTGCGTCCGCACCTGTGCCGGCGACCCCGCGCCGGGTGCGCACCCGGTCAGTGCAGCGCGCCGCCGGCCAGCGCGATGTCGCCGGTGCGGCCCGCGGCGGCCGTCAGCACGGCGCGCAGTCCGGTGGCGGCCAGTTCGACGGGCAGCGACGGCGCGTCACGGCCCAGGACCTGACCGGGTTCGTAGGGTATGTGCACGAATCCGCCGCGCAGGGCCGGGCGTTCGGTGGCGATCAGGTGCATCAGGCCGTAGAAGACGTGGTTGCACAGGTAGGTGCCGGCCGTCTGGGAGACCGACGCGGGCACGCCGGCCGCGCGGGCGGCGGCCACGCAGGCCTTGACCGGCAGCGCGGCGAAGTAGGCGACGGGTCCGCCGGCCACGACCGGCCGGTCGACGGGGGCCTCGCCGGCGTTGTCCGCGATGGCGGCGTCGTCGACGTTGACCGCGACGCGTTCGACGGACAGCCCGCTGCGGCCGCCGGCCTGCCCGACGCAGAGCACCAGGTCGGGCGCGGTGGCCCCGACCGCGGCGCGCAGCTCGTCCAGCGCGGTGCCGAAGACGCAGCTGAGCCGGGCGATCCGCACGGTGAGCCCGTCGGGGGGCGCCGCGGCGACCTGCTGGACGGCCTCCCAGGACGGGTTGACGCGTTCGCCGCCGAACGGTTCGAATCCGGTGAGCAGGACACGGGTCACGGCCGGGGGCTCCTCTCCTGGGGGCGTCCGGCCGCCGCGGGGGCGACCGAGATGATCATGTTATTGCACCGGTCGGCTCCGCCGGTCACGCGGTCACGCGGTCACGCGGTCACGCGGAGCGGCGGTCGCTGCGGGCTCCGGTGCGGTTCCGGCCCCGGTACGGTGCCGGACCGGGGTGTCGGCCCGCCGCGGTGCGGGGGCCGGCGTCGGCCCCGACGCCGGGTGCCGGCCCCCGGACGGTACCAAGGAGACGCCGCCCGGCGCCGCTCTCCCCGTTCCGGCGGCGGCTGCTTGGCGGATCGCACGGAGGATCAGTAGCGTCTGATCATGACGTCACAGGCCCCTTTGTCCGGCGCGCAGCCGGTGATCGATCTCAACGCGGACCTCGGCGAGGGGTTCGGCCGCTGGACGCTCACCGACGACGACCAGCTGCTGTCGGTGGTCACCAGCGCCAACGTGGCCTGCGGCTTCCACGCCGGCGACCCCAGCACCATGCGCCGGGTGTGCGCGACGGCGGTGGAACGCGGGGTGCGGATCGGCGCGCAGGTCTCCTACCGGGACCTGGCCGGGTTCGGCCGCCGGACGATGGACGTGCCGCCGGACGAACTGGCCGACGAGATCGCCTACCAGATCGGCGCGCTGCGGGTGTTCGCCGAAGCGGCGGGCGGCGTGGTGGCGTACGTCAAACCGCACGGCGCGCTGTACAACCGCGTGGTGCGCGACACCGGGCAGGCCACCGCGGTGGCCGCCGGAATCCTGCTGGCCGGCGGGAGCACGCCGGTGCTGGGGCTGCCCGGCTCGGCGATGCACACGGCGGCGCGGGCGGTCGGACTCCCCGTGGTGACCGAGGCGTTCGCCGACCGGGCCTACACCGGGCAGGCCACGCTGGTACCGCGCACGACACCCGGGGCGGTGGTCACCGACTCCGACGCGATCGTGGCCCGCTCGCTGCGGATCGCCCGCGAGGGGCGGGTGGAGTCGCTGGACGGCTCCGAAGTGGCGGTCCGCGCACGGTCGTTGTGTCTGCACGGCGACACCCCGGGCGCGGCCGGCATCGCCGTACGGGTCCGCGGAGCGCTGACCGCGGCCGGCGTGCGCGTGGCGGCGTTCGCGTGAGGACGCTGCCGGCCGGCCGGGACGGGCTGCTGGTGGAACTGGGCGGCACCGATGAGGTCGAGGCGTTCTACGCGGAGGTGCTGCGCCGCACGGCCGCCGGGGAGTTCCCCGCCGCCCGCGACGTCGTACCGGCCGCCCGGACCGTGCTGCTGACCGGCCTGCCCGATCCGGCGCGCACGGCACGGGAGCTGGCCTCCTGGCGGGTGCCGCCGGCCCCGCCGCGCACCGGCACGCTGGTACGGATCGCGGTGCGGTACGACGGGCCGGACCTCGCGGAGGTCGCCCGGCTGTGGGACATGACGCCGCGCGAGGTGGTCGCGACCCACACCGGCACCGGGTTCCGCGTCGCCTTCTGCGGGTTCGCGCCGGGCTTCGGCTATCTGACCGGCCTCGGCGACCACCTGCGCGTGCCGCGCCGCGAGGTGCCGCGTACCGCGGTGCCGGCCGGGTCCGTGGCGCTGGCGGGCCCGTACACCGGGGTGTATCCGCGCTCCTCCCCCGGCGGCTGGCAGTTGATCGGCACCACCGACGCCGTCCTGTGGGACCCCGCCCGCGACCCGGCGGCCCTGCTGGCACCGGGCACCCGCGTACGGTTCACCGACGCCGACGCCGACGCCGACGCCGGTGACGGTGCCGACGCCGGTGACGGTGACGGTGACGGTGCCGACGCACCCGGGGACGACGGCTCCGGTGCGGAACGGGCCGCGGAGGACACGTCGGACGTACCACCGTCCGGCCAGAGGGGCGCGCGGTGAACGCCGCCGGGACCCGCGTCGTGGAGGTGACGCGGGCCGGGGCGCTGACGACGGTGCAGGACCTGGGACGCGCCGGGCAGGCGCACCTGGGCGTACCGGGGTCCGGCGCGCTCGACCTGCCCGCGCACCACGCGGCGAACCGGCTGGTCGGCAACCCCCCGGATGCGGCCACCCTGGAGACCACGCTCACCGGCTGCGCGCTGCGCCCGTCGGTCCCGCTGGTCGTCGCGGTCACCGGGGCGCCCTGCGCGGTACGGGTCGACGGCCGTCCGGCGGCCTGGGGCACGGCGTTGCGGGTGCCGGCCGGCGCGGTGCTGGACGTCGGTCCCGCCACGCACGGGGTGCGGTGCTACCTGGCGGTGGCAGGCGGCGTCGCGGTGGAACCGGTGCTGGGCAGCCGGTCGGCGGACCTGCTGTCGGGCCTGGGGCCGGCGCCGTTGCGGGACGGGGACGTGCTGCCGCTGGGGGTGGCGGGCGGCGCGGTGCCGCCGGTGGGGGCCGCGGTGCTGCCGGGGCCGCCTTCGGTGCTGGTGCTCCCGGTGCTGCCCGGGCCGCGCGCCGACTGGTTCGCACCGCACGCGCCGGCCGTGCTGGCGGGCGGCGGCTTCCGGGTGGCGGCGGACAGCAACCGGATCGCGCTGCGTACCGAGGGCCCGGCGCTGCCCCGGATTCGTACCGATGAGCTGGCCAGCGAGGGCATGGTCACCGGTGCGCTGCAAGTGCCGCCGCACGGCCGCCCGATGCTCTTCCTGGCCGATCATCCGACGACCGGCGGTTACCCGGTGATCGGCGTGGTGCCCCCGGAGGCCCTGTCGGCCGCCGCACAGGCGGCGCCGGGCACACCGGTGCGCTTCGTTCCGTCGCACGGCATTGCGTTGCGGGGCATTGCGTTGCGGGGCGTGCCGGTGGGCGGCGTGCCGGTACGCGACCTGCCGGGTCGTGGCCGTTCCTAGGACGAGCAGCCGAGATGACCGGCGACCGCACGCCCACCGCAGCGCCCCCGGCAACCGCCCCCCACCGCGCCGCACCGCCCCCCGGCAACCGCACCCACCGCGCGGCACCCCGCGGAGCGGCCCGCCTCCGGACCTATACGTGCGGTTCCGGCGTGCTGAGCCGGCCGCGGACCGCGGTCTGGACCTCGGCCTCCTCGGCGGGATCGGCGGCGAGGCGGCGCAGTTGGGCGAGGACGCGGACGTCCTTGGTGGCGGCGTGGTGGGCGGCGAGTTCCCGGGTGGACTCCTCGCAGTCCCACAGGCATTCGATGGCGAAGCCCTGGCCGAACTTGGGGTCGGTGGCCGCCAGCGACCGGGCCGCGACGCCGCGCAGGTGGGAGGAGGACGTCTCGCGGTAGAGGTGGCGCAGGACGGGCGCGGCGCAGCGGATGGTGAGTCGGCCGATGCCTTCGACGAGAACGTCCAGGCCGTCGGCGTCGGGACCGTCGGTGCGTACCACCCGGCGCAGCGCGGCGAGCACGGCGTCGGCGTCGCCGGGGCCGCCGAGCAGGGCGAGCATCCGGGCGGCGGCGGCGCCGAGGCCGTCGTCGCGGCGGGCCCAGACCCGGGCCCGGGTCAGCGCGTCCGGGGTGCGCATGCGGGAGAAGGAGTCCAGGGCGGCGCGGGAGACCAGCCGGGAGGGGTCGTCGGCGGCGGCCTCGATGAGGGGGTACACGCCGGGGTCGGACCGGTCGGCGAGGTGGCGCAGGGCGGCGGCGCGGGCCGCCTCGGGACCTCGCAGGGCGGCGGCCAGCAGTTCGGGGCGGTCCTCGGGGCCGGCCACGGCGGCGAGGCAGCGGGCGGCCGGGGCGTCGCGGTGGACCGGCGGGTGGGCCTCCAGGCCGTCCTGGGCCCAGGTCAGTACGTCGCGCACGCTCCAGCCGGGCGCGGGGCCGGCCGGGCGCAGCTGGCGCTGCCAGCGGTCGAAGCTCTGCTGCTCGCGGGCGGCGCGTACGCGCGGGCCGTGGACCGGGTCCTCGGCCCACAGGCGCCAGGGGCGCGGTTCGTAGGCCTCGCGCAGGGCGCGGGCCAGTTCGGCGTCGCCGTCCTCGGTGGCGGGGAAGCGGCCGAGGACGGCGGGCGCGAGGGCGCGCAGGCCGGCGTCGTCGTCGCGCAGGGCGAGTTCGTCCAGCGCCCACTCCCAGTTGCCGCCGCGGGCGGCGTAGGCCCGCAACAGTCGCAGGGCGTCACCGCGGCCGTAGCCGGCGAGGTGGCCGAGGACGGACAGCGCGAGACCGGTGCGGTGCTCGTCGGTGTCGAACAGGTCCTCGGGGGCGAAGAGGTGCTGCTCGATGCCGTCCAGCCCGCCTTCGAGCTCGGAATACAGCCGCGCGTAATAGAGGGAGCGCGCCTCGACCTGCCAGTCGCCGCGGGGGTCACGAAGAACGCACTGCTCCAGCGCGGCGAGGGCCGGGGCCCGCTGCTCCGTGAGGGCGTGCAGTGTCCCGTCTCCACGTCCTCGCTGGAGGAGGCCGAGAAGAGTGCCACTGGGCGCTATGTCTGGGTCGAACATGAGGTCAGCATCCGGTGCGGAGGGTCACGGTGGCAACGGGATTTCCGTAGCCGTCGCCCGCATCCTTACCGCTGGAGGCGGGCGCTAAGCCTTGCTCCCGGCGTGGCGCCCCCCGTGCGGGCACGCTCCGGCCGCCTTCGTGGCCCAGCTCGGGCCAGCCGTTCGTGCCCCCGCGAGGTCGTCCGTGCGGGGACCGTGCGAGATACGGCGTCCGTGCCTGGCGTGACACGGGGCTCACAAGCGCCGCAGCATACCGGGAAGGGGCCGGGGCGGGCTCGGCCGCGGCCGACAGAAGCGGTCGTACGGTGGGAAAACGGCGGACGAACCGCTGCCATCCCGACGGAATATGCCCCAAGCATCACCGGATCGGGTATTGCCGAAACCCTTACAGTGCATCGCGCTGTGTGCAACAGTCGTCACAGGCTCGATATGCCGCCCGCGTCCTGGACGCCTGTCATCTGAGAACGTTCGGAGACTGTCATGCCGTCCCATCCGCAAGCGGACCACGCCGCCGTACCCCCCGGGGAACCCGAGGTCGTCGACTCACTGATCCGGCAGACCCACCGGCTGCGCGGGCGGGTGGCGGCGGTGCGCCGGGACGCGGTGCCGGACGATCCCGACGACCAGGCCCGCTGGCACCGGGCGCTGTACGAGTTCGCGCTGCGCCGGCTCGACGAGGTCGGCGCCCAGCTCGGCCAGTTGCGCGACGACCTCGACCCCGTGCCGGACCCGGCCGCCGGCACGCCCGTGGACGGTTTCCGGCCGGGCGCGGGCCCGGCCGGCGGCACCGATGACGACGACAGCCCCGACAGCGCCGGCCGATGCGACCGGGACGCGTTCCCGTCCGCGTCCGGCGGCGCTCGCCGCGGTGCCAGCGGCGCCCGCGGCCCGGGCGCCCTTTGGTCCGCCGCCGGGCCGGAGTCCGCCGCCCGGGTGGACGACGTCCTCGGCTCCTCCTACGGCCCGGGCGCCTCCTTCGCGGCGTACTCCTCCCCCTACCGCCCGCGCTCGCCCTTCGCGGCGGACGGCGGTGCGCCGGGGACGGCGGCCGGGGACGGCGAGCGGATGTGCGCGCGGTCGGGGTCGGCGGAGTGGAACCTGCTGACCGACGAGGTGCGCTGGTCGCCGGAGCTGTACCGGATCTTCGGGCGCACGCTGGGCGACGGGCCGCTGACGCTGGACGAGTTGCCGTCCTGGCTGTACGCCGACGACCAGGAGACGCTGACCGGGATGGTCACCGGCTGCCTGGTGGACGGGCGGCCGATCAACGGCGAGTTCCGCATCGTCCGGCCGGACGGCGCGGTCCGCGCGGTGCACATGGTGGGCGAGCCGGTGCCCGACAGCGACGGCGGCACCGCGTCCTTGTGGGCCGTGCTGCGCGATGTCAGTGAACTGCGGCGCACCCAGGAGGTGTTGCGCGAGTCGCGGGAGTCGCTGGACCGGCGGCGGCGCACCGAACGCACCGAGCACCGGATCGCGGTGGAGCTCCAGGAGTCGCTGCTGCCGCCGTGGCGCGAGCCGTTGTGGTTCCCGCCCGGCGGCGGCCGGCCCGCCCTGGACCTGGCCGCGCACTACCTGCCGTGCGGCACCACCGCGCTGGTCGGCGGCGACTGGTACGACGCGATGCAACTGCCGGACGGCGCGACCTTGTTGACGGTCGGCGACCTCACCGGACAGGGCGTCACGGCGACCACCCGGATGGCGATGCTGCTCGGCGCCGTCCGCGGCCTGGCGCTGGCCGGCATCGAGCCGGACACCTTGATGTGCCGGCTCAACGAGCTGCTGGACCGGGCCGCGGAGCCCGCGCTGGCCAGTGCGCTGTGCTGCCGTTACGACCCGGACGACCGCACGCTGAGCTGGTCGCAGGCGGGGCATCCGGCGCCGCTGCTGTTCCGCGGCGGCGTGGGCCGGGTGCTGGACCGTCCCGGCGGCATGCTGCTGGGCGCCGGCCACGGCACCGAGTACGGCCGGCGTACCGAGCGGCTGCGCGCCGGTGACGTGCTGCTGCTGCACACCGACGGCCTGGTGCCGCGGCTGGCTTCCGGGGCGGCGTACCCGGACCCGTCCTGCCCCGGCGGCGCGCAGGACGCCGGGCCGGCGGCCCTGCTGGCGCTCGGCCCGCGGTTCGCCGCCGCCCGCGACGCGCAGGAGTGCGTACGGGCGGTCGTCGAGGAGCTGGGCACCCCCGAACGCGACGACGACGCCTGCGTCCTCATCGCCCGGGTCCGCTGAGGGGCGGCCCGCGCCGGGTGCCGGTACCGCCGCCCGCCACCCGCGGTCGGTGGCGGGCGTGGGCCCGTACGGTCCACCGGGCCGGCCGGTAGGGCCGGCGGTGGATACGAGCCCTCGGCGGGCGGCTCAGGCAGGCGTGACGCCGTCGTCGCGGCGCGGCGGTCCGCCGGGCATGGCGGCCCGGATCTCCTCGCGCAGGGCGCTGACCGGTTCGTTGTCCGCGTAGCGGCCGGTGAGCCGGTACATCTCGCCCAGCCGGTCCCAGG
The DNA here is from genome assembly GCF_027947535.2 of Streptantibioticus silvisoli. Taxonomy (GTDB): domain Bacteria; phylum Actinomycetota; class Actinomycetes; order Streptomycetales; family Streptomycetaceae; genus Streptantibioticus_C; species Streptantibioticus_C silvisoli. Next base: position 18,641 of record NZ_JAAGKO020000059.1, read on the forward strand.
TGCGGTGCGAGGAGGTCTGGCGGATGGTGCGCATCGCCAACCGGGCGTGCCGCTCGCCCTGTTCGGGGTCGTCGTCGATGAAGCAGGCCGAGGCCATCGACAGCCGGTCGAAGGTGCTGGACCGTTCGTGACCGGACTGCCGCAGATCCAGGGCCTGTTGGGCGTGGAACTGGGCGGTGCGGGCGGCGGAGGGGTCGTGGTCGGCCAGCACGCGGTAGGCCAGCGCCTGCATGCCGTGCAGGTCGGCCTCGTCGAAGTTCTGCATCCACGCGGGCGGTTCGGCACCGCCGTCGGCGCGCACGAAGAGGTCCTCGGCCCGGCCCAGGCAGCGGCGGACCGCCTGGCCGCGGCCGAGCGCGGCCAGCGCCCAGGCCTCGATGGTGCACAGCATGGCGCGGTTGCGCGGCGCCGCGTCGTCGCCGGAGCCGGAGACGGCGAGCTTCATCAGGTCCAGCGCGTCCTGCGGCCGTCCCAGGTGGATCATCTGGCGGGCGGCGCGGGAGAGCGCCTCGCCGGCCCGGGGGCGGTCGCAGCCCTCGCGTGCGGCGTGCGCGGCGATCAGGAAGTAGCGCTGCGCGGTGGGTTCCAGGCCGACGTCGTGGGACATCCAGCCGGCCAGCCCGGCGAGGTTGGCCGCCACCGCCCACAACCGCCGTTGCAGGTCCTGGGGATGGCGGAAGGCCAGCATGCCGCCGACCTCGTTGAGCTGGCCCACGACCGCCTTGCGCTGCAGGCCGCCGCCGCGGGAGGCGTCCCAGGCGCGGAAGACCTCCACGGAGTGCTCCAGGGCGGCCATCTCCTCGGAGCCGACCGGCGCCGACTCGTAGCGGTCGGAGCCGGGCAGTGGGTCCGGCGGCCGCAGCGGGTCGTCGAGCACCGGTCCGTCGGCCGCCAGGACCGGGTCGGTGTGCAGCCACTGGTGCATGGCGGTGCTGAGGGTGGAGCCGGAGGTGAGCACGGAGTCGGTGCCCGCCTGACCGCGTCGGTTGAACATGAGGTCCATTCCCGTGAATTCGGTGAGGACCGCGGCGGTTCGTTCCGGCGTCCACGGCAGGCCGTCGCCGGCCCGCTTCCTTCCCGCGCGCCGGTGCCGGTCGAACCCGAGATCCTCGATGGTCACGACACGGCCGAGGCGCTCGGTGAACAGGGCGGCCAGTACGGTCGGCACCGGTTCGCGCGGGCGCTCGCCGGTCTCGACCCAGCGGCGCACGCGTGAGGTGTCGGTCGACAGTTGCGGGTGGCCCATGGCCGCCGCCTGCCGGTTGACCAACCTCGCCAGCTCACCCTTGGACCAGCCGGTCAGGCCGAACAGGTCCGCGAGCCGCGCGTTGGCTTCCCTTGTCACTTAGAGCCCCCAGGTTCCTCGACACTGCTGACAGTAGTGGGACGGTCGACGCTGAGCGAGCATTCGCCAGGCTTCGCCAGGCTTCGCCAGATGGTCTGCCACCGCCGGCCGGGTGTGGTGTAGGAACGCGCCACCCGGCCCGGCAACAGCCGGTTCCGCCAAGGAGTTTGACGTTACGTCAGCATTCCTGCGGAGCGGGGCGCACGGCGCGTGGACGGCCGGTACCGGTCCGGTGACCGCATTCCCCCAGGGTGCGGGCCCCGGACCGGTACCCGTCGGTCCATGCGCCGGTGCCGCAGCAGCGACGGCAGCGACCGCCGCAGCGCACGGCAGGCCGGTCCCCCCGCGCACCAGGGGGCGTGCCCCCGCAACCCCGGGGGCTGAGCGCGCCCCGGCTCACGAAGGGAACTTTCCACCTCTCATGCACCCCGCATCCTTCCCCGTCTCCGCCCCGCTCCGCCCGACCACCCACCGCGGTCCGGCGGTGGCCGTCCGTCCCCGCACCGCGCCGCCCGAGCCGTTCCCGGAACCGGCCCACCCGGCCGCCCGGGGGCGCGGCCTGACCACGCGGCGGCCGGCCGGGCCGCCCCATCCGGCCGGCGGCAGACTGGACGTGACCGGGCCGCACGGGGCACCGCTGAAGGCCGCGCTGGCCTCGGTGCGCCGGATCTGCCCGGACTTCACCCCGGTCCAGGTGCTGCGGCGCAGCGGCCGGTCGGTGCTGCTGCTGGGTTCGGTCGGCCGATTACCGGCGGTGGCCAAGTGCCTGCTGGAGCCGACCGCCGAGTACCAGGAGAGCTTCCGGCGCGAGATAGCGGCCTACCGGGCGTTCGTGCGCACCCGGCCGCCGGTGCGGGTGCCGAAGCTGATCGCCGCCGACCCCGACAGCGGGACGCTGGTGCTGGAACGGCTGTCGGGGCGGGTGGCGGGCATGGCGCGGCACCCCGTCCAGGCGCTGCTGAAGACGGATCTGGACGCGGTGCTCTGCGCGGTGCTGCGGGTCAACGGCGGTGAGGGCTGGCAGCCGCCCGCCGAGGCGTTCGGCTCCCGGCCGCGGCTGCGCTACGGCGAGCGGATCTCGTTCTTCCACCGGCTGGGGCTGCTGACCGACCGGGACCGCGACGACCTGGAGAAGCTGCTGCGCGGCGCGGTCAACGAGTGCGGCGACACCGGCCCCTGGCAGTTCTGCCACGGTGACGCGCTGCTGTCGAACATGCTGCTGTCGCCGGCCGGGGCGGTGATGCTGGACTGGGAGAACGCGGGCTGGTACCTGCCGGGCTACGACCTGGCGACGCTGTGGTCGGTGCTGGGCGAGGACCCGGTGGCGCGGCGGCGGATCAGCATGCTGGCGCAGACCGGGCGTCCGGTGGCGCGGGACGCGTTCCTGGTGAACCTGATGCTGATCACGACGCGGGAGATCAAGCGGTACGAACTGGTGCTGCGGCATACCCTCGACGGGGCGGCGCCGACCGGGCCGGCGGGGGCGGCGGACCCGGCAGAGGCGCAGCGGCTGCTGCTGCGGCGGCTGCACGACGACTGCGCGATGGTGCGCCGGGCGGTGCGTGCTGCGGTGGGGACGCGCTGACCGCCGGGTCGGGGCCCGCCCGTGCCGGAGGTCCGGCACGGGCCGACAGCCCGCGGTGGGCCGGGTGGGTCAGCCCTGCCGGAACAGGTCGGCGGACAGGGGCTTGAGCAGCTGGTAGAGGTCGTCGGTGATCGGCCGGTCCCAGGTGGCGATGGTGACCTGGACACCGTCGCTGCGGTCGAACTGGGCGCAGGAGACGCGGCCTTCGCTGATCTTGATCCGGCGCACGATCAGCAGGCTGTCGCCGTGCATGACCGGGATGTCCTCGCGGGAGACCTCGTGGACCGGCTCGTCGTTGCCGAGGGCGGCCAGCAGCTGGGCCACCTCGAACGGCACGTCGCCCTCGGTGGCCGCGCGGGCCGGCGAGCCCTCCGGCAGGTTGCCGATCAGCATGGCGGGGCCGCGGCCGCCGAACAGGTCGTAGCGCAGGAAGACGCCCTGACAGCTGCCGTCCGGCCCGGGGATCACTCCGGCGCCCAGCAGTCCCGGCCAGTCGCCCGGGTCCATGGCCAGAACGTCGAAGTCCGGCCCGGAGGGCATGGCGCTGCGGCGGCGGAGGAAGGACATGCGCACATCGTACGGGTCCGTGCGGGCGCCCGGCCCCGGGGCGCCGTAACGGCCGGGCGGGCCGGGCCGGGGCCGGCGCGGGGGCGCCGGGCGGGCGGCGCGGGGTGCGTCCGCCCGCCCGGCGGGCCGGTCAGCTCAGGTCGAACTCGCCGTCGCGGGCGCCGAGCACGAAGGCCCGCCATTCGGCGGGGGTGAAGATCAGCGCGGGCCCGTCCGGGTCACGGCCGTCGCGCATGGCGATGTACCCCTCGACGAAGGCGATCTGGACGTCGCCGGACCCCTTGTCGCTCGACAGCCACTCGGCTCCTGTGAGGTCGAGCTGCGGTTTACTGCCCGCAGCCGCCTGCGATTGCCCGACGGTACCCTCTGCCACGTCCGCTCTCCTTCTGGCGTTGACGAACGGTCCCAGCCTAGCGAGCGCGACGCCCGCCGACACCCCGATCGGCGCTCTGCGCACCGATCCGGGCACAGGGTGTCACCGGCAGACCGAGGCCAACGCCCGTGCCAGCGCGGTGGAATGCAGCTCGTCCAGGCCCAACTCGGGCGCCATGGAGGTGACTTCGGCGGCCAACGCGGCACCGCAGCCGGGGGCGGCGCGGTGGTCGGCGGCGTCGTTCCAGGCGGCGACCAGGCGGCTGTCGAGGTCGTCGAGGGTGGCCCGCAGCGTGGTCAGCGGCGGGGCGACGGCGGGTGCCCGGCCGGGGTCGGCGGCCCAGCCGGCCAGCAGGGCGCGTTCCACCAGGGTGGCGGCGGCGATCTGGTCGCCGAGCAGCCGGGAGGCCGCCGCCGGGTCGGCGCCCAGGGCGCGGGCCTCGCCGGCGCCCGCGGCCAGTACCGCCCGGTCGCGGGCCGGGTCGTCGGCCGGGGCGCCGGTGAGGCGCTTGGCGGCGGCGACCTCGTCGGCGACCAGCAGCCGCTGGGCGGCCAGCCGGACCACCGGGTCGAGCGGACCGTGGCCGGGGGCCGCGGTCTCGTGGCCGGCCGGGGTGGCGGCGGCGCGGTCGGCGGGCGGCGGCGGGTCGCCGGCCGGCCGGCCGAGCGGGCCGAGCGGGCCGGGCAGTGCGTAGCCGGGCGACGGCGCCGCGGGTGCGAAGGGCCGGGAGGCGGTACCGCCCGGGGCGGCGGCGGCCGGGGCGGCGGCGGCGAGCAGGACGGCGGCGCTGAGCAGGGTGATCGGGCGCAGTGGGGTACGCGGACGCACGAGGGGCCTTTCTGTCGGGCGGCTCTCGCGGCCATCACAACCACTGCGGCGCCGCCCGCGCAACGGCAACACGGCCGCCATGGGCCGCCCTTGACGTCGCATCACCTCATCGGGTCAGGTGGTGGGCTCCGGGTTGCCGCGCAACGTGGCGATCTCGCGGGTGAGTTCGTCCGCCTCATCGGTGCGGCCGAGCCGTTGCAGGCACTGCGCCTCGTCCTCGCGGGCGGCGAGGGTGTCGGCGTGCCGGGTGCCGAGCGTGCGGGCCCGGGAGGCGGCGACGGCGCGGTACTCGCCCAGCGCCTGGTCCCAGCGGGTCAGCCAGCCGAGGGCGGTGGCGACCTCGCGGCGGCTGACGAGGGTGTCGGGGTGGTCGGCGCCGAGCACCCGGGAGCGCAGGGCGCACACCTCGCGGGCCTCGACCAGCGCCTCCTCCCAGCGGCCGAGGCGGCCGAGGTTGACGCCGTAGCCGTGCCGGGCCCGCAGGGCCTGCGGGTCGTCCGGTCCGCCGGTCCTGCGGTGCGCGGCGGCCAACTCCCGGTAGGTGTCGAGGGCTTCGGGGTAGCGGCCGAGCCGGCCGAGGCAGATGCCGACCTCGTACCCGGCGGCGAGGGTGTCGGGGTGGTCGGGCCCCAGGAGCGCGGCGCGGGCCCGGCGGACCTGGCGGTACTGGTCGAGTGCGGGTTCCCAGTGCCCCAACCGGCTGAGGGCGTAGGCGAGTTCGAAGCGGGTGACCAGGGTGTCGGGGTGGTCGGGGCCGAGCACCCGGGCCCGGGCCGCGTACACCTCGGCGGCGGTGCGGTAGGCGTCCTCGACCCGGCCGAGGCGGCCCAGGTTGTAGGCGAGGTTGTGCCGGCAGCGCAGCGTGTCGGGGTGGTCGGCGCCCATCAGCCGTTCGCGGGCGGCCAGGACCTCCTGGTAGACGCGGTGCGCCTCCTCGTGCCGGCCGAGCTGGCCGAGGACGTGCGCGGTCTCCTGGCGAGCGGCCAGCGCCTCCGGATGGTCGGCGGGACGGCCGGCGGCCACCCGTTCGTACTCGGTCAGCGCCTCGCGCGAACGGCCCGACCGGCCCAGGGCGAAGCCGAGTTCGTACCGCCCGGCGAGGGCGTCGGGGTGGTCGGCGCCCAGCACCCGCTCGCGTTCGGCGATCAGCGCGCGGAAGGCGTCGACCGCCTCGGCCCAGCGGCCGGCCGCGCTCAGCTCCATCGCCACGCGCTGCCGGGCGGCGAACCGCGCGGCGGCCGCGGACTGCGGCACGGTCGGCGGGGTCGCGCCGCGAACGGCGGAGGCGGGCGGCGGGGCGGGCCGGCTCCCCGGCGCGGCCGGGCCGGTCGGCGCCGGCAGCGGCGCGGTGTACTGCGCCACGGTGTGCGCGGCGGGCGGCGTGTGCGGGGCGGGCGCGGGGCGGACCGGGGAGGCGATCGGCGCGGTGCCGGTGAACCAGGTGCCGGTGAGCGAGATGGCCTCCGGCCGGTACGGACGCACCCTGCGGACCGCGACGGACTCCGCGCCGGTGCTCAACCCCTTGGCCCACGGCGGAAGTTCGCTGCCGCGGTCCAGCTCGATCCGGATGGCGGCCAGCCGTCGGCCGATGGCGGCGGCGTCCTGCGGGCGGTCGTCGGCCTCCTTCGCGAGCAGTTCCAGGATCAACCGGTCGAGCGCCGCCGGGAGTTCGGGCCGCTTGGTGCTCGGCGGGTCGGGGGCGACGGTGCGGTGCCGGATGAGCACCGCCCACGCGTCGTCCAGGTCGAACGGCGGTGCGCCGGTGGCGAGTTCGTACAGCACGCAGCCGAACGAGTACAGGTCGCTGCGGTGGTCGACCTCGGCGCCGACGATCTGCTCGGGCGACATGTAGTGCGGGGTGCCCATCGCCATGCCGGTGCCGGTCAGCCGGGAGGTGAAGCCGGCGTCGTGGCCGAGGCGGGCGATGCCGAAGTCGCAGATCTTCACGGTGCCGTCGGACAGCCGCAGGATGTTGGCGGGCTTCAGGTCGCGGTGCACCACGCCCTGGGCGTGGGTGTAGGCCAGGGCTGCGGCGACCTGCTCGCCGATGTCGGCGAGGTCCGGCAGCGGCAGCGCCACGCCCTGCTCGTCCTCCAGCACCTGCGACAGGGTGCGGCCCTGGAGGAGTTCCATCACCAGGTAGAGCAGGCCGTCGTCGGCGCCGAAGTCGTGCACGACGGTGATGCCGCGGTGCTGGAGCCCGGCGGCCACCCGGGCCTCGCGCCGGAAGCGCTCGCGCATGATGTGCAGCCGCTGCGGGTCGCCCCCTCCGCCGAGCTGCTTGAGGCACTTGACCGCCACCTTGCGGCCGAGTTCCTCGTCCTGGCCGCGCCACACCTCGCCCATACCGCCGCGGCCGATCAGCTCGATCAGCCGGTACCGGTCCCTGATCAGCCGGTTGTCGTCCCCCATCGTGAGCTGCTGCCCCCGTCGTGCCGCCTTGTGTCGTCCCGTGGTCGGACCAGTATGGCCGGGCGGGCCGCTCCGCGTCACGGTGCCCCGGGTGGGTATGCCGCCGGCGGGGCGGGCGGCTCTGGGTGTGCGGGGTGCTCGGTGAGTGGATCAGCGCGGAGCGGGCCGCTCTGGGTGTGCGGGGTGCTCGGTCAGTGGATCACCGAGCGGCGGGCCGCTCTCGGTGTGCGGGGTGCCCCCGGTGGGTACGCCACCGCCGGGCGGGGCGCTCGGCGTCACGGTGCTCGGTCGGTGGACCGGGCGGGTCCGTGCCAGGGTGCCCCGGTGGATACACCACCGCACGGCGGGCCGCTCTGCGTGTGCGGGGTGCCCCCCGGCGGGCACACCTCGGCCGGACGGGGCGCTCGGCGTCAGGGTGCTCGGGTCGGTGGACCACCGCCGGGCGGATCCGTACCAGGGCGCCCCGGCGAGTACACCACTGCGCGGCAGGCCGCTCCACGTCAGAGTGCCCCCCGGCGGGCACACCTCGGCCGGACGGGCACTCCACGTCAGGGTGCCCGGTCGGTGGACCGGGCGGGTCCGTGCCAGGGTGCCCCGGTGGACACGCCACCGCGCGGCGGGCCGCTCCACGTCACGATGTCCCGGCGAGTGCACCACCGTCAGGCAGCCGCTCCACGTCAGGCTGCCCCCGGCGGGCACCCCACCGCGCGGATACGGTCCCGGGCCCGGTCACTGCCGGTCTCCCGCCGTCCGCGTCCCGCCGCCGCGGTTCACCGCCGGCCCGGCCGCCCCGCCCCACCGCCCGCGGTTCACCGCCATCCCCGCGTCCCCCTCGTCCGGGGCGGCCGCACGCCGGGGCGTACGCCCGCTGTCTGGGGGAAATCCCGTTATCCCCTGCCCGCCGGGCGATGTGCTCATACCCTGGAGTCATCCGCGGGTATAACCACATCAGCACATGACCGGCCTTTGTTTACACCTGCGTGGAGGATCACATGAAGATGTTGATCAATGTTCCGGAGACCGTGGTCGCCGATGGGCTGCGCGGCATGGCCGCCGCCCATCCGGAACTGACCGTCGACGTGGACAACCGCCTGGTGGTCCGGCGTGATGCCCCGGTGGCCGGCAAGGTCGGGCTGGTCTCCGGCGGCGGCAGCGGGCACGAACCGCTGCACGGCGGCTTCGTCGGCCGCGGCATGCTGGACGCCGCCTGCGCCGGGGAGATCTTCACTTCGCCGGTACCCGACCAGATGACGCGGGCCGCCGCCGCGGTGGACAGCGGGGCCGGGGTGCTGTTCATCGTCAAGAACTACACCGGTGACGTGCTCAATTTCCAGATGGCCGCCGAGCTGGCCGAGGACGAGGGCGTGCGGATCGCGTCCGTGCTGATCAACGACGACGTCGCGGTCACCGACAGCCTCTTCACCGCCGGCCGGCGCGGTACCGGGGCCACCTTGTTCGTGGAGAAGATCGCCGGCGCCCTCGCGGAGGAGGGCGCGCCGCTGGAGGCGGTCGCCGACCTGGCCAAGCGGATCAACGAGGCCAGCCGCAGCTTCGGCGTGGCGCTGACCGCGGTGACCACCCCGGCCAAGGGATCGCCGACGTTCGACCTGCCGGCCGGCGAGCTGGAGCTGGGGATCGGCATCCACGGCGAGCCGGGCCGCGAGCGGCGGGCGATGATGACGGCCCGCGAGATCGCCGACGCGGCCGTCGACGCCGTGCTGGAGGACCTGCGGCCGGACGGCCCGGTCCTCGCGCTGGTCAACGGCATGGGCGGCACGCCGCTGCTGGAGCTGTACGGCTTCAACGCCGAGGTGCACCGGGCGCTGGCCGAGCGCAACGTGCCGGTGGTGCGCACCCTGGTCGGCAACTACGTCACCTCGCTGGACATGGCCGGGTGCTCGCTGACCCTGTGCCGGGCCGACGACGAGACGGTCCGGCTGTGGGACGCGCCGGTCAGCACGCCGGGCCTGCGCTGGGGCTGCTGACCGGCCCGGTTCCGCCCTTCACCGGCCGCCGTGTCCGGCCGCCGGCAGCAGTCGTAGTACGCCCACCAGGAGGTACGCACTTCCATGAACGCATCCGCCACCCCCGACGCCGGTCCGCCGGCGGGCCCGTCCGGTCCGGTGATAGACGCCGCCTTCGTGCGGCGCTGGCTGTCGGCCGCCACCAACGCGGTCGACCGTGAGGCGGACCGGCTCACCGAGCTGGACTCCGCGATAGGCGACGCCGACCACGGCGCCAACCTGCGGCGCGGCTTCACCGCCGCGTCGGCCGCCGTCGACAAGGCGCCGCCGGACACCCCGGGCGGGGTGCTGTTCCTGGTCGGACGGCAGCTGATCAGCACGGTCGGCGGCGCGTCGGGGCCGTTGTACGGCACGCTGCTGCGCACCGCCGGCAAGGAGCTGGGCGACGGCGCGACGGCCGCGCCGCAGGAGCTGAGCGCGGCGCTGCGGGCCGGGGTGGAGGGCGTGGGCCGGCTCGGCGGCGCGGCGCCCGGCGACAAGACGATGCTGGACGCGCTGATCCCCGCGGTGGACGCGCTGGCGTCGGCGCTGGAGTCCGGCGCGGGGCTGGTCCCGGCGCTGGCGGCGGCCCGGATCGCGGCCAACGAGGGCGCGCAGGCCACGGTGCCGTTGCAGGCGCGCAAGGGCCGCGCGAGCTACCTGGGGCCGCGCAGCGTCGGCCACCAGGATCCCGGTGCGACGTCGGCGGCGCTGCTGGTGTCGGCGCTGTGCCAGGTCGCGGAGGCCACCGACGAGGAGAGTGCGGCGTGAGCGGGCAGACGGTGGGGGTGGTGCTGGTCTCGCACAGCGCCGCGGTGGCCGCCTCGGTGGCGGAGCTGGCGGTGGGGCTGTCCGGCGGCGGCGCGGCGGTCGCGGTCCGGCCGGCGGGCGGCATGCCGGACGGCGGTCTGGGCACCAGCGCGGAGCTGATCGCGGCGGCCGTGCGGTCGGCGGAGTCCGGTGCCGGGGTCGCGGTGCTGGTGGACCTGGGCAGCGCGGTGCTGACGGTGAAGGCGCTGCTGGAGGACGGTGAGCTGCCCGACAGCGCCCGGCTGGTGGACGCGCCGTTCGTGGAGGGCGCGGTGGCGGCGGTGGTGACCGCGGGGGCGGGCGCCGACCTGGCCGCCGTGGTGGCGGCGGCCGAGGAGGCGTACACGTACCGCAAGGTGTGACGGTCAGCCGCCGGCGGCCGGGGCGGGCTCGAACCAGGTGACCGGGTCGTCGGTGAGGGCCAGCTTGATACGGGTCAGGCACAGGTCGCTCAGCGGCGGCAGGGCGTCGAGCGCGAACCAGCCGACGTCGGTGGACTCGTCGTCGTTGACCTGCGCCTCGCCGCCGACCGCCCGGCAGCGGAAGGTGGTGGAGACGAACTGGACCCGGTCGCCGTTGGGGTAGGCGATCGGGTCCTCGGTCAGCACGCAGGCGATCCGTTCGGCCACCGCGTGGACGGCCGTCTCCTCGTGGATCTCGCGGACCATCGCCTCGGCCGGCTGCTCACCGGGTTCCGGGATGCCGCCCACCAGGGTCCAGCAGCCGTTGTCGGACCGCCGTACCAGCAGCACGCGCTGCCGGTCGTCGAGGACGACGGCGTTGACGCCGGGCAGGAAGAGCGGGTGGTGTCCGATCATCTCCCGCAGTTCGCGCAGGAATTCTGGAATGGCCATCCCCCGAGCATAGGAACCCCGCCTCGCGAGAGGGACGAACAGCGGCGCCGGGCGCGGCGGATCGCGACGGGCGGAGGGCCCGCGCGGCTCGCGGGCGCGGGCGTCCCGGCGGATCGCGGCCGTCTTCGCGGACCGCGGCCGTCTTCGCGGACCGCGGCCGTCTTCGCGGACCGCGGCGGGCGCACGTCCCGGCCCGGGCGTCGCCGAGGGCGCGGCGCTCAGGCGTCGCCGAGGGCGCGGCGGGCGGGGTTCGGGCGCAGCCGGGCGGTGATGACGCGGACCGCGCCCTCCGCGTCGTCGACGGTGACGGTGAAGCGGCGGCCGTCGCCGAGGTCGAGGGCGAGCCCGGGGCCGCGCCGCACGACGACGGCGGTGCCCATCTCGGGCCGCCAGCGGTACCCCCAGCCGCCCCAGGTGCGCGGGGAGATCCACGGCACGATGCGGGCGGCGTCGACCTGGTCGAGCGGGATGCGGCGGCGCGGCAGCCCGATGTGGCCGCAGCGCACCTCCAGGCAGTCGTGGTCCACCCGGACGCGCACGTGGGTGAAGGCCAGGGTGCCGAAGAGCACGAGGAGCCCGGCGGCCAGGCAGCCGACGACGGACATCACCAGGGGGGCCAGTCCGGAGACCCAGGCGGAGTCGACGGCCAGTTCGATGCCGAGTGCCACGCAGCCGGCGCCGGCGACGGCCAGCAGCCACTGCCCCCGGTTGGTGGCGTGGCCGGTCCACAACGCGGACGGACGGGCCTGACCGGCCCTTTCGCCGCGCGGGTCGCTGCGGGAGTCCTCCATGGTTGGAGCGTACCCGCGCCGTCGCGGACGGGCACCCGGCGTGCGCCGCCGGGGTGACACGGGTGACGCCGCCGGGGTCGGCGGGCGGCGCGCGGGGTCGGCGGGCCGCGCCGCCGGGAGCACGGCGGCGGTCAGGTGTGCACCGCGGCGGCGGTGTCCGCGGGCGGTGTCAGCCGGCGGCGCGCAGGGCGCCGGGGACGGCGAGCGGGCGGGCGGCGGTGAGCGCGCGGCCCTCGGGGTAGGTCAGCGCGGCCGACGGCAGGGCGGCGGGCCGGCCGGCGAGTATGACGTCGAGCGTGCCGGTGGCCGGGGCGCCGGGCTCGGGCTCGGCGCCGAGGCGGCGCAGCACCTGGGCGGCGACCGCGCCGGCCGAGCCGTACAGGCTCAGCGGCCGGGTGTCGCCGCGCGGGCGCAGGGCGTCGCGGATGGGGCCGGCCACGAGTTCGTAGTGGGTGCAGCCCAGGACGACGACGGTGACGTCGGCCGGGGTGGCGGCGGCCGCGGTGGCGACGGCGGCGTCGATCGCGGCGGCGTCGGCGTGTTCCAGGGCGTCGGCGAGGCCGGGGCAGGCCACCTCGGTGACCGGGACGCCGGCCGCGAAGTCGGCGATCAGCCGGCGCTGGTAGGCGCTGCCGGTGGTGGCGGGGGTGGCCCAGATGGCGGCCGGGCGGCCCTGCGCGGCGGCCGGCTTGATGGCCGGGACGGTGCCGATGACCGGGATGCCGGGCTCCAGGCGGGCCCGCAGCGCCGACAACGCGTGCACGGAGGCGGTGTTGCAGGCGACCACCAGGGCGTCCGGGCGGTGTGCGGCGGCGGCCTCGGCGCAGGCCAGGGCCCGTTCGGTGAGGTCGGCGGGGGTGCGCGGCCCCCAGGGCATGCTGTCGGGGTCGCTGGAGAGCACCAGGTCGGCGTCGGGGCGCAGGCGGCGCAGTGCGGCGGCCGCCGCCAGCAGGCCGATCCCGGAGTCCAGCAGCGCGATCTTCACTTCGAAGGCCTCTCTGACGCGGGCGGTGCGACGGGCCGTCCCGGTCCGCGGGCGTCTTCGGCGCATCGCGTGCCGGAGGCGGAACGCCTGGCGGCGGGTCCGGCGACACCGGCCGGTACGGACGGGGTTGGTGGGCCCGGACGAGTTTATCGCGGTGTGCGTGGCGCGGCCGGTCGGTGTCCCCCGGCGGCGGTGCGGCAGACTGCGCGGGGTGAGCTACTGGACCGTGATCGCTGTGGTGTCGCTGTTGAGCTGGCTGTGGCTGCTGCTGGGGCAGGGCATGTTCTGGCGGACCGACGTCAGGCTGCCGCCCGGCGCGGAACCGCGGGAGTGGCCGTCGGTGGCGGTGGTGGTGCCGGCCCGCGACGAGGCGGAGGTGCTGCCGGTGAGCCTGCCGTCGCTGCTGGCGCAGGACTATCCGGGGCGGGCCTCGGTCTTCCTGGTGGACGACGGCAGCACGGACGGCACCGGGCAGCTGGCGGCCCGGCTGGCGTCGGGCGGCGGAGTGCCGCTGACCGTGACGTCGCCGGGTGAGCCGCCGCAGGGCTGGACCGGCAAGCTGTGGGCGGTGCGCCACGGGGTGCGGCGGGCCACCGCGGACGCCGCGCCGGACTATCTGCTGCTGACGGACGCGGACATCGCGCACGAGCCGGACAGCCTGCGGGCCCTGGTGGCGTCCGCGCACGCCTGCGGCTACGACGTGGTCTCGCAGATGGCGCGGTTGCGGGTGGAGACCGGCTGGGAGCGGCTGATCGTGCCGGCTTTCGTCTACTTCTTCGCGCAGCTGTACCCGTTCCGTTGGATCTCCCGCCGGGGCCGGACCGCCGCGGCGGCCGGCGGCTGCGTGCTGATCCGCCGGTCGGCGCTGGAGGCAGCCCGGGTGCCGGACTCCATCCGGCACGCCGTGATCGACGACGTGGCGCTGGCCCGCGCGGTCAAGGGCGGCGGCGGGAGCGTGTGGCTGGGGCTGGCGACCCGGGTGGACAGCGTGCGCCCGTACCCGCGGCTGTCGCAGCTGTGGCGGATGGTCTCGCGCAGCGCCTACGCCCAGCTGCGGCACAATCCGGCGCTGCTGCTGGGCACGCTGCTGGGGCTGGCGCTGATCTACCTGGTGCCGCCGGTCGCCGCGATCGCCGGCGCGGCGGCCGGGGCGCCGGGGGTGTGCGCGGCGGGGTTCGCGGCCTGGGCGGTGATGGCGGGCACGTATCTGCCGATGCTGCGGTACTACCGGCAGCCGTGGTGGCTGGCGCCGACGCTGCCGTTCACCGCGGGGCTGTACGCGCTGATGACGGCGGACTCCGCGGTCCAGCACTACCGGGGCCGCGGCGCGGCGTGGAAGGGCCGCACCTACGACCGGCCGTCGGCGTCGCAGCTGGCGGCGGCCCGCAACGCGGAGGACGACGGGGTCGCGGAGGGGTGAGGGGCGCGGGGCTGCGGTCGGCGGGGCGGGGGCGGCTGCGGTCGGCGGGGCGGGTGGCGGCGGGCGGCGGGGCAGCGGGCGGCAGGGCGGGGGCGGTGTGGCGGGGGCGGTCCTATTTTCGTCCCGGTGACCAGTTCATGCCCCACCCGTAGGCGTGGTCGATGGTGCGCTGTGGGCTGACGCCGCGGGCCGGGACGAGGTAGCGGGCCTCGCGGCGGACGACGAGGTCGCCGCCGGTGTTCTCGATCAGGGCGAGGGCGCAGACGGTGGCGGGCTCCACGCACTCGTCGAGGGCGAACTCCACCGGCGCGCCGAACTGCGGATACAGCGTGGTGACCGCGTGCAGTCCGGCGAAGCTGGTGGCACCGGCGTAGATGGTGACGAAGACCAGCACGCGCCGGAAGTCCGCGCGGCGGTCGAGGTTGAGGGTGAGGTTCTCGCCCTGGACGAGGCCGCCGGTGCGGTCGTCGCCGTCGAGGTGGATGTACGGCGGCTGGTCCAGCGACCCGAAAGCGTTGCCCAGCGCCTGCACGACGCCCTTGCGCCCGTCGGTGAGTTCGTACAGTGCGCACAGGTCGAGGTCCAGCTCAGCGCCGGTGTCGGACCCGGTGGGCTTGCGCAGGAAACCGCCGCGCCGCGGGGTGCGCACCCGCTCCCAGTTGAGGTTGACGCGCATCACCCCCGAGATCCCGCCCTGCTTGGTCAGCGAGACCGAGGGGGCCTGTTTGGTGAGCGTCACCTTGGTCAGCCGCACCGGCGGCGGGGGCGGCCAGGGCGATCCGGCGGGCTGCGCGACGGCCCGTTCCGGCGGGGAGGCCGGGAAGGACGGCGGGGCGAGCGGCCCGGGCGGCACCGGGGCCGGCGGGTTCGCTGACGGTGCGTCATCCACGGTGATACCGAAATCGGCGGCCAGTCCGGCCAGTCCGCTGTCGTAGCCCTGGCCGACCGCGCGGAAGCGCCAGCCGCCGTCGCGCCGGTACAGCTCGCCGAGCACGAAGGCGGTCTCGGGGCCGGCGCCCGCGCTGTCGTAGCGGGCGATCTCGGCGCCGTCGAGGGCGCCGGTGACGCGGATCGACAGGCCCGGCACCTGACCGAAGGTGCCGCCGTCGGCGGAGGCGGCCAGCACGACGCGTTCCACGTCCGGCTCGAGGTGGTCCAGGTCGAGCAGCAGGACGTCGGTGACCCGGGTCGCCTCGCTGCGCCTGCCTTCGTGCCGGACCGCGCCGGACGGGTGCACGGGCTGGTTGTAGAAGACGAAATCGGCGTCGGAACGCACCCGTCCACCGCTCAGCAGCAGCGCGGACGCGTCGGTGTCCGGAACACCGAATCCGGTACGCCGGGCGATTTCCACCTTCACCGCCCCGGCGGTAATGGGCGTATTCGCCCCTTTGCTCAACGGCATCGCGGCCCCCTCGGGGGTGGAAGCGGGACGGCCGGCCGGTTGCGGCGGGCCCAAGTCGGGCGGTCCGACGGCGCATTGCCCGGTCCCTACCCGTTCCCGTACGGGACTTCCCATGATCGGCCGGAATGTTTTTACGCGCTCGAAACGCCTCCTGGAGAGCGATTTTCGCAGGTTCAGTCGTTTTGCGGATCGATGCGGCCCCAGGAGGGCACAAACAACCCGCTTAGCAGACTCCCCTAACCACAGTTTGTGGGCTTAACTTATGGAGCATGACCACCCCCCGCGGCACCTACGGTGGCGGCTACTACGCCTCATCCTCCTTTCCGGACACCCCTATCTACGACAGCCTGGTCGCCGAGCGCGGCACGCCCCAGATCGCCCCGATCCGGGTCTCCCTGCCGTCCTACGACAGCGTGAGCAACCTGCCCGCTCTCCCGGCGCTCCCGGCCCTGCCCTCCGGCCCGTCCCAGCCGATGCCCCAGCAGGCCGGCTACCCCGGTCAGATGCCGGCCGCCTACCCGGCGCAGGGCTACCCGCAGCAGGTGCCGGCGCCCTACATCCCGCAGCAGGCCCACGCGCCGCGCGGCTACCAGGGCAACGGCTACCCGGCGCAGGCCCCCGGCCAGATGCCGTACCAGGGCAACACCGGGTACGACGCGGTCCGCCCGGTCCCGCCGCGCCCGGTGCCGCCGCGCCAGCCGGCGCCCGGCGGCTACCCGGAGGACCCGTACCGCCGCCCGTACAACAACTACAACGGTCAGGGCTACTGACCGCACCGGCGGGGTGGCGCAGCTCACGGCTGCGGTGACGGGGCGGCTGGCACGATGGGCGTATGACGTCGCCGCGACTGAGCTCACTCCACGTCTATCCGGTCAAGTCGGCCCAGGGGGCCGCGCCGGAGCGGGCGGACGTGGAGCCGTGGGGGCTGGCCGGCGACCGCAGGTGGGTGGTGGTGAACGGGGACGGCAGGGCCGTCACCCAGCGCGAAGCACCGCGCATGACGCAGGTCGTCGCGGTGCCGCAGGCCGACGGGGGAATCGTGCTGCGCGCGCCGGGGACGGCCCCGCTGACCGTCGCCGTGCCCACCGGTGGCGGGACGTCGCGGGTGTGGATCTTCAGCACCCCCGTGGAGGCAGCCGGCGCCGCGCCGGAGGCCGCCGCGTGGTGGAGCGCCTTCCTCGGCGCCGACCTGCGGCTGTTCCACCTCGACGATCCGGCGGGCGGCCGGCCGATTCCGCCGCACGACAACCGCGGCCGTGACGACGGGCGGGTGAGCTTCGCCGACAGCCACCCGCTGCTGCTGACCTCGACCGCCTCGCTGGCGGCGCTCAACCGGCTGGTCGCGCGCGGGGACCACGCCGGGGACGGCCCGCTGCCCATGAACCGTTTCCGTCCGAACATGGTGGTCGACGGGACCGGGCCGTGGGTGGAGGACGACTGGCGGCGGGTGCGGGTGGGCGAGGTGGTGATGCGGGTGGTCGGACCGTGCGCGCGCTGCGTGATCACCACCACCGACCAGGAGCACGGGACACGTGGCAAGGAGCCGCTGCGGACCCTGGCACGGCACCGGCGGTTCGGCGGCGGGCTGATGTTCGGGCAGAATCTGGTTCCCGAGTCCGGCGGAACCTTGCGCGTCGGTGACACGTTCAGCGTGGTGGAGTGATGGCCGTACGGCGGGCCCCGGCGGCGCACCGCGCACGGCGTGACCCGGTCGGCCCACGACCGGGTCCGGGCGGATGCCGTGCCGCGCGCGGCACACGGACGGGCGTAGGAGGTGCGCGACTGTGCGGCTGATACCGGACATGCGATCCATACCGGGCAACTGGCGATGGCGGCCCAACCCGCTGCGGCGCCGCAGCGACCTCGTCGAGGCGTGGGCCGGGCTGGCGGCCGTGGCCATCACCGTCGTCGGCGCGCCCGCCGCCGGGATCGCCGCGGGCCGCGCGGTGGACACCACCTTGCGGCACGCCGCCGCCACCCAGCGCGCCCAACGGCACGAGGTGCGGGCCGTCGTGCTGCCCGCCGCCCGGCCGCGTTCGGGGACGATCGCCCCGCGGAGCAGCGACGGGCAGGCCACCAGCCACACCGCGCGGATCAGCTGGAAGGGCGCCGACGGCAAGCCGCACCAGGCCCTGGTCACCATCGTCGGCCGCCACACCGCGGGCACCACGCTGCCGGTGTGGATCGACCGCGACGAGCGGCCGGTCGACCCGCCGCTGGACACCGCCACGGCCACCAGCAACGCCGTCGCCGCCGGGGTGGGCGCCGCCGCCGCGCTGGCCGCCCTGGTGATGGCCGCCCGCAACCTGCTCGGCTGGCGCCTGCTGCGCCGCCGGCTGGCCGACTGGGAGCGGGCCTGGTCCCGTATCGGCCAGGACTGGGGCCGGGCCGGCGCAGGGGGCTGACCCGCCCGGCCGGCCCCGCGCCGCCCGGGGTGTTCCGCACGGCCCGGCCGTGACGTGCGGTGATGCACAAAACCCCTTGTGATACGGCCGGTTGGAAAAGCGCGGCCGCACATCCACCCGAACTCCCCCATCTGTACCGGTTCCTGGAGTTCGGCGTGCGAAGCCGCCCCCGGCGCGCGCTACCGTGGTGCTCCGGTCCGCAACGTACGAGGTGGGGGCAAGGCAGCACCATGGCACAGGGCGTGGTTCAGGTGACGCACACCGGCACATCCCGGTGGCGGCGCCGCACCGGCGAGTACGAGACCCTCGCCGCAGCTCTGGAGGCGGCCGGGGACGGGGACGTGGTCGCCGTCACCCCGGGGACGTACCGGGAGAATCTCGTCGTGGAGCGGGCGATAACGCTGCGCGGCGCCGAGGGGCCCGGGTCGGTGCGCATCGCCCCGTCCGGCGGGGTCGCGCTCACCGTCCGCGCCGACGCGGTCGTGCAGGACCTGCACATCGAGGGCCAGGACACCTCCGCCGCCGCGCTGCTGGTCGAGGACGCGGCGCCGGAGCTGAGCGGACTGCGGGTGATGACCCGGTCCGCGGTCGGCATCGAGGTGCGCGGCGCGGCCCGTCCGACGGTGCGCGGCTGCACGGTGGACAACCCGGCCGGCGTCGGCATCAGCGTGCTGGACGGCTCCGGCGGGCTGTTCGAGGAGTGCGAGGTGGTCGCCGCCGGCCAGTCCGGCTTCGCGGTGCGCGGCGGCGCGTCCCCCCGGCTGGAACGCTGCCGCATCCACCACTCCACCGGCTCCGGCCTGTCGCTCACCGGTGAGGGCACCACCGCCGAGGCGATCGGCTGCGAGGTCTACGAGATCAAGGGCACCGGCGTCCAGGTCGCCTCCCGCGCCACCGGCCACTTCACCGACTGCCAGGTGCACCGCACCACCGGCGACGGGGTGACGCTCGACACCGACGCGGTGCTGTCGATGTCCGACTGCGACATCCACGACGTGCCGGAGAACGCGATCGACCTGCGTTCGCGCTCGGTGCTGACCCTGACCCGCTCCGCCGTGCGCCGTTTCGGCCGCAACGGCCTGTCGGTGTGGGACCCGGGCACCCGCGCGGACGCCAACCAGTGCGAGATACACGAGAGCACCGGCGACTACCCGGCGGTGTGGATCAGCGACGGCGCCGCCGCGGTGCTGGAGTCCTGCCGGGTGCGCGAGGTGCCGGACGCGCTGTTCGTGCTGGACCGCGGTTCGCGCGCCGACGTCGTCGACACCGACATATCCCAGGTCCGCAACACCGCCGTGTCGGTCAGCGACGGCGCCACCGTGCAGCTGGACGACTGCCGGATCAAGGACGCCGCCACCGGCGCCTGGTTCCGCGACCACGGCAGCGGCGGCACGCTGGCCAACTGCACCGTGGAGTCGGCCGCCACCGGTGTCATCGTCACCAAGGGCGCCGACCCCACCATCGACCGCTGCGTGGTGGAGAACCCCTCCGAGTCCGGCTTCTACGTCTCGGCCGGCGCGCGCGGCACCTTCACCAACTGCCGGGTCACCGGCAGCCGCGGCTACGGCTTCCACGTCATCGACGGCTGCCGTACCACGCTCACCAAGTGCCGCGCCGAGCGCTGCTCGCGCGGCGGTTACGAGTTCGCCGAGCCCGGCCCGCTGGTGACCGACTGCACCGGCGACGACAGCGCCGAGCGCCGTTCCGACCCGGTCTCCGCGGCCGGCGGGTTCGGCGGCGGACTCGGCGGTGACGTACTCCCGCCGCACCCGGCGCCCGCCGCGGCCCGGGCCACCGCCGTCCAGTCCTACGGTCTGCTCGGCGGCGTACCGAAGGTGGCACCGGCCGAACCGGCGGCGGAACCCGTCCGGTCGGCGGAGGACGTGCTGGGCGAACTCGACGCGCTGGTCGGCCTGGACAGCGTCAAGCGCGAGGTACGCGCCCTGATCGACCTGATCGCGGTCGGCCGGCGCCGCCAGGAGGCCGGCCTGAAGGCGCCGGGCCTGCGCCGCCACCTGGTCTTCACCGGCTCCCCCGGTACCGGCAAGACGACCGTGGGCCGGCTGTACGGCGAGATCCTGGCCGGCCTCGGAGTACTGGAGAGCGGCCACCTGGTCGAGGTCTCCCGGGTCGACCTGGTCGGCGAGCACATCGGCTCGACGGCCATCAAGACCCAGGAGGCGTTCGAACGCGCCCGCGGCGGCCTGCTGTTCATCGACGAGGCCTACGCGCTGGCCCCGGAGGACTCCGGCCGCGACTTCGGCCGCGAGGCGATCGACACGCTGGTGAAGCTGATGGAGGACCATCGCGACGCCGTCGTGGTCATCGTGGCCGGCTACACCAACGAGATGGAACGCTTCATGGCGTCCAACCCCGGCGTGGCCTCGCGCTTCTCGCGCACCATCACCTTCGGCGACTACAACCCGGAGGAACTGCTGAGCATCGTCGGCACCCAGGCCGACGACCAGCAGTACCAGCTGGGCGAGGGCGCCGGCGAGGCGCTGCTGAAGTACTTCACCGCCCTGCCCAAGGGCGCCTCGTTCGGCAACGGCCGCACCGCCCGCCTCACCTTCGAGGCCATGGTGGAACGGCACGCCGGCCGCGTCTCGCAGCTGGAGTCCCCCAGCCACGAGGACCTCCAGCTGCTCTACCCCGAGGACCTGCCCGACCTGCCCTGACCCTGGCCGGGGACCGCGGCGGTACCCGGTGTGCCGCCGCCGGGCGGGCCGGAGATCTGCGCCAGCAGCTGCGCGCGCTCGGCGTCGAAGGCCGGATCGGCCTGGTAGTCCGAGTGCGCCAGCACCGGCGCGGGCAACGGGTGTTCGGTGTCCCTGCCGTAGGCGGCCGGGTCCCGCAGCGGGCCGACGTCCACGCCGCGGTCGGCACCGTGCGGTCCTTCGAGCCGGACCGGGCCGCCGATCGGGTCGGTGCGCCGCCACAGGTTCCGCCAGGCGTGCACCTCGCGGTGCAGGGCCAGCAGTGCGGGCGGTCCGAAGTACGCCGGGAACCAGCGGCCGTAGAGGCGTTCCAGCGGTGAGCCGTAGGTGAGCAGCGCGATGCGGCGCCGGGTGTCGGGGGCCAGCTGCCAGACGGCGGAGGCGGCCAGCACGGTGCCCTGCGAGTGCGCCGACAGCACCAGCCGCCCGCCGGTCGCCCGGGTCCAGGTGGCGATCCGCCAGGTCAGGTCGGGCACCGCGCGTTCGGCGTAGCACGGCGGTGCGAACGGGTGGGCGGCACGCGGCCAGTAGGTGCCGACGTCCCACAGGATGCCGACGGTACGCCGGGCGGCCAGGCTGCCGTAGGCGCTGCGGCCCAGGGCGACCAGCGCCATCGCGGCGGCGCCCAGCAGCCACGACCCCAGCGCCTGCGCGGTGTCGGCGAGGTCGGCCACCGGATGCGGCGCCCCGGCCGCGGCGGCCACCGGTGAACGGCCCAGCACCCAGGCACCGGCCAGCCCCGCCCCGCCCAGCAGGAACGCGCCGCAGCCCAGCGCGGCCACCAGGACGGGCGTGGTGTCGGTCAGGCCGGCCATGGCCAGCGCCCCGGCTATCCGCCGGGTCCGGGCGTCGTCCTCCGGCTGCCCGGGGTGCGCGGCGCGCACCTCGGCGGCGTCGGCCCGCTTGTCGCGCCGCAGCCGCAGCACCCCGGCCACCCCGACCGCCAGCAGCACCAGCAGGATCACCGGGATCGCCGCCGCCTGCCACGACAGCAGCACCGGCGGACCGGGCAGGGCGTCGTGCCGGGCGCCGGGCGTACCGCCGCCGTCGAGCCAGTCCGCGACGCGCTGCGCGGTACCGCCGGTGAAGACCCCGCCCAGCCAGCAGGCCAGCACGGCGACCAACGGCCCCCCGTAACCGCGCGCGGCGACCCGCCCACCGGACTTGGGGACGGCGCCGGGGGTGGGGGTTGCGCGTGCGCCGGGGGTGGGGGTTGCGCCGGGGGCGTGGTCGTCGCCGGAGGCGTGGGCACCGGTGGCGGTTGCGCCGGAGGCGTCAGCACCGATGGGGGCGTGGGCACCGCTGGGTTCGGCACCGCTTTCGGGCGCTTCCGCAGCCGCACCGGAGGCGTGGGCACCGCCGCGTTCGTGGGCACCGCCGGGGGCGTAGGCACCGCCTTCGGCCTCCCCCGCAACCGCGCCGGGGCCGGGGTCCGCTGCCGGCGTGGCCGGGGTCCGCGCGTCGGCCACGCCCCCGTCGGCCATGTCCCCGTCGGCCGCGCCCACGCCGTACGCCGCCTCCGCGCCGGACGGCGCCCCCGCCGCGCGTCCCGCCCGGAGCATCCCGTGCACGGTGAGGGCCAGGGCGGCCAGCAGGACGCCCTGGAGCAGGGTGACGTCGGCGAACATGCCCGCGCCGGGCAGCCGGCCGTGCGAGTCCCAGCCGGGGCGGGGCCAGCCGGCGTACAGCGCGGACAGGCCCACGAGCGCCATGGAGACGTACGGCAGGGCGCGGACCGTCCGGTGTTCCGGCGTGCCGTCCAGGTCGGTCTCGTGGCGGCGGTGGCGGCAGGTGATGACGACGGCGACCAGCGCGGTCACGGTGATCGCGGCGGCCAGCGCCCAGCCGGGGACGCCCAGGGCCGCGCCGGTGCGGCGGTCGCGGTCCAGGGCGGGCAGCAGCAGGGCGGTGGCGACGGTGAGGAACGCGGACGCCGTGTGGGTGGACTGAAGGCGCGCGACGAACCGGCGGCCGAACCAGAAGCCGCGCATCGCCAGCGCCGGTTCGCCCCGCGGGTGGCCGGGCGGGTTGGTGCCGGGCGGTATCTGGCACTCGTAGGCGCTCCACGTGCGGTGCGACAGCAGCCACATCAGGCCGACCAGCGCGGCCGGTACGACGGCGGCGACCGCGATCCGGCGGCCGGGCGTGCTCCACCAGCCGTGCCGGCCGGCGGACAGGAAGCCGAGCCAGGCGGTGTGGCCGGAGCACACCTGGCTGCCGCCGCACTGCCAGGCGATCAGGTCCATCGCGATCTCGCAGGCGCCGGCCACGAACAGCACGGTGAGGCTGAGCGCCAGCAGCCGCACCAGGACGTCGTAGAGGCGTTCGCGCGTGCCGGGACCGCCGTCGCGGACCGGCGGCGCCGGCGGGTGCATCCAGTGCGCCAGGTTGACGATCATGAACGGCAGCAGGAGCAGCCACAGGGCGCGGGAGGCGTTGCCCGAGGTCAACCCGGACCAGGAGTACGCCTCCTGCACCGGTCGGCCGGACCGGGCGGCGGGCCGGCTCTCGGCGTCGAGGTCGGCCGGGCGCCGGTAGAGCCCGGCGGTCGCGTCACCGGCGACGCGCACCAGCCGGGGGTCGTCGAGCATCTCCTGCGGGGTGACGCCGCCGACGCCGTGCACGAGCAGTTCCAGGGCGGGCGGCGGTCCGGCGCCGTCCGCCGCCACGGCGCCGGGCGGTGACAGCGCCTCCGGCGCCTGCGGGACGTTCTCCATCGGCTCCGCCTCCCCGTGCCGTGCCCGATCTCCCGTACCGGACGCGTTGCTGACCCTCTTTCAGGATCTGTCCGGTGAGCGCCTCGG
This sequence comes from Streptantibioticus silvisoli, assembly GCF_027947535.2. Lineage (GTDB taxonomy): Bacteria > Actinomycetota > Actinomycetes > Streptomycetales > Streptomycetaceae > Streptantibioticus_C > Streptantibioticus_C silvisoli. The sequence continues at coordinate 41,942 of NZ_JAAGKO020000059.1, forward strand.
CACACCTGCGCATTCCCGCCGTCATCCGAAATCGTGACCCGCGGCCGCTGGGCCCGGCCGCGGGCCCCACGCTGTCGGCGCCACGTGGGAGGATGTGCGCACCGCCCGGTCCGGCGGCGAACGCGGTGGTGGGGCCGGGTGCAGTCGCCGGGGCGCACCGCCGGGCGTCGGGGACGGGACAGGTCAACGGAAGGGACGGGGCACGGGTGGCCGATCAACAGAATCTGCTGGCCGAGCAGCGGCGCGCGCTGATCCTCGACGAGGTCCGGCGGCGCGGCGGGGTCCGGGTCAACGAACTGACCCGGCGGCTGAACGTGTCCGACATGACGGTCCGCCGGGACCTGGACGCGCTGGCCCACCGGGGTGTGGTGGAGAAGGTGCACGGCGGCGCGGTGCCGGTGGCCGAACCCAGCACCCACGAGCCGGGGTTCGAGGCGAAGTCGGGTCTTGAGCAGTCGGCCAAGGAGGCGATCGCGGGGGCGGCGGCCTCACTGGTCCAGCCCGGCAGCGCCATCGCGCTGTCCGGCGGCACCACGACGTACGCGCTGGCCCAGCGGCTGCTGGACGTCGCGGACCTGACGGTGGTGACCAACTCGGTGCGGGTGGCCGACGTCTTCCACGCCGGGCGCAACCGCACCGACGCGGCCGGGCGCACGACGGTCCGCGAGGGCGCGGCGTCGGTGGTGCTGACCGGCGGGGTGCGCACACCGTCGGACGCGCTGGTCGGGCCGGTGGCGGACCGGGCGATCCGGTCGCTCCACTACGACCTGCTCTTCCTCGGCGTGCACGGCCTATCGGCGCGGGCGGGTCTGTCGACGCCCAACCTGGCCGAGGCGGAGACCAACCGGCGGCTGGTGCGGTCGGCGCGGCGGGTCGTGGTGATCGCGGACCACACCAAGTGGGGCACGGTGGGCCTGAGTTCGTTCGCCACCCTGGCGGAGGTCTCGACGCTGGTGACCGACGCCGGGATACCGGCGGGCATGCGGGAGGAGATCACCGAGCACGTCGCCGACCTGATGGTGGCCGACCCGGCGCCGGCCGCCCACCGCCCCTGAGCGGGGCGGGCGCCGACGGACCGCCTCCCGGCGCGCGGACGGCCGGGAGGCGCCGGTCAGGCCGGCCAGCTGCCGGTGGCCAGGAAGGTGTCGATGGCGGCGGCGTACGGGGTGATGTCCAGCCCCTCGGCGGCGAGCCAGGTGTCGGAGTAGTACTTGTCGAGGTAGCGGTCGCCCGGGTCGCACAGCAGGGTCACGACCGATCCGGTGCGGCCGGCCGCCAGCATCTCGGCGACGATCCGCAGGGCGCTCCACAGTCCGGTGCCGGTGGAACCGCCGGCCTTGCGGCCGATGGCGTTCTCCAGGGCGCGGACGGCGGCCACCGAGGCGGCGTCGGGGACCTTCATCATGCGGTCGACGGCGCCGGGCACGAAACTGGGTTCCATCCGGGGCCGGCCGATGCCCTCGATCCGCGATCCGGACTCGCAGCGCATCTCGGAGTCGTTGCCGACCCAGCCGTCGAAGAAGCAGGAGTTCTCCGGGTCGGCGACGCAGATGCGGGTGTCGCACTGGGTGTAGTGGACGTAGCGGGCGATGGTGGCCGAGGTGCCGCCGGTGCCGGCGGTGGCCACGATCCAGGCGGGTTCCGGGTAGCGCTCGCGGCGCATCTGCTGGTAGATGGACTCGGCGATGTTGTTGTTGCCGCGCCAGTCCGTCGCCCGTTCGGCGTAGGTGAACTGGTCCATGTAGTGGCCGCCGCTCTCCCGGGCCAGCCCGGCGGAGACCTCGTAGATCATCCGCGACTCGGCCACCAGGTGACAGCGGCCGCCGTGGAACTCGATCAGCCGCTGCTTCTCGGCGCTGGTGGTGCGCGGCATGACGGCGATGAACGGCACGCCGATGAGCTGGGCGAAGTACGCCTCGGAGATGGCGGTGGAGCCGCTGGACGCCTCGATGACGGGCTTGCCGGGGCGGATCCAGCCGTTGCACAGGCCGTAGAGGAACAGCGAGCGGGCCAGCCGGTGCTTGAGGGAGCCGGTGGGGTGGGTCGACTCGTCCTTGAGGTAGAGGTCGATGCCCCAGTGCTCGGGGAGCGGGAAGCGCAGCAGGTGGGTATCGGCGCTGCGGTTGGCGTCGGCCTGGACCTTGCGGACGGCCTCCTTGAGCCAGTCGCGGTACTGCGGGTCGGTGCGGTCGACGTCCACCGTGGGCAGTACCGCCGGGGCCGCCCGGTGCTCTCGGTCGTCCCGTTCGGCGGTGTCCATACGCTCGGCCTCCCGTGCTGTCCGCGGTCCCGGCGCGGTCGCGGCGGGACGGCACCGATCATAGGCAGCGGTATACCGGAGCCGGACCGCGACCTGCGGTTTCGGCGTCCCGGGTGGCGGAAGTTGCGGAACCGGGGCACCGGAGTCACCCTGGTCACACACACGCAGTACCGATCGTGTCACCGTGTGTCGCCACCAGAGGCTTTCCCAATCGAGCGGCACGGGCCCGGTCCCGCTTGAGGCCGGCCCCCACCGCGGAGGGAGTCGCAGCCGTGATCCCGACCCGACAGCCCCGGCGCTGCGCCCTGGAACTGGAAGCGCAGCCAAGCCGGGCCGGACAGGTCCGCAGAATCGTTTCTGCTCAACTTCGCTACTGGAATCTCGACCCGGTGGTCGACACCGCGATCCTCGGGGTGACCGAGCTGCTGACCAACGTCCACCGGCACGCCGAACCCGACAAGAACTGCACGGTGACGCTGTCGCTGGACTCGGGGCTGCTGACCGTCTCGGTCGCCGACCACGACCCGCGGCCGGCCCTGGTCGGCCTGCGGACCGACACGCTCGACACCGGGGGCCGGGGGCTCGCCATGATCGCCGCGCTGTGCGACAGCTGGGGCTGCCGCCCGACGGAGGACGGCACCGGCAAGGCCGTCTGGTTCACCCTGCTGGGCCCGGTCTCCGCCGTCCTGGTGGACGCCGCGGTCCCCGCCGATCCGCCGGCCCGCGACGTCCTCCCGGTGCCCGCCATAACCCTGGACGACCTCGCACCGCCCGTCGCCGTCTCCTTCGCCTGACGGCCTGCGGCGGTCCGCGGATCGTGACGTATTACGTCACGATGTGCCACGTACCGACGATGACTCAGCACGTCACGTCACCCGGACGGCGGACCCCCGCCCCGGCGATCCGGACCGGCCGCCATCCGGACGCGTACCGAAGTCCTGGCGGGGCGCCCAGCCGTCCGCCCCTCGACGCGCCAGGCCCTTCCGGGTACGCCGCACACCCCACGCCACCTCACCGGCACGTCGTATCAACGGCACCGGTCAGCCGTCATATCAACGTCACCGGCACGTCGTCGTATCAACGGCAGGCCCGTCGTACCCACCGCGCGCTCCCGGCCGCTTCCCGGGGACCGACCCCCTCCCCCGGAACCGGCCGGGGCGGCGGGTCAGGACTCCAGGACGGCCATCGGGTCGTCGAGCACCGGCTGCCAGGCGAGTTCGGCCGCGCCGACCAGGCTGCCGTGGTCCAGGGAGCAGCTCATGATCGGCACCGAGCCGCTGCGCCCCCACAGGCTGCGGTCGGCCACCACCGCCCGCAGCCGTTCCGGGTCGGCCTCGAACAGGTACCGGTGCAGGCCGCCGAGCGCGATGCGGTCGGGGTTGAGGACGTTGACCAGTCCGGCCAGGCCGAGACCGAGCCGGTCGGTCAGCAGGCGGGCCGCGGTCCGCACGGCGGGGTCGTCGTACTCCTCGCGCAGCAGCGTCGCGCACCGCGACAGCAGCCCCACCTCGGGCCCCGCGGGCCGGCCGGCCGCCTGGAGGAAGGCGAGCGGATCGACCTCCACGTCCAGGCAGCCCCGGCTGCCGCAGTGGCACGGGCGCCCGTCCGGGTTGACGGTGAGGTGGCCGACCTCCAGGGCGAGCCCGGAACTGCCGGTGTGCAGGCGGCCGTCGAGCACCAGCGCGCCGCCGACGCCGCGGTGGCCGGTGGCGACGACCAGCAGGTGCTGGGCCGTGCGGCCGGCGCCGTGCCGGTGTTCGGCGAGGGCGGCGACGTTGATGTCGTTGCCCACGAAGGAGGCAGGCGGTCCGCCGCCGGGGGCGCGTATGCCGTGGGCGGCGATCTGCTCGGCGAACACGTCGCGCACCGGGGCCCCGGCCGGCCAGGCCAGGTGGAGCGGGTTGAGCGCGGTGCCGTCCGGCTCGGCGACCGAGGAGGGCACCGCGAGGCCGGCGCCCAGGCAGACCCGGCCGGTGGCCTTGAGCAGTTCGGCGCCCTCGCGGACCACCATGCCGAGCACCTGGGCCGGGTCCGCGGGGACCGTGACGCAGGCGGGGGTGGTGGCGACGATGCGGCCGCCGAGGCCGACGAGGGCCGCGCGGAAGCCGTCGGCGTGCACCTGGGCGGCCAGCACGACCGGTCCGTCCGGGTCGACGGTGAGCCGGTGCGAGGGGCGGCCCTGGGCGCCGGTGACCACCGTGGGCCGGGTGTCCACCCGGATCAGTCCCATGGCCTCCAGTTCCGCGGCCACCGCCCCCGCGGTCGCGCGGGTCACCCCGAGTCCGGAGGTGAGCACCGCCCGGGTCGGCGCCCGCCCGGTATGCACGAGCGTCAGCGCGGGGCCCAGCGCTCCCCGTCCCCGTTCAAGCCTTGTCCGAGTCTGCGTCACGGTCCTATTCTCACTTTGTGCCGACTATGAACAAAATACGGACGGCACGGAGTCGTTTCTCCGACTGGCGCCGGCCCGGCGGACCGGGGCCGGCGGGGTCCCTGACCGTGCTGCGTGTCGCTGTCACCGCCTTCTTCGCGATGGACGGTTTCGTCTTCGCCGGCTGGGTGGTCCGCATCCCCGAGGTGAAGGCCCAGGTCGGCGCCGCGCCGGCCGCGCTGGGACTCGCGCTGCTGGGTGTCTCCGGCGGCGCGGTCGCCACGATGACGGTAACGGGCCGGCTGTGCCGGCGCTTCGGCAACCATCCGGTGACCATCGGCTGCGGCCTGGTCCTGGCCCTCGGCGTGGCCCTGCCGCCGCTGACCCACTCGGCGGCAGCGCTGGGCTGCGTCCTGCTGGTCTTCGGGGCGGGATACGGCGGGCTGAACGTCGCGATGAACGCCGCCGCCGTCGACCTGGTGGTGGCGCTGCGGCGGCCGGTGATGCCGGGGTTCCACGCCGCGTACAGCTTCGGCGGGCTGGCCGGCGCCGCGCTCGGCGGCCTGCTCGCGCCGCACCTGTCGCCGGAACGGCACCTGCTGCTGCTCGCCGCCGTGGCGCTGGCGATCACCGTGGCCGCCGGCCGGGTCCTGCTGCGGCACCCGCTGCCTGCCGCCGGTCCGGCGCCGGCCGCCGCCCCCGACGGCCCGCGTACACGTACCGATGGCGGTGAGGCGTGGCGGAACGTGCGGTGGCTGGTGGTGACGCTGGGACTGGTCGCGATGTGCGACTCCTACGGCGAGGGCGCGATGGCGGACTGGGGAACGCTGCATCTCAGCGGCGACCTGGGGGCCGGCGCGGGTCTCGCGGCCGCCGGGTACGCGGTTTTCGCGCTGGCGATGGCGATCGGCCGGCTGGCGGGTTCCGCGGCCCTGGAACGCTTCGGCCGCACCCGGGTCCTCGTGGTCGGCGCGCTGGCGGCGTCGGCCGGCATGCTGGTCGCCGCCCTCGCCCCGGTGACCTGGCTGGTGATCGCCGGGTACGCCGTCACCGGCCTGGGCATCGCCAACATATTCCCGGCCGCCATCGCCCGGGCCGGCACCCTCGGCGGAGCGAACGGCGTCGCCCTCGCGTCGACCTTCGGCTACGGCGGCATGCTGCTCGGTCCGCCGGCGATCGGCTTCATCGCCCAGGGGGCCGGGCTTCCGGTGGCCCTGACCACGGTCGCGGCACTGGCCGCGGTGGCCGCCCTCATCGCCTTCGCGGTACGCGGCGCCGACCGTGGTGGGGGTGTTGGCCGCGGTGGTGGCGCCGCGCGCACGCCGGAGGGCTGACCGCGATCGGGGCCGCCTCGGGGGGTGGGCTGCCGGTGGTGCTGGCCACGGTGACGGCGGTGGCCGCGGGGTGGCGCCGGCCGCACGCCGGAGGGCGGACCGCCAACGGCTTCGCCGCGCGGGAGCCGGGATGCCGGTGACCCTGACGACAGTCGCGGCGCCGGCCCGCAGTAGCCGCCCTCATCGCCTTCGCGGTCGCGACGCCGACCGCTCGACGGGCCGACCGTGCGATCGGGGCCGGATTGTCCGAGGCGGGTGACACGATGTCAGCTATGGAAACTGCTGAGTTCATCGAGGTACTGCGGACCGAGGGCGAGACGCTGGCCGTCCTCGCGGACCGGGCCGGCTGGGACGCCGAGGTGCCGTCCTGCCCGGGCTGGCACACCCGGGATCTGGTGGCGCACCTCGGCAACGTGCACCGGCGGGTGGCGCTCTACGTGGCGGGTGCGACCGAGCCGGTACGCGGCGACTGGGAGGCGCCGGCGGACGCGGAGCTGGACGGCTGGTACCGCGCGGGGCACGCCGCGCTGGTGGACGCCCTCAGCAACGCTCCGGCGGACCTGGAGTGCTGGACGTTCGTACCGGCCGCCTCGCCCCTCGCCTTCTGGACGCGCCGCCAGGCCCACGAGATGGCGGTGCACCGGATCGACGCCGAGTTGGCCGCCGGCGCGGAACACCTGCCGTTCGGCGCCTCCTTCGCCGCCGACGGCATCGACGAACTGCTGCACGGCGCCCTCAGCCGCCCCCAGGGCACCCTGCGCTCCGGCTCCCCGCACGCGATACGGGTGCGGCCCACCGACGCCGGGGGCCGTTCCTGGCTGCTGCGGCTCTCCAACGATCCGCCGCGCGTCCACAACGACGACCCCGCTCCCGCCGACTGCACGGTGAGCGGCACCGCCGACGCCCTCTACGCCGCCCTGTGGAACCGCTCGGGCTTCAAGGAGCTGGACGTCACCGGTGACACGTCGCTGGTCGATCAGTGGTCCACGCTGGCGGCCGTTTGAGGACAGAGGGGGCTGCGGGGACGAGGTCAGGGCGACGGAGGGGCCTGCGTCGCGGGGGCGGGGTGAGGGCGTCGGGGCGAGGGAGGGGGCTGCGCCGCGGGGGCGGAGGCGGGGCTGACGGTGCGGGCTGCGGGAGCGGAGGCGGGCTGACGTCAACGGGCTGCGGGAAGCGGGGCGACGTCCGCCGGTGAGGGCTGCGCTGCGGAGGGGGCTTGACGGGGGGCTGCGGGAGTGGGGCTCGACGGTGACAGTGCGGCCTGCGGAGGTGGGGCAGGGCCTGACGTCAACAAGCTCCGGGGCAGCGTCCGTCGAGGCGGGGGCCTCCGTGGGGCGGGGCTCGACGTGACGTTCACCGGAGACGAGCCTCCGCGCCGTGAAGCCGCTCGGCGTCAACGGGCTGCACGGTGACGCCTGCCCGGAGCACGGCAACCTCCGGAGAGGTGACGCCGACTGGCGTCAACCCGCCTCAGCGCGGCGACAGTCGTAGGCAGGTGTCCGAACCTCCGTCGGCCGAATGCTCGTTGGGGCGCACCGCCTCAACGAGCCCGCCGGAGCGATCCGTTGAGGTCGGACGTCTCACGGTGGCGACGTCCTGCTCGGGCAATCGTCCGGGGTCGCCGTCCAGTGCGGCGGCAACCCTTGCACGCGCGTCCGGAGCCCACCGCAGAGCACGGCCACCGCGATCCGGGCGGCTCACCGGACATCGCGGACGGCGGAGCCTCCGACAGTCGGCCGGCGGAGGAGAAGGGGCACCCTCCGGCGGAGAACGCAGCCGCCCGACAGACCCAGGCGGCGCCGCGCACGACGACGG
>NZ_JAAGKO020000006.1 GCF_027947535.2 Streptantibioticus silvisoli
CCTGCATCCCCCGCGCCCCGCCCCGCACCGCCCGCGCAGCACCCCCACCCGCCCCTTCACCCCCGCGGCCGGCCCGACCTCCGCCCCGCGCGGCGCGGAACATCCGTGAGCGGATACCGCAGAAGACATTGACCGCGAGCGCGCCAGTCAATAATCTCGCCGACGGTAAAGTGAAATGAATCGTTTCATTCTGCCGGTCGCCTCTGCCGTCATGGGCGTCCTCACCCTGCCAGCGGCACGGCCGGCCGCTCAGGTGCTTCACGCGTGTTCCTCCTCCCCCTGGAGCCGACCATGAGCACTGAACGGCGAACCCGAAGGCGCCGCCGAGCCGTCGCGGCCCTGGGCTGCGCATTCGCCCTCCTCACCTGGGCGTCAGCCCAGCCCGCCTCCGTGGCGGCCGCGGCGCCGCAGACCCCGTGGCCGACGGCCCCCGACTGGCAGAGCTACGTCGAGACGCCGACGAGCGCGACGGTGTGCCCGACCGCGGTGGTGAGCACCTCGGGCGGTGTCACCGGGGCGCAGAACCTGGTGTGCGGCGCGTCGGGCGGTGCCACGCTGACCCTGGCCTCGGGCGGCGCCACCCCCACGATCGTGCTCGACTACGGCAAGAACGTCGGCGGCATACCGTACTTCGACGTCAGCGCCGAGTCCGGTTCGCCGACGCTCCAGGCCGGCTACAGCGAGTCCCAGCGGTACCTGACCGCGACCGGTGACAACTCGCTGCCGTGGGCCGAGGGCGACCCGGCCCGCCACGACTCGTACACCGTCTCCGCGCCGGGGACGATCACCAACCACTACGAGCAGGGCGGCGAGCGCTACGAGGAGATCACCCTCACCTCGCCCGGCACGCTCACGCTGAGCACGGCGGGCCTGCACTACATCGCCGACCGCACCACCGCGGATGGCTACCAGGGGTACTTCGTCTCCAGCTCCGACGAGCTCAACAAGATCTGGTACGACGGCGCCTACACCGCGCAGCTCGACTCCGCCGACGCCGGTACGATGCCGGGCGACTGGAGCGTCGACGGCGGTGTGCTCGACGACTTCGGGGGCAACGCCGGCCTGCTCAAGCAGGGTTCCGGCTGGGGCGACTACACCACCACCTTCGACACGCGGATCGTGTCCAACCAGGCCGGCTGGGTGGTGCGCGGCCAGGACGCGAACAACGGCTACGTCTTCATCCTCAACGCCGCCAACGACACCGCGGGCACGCCGAACACCCTCCAGGAGTTCGACCTGCACGGCGGGACGTACACCAGCGTCGGCAGCGTCGCACTGCCCTCCGCGCTGGCCGCGAACACCTGGCACACCGTCAGCACGACGACGTCCGGCACCAGCGTGACGGTCTCGGTCGACCAGACGAAAGTGGCGACCCTCGACACCTCCTCCCTCCCGTCCGGCACCAGCACCTACCCGACCGGAACGGTGGGGCTGCGCGAGTACAACGGTGAGGAAGCCGACTTCCGCAACCTGAGCGTGGTGAGCAGCGCTGGCGCCACCCTCTACAGCAACGCCCTCAGCAGCACCGCGGCGCTGTCGGACTTCAGCGTCCCCGGCGGCAACGCGCTGCCGACCATCCTCGACGGCGCCACCCGCGACCGCGCGGTGTGGAGCGGGGACATCAACGTCGAGGGCCCCACGTCCTACTACTCCACCGACCACGCCGCCGACCTCAAGGGCGCGCTGCAACTCCTGGGCAGCTACCAGCTCTCCAGCGGTTTCGTGGCCGGCGACGAGCCGCCGCAGACGCCCCTGCACACCGGCGCCCCGATCCAGGGCACCACGGGCAGCTACTCCGCCTCGTACTCCATGTACTTCCTGCTGGGCCTGGGTTCCTACTACCTCTACACCGGCGACACCGCGTTCATCCAGCAGGAGTGGCCGGTCGTCAAGAGCGAACTGGCCTGGAACGCCACCCAGTTGGACTCCAACGGTCTGCTGGTCACCAACAGCGACGACGGCGCCGACTGGGACTTCTACGACGGCGACAAGACCGGTGAGGTCACCGAGTACAACGTCCTGTACTACCAGGCGCTGCTCGATGGCGCGCAGATCGCCACCGGGGCCGGCCAGAGCGCGCAGGCCGCGACGTACACCCAGCAGGCCGCCGCGCTGAAGACGGCCATCAACGCCCACCTGTTCAACACCTCGACCGGGCTGTACTCCACCAGCGACACGCAGACCACCGGGGTCGCGCAGGACGCCAACGCGCTGGCCGTGCTGTACGGCGTGGCGCCCGCGGCGAACCGCTCCTCGATCCTGGCGGCGCTGAAGACCAAGCTGTGGACCACCCCCTACGGCCCGCTGCCCTTCTCCGCCGGCTCCGGCGACGAGGCCCTGGTCAGCCCGTTCGTCAGCGGCTACGAACTCGACGCCCGGCTGGCGAACGACGACACCGCCGACGCCGAGCAGCTGCTGACCAACGTGTGGGGCCACATGATCGCCCCGGGCGCCGACTCCACCGGGACCATGTGGGAGAACGTCTCCGGCGCCGACGGCACCCCGGGCCTGGGGTCGGGCACCAGCCTGGCGCACGGCTGGTCCACCACGCCGACCAGCGCCCTGTCCGGCTACGTGCTGGGCATCCAGCCGACGTCCCCCGGCTACGCCGGCTGGTCGGTGCAGCCGCACCCCGGTGACCTGACCTGGGCCGAGGGCCAGGCACCGACACCGCACGGCGCCCTCCAGGTGTCGTGGGCCGGGCAGAGCGGGGTCGACCAGTTCGCCATGAGCGTCACCGCGCCCTCCGGCACCAGCGGCACGATCGCGGTCCCCACCTACGGCGCCAGCAACCCGGTGGTCTCGGTCAACGGCCAAGTGGTGTGGAGCGGCGGGGCGTTCACCGCCACCACCGGCATCGGCGGCGCCCACCAGGACGGCGACTACGTCTACCTCACCGGCGTCCAGCCCGGCACCTTCGTCGTCGCCTCCAACCAGGGCGGCGCCGCCACGCCGACCGGCTACACCTCGTGCGCGCAGCAGAACGGCACCTGCGCCTTCACCGGCACCCAGTCGGTGGCGTACGGGGCCAACGGGATCTACAGCTACCGCACGGCCACCGGCGGCACCGCCTGCGACGACACCGCGCTCACCGACGCCGACTTCGGGTTCGTCAAGTCCTGCTACGTCGGCCCGGTCACCAACGGCCCCAGCGGATCGGCGTACTGCGCGCCCGAGAACGGCCTGTGCGCCTTCAGCGGCTCGCGGAAGGTGGCCTTCGGCGCCAACGGGACCTTCACCACCAAGACCCTCACCAGCGGCACCCCCTGCACCGACACGGTGTTCGGCGACCCCGTGTCGGGCACGGTGAAGGCCTGCTACCTCCTGCCGAGCTGACCTGCACCGGCGCCTCCGCGCCCTCCGTCCGCCCTCCGCGTCCCGCTCGTCACCCCGGCGAGCGGGACGCGGAGGGCGGCGGGCGTTCACGGTCCGCCGCGGAGCGGGCGGCGGCCACGCCGTTCGCTCCGCGGCGGGGGTGTCACGGCCCCGGCCGCGCGCCGTACCGGCGTCACCCGGCCGCGCGGCCACCCGGGTCGACGGCCGGGGTGCGGCGCAGTACCCCGGCCGCCAGCGCGGCGATGGCCGGAACCGCGCGGCGTCATCCCGCAGGGCTGCTTGCGGTGGCCGGAAGGAGGAGGCGTGCCGGTCCCGGGCCTGCCGGCCGCGGATTCGGCGGTGTCCTGCGGCACTTGACCCTGCCGGGCCCGGGGTGCCAGCCTCGCATCCGGGCCTGCCGCCCAGCGGGTCCGCGGCGGCCACCTCCGCCGCCGGCTCCCCGTACCGCCGTGCACCGGCGCGGCCGCGCGACGGAGGGCCGCCTCCCGACCCGGCTGCACCATCCCGCCGTCGCGGTGCCAACCGCCGTTCCCGCCTCTGGAGTTGACGTGACCACTGACCCGCACAGCACGGATGCGACCGCGGCGGGCCTGCCGCTGCCGGCCACCCCGCGGGAGGTCGTCGAGCGGGCGAGGCTGCTGCGGCCGCGGCTGGCCGAGGACGCGGTCGAGATCGACGCGAAGGGCGTGGACCCGACGCGCAACATGCGGCTGATCGGTGAGGCCGGGCTGAACGCGATCAGCGTGCCAGCACGGTTCGGCGGGCTGTGGGAGGGGCCGCCGTTCGGTGGCTGGCGCCAGGTCGTCGAGACGCTGGTGGAGCTGGCGGCCGCCGACGGCTCCACCGGCCAGTGCTGGGTCTCCACCGCGCTGGTGTGCCGCGAGGTCTTCACCGCGCCCGGGCTGGACGCGGCGACCAAGGAGCAGCTCGCGAGCGAACTCCTGCACGAGGGGCGGCGGTTCGTCGCCTCCAACGCGGAGACCGGCGGCACCGGGAAGGTGGTGGCGCGACGGGTCGCCGGCGGCATCCGGGTCAGCGGCGTCAAGACGTTCAACACCAACAGCGGTGGCGGCGGCCGGGACCTCAGCTGCGTCGCGTTCACCCTGCTCGGCGCCGACGGACAGCTGGAGAACGGCACCCGGCACCACGCACTGATCCGGCTGGACGACCCGGCGCTTGAGGCCCACCACGACTGGGACAACATGGGCCAGCGCGGCACGTACAGCCAGACCATCACCTACCGCGACGTCTTCGTCCCCGACGGCCGGCACTTCCCGGCGCAGCCGGTCGACCCGTACTTCGTCGGTGCCGTCCTGCTGCTGCACGCGGGCCTGCTCCAGGGCATCGGCGAGGGGGCGCTGGAGGCGGCGCTGGCGTTCGTGCGGCAGCTGAACCGGCCGAGCATGCCGAAGTTCGCGACCGCGTCCCAGGACGTACTGATGCACCGTCAGATCGGGGAGATGTCCACCGAACTCGCCGCGTCCCGTGCCCTGATGCTCGCGGTGGCCGACGACCTGGAGACACCCGGCCGGGGCGTGTCGGCCGAGGAGGTGGCCGTCGGCGGCTTCCGCGCCAAGGTCGCCAGCACGCGGGCCGGGCTCGACGTCACCTCCCGCATCCATGACCTGACCGGCGCGCGGTCCACCGCGAACACCTACCGGCTCGACCGGTTCTGGCGCAACGCGCGCACCTTCGGCAGCCACGACTCGGTGGACGTCAAGAACGCGTTCATCGGCGCCTGCGAACTCGACGGCCGGTTGCCGTCCCTGTCCGACTACCTCCGCGTCTGACCGCGTTCCCGCCGGCGGGGCCGCGTCCGCCGCCGCGCCCGGCCCACCCGCGCGCCGGTGGGCCGGGCGCGTGCCACGTCGTGCCCGGTGCGCCGGTCAGGCGTCGGGGGAGCCGTTCTCCGGCGGCCGGGTGCGCAGCGGCAGGCGTTCGGCCAGCAACGGCACGACGATCCAGAGCACCCACGCGTAGGTGGTGGCGAAGAAGACCGGGATGGACAGGCCGAAGCCGAGGACGGTGCCGTACAGCCGTTCGCCCCTGAGGGTCGTCGAGGGCGCCGGGCTGCCGGGGTCCAGCAGGTGGTGCGCGGCCAGGTGGCGCGACATCGCGATCAGGGCGCCGCTCGCCAGCACCTGAAGGAGGGAGTAGAAGCCGAACCGCAGAGCGTGCGTGGCGACGGTGCCGTGGCCCTCCGTGGTGAGCAGCTTGGTCGCGAAGGGGTTCAGGACGATCATCAGCAGCCAGAACAGGTTGATCAGCCGCACCCGCGGATCGACGAGCTTGACGGTGCTGAAGACGCGATGGTGCTGGCTCCAGGACGCGGCGATCACCGCGAAGCTGATGAGGAAGGCCAGGTAGTGACCGTCGTTCTCGCGCACCGACCTCCAGAACGCGGAGACGTCGTGCCCGGCGGGAACGGGGAGTTCCAGCGCGAGCAGGGTGATGGCGATCGCGACCACCGCGTCGGAGAAGAGGATCATCCGGTCGGTGGCCCGTGCTTGCAGGGCCTGTTCGTTCTTCGCCGTACTCATCTCCCCATGCGGCGCCGCACGTTGAGTACCGCGCGTCCCATCAGAACGACCCAGTAGACCATTCCGGGTCGTGCGGGGGCCGGCCGCGGTCGCGTGGGCGGGGCGCCGGCTGGAGTTGACGTTGCGTCAGATCGCGGTCGGCGGCTCGCTCGGGACCGCGGGACGGCCTTCTGCCGTGCCGCCTCGGGCGGTCCGCCGGACACCGCCGCGTTCCGCCGGTCCGCGCCGGGGGGCGTCCGCACCGGCCGCGTCCCCGGTCCGCGCCGGGGGCCGGCGTCGACCGCCTCTCCCCGCGGGTCGGCGTGCCGCCCGCCCGTCCCCCGGGGGAGCGAACGCGGCAGACGCGGCCTTCGCAGTCGCCCACCGGCCGGGCCGGCGGCGCCGGGGCTGCCGCGCTGCCGCGCAGGCGTTCGGTCAAGAGCCTTCGCTGAAGCGCACCGACCAGGCGTACCCGCCCAGGGAGTCGTGGGGCACCCGCCGCACGTCCTGCACCTCGCAGCCGTCGTGGGCGTACTTGCGGGAGAAGCGTTCGAGGCGCTGCGCGTCCGTGAGGTCCTCCATGGACAGCGGCGCCCCGACAACGAGGTCCTCGTGGAGCGTGGTTCCTGACGCCGGGCTGGGCGAGCAGCCGGAGCACTGATGCGTTCGGGGTAGGGACATGCCACCAGTGTGCGCCCACCGCGGGGGGCATGCGAGGGCGTTTGGGTCCTTCTGCCGCGTATGGCGCAAAGTGGGCGTCGATCCTCCGGTGCCGGCCGGCACCGCGGGGACCCGGGACGGCCTCCGCGCCGGTCGGCCGCGCGGCGTCCGGTGCTCCGCGACAGGCCGGGCGCGCATCGGTCCGGTCGGCATCGGCGCCGCCCGCGCCGGGTTCCCGGCGCCCGGCGGGGCGTATGGTGCGGTTACCGAAGGCACTTCGCATGGCGCCGTTCATGGCGGCATCGTCTGCGGCGAGTGACAACACCGGGTGGCCTCGACCCGGGGCCGGCCGGCAGCACGGCCGCCGCCGCCGAAAAACCCTCGTCCGCCGGCGAGTCGACCGCCGTCGGAGCATCGCCTTCCCCATGTCGCGCCGCCCCGGCCCCGGCGAGGGACGACACTCAGCCGGTCCTGCGCCGACCCTTCCCGTCGTCCGTGGCGGGCCTGCGGCGCGGTCCGCGCCGCCCGGCCCCGTACCCGCGGCACCGGCTGACGGACCGGCCGCATCCGCCGTCCGATCCGACATCACCGCCGCAACACAAGCCCACCGGGAGCAGCCGGCAGTCCGGCGCCCCGACGACGTCCCGGCCGGCCCATGAACCGAGGCACCATGCCCAGTCCGCACCTGCTGAACGTTCACCGGCACGACGGGAGGAACCGGGCGTTGATCACCCTCGACGGTGAGATCGACCTGACGTCGGCACCACTGCTGCACGCTTCGCTGCGCCAGTGCCTGTGCGACGGCGTCCACCGCATGGACGTCGACCTCAGCACCGTCACCTTCTGCGACTGCAGCGGCCTCAACGCCTTCCTGACCGCCGCCGGGCAGACCGCCGCGGTCGGTTCGGTCCTGCGGCTGCACCACCCGCAACCGATGCTGGCCCGGCTGTTCGCCATGACCGGCACCGGCCCGCTGCTCCTGGGCCCTCGGGAGGCGACGCTCCGGGGCCCTCGGGAGCCGGCCCGCCTCCGGGCGCGGTGACCGCGGTGACCGTGCCGGTACGGACGCGGGGGACCGGGTCCCGGCGCGTTACCGCTGCTCAGCCGCCGGTCGCGGCACGTGAACGGCGAGGACCGCGGTGTCGTCGTCCAGGCCGTCGCCGAAGGTGGCGAGCAGGTCGCGGATCGCGGTGACGGCGTCCGCGGCGGTGGTCGGGGCGAGGTCGCGGGCGAAGGCGAGGAGGGCGTCGTCGCCGTAGCGGCCGCCGTCGTGTCCGGTGCCGGTGCGGGCCTCGGTGAGGCCGTCGGTGTGCAGCAGCAGCGTGTCGCCGGCCGCCAGCCGGACCGCCGTCGTGGCGATGCGGACGTCGCGGAGGGCGCCGATGAGCTGGCCGCCGGGGGTGGCCAGGTACTCGGCGCCGCCGCCGGCGCGCAGCAGGAGGGCCGGGGGATGTCCGCCGCCGGCCAGGGTGACGTGGAAGCCGCCGCGCTCGCCGTCCCGGGTGAGCAGGCCGAAGACGACGGTGCAGAAGCGCGGGTCGCGGCCGTGGTACTCGCGGTGCAGCACGGTGTTGAGGTGGGTCAGCACCGCGGCGGGGTCGGGATCGTGGACGGCGGCGGCCCGCAGGGTGTAGCGGGCCAGGGAGGTGACCACCGCGGCGGCGGCCCCCTTGCCGCACACGTCGCCCAGGAACAGCCCCCAGGTGTCGTCGGCCAGCGGGAACAGGTCGTAGAAGTCGCCGCCGACCTCGTCGGTGGAGGCGACCTGGTAGTGCGCGGCGGCCTCCAGACCCGGCACGTCCGGCAGGGCCGGCGGCAGCAGCGTCTCCTGGAGCGTGGCGTTCAGGCGCTGGAGGCGGGCGCGCTCGCGGTCGGCCTCCTGGCGGGCGCGCAGCAGCTCGGTCTCGTACGCGCGGCGGTCGCGGGCGTCGAAGACCGTGGTGCGGATCAGCCGGGGCTGTCCGTCGCCGCCCGTCTTCACCGTCGAGGTCACCAGGACGGGCAGCCGGTCGCCGCCGGCGGTCCTCAGCTCCAGGGCGATGCCGCTGATCTCGCCCCGCATGCGCAGCAGCGGCGCGTAGTGCGTCTCGTGGTAGAGCCGGCCGCCGACGGTGAGCAGGTCGGCGAAGTGCTTGCGGCCCACCACGTCGGCGCGCGCGTGGCCCAGCCAGCGCAGCAGGGTGCCGTTGATCTTCGCGATCCGGCCGTCCAGCAGGGTGGACAGGTAGCCGCACGGGGCGTTCTCGTACAGGTCCTCCGCGCTGTCCTCCAGCAGGGCCGAGAACAGGGCCCGGTCGTCCCCGGGGTGGCCGCCGCCCGCGGCTCCGGCGCCGTTCTCGTCCCCGTCGGTGTCGCACATCATCCGGTGCCGCCCGTGAAGGCGGTGCCGCCCACGAAGGACAGGACCGCGGCGGTGGTCTTCTCGGGGGCGGCGAGCTGCGGGCAGTGGCCGGCGGCGTTCCGGGGGAGCAGCCGGCCGCCGGCGACCTCGGTGTGGACGAACGCGTCCACTTGCGGCGGGGCGATCGCGTCGTGGGAGCACTGCGCGACCCGGGTGGGAACGGTCACCGCCGCCGGATCGGCACGGTGGTCGGACAGAAACGTCACGCGGGCGCGGCCGCTGGCCTTCACGTCGTTCCTGCTCGGCACGTCCATACGACCATCCTCGCAGAGCAGCACCGTTTCCCCGGTCCGGACCAGGGGGTACCGGCCTACGCCACCCCGGCGGCGGAGGGCGTCGGGGGATGAGTCCGGGGTCCTGCTGCGGGGCCGTGGTCCGGCGCCGTGGTCCGCCGCCCTGATCCGGCGCCCTGGTCCGGGGCCGCGCACGGCTCCGCGACCGACCTTCCGGCCTCCCCCCATAACCCCCGCCCGTCACCTCACCAGGCCGTCAGCAGCAGGTGGTTGACGAGCAGCGCGACCAGCGCCTGCGCGAGGAGCCAGCGGCGGTGGTCCCGGCGGGGGAGGAACGCGGCGGTGGCCGGCAGCCAGAGGGTGAACGGCAGCCAGATCCGTTCGGTCTCCGCCTTGCTCATCCCGGACAGGTCGGCGGCGAGCATCACCAGCAGGAATCCGCACGGCAGCAGCACCGCGGCCACCGCCCGCCGGTCGGCTCCCCTCCACCGGGCGACGAGCTGCCACCGGTCGGCTCCCCTCCACCGGTCGGTTCCGGTCCGCCGGTCGGCCGCCGTCCCCCGGTCGGCCGCCCTCCACGGCTGGGCTCCCTTCCGCCCCTCCCGCAGGCCCGCAGGCGCCACGGCGAGCACCCGGCGCAGTCCGGCGGCCGACGCCGGGCCGGCCGACACCGCGAGGGTGGCGAGGTCGCCGAAGAACCAGTAGCTGTAAGGGCGCACCCCGCCGTACCCCTGGAAGTAGCGGATCCGCAGCAGCCCGTACGCCTGCCACCAGTCGAAGCCCACCGCCGTGAAGACCGCGGCGACCGCGGCGGCACCCACGACGGCGTACGGCACCGGGCGGGCGGTGCGCGCGCACAGCAGGACCACGGCCGCCGGTATCACCAGCAGCGCCAGCCCGTACGACAGGTACACCGCCGCGCCGAGCAGGACGCCGCTGCCCAGGCCGGCCACTGCCGTCTGCCGGTGCGAGGTGCGGGTGGCGGCGACGGCGAGCAGGGCCAGCGCCCAGGCGGCCACCGCCGCGAAGTAGCCGTCGGCGGACACCCCCACCCACACCGCGCCCGGGGTGAGCACCACGAAGGGGGCCGCCGCCCGGGCCCGGTCCTCCCCGGTGAGCAGGCGCAGCGTGAGCAGGACGGCCACGACCAGCGAGGTGCCGGCCGTGATCACGAAGACCGCGGCGAAGGCGCCGCCGCCCAGGCCGATCCGGTCCAGGCCGACGAACGTGAGCACCGCGCCGGCCGGGTGACCGGCGATGTGGGTGGCCCAGTTGTGCGGCGAGTGCAGCAGGATGTGGCCGGTGAACGTCCGCAGGGTCGGCCCGAGGTGGTCGAAGCGCGACAGCTGCGTCAGGTACTCGCCGCTCGCGGTCAGCCGGCCGGCGACGCCGCGCTGCCAGCCGTCGACCAGCGCGAGCGACCAGGTCCAGGCCATGGCCGCCGCCCACGCCGACCACAGCAGCGCACGCCGGCCCAGGCGGGACGCCAGCGTCGGCCCGTATCCGGCGATCAGCACGCCCACCGTCACCGCGAGCGGCGTTCCCGGACCGACGTGGGGCAGCCACCGGGCCTCCAGCGGCGGGAACGACGACCGCAGCACGGAGCCGTCCCGCTGGAGGTAGCCGCCGATACCGGCCATGACGAGGAACAGCACGAGCACGCCGCCGCCCGCGACGACGTCCCACCGCCGGCCCCGCGGGGGAGCGGCAGCGGTGCCGGAGTCGGTCGGCGGCTGCGGGGTAGCCGCGGCGGGCGCGGCGGTGTCGGGGCCGGTCGGCGGCGTGGTGTTGCGACGGGGGAAGGGCAGGAGTCTCACCGACCGCACCCTAGGCAGGCCGGGACGCGCGAGGGGCACCGGGCGGCGGATGTCAGGCTTTCGTTAGGAGTTGATCCGGCCTGGTCCGGGGTGGCCGACCCTAGGGTCGGCTCCCATGAGGTTTCCCCCGCGTCCCGTCTCCGGTCCGTTCCGCAGTCCGCTGCGCGGACCCTGGCTGACCTCGGTCTTCGGCTCGGTGCTGCTGGTCGGCCTGCCGGTGCTGTTCGTCACCGGTCTGCTGTCCTACGCCGCGTACAACCCGGACTTGTCGCACATCAACGACCAGACCCCGGGCAAGGGCCTGCTCGGCTTCTACCTCTTCTCCTGGCCGACCCACCCGTACTGGCTCTACCGGCTCACCCAGGGCATGCACGTCACCCTCGGGATCGTGCTGATCCCCATCCTGCTGGCCAAACTCTGGTCGGTGGTACCGAAGTTGTTCACCCTGCCGCCGGTGCGGTCGCTGGGCCACGCCCTGGAACGGCTGTCCTTGCTGCTGCTGGTCGGCGGCGGCCTGTTCGAGTTCACCACCGGGGTGCTGAACGTCCAGCTCGACTACCTCTTCCCCGGCTCGTTCTACACGCTGCACTTCTACGGCGCGTGGGTGTTCACCGGCGCGGTCGCGGCCCACGTGGCGCTGCGGATGCCGCAGGCCGTACGGGCGCTGCGCAGCCGGGAGTTCCGCGCCGAACTGCGGACCTCGACCGCGCGCACCCGCCCCGAACCGGCCGACGGCGGCGGCCTGGTGGCCGCGCACCCGGCGGAGCCGACGATGTCGCGGCGCGGCGCGCTCGGCATGGCGGGCCTCGGCTCCCTGGTGCTCTTCGTCCTCACCGCCGGCCAGAGCATCGGCGGCCCGCTGCGCCGGACCGCCCTGCTCGCCCCGCACGGCCGCGACTCCGGCAGCGGGCCCAACGGCTTCCCCATCAACAAGACCGCCCTGAAGGCCCACGTGCGGCCGCAGGACATCGGTGAGGACTGGCGGTTGACGGTCCGCGGCAACGGCCGCACCGTCCGGCTCACCCTCGGCCAACTCCAGGCGCTCGCCCGGCACACCGCGGCGCTGCCCATCGCCTGCGTCGAGGGCTGGTCGACGGAGAACCAGCACTGGCAGGGCGTACGGCTGCGCGACCTGGCCGCCCTCGTCGGCCACCACACCGACCCGCCGGGGGTGTTCGTCGAGTCGGTGCAGCTCGCCGGCTCCTTCCGGGCCGTCGCGCTGCGCGCCAACCAGGTCCGCGACCCGCGCTCCCTGCTGGCGACGAACGTCAACGGAGCGCCGCTGTCGCCCGACCACGGCTACCCGGCCCGCATCATCGTGCCGGACGCGCCCGGCGTGATGAGCACCAAATGGGTACGCCAACTCACCTTCGGTGCAACGGACTTCGAGGAGCGGGCATGAAACGGCTGTTCGTCAGGGTGTACGGGGAGCCGCCGCGGCACCTGGTGATCCTGCTGCTGTCCTTCGCGGTGTGCGGCTACGCCCTGGTCCGGTTGCTGCGCACCGAGTGGCTGAGCGTCCTGGAGTGGGTGGTGGGCGCCGCGATCCTGCACGACGTGGTCCTGGTGCCGCTGTACGGCGGCGCCGACTGGCTGCTGCACAAGGGCGTACAGGCCGGAAAGCCGCTTTCGCGGTCCCGCCTGGCCGTGGTCAACCACCTCAGGGTGCCCGCGTTCCTGTCGCTGCTGACCCTGCTCGTCTACTGGCCGTCGATCTCCCGGAACGCGGGGACGAACTACCGGCGGGCCACCGGCCTGTCGCCCGACGTCTTCTGGCCGCGCTGGCTGCTGATCACCGTCGTGCTCTTCGCCGCCTCCGCCGCCCTGTTCGCCCTGCGCGCGCACCGCACCCGACGGCGGCCCGGCGGCTGACCGGGGACGGGGCGGGTGCCGCAGGCGGGCCAGCGAGGCGGGTGCCGCCGGCGCCGCCGCCGCCCCGCCCCCGCCCGCGTCGTAACCTACGCCTCCACGGGGTCCCCGCCGACCTCGTCGAGCCACTCCTGCCGCACGGCGCCGGCCGCGATCAGGAAGACGCCGAGCGGGGTGCGGGCGACGAGGTGGCGGCCGACGGTGACCAGGTCCAACCCCGGCGTGGTGTCGGGGCGTTCGTCCAGCGGTACGGCGAACAGCGGAACGCCCGCCGCCAGGAGCCGTCGGGTGCCGACGCGCAGGTGCAGCAGGTCGGAGGCGGCGTCGTAGAACGCGGTACGCCAACCGCTGACGTCGTCCTCGGCCCCCGCCCGGGCCAGGCCGGCCAGCAGGCGTACCGGCGAGCACCAGCGCCGCACCGCGCGACCGGCGCGCAGGACCCGTTCGCGCGCAGCGGCGCGGCGCGCGTCCGGCAGGACGACGGCCGGCCGCCAGCCCAGCCGCCCGACGCGGTCCATGGCCTCGCACCACTCGGGCCACAGGCCGGCCAGGGCCAGCCCGGCGCGCAGTTCGGCCACCCCCGCCGCGTCCAGTTCGCGCAGCAGCAGCGTCAGGTCGAGCAGGTCACGGCTGCGGAACTCTCGTTCCCAGCGCTCGGCCACCAGGGCCAAGGTGGTCACCGCCAGGGGGGAGTGGACCGGGCGCGGCAGCCGGCAGGCGGGCCGGCGCAGGTCGGTGAAGACCTCCGCGGTGACCAGGCCGACGACGTAGGGCTCGGCGCCGTCCCCGGCGTCCGTGCGGAACTCCGCGAACAGGTGCGGGGAGACGTGGTCGTCCCGGCGGGCGGGAAGGAGGGTGAACGCCACCATCTCCCAACCGGTGCCGGCCAGTTGCAGTGCGGCGGCCCAGAACGCCTCGTGGTCGGAGCAGACGACGTCCAGGTCACCGGCAGAGCGCAGCACGCCCGGCGGGTAGAAGGCCCCGATCGCCATGCCCTTGACCACCAGCAGGCCAGGGATGCGGGCGGTCAGCCCGGACCAGACGGTGGCGTAGCGCTCGACGCGCTCGCGGGCGGCGGCCAGTTCGGCGGCCTCGGCGCCGGTGAGCCGCTCACCCCCGGCGGCCCGCAGGCTCAGCAGGGTCCCGGCGAGTTTGTGCCCCGCACCCCGCGCGGTGGCGAGGACCGCCGCGTGCGGTGCGTCGTCGGGGGCGGCCAGCAGGTGCCGGACCGTGCCGATCGCTACCTCGGTCAAGCGCGCTCCGTTTGTTATCGGTACCGCCGGCCGCATTCCGTATACGGCCGGTACGAAACGATCAGGACCCGTGATCGGCGTGATCAACGGATCCTGATCGCTGGACCTGGGATTACTTCTTGTTCGGCTTCGGGCGAACGCGGATCCGCTTGGCAGAAACGGCCATGACAGCACTCCTTGATCTGCTCTATCCAACGGGTTAGCCTCAGGGTAATGCTCCGGCAGGACTCTGACAACGGGTCAAAAAGCGTTTTCCATACCGGGGTTGGACACGATCCCACGTTGGGGGAGTCATTCACGCGCTCTTACAGCCGCCGTTCAGTTCCGACCCGGTGCGCCGCGGCTTCTACCCCGACGACATCTACTTCTGTGAAACGGCCCTGCTGCTGGAGCGGGAGAGCCATCAGCGCCTCGACCTGATGCTGCGCCGCAGCAGTTTCGTGATGTTCAAGCCCGAGGCCGTCGTCGGCCGCCGGATCGGACCCGCCCTGGCCTGGCTGGCGGCCCGCGGCTTCCGGCCGACGGGCTGCGCCCGGGTGCGGGTCGACCCGCGCGTCCACCGGGAGCTGTGGCGCTACCAGCTCAACGCCGCGTCGCTGGCGATCGTGCGGACCGTGGACATGATCCTGTCGGCCGGCCCCTGCCTGGTCGTCGCCCTGCGCGACGAGCACGGGCCGGAGCGGACCGGGATGACGGCCTCCGCCCGGCTGGCCGCGCTCAAGGGGTCGTCGAGCAACCCCGGGGCCAACGGCGGCTCGCTGCGCGGCGAACTCGGCTGCGAGCTGCTGTGCCTGAACTTTCTGCACGCCCCCGACGACCCGTCCGACCAGGTCCGTGAGCTGGGCGTGCTGTTCCCCGCGCGGGAGCGGGCCGCGGCCCTGGCCATGCTCGCCGCGGACCCCTGCGCCGCAACGGACGCCGCCGTGGCCGCCGCGGTGCGCGCCCTGTACGCCGAGCACCCGGCGCACCCGCTGGACCCCGCCGCCGTCCCCGCGCCCCCGGCGACCGACGGGAGCGACGCCGCGCTGTTCGCCCGGCTCGACGTCCTCGACGATCCGGACAGCGACATCCCGCACTGGGACCGCGTCCTGATGGCCGCCCGGTTGGTCGACGGCCTGCCCTCGCGCCGCCGCCCGCTGATCGGCTCTCCGCGCAGCCGTTCCACCGGTTCCGAAGATCGCCATGAATCAACCGAAGATCGACATGATTCAGCGTCAAAAGCCTGACTTTACATGTTCGTTGACAACGCCTCGCGCGGCGTGTTGCTATCTTTCCGAAAGGCCGTCAGCAGGATTCTTTCAACTGCGAGGAACTCATGCAGATAGCTCAGAAAGCCCCTCAGCAGACCGTCACCCGTACCGGCGCCGCTCCGGTCATGCTTCTTCCGCGTCTGGTCGAGCGGATGATCGCCGAGCGTCAGGAAGTGCACATCGCGAAGTTCCGCACCACGTGCACCGACTGCGTGCCGAACTACTGATCGAGGGCCCACGTGTCGGCGGGCATGCGACCGTGTCCGCCGACCTTCGCGTGCTCCCGGAGGTCGTGAACCGATGCGTGGACGGCGCCGAACACGGCGTGATCCTGCTCGCGATGGACGGCCTTTCCCACCGGGCGGCCGAGCACAGCCTCTCCGGCGCCGGCCTGTGGCGGCTGCGCTCGACGTTCCCCAGCACCTCCACCACCGCCTGGCTCACCGCTGTCACCGGCGCCGGTGCCGCTGAGCACGGCGCGATCGGCATGGTCTACCGCGCCCCCGGCGCCGACCACGCCACCCACCTGATCACCGGCGACAGGATCGCCTTCGACCCGCCGGGGCCCGGTACCGCGGCGGGCGAGCCGATCGTGCCGCACGCCACGGTCTTCGACCGCTGCGCGGCCCGGGGCACGCCGGCCGTCGCGGTCGGCGCCGAACTGAACGGGTTGCGCGGCCCCTGGGTCACCGCGCTCCTGCACGGCGCCCGCCTGCTGCCGACCCCCCGCACACCGCTGAGCACCGACCCCGTCGCCGTCGTCGCGCGCGTCGTGGCCGAGGTCGACGCCGTACCGCCCGACCCGTCCACCGGCGAACGCCCACCGCTGATCTGGGCCTACGTCAACCTCGACGACCACATCCACCAGGCCGGCTACGACGAGCGCCTGCACGAGGCCGTACGCCTGCTGGACACGGCGGCCCGCCGCTGGGCACGGGCCGGCCGGAGCGTTGTGGCGCACGCCGACCACGGCCAGACCCGGGTGGCCCGCGACCCCGCGCTGCACGACGCCTGGGCCCGGTTGGACGCCCCCGAACACTGCCTGATGCCGGGCGGCGGCGCCGGGCGGACGCGCTGGCTGTACCCGCGTCCCGGCCGCGAGCGGGAACTCGCCGACCGCCTCGCCGACGCCCTCGGCGACCACGCCCGGGTGTACACCCCCGCCGAACTGGACGCCGCCGGGCTGCTGCCGGCGACCCCCGCCGTCCTGGAACGCATCGGAGCGGTGGTGGCCGTCGCCGCCACCGCGCGCTTCCCCGTCCCCGACCCCCGGGTGGGCTTCGAGCACGGCGCGCTCACCCAGGAGGAGACCCACGTCCCGCTCGCCGGCTGGGGCGCGGCCCTCGACGCGATCCCGCCGGCCCTGGCCGGAGCCACCCGCTGACCGGCGCGACCCCTCCCACCGACCACCACGACAGGAGCACAGGCCGTGAGCACCGTAGTCTTCCGCAACAAGACCGGCGGTTCCGAGAACCTCCACGCGACCGCCGGTCAGAGCCTGCTCGACGTCCTCCGTGTCCACGGCATCCCGGTCAACGCCGTCCTGACCTTCCGCGACGGGAAGATCGTCCCGGAGTCGACCGTCGTCCTCGGCCAGGACGAGGTCATCGAGGTGCGCCAGGTGCGCCACTACGACCTCGAAGTCCTGCGACGGCCCAAGGAACACACCTACGCCGCCCCCGACCCGGTGTACACCAAGTCCATCACGTTCGACCACGGCGGCACCCTGGAACGCCGCACCGAACAGCTCACCGCCGAGACCTTCGTCGAGTACGTCGAAGAGACCTTCGTGCAGAGCATCGCCTCCAGCGGCACCATGCGCGCCGGCGACCGGATCGTCATCGGCCTGTCCGGCGGCCGTGACTCCGTCGCCTACCTCAAGCTGCTGGAACGCACCCGCGGCCGCTGGCCCGACGTGGACATGACCTGCGTGACCATCACCGGGCTGCCCGACTGGGAGGAGCCCGCCACCTTCCAGGCCGCCCTCGACTCCTGCGCCGGGCTGGGCATCGAGCACACCATCGTCACCGCCGAGGAGGTCGCCGAGGTCTTCAAGCTCCGCGAGTCCTTCGTGTCGGTGATGAACCGCGTCGTGGCCGGCGAGCACCGCAACATGAACATGGTGATCGGCCACCAGGTCCTGCGCCGCATGCTGGAACGCGAGGCCGCCACCCGCGGCGCCGGCGTGGTCGCCTTCGGCTTCAACGCCGACGACCTGGTCGCCAGCATGGTCACCTGGTTCACCACCGGCTACCGCATGGGCGGCATCCCGGTCCGCCAGCTCGGCGACCTGCGCTACGTCTTCCCGCTCTACCGCATCACCAAGAAGGAACTCACCCTCTACCTGGAACTCGTCGCCCCCGAACTGAACCGGCAGGGCGCCCCCGGCCGCTTCACCACCGGCCCCGACGAACGCTCGCTGGCCTACGCGATGGCCGACCACCTCTACGACCTGTGGCCCGGCATCGACTACTACGTCTTCAACGCCTTCGAGAACGTCCAGCGCACCCTGCTGCCCTCGGTCGACGACACCTGCCGGGTCTGCGGCGGACTGTACGTACTCCAGGAAGGCGTCCCCAACCCGGCCGGCCGGTGCGACGTGTGCGGCTTCCTCGAACGGCAGGAGGCCCTGCGGGCTGACGCCGGATGAGCCGTCCCTGGTACCAGGACTTCTTCACCGAGCCGTTCTGGGCGGTGGCCGAACACGAGTACACCGCCGAACGCACCGACGGGGAGGCCGGCTACCTGGCCGCCGCCCTCCCCGCCGGCGCGCGCGTGCTCGACCTCGGCTGCGGCACCGGACGGCACGCCATCGCCCTCGCCCGGCGCGGCTTCGACGTCACCGGCGCCGACGTGGGCGAGTGGGCCCTGCGACAGGCCGAAGCCCGCGCCGAGCAGGCCGGCGCCGCGGTGCGGTGGCAGCGGCTGGACCTGCTGCGCGACCTGCCCTGGCCCTGGCCGGACGGCGACTACGACGCCGTCGTGTGCGTGCAGTCCTTCGGCTGGGGCACCGACGCCCAGCAACTGCGCCTGCTGCGCGAGGTCCGCCGGGTGCTCGCCCCCGGCGGACTGCTCGTGCTCGACCACTCCAACCTCCTCGCCCTGACCGCCCACTACGTCCCGGAGGCCACCTTCGAGACCGACGGGCTCCACGCGGCGTTCCACCGCACGCTGAAGACCGTCGAGGGCCGCAGCGCGGGCACGATCGAGGTCCGGCGCGACGGCCTGCCGACGGCCGTCGTCCGCGACGACATCCGGCTCTACCAGCCCGCCGAAATACGGGAACTGCTCACCCGCGCCGGGTTCACCGTCGAACGCGTCGACGCCGGATTCACCACCGGCGCGCCCGTCACGATGACCTCCCGCTACGTGCAGTTCCACGCCCGCCGCCCGCCCGAACCGCCCGCCGCGATCAGCACCTGGCGGCCGCCGGCGCGGGAGACCGGACCCCGCGGCCTGGACCTGCGCTGGACCCCCGACGAGTACGACTTCGTCCGGCCCGCCGTCGAACGGGCCTTCGCCGCCGTCGACCCCGGCACGGCCCGCGCCTACCACCTCGCCGACCCCTTCGCCGGCGCGCTCGCCTCCCCGGTGCTGTCCCGGCACTTCGCCGCGGACCTCACCCCCGCCATGGTCACCGCCGGCGCCGGCGCCACCGGCCTGCTCCACGCCCTCGCCCTGCTCGCCCTGCCCGGGCCCGTGCTGCACCTCGAAGGCGGCCACCCCGACCTGCCCCGCTGGGCGGCCGGCCTGGGCGCGCGCACCGTCACCACCCACCCGCGCACCGCCGTCGCCGACCTCGACCGCTACGCCCCCACCCTGCTGCTGCTCGACCACCCCACCCTCGGCGGCGAGTTCCACGACCGCGCGCTGATCGACGAACTGGCCACCGCCGCCCGCG
The DNA here is from genome assembly GCF_027947535.2 of Streptantibioticus silvisoli. Classification (GTDB taxonomy): domain Bacteria; phylum Actinomycetota; class Actinomycetes; order Streptomycetales; family Streptomycetaceae; genus Streptantibioticus_C; species Streptantibioticus_C silvisoli. The sequence continues at coordinate 19,240 of NZ_JAAGKO020000006.1, forward strand.
CCCGGGGCGCCGTCGTCGTCATCGACGAGGCGTACGCCACCTACCCCGGCCCCGCCGCCAGCCACGCCCCCGCCGTCGCCGACCACGACAACCTCGTCGTGGTGCGCAGCCTGTCCAAGGGCTACTGCTGCGGCGGCCTGCGCGTCGGCTTCGCCCTCGCCGGCGAACGGCTGACCCGGCGCCTGCGCGAGAGCGCCCCGCCCCTCGGCGCCGGCAGCGCCTCCCTGGCCGTCGCCGTGCGGCTGCTGGACGAGGGCGACGTCTTCGGCCCGCTGCGGGCCAGGATCGCCGCGACCAAACCCCCGGTCGCCGCCGCGCTGCGGGCGGCCGGCGTCGACGCCGCCGCCGGCGCCGCCTGCCTGCCGTGGGTCACCGCCCCGGCGACCCCCGCGGCCCTGGCCGCCCTCACCGGCCGCGGCATCCTCGCCAAGACGATCGGCGACCGCCTGAAGATCGCCGTCCCGCTCTCGCCGGACCGCGTCGCCGCCTTCCACGAGGTGTTCACCGGTGACCGCTGACCTCACCGGTCTGGTCGCCGCCGTCCACCGCGACCTCGACACCGACCTGGCCATGAGCCAGCTGCGCCGCCTGACCGGCTGGGACCGCTACCAGGGCTCGGCGGGCCTGTCCGCCGCGGCCGGCTACGTCGCCGAGCAGGCCGAACGCGCCGGCCTGACCGGCGTCGAGATCATGACGTTCCCCGCCGACGGGCGCACCAGCTGGTGGACGTTCACCGCCCCCACCTCCTGGACACCGCGCTCGGCCCGGCTCTCGCCCGCCGACCCCGCCGGCCCGCCGCTGGTCGACTACCCCGGCCAGCCCTACACCCTCGCCGCCAACTCCGCCGCCACCGCGCCGGTGGAAGCCCCCCTCACCCTGGCCGGGCGGGCGCACTGGCCGCCCGGCAGCGTCATCCTCCTCGACCCCGGAGTACTGCCCGACCCCGAGCTGTTCGCCCGTATGCGGCGCGACCGGGCCCGCGGCTTCTGCGTCTGCACCCACCCCGACCGCCCCGACCAGGCCGGCCGCCTCGAACTCGCCCCCGGCAGCGGCCTGTTCGCCTTCAGCGTCCCGGCCCGCACGCACGCCGCCCTCAGCCGCGCCCGCCGCGTCCTGGTCCACGTCGAACTCGACCCCGCCCCCCACCCCATGCCCGTCGTCACCGCCCGCACCCCCACCGGCGACGGCGACGCCGAACTCCTCCTCGGCGCCCACCTGTGCCACCCCGCCCCCAGCGCCAACGACAACGGCTCGGGCGTCGTCGCGGCCCTCGCCGCCGGCCGCGTCCTGGCCCGGCGCCGGCTGCGCCGCCCGGTCCGCCTGCTGTGGGCACCGGAGTTCACCGGCACCGCCGCCTACCTCCACCACACCGGGCGCCGGCCGATCGCGGCCGTCAACCTCGACATGGTCGGCGAGGACCAGCGCCTGTGCGGCGGCCCGCTGATCGTCGAACGAAGCCCCGAGCACCTGCCGCACTTCCTCAACGCCCTCGTCGACGCCTGCGTGCGCGCGCTGCCCCCGCAGGCCCGCTCCTACAGCGGCGCCGTCGGCTGCGACACATGGGCCTGGCGGTCCACCCCGTTCGTCGGCGCCTCCGACCACGCGATCCTCGCCGACCGCGCCATCGGTGTCCCCGCCGTCCAACTCGGCCACTGGCCCGACCGGTTCAACCACTCCGGCGCCGACACGCTCGACAAGGTCGACCCGGCCGAAATACGGCGTGCCGCCGCCATCGCCGCCGCCGCCCTGGCCGCCGCGGCCGGCGCCGACACCGCCTGCGCCCACCACCTCGCCGCGATCGTCACCCGCTGGACCGCCCACCGCATGACCGCCTGCCTGCCACCGCACCCCGCCGGCGCCGACCCCGCCGACCGCCTCAGCCGCCGCTGGCAGTTCGGCCGCGACGCCCTGCCCACCCTGACCGCCCTCGGCGCCGACGCGACCGTCCTGGCCGCCCACGCCGAGCTGCTGGCCGGCCTGCACACCACCTTGGCGGCCTCGGTCGAACAGCACCCCGGCCCGCCGCGCGGCCCCCGGGGACCGGCCCTGTCGCGCACCTGGCCCGGCCCGTTCAACCTGCGGGCGTTCATGGCGGCCGTCCCCGCCGACGACCGCGACTGGCTCCAGCGCGAAGCGGCCGCCGACCGCGGCGGCTTCTACGCGCGGGCCATGGCCCTGGCCCAGGGCATCGACGCGGCCTGCGACGCCGCCACGGTCCGCCGCAACGCCGCGGCGGACTCCGAGTTGGACATCGACCCCGCATTCGCCCGCCGCTACCTCACCGCGATGGTCCGGGGCGGCTGGGCCAGAGAGGACGAGACCGCGTGAGCACCATCGACATCCACGTCGCCGCCGCCTTCCGTGAGGTCGACGCCGAAGCCTGGACCGACGTCACCACGCGGTCCGCCGCACCGGTCCAGTACGCCCCCGCCTACCTGCGGTCCTACGAAGCGGCCCCGCTCAGCCCCTTCCTGGAGGTCCGCTACCTCACCGCCGCCCAGGACGGCCGGGCCACCGCCGTGCTGCCCTGCTACCTCCAGGAACGCCCCGACCCCTACGGCGCGCTGCGCTCCGCCGGCCTGCCCGTCGGCGACGGCCCGGCCCTGCTGGGCCACAACTGGTACTGCTACGACACCCGCGTCCCCATGCTCGCGGGCACCCCCGCCCTCCGCGACCGCGTCCTGCACCGCATGCTCGACACCCTCGCGGACACCGCGCGCGCCGACGGGGCGTCCACCGCCGGCCTGGTCAACGTCACCGAGGACGACCCGGTGCTCCAGGTGGCCCGCGACAAGGGCTGGCCGACCGCCCCCATGGTGACCCGGTTCCAGCTGCCCATCGCCGGCGTCGCCGACTACGAGGGGTACCTGGAACGCCTGGGCGCGCGGACCCGCGGCACGATCCGCCGCTACCTGCGCCGCGCCGCCGACGCCGGGGCCACCACCGTCGTCGAACCGCCCACCCCCGACGTGCTCAAGACCGTCTGCCAGCTCACCCGGCTGACCGCCGCCAAGCACGGCAGCGACGACATGTACCCGGAGGGCCCCTTCGTCGACTTCGTGATGGGCCTCGGCGACCGCGCCCTCGTCGTCCGCGTCGACCAGGGCCCCGAGACGCTGGCCGGCGCGGTGGTCCTCCTCGACGACGAGCGCCTCCACATGTGGGTCGGCGGCACCCCGTACGCCACCGTCGACAGCTACAGCCCCAACTACCTGCTGTGGGCGACCGAGATACGCACCGCCATCGACCTCGGCAAGGTCCTGGTGGAGGGCGGCCGCGCCAACCAGCCCATGAAACGCCGCCACGGCATGAACCCGCTCCCCCTGTGGGCCTGCGTCACGCCGGTCGCGCGGTGAGGCACGGGGTACGGCGCCCGCCGAAGCCGGTACGCGGCGGGGGGTGAACCGGCGCCGGCCGAGGTTGACACGTGGTCGGCGCGGGCGCGGCCGGACGGCGTCGCCACGAGGTCGGCGCGGGCGACCGGCGCCGGTTGGGCGGCGGCCGGGGGTGGCGCGGGCGTCGTCGACCTCAGCCGTTCGTCGGGCTGGGCGTGTGGGCGGGCGGGCCGGCCGTCAGCCGTGGGAGGCCGGCGACCGGCGCGGAGGGGACCGCCTCGCGCACGGCGGGGGCGGTGAGGCGCGGGTTCACGGTGAGCGCGGTGACCCCCAGCGGTTCGCCCAGGGCGCGCAGCGCGGGCTCGGCCAGCCGGACGCACGCCTGGCGCCGGCCGAAGACGGCGGTCAGCAGTTCCCGGCTGGTGAAACCGACCGCGGTACGCCCACCCGGCGGGGTGCGGCACAGCCGGACGGTCCAGCCCGCGGGACCCGGCCGGACGGGAACGAACAGCCCGGCCGGGACGCGTTGTGAAGGCTCCGGATCGTCCCCGTACAACTGCTCAGCCATGCGAGCCTCCTTCAAGGGCGCCCCCGACCGGCAAGTCCGGACCCCGGGGCGCACGCTGACGGTATACCTGCCGACCGGCCCGCCGGGCCCGTCGCTGACGCGGCGTGGGCGCGGCGTTTCACGAAGCGTGGCGGGCGTCGGCGCGTCGTCGGGAGCGGTCCGGCGGCGGTGACCACGCCGGTGGGGCCGCGCGGGCGTGCTGTCCATTATTTTCTGGCAATACGTGCACATGGGCGTCATGGCGCAAGCGGGCGGTTTGTGCGACGGTGTGAGGGAGGGCGTGGCCCGGTGGCGGGCCGGCTGTTCCGCCCGGTGGGGGCAGGGGGAGCGCTGGTGCTCGGAGGGGTGCGTGCGCCGGACGGGCGGTGTCTGACGGTGGAGACGACCGGGGATCCGACGGGGAAACCGGTCTTCCTGCTGCACGGGACGCCGGGGAGCCGGCTCGGTCCGTCGCCGCGCGGGGTGATGCTCTACCACCAGGGCGTGCGGCTGATCTCCTACGACCGGCCCGGCTACGGTGGTTCGGACCGGCTGCGCGACCGCCGGGTCGCCGACGTGGCGCAGGACGTGGCGGCGATCGCGGACGCGCTCGGCGTGGACCGTTTCGGCGTGGTGGGCCGCTCCGGGGGCGGGCCGCACGCGCTCGGCTGCGCGGCGCTGCTGGCGGACCGGGTGACGCGGGCGGCGGTGTTGGTGAGCCTGGCGCCCCGGGGTGCCGACGGGCTCGACTGGTTCGACGGTATGGCCGCGTCGAACATCCAGGAGTACACCGCGGCGACCACCGGACCGGAGGAACTGGCCGCCAGCCTGGCGTCGCGCTCCGCGGAGATCCGCGACGATCCCATGCGGCTCCTGGCCGATCTGCGCCGGGAGTTGACCGGTCCGGACCAGGCGGTCGTCTCGGACGCCGGAATCCGCTCGCTGCTGGCGCGCAACTACCGCGAGGCGCTGCGCACCTCGGCGGACGGCTGGTACGACGACGTACTCGCGTTCAGCTCCCCCTGGGGCTTCGACCCGGCCGACATCAGGGTGCCGGTGATGATCTGGCACGGCACCGAGGACGTCTTCTCACCGGTGAGCCACTCGCGCTGGCTCGCCGACCGCATCCCCGGCGCCGTCCCGGTCTGGCAGTCCCGGGCGGCCCACTTCACCGCGCTGCACGTGATGCCGGACGTCCTGACGTGGCTGCTGACCGGCCGCTGGGTGCGGCCGGCCGGCGGTCACACCGCGGACGGTTCGAGGTCGCGGTAGACGTGCTCGTGGTTGAGGGCCATCACCGTCTGGGGGTGGTTGGGGCCCAGCAGCCTGGTCAGCCCCTCCCGGGCCGCCGGACCCAGCCGGTCCGACTCCGCGGACCGTCCCGCGCCGGCGAGGGTGAGGGCCAGGTCGGCCTCGCACAGGACCGTGTCCGGGTGCTGCTCGCCGAGCCGGCCCCGGAATCCGGCGAGGGCGGCGTACTGAAGTTCCAGGGCCGCCTCGTACCCGTCCGTCTCCCGCAGGATTCCGGCGAGGTTGACCATGCACCACAAGGTGTTGGGGTGCCGGTCGGGAAGGACCTCGCGCATCTCGCTCAACGCGCCCTCCAGCACCGACCGCGCACGGTCCGGTTCGCCGATGCCGCGCCAGTAGATGCCGAGGTTGTTGACGGCGACGAGGCTGGACGGGTGGTGTTCACCCAGCGACTCGCCGTACTTGGCGACGACCTCACGCGCCAGGTCGAGCGCGGCCGCCCGCTCGTCGGTCACGTACAGGTCGGCCGCCAGGTTGAGGGTGCAGGCCAGGCTTTCCGGCGTCTCGAACGGATACCGCTCGCGGTAGCAGTCCTGGGTGCGCGCGGTGAGCCGGCGGGCGTCCTGGAGGTGTCCGGACCGGCGCAGTGAGACCGCCAGGCTCTTCGCCGTCCGCAGGGTCTCCGGTGCCACCCGGCCGACGACCCGCTTGCACGCCGCGTAGGTGGCGGTCAGCAGCGTCGCCGAGGCGCCGTAGTCGCCCGAGTCGCGCAGGTCCCGGGCGAGGTTGCTCGCGGAGAACAGCGTGTACGGGTGCTCGTGGCCCAGCACGACGCGGCGCCGGTCATAGGTGTCCTGGTCGATGTCCCGCGCCTCGTAGTACCTGCCGACCATGCGCAGGCAGACGCTGAGGTTGTTGGCGGCGGCCAGGGTGCGCGGATGGTCCGCGCCGAGCAGGTCGGTGAAGCCGGCGTACGCCTCGCGTGCCATCTCCAGGGCCTCGTCGAACCTGCCGAGTGTCGCCAGGTCGGTGGCCAGTCCGCTGGCCGTCATGAGCGTGTGCCGGTCGGGTATGCCGGGCCGGTCGAGGTTGGCCCGCTGCCACGTCAGGATCCGCGCGTCCTTCTCGCGCGCCTCGACGTACTTTCCCCGGGAGCGCAGGATGTTGGCGAGGTGGAAGTCGAGGAAGTGGTTCTGGCGCTCGAAGTGCCGTCGCCGCAACGGGGATTCGACCGACATGTCACGTGCGCTCCACACCTGCACGAGCCGGTCGCCCAGTGCGTCGGCCGCGTCGAGGTCGCCGCGCTTCCACAGGTAGCGCACCCGGTCGATGAGGAGCTGGCGGGTGTCCGGCTCGTCGCACCGCGACGCCCGGGAGGCGTCCAGGTGCGGCCAGATCTCGGCGAACCGGTCCCAGTTCTCCGGGTCGTCGGTGTCGCCCTGGACCGGCCGGGCGCCCACCAGGATGCGGTGGACCGCGTGTTCGGCCGTCACCCGCTCCTCGGGCGTCAGATCCGCGCGGATGACCGACTGGACCAGGCGGTGGATCTGGATGCTGCGGGTGGCCGGGTCGACCTTGGCCAGGGCGAAGCGGCTCAGCTCCTGGATGAGCCGCCCGAGGTTGAGCCGGTCCTGCAGGCTCTCGTCGTACGGCATCAGCGACTCCAGCATCCGGTCGCTGTACAGCAGGTTCCCCGAGATCGGTTCGGGCGCGAAGAAGGCGCACAGCTGGAGCAGCCGGACGGCGGCCGGCGAGCGCTCGCGCAGCCGGGTCAGCGAGATGTTCCAGGTCGCGGCGACCGGCTGCGGATAGCCGGGCGGCGGGTTGAGCGCCAGCACGCGGGTGTCCTGCGCGGCCAGTTCCGCGAGGTAGTCGGAGACCGGGGTGGCGGTCTCCGCCAGCCAGGCCCCGGCCTGTTCGACGGCGAGCGGCAGGTCGCCGAGCGCCGCCGCCACGGCGTCGGCGTCCCGCGGGTCGAGCGCGGGCACCCGGCGCAGCAGGTGCTCGACGCTCTCCTCGCGGTTGAAGACGTCGACCTCCAGGGGGTGGCCGAGATGGGACCAGTTCTGGTTGCGCGAGGTCAGCAGGACGTGGCCCTGGCCGCCGGGCAGGAAGGGCCGGATCGCCTCGGGGTCGTCGGCGTTGTCGTAGATGAGCAGCCAGCGCTCGCTGACGGAGATGCGCCGGAGGTGGTCCAGGGCGTCGTGGGCCGCCTCCGCCATGTCCTCGGGGACCGGCAGACCGAGCCGCTCGCCGAGTTCCGCCAGGGAGGTGGCGACCAGTTCCTTCTGCTGCGAGGAGATCCACCAGACGATGTCGTAGTCCCCCATGAAGCGGTGCGCGTACTCCAGGGCCATCTGGGTCTTGCCGACACCGCCGAGGCCGTAGAGGGTCTGCGGCCTGGGCAGCACGATCGTCACACCGGCGCCGAGCTCCTCGCGGAGGTTCTCCAGCTGCATGCTGCGCCCGGTGAAGAGCGGGTTGCGGATCGGCACGTTCCACAACCGGGGCACGGTGCCGGGGAAGCGCGGCAGGTCCCTTGCCTCCTCGGGACGGGACGGCGGGCGGCCCGGCCGGCCCAGGGCGCGCAGCAGCGCCGAGCCGGCGTAGTTCTCGTCGCGCTGGACCAGGTCGACCGGCGTGCGTTCCACGAAGGGCGCGGTGACCCGCACCTCGCCGACCCGGACCGGGATGAGGAGCCGCTTGGCGCCCGTGGGATCCGCCGCGAGGGCCTGCTCCACCACGGCACGCGCCGTTGCGGACCGCAGGTAGGCGGCGGACAGCAGGGCCATGGTGCGGGCCGGGACCTCCCCGGCCGGCCGGGTGACCCGGCCGCCCGGCGCGGCCGGCGCGTCGGTCCCGGTGCCGGCCGGCAGGACCTGGAACCCGGCGTCGGCGAGCATGGCCGCGATCCAGTCGGCCCACATGCGGTCCTCGGGGACGAAGCTCAGCCGGACGCCGGTGGCCGCCGAGGGACGGTAGGGGCGGCTGAAACGGTCGCGGTAGTAGAGGCGGACGTTCTCCGGCATCGGCGGCAGCGAGGTCACCGACGACTCGCTGATCACCGTGGTGAGCCGTTCGAAGGCGGAGAGCAGCGAGTTGGCCACCCCGGTCTCGTCGCCGAAGGTGGCCAGCGTCTCCTCGTAGTTGTAGTAGGAGCGGTACGGCACCTCCACCGAACCCCAGTAGGAGGCGAGTTCGTCGTCGGACATGCCGTTGGGCAGCCGGTCGAAGACCGTCCGCACCAGGGAGCGGCCCGCGTCGGCCTTCTCCTTCTCCCCTTCGTCGATCCGCATGGGGACCGGCAGGATGCGGATGCGGCGGTCCCGGAAGCGTTCGTTGATGTTGCGGGCCACGCTCGCGGACCCGTCGACGCTCTGGCCGCTGAGGGTGAAGCAGTCCACCAGCACGTCCGGCAGCAGCACGGTGCAGATGTCGGCGACGTCGCTGATGCCGGTACGGCTGTCGATCAGCACGTAGTCGTAATGACGCTTCATGTCCTCGCGCAGCGCGTCGAAGAACCGGCCGCCGCCGAGCCGGTCGAAGAAGTTGTCCCAGTCGAAGCTGCTGACCGCCGCGGAGTACGTGCGGTCCTGCCGGCCGGCCGAGACGAAGTCGAGGGTTCCGCCGTCGGGGAACGTCCAGTCCAGCGACACCGCGTGCGGCGTGACGCGCGCGTACGGCAGGTGCCAGGCGTCCGGGCGCCCGTTGCCCGGGGTGACCGCGGCCTCCGCGAAGTCCCTGATGAGCTCGACGACCCCGGTGGTCGCGGCCAGCGTGGAGGGGTCGAGGAAAGGGTGGAAGAAGCGGTGGAGCCCCGGCGCCTCCAGGTCCCAGTCGACGGTCAGGACGCGCTTGCCGCTGGCGGCCAGGATCCAGGCGACGTTGGCGAGCGCCATCGTGCGGCCGGTGCCGCCCTTGTAGGAGTAGAAGGTGACGATGGTTCCGCCGCGATCGTCGGTCATCGCGGATCCTCCTTCTGGTCCGGGCGCGGATTGCGGTCCTGGGGCGGTGCGGTGGAGCCCGTCACGTCGGGCGGGCTGAGCCGGAAGCGTTCCTTGTGGGGGCCTTCCGGTGGGAAGGCGGGCGCGCGCTTGAGGTATTGGGAGGCCGCGTACTCCACGACGTCGGGCAGGACGTCGGAGAGCGACTCCAGGCTGAGGACGCCGTGCGCCGCCCGCCGGCAGATCACCGAGCCCTGCGCGGTCTTGCGGGGCATGGTCTCGCTGAGCGCGGTCACCAGTTCCTCCTCGTGCTCGCGGCTCTGCGCGTCGTCGCGGTTCCACGGCACCACGACACCGGTCCACGGCCGGTCCGCCACGTCGAGCCGGCCGAGCCGCTCCCGCTGCCGGGGGTCGGCCACCGCCCAGCGGTCGACCAGCAGGATCTCCGGTCCGTCGACCGGTTCCGCGGACTCCAGCGGGTCGGGCTCGTCGTCGAAGGAGACCAGGGTCGGGTGGTAGTCGAAACTCCCGGCGAACTCCGCCGCCACCGAGGCGAGCGGACGGCGGGACAGCGGGTAGAAGGGGTTCCAGTCGACGGCCCGGTCCCCGTAGTACTGCGCGTCGCGGCCCGGCGGCAGGTGGTGGCGGCTGGCGGCGGCCACGGTGATGCGCAGGTTGCGGGTGCCGCGCGGCGTGCCGAAGGCGCTCGGTATCCGCCGGTAGTCGACCGGCTGGCCCGGGCCGATGTGCGAGATCTCCGCCACCTTGACGATGTGCCTGGCCAGTTCGTAGACGGCCACCTCGTACTCCTCACGGAGCCTGCGCAGCTTGATCAGCCCGTAGAACCCGTCGGCGGTGTACCTGGCCCCGAACGCCGCGTGGTTGAACTGGAGTTGCTCCGCCGCGCTCGGCGTGGACTCCGGTGGCATCGGCACCCATAACGCCGGCACGATCGCCTGGATGGGCCGGTCGCTGCGCGCCTGCTGCTGGATGGCGCGCTGCTGGAAGGCGAACCACTCCTTGCCGCAGTTCAGGCTGCCGAAGTAGCGCGGCGAGGTGAGGGGGACGAAGACCCGGCAGGTGGCGAGCGCCTCCGACAGCCGGTCCGACCAGCCCTCCCCGGTCCGGATGTCGCGGTCCATGAAGCCGACCGTGGAATGCGGAAGATCGGTGAGGGAGAGGATGTGTTCGCACAGGTCCTGGTAGAGGCGCTCGACCCACAGATTCGGATCGGCGACGCTCGCGTCCTGGCTCGGCGTGTGAGCGTAACTCAGGAAGAAATACGGGTACCGCTCGTCACCCCACCGCTTCCCCGATGTGAGCACGCGTCCCCCATCTTCCGCCGGAGGGGACAGTGTAGGAAGCCATGTCTCTTCTGCGGAACAAGGCAAGCAGGAATTCAGGTGGGAAGTGTGCCGCGCGGACGTTTTTCGGACAGCCAGGGGACCGCGAAGTCCACGGCGTCGCGCATGACGAGGGAACGCGTCTCCGCGCCGCCCACCGGGCCGCGCAGAATGCGCGAACTGTTCCGGTCGAGATCGCTCTTCTCGTAATCCGTGCCGAGGTCCGTGAAGTCCGTGTCGTCGAGATCGACATCCTCGTAACTGATCCACACCGCCTTTCCCTTACGCACCACGACGCACGCGTAGTCACGCCGGGGCGGATTCGGCAGACGGTATTCGGCCAGGTGGAATGCGCTGCACACCTGGTATCCGACGCCGATGAGCAGCACGCGGGCCCCGACGTCGTACAGCCAGCGCAGCGGGGACTCCTCGCCCAGGTGGCACGTCTCGCCGTGCCGGGCGACCGCCTCCGGGGCCCGGGCGCCGAGCGCCACGAACGAGGTCTGGGGGTGGCCGCTGCGCCGGGCGCCGGCTGCCCGGCGCACGGTCTCGGCGAACCTCCCCATGCCGTCGGACGGGGAGTGGTCGGCCTCGAACGCCGGCATTCGGGTGCGGAACGCGGTGCGTTGGGCTGCCGTCATCCCCGCCGTGCGACGCCGGTGGACCCGCGAGCTCATGGAGTTGCCCTCGGTGAACGACGGAACGACCACCGTCCCGCGTCGTCCGAGCACGTCCCGCAGGGCCCCCAGCAGCGGCTCGGCCACCGGATCACGCGCGGGGGCGCCGGGCGGCTGTTCGACGTCCCCCACGGCGCTCATCCGGGCGTGCACCAGGACGACCGCTCCCGGCCGCACGCCGAGTTCCGCGAGATCGTCGGCGAGGGAGGCCCGGGTCGGCAGGACGGGCGGCACCGGTCGTCACCGATCCGCCGGCAGACCCGCGCGGATCCCCGCCACGAACTCCTCGCCCACGCCCGTCAGCACGTCGGCCTCCGTCAGCGCGTCGAGCGCCCGTGCCGTCTCGTGCGCGTACCGGCCCGGGTCGGCGGCGAACGCCGTCGTCGCGGAACGGGCGTACGCCTGCGCCAGCACCTCTCCGGTCAGCAGCGGGCTCTCGGTCCACGGCACCGTGAACGACCAGGGCGCGGCCTCGTCGTAGAGCTCGGTCTGCTCCACGAGGGCGTCCAGCGTGGCGAGTTGATGGCCGTGCAGCAACTCCCGGGCCAGCGCGGCCGGATCGCCGGTCGGCGTCAGACCGACGGCACCCATGCCGCGGATCCCGCCGGCGAGGCGGAGGTCGGCGGCGTCGTGCGGTGTCCCGGCGAGCGGGGTCAGCGTGGTGAGCACGGCGGTCAGTCCGGCGAGGCGCTGCGGTACCGCCTCGTGCAGCAGGCGCCAGGCGCGCTCCACCGTTTCCCCGAAGTGGTCCGCCCCCGCTCCCGACAGCCGTTCCCGGGCCGGGCGGGCGTAGCGGTCGCGGTACGGATCGAGGTCGTCCAGTACGACCGCGCCGGTGAGCCGCCCGACCGGTTGCCACCGGGCGTCCGGGGCCGTACCGGGGACGACACGCGCCTCGTCGCCGGCGAGACGTACGACGATGCCGTCGCCGTCCGCCACGGCCTCGGCCATCGGCACGTCGGCCGGTGCCATCCGGATCAGCCCGAGCGCGGGCAGGAACACCGTGCCGTCGGCCCGCGCCGGGACCGGCACCGCACCGGGGAGCCCGCCGCGCAGGGCGGCCGAGGCGGCGAACGCGGTGAGCGGGGCCATCGACGCAAGGCCGTCGGAGCCGTCGGCGGCCAGCAGGTCCGCGGCCCAGCCGCGCAGATACGGATGGCCGAGCAGCAACTCCATGGCGTCCGGGTACTCGTCCAGCCGCGACAACAACTGCCGCGTGACAGCGGGGAGTTCAGCGCCGCGGTCGGCGGCCCGCTCCTCGATGACCGTCAACCAGCCACGCGTCACCAGCCGTTGGGCCGCGGCCAGCGTCAGCAGTGGTTCCCGGTCGTCGCTCCCGGCGGCCAGCCGGTCCACCGCGGTGAGCGGGCCGCCGGGTCCGGCCGCGACGGTCGGCTCCGCCGCGAGGCGTGAACTCACGCCGGTCACCAGGGCCTTGAGGTCGGTGCAGTACACCGAGGGGTTGTCGAAGCCGTTCTCGGCGCGGTAGCGGTGCGCGTAGAGACCACCGCCGCACGAGCGGACCACCGGGCAGGCACGGCACGTGGCGCTGAGGCCGGCCACCCCTTGTTGCCGGGCCACCACACCGGGATGGCCCGCCGCGGTGTCGAAGCTGTGGGCGAAGACGTCGTATCCGGTCTCCGGAGCGCCGTCGTAGGCGATCTTCAGCGAGTCCGCCTGCTCCAGCGTGCCGTCGGTCTCGATCACCACGAGGTCGGAGGGGCCGACCCCCATCGACTCGGTCAGGCTCGGACCGCCGCGGCAGGTGCTGATCACCGAGTCGAACAACCGCACCGGCATCGGCCGTCCGGCGGCGTCCCAGCGGTCGAAGACACCCAGCAGCCACTGCGCGTAGGTCGGGCGGTCCTCCGGGCGGACCGGCGGCTCGTCCCAGGTCGCGTGCGGGAGCAGGAAGTCGACGCGGGGTGGCGCGAGGCCGGCCAGCGCGTCGTACACGGCGACCGGGTCGTTGGCGACATCAATGGTGCACAACAGGCCCGCGTACAGGTGGCGGTAGCGGTCGCGCCGCAGTAACTCCACCGCGTTGAGCACGTGTTGATGGCTGCTGCGGCCGTCGGCGTAGCGGCGATGCCGGTCGTTGGCGATGCGGTCGCCGTCGAGGGAGATACCCACCTTGACGTCGAACTCGGCGAACAGGTCGAGGTAACGCTCGCTCAGCTGGACGCCGTTGGTGTGGACGCGCAGGTCGAGTTCGGCGATGCCGGTCAGCGCGTCACGCAGGACGGCGCAGATCCGGCGCAGTGCGGCCGGACCGGCGAGCAGCGGCTCGCCTCCGTGCAGGATGACGTGCACGGAGGGCAGAGCGTGGGTCCTGGCGTGTTCCGCGAGTCGTGCGGCCACCCGGACAACGGTCTCCTCGGAGACCACCTTGGGCCGCCGGCTCCAACTCTGGTCGGCGTGCTCGTAGACGTAGCAGTACCGACAGGCGAGGTCGCACCTGCTGTGGACCTTCAGGACGAACTGGCGGAACGGAACCAGTGGTGGAGCCACCACTCGATATCAGATGGCCGAGTTGAACGTGGGGACCCCGGTGTTTCGGCCGTGGACGGCTGCTGCGCCCCGGCGCAGGCTTCTCGCCAGCACCCGGCCGTCCTGTGGAACGGATCGCGGCGGGCGGACACGGAGAGCCGCGGCGGTTTCAGGGTGCCGGGTGTCCACGGAAGTGTTCATGATGTCCTCGGGGGATGGGGATGCGGCGTGCGATCCCGCATCTCGGCGAAGACCGACCGCGACAGGTGGTTGACGTGATCCTAGCGTCGATTCCCGCCTACCGCGCGTGTTCCTCAACCACACCCGGGGCTATCCTGGTAGATGCTCCAGAAATACCTGAACGAGCTATAGCCCTGATTGACACGTCGTTATGGCGGGGCCCGGGCTTCTGCTCCGCTTCGGGGGACGGATCGTGCGGCGTCCTCCGTTCGGGGGACAAGGGACGGGGTCGTGCATGAGAGATCCTCGGGCCGACGAGCCCTCGAGTACCGAATTCCGCAACGCGGACCTCCCGCGGTTGTTCCACGACACCGACCGTGCCGCGGTGAGCAGGCAGAAGGACGCCCTGCGGTGGGTGCGGCGGCAGCTCGCGATGCTGCTGATCGCCGCCGGCTGTTCGGCGCTGCCCTGGCGATTACCCGTCGGCCGGGTCGACCTCCTCGCCCTGGCCAGCGCGGCCGGGTACGTCGGGGCGCTGTGGTACGCCTGGCAGGCCGCCCGTTACCGCCATCGGGCCAAGTGGCAGCTGCACCGGTCGGCCGCCGAACTCCTGCGCTCGCAGTGCTGGCGGTACGCCGTCGGAGGTGCGCCGTTCGGCCCCGGGGTGGCGGACCCCGACAGTGCCTTCGCCTTCCGCATCACCGAGAGCCTGACGCAGCTGCGGGCGGCCGGCTGGCAGGCTCCGGTCGAGGCGGCCGACCCGATCCCGGCGCCGGAGATGATCACCCCGGCGATGCGGGCGCTGCGGGGCAAACCGTTCACCGTCCGCCGCGGGGTCTACGTCCGTGACCGGCTGATGGAACAGCGCGACTGGTACCGCCGCAGGTCCGGTGAGTCACGGCGCTCCCTCGCGCTGTGGCAGGCCCTGTCCACGCTGAGCACGGCCGTCGCCCTCGCCGCCGCGGCCGCCAAGATCTTCGAGTGGGGCTCCTCGATGGACCTCGCCGGTCTCGCCTCCTCGATCGCCGCGTCCGGCGTGGCCTGGAGCGAGGTGCGGCAGTACCGCCCGCTGATCGCCGCCCACGCCCGGGTGGCCCAGGAGCTGAGCGCCATGGAGGTCACCCTGCGCAAGGAGACGGCGGAGGCCCGGTGGGCGGCCGGTGTGGAGAGTGCCGAGGAGGCGATCTCCCCGGAGCGGACCGCCTGGCTGACCCGGCACGGCGAGTGAGCCGGCCCCGTCACGCCGGATCGCGTACGACCCCCGCCTTCCAGATCACGGACACCGGTGTGCCGCGGCGCCGGGCGTAGTCGACGATCTCACCGGTGCCGCCGTGTCCGCGGGCCGGCCGGCCGTCCCAGACGGCGAGGACGAGGTCGCTGTGGTCGGCGATGTAGGTGCCGGCCTCGTAGTACGCCTCGTCGCACACCGTGGCGTGGCCCATCACGATCTGGCGGTCCGCGCGGTCCAACAGCCGCCTGAAGAGCACGAGTTCACCGGCGTCGAAGGTCTGCTCGTAGTCGGAGGAGGGCAGTACCGCGGTCAGCCGGGCGCCGTGGGCGAGGGCCACTTCGGCGAACAGCTGGTCGGCGCCGATCGCCAGACTGCTCAGCACCTCCAGCGGTCGGCGGTCCGCACCGTTCGGGTGCCCGGCCGCCCTCAGCGCGGTGACCAGTCCGGCGTGAACGTGGCGGCAGGCGGCGGGCGGGATGGCCCGGTGGCCGGTGATACCGACCGTGGTGGCACGCGTCGACTGGCCGTCGCTCTTCATGTTGGGGCCTCGATCGCAGGGGCGCCATCACCGGGCACGACCGGGTGCCCGGCTCGACGCGAGCCGTGAGGAGCGGTTCAACACGTCCAGTCTATAGACGGTTTGAACGCTTTTGCTGCCCGAACAGCACCTGCCGTTGGCATGTGACCGGATTCGTACGGTAACCGACGGCTCACTGCTGAGTTGCGAGCCGAGACGCACCCGGACCCCGCAGGCCACCGGCGGGGAGTGCGTCGCCGTCTCGACACGCGGACACCGATGCCGGTGGCGGAAACAGACCCGGTGAAGGAGCGGCGCACGGCGGCGGAGGGGCGTGCCCCGGCGGAGAGAGGTCGGCGGTGGCGCAAACGACCCGCGGCGGCGCAAACGGGCCCGCGGGCGGAGAGGCGTGCGGCCGGGGAGAGAGGTCCGGCGACCGAACGGGGTGCGGGGGAGGAGTGTGCCCCGGCGGAGAGCGGTCGGCGGTGGCGCCGGGGCCGGGTGCGGTGGTGACGCGGAGGCGGGCCGGCGCCTTCCGGAGCCCGGTCCGCCGACCGGCGAATAGGCCACCGGTGACCTGCAACCGCCGACAGGCCACCGGTGACCCGCGACCGCCGACCGGCGAACGGGTCACCGCCGACCGCCGAACAGCCCCCCGCCGACCCGCGACCGCCGACCAGCGCGCCGAGCTGTCGTGGTCGGCCCGCCGGAGGCACCCGTGCCCGTAGGATATTTGCATGGAAGCGCAAGTTGTGTCGTGGGACTCTGCTGGTGCCGACCGGGCGGTGGCGGTGCTGAAGGCGGTGGCCGATCCGACGCGCTACCGGCTGCTGTGGGCACTGGGGCAGCGGGAGCACTCGGTGGGTCAGCTCGCGGAGCTGGTTGGCGCCCATGTCGCGGCCGTCTCGCAGCACCTGTCGCGGCTGCGGTCGGCCGGGCTGGTGGCGTCCCGGCGGGAGGGGACGCGGATCTACTACCAGGCCGCGGGGCCGCATGTGCGGGGTCTGCTGGAGGAGGCGTCGCTGGTGGCCTCCGGTCCGGTCGACGGGGCGGATTCCGGCGAGGGCGGAGCGCCCGGGGCGGCGGCCGTCCAGGAACGCGGGACGGCCGCTTCGCCGGCCCGGTCGCCCCGGCCGCGCCCGCTGGCCATCGGGCGGTAGCGCCCCCGCCGCGTGCGGTCGCTCCGCCTCCGCCGCGCGCCTGGTCGCGCCCGGTTCGCGGAGGAGCGGCCGGCCGGGCGCTCAGCCGGCTGGCGGGGGTGCGGCGGCGGTCGCGTCCAGGCGGTATTCCTCGGGGCCGGCGTCGTAGGAGTACAGCTCGGCGTAGCGGCCCCAGTCGGTCGCGGTCTCCAGCTGCCGGGTGACCTGCTCGCTGGTGTAGTGATGCGCGAGCAGGTCACGGAAGAAGCCCGCGCGCAGGGTGCGGGCGGGGGTGATCTGGAGACTCGTCACGATCAGGCGGACCAGGGGGATCTCCAGCGCGGCGGTGGCGAAGATCTGCTTGGACCGCTGGACGTCGGCGCGGCCGAAAGCGGAGCCGCGCGCGGTGAGGGCCAGGTCGTTGCCGGTGACCATGGCCAGGCCGAGCAGGTCCAGGGCGTCGACCAGGGGCAGGAGGTCGTCGACCTCCAGGCCGAGTTCGTCCGCGAGGTCGGCGAGGTCGCGGCGGTTGTCGTGCTGGATGAGGATCTCGGCGAGGCCGGACAGGCCGTCGACGCCGGCGCGGGGCAGCGGGGTGTTGGCCGGAGTGCGCCTGGCCGGTGTCGCCGGCCGGCCGGGCAGGTGTCCCGCGGTGTCCTTCTCACGGCCGGTCATGACCTGGTACACCGCGTCGATGAGGGCGCCGAACTGCGGCGCGTTGCGGTCGCGGGGGCGCGGGAGCGGAACGTCGAACGTGGCGCGGATGCTGCCGAACGGCCGCGCGCCGAGGATCACGACGCGGTCGGCCATCAGGACGGCCTCCTCGATGTTGTGGGTGACGATCACCACCGCGCGGGTGGGGAACTCGCCGGACTCCCACAGCTCCATCAGCTCGCCGCGCAGGTTCTCCGCGGTGAGCACGTCCAGGGCGGAGAACGGCTCGTCCATCATCAGCACGTCGGGCTCGGTGACCAGGGCGCGGGCGAAGCCGACGCGCTGGCGCATGCCGCCGGACAGCTCCTTCGGGTACGCCGTCTCGAAGCCGTCCAGGCCGATCAGGTCGATGGCCTGCCCGGCGGCCGTCGCGCGCTCGGCGGCCGGCAGCCCGCGTGCCTCCAGGCCGAGTTCGACGTTCTGCTGGACGGTCAGCCAGGGCAGCAGGGCGAAGGTCTGGAAGACCATGGCGGTGCCGGGGTTGGCCCCGGTCAGCGGTTCGCCGCGGTACAGGGCGGTGCCGGAGGTCGGCGGGATCAGCCCGGCCAGGCAGCGCAGCAGGGTGGATTTGCCGCAGCCGGACTTGCCCAGCAGCGCGACGATCTCCCCGGCGCGCACTTCCAGGTCGATGTCGGCCAGCACGGGGAGCTGCTTGTCGGCGCCGGCGTAGGACTTGGTCAGGTTCCGGGCGGCGAGCAGCACCTCGCCGTCGGCGGCGCGGGCGGTGGCGGGCAGGGCTCGGGTGGCACGCTGGGCCATGGCGAGGCTCCTTCCGGATGTCTCGGTGGTACGGGTGGGATGTCTCGGCGGTACGGGCCGGATGCCTCGGTGGTACGGGAACCGGCGCGGGGCCGCGGTCAGAGGGCGTAGCGGGTTTCGGCGAGCCGGTACAGGGGGCGCCACAGCAACCGGTTGAGGCCGACGACGTACAGCGACATGACCGCGACCCCGGCGATCAGGTGCGGGTAGTCGCCGCGTTCGGTGGCGTGCGCGACGTAGGCGCCCAGGCCCGTGGCGGTCAGGGTGGTGCCGCCGAAGGTGACGATCTCGGAGACGATGGAGGCGTTCCACGCGCCGCCGGAGGCGGTGATGCCGCCGGTGACGTACGCGGGGAAGATCCCGGGGAGGATCAGGCGTTTCCAGCGCAGCCGGCCGGTGACGCCGAGGTCGTCCATGGCTTCGCGCAGGTCGGCGGGGACGGCCATGGCGCCGGCGATGGTGTTGAACAGGATGTACCACTGGGCGCCGAGCGCCATCAGCATCATGCCGCCGACGTTGATCGACAGGCCGGTCCGCAGGAAGAACCAAGTGGCCAGCGGGAAGAGGAAGTTGGCGGGGAAGCCGGCCAGGACCTGCACCAGCGGCTGGGCGATTCGCGCCAGCCGCGGGCTGAAGCCGATCCGCACGCCGACCGGCACCCACACCGCGGTGGCGACCGCGACCACCACGACCACCCGGGCCAGGGTGGCGAGGCCCAGCAGCAGCGGTTCGGCGAAGACACCGAGGCCGGTGCGGTCGCGCAGGTAGCCGAGCAGGTCCAGCAGGCCCCAGCCGATCAGGCCGCCGGCGACCAGGGCGAACACCGCGTCACCGCCGCGGCGGCGGACCGGGTCGACCGAGAGCGGCCGGTCGTCGGTGCCGAGAATCCGTGCGGCCCGGCCCAGTACCTCGGCGGCCGGTCGGGCGAGGCGGCCCAGCGCGTGCGGCCAGTGCGAGCGGCGCAGGAAGTCCAGTACCAGCGAGCGTTGGACGTCGGTGGCCTCGGACTGCTCGTTCTTGAACTTCTCCACCCACGCGGTCAGCGGCCGCCAGAAGACGAAGTTCACCCCGACGACCATCACCGCCATCGTCAGTACCGCCCAGCCGACCCCGCCCAGGTCGCCCTCGGCGATCGCGGTGCCCGCGTAGGAGCCGATCCCGGGCAGCGCGTACCGATGGCCGGACACGCTGATCGCCTCCGAGGCGACGAGGAAGAACCAGCCGCCGCCGAAGCTCATCATCCCGTTCCACACCAGGCCGATCGCCCCGGACGGCAGCTCCACCTTCCAGAACCGCATCCAGCGGGTGAAGCCGAACGACCGTGACAGCTCGTCGAGTTCGCGCGGCAGCGTGACGAGGGAGTGGTAGAAGCCGAAGGTCATGTTCCACGCCTGCGAGGTGAAGATCGCGAAGACCGACGCGCACTCCGGGCCCAGCGACGAGCCCGGGAACAGCGCGATGAACCCGGTCACCGCGACCGACAGGAAACCCAGCACCGGGACCGACTGGAGGATGTCCAGCGCCGGGATCAGGACGCGCTCCAGCCGGCGGCTGCGCGCGGCGGCGTAGGCATAGACCAGGGTGAACGCCACGGACAGGGCCAGCGCGGCGAACATGCGCAGCAGGCTGCGCGCCGCGTAGTACGGCAGGTCCGCCGGATCGGTGCTGACCCGGGTGACCCGCGCCGGGTTGAAGGAGACCGCGGTGCCCGCCCCCACCCGCAGGATCACGTAGAGGACGACCAGCACCGCCGCGGCCACCACGAGGTCGATCCAGGTCAGGCGGGTCAGCCGACCCGCCATCCGGGCCGGAAGGGACGTGCGTACGGCGGGCGGACGCGTCGACAGCGTCATAGGGACAACCCCCAAGGGCAACTCGGCGAGCCGCACACCGGGGCCACCGGCGGGGAGCAGACCGCGACGAGGAATCCGGCACGCGACGATCGGCCGTCGGCACCGGAACGGAGAGCCGGCCGCGCCAGGCGCCCGGTACGTGACACAGCGCGCCGCGGTCCGACCGGAGGGCCGGACCGTCACAGGCACGTCAGTGGGAGATCAGCAGCTGCCGACGAGGCAGCCGGGACTATGGGGATCGCCGCTCACGACTGCCTCCCTTCCGCACGTTCACAGCCCCCGGCACGACACGCCTGGGGGTCTGGCGGGAGCAGTCTGGCATCTTCTTGCGTCAATACGCAAATACGAAGGCCGGGGGGTTGCTCCGCCGGTGCGTTCACCGAATAGGGAGGCGACTGCTGCGGTTGCCGGTGCGTTCACCGAGAGGGGGCAACTGCTGCGGGCGCTGGCGCGTTCGCCGATTAGGGAGGCGGCGGCCGACGGTTGACGCGAGTGGGGTGCGCGGGCGTTGGCCGGGGTGCCGCTCGATCATCCGCGTCGGCGCAGGGTGCTCCGGGGGTGGTCGCCGGCCGGCGGCGTCTGCGGGGCCGGCGGTGTCTGCGGGGGCGGCGGTGTCTGCGGGGGCGGCGATGTCGATCGGCGGCGTCTGCGGGGGCGGCGGTGTCGATCGGCGGCGTCCGGCGGTGCGACGGGTGGCGGTGCGCCGGCCGGCGGTGCCTGCCTCGCGCGGACAGCGGTGGCCCGGTGGCCGCGGCGCCGGTGTGCCACGCCCACGGCTCCGCCTGCGACCGCGGCCGGGGAGTGGCCCTCCCCGGCCGCGGTGCCGGCGGCCCCCGTCGACAGCGCCGTGGCACCGGTGGTCTCCGCCCACGCTGCCGCAGCGCACCCGGCCCCCCGGCACCCGAGACGGAGCACCTCGGGCGCCGGGAACGGGGGCCGGTTCGTGCGGGCGGTCGGCCGGTGCCGGGGCCAGCCGGTGCCGGGATGAGCCGGAGCCGGGGCCAGTTGGAGCCGGGGTCAGCCAGCAGGGACCAGTTGATGCAGAAGCCGACCGGTGCCGACCTCAGCCGGTGCCGACCCCGGTCGAAGCCGGATCAGCTGAAGCCGGATCAGCCGAAGCCAGGAGGCGATCGGGGCCGGCGATCGGGCGACGTGGTGGGTCGGAGGCGGTCGATCGGCGGTGCGCGATCGACGGCGATCGGTCAGCCGGTCGGGGCGGTGAAGTAGTGGCCCTTGTCGAGGTCGTCGATGAGTCCCGGCTGGGTCGGCTGCCACCCCAGCAGTTCGCGGGTGTGCGCGCTGGCGGTGGGGCTGTCCAGGCCGAGGAAGCCGGCCAGCCAGGTGAAGTGTCCGGCCGCGTCCTCGGGGGAGACCGAGGCCACGGGCAGGTCGAGGTGCCGCCCGATCACCTCGGCGACGCTGCGGATCGGCACGCCCTCCTCCGCCACCGCGTGCAGCGTGGAGCCGGCCGGGGCGTTCTCCAGGGCCAGCCGGAACAGGTGCGCGGCGTCGGACCGGTGCGTGGCGGGCCAGCGGTTGGCGCCGTCGCCGATGTAACCGGAGACGCCCTTCTCGCGGGCGATGGCGACCACGGTGGCGAGGAAGCCGTGGTCCCCGTCGCCGTGCACGGTCGGAGGGAGCCGTACGACCGAGGAGCGGATGCCGCGGTCCGCGAGGGCGACCGTCACGTGCGCGTTGGCCAGCCGCTTGGCCGGACCACCGGTCACGTGGGCGCCGACCTGGCCGCCCACCTGGCCGTCCTGCTCGGTCGCGAGCCGCCCCGGCGCCAGCCCGAGCGTTCCGGAGGCGATGAGGAACGGGCGGCCGGAGCCGGCGAGCGCGTCGCCGAACGTGTCGATGGCACGCCGGTCCGCGTCGGCGGCGTCCTCGAAGCCGCCGCTGAACGCGATGTCGTGCTTGAAGGCGAGGTGGATCACGCCGTCGGACTCGGCGGCCGCGTCGCGCAGGACGTCGAGATCGTCGAGCGTGCCGCGGCGCACCTCGGCGCCGGCCTCGGTCAGGGCGGCGGCCGAGGCGTCGGAGCGGGCGAGCCCGACGACCTGGTGGCCGGCGTCGATGAGCTCCGGGACAACGGCTGAACCGATCCAGCCGGACGCGCCGGTGACGAACACACGCATGAGGAGAACCTCCGGATAGGTCGACCGTCCCCGCCGCGAGTCCCGGGACACGCGGACACGCTGCGGAGGAATCGATGTCAGTTGCTGACATCAACCGTAGCACCCGATGTCAGTCACTGCCATCGCGTAGGATCACGGGCATGGGTCGATGGCAGCCGAACGCACGCGGACGGCTCGAACAGGCGGCGCTGGACCTTTTCGGCGAGCGCGGGTTCGAGCAGACCACCGCCGCGCAGATCGCCGAACGCGCCGGGCTCACCGAGCGCACGTTCTTCCGGCATTACGGTGACAAGCGCGAGGTGCTGTTCTCGGGGGCGCGCGAGCTGGAGGAGGCCTTCGTGACCACCCTGGCCGACACCCCCGAAACCGCCGCGCCGATGGAGGCGATGGCCTCGGCGCTGGAGACCATCGCCGCCTTCTTCCTGGACAGCCACGAGTTCGCCCGGCGGCGCCACGCCGTCATTACGGCCAACGCGGAGCTGCGCGAACGCGAACTCATCAAGCTCGCGTCGCTGGCCGCCGCGCTCGCCGCCACGCTGCGCCGGCGCGGCGTCAAGGACCCGGCGGCGAGCCTCGCCGCGGAGGCGGGCATGGCCGTCTTCAAGATCGGGTTCGAACGCTGGGTCGGCGGGACCGGGGAACGCACGCTGGCGGACCACCTGCGCGAGTCGCTCGCCGAACTCAGGGCGATAACCGCGGGCGCGTGACTGCGGGCCGGGTCGATCCGGCGGACTGCCGACGGGCTGTCCCTTTCCGGCCGGCCACCACCCGGTCGCCCGGGCGGAGCCGGCTCACGCCCGGGCGGAGCTGCCTCGCGCGCACCAGTGCGCTGCCCTGTCCGACGTCGCACGCGCCGCGGCCCGCCCCGGCGGCGCGAACCACCCCAGGCCGCCCCCGCGAACACCCGGAAACGCCCCCGAACGCCCCCACGAAACCCCCGCGATGCCTCCCCATCGGCACCCGACGGCAGCCGTCAGCGCCGGCCCCCACCGCACCGGGAAGCCCGACTCACGCCCCACCGGGAAGCCCGAACCGCCCACCGGAGAGCCCGACCCACCCCCGGGAGAGCCTCGCCCCACCACGGCCCCCGCCGGGGACAACGCCGAGCCGGACTACTCCGGAGCGGGCAGGCCCAACAGGTCGCGGCCGGCGCGTACCAGGGTTCGGCGTACGGCTTCGGGGTCGTCGAGTTGGGCGCCGGACAGGGCGCCGTCGTGCAGCAGGACCAGGACGCGGCCGGCGTAGTCCGGGTCCGGGTGGCCGGAGCGGGCGGCCAGGTCGGTGACCGCCTGCTGGAACCAGGCGCGGTGTTCCGCGATCGCGACCCGCACCGGGGCGGACGCGTTCGGATACTCCGCCGCCGCGTTGATGAAGTGGCAGCCGCGGAAGCCCGCGGCGCAGGTCGTCTCGCCGATCAGGTCGAGCACGCCGGACAGGCCGCTGTCCGCGCCGTCCCGCGCGACCGCGGATTCGACGGCGCCGCGCAGCCGGGCGTCGGTGGCTCGCAGGTAGGCCACCACGAGGTCCTCCTTGGCCGGGAAGTGCCGGTAGAAGGTGGCCCGGGTGACGCCGGCCTCGGTGACCAGCCGGTCCACCGGGACGGTGTGGATGCCCTCGCTGTAGAACAGCCGGTTCGCCGTTTCCAGCAAGCGGTCGCGGGGGCTCGGGGCGGTGGTCGGCATGGGATCGAGTATAGAGAAGCAACGTTCTGTCGCGGTGGTCCACGATCACGCGAGAGAGAAGGAACGTTCTGTTTGACGTGCTCGCCGGAGGTGCGTACGGTCATCAACAAGAACGAACGTTCTGGCTACCTCGGTGGTCCGGTCCGCGAACGGAGACGATCATGAAGGACACGTCCCACGGTCAGCCCACCGTGGTGCTCGTGCACGGCGCGCTGACGGACGCGTCGGTGTGGAACGGCGCGGCCTCGCGCCTGCGGAAAGCCGGCTGCCGGGTCGTCGCCCCCGCGCTGCCGATGCGGGGGCTGGGGTCCGACGCCGCCTACCTGCGGAGTTTCCTCGGCAGTGTGCCGGGGCCGATCGTGCTCGTCGGGCACTCGTACGCCGGATCGGTCATCTCCCACCCCGCCGCCGTGACCCCCGGGGTCAAGGCGCTGGTGTTCATCTCGGCCTTCCAGCCCGACGAGGGGGAGAGCTCGGGCGGGCTGAACGAGAAGTTCGCCGGCAGCAGGCTCGGCCCGGACACCACGACCGTCCTCGCCCACCCCGGCGGAAACGACATGTACCTGAAGCCGGAGTGCTTCCGGGAGGTGTACGCCGGGGACCTGCCGCCCGAGACCGTCGCGACGATGGCGGCGAGCCAGCGGCCGATCGACCCGGCGGCGCTCGGCGAGACCCTCCCCGGGAAGGCGGCCTGGCACACCCTGCCGTCCTGGTCGCTGGTCTCGACCCAGGACTTCTCGCTGCCGCCGGAGCTCCTGCGGTTCATGGCCGGGCGCGCCGGTTCCCGGGTCGTCGAGGTGGACTCCTCGCACGCCTCCCCGGTGTCGCGTCCGGACGAGACCGCGCGGCTGATCGCGGAAGCCGCGCGGAGCGTCGGCTGATCGACGGCCGGGCGCCGGGCCACCGGGTGCCGGGTCACCGGGCGGTTCCCGGGAAGCGCGCGCCTGGCGTGGCGGTCCCGGCGGCCGTGGTGGAACTTGGAATGAACCCGGTAGCTCACCCTCCCCCGGTTCTCCCAGTTCCTCAGAACCACCAGAACCACCAGAACCAGACTTACATCCGACAGGGAGCACAGCGTGTCGAATTTCGCTACGTACATCGGGCGCAACAAGGCTTTCGCGGAGACCGACGCCAAGAGTGACGTCCCCGCCATCCCCTTCATCCCGTTCCAGCAGACGTTCGTGATCACCTGCCTCGATCCGCGCGTCGAGCCGGGCGCGGTCCTGGGGGTCGGGCTGGGGGAGGCGATCGTCCTGCGCAACGTCGGCGGCCGGGTCACGCCCGCCGTCCTTCAGGACGTGGCCTGGCTCAGCCACCTGCACGAGGCCAAGGCGCCGGACGCCGACTGGTTCGACCTGGCGGTCATCCACCACACCGACTGCGGCGCCGGCCTGTTCGCCGACGACGAGCTGCGGCACGGCTTCGTCGAACGCGGCGGTTACGACGACGCGACCATCGCCGGCCTCGCCGTCGTCGATCCCGCACGGACGGTCCGCGAGGACGTCCGAACGCTGCGCTCCTTCCCCCGGCTCTCCTCGCGCGTCCACGTCTCCGGACACGTCTACGACCTCAGGACCGGCCTGCTCACCACGATCGTCGAGTAGGGCGGCCGGCTGAACCGGC
The DNA here is from genome assembly GCF_027947535.2 of Streptantibioticus silvisoli. Lineage (GTDB taxonomy): Bacteria > Actinomycetota > Actinomycetes > Streptomycetales > Streptomycetaceae > Streptantibioticus_C > Streptantibioticus_C silvisoli. The sequence goes on from NZ_JAAGKO020000006.1 coordinate 44,663, forward strand.
CACGCGGTCGCTCGCGGCAGCGGTCGTGCTGGGGGCGGGAGCCGGTGCGCGTCCCGTCGCCCCACGTCGCGCGGACGGACATCGCCGCCGGAAAGCTCCGGCAGCGATGTCCGTTCCGGCTGCCCTCACCCCTCCGCGGGCGGTTCCGTGCCGCTTGCGCGACCGTGCCGCCGCAGGAGTCGCGGGCCGCCGGGGAGCACGGGAAACGTGGTGGCCCCGGCGGCCGGGGGATCAGCTGTAGACGCCGAACTCGTAGAGGGAATAGCCGTAACCGGTGCCGCGGGCGGTGGCGTCGAGCCGGACGTAGCGTCCGCTGCCCGAGACGTCGAAGTCGTCGATCCCGCCGTCGCCGCCCGTGGTGGTGTGGATGGTCTGCCAGGTCTGGCCGTCGTTGGAGACCTGGATCGTGTAGTCCTTCCCGTAGGCGCTCTCCCAGTCGAGCTGGATGTGGTGCAGGGCCGTCACCGTGCCGAGGTCGACCTGGAGCCACTGCGGGTCGCTCCAGTCGCTGGCCCAGCGGGTGGTGAGGTCGCCGTCGGTGGCGTCGGCCGGGCCGCACGGGCAGCCGCCGTAGCCGTCGGACTCGAAGGACGAGGCGGTCGTCGGCCTGCCGAGGGCCACGTTGGTGCCGCTGACCGGCGGCGGCACGACCCGGACCGACAGCGAACCCACCCCGACGTTGCCGTGGCCGTCGTGCGCCTTGACGAAGATCTTCCACACGCCCGGCTTGCTCGGCGCGGTCACCTGGAGCCGGCCGCCGCCCAGGTCGGTGGAGGACTGCGACGTCAGCCCGCCGTCACCGTCGACGTACTTGCTGCTGTACAGCACCTCGTAGCTGATCGCGTCGCCGTTCGGGTCGGTGGCCTGCGCCGTCAGGGTCAGCGGCTGGCCGGCCACGACGGACGACGGGTTCGGCACCGTGACCGAGCTGACGACCGGCGGGGTGTTGTCGTGCGAGGTGTCGCCGCCGTACGCCTTCTTCACCGCGTAGTACGACAGTTGGCGCTCACCGGCGGGGATGAGGTTGAACCACAGGCCGCCGAAGTCGTACTCCGTACCGTAGTTGAACATCGTCGCGCCCAGCGAGACGCCCGGGTCGGACTCCACGCAGTTCCAGGCGTTGGTGTAACCGTCCGCCGACTGCTGCTCGTTGGGCTCCAGCGGTACGCCGTTGGCGTCGTTGGGCACCTCCCACTCACCGGGCGGTCCGGACTCGGTGACGATGTACGGCACGGTGTAACCACCGTTGTGCCAGTCCGACTTGATGCCGCAGACACCCTGGTAGGAGTTGACGGCGTACAGGTCGAGGTGCGGTGCGTAGGCCTTGAAGTACGGCCACGCGCCGGTCCACGCGTCGGTCGAGGTCACCGGGTGGTTCGGGTCGATGCCGTGGATCGCCTGCGCGGCCTGGTCCACGAACGACACGTAGGCGTCCCGCTCCTGCTCCAACTGGGCGCCGCTGTAGCAGTTCTGCATGCCGAGCACCGACTCGTTGCCGACGTCCCACATCAGCACGCCGGCGTTGTCCTTGTAGGCGGTGACCCACTGGGTGATCGCGCTGAGCTGGCTGGACTTGTACGCGGCGTCGTTCACGTAGTCGACGCAGCCGCCGGCGCCGGGGCCGCCGCCGGGCTGGAGCCAGAAGCCGGCGATCACCTTGATGCCGTTGGCCGCGGCCGCGTCGAACAGCGGCTGGCTGGTGGCGTCGGTGCCCCAGGTGCGGACGGTGTTGACGCCCATCGAGGTCAGGTCGGGCATGTCGGCGGCCGCGTCACGGGGTGAAGGGCCCCAGGTGACGCCCTTGATGGTGTACGGCGAGCCGTTCACCGTCAGCTGCCAGGCGCCCTGGCCGCCGGTCACCTTCACCACGCTGCCGGCCGCCTGCGCCTGGGTCGCGGGCAGCAGCGCGGTCGCCGCGGCGACCAGGGCCACCAGGGCCATGGGTGCGTGCAATCGCATCGGACCGCCTCCTCAGACGCCGGGCAGGCGGTAGTCGAGGCCGAGGGCGGCGCCCTTGTCCGGCTGGGTCTGGTCGTAACCGCGCGCGTCGCACTGGAGGCCGCCCACGATGCAGTGGTCGACCAGCGCCGCCTGCGTGGCGTCGTCCCAGGCGTTGAAGAAGTCGTAGTGGAACGAGTAGCTCGCCCCGCTGGAGAACCGCACGCCGGACATGTCACCGCTGACCGGGAAGGCCATCTTGAACTCGATCATCGGCAGCGCGACCGGGTGGTCGGTCGGGCACACGTCGTCGTTCGTGCCGGGCTTGACGATCGGGTAGGCCATGTGGCTCTTGTGGTCCGGGGTGTCCAGGTAGAGGCCGTCCCAGCAACTGGGCGCCTGGAAACGGACGTTGAGCTGCGAGCCGGCCGGGCAGCTCGGTGGGAAGTCGACGTTGCCGTAGCTGTCACCGCACTCCCAGCCGTCCACCCAGCCGGGACTGGCGCGGAACTGGTCGGCGGTCGTCGTCGGTGAACCCACCACGAAACGCAGGCCCTTGGGGAACGGGCGGACGCTCGTGTAGTCGGTGACACCGGACTTGTAGTAGATCGTCTGCGGTCCGACCGGCAGGATCTGCTGGGTGCCGTTGTACAGCGTCGGCATCCAGTACCCCGACAGGTCGTCGGGCGCCTTGCAGCTGCTGGACCCGGCGGAGAGCGACGCGGTCGTGCTGAACGCGTCGGTGGTCGTGTTGCCCATGAACGTGTGGTCGTGCGACGCGCCGGGCTGCTGCGGGAAGACGATCGGGTCGTCCGGGGCGGTCTTCGTCACCGAGCAGTTGGCCTGGAACTCGTGGAAGTAGGCGTGCGGGGGGTCGTTGTACGACGGCGTCACCCCGGTGACCTGCGGGTTCGCCAGGATATAGCCGTCGCCGTCCGGGTCGTCGCCCGAGGCGTGCTGCGGAGCGGCCATCCCCGGCATGTCCGCCATGGTCGTCATGGCGTGCGCCGCGGCGGGGGCCTTGGGCGCGGCGGACGCGGACGGTGCCGCTCCGCTGACGCCGAGTCCGGTGACGACGAGCGCCATACCGGCCAACAGCGTCGACGCGGCTCTGTATCTCCTTCTCACCATGCACTCCTGCCGTTCGTGGCGGTGCTGGAAACAGGCATGCCTTCTTTCCGGTCCTCGGTGGCCGTGACGTATCCGGAACGCGGGGCGGACCTGCGGGAATCGGAGCGCGGACGTCGTGAGAGCGCTCTCTTCGTTGAGAGTGTCGTTGCCCCAAGGGACTGTCAAGGGAAGGGAACAAGAAGGGAACGGACGCCCCCTCAGCACGGGGAACATCGCGCCAAGATCTGTGTGCCCCCTGTGGGACCGCGACGCGCCCGCCATGACACCGCGACACGACCGTCACCGCCGGCGGGGTACGGGACGGCCCGACCGGCGCCCGGCGTGCCGGTTCGCGGGCGTGGGTCCGCCCGCCGCACGGGCCGCCGTGATCGCGCCGGACCCGGGCAGCGGCTGCCGCGACGCGTCACCGTGGTGATGGGACGTCGGTCACCGGTTCGGCGGCACCCGGGGCCATCGCACGTGGTGGGCGCCGGTGCGCCGCCTCGCGCCGGGCCGCCCGGACGGCCCGGCGCGTCGGTGGCCGGTCGACGACGGTCGGCGGCCGATGATGAGCAGCCCACGGTCGGCGAGGGGTGGCGGACGCGGGGTCGACGACACCGTCCGTCCGGCGCACTTCCGTCCGGCGCGGAGAACCGGTCCGACGTACAGTCGACCGACGAAACACCGCCGTCACGCGAACCCGGCGAGGGTCGCAGGACGGCAGCGATGGAGGATCGCCTGTCATGGCCGAGCATCTCTCACCCGACGACATCAGCGGCATCAACCCCGGGCAGCCGCTGGACGACCTGTACACGCACCGGCCGCCGTGGGACATCGGACGCCCGCAGTCCGCGTTCCTCGGCCTCGCGCGGTCCGGCGCGATCCGGGGACGGGTGCTGGACATCGGCTGCGGGACCGGCGAGCACGTCCTGATGTGCGCCGGCCTCGGCCTGGACGCCACGGGCCTGGACCTGGCGGACACCGCGCTGCGCACCGCGCGGGACAAGGCACACCGGCGCGGCGCCGCCGTGCGGTTCCTCCACCACGACGCGCGGGCGCTGACGGCACTGGGCGAGCGGTTCGACACGGTGCTCGACTGCGGCCTGTTCCACATGCTCGCCGCCGCCGACCGCGCCCGCTTCACGGCCGGCCTGGACGCGTCCCTGCGCCTCGGGGGCCGCTACTTCATGCTGTGCTTCAGCGAACGGGAACCCAGCGAACCGGGGACCGTGGGACCGCACCGCCTGACGCGGGACGACATCACCACCGCGTTCGCCGGCACGCTGCGCGTCGACTCCATCGAGCCGGCCGTCATCGAGATCACCCTGGACCCGGCAGGCGTCCAGGGGTGGCTCGTCGCCATGACGAAGGTCTCCGCCTTGGAGCAGTAGGCGTCCCGCGCGGGGTGACGGGGGTCTCCTCCAGCGGGCGCGGGGCCGTCCGGGGCCGCGATGCCGTCCGTGCGGGGCGGTGGCGGGCGGTGCGCGGTGCTGTCCGTGCGGGGCGGGGCGTGCGGGGTGCGCGGTGCCGTCCGGGAAGGCTGAGGTGTCCCCGCTTCCCGGCCGCCGGTCGTCGTCGTCGCGTCCTCAGTCGAGATGGCGCAGCCGCGGCCACATCTGCGCCCAACTGCCGTGCGGCTGACGGCAGGTGTAGATGGCGCCGTGCTCGGTGGTCTCCTGGTTGCGCAGGCCGGGAGCCAGGCGGATCGGGGCGATCTCGGTCACCCGGGACCAGTTCTGGCGCAGGTAGCGGGTCTCCCACACGCCGACGCACAGCACGGTGTCCGGTCGTCCCGGGGGCGGCCCCCACTCACCGTAGGAGGTGTGGCCGCTGTAGACCGGCGCGCGCAGGCCGTCGGCCGGGCCGAGGAGGGTGAGCGCGCCCGCCTCGGCGTAGTTGCTGGTGAAGATGACGGTGCCGGGCGGCATGGTGGCCGCGACTCTGGCGACCTGGTCGACGAACTGGGGCCAGCCGTAGGTCTCCATCAGGTTGGCGTTGAGCGGGCGCAGCCGTGTCGCCATGCTCGGCGGCAGTACGGGCAGGCCGACCAGCACCGCGATCGCCGCGGAGACCGCGATCGCCGCCGGCCACCCGATCCGGCCGCGCGCGGTGCCGGCGGCCTCCACCCGCACCGCGCCGGCGGCGAACAGGCCGACCAGCGCCGGGGCGGGGTAGTACGGCTTGCCGCCGCCCGCGGTGAACGCCACGACGGCCACCACCACGACCACCAGCACCCACCGGTGCCCATGCCCGTCCCGCGAGGCCAGCCACCGTGTCCCCAGCAGCCACAGTACGATCAGCGGCGGCCCGGCCAGGAACAGCACCAGTTCCGGCAGGTGCGCCAACGAGCCGAGTGCACCGCCCTGTTGAGCCGCCAGCACGCGGGACATCCGCAGCTGCGGCCAGCCGTGCAGCGCGTTCCACACCAGGTCGGGGGAGGCCAGCAGCACGGCGGCCCCGGCGGCCAGCCACGGCCCCCGGGCGCGCAGCGCGTCCCGGCGGAACCACCACAGGCCCGCGGCGGCACCGATCAGCAGGACGGCGAGGGTCTGCTTGTTCTCCAGCCCCACGCCCGCCGTCACGCCTGCCGCCAGCCAGGCCCGGACCGTGCCCAGCCGCAGCGCCCTGGCGATCAGGACGAACATCGCCGCCCACGCCAACTGGTCCAGCACGGTGGTGCCGAAGAGCAGGGCCGCCGCCTCGAACGCCGGACAGGCCGCGATCGCGGCGGCGGTGACGACCTGGGCACGCCGCCGCCCGCCGAACTCGGCGGCCAGCTTGGCCGCGAGCAGTACGCACCCGGTCTGCGCCGCGACGGCCAGCAACCGCAGCGGCAGCAGGCCGTTGTCGAGCGCGTAGGCCAGCCGGGCCAGCAGCGGGGCGAGCGGCGGCTGGTCGACGTATCCCCAGGCCAGGTGCCGGCCGCAGATCACGTAGTAGAACTCGTCCCGGTTCCAGCCGTACCGCGTCGCCACCGCCAGATGGATGAGCGCGGTCACCGCGGCCACCGCCGACACCGGGCGCCACGCGATGCGTTGCCACTCGCCCGTGGCCTGCCTGGTCCGGACGAGTAAGACGCCGGTCTCAGCCATTCTCGTGGTCTCCCTGTCGCGGTACGGGCCGCTCGTGGCCGGTGGGGACTTCCGACGTGCCGGCCCGCGGGCCGCGCGGGGTCCGTCAGTTCGGGGTGGCACCGCCCGCCGCACCAACGCGTTCGTCGCGTTCGTCGCGTTCGGAGAGACTGCCGAGGGTGCGCGAGTCGCGGTCCAACTGCCGTGCGAACCAACCCGGTTCGAGCCCGGCGCAGTGCGACCGGCTGGTTCGGACGATCACCTCGTCGGCGCAGTCCTTCGTGGGGCGCACGTCGCCGACCGGGAGTACTCCGATGTTCATGACGTCCTGTCAATTCGTCGCGACGATGGGCGAACTGAATCCCGGCGGGAGTCAAGCGTTCGTCTCGGTGGACGACGCACCGCCGAGTCGATGAAACGCGGGCACTGCCGTCCATCGTCGCGGATCACCGGTCAACCTCAACGGCCGTCCGCTGGCAAGTAGTCTCCGGCCTTTTCTGCCGCCGTGGCCCCGACGTCACGCGGGAGATCGAGCATCCGCCCGCGCCGGTGCCAGTTCGCGCCCCGGGAGATGTCGTGCTCGTCCTTCATCCACCCCAGTCCCACGCCGACGTCGAGACGGCCGCCGCTGAGCACGTCGAGTGTGGTCAGCGTCCGGGCCAGGTGCGGTGGCTCCCAGTAGAAGGTGCTGAGCGTACTGGCGTTCAGCCGCACCCGGCTGGTCGCCGTCGCGGCGACGGTCCACAGCAGCACCGGATCGAGGCAGCGCTTCATCTGCGGCGGGTACGGCCGCTCCTTGCCCGGATGGACGCTGTGCATGTCCACCGGCTGGACCAGGCGATCGCCGACCCACAGCGTGTCGTAGCCAAGGTCCTCGATCCCGCGGCAGAACGTACTCAGGCCGGCTGCGCCACTGACAGCGGGCCCGATGACGGGAAGTGTGAAACCAAGCTTCATGGCGAGCCCCTTCGGTGTTCCGTCGACCGTCCGGTCAGACGGGAAGCTCGGTGATGCCCAGGGCGAAGTCCAGGTTCCCCACCCCGTGGTTGGCGAGGCCCACCGTGACCACGCCCGCTCCTTCCAGCCAGTGCGCCATCTTCAGGCCGCCGACGTCCAGCGGGCGCATCCCGAGGCTCTCGACGAACGCCGCCACACTCGCCTTGGCCCGCGCGTCGTCGCCGGCCAGGAAGACGTCGGGCCGGCCCTTCTCCAGGACGTGGCGGAAGACGGTGTTGAACGCCTTCACCACGCTGGCACCGGCCGGGACCGCTTTGGCGGCTTCCTGCGCGATCGAGGTCTCCTCGCGGTGGGCCAGCCCGTCGAAGGTGGAGTTGAAGGGGTTGCTGATGTCGACGACGACCTTGCCCGCGAGAGCGTCGCCGTACTGGGCGATGGCCGGCACGACGCCGTCGTACAGCAGGGCCACGATGACGATGTCCCCGGCCGGGGCGGTGCCCCATTCGCCTGTCGTGGTGCCGCTGCCGAGAGCCTGGGCCAGGTCGGCGGCCTTGGACCGGTCGCGGCCCATGACCTCGACGGTGTTGCCGCCCGTTATCGCCCGTGCGCCGATGGTGCGGGCCATGTTGCCGGTGCCGATGATGCTGATGCTGCTCATGAGATGTCCTGCCCTGGTTGTGTGGGGTTCGGTTCGGATGGCGGTGGTGCCGCCGTCGGCTATATCGGTGGTGCCCTGTGGACCCGGGGCTACGGTGTTAAGTAAACCGCCCTGTGTGCTTACGGTACGGGGTGGGTGGCCCGTGCGCAACTATGTACACCGGTCGTTACCTGGCTGCGGTACGATGGAGCCATGACGGAGTTGGAGAAGGGCCCCACGGGCCGCCGCCGCGGCCGGGGCGCCCGCGAGCGCATCCTCGGCGCGGCCCAGCAGCTGTTCCGCGAGCAGGGCATCAACCGCACCGGCATGAACGAGCTCTGCGCGGCGGCGGAGGTGTCCAAGCGCACGGCCTACCAGCACTTCACCGGCAAGGACGAACTCGTCGCCGAGTACCTGCGCCGGTTCGACCCCTCCGTTCTGCCGGGCGTGTTCGACCGCACCGACCTCACGCCCCGCGAACGGCTCCTCGCCGCCTTCGACATCCCTCCCGGCACCCCGCTGTGCCCCTACATCGGCGCCGCCGTCGAACTCCACGACCCCCAGCACCCCGCATCCCGGTACGCGAGCGACTACAAGAAGGCGGTCGCCGCGCGGCTCGCCGACACCGCCCGCGAAGCCGGTGCCGCCGACCCCGAGCGGCTCGGCGAGCAGCTCGCGCTGCTCATCGATGGCGCCGCAGCCCGCACCCGGGTCCTCGATGCCGATGCCTTCCCCACCGCCGCCGCCATCGCCGCCGTCCTCATCGACAACGCTCTCCCCGCGACTACGGGCCACGACCGCCGACGGGAAGAACTGTCGAGCTGACCCGGCACTCCGGCCGGGCCGAACCATGTCCGCGTTAATTGATGCGCCGTCACATCACACTCAACGGCGGGGAATCGCCGTCGGATTGCCGTTGGCCTGTTCGAGTTCCTCCCCGAACTGGCGCAGGACGTCGGCGTATCCGTGCATCAGCTCGGCGAGCGGGCCGAGGCAGTGCGCCGGAACCGTGGTGAGGATGCGCTGGCGGCGCTGGGCGGTGGCCGTGCAGATGCTGAGCAGCCGCAGGACCTCGCGTCCGGTGTCGTTGAACCGCAGTGCGGGATCCCGGCGCAGCCGGAGGAGCGTCTCCGTCAGCCCGGCGAGAGACCTGCCTTCGCCGTCCGGCCCCTCGTGGGCGCGGGACATCGCGGGAGCGGAACGATCCATCCGGCACTCCCCGGCCCGCCGTCCGCGGGGTACGGGGTCGACCCCGCGGCGCAGGCGGTCGCGGACGTCCGCCACGGTGGCGGGGGAGATGCCGGCCGCGGCGGCCACCTGGCGCAGGGTGGCGGTGGGATTCGCCCTGATGAACTCACTCGCCCGCTCCCGGCCGATCGCGCGGTCGACCGGTCGCAGGCGGCCGTCGCGCCCGATGCGCACCGCCGGCCGGTCGCCGGCGGGGGTGGCTCGGCGTCTCAGCGCGGCCACCGCACTGGCCGACATCCCCGCGACGGTGGCCACGGCGCGGTCGGACCACGCCGGGTGGGCGGTCAGGATGCGCCGGGCGGCGCTGACGCGGTCCACGACCGAAAGCGGCAGCCCGTTCGTGGTGTTCACCGAGACGGACAGCAGGAACGCCTCGTCCTGACTCCCGCCGAAGACGTACGCCGGTATGCGCTCCCTGCCCTGGAGCAGCGCGGCCCGGACGCGGTGCGCGCCGTCGATGACCGCCAGGGTCGGCGCATGGACGGTGATCGGCGGCAGGGGCGATTCCAGGTTGGCGAGCAGCCGGACATGGTTGTCGTCCAGGCCGGAAACGCGCGGAGAGTCATCCCAGGTGAGCGAACCGATGGCCAGTAATCGCACGGGAGACGTGTGGATCTCTTGCAGGTGCGAGGCGATTCGGCGAAGGAAGTCGGCTCCGCCATCGATGGTCACACCATCGTCTTGGGACATCGGTGCTCCTCGGAGAAGTAAGATCATTCGGCCGGCTGCTTTCGGCCGACCCGCTACTTTCCGCCGTGGCATTGCCACACCTTCTGTTCGTCCCGTTTTTCCGCCGAGGGGGCCGACGTTCCGGCGACCGCGCGCGTGACAACCTGAACCCGTTACGGCCGGAGGGTCCACCGGCGCAGCACTGAATGCCGCGCCATGGGTGCGATCGCGCCGAGGGCTCGGTCCGAGTTCCGTCGAAGTGGGGGGCGGTGGTGCGGGCCAGCGTTTCAGGGTCGGCTGTGAGCGCCAATCGCGCAATACCAAGAAGTCGCAATGCGCAGATTGGCCGAAATCGACTTCTCCTGACCGGTGGGCGCTCCGCGCATTCGATCGCATGGTGGTCCCGTGACGCGGCGGCCTCGGAATTTCGGGCCTGCCGGCACGGCTCATGATCGGGGTTTGCCCTCTTGCGCTCCCGGCCCCCGCCCCGCCCCAGCACCGGCTCCGCCCGCGCCCCTTCTCCGGTCCCCGGCCCGGCACCGGCTCCGGCACCGGCGCCCGCTCCCGGCTCCGCCCTCGCCCCGCCCCGGTCGTCGTCGCCGCTTCCGCCCACGTCGCCGCTTCCGCCCACGTCGCCGTTCCCGACCCCGCCCGACGTATTCCGGCGAATGTCCTCACCGGGCACGCACGCCCCAAGGGGCACACCTCATTGGCCGAATCGCCGCGCGCGACCGCGTCAACCCCCTGCTATCGGGGCACACCATCGCCGGCGGTGATTATCCGCTGTTTCGGCAGGTTGCCGCTCTCCGGTGCCTGCGAGAGGCGTTCAACTGTCCGGGCGATCAGTTGAACAACCGTTCCGGCGTACCCGTTCGTCCGGCGCGGGCAAACCGAAGAAAATCCCGGTGTGCGTATGCGTATGCAGGCGCGTGTGCGGGTGCTCAGGATTTCGGGAAAGGCGGTGCTGCTGATCTTCGGGGCGCCGTGGGAATCCGCCGAAGAGGCATCGGAAATCGCCGAGCGCGGCCCGGTCAGGCAGGCGGCATGGTCGTCGTCATCCCCGGCACGACGAATCCAGATCACCTGCGCGCCACCCTCAATCCTCCCCGGCCCGCGACGGTGAACTCCCACGGAGCAACTGCCGCACATCGATGGCCGGTTCGCCGGGCTGGCCCGCCTCCGTCCGGCGGCGCCTCGTCCGGTGCGCGGCAACAAGCCGGCAGCGCAGGCCGGTTCACCGGTCGGCCCGCCGCCGGTGCAGCTGCACGGGGCGGCCGGTTCAGCCGGAACCGCGCACGGTGCGGGCGATGTTGTCGACGTGGTCACGGAGGAAGTCGTCGGCCCACGCGTCGCTGTAGAGGTCGGACCGCACGCGCAGCTCGACCACCGGGCCGGTGCCGGTGTGGCGGACGAGGACGCGGATGCCGCCGCGCGGTACCTCGTCGCGCGGGACGCGGATCTGCTCCACCACGAGATCGGCGACGTCGCGGGTTTGAACAGCCGTGCCGTCGGTGACGTCGAAGTTGACGTAGTGCGGGACGTGCCGCAGTCCGGCCCGGTGCCTGGCGCCGTACTGGAGGGGATTGAGCGCCTTGGTGATGAGGGCGTGGGGGAGTTCCTGGTGGCGCAGGGCGGCGAAGATGACGGCGTTCTCGCGCCTGGCCAGCTCCAGCAGCGGTGCCTCGCCGGACACGTCGGTCCGCAGGACGCACGGGGTGGCGAAGTAGCCGACGGTGTCAGCGATCTGACGGTTCATCCGGTTGGCCAGCGACCCCATGATGGCGACGTCGCCGGCCCGCTCCGGTCCCATCCCGGCGGCCCGGCGCCGGTCCCTGATGACCGCCTTCAGGCAGGCCGCGTAGACGGCGGAGGGCGTCACGCGGTGGGCGCGCGACGTGGTCCGCAGCGCCCGCCGGGTGTCGTCGTCGAGCGCGGTCCGCCGCACGACGAGCCGCGGCACGCCGCCGCCGGCCGCCGGATCGGTGAGCCCCGAGGCCGGAATGGGGTCGACGCCGTCAAGAGTGGTCCGCCAGTGGGAGATCAGCCGCCGCAGGGTCTCCCCGCTCAGGTGGGCGCGTTCGGAGGCGGCGAAGTCGGCGAACTGGAGCGGCAGCTGCGGCAGTTGGGCCGGCCGGCCGGCGTGCCGGGCGGCGTAGAGGGCCAGCAGGTCGTTGCGCAGGATGTCGCAGGACAGCCCGTCCGCGACGAGGTGGTCGACGACGACGGCCAGCAGATGCCACCGCGGGGACAAGGTGACGACGTCCACCCGGAACAGCGGTCCGGTCGCCAGGTGGAAGGGCCGGGACGCCGCCTCGGTCAGCAGGCCGATCCCCCGCTCGCGAAGGCGCGCGTCGCTGTCGACCTCGCCGTCGCCCGTGCCCCCGCTGTTGCCTGTGCCCCCGCTCCCGCCGTCTCCCTCGCCCTCGCCCTCACGGTCTCCGTCGTCGCGCGGTCCGGCGGACGAGAGGTCGTGCTCGGTGATGTCGACCGCCTGCTCGGGCGGCAGGAACCGCAGGACGGGCTGCCCGTCGCCGCCCTGCGGGAAGACCGTGCGCAGGCTTTCGTGACGTTCCGTCACCTCGCCGACGCACCGCCGCATCAGGGCGACGTCGAGCGGGCCGGTGATCTCCAGGCCGAAGGTGAGCGTGTTGTTGGGGAAGTGGTCGTCCCGGCCGGTCAGCAGCCGTTCCTCCTGGGTGAAGGAGGGCAGGAGTCGCCCGCCGCGGTCCGCCGGGGCCATCCGCATTCTCAGCACGGTCCGCTCCTCCCGCCGGCCGGTACCCCGGTCCCCGCCCCGGCGAGGTGGGCCGCCAGGTCGCGCGGCCCGTCCACCGCGCGCAGCAGGTTGCGGTGCAGCCGGGCCAGGGTCTCGCGGTCGAAGCCGGTCGCGCGCCACGCCTCGTAGGTGATGCCGTGGCCGAGCGCGCACCACAGTTCCGCGTTCCGCGCCTCGTGGTCGCCGACCGGTTCCAGCAGGACGAGCGGGGTCGCGGACCACAGGGAGTCCAGCAGGGTGCCGCCGCCCGGCTTGCTGACGATCGCCTCGGCCCGTGCCGCCAGGTCGAACGACGGATGCCGGCCGGCCCCGCGCGTGTACCGCACCGGCTCCCGGCCGCTCCACCCCGCGGGTACCTGGGCGAGCGGCGGATAGCCGTCGTCGTGCCAGGGGTGCCAGTCCGGGTCCATGGCGAAGTACCGCACCCCTGAGCGCTGTTGGGAGGGAACGTCGTGCGGTTCGTGGACGACGAGGTCCACCGCGTGGCCGTGCTCCAGCAGTTCCTGCGCCCGTTCCCGGTACGTGCCCATGCCCCAGCCGCCACCGTGCACCAGCAGCCGGCGCGGCCGTTCGGTCCACGGCACCGGGGGACCGCCGACCGGGATCGTCCACGGCACCGTCCCGTGTTCGGCGCTCGCCAGCCACACCTGCGTCGCGCCGCCCGCGGTCAGGTCGGCCCGGCGGAAGGACGGCGAAACGGCCGAGTCCACATGGCAGATGACGACGCGCGGCCGGTCCGCCCGCGTGCCCAGGGCGCGTTCCAGGACGGGCAGCCAGAAGCCGGAGAACACCACCAGCGTCTCCACGCCGGTCCGCCTCCAGCGGCGTCCGAGTTCCTCCGCCGCCTCGTCCGGTATCGCGGTGGTCGGGTCGGCGGCGATGCGCTGGCCCGCGCGGGCGAACCGGATGTCACGGTGGAAGTGGCCGCGGGAGCGTTCGATGCCCCGCAGCCGCTCCGGCGGTAACAGGCGTTCCAGCACCAGCGTCTCGGCGCGCACTCCCCGGTCCCGCAACCGGTCGGCGAGCAGCAGGCCGGGGGTGTGCACCCCCAGGGCCACGCCCGAGGTCAGTACCGCGATCACGCGCCGCCTCCGCTCGGTGCGGCGAGCACGTTCAGGGCCGCCTCCAGCGCCGGGTACACCAGGGTCCGCGTGCGGGCCGCCTCGAGCGGGGTGAAGCGGCGGGGCACCGTCTCGGTGAGCATGATCAGGTAGAGGTAGCAGCGGTACAGCGCCAGCCGGGTGCGGGCCGCCTCGTCGTCGGGGATCGTGCCGCCGGCCGCCCGGTAGCCGGCGGTGAAGTGCGGGTCGTCCTCGGCGCGGTCGAAGAGCCGCAGCGAGGGGAGGTCCGCCAGCGGATCGCCCCAGAACATCCGCTCCCCGTCCACGATGCCGCTGACCCGCCGGGCGCCCGGCGCGCCCTGGAGCAGGACGTTGCCCTCCCACAGGTCGAAATGGACGGCGACGGGGACCGTCACCTCCTCCAGCGCCCAGGACCCGGCGGCCATCAGCGCCTCGATGTCCGGCAGGGGCCGGGGCAACCGGGGGCCGAACCGCTGCGCGTCCGCCACGAGCGCGCGGGTCATGGCCGTGAACGCCTGCCGCCACGAGGCGTCCAGCGGCGCGACCGACTCGGCGGGATAACCGAAGGCCGGCCCGGTGACCGTGTGCGCCCGGGCCACGATCCCGCCGAGTCGCGTACGCAGCGCCCGCCGTTCGCGTTCTTCGACCTCGTCGGCGAGGGAGGCCCAGGACTCGCCCGGCAGCACCGACATCAGCAGGAACGCCCTGCCCTGCGCTCCCGGGGGCGTCCCGCCCTGCGCTCCCGGCGCAGCCCCGGCGTCGTCCTGGTGGAGGACGGTCGGCATCGGCCCGGCCCCGGACGGCCCGACGGCGCGGTAGTAGACGGCCTCGCCCCGCAGCAGGTCGGTCTCGTACCGCAGGCACGGGAGGTCCGCCGGGGGCGCCACCTTCAGCATCAGCGGCGGCCGGGCGGTGAAGGTGACCCGGTACAGGTCGTTGTAGCCGTTGTGGGACATGGCCCGCGCGTCGGTCACCTCCCCGTCGACACCGGCGCGGTCCAGGTGGTGCCGTACCAGTCGGCCGGTCTCGTCTCGCACGTCAGAGGAGGGCATTCGGGTTCCGATCTGTCGACGGGCTCTGCCGCTCGACCGCGTCCCGGTGAGCCGCGGCCATCAGCCGGACCCGCGCGGTCGCCTCGTCGATGCCGGCTCCCCATTCCCCGGGGGCGCCGGCGAGCAACTGGAGGACGCGGGCGAACTGGACACGGTAGTAGTCGACGGGGGCGCACGCGACGACCGTGCGTGATCCCGTGTGCGGCCGGATCACGATGTTCAGCGGCACGGCGAGGCCGATAGCGGGCAGCAGCACCTTGGGGACGCGGACGTCGGCCTGCTCGAACGCGAATTCGTGTTCCGCCAGGTGGCCGGTGCCGAAGGCGCACTCCAGGACGGCCGTCACCGCGTTCGGAAGGTCCAGCCGGGCGCGGAAACTCCGGTCGACCCCGTTGGGCCCGTCGAAGTCCGAGACGCCGCTCGCGACGGCACCGCCGATCCCGGCCGTCGCCTGGACCGCCTGCAACCAGTACGAGGCGGTGTCGTAGAACGCCCCGCCGCCCAGCTCCGGCCGCAGCCGGAACCCGGACCCGGCGGCGACCTCGAAGCGCATCCGCGAGCGGATGCCGCGCAGTCGGCCGAACCGGCCGCCGGTGACGAGGTCGCGCACCCGGGACTGCCACTCGTGGCCCGCCGTCATCACCATCTCCACCACCCGCACGCCGGAGGTGGCGGCGGCCCGTTCGATCCCCGCGGCCTCCTGCGGCGTCAGGCAGAGGGGCTTTTCGACCAGGACGTGCTTGCCGGCCGCCGCGGCCGCCCGCGCCCACCGGGCGTGCGCCGAATGGTGCAGCGAGATGTAGACGGCGTCGACCGAGGGGTCATCGAGGACGTCCTCGTAGCGCTCGTGGACCACCGCCACCCCGTGCCGGGCGGCGAACCGGCGCGCCCGCTCCACGTCGTGCGCCGCGACCGCGGCGACCAGCACGCCGGGACGGTCGGCCGCCGGGCCCACGATCGCCCGCTCGGCGATGCCGGTCGCCCCCAGCAGGCCGATGCGCACGCTCACCGCGCCGGCACCCGGTCGGTCCGCGCCGACCGTGCGGTGGCCAGGCACCGCCGCACCCGCTGCGCCCAGTGGTCGAACGCGCCCGGCGGGCACAGCACCGCGCAGCACAACCGGCCCCGGGGCGGCGTCAGGCACCCCCCGCTCAGCGGCAGGACACCGGGCTCGGACCCACCCGTGTACAGCAGCCCCTCCCCGGCGAGGGCGGCCAGCACCTGGTCGATGCCCTCACCCTCCGCCAGGGCGATCTCCTCCTGCCACAGGTGGGATTCGAGCCCCCGCCGGCCGGCCACGTCGTTCAGCCGCAGGTTGAGCCGGCCCAGCGACTGCCGTGCGTTGACCTCCAGCACCGGTACGAGCATGCCGTCGGCGCACACCATCGAGTCGACGCACACCGGCCCGAACCAGCCTTCGCCGGCCAGCCGCTCGGCGACCGCGGTCAGCACCGCCGCGTAGCCCTGCCCGCGCAGTTCGGCGGCGAGCGCGGCCGGCAGCGGACCGGAGACGGCGTGCCGGTAGCCCTGGTTGCGCAGGTGCTGCACGCCCACCACCCGGGCGGTGCCGTCCCGGGCGATCTCCAGGTGGGCGGAGAAGTCCCACCGCCGCTCCCACCGCGGCTGGACCAGCAGGCGGACCTCGCAGCCGGCCTCCTCCTGCCGGCGCAGGTGCCGCGTCAGCCGGGCGGCGGTGGCGGCCGACCCGATCTCCAAGGTGCCCTGGCCCGCGACACCGAAGGGGTCCTTGACGAGGACGGCACCGGTGACCCGCGCCGCGCGCTCGACCAGCCCCGCCACCTCCGCGCTGCCGCGGGCCTCGTACGCCTGCCCGGGCAGCCCGAGTTCGCGAACGCAGGCGTTCGACCACAGCTTGCCGTTCACCCGGGCGGCCACGTCCGCGGCGGGCAGCGCCCCGGCCAGGCCCATGCGCTGCGCCAGAGCCACGGTGTCCGGCAGCACGGCGAACGGCTCCAGCCGGTGGTGGCCGGCCGCGACACCGGTCAGGAACGGCTCCTCGGCGGCCAGCGCCTCCGCGGACGCCCCGGCCGGCCCCTGCGGCAGCAGCTGGTGGGCGAAGGTGATTCCGGCGTGCGCCAGGACCTCGCGCAGCGCGCCGGACAGCGGCCTGCGGGTGGCCAGGGTGTCGCCCGGCCGGGTGAGCAGCACGAGCAGCTCGTCCATCGCCGCCACCCACGCCACCGCCCGGGGGTCGCGCACCCCGGGCAGCCGCGCCATACCCTCCGGCCGCCAGTGCTGTTCGGCGCCGAAGGTCCCCAGCACCAGCGCGGCGTCGGTCACCGCGTCGCCCCGGCCGCCTCGACGACCACCGCGAACTCCCGCACCGAGCGCAGGTGGTCCAGGCTCAGGTTCTCGTAGTCGAGCTCGATGTCGAACTCGTCCTCGATCCGCAGCAGGAACTGGATCGCCTGGAGCGAGTCCATGCCCAGTTCCTGCACCATGTCCGCCTCGACGGTGACCGCCTCGGGCGGCACGACCTCGTGCAGCACCTCGGCGAGTACCTTCTTGACGCGGTTCTCGGTCTCCGTCATGCCCCTCACACTCCGTTCAGGTAGAGAAGAATGCACTTGGAGCACACGGGCATCATTCCTCGTTCCGCGAGAAGACCGCGCACCCTGGTGAAACTCGGGCTCCGCCACAATTCCAGGACCGGCGTCTCGTAGAGATTCCCCACCACGAATTCCGGAAAGAACTTGCACGAACTGACGTTGCCGTCGGCGTGCACTTCCATGCGGTTGGTCACCGCGAGACAGCGGTTGCGCCCCTGCGCCGGCCGGGAGGTGCCGCGGATGAAGTCCTCGATCTCGTCCGCCTCCAGTTGCGGCTGGTAGCGGACCCGCGAGCGCCAGGAACGGGCCGCCAGCCGGGCCATGGACTCGCGCAGGTGCGGCAGCCGGTCCTCAGGCAGGCGGTAGGTGTAGGAGTGCCAGGTCGGGCGCTTGGTCCCGGTCTCGGTCCCCAGCCAGCTGAAGGCCTCCTCGTACACCGCGTCCATGGCCTCGGCGACCTGCGGGCTGATGTACCACGGGAACTGGAAGTACACCGTGTTGACGCCGATGTCCTCGGCCCACTCCATGAACTCGTACATGCGGTCCACGGTGGCGTGCGAGACCATGCAGGAGACCGAGATCTCGCCCTTGAACTCCCCGCGCCGCTTCATGTCCAGCATCAGCCGGAGGTTCTGCACGGTGCGGGCGAAGGTGCCCTTCCCGCGCAGGGCCTCGTGGTCGTCGTCCAGGCCGTCCAGGCTCACCAGCAGGTTCAGGTTCTCGTTGATGCGCAGCAGGTCGTCGAGGTGGCGCTGGAAGAGCAGACCGTTGGTGCACATGTTGACGGTGCGCGGATAGCGTTCGAGGAGGCGGGATATCTCGTCGAACCGGCTGTGCATCAGCGGTTCCCCGCCCCACAGGAAGAGCTTCGAACGCACCGGGGCGGTTTCCCGGAGCACGTTCTCCACCACGTCGAGCGCGAGTTCGGTGCGCTGCCGTTCCACACTCCAGTCACGGAAGAAGCCCTGCTCGTTCCACTGGTAGCAGTGCGTGCAGCGCAAGTTGCACCGGTAGGTCAGCTGGAGGCTCACCTCACGCGGAATGTCCGCCGCGTAGGAATGATCGGCGCGCAGACCGGCCCGGGAACGCGACCGGATCGATACGGTGTGTTTGATGTCGGCGAACTCTTTCGCGCTGAGTGTCCGGCTCGTTCGAGGGTGCATCACAATCCCCTGCCATCGGATGAGCTGACCGTTTTCCGGAGCGGGCGGTTCGGGACCTGGTTTTCGGTGGACCGCAGCCGCGCCACCGCGGGCAGTGCCAGGAGGACCAGGCAGCCGGCGACAGTGAGCACGGCCCCTCCCAGCAGGACGGCCGTCGTGCCCGCCAGAGCGACGGCCGGTCCGCTCAGGGCCCGGCCGATCGGTGTGAAGCCGGTGGAACCGACGACGTCGTAGGCGGATATCCGGCTCATCGCCTCCACCGGAGAGTGCGTCTGGACGGCCGTCGACCACATCACCGACCAGA
This sequence comes from Streptantibioticus silvisoli, assembly GCF_027947535.2. GTDB lineage: Bacteria > Actinomycetota > Actinomycetes > Streptomycetales > Streptomycetaceae > Streptantibioticus_C > Streptantibioticus_C silvisoli. The sequence goes on from NZ_JAAGKO020000006.1 coordinate 63,240, forward strand.
AGGCGAGACCGATGCCGCCGAGCAGCATGGCGGCGGCGACCAGCCAGAACGGCGCGCCCAGCGCGATCACGGCGGGAACGGTCGCGAAGGACAGCAGCATCGCCGCACCGGTCCGCAGCGGCCGGCCGGGATCGCTGTGCAGCGCCAGCAGACCGCCGGCCAGCGACCCGAGCCCCTGGGCGGCCACCACCAGCGCGTAGGCCGACGCCCCGAACCGGCGGGTCAGCACCACGGCCTTCAGCACGTCGAAGGGGCCGAAGACCAGCAGCCCGAACAGCGCGAAGACCACGATGACCGAGCACAGCCACGGCCGCGAGGAGAACTCCTGCCAGCCGTGGGCGAGTTCCTTCCAGACCCCCGGCCTCGTCTCCGGCCGCGCCCGGCCCGTGATCCGTATCCGCGACAGGAGCAGGGCGCTCAACCCGAAGGTCACCGCGTCGAGAGCGATGACCAGAACCGGCCCGGTCAGCACGATGATCACAGCGGCGACGGCGGGGCTGGCGAAGGTCATGACGGACTCGCCGGTGCGGATCAGCGCGTTCCCCTCCCGCAGCCGGCCCGGCACCAGGTGGCGGATGAGCGTGGCCAGCCCCGGCTGGAAGAACGCCTGGGCAGCCCCGCAGACCAGGGTCAGCAACGTCATCACGACGAGCGACGGCTGCCCGCAGAAGAAGAGCACGACCAGGACGCCCTCGGCCAGGAAACGCACCGTGTCGGCGGAGATCATCAGGCGCCGGACGGGAAAGCGGTCGGACAGCACGCCACCCATCAGCATCAGCAGCACCGCCGGCACCATCGACGATCCCAGCACGATGCCGACCTGCGTGGTCCCGTAGCCGTTCGCGAGCATCGCACCGGTCAGCCCGATGGGAAAGACGACATCGCCACCCCGGGACAGCACCCGGGCGGCGAAACAACACCTGAACCCGGCGTCGCGCAACAGCACTTGATAGGACGCCTGCACCAGAAACGACCTCCGTGCGGGGTTTCCGCAGTCCGCGATGCGTCGGTGATCTCAGGAAAACGTTGTCGTGGTGCTGTGTCGCGCGGGGCTGAGCGGTGCGGTGTTCGTGCGGTGCCGTGTTCGTGCGCTGCGATGCCGTGCCGTGCGGGTGGTGCGGTTGCGGTGCGTGTCGTGCCGCGTGACGTGGAAGCGCGCACGGCGGAGTACGACAGCCGGGAACGGCGGCCCGGTACGGCAGTTGGGGACGACAGGCGGGAGCGACGACGGAGAACAGGGGCTGGGAAGAACGGCTGGGAGCACTGGTCGCGAAAGCGGCTGACTGAGCGTGGAGTTCCACGTGCTCGGAGCAGGGACGCGGGCGAAGGCCTGCGGCTGATGACTGTAGGCGAGGCCGATTCGCCCGACAAGGCGGGCCGGACGTGCAGGAGGGGCGGTCGCCGCCATCGGCCCTGCTACGGCGGAATCCCGCAGGGCGCGGCGTGTTCAACCGCTCGAAACGGTGGGTTGAACACCGGTGCCGCATGACCGGCGCGAAAGTAGGATCGCCCACGGCCCAGGTGTGCCGGGCCCATGTCCGGTCGCTCCGGCGGCAGTTGTCGTCACGTGCCGCGCGGTGCGGTGCGGCTTTCTCCCCCGACCCGCCGACGTGACGGCCGGCGGTGTGCGTGGCGGTGTACGGCAGGCGTCTTGCGCGACGGTGCCGTTCCGGACGCGATGCGCGACACCCCGGATCGGATCACGCACGACTCACCCACGACGGGTCGGCGAGGTCACGCGCTCCTACCCGACCCCCTGGCCGCCCGCCCGCCCGACCGCCCGCCACGGCTCGGCCGCGCCCGGCGCTCGGTGTCCGTAACGGCAGCGCCTCCGGTGACCCGCGACGAGCCGCTTCCCGCGCCGCCCGCCTGGCGCCCTGGTGGCCCCCGCACGGCGCGTACGGCAGACACCCGGGCCTTCAGCAGGTGCCCGACGCCGCGGCCGGACCCCGCCGGCAGAGCGGGATCGCCCTTCCGGCCTCCTGTGCGCCGCACGTCCTCGTGCCCGTCGGCGGACTCGCCGGGGGCGGCGGTACGGCGCCGATGCCGCGTCCGTGGGTGGTGTCGACGGCGGATGTGTTTGACGGGAGAGACTCAGGAAAGTAGTTTCCTCAGAGGAAAGTAGTTCTGGTCGAGCAACTTCAGTGACCGGAGTACGCCAGCGATCTTCAGGAGGTCCCATGTCCGACCGTCCCACCGCCGACGAGGCGGCACGCGCGCTGGACGACGTCGACCGTCGCAGGAGCCAGACGTTCGACTCGGTCGGTGAGTCGCGATGGGTCGGCGTCGTCTTCGGCGTCGCGATCTTCCTGTTCCTCGCGGCCCCGGACTTCTTCGGCCAGGGGGTGACGGTCTGGACCTCGTGGGCCTTCACCGCGATCGTCGTCCTGTACAGCGTCATGCTCAGGAGCCGTCGGGGGGCAGCCGTGCTGGGGCGCAGGACGCGGTTGCGCCGGCAGGAGGTCTCGCCGCGGTTCGCGCTCTACCACCGCGTCGTCATCGCCGCCGTGCTCGTGGTCGGCCTGGTGTCCCTCTTCGTCCCGCATCCGCACCTGGCGGTGCCGTACCTGCGCACGATCGTGGGAGCCCTTCTGGGCGGCGCCCTGATCGTCTTCGGCCCGAGCCTTCAGACGGGACTGCTCTCGCTCGCCCGGGGCGGCGGTAACGCTCATGGCTCCCGCTGACCTCGACCCGCTGCTGCTGGACCCGACGCGGCTGTCGATCGTGTCGTTGCTCGCGGGTACCCGGTGGGCCGAGTTCGGCTGGGTGCGCGAGGCCGTCGACCTGTCCGCGTCCGCCCTGTCCAAGCAGGTCACCACCCTCGGCGCGCAGGGCTACGTCGAGGTGGAGAAGGGGTATGTGGGCAAACGCCCCCGCACCTGGCTGAACCTGAGCGACACCGGGCGGACCGCGCTGGAGGACCACGTGCGGGCCCTGCAACGCATCGTCGACGCGTCGCGGCAGGCCGGGCGGGACCACGGGGGCGAGACCGACGGGAGACCACCGGGCGCTGGCGGTCCGCCGGGCGACGGCGTTCCGCATGGCGGCAGTGTTCCGCATGGCGGCAGTGTTCCGCATGGCGGCGGCGCGGAGAGACGTTCACCGCGCGGCCCGTCGGCCGGGTAGGTCGACTGGACGGCGGGAGGGGGCCGGCTCCGGACGGCAGCCAGAAGCGGTCGGCCGAAAGGGACGTGGGGCGCGGCGGGGTAGTCGGCGCCAAGGACGTTCCCGCTCGGCGCGGTGTGCTTGTGTCGCGGAACCGGCAGGCGCCTGCGGAGAGGGCCTGCCGGTTCCGGCGCCGCGGGTGTGCGGGGCGCGGCGCGGGGCGGGATCAGCCCACGGTCTTCCAGTGGTCGTAGGCGCTGACCATCTGGTAGTTGCGGTCGGGGCAGTAGAAGTCACTGCTCGGGGTGTCGTAGTGGGTGTCGGCGTTCGCCGAACTCGCGGGCGACCAGGCGCCGTTGTTCCGCACCGAGATGTTGCTGGACTCGAAGGTCAGGCCGGCCATGTCACCACAGGAGTAGGCCTGGCCGGAGGAGGCGACCGTGGAGTAGAGCTCCTCGATGTCCCAGCCGTCGGTGCGTCCCGACTGGTTGGTCCCGGACTGGGTGAACAGGGTGTCCCACTGGCCGGTCGAGTAGTTGTAGAGAGCCGCGGCCCAGGTGTTGGAGGCCGCGTCGGTCTGGATGACCCGTCCGGTGTAGGCGCCGGAACCGTTGGTGTAGGTGCTCAGGAAGGAGCTGTCGATGGGCACCGAGGCCGCGAAGCTGACGCTCTTGCACCAGTCCCAGGCGGAGACCGAGCGGCCGGACGTCGTGTAGACCGTGACCAGTTCGACGCAGGAGCCGCCGGGCGGGTACATGGTCGGGGTGTAGATCGTGGTGGCGCTGTCGGCGTTGAGCTGGGTGGACACCGACTGGGTGGCGCAGGAACCGTCCGCGCCGGACATCGACTTGAACGCGGTGCCCTGTGACGGGTGGATGTCGACCAGTGGCTGGCGTGCGACCTGGCCGGCGGCGGTGCCGAGCGGCCCCTTGGCCGGGAGCCCGTAGTCCGCGCGGTGCTGCGCGGTGAGGGAGGACAGCCGGCGGTGGACCTCCGCCTGGGGCAGGGCGCCATGGACGGTGTGGTTCGAGGCGGCGGTGGAACTGCAGACGCCGACCGTCGCGCGGGGGGCCGCGGCGGTGTGCGCGGCGGGTGCGGGACTGGCGGCAGCGGTGCCCAGACCGCAGCCCAGGGCGATGGCTGCGGCGGCGGCGATGACGGCCGCCGTGGACTTGAGACTTCTCACGCTGATGCGTTCCTCTCGGCAGGGCAGGCAGGTACCTGGCTAGGCGAACGTGTCCATGACAAGGCAATCGCCTCCAAAAGAGAAGCCCCCGGCCGGGGTTGGTGCCGGTCGGGAACCGAGAATCCCCCGGATGGGCGGGTCACGTACCCCGATGGCTGGAGGTGCCGTGCCCAGGGGGGCGTGCCCGGGGAGTCCCGCGGCTGCCCGGGGAGCCCCGCAGCAGGGGAGCCCGTGCCTGGGGAGCCCGCAGTAGGAGGGCCTGTGCTCAGGGAGACCGCGGTAGGGGGCGGTGCCCGGGGAGTCTCGCGGCAAGGGGCGTGCCCGGGGGGTTGCGGCAGAGGGGGTCCGTGCCCGGAGCAGTGGCAGAGGGTGCCGTCGTGCCAGGGAGACTGCGGCAGGGCGGTCGGCGTTCGGGGGAGCAGCGGTTGGGGGAGGTCGTTCGGGGGACGCCGTTCGGGCGTGCCGGAGGTCGCATCGGACTGCACCGGGGCGATGGTGCCGGTGACCGTTCCCGCGACGCCGGTCCGCGACCGCCGCCCGTCCGCTCCGCGACGCCGGGCGTGACGGGCCCGGACCCGGCCTGTCGGGCAGCCCGCGCGGGCCCATGTATCCGCGGCGTATCCGCCGCGTGAACAGGGGCGCGGAATTCTTGACCGTGGTGCCGGAGGTCTGCTGGACTCGTCGCATGACCCCGCACCTGGACCTGACGAGGCGGCGCCACATCGACCTGGCGCACGTGTCCAGCGCGTTCTGTTGTCGCTGACCCGCAACGCCGCTTCCGGCGGCGGTAGTTGGACACCGCCGGCTCCCGTGGCAACCGGGCGGCGCGCGTCCGTCCTCCTGCCGGAGCCTTCCCATGAGTCCGTCGCGTCGGCCGAGTCGGTCGCGTTCGTCGCGTTCGTCGAGCCGGTCGGATTCGGCGTGTTCGCCCTCTGACCGTGCTCGGCGGACCTCTCCGTGCGTCCCGAGGGCCGGGGGCCGGGGCCGGGGGAGACGCGTCATGCGGTCGCGCCGGCGCCGATAACACAGCGAACCGGCCTTGAGCACGGCCCAGTTGGCGCCGAGACCCGGCGGCCTGCGGCGTGCCGTACTCCGTCTTCCGCCCGCGGCGTGAGCTGCCGTCGGCGCTCTCGTCCACCGTCCGACCGCTGATGACGCCGCGATCCGTCCGACCGCTGTCCCTGCGGTGATCCGCCCGACCCGGGGGTACCGCGCTGCGCCCGACCACCGGCGCTACCGCGCTGCGCCCGACCGCTGTCGACACGGCAACTCGGGTGTTCACGCCGCCCGTTCGCTCCGCCTTTCGTCCATCCCGCCTTTCGTCCACCCCGCATTTCCGCGCCCTGCTGCGTACCCACTTCACGAGGGGTTTCCTCATGCCTTTGTCCATCCGCAAGCTCACGAGCCGCATCGGCGCGGTCGTCGAAGGCGTCGACTTCACCGCCTCGTCGGACCGCGCCACGATCGCGGCGTTGCGTGACGCCCTCAACGAGCACAAGGCGATCGTGTTCGAGGACGTGGACCTCGACGACGCCGGTCAGCAGCGGGTCGCCGGATGGTTCGGTGAACTCACGACCGCGCACCCGAACGTTCCGGCGGTCGACGGCACGAGGAACGTGCTCGCCGTCGACAGCGAGACGTCGAAGGCGAACGCGTGGCACACGGACGTCACCTTCGTGGTCAACCCGCCGCAGGTCAGCACGCTCCGCTCCATCGTGACCACCCTGTACGGCGGTGAGACGCTCATCGCGAACTCGGCGGCGGCCTATCGCGACCTGCCGGAACCGCTGCGCGTCCTGGCGGACTCGTTGCGGGCGGTGCACAGCAACCGGTACGACTACGCGCGCCCCTCGGCCGCCACGGCCAGGCACGAGGAGTACGACCGCGTCTTCGCCGCCACACCGTACGAGGCCGAGCACCCGGTCGTGCGGGTGCATCCGCTGACGGGTGAACGCGGGCTGTTCATCGGCGGGTTCGCCCAGCGGATCGTCGGCTTCTCCGCCGGCGAGTCCGCCGACCTGCTGCGGGTGCTCCAGTCGTACGTGACGCGGCCGGAGAACACCCTGCGCTGGTCCTGGTCGCCGCGCCAGCTGCTGATCTTCGACAACCGGATCACCCAGCACTACGCGGTGGACAACTACGACGACCACCCGCGTCGCCTCAACCGTGTGACGGTCGCGGGCGACGTGCCGGCCGGTGTCGACGGCCGCCCGAGCGAGCAACTCGTCGGCGAGGCCTCGCACTACACCAGCGTGTGGCGGGTCGCGGCATGACCGGGACCCCGCTCGCGGCGCCGGTCGCCGGAGCCGACGCGGATACCGCTGCCGCTGCCCATGCGGAGACGGATGCCGCTGTCGTTACTCACGCTCACGCGGATGCCGTTGCCGCTACCCACACGGAGACGGATGCCGCTGCCGAATCGGATGCCGACGCCGACGCCGACGCCGACCCCGGGAGAACCGCCGACGCCGTCGCGCCGGGGCGGGAGATCTTCCTGCCGGTCGGCGCCCGCCGGCGCACGCCGCTCGGCACGATCCGCCGGCGGTTGCGGTGGCCGCTGGGGATCTACACGACTCCGGTCCTCCTCCTGGTCGCCTGGCAGATCCTCTCCGGGACCGGTGTGCTGTCGGCGGCCTACGCCCCGGCGCCGAGCGCCATCGTGGCGAACGCCGTCGACCTGTGGCGGCAGGGCGTGCTGGGCCCTGACCTGGCCGTATCGCTGCGACGGGCCGGCCTCGGTCTGGCGCTCGGCCTGACGGTGGGCGTCACCGCCGGGGTGCTCGGCGGGCTGCTGCGCCGCGGCGAGTACCTGTTCAACGGTGTCGTGCAGGTGCTCAACACCGTCCCGCTGCTGGCGGTGCTGCCGCTGATGATCGTGTGGTTCGGCATCGGGGAGACCACGAAGGTGCTCCTGATCTCCTTCGGCGCCGGCGTCCCGATGTACCTCAACCTGTTCGCCGCGATCCGGGGCGTGGACCAGCGGCTGATCGAGATGGCCCGGACGACGGGCGCCGGCACGTGGCGCCTGGTGAGCCGGGTGCTGGTGCCCGGCGCGCTGCCGGGGTTCCTGGTGGGGCTGCGGTTCTCCCTGGCCTACAGCGTCCTGGGACTGGTCGCCGCCGAGACGGTCAACGCGGACCAGGGCCTCGGCTTCCTCATCACCCAGGGGCAGACCTACCTCCAGACCGGCCAGGTCTTCGTCGGGCTGGCGGTCTACTCGCTCCTGGGCCTGCTCGCGGACCAGTTCGTCCGGATACTCGAACGGGTGCTGCTGCGCTGGCGCCCGGGTTATGAGGCGTCATGAACGTCACCGTGGCGACACGTTCGCGCCGGCAGGCCGCGGTCCGGGTCGACCAGGCCGTGCGCCGGTTCGGCGACCGCGTGGTGCTCGACCACCTGGACCTGGCGGTCGACGAGGACGAACTCGTGGTCCTGCTGGGCCCGTCGGGCTGCGGCAAGAGCACCCTGCTGAGACTGCTCGCCGGACTGGACCGGCCCGACGGCGGACGCGTGGAGGTGCCGGCCCGCCGCGCGATCGTCTTCCAGGGCGACCGGCTGCTGCCGTGGCAACGGGTCCTGCGCAACGTCACGCTCGGCCTGCGCGGTCCGGACGCGGAGCGGCGGGGCCGCGAGGCGCTCGCCGAGGTCGGACTCTCCGGCCGCGAGCGGGCCTGGCCCAAGGAGTTGTCCGGCGGCGAGGCCCAACGGGTGTCGCTGGCACGGGCGTTGGTGGCGGAACCCGAACTCGTCCTGCTCGACGAGCCGTTCGCGGCGCTCGACGCGATCACCCGGCTGCGCATGCACGGCCTGGTGCGGGGGCTGCGCGGCCGACACCACGCGGCCATGCTGCTCGTCACGCACGACGTCGACGAGGCCATCGCGCTGGCCGACCGGATCGTCGTCATGAGCGACGGGCGCATCGGCACCTCGCGCCTCGTCCGGCTCAGCGACACCGACCGTGAGGCGAGCGCCGCCCGCGAGGAACTGCGCTCCGCACTCCTGGACGACCTCGGCCTCGCCGGCCGCCGCTGACCGTCCCCCGCGTATCGGGAACGCCCCGCCGACCGCCCGCCGTACCGGCCCCGTACCGGCCCCGTACCGGGGAAACCGCCGACCGCCCGCCCTGCCGGCCCCGTACCGGGAAGACCGCCGACCGTTCCCCGTACCGGGAACGACCCAGAAAGCAGTGAGAACGATGCCCGCAAGAACCTCCCGTGTCACCGGCGCCCTCGGCGCGGTCGCCCTCCTGAGCACCCTCGCCGCCTGCGGCGGGTCCTCCTCGGCCGCCACCCCGCTGAGCCACACCGGATCGAGCGCCGCCGCCCACCCCGAGTGGAGCAAGTACACCTTCACCATCGGCGACAACGGCGGCGACGGCGGCCAGGCGCTGTCGAAGATCACCGGCGCGTTCGCCAACGCCCCCTACAAGGTGAAGTTCGCCCGGTTCACCTTCGGCCCGCCGCTCGTGCAGGCCGCCGCCTCCGGCGACATCGACCTGGGCAGCGTCGGCGACGTGCCGCCGATCACCGGTGCCGCGAAGGAGTACGGCTTCAAGATCGTCGCCGTGGAACGCTCCCTGCGGCCCACCCGGCCGATCGAGAACATCATCGTGCCGAAGGGCTCGCCGATCAGGACGCTCGCGGACCTCAAGGGGAAGAAACTGGCGGTACCGCAAGGCAGTTCGGCCCACGGGCTCGCCCTGAACGCGCTCAGCAGCGTGGGCCTGACCCCCAAGGACGTGCACCTGGTCTTCCTCGACCCGGCGGCCGGCGCCACCGCGTTCGCCGGCGGCAAGGTGGACGCCTGGGCCATCTGGAACCCGCAGTCGGCACTCGCGGTCCAGCAGGGCGCGCGCATCCTGGTGAAGGGCCTCCCGCCGATCGACCAGACGAGCAGCTACTACGTCGCCAGTGACACCTCGCTGAAGGACCCCGTCAAGCGGGCCGCCCTCACCGACGTGCTGAAACGGCTGGCGGCGCAGTTCCACTGGGCGGTCCAGCACCCCGCCCAGTACGCGCAGGCGATCTCGCAGGAGGAGGGCATCCCGCTGTCCGATGCCAAGACGGTGCTGCCCACGATGGAGAGCCGGGTGACCCCGGTGGGGAAGGCGGACATCGCGGCCGAACAGCAGCTCGGCAACGCCTTTCTGACGGCTCATCAGATCAGCCGGAAGGTCGACGTCCCGGCGATCACCGACAACCTCCTCCCGGCCGGATTCGACAGCTCGAAGCCCAACTGAGCCGGTCGTCCGCACGGAGCGGACAGCCGTAGCGAGCGGTCGCCCGTACGGAGCGGACGGCCGCACGCAGTGGTTGCCCGCACAGAGCGGACAGCCGCACGGAGCACACGGCCGCACGGAACAGACAGCCACACAGAACAGCCGCACGGAACAGCCATCAGCACGGAACGGACAGCCGCACAGGACTGTCACCAGCACGGAACAGACAGGAGGGCACCCCTGTGAGTGCCAGACGTCAGCTCCACCTCAACGCCTTCTTGATGGAAGCCGGTCACCACGAGGCGTCGTGGCGGCTCCCGGACAGCAACCCACGGGCCGATTTCGACCTGCGGCACTGGATCGAACTCGCTCAGCTGGCCGAGAGCGCCGCGTTCGACTCCCTCTTCCTCGCGGACGGCCCGGCGCTCACCGGCACCGGCGAGTTCCGGCCCCCCGGGCAACTGGACCCGCTGACGCTGCTGACCGCGCTGTCCCAGGCGACCAGCAGGATCGGGCTCATCGCGACCGTGTCGTCGACCTACAACGAGCCGTACGACCTCGCGCGCCGGCTGGCCTCGGTCGACCACGTCAGCGGCGGCCGGGCCGGCTGGAACATCGTCACCTCGGCGGGAGCGAGCGCGGCGGCCAACTTCGGCCTGGACGGCGTTCCCGACCACGCCGGCCGCTATGCCCGCGCCGACGAGTTCCTGCGGGTCGCCAAGGCGCTGTGGGACAGCTGGGAGACGGAGGCCGTCGTCGCGGACAAGGCGTCCGGGCGGTACGCCGACCCGGCGCGACTCCACCGGCCGGACCACCGGGGCCGGTACTTCTCGGTGGCGGGCCCGCTCAACGTCGAACGGCCCCCGCAGGGCTACCCGTTGCTCGTCCAGGCCGGCTCCTCCGAGGACGGCAGGGACTTCGCGGCACGGCACGCCGAGGCGATCTTCACCGCTCACACGACCTACGAGCGGGCGGCGGACTTCTACGGTGACATCAAGGCGCGGGCCAGGGCCGCCGGCCGTGACCCGGACGGCGTGATCGTGCTGCCCGGCATCGTCCCCTACATCGGGTCCACCCAGGCGGAGGCCCAGGCGCTGGCGCAGCAGTTCGACGACCTGCGCGTCCCGGCGTACGGGCTGCGGCAGTTGGCCGCCGTCTTCGAGACCGAACCGTCGTCGTTCGAACTCGACGAACCGCTGCCGGACTTCATCCTGGCGCGTCCCGAACTGGAGGGTGCGCAGAGCCGTTCCGACCTGATCATCGAACTCGCGGTACGCGAGAAGCTGACGGTCCGCCAGATCATCTCCCGACTCGGGGGCGGGCGCGGCCACTTCGAGTTCATCGGCACACCCGACCAGGTGGCCGACACGATCACGGCGTGGTTCGAGGGCGGCGCTGCTGACGGGTTCAACATCATGGCACCCGCCCTGCCCTCCGGCCTGGAGACCTTCGTGGAGCACGTGCTGCCGATCCTGCGCGCCAAGGGGCTGTTCCGCGAGGCGTACGAAGGTACGACGCTGCGCGAGCACTACGGCCTCGCGGTGCCGGCCAACCAGTTCCACCAAGCCCGCCAGCCCGACCAGGTGCACTAGCGACGGCCGCCCCGAGGAAACGTTGCGCCAGAAGGGAGAGGTGATGTGCGGGGACGCCGGTGAAGAGCTCCTCCCCTCGCGACGGACCTGGATGGGCGGTCGCGAGGGGAGCGTGCCGGGAGACCGACAGGACAGAGACGTTCGGGCCTCGTCGGCGGTGCGGAACGTCCGTGGTTCGGGGAGATGGGTTCGGGGCCGGGGTCAGGGCGGGGTCGGGCCGGCGTGGGAGGGGGAGTGGGAGCGGCGGAGTGGGAGTCGGTCGGGGAGTCAGCTCGACGGTGTCCACTGCTGGGCCGCGGTGCCGTTGCAGTCCCAGATCCTCAGCTGGGTCCCGTCCGCCGTCGTGCTGTTCGGGTCGTCCAGGCAGCGTCCGGACTGCGGATTGACCAACGCGCCGTTCGCGCCCGTCTGCCAGCGTTGCGCGCCGGTGCCGTTGCACTGCCACAGCTGGACGAGCGTGCCGTCGGCGGTGCCGCTGTCGCTCACGTCCAGGCAGCCGCCCAGCGCCCGGAGCGTCCCGCCGGCCCCGGGGACCAGCGTCCAGTCCTGCGCGGCGGTGCTGTCGCACCCGTAGAGCTGGACGTGCGTGCCGTCGGCCGTGCCGGAACCCGCCACGTCCACGCACTTCCCGGCGATGCCGGAGCGGACGGGCCCGGTGGCGGTCAGGCCGGTGGTCGCGAGCGTGGATTCCACCAGCGCCGCAGCGGCGTTCATCCCGGCCTCGTTCGGGTGGTACGAGGTACGCCCCGCCGCGACGGTGTACTTCTCCACCCAGGGGCTCGCCGAGCAGGCGTCGTGGCCGCTGCTCGCCGAGGCCAGGTCGACCAGGGTCGCGCCGGTCGCGGTCGCCGCCGTGCTGGTCGCGACGGCCAGCCGTGACGCGATGCTGTGCTCGAACGTCAACTGGTCGGCGCTGAGCGGCACTCCCGTGCACGCGCCCGAAGCGGGCAGGATGGTGAAGTAGTTGACCAGGAGCACGCGCGCCTGCGGGGCGACGGCGTGGACGGCGGTGACGACGTTCTCGATGCGGCCGGCCAGCGCGGGGAAGGTCTGGTTGATGACGTCCTGGTCCACGCTGCCGCAGTTGGAACCGCCGCCGGTCAGGCAGGAGTAGGTGTCGAGGCTGGTGAGGTAGTCGACGTCGTTGCCGCCGATGGTGACGGTGACGAGCTGGGTGGCGCTGGTGACGGCGTCGATCTGCGGCGGCTGCCCGGCCTGACTGTCCGTCAGCACGTTGGCCGTGGTGGCACCGCTGCAACTGGCGTCGGTGAGGTTCGCCCCGATGTCCCGGGACAGCACGCTCGCGTAGTTGGCGCCCGACCGCGCGCACGCCGTGGCCCCGGTGCCGGTCTGCGCCGGTGGGATGCCGGGGCCGGCGGCGAAGGAACTGCCCATCGCCACGTAGTTCAGACCCGAGGTGACGGCCGCGGTCCGGGTTCCGGCGGACGCTGCGCCGGCCGGCAGCACCGCGACCGCCGCGGTCGCGAGACCCACGGCGAAAAGCGCGAACCGGCTCGCGGACCGAAGTCTCCTGTTGCCATGACGAGTTCTCACGCCACCTCCACCGTTGGGAGCCGCTTCCGGCTCGGGGATGCTGCATGCTGATCGGCCGGCCCGAGGACGCGCGCTTCTTTCCCGCGTTCGCGGGGCTCGGGCCCTTTCGCGCGTTCGCGGCGGCCGGTCCCGTCCACACCGTGAGGCGGGTAGTCGTCCGCGGGCCGCTGAGGGGTAAGGCGGGTCGGTGCGGCGGTGCGGGCCGTGCTGGGCCGGGCGTCGTGCGCTCGCCGAGGTCCGCCGTGCGGGCCCCGGGCGACCTCGGAGTGCGTTGGCAACGTTGTCAAGTCGGAAGCTAGCAGCCCGTATGGGGCAAGCCAAGAGGGGCGACCGCAACTCGTCGCGGCAGTACCCCGCGACGAACGCGGTCCGGTGCGGGGCTTTACCGGGTCACCCGTGATCGGACTCGCGCACGGTCGGCGGAATACGGTGCCGTCGGCAAGCGGCGGCGGCCCGGAGACGGTGGATCCGGTGACGGCGGTCGGGCCTCCGGCCTGTGCGGGAGCCGTTACGGGGATGTCGGACAGGGCGTGGACCGCCGTCACCGGGACGTCGGACGGTCCGTGGACCGCGGTGAGCGAGCCGGGCGTGCCGATGTCGGCCCGGCGGAGTCGGGGTGTGGAGTTTTTGTGTACCGGCCGGGGCGGTCGGAGTAACCGGCGGATCGTTGAGTCGTTCCACCACGAGATCAGGTGTGTGCGGGATCGCCGATTGAAGGGGTGACGATGAGCGGTCTTTCGGAGTCGATCGAATCCATGGAGCAACTCGGCTTGGTCTGGCGGGAGATGGTGCTCGACCGGACGGCGGACGCGGATGTGCGGGATCTGCCGGGCATCGCCGTTCGCTGGGCCGACTGCGAGTTCGGTTTCTGGAACTGCGTCGCGCTGACCGATGTCGGCGCGGACCCGGAACTCCTCGGACTGCGCCTGGGCCAGGCGGTGGACATCATGCGCTCGAAGAACCGCCCCGGTTTCCTGTGGGTCTTCGAGGACCTGCTCGACGCCCCGGCGCGTACGGCGTTGCAGGCGGCGGCCGAGCGGGCCGGTCTCGAATACGCCTTCCCCGCCACCGGTATGGCCGCGGACCCGCTCGCCCTGCCCGAACCCGCCCACCCCGACCTCACGTTCGCGCGCGTGACCACCGAAGCGGACCTGCGCGCCTACGCGGACATCAACGCGCGCGCCTACGGCCTCCCGCTCGCATCCGCGCGCGACGGCCTCCTCGGCTCCACGCTGTGGAAGCGCGACGCGCACGCCTACTTGGGCCTGCGGGCCGGCGTCCCGGTGACCTGCGCCGGCGCGATCCCGGCGGACGGCCGCCTGTTCGTCGCCCTCGTCGCCACGGACCCGCAGTGGCAAGGCAAGGGCTACGCCGAGGCGGTGACCCGCAAGGCGCTGTACGAGGCAGCCCTGGCCACCGGCCTCACCCGCGCCATCCTGCACGCCACCGCCGCCGGCGCGCCGGTCTACCCACGCATCGGCTTCACCCCGAACACCCCGATGCGCTTCTACGGCTTGAAGGGGTGATTGGGGGCACGGGTGCGGCACGTGCCTCGCCCGTACCGATCGCGACATCGAGCACCGCGGACAGCAGGTGACCGCACTGGAAGCGGTCGTGGCCGACCCACTCTGCCCGCCCATTCGGCACGCCAGGACAGGACAGGACACGGAGGCGGCCAAGGTCCGGGTCATCCCCCGACGATGCTTCGCGCCCTGAGCTACTGGCATTGCCGGAGGTCATTGCACGCACCAGGGCCACCGCGCGCAAGGTGCTCACGCACTGGTCGGAAGACAGGGAGCGCGGTGTCGTGGACAGTGGCTTCTGCTGCGATCCGGCTTTCCGCGCCTCATGAGCATCGCTTCGACAGCCGCCCGTGAGCGGAACACACGGGCGGCTCCTGCCTGTCCGTCGCGATCGCCTTCGGCTTCCTCCACAGCCGGACTGACGCCAGCGTGCCGCGGTCGGTCGGTCGGTCTGGCTGTCGCCGGCCGTGACGGCCGCGGTATTCGCGATGATGTTCTACCGCTACTGCCCGACGGAGTGAGCAACGGGGCCGCGTACGCAGCCCCGTTGCTAAATCACCGGATTGGCGAGGAACCGCCCCGCTCTGCAGTTCGACGTCGCCCCGTTGCGGGCCACCCGACGGCCCGCCCCGGCCTCTTCAGGCCCGGAGGCGGGGCCATTTCAGTACGTCACGCGAGGAAAAACCCTGACCGAGGATCAGTTTCGGTCGGTATTGCGGCCCGAATAAACGTTTCGTCGGACTCGGGGTCAGGTGATGGACGCGAAGAGTGGAGCCGAGCCGGATGGGCGGATTTCCTCAGGGGTAGGCAGTTGACACGATCGAAGGGGAGGCCATGTCTTTCAAAAACATTTTCGAGGGCGGCGGGAGTGAAGCCAGGTCCGCCGAAGAGTCCGCTCAAAAGGTTGGCGAAAACATTCCGGGTGCCTGGCCCGAATGGAAAGGGGTCGACCCGGAACTGTACGACGGAATTCGGGATGTTGAGCGCGACCCGAAGATTGTGCGTGAGACGTCACCCGAGGCGCTCCGCATCATGAACGGCTTTCTGTCCCCGTTGTTCAAGAGGACCGGGTCGGCCGCCGCCGGACAGCAGGCCACCAGCGAGGACCCCGCATCGACGGCCGGCATGGCGTCCTCGGCCGCGGGAGAGACGTTCAAGCAGGTGAAGGTGGAGATCAGGGACGAGGACCGGCCGAGGGTCAAGGGCGAGGACCTCCCGAAGGCGAGCGAGGAAGAGATGGAAGAAATGCGAAGGAATAACTCGGAAGAGGCCGCGAAAATCGAAAGGACCGACGGCGCGCCGACCAAGGGTGAGTGACTGCCACATCGTTGAGTTCTGCGGGAAAGGGAGGGCCCAAGGGAATGGGCGATGCCAAGAAGAACAACGTGAGTACGGCTCATCTCGGCGAACGGTACATCCGCCACCCGCTGACCGGCCGGAACCTGAAAGAGCTCGATGTCGCCACAAGGGCCCGCGCGATCCTGGAGCGGGACGGGGAGAAATTGAAGAGGAAGGCCGAGCAGAAGTCGCCGGACGGTGAGGATCGGTACGTCCACCCCATCGGGTTCTCCCTGAACAAGGGGCGGTTCCACCAATTCCCCGAGGGGGAGGCCGCAGCCCACGAGCGCGGATGGACGGCCTACATGACGGTGGGGGTGCCGCTCGTCGAAGAGCGGGCCGACATTGCACAGCCCCCTCCTGACGTGATCTCCAAACAGACGTACGTCAACCGGACCGACCCCGTCCCCACGAAGTGGTCGCACACGGTCGAGTTCTCGATCTCGAACACGATCAGCTGGTCGCTCCAGGGGCAGATGCAGCTCACTTTCGGGGCGAAGGTCACCGCCTCGCTGCAGCAGCAACTGCAGACGAGCATGGCGGCGAACCAGTCGCAGAAGACCACCCTGAAGAACAGCAAGGACAACCAGGGCGTCGACTCCGAGTCCCAGTCGCAGTCGACCAGTACCACCACGGCCACGAGCACCGCCACCGGCACCGGTGAGCTGTCGGCACAGCTGATGCTGGGGATCACCGCGTCGGTCAGCGGCTCGCTGACCACCGCGTTCAAGACGTCGTCCACGCTGAGCGGTGAGGTCGGCAGCCGGGTGGACGTCCTGGCCACGCAGCGGCGCCAGGTGCGGAGGTTCGACTACGAATTCCCCATCTCCTTCGGCGGGTGGGTCGCGCTGTATTACCCCGAGCCGGTGGAGGTCAAGGAGACGCCCCCGGACGGCCCGCAGGCCAAGGAGCCGGAGTACGCGAAGGTCATCGCGTGGAAGCTCGGCGAGACCGGCGCGGCCACGGACACCTTCGACCTGAACGACGAGGGCAGGCCGTTCCTGCAGAGGGGGGAAGCCGAAGTCGTCTCCACTCTCGCCGGGGTACATGAGGTCTTCGAGCTGGAAAAACTCGAGTTCGACAGCAAGTTGCACCCTCTTCACAAGGGTGGTGGCGCACAGTCGAGTTCCCGAAAGCCTCCCGTCACCCTCGCCGACGGGCTGGGCACGGCCGACGGCCTCGCGCTGGACCGGGCGAACGGGAAAGCGTACGTCACCGACCGGTACAACAGCGGCAGACTGCTGAAGGTGGATCTCGCCGACGCCGGCGACGGCACCGAATGGGTCCTGGCGACGCCGGGCCAGGTCAACGACGTGGCGCTGGATCTGCCGGGCAGCCATGCCTACATCACCGACTACAGCGGCAAGCGCCTGTTCACGGTGGACCTGGCCGACCGCTCCGCCCCTCCGGTCGTGATCGCCGAGGGCATGTACGCCTACGGCGTCGCCCTGGACCTGCCGGGCGGCCGGGCCTACGTCACCGACGTGGAGAACGGCCGGCTGATCGAGTACGGCCTGAACGGCCGCCCCGCGCAGCAGCAGCGAACCTGGAACGTGCCCAGGGCCGCCGGGGTGGCGCTGGCCGAGGGCAGGGCGTACGTCGGTCAGTACGACCTCGGCGGGCTGTACGAGGTCGACCTGACGGCAGACGGCACCACCCCGCGCACCGTGGCCACCCAGCTCGGGTGCAGCGTCCGGGTGGCACTGGACGGCGCGGGCCACGCGTACGTCTGCGACTCGTCCGGCGGCAAGGTGCACGAGGTCGTCGTGGCCGACGGCGAGGCCAAGGGCCATCAGCGCGTGGTGGCCGACGGCCTGGGCAACGTCAGCGGCATCGAGCTCGACCGCGACAACGGCCTGATCTACGTCAGCGACCGGCAGGGCAAGCTGCTGCGGATCTCCGGCGTACTGCGGGGCGCCCCAACACCGTCGTAGCGAGGCGCGGCCTCCGCAGGGGCTCGGACGACCGTGCTCACGGCATGCCCGATGCGACCGCGCGGGCCATGGCCCGGTAGGCCCTCGGGACCGGACCGAACTGTTGATGGTGCGTTCGACGGTGTTGCGGAGCTTGTACAGCTGCCGGTCGAAGGTGACGGGCCGTCCGCCGCGTGAGCCGCGCTCCTTGCGGTGGGCGGCCTGATCCCTCTTCTCGGGAACGACCGCTTCGATCCCGCGTTCGCGCAGGTGGGAACGGTTCTTGCGGGACGAGTACGCCTTGCCGCCGGCGACTGCGCCGGGACGGGAACGCGGATCCTGTTCAGGACGCCCTCACCCATTTCATGATCCGCCGACCGAGACCTGCGTCACCGTCCACAACCTCCCGGGACAGAACACCTAGCCGTCGGTCCCGCCGGACCGGTCGGCCAGGCCGTGCCGCCAGGCCCAGGCGATCAGGGCGGCGCGGTCGTCCATCGCGAGCTTGGCGAGCACGTGGTTGAGGTGGGTCTTGACCGTCGCCTCGCTGACCACCATCTCCTTGGCCACCTGCCGGTTGTTGAGGCCCTGGGCGACGAGCCGGACGACGTCGATCTGACGGCGCGTCAATCCCTCAGCCGCCAGCGGCAGTTCGGTCGAGAGCGTCGGCAACGGGGCTGCGGCGCGGGCGGTCGGCTCGTTGACGAGCAACTGGATCAGCCGCCGCTGCACCGCGGGGTCGAGGACGGTGTGTCCGGCGGCCACATCGCGGACCGCGGCGAGCAGTGCCTCGCTGGTGGCGTCCTTCGTCAGGTAGCCGGCGGCGCCCGCCCGCAACGCCGGCAGCACCGCGTCGTCGTCGGCGTACGTGGTGAGGATCAGCACCCGGACACCGATGCCCGCGGAGACCACCCGGGCGGTCACCTCGGCGCCGTCCAGTACGGGCATCCGCAGGTCGACGAGGGCGACGTCGGGCCGCAGCTCCGAGGCCAGCCGTACCGCCGTACCCCCGTCGCCCGCCTCGCCGACCACCTCGATGTCGTCGGCCGAGGACAGGAGCAGGACCACCCCGTCGCGCACCACCGCCTGATCGTCGGCCACCAGCACCCGAATCGTCACCGCTCCGCCTTCCCCGCGCACGTTCGGCGTCCGGCGCCCGGACGGCAGCCGAGCCGCTCACGCCCCCATCTTCCCGCCGACGCGCCCTGCCGTTCGCATGCCCTCCGGTTTGATGGACCGCGGTCGGGCCGGGCTGCCGCGTCGGCCGCCCGTGCCTACCCCGCCCCGCTCACCGGCACCCGCACCTCTATCCGCCAGCCGTTGCCGCTCGGGTCCGGTCCGGCGTCCACCGTTCCGCCGACCGCCTCGATCCGCTCGCTCATGCTCCGCAGCCCCGTGCCGCTGCCCATGACCCCCGACGGGCGGTGCCCGGCCGGCAGGCCGTGGTCGCGGACGGCGACCCGCAGCGCCCGCTCCTCCCAGGCCACCCGCACCTCGATCGCGCTGCCGGTGGCGTAGCGGGTCGCGTTGGTCATGGCCTCCTGCACCGCCCGGTACACCGCGTGGCCCGCCTCGGGGCCGAGCCGGCCGGGGTGGCCGGTGACCTGGAGGTCCGCGTCGCCGGGGAAGCCGCCGACCAGCGCCTTGAGGTCGTCGACACCGCGCAGGTGCGGCAGGCGCAGGGCGTCCACCGCGGCGCGCGCCTCCTGGACGCCGTCGCGGGCGAGACCGGCGGCACGGTCGAGGGGCCCGGTCAGCGAGGCGGGGGAGTTCTCGCGGCGGGCGATCGCGCGGATGGCCTGCAGGTGCACGGAGAGGCCGGCGAGGCTGTGCGCGAGCACGTCGTGCATCTCCCGGGCGATCCGGTTGCGTTCCTCGGTCGCCGCCGCCTCCTGCTGCGCCTGCCGGGACGCCTCCACCTCGGCCAGCAGCGCGACGGCCCGGTCCCGTTCGGCCTCCAGGGCGCTGTGCGCGACGGACCGGTCCGCGATGAACCAGGCCCCCACGCCCGCGAGCAGGCCGCCCAGGCTGCCGGAGACGGCCATGATGGTCAGCCCGAACGCGATCGACACCGTTCCGACGGCCGCGATGCGCGCCGGGCCCGCCGGAATGCACAGGGGCAGGACGGAGACGCCGGCCAGCGCCGGGACCTCGCCGAGGCCGCTCGGCGACAACGCGATGGCGGCCAGTCCGGAGCCGATGGTGACCGCCACCGCGAAGCCGGCCGAGTACGAGGGCCGGGTCTGCCGGGACGCCAGCATGCCGAGTTCGGCGCACAGCACCAGCACGCCGACGATGAGCCGGCGGGTCGGGTCGGAGGCCGCGAGCACGGTCACCGCCCCGCACGCGAGCATCGCGACCACGCCGGTCAGGGCGCGGTGGTCGAAAGGCCGCCACCGGCTCGTGCCGGCGCCGCGCTCCTTGGTCAACATCCCGGGGTCCTATCGGTCGGCGGCCGGCACCATCTGTCGGGCGGCGGCAGGTCCAGCCGGTCGGCGTCCCCGACCGGTCCACCGGGTCCCCCCGGTCCGTCACCGGCTGTCGGCAGCCGGCTACCGGAGGCCCGGGGCCGGCGGTTGGTTACCGGCTACCGGTCGCCGGTAACCGGTCCGAGCCGGTTCGAGCCGGTTCGAGCCGGTCCGCGGGCTTGCGGGCCGCGTCAGACGTAGGTGTCGGGCCGGGCCGCGGGGACCGGGCTGAGCTGCTCCTCCTGGCGGGCGAGGGCGGTGATGCGCTGGCCTCGGACGACGATCGTACCCAGCCGGACGATGACCTCACCGAAGGCCATCAGGATGAGCGCTGTCACCCAGGCCTGTCCGCTGGTGATGTCGTGGGCGACGGAGAAGTGCGCGAGGTGGGTGGCACCGGAGGTGTGCGAGGACCAGACGGCGAAGCCGAGCCGGAAGCCCATGCTGATCACCCACAGGGCCACCGCGCTGAGGCTGGCCTTGATCCGTACCTGTCCGGCCGTGTACCGGACCCGGGTGAGCAGGCCGCCAGCCAGGCCGAAGACGACCCCGACCGCCGTGAACGACCCGATCAGCACGAGATCGTTGCCGGCCGTCGGCACGCTGTGCAGGTATTGGCTGGCCGCCCAGCCGATCAACGCCAGCGGCAGCAGGATGGTGCGGGCGGTCAGCCGTGCCTCCCGCAGCTGGCGGAAGACGATGAGGAGGAGGGCGATGTCGATGATCCAGTCGGAGAGGCTCATGCATTCGACTATCCGGCGTGCGGCTCCGAATACCTTCAACCCGTGGGTGGAACCCGGGTTGAACCCCGCGGGCCTGCGGGTGACGGGGTAAGGGCGACGGATCACGTCCCCTGCCCGCATCGCATCTCCTGCTCGCCGGCGCGGCGGCCGGTGCCGGACGGGGTGAGGCTCTCCCGGGGAGGTGGCTCGCCCCTTCCGGTGACGGCGTCGCCGGTATGATCATCTTCGGCATGATGGCGACACCGGGTGGCCGGATCGCGGTGGGTGCCGTGGATCGCGGCACCTCTGCGGTACCCGCTGACGGCGGCGCTCGGCGGTGGGCGTCCGGGGGCGTCCGGCGATGGACCGCGGAGGGCATCCGGCGGTGGACCGCGGTGGGCGGATGCCGTCGTCCGTACAGGCGGCCGGGACGGGGTACCCGGTCCTCGTGCGCGGGCGGTGGCCGTCCGGGCATGGCTCCCGTGGAGCCGTCCCGCCACTCGTTCCGGGCTCCGGTCACGGGACGGGACCGACAGAGACGCCGCCGCGCGCGGCGCCGCAGCGAACAGGATTTATGGGGTACATGCCATGACGCAGAAGGTCTGGTTCATCACCGGTGTCTCGCGCGGTTTCGGCCGTGAGTGGGCGCTCGCGGCGTTGGAACGCGGTGACTCGGTCGCGGGGACCGCGCGTGACCTGTCCACGGTGGACGACATCGTCGCCGCGCACGGGGAGCGTTTCCTGCCGCTGAAGCTCGACGTCACCGACCGTGATGCCGACTTCGCCGCGGTCCGTGAGGCGCACGAACGGTTCGGCCGCCTCGACGTCGTGGTCAACAACGCCGGGTACGGCCACTTCGGGCTGGTCGAGGAGCTGACGGAGGCCGAGGCCCGCGCGCAGCTGGAGACCAACCTGTTCGGCGCGCTGTGGGTCACCCAGGCGGCCCTGCCGTACCTGCGCGAACAGGGCAGCGGCCACATCCTCCAGGTCTCCTCGATCGGCGGGATCAGCGCGTTCCCGCTGGTGGGGATCTACCACGCGTCGAAGTGGGCGCTCGAGGGGATCAGCCAGTCGCTGTCGCAGGAGGTGGCGCAGTTCGGTGTGAAGGTCACACTGATCGAGCCCGGCGGGTTCGCCACGGACTGGTCCGGCCCCTCCTCCCGCCGCTCCGAGCCGCTGCCGGCGTACGCCGAGTTCCACGAGCAGGTGCAGGAACAGCGCCGCAAGCGCGTAGGAACCCCGGGCGACCCGAAGGCGTCCGCCGAGGCCGTACTGCGCATCGTCGACGCGGACGAGCCCCCGCTGCGCTGCTTCCTGGGCACCGCACCGCTGGGCATCGCGAAGGCCGACTACGAGCAGCGCCTGGCAACGTGGGAGAAGTGGCAGCCGATCGCGGAAGCCGCCCAGGGCTGAGGCGGCGGGTCACGGGTTAACGGTCCCTCAGCCGATCCACCGGCCTCCTCCCGCGGTCCGGGGGGATGAGGTTGGTGGCGGTGGGGGGGGGGGGGGGGGGGGGGAGGTCGGCACCGATGCCGGCACCGGCCCGTGCGGATGGCGCCGGGCCGGTATCGCGGTGCGTGGGTATCGCGCTGCGTGGGCGGCGCCGTGCTGCGGGGCCGGCCGGGGGAGCGGCACGTGAAGCCGAAGACGCCCCGGAGGTGCGACGGGGCCCAGCAGGCTGGCGGAGGTGCGACGGCGCCCAGCATGCCGGCGTCCGCGTGCCGAACCCAGGGATGCGCGTCGCACGCGTAGGGCCGTAAGGCCGTCGATCCCGGGGCCGTGACGCAGTCCGTCCCACGAGCCCGATCCGCATCTCGTGCGAACAGCGGTTCAGTTGTGGACGCGGTCGTAGGCGAAGGCGAGCAGGTCGTCCAGGGTGATGTCGGTCGGCGCGGCGGTGGGGTCGGTCGAGTCGGCGTACCACCAGCCGTCGGACCAGCGCACGCGCCAGACCTTTCCGTGCCGGTTTTCGAACTCGACCAGGCTCCCTTCGCCGCCGTCCATCTCCCGCAACTCCATGGCCAGTACGTCGGGGTCGGTGAAGCCGCGGTCGGGGCCGGTGCTGCGGGACTGGGTGCGGGTGTTGATGTGGTGCATCTTCACCCAGGGCAGCGGCGGGCGGTCCTCCAGGCCGACCGGCAGCACGTCATAGCGGGCCCGCGCCTCCACCAGGTTCTCCCGTCCGGAGAACTCGCTGTCGTAGGCCGGGAAGAAGATCCGCGTATGGGGTGTCAGCTCGGGCTGCTCGACCGCGTAGAAGTCGTGGACGCGGGGCCCCACCCCGGCGAGGGCGTCGAAACGCCGCAGGCCCGGAGCGCGGAAACCGCCGGCGCGGGTCAGGTAGGGGTTTTCGGCGAACATCTCCTCCTCGTGCTCGATGGCGAAGGCCAGGACGGCCGCTGCCGCGTCGGGGTCGAACGAGTCGGTGGCGTTCACCTGGAGCAACCGCTCGCCGTCACGGGAAAGCACGCCCACGAAGTCCAGCCCCGGTGCGGGGTACCAGTGCCAGGCACCGGACCATCGGTCGAACGGCACCGCGTTGGGAAAACCGGCGATCACGCTTTTCAGGTCCACCTCGAACTCCTCATCACCGCGACAGCCTGACACCAGCTGAGCGCGCTGTTCGACCTCGCCCCGCGCACCGGACTCCGCAAAGGCGCATTCCTCGGACCACGCTGGGCAGACCTCGACCCGGCCGGGCGGAAGCGTCCAGCATCGGCTATGCCGTCCAACGCACCATCAGCGCCGGCCCGATCGTCGTTCTCAACCAGCCTGTGAACGGGGGACCGTTCTACGTGGTGGCGACGCAGTGCCAATGGCACGAGGATCGGGAATGGGTGGACGCTCCTACGCACTTCGCTCCGTTCCGCGGTGTGAGTGGCGCCACGCTCTGAACGTCACCCGGAAGTCGGTCTGCTGCGGAAACGGGAGGACCCCCGCTCCGCACACCCCCCGGGAGGATCCCGCACCGAGCTCGTCCCGGCACAGCCCCACCGCGTACGCTCGCGATCTCGCCGGAACGTCCTTGGCGATGCTCAGTGAACTGCCCTGCTGGAGGCTCCCATGGTCACCCTCGCCCTGATCGGGCTGGTGGGCGGACTGATCACCGGTATTTCCCCCTGCATCCTCCCCGTCCTGCCGGTGATCTTCCTGTCCGGCGGGGTACAGGGCGCCCGGACCGCGGAGGGGGGACGGCGGTCCGGGCGGCGGCCTTACCTGGTCGTGGCGGGGCTCACCCTGAGCTTCAGCGTCTTCACCCTGGTGGGCACGCTGGCGCTGAGTTCGTTGCCGGTGCCGCAGGACATCATCCGCTGGGCAGGTCTCGTACTGCTGGTGCTGCTCGGCGCCGGCATGATGTCCCCCCGGGTGGAGGCCTGGCTGGAGAAGCCGTTCTCGCGGCTTCCGCAACGCCAGGTCGGTGCGGACCGCGGCGGGTTCGTCCTCGGGCTGGTGCTCGGCACCGTCTACGTCCCCTGCGCCGGACCCGTCCTCGCGGCGATCACCGTGGCCGGCGCGACCGGACGGGTCAGCGGGCACATCCTCGTGCTGACCCTGGCCTTCGCCATCGGCACCGCGATCCCCCTGCTGGTGTTCGCCCTCGCCGGACGCGGACTCGCCGAGCGCCTGCGGGTGTTCCGCAGCCACCAGCGCCGCATCCGCGTCTGCGCCGGTGTCGTCGTGATCGCCCTGGCCGTCGCGCTCACCACCAACCTCACCGATGCCGTCCAACGTGCCATCCCGGACTACACCTCGGCCCTCAACAAGGGCGTGAACGGCTCGGGCGACGTCACCAGGGCACTGGGATCGGGCGGCAGCGCCGCGCTCGCCGCCTGCGCGCAGAACCCGGACCCGACGGCCGGACTCCAGAACTGCGGTGCCGCGCCCGCGATCTCGGGCATCCAGCAGTGGCTGAACACCCCGAAGGGCATGCCGATCAGCCTCCGCTCCCTCAAGGGCAAGGTCGTCCTCGTCGACTTCTGGGCGTACTCCTGCATCAACTGCCAGCGCGCCATCACCCACGTCACGTCCTGGTACTCCACCTACCAGGCCGACGGCCTCGTGGTGATCGGCGTGCACACACCGGAGTACGCCTTCGAACACGTCCCCGGCAACGTCGCGGCCGGTGCCAAGCGGCTCGGCATCACCTATCCCGTGGCGCTCGACAACACGTACACGACCTGGAACAACTTCGGCAACGACTCCTGGCCGGCCGAATACCTCATCGACGCCAACGGCACGGTGCGTTACGCCTCCATCGGCGAGGGGGACTACGGCCACACCGAGTCCCTGATCCGCCAACTGCTCACCGCCGCGCACCCCGGGACCACCCTGCCCGCGGCGACCCGCGTCGCCGACACCACGCCGACGTTCGCGTACGAGACCCCGGAGACCTACCTCGGCGCCGAACGCGCCAACAACTTCGCCTACGGCCCCACCCTCAGCGCGGGCACCCGGACCTACCACTACCCCTCCTCGGTGCCCGGCGACTCGTTCGCCCTGTCCGGCACCTGGTCGGTCGGCGGCCAGGCACTGACCGCGAAGTCGACGGCGGGCATCGCGCTGAACTTCGACGCCAACGACGTCTACCTCGACGTGGGCGGCACCGGTACCGTCACCGCCACGGTGGACGGCAGGACCACGGCGTACCGGATCTCGGGATCACCGGACATCCACACCCTGGTCAGCCGCAGGACCGCCCGGCGCAGCACGCTCAGGGTGACGCTGTCGCCGGGGCTCAGCGCGTACTCGTTCACCTTCGGTTAGAACCTCCCGGTCCCGCTCCCGACGCCGAGGGCCTGACGCGGCTGGCGTGGGCGTGGCGTGGGCGCGGCCGGCGTGCCGCGGAGGACCCGGCGGCGGGCGGTGTGCGGTGTGCCGCCCGCCGCCGGAGCGGGTTACTTCTGCCAGCCGATGGTCTCCGGCAGCGGGGTGCCGAAGATGGTCGCGCCGACGTTGGCGAGGCCGTTCTTCACCCCGTAGATCGACGGTCCGCTGTACAGGGGCAGGAACGCGTACTGCTTGAGCTCCTGCTGCTCGACCTTGTTCGCGGCGGCGATCTGCCGGGTCAGGTCGGCGATCTGCGAGACGGCCTTGATCTGCTTGTCCAGCGCGGCGGTTCCGGCGCCGGTGATGTTGGACGGGCTGGTGGAGCAGTACTGCTCGCACAGGTAGCGCTGGCCGAAGGGGTCGAGCGAGCGGTTGCCGGAGAGGAACAGGTCGAAGTCGTGGGTGCTGATGACCTTGGCGAAGTCGGACTCGTCGACCGTGCGGATGGTCACCTTGACCCCGATCGGCTTGAGCATGGCGACGAAGGCCTCGGCGGTGGCCTTGTCCAGCGGGTCGTCGCCGATGAGGGTGTAACCGACCTCCAGCTTCTTGCCGTTCTTCACCCGGACGCCGTCCGCGCCGGTCTTCCAGCCGTCCGCGTCCAGCGTCTTCCCGGCGTCCCGCGCGGAGTGGGTGATGACCTTGGCGACGTTGTCCTCGTAGCCCTTCTGGAAGCTGTAGAGCAGCCCGGAGCCCGGCAGCGGTTCCGCGTAGTCGAGTCCCTGGAACTCGATCCGCGCGATCTGCGGACGGTCGATCGCCTCCATGATCGCCTTGCGGACCGGGAGTTCGGACAGCTCGGGCGACTTGGTGTTCAGGTACAGCGCGTACTCGAACGGGCTGCCGCCCCGCCGGATCGTCGTTCCCTTGACGCCGCTGATCTGCTTCAGGCCCTCCGCGTCGCCGGTCGTGGCGTAGTCGACCTGGCCGTTGCGGAACGCGTTCACGGCGGCGGTGGATTCGAGGTTGACGAAGATCCGCTTGTCGAGCTTGCCCCGCTTCCCCCACCACTTCGGGTTGCGGACGAACGTGATGTCGCCCGAGTGGGTGTCCCAACTGCCCACGGTGTAGGGGCCGGTGCCCCACTGGGCGTTGGCCTTCTTCAGGTAGGCGGTGTTGAAGTCGGTGACGTTTGCGGCCTTCGGGTTGAGGAAGGTGGAGAACAGCGCCGGCCAGGAGGCGTCCGCGCCCTTGAAGGTGATGACCGCCTGCTTGGCGTTCACGCCCGCGGTGACCGAGGTGATGTGGTCGTAGCCGTCGGTGGACGAGGCGTTGAACTTGGAGTCGGATCCGTTGTTCGCCTTCCAGGTGGCTTCGATCGCCTTCCAGTCGATCGGCGTGCCGTCGTTGAAGACCGCCTTGGGGTTGATGGTGAGGGTGACGACCTGGTTGCCGCCGGTCACCTTCACGGCCACGTGGCTGTAGTAGTCCGGGTTGTACTGGACGGCGCCGGTGGGCGAGTACGTGATGGCGTCGGCGTTGTACCAGAACCAGACCCGGGCGGCGGTGAGGGTGGCGTCGGCGTCGAAGGGGTTGCCCTGGTCGTCGAAGGTGCCGGCGGTGGTGTAGGTGCCGCCGTCCTTGATGTCGGCGTAGGGCTGCGGGTCGTAGTCGACCGCGGCGGCGGCGGTCTTCGGCGTCGCGGGGCCGCCCGCCGGGGACGAGCCGGCACCGCCGGAGGCGGAGCAACCGGTCGCGGTGAGTCCGATCGCGGCGGCGAGGGCGACGCAGGGCAGCAGCAGTCCATGGCGTTTCACTGACAAGTGGCCTTCCGTGAGGGGCGGTTGGGGGCGGTTTGTGCTGGCGGAGGGGAAAAGCGGTATCCGGCTTCGTCGGGCCGAACGGAGGGTGCTTGGGGTACGTCGCCCGCACCGCATGCGCCGACCGGGTCGAGCGCCGGCCCGTGGCCGTTCGGTCCCGTCCGGCGGGGGATCAGCCGGCGTGACAGGCGAACCGGTGGTCCGCCCGGCCGGGCACCGGCGTGGTCCCGGGGTGTTCGTCGCGACAGCGGGCGCGCAGCTCCGGGCCGAGCGTGCGGTGCAACGGACAGCGGTCGACGAAGACGCACCCGACCGGCGCGGCGGGCGCGCGGCCCGGGGAGCCGGGGACCGCGGACACACCAGGCGCGCCGAACACGCCGGGCGTACCGGGCAGTTCGCCGTCCAGCACGATCCGCTCCCGGCCGCGCTGACGCTCCGGGTCGGGAACCGGTACCGCGGACAGCAGCGCCCGGGTGTACGGGTGCCGGGGATCGGCGAAGACCGACTCGGTGGCACCGGACTCCACGATGCGCCCGAGGTACATCACCGCCACCCGGTCGGCCACGTACCGGACCACCGCCAGGTCGTGCGCCACGATCAGGTACGCCAGGCCCAGTTGCCGCTGGAGGCCGGCCAGCAGGTTGATCACCCCGGCCTGCACCGAGACGTCGAGCGCCGAGACCGGTTCGTCGAGCACCAGCAGCTTCGGTTCCACCGCCAGGGCGCGGGCGATGCCGATGCGCTGGCGCTGCCCGCCGGACAGCGCGGCGGGGAACCGGTCGGCGGCCGAGGCGTCCAGGCCCACGAGCCGCAGCAGTTCGAAGACCCTGGCCCGGATCTCCTTGCGCGGGCGGCCGATCGCCTGGAGCGGCTCCGCCAGCAGTTGGGAGACCGGCAGGCGCGGGTCCAGCGCGCCGAGCGGGTCCTGCATCACGATCCGCAGGGTGCCGCGCAGTTCGCGGATGCGGGCCGCCGAGCGCAGGTCAGCGGTGTCGGTGCCGGCCACCTCGATCCGGCCGCCCTCGGGCCGGCGCAGCCCCATGATCTCCAGCAGGGTCGTGGTCTTGCCGCTGCCCGACTCACCGACCAGGCCGAGCGTCTCGCCGGCCCGCAGGTCGAAGGAGACCCCGTTGACCGCGTGCACCGTGCCGACCCGGCGTTTCAGCAGCGCGCCCCGGGTCATGGGGAAGGTGCGCACCAGGTTGTCCACCCGCAGCAGCACCTCGCCCGGCGCGGTGCCCGGCGCGGCGCCCGGCGCGGCCGGCTCCGGGGCCGGCCGGATGTCCACCGCGTCCCCCGGCTGCTCATGAGCCGCGGTCGGGCCGGTCACCGGATCGAGTGTCCCGGCCGCGATGTCGTCGGCACGGACGCAGGCGACGGTGCCGTGCCCGGCGATCGGGCGCAGCGGCGGTTCCTGCGTACGGCACGCGTCGACGGCCAGCGCGCAGCGCGGGGCGAAGGGACAGCCGCCGGGCAGGTCCACCAGCGACGGCGGTTCACCGCCGATCGGCAGCAGCGGACGGCGTTCGCCCGCGTCCACGGTGGGCACCGCCGCCAGCAGTCGGGCCGTGTAGGGCATGGCCGGCCGCCGGTAGAGCTCCCGGACGCCGGCCTGCTCGACGATCCGCCCCGCGTACATGACGGCCACCTCGTCCGCGTACCCGGCGACCACCCCCAGGTCGTGGGTGATCAGCAGCAGCGCGGCCCCGGTCTCGGCCTGCGCGGTGCGCAACACCTCGAGGATCTGCGCCTGCACGGTGACGTCGAGTGCCGTGGTGGGTTCGTCGGCGACCAGGACGGCCGGCCGGTTCGCGACGGCCAGGGCGATCACGACGCGCTGCCGCATGCCGCCGGAGAACTCGTGCGGGAACGAGCGGGCACGGTTGCGCGGATCGGGGATGCCGACCAGGTCGAGCAGTTCGACGGCGCGCTCGCGGGCCGCGGCGCGCGAGAGGTCCTGGTGGACCCGCAGCGCGTCGCTGAGCAGCCGGCCCACCGAGAAGATCGGGGTGAGCGCGGAGAGCGGGTCCTGGAAGACCATGCCGATCTTGCGGCCGCGCACGCGGGACAGTTCGCGGTCCCGCAGCCCGACCAGGTCGCGTCCGTTGAGCAGCACCTGCCCGTCGAGCCGGGCCGAGGGCGGCAGCAGGCCCATGACGCCCGTCGCGGTCGCGGACTTGCCCGAGCCGGACTCGCCGACGATGCCCAGCGTGCGGCCGGGCAGCAGGTCGAAGCTGACGCCGCGCACCGCCTCGACCGGTCCCGCCTCGGAGGGGAAGGAGATCCGCAGGTCGCGTACGGACAGCACCGGCCGCGGGCCGTCCCCGCCGGGGCGAGGGGCACCGGCCGGTGTGGTGGGCGACGGGTGGGGCAGCGTCGCGGGCGGGGGCGGCGGGGTGCCGGTCATCGCGTTCCTCCTGACGAGCCGGTGGCCGACGCCGGATCGAGCGCGTCGCGCAGCCCGTCGCCGATCAGGGTCATCGAGACGGTGAGCAGCACCACCAGCCCGGCGGGGAAGCCGAACAGCCACGGAGCGCTGGTGAGCGAGCCGGAGCCGTCGGCGAGCATGGTGCCCAGCGAGACGTCCGGGGTCTGCACGCCGAAGCCGAGGAAGGACAGCGCGGTCTCGCTCAGTACGGTGGCGACCACCCCGAGGGTGAGGTTCAGCACCAGCAGCGAACCGAGGTTGGGGATGATGTGCCGGGCGACGATCCGCCACGGTCGCACCGCCATGAACTCGGCGGCGGTCACGTAGTCGCGTTCGCGCAGTGACGTGGAGACCGACCAGATGACCCGGGCCGTGCCCATCCAGCCGAACACGGTCAGCACCACGATCAGCACGCGCCAGTCCCCGGCGAGCCGGTGCGAGACCAGCGCCAGGATCAGGAACGACGGCACCACCAGCAGGAAGTGGATCAGGGCGAGCACGGCCTTCTCCACCCGGCCGCCGAGGTAGGCGGCGCCGGCGCCCACCACCGCCGCGACGACCACGGTCATGACGGAGACGCTGACCGCTATCGCGAGCGACCGCTGAAGTCCGTGCACCGCCTCGGCGTAGACGTCGTTGCCGCCCTGGTTGGTACCGAACCAGTGCGCCGCGCCCGGGGACCGGGTGAGCGCGGTGAAGTCCGGGTCGGAGTAGCGCCAGTGCGTGAACGCCGCGCCGAACAGGCTGAACAGCACCAGCAGGGCGAACACCGCGGCCCCGGCGACGGCGGGGCGGTTGCGCAGGTAGCGCCGCAGGTAGAGGCGGCCGAGGCCGATCCCGTGGCCGCCCGCCTCCCCGCCCGGCCCGCCCGGGGGAAGATCGGCCCCCGCCTGCGGAACGATCAGCGCGGTCGGCGGCGTGGACGTCTTCGGTGCCATGTCAGCTCACCCGGACTCTCGGGTCGAGGAACACCGTCGCCAGATCCGCCAGGACCGCGCCGATCGCGGTCATGGCCGCGCCGAACGCGGCGGTGGCGACGGCTCCGTGCACGTCGTTCTTGCTGATGGTCTCGACGAAGTACTGACCCATGCCGTCCCAGCCGAAGACGGTTTCGGTGATCACCGCTCCGGTGAAGATCGCCGGGACGGTGAAGGCGACCGAGGTGGCGGTCGGGATGAGCGCGGCCCGCAGCCCGTGCCGGCGGATCGCCTGCGCCCTGGTGAGCCCGGTCGCCCGGGCGGTGCGCACGAAGTCCGCGTCCAGCGTGTCGAGCAGCAACGCGCGCTGCGTCAGGTGGTAGCCCACGTAGCCGATCAGGGTGAGCGTCACCGTGGGGAGGATCAGGTGCAGCAGCCGGTCCCCGAGCACCGGCCAGAACCCGGTCACCCCCGGCGAGTTCTCCCCGGCGACGTAGAGGAAGCGCATCCCCGCGTGCTGGTTGAGCCAGATCGCGACGAAGACCACGGCCAGCGCCATCACGGCGGTGGGGATGTTGAAGAGCACCACGGAGACGGTCTGCGCGATCCGGTCGCCCCAGCCGTACTGCCGGGAGGCGGTCCACACCGCCAGCGAGACGCCGACCAGCACCGACAAGGCGGTGGACAGCAGCACCAACTCCCCGCTCACCACAGCCCGGTAGCCGATCTCGCCGTTGACCGCGATGCCGGTCGGCGAACTGCCCCAGTCGAAATGGAGCACGATGTTCGCCAGCCAGTGCCACCACCGGTCCACCACCGGCTGCCGGGGGTCCAGGCCGTAGGGGGCGAGCGCGGTGTCGATCTGCGCCTCGGTGCGGACCGGGCGCAGCGTGCGGTAGTCGGAGCGCGGATCGAGGAACCAACTGGCGAGGAAGAACGTCGCGTTGGTGGCGACGACGATCATCAGCAGCCAGCCGGTCGTCTTGCGCGCGAGGTAGCGGAGCATGACGGCGTGTGGTTCTCCAGGCAGGGGGAGGCGTACGCCGATGCGCACGCGATCAATGTGCGGCGTAGGTGTCCTCACCACCAGAGGTGGCCGGTCTTCGCCATGTGATCGCAACACGGCGCAACACAACGACATCAACCGGACGTCCGGACCCCCTCCGCGGACCGTCGGGCCGCCGGGACGGAACCTCCGCGGGGGGCGCCGGGCGGGGCCGGTTGGCTCGCCGGTCGGCCGGTCGGGACGCCGCCGGACCCCGTCGGGACGCCGGTGGGGACCAGTCGGGCGCCGACCGGGCCCAGTCGGGCCGCCGTCAGGGACCGCTCCGCGCTGCGGACGCGCACCGCCGTAGCCACCCGGCGCCGTTGACCCGGCGCCGTGAACGCGGATCGGTCGCGACCCGATCCTGACGAGCCGTCACATACGCGCCGGTGCGTCGAAGCCCACCGGCGCCACGACCGGGCCTGCCGAGCACCGCCTGTCGTCAACGCCCGTGCCAACCAAGGTCGTTCCGCGCCGAAGGCACGTCACCGCACCCCTCCGCCGTACCCCCGGCGACGCTTGCGGGACTTCAGGCGCCCACTCGGCGCCCCTCGGACAACAGGCGCTCACCCAGCGCACCCGGCCAACAGGCGTTCGCCGCCCCTGCGTTGGCCGCTCCGGCATCGGCTGCCACGGACGTCGGACGTTCCCCGCCGCCCGCCGGCCCCACCGCCGCCGGCCGGCCCCACCGCCGGCGGGCACCCCCACCGCCGGCGGACACCCCCACCGCCGGCGGGCACCCCCGCCCCGCCGGTCGGCCCCTACTGCCCCCTACCCGCGCCGACTTGGGCGGGTTCGGCTTCCCGCGATGAGGGGTTGCGCCGCGTCGCCCGTTCAGTAAATACTTACTGCATGCGTGACACTCGATCAGAACTTCTCCATGCCGCGGCGGAGGAGTTCGCCAGGCACGGGTCCCGGGGCACCCGGATCCAGGCCATCGTCAAGCGGGCCGGCGTCAACGAGCGGATGATCTACCACCACTTCGGCAGCAAGGACGAGCTGTACGCGAGCGTGCTGGCCGATCAGCAGTCCCAGCTCGGTCAGGCCTGGACGCCGGTGCTCGGCGAGGCCGTCGGACTGGAGCCCTACCCGGGCATGGTCCGCGCCCTCCAGGGGTTCTACGACGCCCTCGCCACGATGCCGCTGCTGCCGGCCCTGTGGATGCACGAAGCGCTCAGCGGCTGGCAGACCCAACCGCTGCCCACTCCCGACAAGCTGCCCCCGGCGCTGCGGGAGCTGTACGAGCGCGGTCAGCACGAAGGCGTCTTCGTCAAGGAGACGCCGTTCGAGCAGGCGTACGGCGTCGCCATGGCGGCGCTCATCGCCCTGCCGATCTTCGCCCCCCGGTTCACCAAGATGGTGCCCGGCGCCATCGGTTCCGGCGCCTCCGCGGACCCCGACACCCGCGACCAGGTCATCGAACAGCTCGTCAACGGTTTCGTCGTACGCCCCG
Organism: Streptantibioticus silvisoli; assembly: GCF_027947535.2. GTDB lineage: Bacteria > Actinomycetota > Actinomycetes > Streptomycetales > Streptomycetaceae > Streptantibioticus_C > Streptantibioticus_C silvisoli. The sequence continues at coordinate 96,289 of NZ_JAAGKO020000006.1, forward strand.
ACCCCACCGGGTGACGTCCCGCGACGCCAGCGGCCCCTTTTCACCACTCCTCAACCCACCACCACGGGAAGTGCCATGTCCGGATCCGCTCCACAGACCCTGCCGCCGCAGGCCGCCGTCACGGGATCGCACACCCGTCGCTGGTGGACCCTCGGCGCCCTCGCCCTCAGCCTGCTGATCATCAGCCTCGACCTGACCATCCTCAACGTCGCCCTGCCGACGATGGCCACCGACCTGCACGCCTCCACCAGCGATCTCCAGTGGTTCGCCAACGCCTACAACCTCGTCCTGTCGATCGTGCTGCTGCCGGCCGGTCTGCTCGGTGACCGCTTCGGGCGCAAGAAGCTGCTGATAGGCGCGCTCGCGCTGTTCGGACTGGCGTCCGCGGCGTGCGCGTGGTCCACCACCTCCGGCCAGCTGATCGCCTCGCGTGCGGTGCTCGCCCTCGGCGCCGGATTCGTGATGATCCTGGCGATCGCCATGGTCCCCGTCCTGTTCAGCGACGAGGAACGCCCCAAGGCCATCGGCATGGTCTCCACCGCCAACTTCATCGGCATCCCGCTCGGTCCGATCGTCGGCGGCTGGCTGCTGGACCACTTCTGGTGGGGTTCGGTCTTCCTCATCAACGTGCCGCTGATCGCCATCGCGGTGGTCGTCGTCTCCCTCGGCGTGCCCGAGACCCGCAGCGTGGAGCGGCCCCGCATCGACCTCGGCGGCATCCTCACCTCCAGCGTCGGCCTGTGCGCGCTGTCCTACAGCGCCATCAAGGCGGGCGAGAGCGGCTGGGGCAACTCGGTCACGCTGTCCTGCCTGGCCGCCGGCGTGGTGCTGCTGGTCGGCTTCGTCCTGCTCCAGACCAAGGCGTCCCGCCCGCTGGTCGACCTCTCGCTGTTCAGGTCGCCGAGCTTCACCTGGGGAACGATCCTGGCGACCCTGCTGTCGTTCGCCATGTTCGGCCTGCTGTTCGTCCTGCCGCAGTACCTCCAGGCGGTCCTGGGCGCCTCGGCGCTGCGCACCGGCCTGTTCATCCTGCCGACCGTCTTCGGCATGATCATCGGCGTCCAGGTCTCCGAGAAGACCGGCCCCAGGACCGGTGCCAAGGCCAACGTCGCGCTCGGCTACTTCCTGGTGGCCACCGGCATGATCATCGGCACGTTCACCACCACGAGCAGCGGCTACGGGATGCTCATCACCTGGAGCGCCATCGTCGGCCTCGGCATGGGCTTCGCGCTGCCGGCGGCGATGGACGCCGCGCTCGGCGCGCTGTCGCGCGACCGCGCGGGCGTCGGCTCGGCCGTCGTGATGTCCAGCCGACAGGTCGGCGGCACCCTCGGCGTCGCGATTCTCGGCACCGTACTGAATTCCGGATACCGCAGCCACCTGCCGCTGGCGGGATTGCCCGCCGTGGCCGTGAATGCCGCGCGGCGCAGCGTTCCCGCCGGTATCGCCGTCGCCCAGAAGATGAACTCCACGTCGTTCCTGCATTCGGTACGCCACGCCTTCACCGAAGCCATGGGATCCACCCTCTGGGTCTGCGGCAGCGTCGCTCTCGCCAGCGTTCTCCTGGCCCTTTTCTTCCTGCCGCGCGGGCTGGCCACCGCGGCGGAGGAAGCGCCGGAGAAGCCCAGGGAACACGCCGTCCGACGCGCCGGGTAGGGGGCATCAGGGGTTGTCCGGCAAAGAACTCCTCCGTAGATTCCCACGTGATTCCTGTGCGACCGGAGTCGTCCGACCCCGCGTCGACATGCACGAATCCACACGGGATGGGAGATCTGTGCTGTGATGAATCCTGGTGTCACCCACAATTTCGGCCACTACCGAACCACGAATCCCGGTGAGCTGATCGACGTCGTCCTCACCGGCGGGCCGGCGGACATCCCGGAGAACCTGGGCGTACCCAAATCGATGGTCGAGGACGGCAAGGTCAAGATCCAGCGCCTCGGCGGATACGAGCACTACGAACGCTCCGGCGGTATCGGCACGGGAGAGACGGCCGGGTCCCCGGTCTTCTCCTGGACCACCCGGACGAAGATCGCCGAATAGCGCGTCCGGACCGCCCCCGCGCGCCGGCCACCGGGGGCGGCCCGCGCGGACGTTCCGGCCCGCGCCGCGGTCAGCTGTGATCGGCCGCGGTCGGTCGCGATCACCTGCGGACACCGGGAACAGCTGCGGGCACCTCGATCACCCGCGGCCACCGCGGACACGGGAACGCCGGACGCACGGGAACGCCGGACGCCAGGACGCCCGGCCTCTCCTCCATCGGGAAGGCCGGGCGCCCTGGCGTCCGGAGACCGGGGCCCGGCCGCCGATGCGGCGCGGTGCCCCGCGGCGGATCAGCCCGGCCGCTTCGCCAGCAGCTCGGAGACGGCCGCCGCCGCGCCCCGGTCGCGCAGCAGTTCGTACCGGTCGACGTCGAAGGCCAGCACCGTTTCGGCCTGCTCCGCGCCGGACCCGGGGGTGGAGGAGGTCAGGACGGTCGCCTCGGCCCAGCTTTTGGCGGTGTCGACCTGCGCGGCGGCGACCATGTACGTGATGAGGGAGCCGAACAGCTCCAGCACCTCGTCGCCGTACTCCTCGTCGATCCCGCTCTCGCGGAAGACCTCCAGCGCCACCTTGCGGTGCAGCGCCATGAGCTCCTGGCCGAGCGCCACCGGCTGCGACTGCTTCTGGAGCAGCGCCTGGCCGTCGCGCTGCGCCGCCGCGATCCGCTCCGGCGACAGCAGCCCCGCGTACCGGTCGACCTGCTTGTGGTACTGCATGTAGATGCCGAACGGGTGCATCGCCTCGGGGTCGAACACGATGAGCCGGGGCTTGGTCTCCTGCTCGTCGCAGATACGGCGGTACAGCTCGCCGGCGAAAACGGAACCGGCGCAGAAACCCGACACCGCCTTGACGGTGCGGCCGCTTTCACGGATGTCCCGCATCCACCATTCCACATAGTCGTCGGGACCGAGCGGATAGGGGAGACCCGCCGGCTGCGATGCCAGCCATACGGGCTGGGACGGGCTCAGATGCGAGGCGAGATCGACGAACGAAGCCTCCGGGCGTCCGGGCGCGAAGAAATCGACGGCCAGGACGAGATCGGATTCCCCTTCCTCTCCGGAAAGTATCTGCCACGACTGCGGTGTGCTCACTGCGTCACCTCTTCGGTTTACGACCCTACAGAGCCGGTGAGAGCCGAATCGTGATTCTCCTTCGGTCCCGGCGGTGACGAAACCCCTACACCTTCCAACCCCTTCCGGCGTTCTAGGGGTTGCCCCTGAACGTGCGTCGGCCAAGGCGCCGGACGCACCCGAATTGGTGCCGGGAAAGGAGGGGCCGTTAGGGGTTGGGGTGGGCTGCGGAAGGTCTATAACTTCGGCCAGGTTGGCGACTGATGTCACCCGGCCGGAGGCGATGGAACGATGGTGGATGATCTGAGCGCGGTCATTGGGCCATCTCCCCGACGGCCGGAAACCGGCGGTGCGGGCGAGCCGGTCGCGATCGTCGGCATGGCCTGCCGCTACCCCGGCGGGGTCCGCTCGCCCGAGGACCTGTGGGAGCTGGTCGCCGCCGGCCGCAACGCCGTCGGCGACTTCCCCGACAACCGCGGCTGGGACCTGGAACACCTGCACGACCCCGCGGGATCGACCCCCGGCACGACCTACGTGGCCCGCGGCGGATTCCTCTACGACGCCGACCGGTTCGACGCCGCGTTCTTCGGCATCTCACCCCGCGAGGCCGCCGTCGCCGATCCGCAGCAGCGCCTGCTGCTGGAGACCGCGTGGGAGGCGCTGGAACGGGCCGGGCTGCACCCCGGCACCCTCGGCGGCGACCCGGTCGGCGTCTACGTCGGCGCCACCGCCCAGGACTACGGGCCCCGCATGCACCACGCCGTCGAGGACGCCGCCGGACACCTGCTGACCGGCAGCGCGCCCAGCGTCGCCTCCGGCCGCATCGCGTACTCCTTCGACCTGACCGGCCCCGCGCTGACCGTCGACACCGGCCAGTCGTCGTCGCTGGTCGCCCTGCACCTCGCGAACCGGGCCCTGCGCGCCGGCGAATGCGAACTGGCCCTGGCCGGCGGCGTCGCGGTCATGGCCACCCCGGGCATGTTCGTCGAGTTCAGCCGGCAGGGCGCCCTGGCACCGGACGGCCGCTGCAAGCCGTTCGCCGCCGGGGCGGACGGCACCGGATGGGGCGAGGGCGTCGGCGTCCTGGTGCTGGAACGACTGGCGCGGGCCCGGGAACTCGGCCACCGCGTCCTCGCCGTCATCAGGGGCTCCGCGGTCAACCAGGACGGCGCCAGCGAGGGCCTCACCGCCCCGAACGGCGCCTCCCAGGAGCAGGTGGTCCGCCGCGCCCTGTCCGACGCCGGGCTCGAACCGGCCGACGTCGACGCCGTCGAGGCCCACGGCACCGGTACCCGGCTCGGCGACCCCGTCGAGGCCGGGGCGCTGCTCGCCACCTACGGCGCCGGCCGCGACCGGGACCGGCCGCTGTGGCTCGGCTCGCTGAAGTCCAACCTCGGCCACACCCAGGCCGCCGCGGGGGTCGGCGGCGTCATCAAGATGGTCATGGCGCTGCGCAACGGCCACCTGCCGGCCACCTTGCACGTCGACGAACCCACCCCGCGCGTCGACTGGGCCGCCGGCGGCGTCTGCCTGCTCACCGAACCCCGCCCCTGGCCGAGCACCGGCCGCCCCGCCCGCGCCGCGGTCTCCTCGTTCGGCATCAGCGGTACCAACGCCCACCTCATCCTCGAACAGGCCCCGGCCGCCGCGGCGGAAGAAGGCACCGCTCCGGCCGACGGCAACCACTCCACGGTCGCCGCTTCTGCCGCCGCCGACGGCGACACCGCCGCCCCCGACACCGCCGCCCCCGACACCGCCGTCCCCAACACCCTTACCGCGTGGCCGCTTTCCGCCAAGACCCCGGACGCCTTGCGTGAACAGGCCGACCGGCTGGGCGCGTTCGTCCGGGCCGACCCCGGTGCCGACCCCGTCGCGATCGCGCACGCCCTCGCCACCACCCGCGCCGCGTTCGACCACCGCGCCGTCGTCCTGGGTACCGGACGCGACGAACTGCTCGGCGGGCTCGACGCGTTGAGCGGGGGCCGTACCACCCCCGGCGTGGTCCAGGGCACCGCCACCGCGGCCGGCGGCACCGTGTTCGTCTTCCCCGGGCAGGGCTCGCAGTGGGAGGGCATGACGGTCCGGCTGCTCGACACCTCCGCTGTCTTCCGCGACCGCATGCACGCCTGCGCCGCCGCCCTCGCCCCGCACGTCGACTGGTCGCTCATCGACGTCCTGCGCGGCGCCGAGGGCGCCCCCGGCCTCGACCGGGTCGACGTCGTCCAGCCCGCGCTGTTCGCGGTGATGGTCTCCCTCGCCGAACTGTGGCGCTCCCACGGGGTCCGCCCGGACGCCGTCGTCGGCCACTCGCAGGGCGAGATCGCCGCCGCCCACGTGGCCGGCGCGCTCACCCTGGAGGACGCCGCCGTCATCGTCGCCACCCGCAGCAAGGCCATCACCGCCCTCGCCGGCACCGGCGCCATGGCCTCCGTACCGCTGCCCGTCGACGAGGTGCGCCGCAGGACCGCCGGCACCGACGTCTTCGTCGCCACCGTCAACGGCCCGCACTCCACCGTGGTGTCCGGCACGCCCGGCGGTGTCGAGGAGTTCGTCACCGCGTGCCGCGCCGAGGGGTTGCGCGCCCGGACCATCGCCGTCGACTACGCCTCCCACTCCCCGCACGTCGACGCGCTCAAGGACACCGTCCTGGGCGCGCTGGCCGGCATCACCCCTCGGCCGCCGGCCATCCCGTTCCGCTCGACGGCCGGCGCACGGCCCGGCGAACCGCTGGACGCCGCCTACTGGTACCGCAACCTGCGGCAGACCGTGGAGTTCGAGGGCGCGGTACGCGGCCTGCTGGACGACGGGCACCGGCTGTTCGTCGAGATCAGCCCGCACCCGGTCCTCAACATCGCCGTCCAGGAGACCATCGAGGCCGCCGGCGCGCACGGTGCCGCGGTGCTCGGATCACTGCGCCGCGGCGAGGACACCCCGGCCCGCTTCCTGACCTCCGTCGCCGAGGCCCACACCCGCGGTGCCCACGTCGACTGGACCCCCGGCGCCGGCCGGCCCGGCGGCTGGGTGGACCTGCCCACCTACGCCTTCCAGAGCAGGCGGCACTGGGCCGTGCCGCCCGCCGCCACCGACGCCGGCACCCTCGGACTGCGACCGGCCGGACACCCGTTCCTCGGCGCGGCCGTCGACCTCGCCGGCAGCGGCGGCACCGTCCTCACCGGCCGCGTCTCGGCCCGTACCCACCCCTGGCTCACCGAGCACACCGTCCACGGCACGGCCGTGCTCCCCGGCGCCGCCCTGCTCGACCTGGCCGTCCACGCGGGCCACGAGAGCGGCTGCGACCGGGTGGAGAACCTCACCCTCGGCGCTCCGCTGCTCCTGCCCGCGCAGGGCGGGGTCGCGCTCCAGGTCGTCACCGGGCCCCCGGACGGCACCGGCCGCCGCACCGTCACCGTCCACGCCCGGCCCGAGGACGCCGCCGACGCCCCGTGGACCCGGTACGCCCACGGCACGCTCGCCCCGGCCGCCGCCGACGGCACGCGGGTCGCGCCGGACCCCGCCGCCTGGCCGCCGCCCGGCGCGACCCCCGCCGACCTGACGGCCCTGTACGACCGGTGGGCCGCGCAGGGGCACGAGTTCGGACCGGCCTTCCAGGCGCTGACCTCCGCGGGGCGGGCCGGCACCGAGGTCTACGCCGAGGTACGGCTGCCCGCCGAACAGCAGGCCGAGGCCGCCGCGCACCTCCTGCACCCGGTGCTGACCGTCGCCGCCCTGCACGCCGTCGGCCTCGCCGGGGACCGGGGCGACGGCCGGGTGCCGGCCACCTGGCAGGGCGTCACCGTGCACGCGGTGGGCGCCGCCGCCCTGCGGGTGCGCATCACGCCGGCCGGCCCCGACGCGGTCGCGGTCACCGCCACCGACGCCGCCGGCCGGCCCGTGCTGACCGTCGACTCGCTCACCGTCAGGCCGCTGACCGCCGAGGAGTTGGGCGCCTCGCACCGCGACAGCCTCTACACGGTGAGCTGGACACCGCTCACCCCCGGCGGCGCCGCGCCGGCCACCTGGACCGCCCTGGGCACGCCCGCGTTCGCGGCAGAGGTCGGCGCCGCGGACCGCGTCACCGGCCTGGCCGGCCTCGGCGACGCACCGGGTCCGGTCCTGGTGCCCGCTGCGGCCGGGCCCGACAGCGGTGACGCGCGGGACGGCGGCGACCCGCACGCGGCGGTCGGGCGGATGCTCACGCTGCTGCGCGACTGGCTCGCCGAGGACCGCTCCGCCGGCTCCCGCCTGGTGATCGTGAGCCGCGGCGCGGTCGCCGCCACCCCCGGCGACGAGGTCACCGACCTCGCGGCCGGCGCCGTGTGGGGGCTGGTCCGCTCCGCCCAGACCGAACACCCCGGCCGCTTCGTCCTGCTCGACCTGGCCACCGGCGACAGCGCGCAGGCCGCCGCCCTGGCCGCCGCCCTGGCCACCGGGGAACCGCAGCTGGCCCTGCGCGCCGGCACCGCCCTCGCACCCCGCCTGACCCGCGTCGACCGCGCCGACGCCGCCGATCCCGTCGACCGCGCCGCCGCCGTAGACGCTGCCGCCGCAGACGCCGACGTCGCCGATCCCGTCGACCGTGCCGACCGCGCCGACCGCGCCGACGCCGACCCCACCGCCGCCGACCGCTCCGGCACCCCCGACCCCGCCGCCGACCGCTCCCGCACCCCCGACCCCGCCGCCTCCTCACCCCGGCCGCTCGACCCCAACGGCACCGTCCTGATCACCGGCGGCACCGGCACCCTCGGCCGCCTCGTCGCCCACCGGCTCGTCACGCGGCACGGCGTCAAGCGGCTGGTGCTGGTGAGCCGCACCGGTTCCGCCGCACCGGGCGCGCGGGAGGCGGAACGGGAACTGTCGGCGCTGGGCACCGACGTCACCGTCGCCGCGTGCGACGCCGCCGACCAGACCGCGCTCGCCAAGGTCCTCGCCGACATCCCCGCCGGACACCCGCTCACCGCGGTCGTCCACGCCGCCGGGGTGATCGACGACGGCACCGTCACCACCCTGCGCCCGGAGCAGACCGGCGCCGTGCTGCGCGCCAAGGCCGACACCGCGTGGAACCTGCACGAACTGACCCGGCACACCGACCTCGCCGCCTTCGTGCTGTTCTCCTCCGTCGCCGGCACGCTCGGCACCGCCGGCCAGGCCAACTACGCGGCGGCCAACGCCTACCTCGACGCCCTCGGCCACCACCGCCACGCCCTGGGACTGCCCGCCGTCTCGCTCGCCTGGGGCCTGTGGGCGCCGGCCGGCGGTATGACCGGACACCTCACCGACGCGGACCTCGCCCGCATGCGCCGGGCCGGGATCGCGCCGCTGGCCGCCGAGGCGGGGCTCGGCCTGTTCGACGACGCGCTCGGCACCGACCGGCCCCACCTGGTGCCCGCCCGCCTCGACACCTCCGCGCTCGGCGGGTCCGTACCGCCGCTGCTGTCCGGCCTGGTGCGGTCCCGGCCACGGCGTGCCGCCGACACCGGGGCCGGCGGCGGTGAACCGGTGACCCTCGCCGAACGGCTCGCGACCCGGCCGGCCGCCGAGCAGAGCCGCGCCCTGCTCGACCTGGTACGCGACCACACCGCCACCGTGCTCGGCCACGACCGGGCCGACGCCGTCGAACCCGGCCAGTCGTTCAAGGACCTGGGCTTCGTCTCCCTCACCTCGGTCGAACTGCGCAACCGGCTGATCGCCGCCACCGGCACGCCCCTGCACGCCACCGTGGTCTACGACTACCCCACCCCCGCCGCCCTCGCCGGCCACCTGCGCACCCACATCACCGCCAAGGACCTCGACCCGGCAGCCCCGGCGCTGACCGCGCTCGACGCACTGGAACTGGCGCTGGCCGGCCTTTCCGCCGACGGCGACTCGCGGTCCGCGGTCACCACACGCCTTCAGGACCTGCTCTGGAAATGGGGCGACGAGCCGTCGGAGGCGGAATCGGCGGAGGACGAGCTGGATCACGCGACGGACGACGAGATATTCGGACTGCTCGACAAAGAGTTCGGCAATTCCTGAACGCTGACCCTCGGATCTCCTGGACGGCATACCGCACATGACGAGCAACGAAGAAAAGCTGCGCGAATACCTGAAGAAGGCCACCGTCGATCTGCGTCAGGCGCACCGGCGACTGCGTGACGTCGAGTCACGGGCCCAGGAGCCGATCGCGATCGTCGGCATGGCGTGCCGTTTCGCCGGGGGAGTGGCCTCGCCCGAGGACCTGTGGAACCTGGTCGCCGAGGGCGGCGACGCCACCGCCGCGCTCCCCGCCGACCGCGGCTGGGACCTGGCGGGCATGTACGACCCGGACCCCGCCCGGCCGGGCACCACCTACGTGCGCGGCGGCGGATTCCTCTATGACGCGGCCGAGTTCGACGCGGAGTTCTTCGGCATCAGCCCGCGTGAGGCGCTGGCGATGGACCCGCAGCAGCGCCTGCTGCTGGAAACCTCCTGGGAGGCGCTGGAACGGGCCGGCATCGTTCCCGACACCCTGCGCGGCACCCGGACCGGCGTGTTCGTCGGCGCCATTCCGCAGGGCTACGGACCGCGTCCCCGCGAGGCCGACGCCGACATCGAGGGCTACGTCCTCACCGGCAACACCACCAGCGTCTCGTCCGGGCGCGTGGCCTACGTGCTGGGACTCGAAGGCCCCGCGATCAGCGTGGACACCGCGTGTTCGTCGTCACTGGTGGCGTTGCACCTGGCGTGTCAGGCGCTGCGGCAGGACGAGTGCACGATGGCGCTGGCCGGCGGCGTGACCGTGATGTCCACCCCGGAGATCTTCACCGAGCTGAGCCGCCAGCGCGGCCTGGCGCCCGACGGACGCAGCAAGCCCTTCTCCGCGGCCGCCGACGGGTTCGGGCCCGGCGAGGGCGTCGGCATGCTGCTGGTCGAGCGGCTGTCGGACGCGCAGCGGCTGGGTCACCGGATTCTGGGTGTGGTGCGCGGCAGCGCGGTCAACCAGGACGGCGCCAGCAACGGTCTGACCGCGCCGAACGGCCCTTCGCAGGAACGCGTGATCCGGCAGGCGCTCGCCAACGCCCGGGTGCCGGCCGGCCAGGTCGACGTGGTCGAGGCGCACGGCACCGGTACCTCCCTCGGCGACCCGATCGAGGCGCGGGCGCTGCTGTCCACCTACGGGCAGGACCGTGAGAACCCGCTGTGGCTGGGTTCGGTGAAGTCCAACATCGGCCACGCGCAGGCCGCGGCCGGTGTCGCCGGCGTCATCAAGATGGTCATGGCGATGCGGCACGGTGTCCTGCCCGCCACCCTGCACGTCGAAGAGCCCTCCCCGCACATCGACTGGACCACCGGCGCGATCTCCCTGCTGACGGAGGAACGGCCGTGGCCGGCGGCGGAGCACCCGCGCCGGGCCGGTGTGTCGTCGTTCGGCATCAGTGGCACCAACGCCCACGTCATCCTGGAACAGGCCCCGGCGGGGGAGTCCCCGGACGCGGAGGGAACCGGCACCGGCGAGGCCGTCACCGCTCAGACCGTCGTGCGGCACCAGCCGGAATCCGGGCTGATCCCCTGGGTGGTTTCGGCGCGTGGTGAGGGTGGTCTGCGGGCGCAGGCCGCGCGTCTTGCCGCGTTCGTGCCCACCGCCGATCCGGTCGACGTCGGCCACGCTCTGGTCTCGACCCGTGGTGCGCTGGAGCACCGTGCCGTTGTCCTGGGTGCCGATCGGGCCGAACTGGTGGCCGGGTTGGGGGCGTTGGCCGAAGGCGTGGATGGTGCTGCCGGTGTGGTGTCGGGTGTGGGGCGGGCCGGGGTGCGGACGGCGTTGTTGTTCGCGGGGCAGGGCTCGCAACGAGCCGGTATGGGCCGGGAGTTGTACGGGTCGTTCCCGGTGTACGCGGCGGCGTTCGACGAGGTCTGCGCGGAGCTGGACGGGCATGTAGGTCGGTCGGTGCGGGAGTTGGTGTTCGCCGCGGATGATGTGGCGTTGCACGGGACGGGGTTGACGCAGGCGGCGTTGTTCGCTGTCGAGGTGGCGTTGTTTCGGTTGGTGTTGTCGTGGGGTGTGGTGCCGGATGTGTTGGCGGGACATTCGGTGGGTGAGGTGGTGGCGGCGCATGTGGCGGGGGTGCTGGATCTGCCGCAGGCGTGTGAACTGGTGGCGGCGCGGGGTCGGTTGATGCAGGCGTTGCCCGGTGGTGGGGCGATGGTGTCGGTGCAGGCGCCGGAGGCGGAGGTGCTGGCGGCGATCGAGGCTGTGCGGGATCGGGTGGCGGTGGCGGCGGTCAACGGGCCGTCGGCGACGGTGATGTCGGGTGATGAGGACGTGGTCCTGCGGATCGCGGGGGAGTTCGCCGCCCGTGGTGTCAAGACGCGGCGTCTGCGGGTGAGTCACGCGTTCCACTCGCCGCACATGGACGCGATGCTGGCGGAGTTCGGTGAGGTCGCCGGCCGGCTCACCTTCCGTGAGCCGGTGATCCCGATCGTCTCCAACGTCACCGGAACCCTGGTCGAACCCGGGCAGATCACCGACCCCGGTTACTGGGTCGAGCATGTGCGGCGGGCTGTGCGGTTCGGCGACGCCATCACCGCCATGCGCGACCAGGGCGTGGGCCTGTATCTGGAGATCGGGCCGGACGCGACGTTGACCGCGATGGCCCAGCAGGTCCTTGACGGGCAGGACGCGGCGCCGGCGGTGTTCGCCCCGTTGCTGCGCAAGAACCACAGCGAGACCCGATCCTTCGTGACCGCGTTGGCTCGTGCCTTCGTGACCGGGGTGGACGTCGACTGGACCGCCGCGTTCACCGACGCCGCACCGCGCCCGCTGGAGCTGCCGACCTACGCCTTCCAACGCGAGCGCTACTGGCTCGATCCCACTGCGGGCAGCACGAACGCGGCGGGGCTGGGACTCGACGGCACCGGACACCCGTTGCTGGGCGCCGGTGTCGAACTGCCGGGCTCCGGGGGCTTCCTGTTCACCGGCCGGCTCTCCCGCACCTCGCACGACTGGCTCGCCGACCACACCGTCCTGGGCGCCGTCATCGTCCCCGGGACCGCCTTCGCGGAGCTGGCAGTGCGTGCCGGCGGCGAGGTGGGCTGCGGGTGCGTGGAGGAACTGACGCTTCAGGCGCCGCTGTTGGTGCCCGAGCGCGGCGGTGTCCGCCTCCAGGTGGTGCTGGGTGGCGCGGAGGACTCCGGCCGCCGCACCGTCGAGATCCACTCGGCCGCCGACGACACCGCATGGGTGTGCCACGCCGTCGGCACCGTCGCCGCCGCGACCCCGGCCGGCTTCGACCTGACCGCGTGGCCCCCCTCCGGTGCCACCGCCGTCCCGGTCGCAGCCCTGTACGAAGGACTTCACGCCCGCGGCTACCAGTACGGGCCGGGGTTCCAGGGTGTCAGGGCCGCCTGGCGGCGCGGCGCCGAGGTGTTCGCCGAGGTCGAACTGCCCGCACGCGAGAACACCGGTACCGCTTCCGGTTCCGGGGCGTTCGAGATCCACCCCGCGCTGCTCGACGCCTGCCTGCACGCCGGATTCGGCACCCTGTTCCCCGACGAGGACGGCACCCGGCTGCCGTTCGTCTGGGGCGGCGTGTCGCTGTACGCCGTCGGTGCGCACCGCGTCCGGGTGCGCCTGGCGTCCGAGGGCGCCGACACCCTCTCGGTCCAGGTGGCCGACGAGACCGGCGCCCCGGTGGCGGCGGTCGCCTCCCTGACGACGCGGGCCACCGGCGCCCGGCAGCTCACCGCCTCCGGCGGCGAGGGCGGCGCGCTGTTCGAGATCGTCTGGCAGGACGTTCCGCTCCCCGCCGACGGCGCTGCGAACGCCGACGGCCCGGCCGTCCTGGAGGTGACCGGCGAGCTGCGGCAGGCCGTCGCCCAGGTCCTGGACCGGGTACGGCGGGCCGTCGACGACGACGAGCGGCTGACGGTGGTCACCCGCGGCGCGACCGACGGCACCGACCCGGCCGCCGCCGCCGTCTGGGGCCTGGTCCGGTCCGCCCAGTCCGAGCACCCCGGCCGGTTCGTCCTGGCCGACACCGACGACGACCCCGCCTCGCGTGCCGCCCTGACCGCCGCGCTCGCCCTGGACGAACCGCAACTCGCTCTGCGCGCCGGGACCGTGCGGGTGCCCAGGATCGCCCGTACCCCGGACTCCGGCGCCGGGGAGCGCGCCGCGCCGATCGGTGACGGCACCGTGCTGGTCACCGGCGGCACCGGCCGCCTCGGCGCGCTGGTCGCCCGCCACCTGGTCGCCGTCCACGGAGTGCGCCGCCTGGTGCTGGCCGGCCGGCGCGGTCCGGCCGCCGAGGGCGCCGACGAGCTGCGGTCGGACCTGACCGCCCTGGGCGCCGACGTGCGGATCGTGGCCTGCGACGCCGCCGACCGCGACCGGCTGGCCGAGGTCCTGGCCGGCATCGGCGCCCACGGCCGCCTGGCCGCCGTCGTCCACACCGCCGGCGTCCTCGACGACACCGTCGTCACCTCGCTGACGCCCGAGCGCATGGACACCGTGCTGCGCCCCAAGGCCGACGCGGCGCTGAACCTCCACGACCTGACCCGGGACCTGGACCTGGACGCCTTCGTACTGTTCTCCTCCGTCTCCGGCACCCTCGGCGCGGCCGGCCAGGGCAACTACGCCGCCGCCAACGCCTACCTGGACGCGCTGGCCGCCCACCGCCGCTCCCTGGGCCTGCCGGCCGTCTCGCTGGCGTGGGGGCTGTGGGAGGACCGCAGCGACATGACGGCCGGGCTGGCCGACGTCGACCTGGCGCGCTTCGGCCGCCTCGGCGTGGCGGCGATGCCGTCGCACGAGGGGCTCGCGCTCCTTGACGCCGCGCTGGCCGCCGGGGGCCCCGCCTACCTGCCCATGCGGCTCGACCTGCCCGCCCTGCGCGCCCGCGCCAGGACCGGCGACGTCCCGTCCCTGCTGCGCGGCCTGGTCCGCGCCGCCGCCCGCCGCACCGTGCGCGCCGCCGGCGCCGGGGCCGCGCCCCTGGCCCAGCGGCTGGCCGGCCTCCCCGCCGAGGAGCAGGAGCGGTTCCTGCTGGACCTGGTCCGTACCCAGGTGGCCGCGGTCCTCGGACACGCCAAGCCGCAGACCGTCGATCCCGCCAGCGCCTTCAAGGACCTCGGGTTCGACTCGCTGACCTCCGTCGAACTGCGCAACCGCCTCAACACCGCCACCGGCGAGCGGCTGCCCGCCACCGTCGTCTTCGACTACCCGACGTGCGACGCCCTCACCGGCTTCCTGCGGGCCGGGTTCACCGGCAACCGCGAGGAAGCCGCGCCGGCGGTCGTGGCCGCGATCGCCGACGACGAGCCCATCGCCATCGTCGGCATGGCCTGCCGCTACCCCGGCGGTGTCACCTCCCCCGAGGAGCTGTGGAACCTGGTCGCCACCGGCTCCGACGGCATCACCGCCTTCCCCGCCGACCGCGGCTGGGACGTCGAGGGGCTGTACGACCCGGACCCCGACGCGGCGGGCAAGACGTACTCGCGCGAGGGCGGCTTCCTGCACGACGCGGCCGACTTCGACGCGCGGTTCTTCGGCATCAGCCCGCGGGAGGCGCTGGCGATGGACCCGCAGCAGCGCCTGCTGCTGGAGGTCGCGTGGGAGACGCTGGAGCGCGCCGGCATCGACCCGGCCACCCTGCGCGGCAGCCGCACCGGGGTGTTCGCCGGGGTGATGTACGACGACTACGGCAGCCGCCTGCGGCAGGTCCCGGAGGACCTTGAGGGCTATCTGATGAACGGCGCCGCCGGCAGCGTGCTGTCCGGCCGCGTCTCCTACACCCTCGGCCTGGAGGGCCCGGCGATCACCTTGGACACGGCGTGTTCGTCGTCGCTGGTGGCGTTGCACCTGGCGTGTCAGGCGCTGCGGCAGGGCGAGTGCACGATGGCACTGGCCGGCGGTGTGACGGTGATGGCGACGCCGGAGACGTTCGTGGCGTTCTCCCGCCAGCGCGGCCTGGCCCGCGACGGCCGCTGCAAGGCGTTCTCCGCGGCCGCCGACGGCACCGGCTGGGGCGAGGGCGTCGGCATGCTGCTCGTCGAACGGCTGTCGGACGCGCGGCGCCTGGGACACCAGGTCCTCGGTGTGGTGCGCGGCAGCGCGGTCAACCAGGACGGTGCGAGCAACGGTCTGACCGCGCCGAACGGTCCGTCGCAGCAGCGGGTGATCCGGCAGGCGTTGGCCAACGCCCGGGTGACCGCCGACGGCGTCGACGCCGTTGAGGCGCACGGTACGGGTACGTCGCTGGGTGACCCGATCGAGGCGCAGGCGCTGCTGGCGACCTACGGCCAGGAACGCGGTGCGGACCAGCCGTTGTGGCTGGGGTCGATCAAGTCCAACATCGGTCACACGCAGGCCGCCGCCGGTGTCGCCGGCGTCATCAAGATGGTCATGGCGATGCGGCACGGCGTCCTGCCCGCCACGCTGCACGCGGACGAGCCGTCCCCGCACGTGGACTGGTCGGCCGGCGCGGTCTCGCTCCTCCAGCAGGCCCGCCCGTGGCCGGAGTCGCAACGCCCGCGCCGCTCGGCGGTCTCCTCGTTCGGCATCAGCGGCACCAACGCCCACGTCATCCTGGAACAGCCCCCCGTCGAGGAGGGCGCCCGGGGCTCGTCCGTGCCGTACCCCGGCGCCCTGCCGTGGGTCTTCTCGGCACGCGACGCGGAGGGCCTGCGGGCCCAGGCCGGGCGGCTGGCCGGCCTGACCGACGACGCCGTCGACATCGGGCACGCGCTGGTGGAGGCGCGCGGAACCCTGGAACACCGCGCCGTCGCCATCGGCACCGGCACCCGCGAACTGGCCGCGTCGCTCGCCGCGTTCGCCGCCGGGCAGGACAGCGTCGTGTCCGGCACCGCGCGGCCCGGCGCGAAGGCCGCGTTCCTGTTCACCGGGCAGGGCTCGCAGCGGCTCGGCATGGGCCGCGAACTGTACGACGCCCACCCGGTCTTCGCCGAGGCGTTCGACGAGATCTGCGCCCGCCTCAACGGCCATCTGGGCGCGAGCCTCCAGGACGTGGTGTTCGCCGGGTCCGGCACCCGGCTGGACGAGACGATGTACACCCAGGCCGCCCTGTTCGCCCTCGAAGTCGCCCTCTACCGGCTCGTGCGGTCCTGGGGCGTCGAGCCCGCCGTGGTCGCCGGCCACTCCATCGGTGAGCTGGCGGCGGCGCACGTCGCGGGCGTGTTCGGCCTGGACGACGCGTGCGCGCTGGTCGCCGCCCGCGGCCGCCTGATGCAGGCGCTGCCCGGCGGCGGCGCCATGGTCTCCGTACAGGCCCCCGAGGCGGACGTCCTGCGGGCCCTGGAAGGCCACGAGGACCGGGTCGCGATCGCCGCGGTCAACGGTCCGGAGTCGGTGGTGATCTCCGGTGACGACGACACGGCGACCGCCATCGCCGCGCACTTCGAGGCGCTGGGCCACCGCACCCGCCGGCTGCGCGTCAGCCACGCGTTCCACTCGCCGCACATGGACCCGATGCTCGCCGACTTCGCAGCGGTGACCGCCGGACTGACCTACGCGGCGCCGAAGATCCCGGTCGTGTCGAACCTGACCGGCCTGCCGGCCGACCCGGCGCGGATCACCGACCCCGCCTACTGGGTCGACCACGTACGCCACGCCGTCCGGTTCGGCGACGCCGTCGCCACCCTGCGCGAGCAGGGCGCCACGTTCTTCCTGGAACTGGGCCCCGACGCCACCCTCACCGCGATGGTCGGGCAGATACTCGGCGACGACGCCCAGCCCGCCGCGTCCGTCCTGCGCAGGAACCACGACGAGTCGCGGACCTTCCTGACCGCCCTGGCCACCGCGCACGTCAACGGCGTCACCGTCGACTGGCGCACGCCGTTCACCGGCCTGGACACCCGGCGCGTCGACCTGCCCACCTACCCGTTCCGGCGCGACCGCTTCTGGCTGGAGTCCGGCACTGGCGGCGACGTCACCGGGGTGGGACTCGACGGCGTCGGACACCCGTTGCTCGGCGCCGCCGTCGAACTGCCCGGCTCCGGCGGGTACGTGTTCACCGGCCGTCTCACCGCCGGCGCGCACGGCTGGTTCGCCGACCACGCGGTGCTCGGCTCGACGCTGCTGCCCGGCGCCGCGATCGCCGACATGGTGGTCCGGGCCGGCGGCGAGGCCGGCTGCGGTCGGATCGAGGAACTCACCCTCCAGGCACCGCTGATGTTCCCCGGCCACGGCGGCGTACGCCTCCAGGTCACCCTGGCCGACGCGGACGGGGCCGGCCGCCGCGCCGTCGAGGTGTACTCGGCCGGCGAGGACGGCGAGTGGGTCCGCCACGCCGCCGGCACCGTGACCCCGGCGGCCCCGGCCGGCTTCGACCTGACCGCGTGGCCGCCGTCCGGCGCCGACGCCCTGGCGCTCGACGGGTTCTACGACCGGCTGGCGGAACGCGGGTACGCCTACGGCCCGGCGTTCCAGGGGCTGCGGGCGGCCTGGCGGCGCGGCGCGGAGGTGTTCGCCGAGGTCGAACTGCCCGAGCGGACGGCCGCCGACACCGGCGCGTTCGAGATCCACCCCGCGCTCCTGGACGCCGCCCTGCACGGACTGCTGCTCGATCTCGCCGACGGCGGCCCCGAGGCAGCGCGGCTGCCGTTCCTCTGGAGCGGCGTGTCGGTCCACGCGGTCGGCGCCACCCGGGCCCGCGTCCACCTGGCGCCGGCCGGCGACAACGCGTTCACCGTCCGGATCGCCGACCCGTCCGGCGCCCCCGTCGCCGTCGTCGAGTCGCTCGTCTCCCGCCCGGTGGACGCCGGCCAGCTCGCCGCCGTCGACGACAACCGCCTGTACGAGGTCACCTGGCGGGAGGAACCGCTCCCCGCCACCGCCGGCGCGGCCCCGACCCGGTGGGCGGTGCTCGGCGAGGACGTGCTCCAGGCGGCCGCCGCCCTCGACAAGGCCGGCCTGCCCGTGCACCGGGCCGCCGACCTCGACGCGCTCGCCGCCGGCCTGCCGGTGCCCGACGCGGTGATCGTGACCGCGCACGCCACCGGCACCGGCGCCGGGGCGGTCCACGACGCGGCCGGCCGGGCGCTCGCCACCGTCCAGCGCTGGCTGGCGGAGGAGCCGTTCGCCGCCGCGCGGCTGGTCGTCGTGACACGCGGCGACCTGGCCGGTGCGGCGGTCTCCGGCCTGGTGCGGTCCGCGCAGGCCGAGAACCCCGGCCGCTTCGTGCTCGTCGAGACCGACGGTGACCCGGCCTCCTTCGCCGCGCTGCCCGGCGTACTCGCGCTGGACGAACCGCGGGTGTCGGTACGCGGCGGAGTCGTCCGGGTGCCGAGGCTGGCGCCCGCCGGACCGGCCGGACCGGCCGCACCGGTGTGGTCCGCGGACGGCACCGTGCTGATCACCGGCGGCACCGGAGCGCTCGGCGCACTGGTCGCCCGCCACCTGGTCACCGAGCACGGCGTACGCAACCTGGTCCTGACCAGCCGTCGCGGCCCCGCGGCGGACGGCGCCGGGCAACTGCGTTCCGAACTGGCCGCGTCCGGTGCGGTGGTTGAGGTCGTCGCGTGTGATGCCGCTGACCGTGACCGTTTGGCGGAGGTGGTTGATGGCATCGGGAAGCTGACCGGTGTCGTGCACGTGGCCGGTGTGCTGGACGACGCGGTGGTGACGTCGTTGACGCCGGAGCGGTTGGACGCGGTGTTGCGGCCGAAGGTGGACGCGGCGCTGAACCTGCACGAGGTCACCAAGGGCCTCGATCTGGACGCGTTCGTGCTGTTCTCCTCGATCGCCGGCGTGCTCGGCGCGGCGGGCCAGGGCAACTACGCCGCCGCCAACGCCTTCCTGGACGCGCTGGCGGAGGAACGCCGGGCGGACGGACTGCCGGGCCTGTCGCTGGCCTGGGGTCTGTGGCAGGACACCAGCGACATGACCGCCCACCTCGCGGCGGCCGACCGCCGGCGCATCTCGCGCGGCGGTATCACCCCGCTGCCGGCCGCGGACGGCCTGGCGATGTTCGACGCGGCCGTCTCCGGGAGCCGGGCCACCGTCGTACCGGCCCGGCTCGACCTCGCCGGCCTGCGCACCCGCGCCAGGACGGAGGGCGCCGACATCCCGGCCGTGCTGCGCGGGCTGGTCCGCGTCGCCACCCGCCGAACCGTGCGCGCCGCCGCCGGTGACCCGGTGCCGCTCACCGAACGCCTCGCCCCGCTGTCCGGGCCGGAGCGGGAGCGGTTCCTGCTGGACGTGGTGCGCCAGCAGGTGGCCGGCGTGCTCGGCCACGCGGAGCCGGAGGCGATCGGCCCCGACCAGGCGTTCAAGGAACTCGGGTTCGACTCGCTCACCTCCGTCGAACTGCGCAACCGCCTCAACACGGCCACCGGCCTGCGGCTCCCGGCCACGCTGGTGTTCGACCACCCGACCTGCCAGGCGATCAGCGACCACCTGCACACCGAACTCACCGGCGCGGACGGAACACCGGGCGCCTCCACCCAGGCGGAACTGGACCGGCTGGAATCCGCGGTCCTTTCCATGAATCCGGACGAGATCAGGACGACCCAAATCGTGGCGCGGCTCCAGACGCTGGTTTCCACCCTGAACCAGCTTCAGGGTTCCGAGGACGCGGCCGCTGTCTCCCAGAAACTTCAATTGGCCACGGACGACGAGATCTTCGACTTCATCGACGAAGAACTCCGGTAAAGAAACCACTCTCCCAAGCCAATCGACGAAGAGGACTTCCGGTGACGATCGAAGAAAAGCTCCGCGACTATCTGCGGCGGGTTACCGCGGACCTGCACGAGACCCGCCGGCGCCTGCGCGAGGCGGAGGCCGCGGAGCCGGAACCGGTCGCCATCATCGGCATGGCCTGCCGCTACCCCGGAGGCGTCACCTCCCCCGAGCAGCTGTGGGACCTGGTCGCCGCCGGCTCCGACGCCATCTCCGGGTTCCCGGCCGACCGCGGCTGGGACGTGGAGAACCTCTATGACCCCGACCCCGACGCGCCCGGCAAGAGCTACTCCCGGCAGGGCGGCTTCCTGCACGACGCGGCCGACTTCGACGCGCCGTTCTTCGGCATCAGCCCGCGTGAGGCGCTGGCGATGGACCCGCAGCAACGCCTGCTGCTCGAGGTCTCCTGGGAGGCGCTGGAACGGGCCGGCATCGAGCCCGACGCGTTGCGCGGCAGCCGGACCGGGGTCTTCGCCGGCGTCATGTACGACGACTACGCCTCCCGCCTGCGGCGGATACCGGAGGACCTGGAGGGCTACATCGGCAGCGGCAGCGCCGCCAGCGTGCTGTCCGGCCGCGTCGCCTACACCCTCGGCCTGGAGGGCCCGGCGATCACGGTCGACACGGCGTGTTCGTCGTCGCTGGTGGCGCTGCACCTGGCGTGTCAGGCGCTGCGCCAGGACGAGTGCACGATGGCGCTGGCCGGCGGCGTCACCGTGATGTCCACCCCCAGCACCTTCGTCGAGTTCTCCCGTCAGCGCGGTCTGTCCCCCGACGGCCGGTGCAAGTCCTTCGCCGCCGCGGCCGACGGCACCGGCTGGGGCGAGGGCGTCGGCATGCTGCTGGTGGAACGGCTGTCCGACGCGCAGCGGCTGGGTCACCGGATTCTGGGTGTGGTGCGGGGCAGCGCGGTCAACCAGGACGGCGCCAGCAACGGTCTGACCGCGCCGAACGGCCCCTCGCAGCAGCGGGTCATCCGGCAGGCGCTCGCCAACGCGCGGGTACCGGCCGGCCAGGTCGACGCCGTGGAGGCGCACGGCACCGGTACGTCGCTGGGCGACCCGATCGAGGCGCAGGCGCTGCTGTCCACCTACGGGCAGGACCGTGAGAACCCGCTGTGGCTGGGTTCGGTGAAGTCCAACATCGGCCACGCGCAGGCCGCGGCCGGTGTCGCCGGCGTCATCAAGATGCTGATGGCGATGCGGCACGGTGTCCTGCCGGCCACTTTGCACGTCGACGCCCCGTCCCCGTACGTGGACTGGTCGGCCGGTGCCGTCTCGCTGCTGACGGAGGAACGGCCGTGGCCGGCGGCGGAGCACCCGCGCCGGGCCGGTGTGTCGTCGTTCGGCATCAGTGGCACCAACGCCCACGTCATCCTGGAACAGGCCCCCGCGGAGGAGGCGGAGGAGGTCGAGCGCGGACGTACTCCGGCGGCCGTGCCGTGGGTGGTTTCGGCGCGTGGTGAGGGTGGTCTGCGGGCGCAGGCCGCGCGTCTTGCCGCGTTCGTGCCCACCGCCGATCCGGTCGACGTCGGCCACGCTCTGGTCTCGACCCGTGGTGCGCTGGAGCACCGTGCCGTTGTCCTGGGTGCCGATCGGGCCGAACTGGTGGCCGGGTTGGGGGCGTTGGCCGACGGCGGCGAGGGTGCGGGTGCGGGTGTGGTGTCGGGTGTGGGGCGGGCCGGGGTGCGGACGGCGTTGCTGTTCGCGGGGCAGGGGTCGCAACGAGCCGGTATGGGGCGGGAGTTGTACGGGTCGTTCCCGGTGTATGCGGCGGCGTTCGACGAGGTCTGCGCGGAGTTGGATGCGCAGGTGGGGCGGTCGGTGCGGGAGTTGGTGTTCGCCGCGGATGATGTGGCGTTGCACGAAACGGGGTTGACGCAGGCGGCGTTGTTCGCTGTCGAGGTGGCGCT
Source organism: Streptantibioticus silvisoli (assembly GCF_027947535.2). GTDB lineage: Bacteria > Actinomycetota > Actinomycetes > Streptomycetales > Streptomycetaceae > Streptantibioticus_C > Streptantibioticus_C silvisoli. The sequence continues at coordinate 117,965 of NZ_JAAGKO020000006.1, forward strand.
GTTCCGGTTGGTGTCGTCGTGGGGTGTGGTGCCGGATGTGTTGGCGGGGCATTCGGTGGGTGAGGTGGTGGCGGCGCATGTGGCGGGGGTGCTGGATCTGCCGCAGGCGTGTGAACTGGTGGCGGCGCGGGGGCGGTTGATGCAGGCGTTGCCCGGTGGTGGGGCGATGGTGTCGGTGCAGGCGCCGGAGGCCGAGGTGCTGGCGGCGATCGAGGCTGTGCGGGACCGGGTGGCGGTGGCGGCGGTCAACGGGCCGTCGGCGACGGTGATGTCGGGTGACGAGGATGTGGTCCTGCGGATCGCGGGGGAGTTCGCCGCCCGTGGTGTCAAGACGCGGCGTCTGCGGGTGAGTCACGCGTTCCACTCGCCGCACATGGACGCGATGCTGGCGGAGTTCGGTGAGATCGCCGGGCGGCTCACCTTGCGTGAGCCGGTGATCCCGGTCGTCTCCAACGTCACCGGAACCCTGGTCGAACCCGGTCAACTCACCGACCCCGGGTATTGGGTCGAGCATGTGCGGCGGGCTGTGCGGTTCGGCGACGCCATCACCGCCATGCGTGACCAGGGCGTGGGCCTGTATCTGGAGATCGGGCCGGACGCGACGTTGACCGCGATGGCCCAGCAGGTCCTCGACGGGCAGGACGCGGCGCCGGTGGTGTTCGCCCCCCTGCTGCGCAAAAAGCACAGCGAGACCCGATCCTTCGTGACCGCGTTGGCTCGTGCCTTCGTGACCGGGGTGGACGTCGACTGGACCGCCGCGTTCACCGACGCCGCACCGCGCCCGCTGGAGCTGCCGACCTACGCCTTCCAGCGCGAGCGTTACTGGCTGGAGGCCGGGGCCGGCGCGGGGAACGTCGCGGAACTGGGCCTCGGCGACCTGGGCCACCTGGTCCTCGGCGCCGGTGTCGAACTGCCGGGCTCCGGGGGCTTCCTGTTCACCGGCCGGCTCTCCCGCGCCTCGCACGACTGGCTCGCCGACCACACCGTGCTCGGCTCCGTGCTCGTGCCGGGCGCCGCCTTCGCGGAGCTGGCGGTACGCGCCGGTAACGAGGCCGGGTGCGGCCGGGTCGAGGAACTGACCCTTCAGGCACCGCTGTCGGTGCCCGAGCGCGGCGGCGTCCGCCTCCAGGTGGTATTGGGTGGCGCGGAGGACTCCGGCCACCGCACTGTCGAGATCCACTCGGCCGCCGACGACGCCGAGTGGGTCTGTCACGCGGTCGGCACCGTCGCCGCCGCGACCCCGGCCGACTTCGACCTCACCGCCTGGCCCCCGCCGGGCGGCGAGCAGCTCCCGGTCGACGGTTTCTACGCCGGCCTGGTGGAACGCGGATACGCCTACGGGCCGGCGTTCCAGGGCCTGCGGGCGGCCTGGCGGCACGGCGACGACGTCTTCGCCGAGGTCGAACTGCCCGAGGGACGCGGCACGGGAACCGGCACGTTCGAGATCCACCCCGCGCTGCTCGACGCGGCCCTGCACGGGCTGCTGCTGGCGGGCGACGCCGCCGCCCCGCCCCGCCTGCCGTTCGTGTGGGGCGGAGTGTCGGTCTTCGCGGTCGGCGCGACCCGGGTGCGGGTCCGGCTGACTCCGGCCGGGGACGATGTCTGCACGGTGCGGATCGCCGACGGCACCGGCGCCCCGGTCGCCGTCGTCGACTCCCTCGTCGTCCGGCCGGTCGACCCGGGCCAGCTCGCGCCGGCCACCGGCGATGGCAACCTTTTCGAGGTCGTCCGGCAGGAACTCCCGCTCGCCCCGGTCCCGTTCGCACCGGAGCGCTGGGCCGTGGTCGGTGCCGACCCCCTCGGCATCGCCGGCGGCCTGGGCATCGCCGCGCACGACGGGCTGGACCAGGCGGCCGGCGCCGCCGACGGCACCCCCGAGGTGGTCGTCGCCGGTGACTTCTCCGGCACTGCCGCCGAGGCCCGTGAAGTGGTGCGCCGGGGGCTGGAGTTGGTGCAGGGGTGGTTGGCGGAGGAGCGGTTCGCGCCGTCGCGGTTGGTGGTGGTGACGCACGGGGACGTCGCGGGTGCGGCGGTCGCGGGCCTGGTGCGGTCCGCACAGGCGGAGCACCCGGGCCGGTTCGTGCTGGTGGACCTGGACGCCGATGCGGCTTCGTGTGCGGTGCTCCCTGCGGTGATGGCGTTGGACGAGCCGCAGGTCGAGGTGCGCGCCGGTGTGGTGAGCGTGCCGCGGTTGGTGCGTGCGCGGTTGTCGGGCGGGGAAGCACCGGTGTGGTCGGCGGACGGGACGGTGCTGGTCACCGGTGGTACGGGGACGTTGGGTGCGTTGGTGGCCCGTCATCTGGTGGACGTGCACGGGGTGCGGAGCCTGGTGCTGGCCAGCCGTCGCGGTCCGGCGGCGGACGGTGCCGAGCATCTGCGTTCCGAACTGGCCGCGTCCGGTGCGGCGGTTGAGGTCGTCGCGTGTGACGCCGCCGACCGTGACCGTTTGGCGGAGGTGGTCGGCGGGATCGGGAAGCTGACCGGGGTCGTGCACGTCGCCGGTGTGCTGGATGACGCTGTGGTGACGTCGTTGACGGCGGAGCGGTTGGACGCGGTGTTGCGGCCGAAGGTGGACGCGGCGCTGAACCTGCACGAGGTGACCAAGGGCCTCGATCTGGACGCGTTCGTGCTGTTCTCCTCGATCGCCGGCGTGCTCGGCGCGGCGGGCCAGGGCAACTACGCCGCCGCCAACGCCTTCCTGGACGCGCTGGCGGAGGAACGCCGGGCGGACGGACTGCCGGGCCTGTCGCTGGCCTGGGGGCTGTGGGAGGACACCAGCGACATGACCGCCCACCTCGGCGCGGCCGACCAGCAGCGCATCTCGCGGCTGGGTGTCGCCCCGCTGCCGTCCCAGGACGGCCTGCGACTCCTCGACGCCCTCACCGCGCACGGCCGGGGCGCCTACGTCCCGGCCCGCCTGGACTTCGCCCGGCTTCGCAGCCGCGCGGCCGGCGGTGACCTTCCCGCACTGCTGCGGAGCCTGGTGCGGACGGCACCGCGCCGTGCCGCGCGCACCGCCGACGCCGGCGCGGACCCGCTCGCCCTGCGCCTGACCGCCCTGCCGGCCGGCGAGCGGGACGCGTTCCTGCTCGACCTGGTGCGCCAGCAGGTCGCCGGCGTCCTCGGCCACTCCACCCCCGAATCCGTCCAGCCCGCCCAGGCGTTCAAGGACCTCGGGTTCGACTCGCTGACCTCCGTCGAGCTCCGCAACCGCCTCAACTCCGCCACCGGCCTGCGGCTGCCGGCCACCCTGGTCTTCGACTACCCGACGTGCGACGCCCTCGCCGGATATCTCCGGGACGAGGTGCTGGGCAGCCGGGAACCGGAGCGGCCGGCCCCGGCCCCGGCGGCGGTGGCCGACGGCGAGCCCATCGCGATCGTCGGCATGGCCTGCCGCTACCCGGGCGGCGTCAGCTCGCCCGAGGACCTGTGGGACCTGGTCGCCGGCGGCGGTGACGGCGTCACCCTGTTCCCCGCCGACCGCGGCTGGGACATCGGCGGACTGTACGACCCGGACCCCGACGCGGCCGGCAAGAGCTACGTCCGAGAGGGTGGATTCCTGCACGACGCGGGCGAGTTCGACGCGGAGTTCTTCGGGATCAGTCCGCGGGAGGCGCTGGCGATGGACCCGCAGCAGCGGCTGCTGCTGGAGGTGTCCTGGGAGGCGCTGGAACGGGCCGGGATCGACCCCGACGCGTTGCGCGGCAGCCGGACCGGTGTCTTCGCCGGTGTGATGTACCACGACTACGCGACCGGCACGAACGGCCTGCCCGAGGGCCTGGAGGTGTACGCGAGCAGCGGCAACACCGGCAGCGTGGTGTCCGGCCGCATCTCCTACGCACTCGGCCTCGAAGGCCCCGCGGTCAGCATCGACACGGCGTGTTCGTCGTCGCTGGTGGCGTTGCACCTGGCGTGTCAGGCGCTGCGGCAGGGCGAGTGCACGATGGCACTGGCCGGCGGTGTGACGGTGATGGCGACGCCGGAGACGTTCGTGGCGTTCTCCCGCCAGCGCGGCCTGGCCCGCGACGGCCGCTGCAAGCCGTTCGCGGCAGCCGCCGACGGCACCGGCTGGGGCGAGGGCGTCGGCATGCTGCTGGTGGAACGGTTGTCCGACGCGCAGCGGCTGGGTCACCGGATTCTGGGTGTGGTGCGCGGCAGCGCGGTCAACCAGGACGGCGCGAGCAACGGTCTGACGGCGCCGAACGGCCCCTCGCAGCAGCGGGTGATCCGGCAGGCGCTGGCCAACGCCCGGGTGACCGCCGACGGCGTCGATGTCGTCGAGGCGCACGGTACGGGTACGTCGCTGGGTGACCCGATCGAGGCGCAGGCGTTGCTGGCGACGTACGGCCAGGAGCGCGGTGAGGACCAGCCGTTGTGGCTGGGGTCGATCAAGTCCAACATCGGTCACACGCAGGCTGCGGCCGGTGTTGCTGGCGTCATCAAGATGGTGATGGCGATGCGGCATGGTGTTTTGCCGGGGACGTTGCATGTTGATGAGCCGTCTCCGCATGTGGATTGGTCGGCGGGGTCGGTGTCGTTGTTGACGGAGGCGCGTCCGTGGCCGGAGGTGGCGCGTCCGCGTCGGGCGGGGGTGTCGTCGTTCGGTATCAGTGGGACCAATGCGCACGTCATCGTGGAGCAGGCGCCGGCCCGGCCTGAGGAGGACCGTGTGCCTCAGCCGGGTCCCGGAGTGGTTCCGTGGGTGCTGTCGGCGCGTAGTGCTGCTGGTCTGCGTGGGCAGGTCGAGCGGCTCGCGGAGTGTGGTGCGGGGGCCGGTGATCCGGTGGATGTGGGTCATTCGCTGGTGGTGGGTCGGGCGTCGTTGGAGCACCGGGCTGTTGTGGTGGGTGCGGGGTGCGAGGAGTTGGTCGCACAGTTGCGTGGCGAGGGTGTGGTGGCGGGTGTGGGGCGTTCGCGTCCGAAGGTGGCTTTCGTCTTCCCCGGTCAGGGTTCGCAGTGGGCGGGTATGGCGGTGGAGTTGATGGCCGCTTCTCCCGTGTTCCGTGGGCGGATGGTGGAGTGTGCTGCGGCGCTGGAGCCGTTTGTTGATGGTTGGTCGTTGTTGGAGGTGGTGGAGGGGGGTGTGTTTGATCGGGTTGATGTGGTGCAGCCGGTGTTGTGGGCGGTGATGGTGTCGTTGTCTGCGGTGTGGGAGTCGTTCGGTGTGGTGCCGGATGTGGTGGTGGGGCATTCGCAGGGTGAGATCGCCGCGGCGTGTGTGGCGGGCGGGTTGAGCCTTCAGGACGCCGCTTTGGTGGTGGCGTTGCGGAGTCGGGCGATCCGGGTGATCGCGGGGCGTGGCGGGATGCTGTCGGTGGCGTTGGGTGCTGATGCGGTGGGTGAGCGGTTGGGGGAGTGGGCGGATCGGGTGTCGATCGCGGCGGTGAACGGCCCGTCGTCGGTGGTGTTGTCCGGCGATGACGCTGCGTTGGAGGAGATCGCGTCCCTCTGGGCCGAACAAGGGGTGCGGGTTCGTCGGGTGCCGGTGGACTACGCGTCGCACTCGGCCCATGTCGAGGAGATCGAGGATCACCTGCTGGAGGTGTTGTCGCAGGTCAGACCGGTTACCTCGGCCGTGCCGATGTGGTCGACAGTCACCGGTGAAGTCACGGACACCGCCGGCATGGATGCCGCTTACTGGTATCGGAATTTGCGGAGTCGGGTGCGGTTCGCGGAGGCGGCTCGGGCGTTGGCGGAGCAGGGGCGTTACGTGTTCGTGGAGGTCAGCCCGCATCCGGTGCTGGCGATGAGCGTGCAGGACACGTTGGATGTTGTTGCGGAGGACCCGGCGGTTGAGGCGTCGTGCGTGGTGGAGACGTTGCGGCGTGAAGAAGGCGGTCTGCGGCGGCTGTTCACCTCCCTTGGCCGTGCGTACGTCAACGGGGTCGACGTCGACTGGACCCCCGCGTTCGCCGACGCTGCGCCGCGGGTGGTGGATCTGCCGACGTACGCGTTCCAGCACGAGCGGTTCTGGCTGGAGTCCGGTCAGGGGGCCGCGAAGGACGTGGCCGCCGTCGAATCCGTGGACAGCCGGTTCTGGGAGCTGGTGGCGAAGGGGGACCTGGGCGGTCTGGCCGGTGCGCTGGGGCTGGACGCCGACGTGCAGCGGGGCGTGCTGGCGCAGGTCGTCCCGGCGCTGGAGGAGTGGCGGCGGCACGACCAGGAGCGTTCGCTGGTCGACGGGTGGCGTTACGAGGCGGTCTGGCGCCCGGTCACCGTTGACGGCATCCGTGAGTTGACCGGCCGTTGGCTGGTGCTGGCGCCCGCCGGTGCCGTTGATGACGGTGTCGTGGCCGCGTTGGTGTCCGGGCTGTGCGGTCGCGGCGACGTCGTGACGCTGGAGGTCGGGCCGGGTACCGACCGGGCGTCGCTGGCCGCACGCCTCGGCGAACTCCTGCGGTCCGCCGACGGCTTGACGACGCCGGTGTCCGGGGTGGTGTCGCTGCTGGCGCTCGCCGGCGACGGCGACGCGGACGGCGACGCGGACGGCGACGCGGTGGTCGACGCCGGCGCCGGCGGCCTCGGCCTCTCCGTGAGCCTGCTCCAGGCGTTGGGTGATCTGGGGGTGGAGGCGCCGTTGTGGGCGGTGACGTCGGGTGCGGTGTCGGTGGGTGGGGCGGATGTGGTGCGTGATCCGTGGCAGGCGTTGGTGTGGGGGTTGGGTCGGGTGGCGGCGTTGGAGCATCCGGATCGTTGGGGTGGTCTGGTGGATGTTCCGGCGGAGGTGACCGGTCGGGTGCTGGATCGCCTTGTTGGTGTGTTGGTTGAGGGTGGGGTGGTGCGGGATCAGGTGGCGGTGCGTGCCTCCGGTGTCTTCGTGCGGCGGTTGGCGCCGGTGTCGGGTGCCGGTGTCGCGGGTGGTGAATGGCGCCCGGGAGGAACGGTGTTGGTGACCGGTGGCACCGGTGGTCTGGGTGCCGACGCGGCGCGCTGGCTGGCCCGGCAGGAGGGCGTGGAGCACCTGGTGCTGATGAGCCGCCGCGGTCTGTCGGCTCCCGGCGCGGTGGAACTGCGGGACGAGATCACCGGGTTGGGCGTCACCGTCGACGTGGTGACCTGCGACGTGGGCGACCGGGACGGATTGGCCGCCCTCGTGGAACGGTTCCGTGACTCCCTGACGTCCGTGGTGCACACCGCCGGTGTGCTGGACGACGGTGTCATCGACTCGTTGGAGACGTCGCAGATCGGTGGGGTGTTGCGGGCGAAGGTGCTGGGGGCCTGGTATCTGCATCTGTTGACGCGGGAGTTGGACCTTTCGGGGTTCGTGATGTTCTCGTCGCTGGCGGGCACGGTGGGTGTGCCGGGGCAGGGCAACTACGCGCCGGGCAACGCGTTCCTGGACGCGCTGGTGGAGTCCCGCCGCGCCGCCGGGCTGGCCGGCACCTCGGTGGCCTGGGGTGCCTGGGGCACCGAGGGCATGGCGGTCACCGGGCGGATGGGCGAGATGCTGCGCCGCCACGGCTGGCCCACCATGGACTCCGCACTCGCGCTGACCGCCATGGGCGAGGTCGTCGCCGCCGGTCTCGGATCGGTCGTGGTCGCCGACGTCGACTGGGGGCGGTACTACACCGCGTTCACCGCCACCCGGGCGAGTTCGCTGTTCGACGAGATCCCGCAGGTCCAGCGGCTCCGGTCGACCGGCACCCAGGACAGTGCCGACGAGGCGGGACAGCCGGAAACCGGACTCGCCGGGCGGCTGAGGGGGCTGTCCGCCGCCGAGCGGTTCCGTGCCGTGCTGGAACTGGTGCGGACCCAGACCGCGGCGGTCGCCGGCTACGACAGCGGTGACGCGGTCGAGACCGGGCGGGCGTTCAAGCACCTGGGCTTCGACTCGGTCACCGCTGTCGAACTGCGCAACCGGCTGAACGCGGCCACCGAACTGAAGCTCCCCCCGACCGTCATCTTCGACTACCCGACCCCCGAGGCACTCGCGAACTACCTGCTCGGCGAGGTCTCCGACGCCGTGTCGGCCGACGCGGCCGTGCCCGCCGCGCCGGTGGCGGTCTCCGACGACGAGCCGATCGCGATCGTCGGCATGGCCTGCCGCTTCCCCGGCGGTGTCGGCTCGCCGGAGGAGCTGTGGCAGCTGGTCAGCGACGGCGGTGACGCGATCACCCCGTTCCCGGCCGACCGCGGCTGGGACCTGGAGGGGCTGTACGACCCGGATCCCGACGCCGCCCGCAAGACCTACGCCCGGGAGGGCGGATTCCTGCACGACGCGGCCGAGTTCGACGCCGAGTTCTTCGGCATCAGCCCGCGCGAGGCGACCGCCATGGACCCGCAGCAACGCCTGCTGCTGGAAGTCTCCTGGGAGGCGTTGGAGCGGGCCGGCATCGACCCGGGGACGCTGCGCGGCAGTGCGACCGGTGTCTTCGTCGGTGCCACCGGCCAGGACTACTCGGTGCTGCTCAACAAGAGCGTCGACCAGACGCTGGAAGGCCCCATGCTGACCGGCGTGGCCGGCAGCGTGCTGTCCGGCCGGCTGGCCTACACGTTCGGTCTTGAGGGTCCGGCGGTCAGCGTGGACACCGCGTGTTCGTCGTCGCTGGTGGCGTTGCACCTGGCGAGCCAGGCGCTGCGCCGGGGCGAGTGCTCGATGGCGCTGGCCGGCGGCGTCACCGTGATGTCCACCCCGCAGACGCTCGTGGTCTTCGCCCGGCAGCGTGGCCTGGCGGCCGACGGCCGGTGCAAGGCGTTCTCGGCGGCGGCCGACGGCACCAACATGGCTGAGGGCATCGGCATGTTGCTGGTCGAACGCCTCTCCGACGCCGAGCGGCTGGGTCACCGGATTCTGGGGGTGGTGCGGGGCAGCGCGGTCAACCAGGACGGCGCGAGCAACGGTCTGACGGCGCCGAACGGTCCGTCGCAGCAGCGGGTGATCCGCCAGGCGCTCGCCAACGCGGGGGTGCCGGCCGACCAGGTCGACGCTGTCGAGGCGCACGGTACCGGCACCTCCCTCGGCGACCCGATCGAGGCGCAGGCGTTGCTGGCGACCTACGGCCAGGAACGCGGCGGGGACCAGCCGTTGTGGCTGGGGTCGGTCAAGTCCAACATCGGTCACACGCAGGCCGCGGCGGGTGTGGCCGGTGTCATCAAGATGCTGATGGCGATGCGGCACGGTGTCCTGCCGGCCACGTTGCACGCGCAGGAGCCGTCCCCGCACGTGGACTGGGCGTCGGGTGCGGTGAGTGTGCTGAGCCAGGCGCAGCCGTGGCCGCGGGGGGAGCGTCCGCGCCGGGCCGGTGTGTCGTCGTTCGGCATCAGCGGCACCAACGCCCACGTCATCATCGAGCAGGGCACCCCGGAACCGGTCCGTGGTCCGGGCGGGTCCGGGCCGGCGGCCGTCCTGGTGCCGTGGGCGGTCACCGCGCGCACCGAGGCGGGCCTGCGGGCCCAGGCCGGCCGCCTGGCCGACTTCGTCTCCGCCGGTGACAGCGACCCGGTCGACGTGGCGCACGCCTTGGTGACGGACCGCGCGGCGCTGGAGCACCGCGCCGTCGTGGTCGGCGCCGACCGTGCCGAACTGCTCGCCGGGCTGGGGGTGTTGGCCTGCGGCGTTGAGGGTGTGGTGTCGGGTGTGGCGCGGTCGCGTCCGAGGACGGCGTTCCTGTTCACCGGTCAGGGTGCGCAACGTGCGGGTATGGGGCGTGAGTTGTACGCGACGTATCCGGTGTACGCCGCGGCGTTCGACGAGGTGTGCGCGGGGTTGAACGCGCACCTGGACCGGCCGGTCGAGGAGGTCGTGTTCGCCGCGGCGGACCCCGATCTGGACCAAACCGGTTACACGCAGGCGGCGTTGTTCGCTCTCGAAGTCGCCCTGTACCGGCTGGTGTCGTCGTGGGGTGTGGTGCCCGATGTCGTCGCGGGCCACTCGATCGGTGAGTTGGCGGCGGCCCACGTGGCGGGTGTGCTGGAGCTGCCCGACGCCTGTGAACTGGTCGCCGCACGCGGCCGGTTGATGCAGGCGCTGCCGGCCGACGGCGCGATGGTGTCGATCCAGGCGGCGGAGACCGACGTGCTCAAGGCGCTCGAAGGACTCGACGGACGGGTGTCGGTCGCGGCGGTCAACGGACCCCGCTCGATCGTCGTCTCCGGTGACGAGGACGCCGTCGCCGAGGTCGCCGACCACTTCGCCCGGCAGGGCGACAAGACGCGGCGTCTGCGGGTGAGTCACGCGTTCCACTCGCCGCACATGGACGCGATGCTGGCGGAGTTCGGCGAGATCGCCGGCCGGCTCACCTATCGCGAACCGGTGATCCCGATCGTCTCCAACGTCACCGGAAGCCCGGTCGAACCCGGCCGGATCACCGATCCCGGCTACTGGGTCCAACACGTCCGGCAGGCCGTGCGGTTCGGCGACGCCGTCACCGCCCTGCGCGACCAGGGCGTCTCCCTCTACCTGGAGATCGGCCCCGACGCGACCCTCACCGCCATGGCCCAGCAGGCCCTCGGCTCGGACGACGCCGCCTCCGCGGTGTTCGTCCCGGTGCTCCGCGGGAACCACGCCGAGCCGCGCACGTTCCTGACCGCGGTCGCCCAGGCGTACGTCAACGGCGTCGAGGTCGACTGGACCGCCGCGTTCGCCGACGTGGTCCCCGCGCGGATCGAGCTGCCGACCTACGCCTTCAGCCACCACCGGTACTGGGTGGAGACCGGGACCGGCGCCGGTGACGTCGCCGGTGCGGGCCTCGGCGGCCTGGGCCACGCGCTGCTGGGCGCCGGCGTCGAACTGCCGGGCTCCGGCGGCCACTTGTTCACCGGCCGCCTCTCGCTGAGCACCCACGCCTGGCTCGCCGACCACACCGTGCTCGGCTCCGTCCTGGTACCCGGCGCCGCGTTCGTGGAGATGGCGGTGCGGGCCGGCGGCGAGGCCGGTTGCGGGTGCGTCGAGGAACTCACGCTCCAGGCACCGCTGGTGGTGCCCGAGCGCGGCGGTGTCCGGCTCCAGGCGGTGCTCGGCGCAGCGGACGAGTCGGGGCGGCGCACCCTTGAGGTGTACTCCGCCCGGGAGGACGCGGACGCCGTGTGGGTCTGCCACGCGGTCGGCACCGTCGCACCGGCGCCCGCCGCCGCGTTCGACCTGGGCGCCTGGCCCCCGCCGGGCGCCACCGCGGTGCCGCTGGACGGTTTCTACGACGACCTGCGGGAGCGCGGCTACGGTTACGGCCCCCTCTTCCAGGGCCTGCGGGCGGCCTGGCGGCGCGGCGACGAGACGTTCGCCGAACTGGAACTGCCGGAGCGGACCGGCACCGCGGCCGGATCGTTCGAGATGCATCCGGCCCTGCTGGACGCCGCCATGCACGGGCTGATGCTGGAAGGCGCCGGCAGCGGTGACACCGACGGCGCCGGCGGTCCGCTGCTCCCGTTCGTCTGGGGCGGCATCTCGGTGTTCGCCTCCGGCGCCACCCGGGTCCGCGTCCGGCTGGCACGTACCGGCGCCGACGCCATGTCGGTCCGGATGGCCGACGAGACCGGCGCACCGGTCGCCGTCGTGGAGTCCCTGGTCGTCCGCCCGGTCAGCCCCGAGCAGTTGGCGGCGGCGGCCGGCAACGACACGGGCAACCTGTACGAGGTCGCCTGGCAGGACGCCCCGGTCCCCGGTACCGGCGGCGACGGGGTCCGCTGGGCGGTCGTCGGCGACGACGCCCTCGGTGTGGCCGCCGGCCTCACCGCGGCCGGGCTGCCGGTCGCCGCGGTGTCCGACCTGACCGCGCTGTCCGGCCAGGAGCCGTCGCACGTGGCGGTCGTGGTCGACGGTGTCGCGGACGCGTCGGGTGTGCGGGGTGCGGTGGTCCGGGTGCTGGGGTTGGTGCAGGAGTGGTTGGCGGAGGAGCGGTTGGCGTCGTCGCGGTTGGTGGTGGTGACGCGTGGTGGTGTGGTCGGTGCGGCGGTCGGGGGTCTGGTGCGGTCCGCGCAGGCGGAGAACCCGGGCCGGTTCGTGCTGGTGGATCTGGACGGGGATGTGGCTTCGTGTGCGGTGCTTCCTGCGGTGATGGCGTTGGATGAGCCGCAGGTTGAGGTGCGTGGTGGTGTGGTGCGGGTGCCGCGGTTGGTGCGTGCGCAGTCGTCGGTTGCGGTTGCGCCGGTGTGGTCGGCGGAGGGGACGGTGTTGGTCACCGGTGGTACGGGGACGTTGGGTGCGTTGGTGGCCCGTCATCTGGTGGACGCGCATGGGGTGCGGAGCCTGGTGCTGGCCAGTCGTCGCGGTCCGGCGGCGGAGGGTGCCGAGGATCTGTGTTCCGAACTGGCGGCGTCCGGTGCGGTGGTTGAGGTCGTCGCGTGTGATGCCGCTGACCGTGACCGTTTGGCGGAGGTGGTCGGCGGGATCGGGAAGCTGACCGGGGTCGTGCATGTCGCCGGTGTGCTGGATGACGCGGTGGTGACGTCGTTGACGGCGGAGCGGTTGGAGGCGGTGTTGCGGCCGAAGGTGGACGCGGCGCTGAACCTGCACGAGGTGACCAGGGGCCTCGATCTGGACGCGTTCGTGTTGTTCTCGTCGGCGGCCGGGGTGTTCGGGGCGGCGGGGCAGGGCAATTACGCGGCGGCGAACGCGTTCCTCGACGCGTTGGCCGAGCAGCGGCAGGCGGAGGGCCTGCCGGGGGTCTCGCTCGCCTGGGGCCTGTGGCAGGAGCGCAGTGGCATCACGGGCGGGCTCGGCGACGCCGACCTGGCGCGGATGTCGAGCGGCGGCTTGATCCCGCTGCCGTCGCGGGACGGCCTCGCGCTGTTCGACACGGCGGTCGCCACCGGGCGTGCCGCCCTCGTACCGGCCCACCTGGATCTCGCCGGCCTGCGGGCCGGGGGAGCGGCGAACGGCGGTGTGCCCGCGCTGCTGCGCGGCCTGGTACGGGTCGTCTCCCGACGCGCGGCGCAGTCCGCGGAGGCGTCGGCCGCCACCCTCACCGAACGCCTGTCGGCCCTGCCCGGCGCCCCGGAGCGGGAGCGGTTCCTGCTGGACCTGGTGCGCAAGCAGGTGGCCGGGGTGCTCGGCCGTTCGGCACCGGAGGCGATCGAGCCGGACCAGGCGTTCAAGGAACTCGGGTTCGACTCGCTGACCTCCGTCGAACTGCGCAACCGCCTCAACTCCGCCACCGGCCTGCGGCTGCCGGCCACGCTGGTCTTCGACTACCCGACCTGCGGCGCCCTGGCGGAGTTCCTGATGGGCGAATGCGGAGTCGCCGGCGGCGCGCACAGCGGTACGGCACTCGACGACGACGGCATCAGGCGGGCCATCTCCGGAATCCCCCTCGCGAATCTGCGGGACGCCGGAGTCCTGGAAACGCTGCTGGAACTCGCCGGAGTGGGCGTGGAATCCGTGGAGGACGGGATTCCCTCGGAAGAACTGATCGACGACATGAGCGCCGAGAGTCTGATCCACATGGCGCTGGGCAATGCCCAGAGCGACGACTGATGCCCGGTGACGGTGCGTTCGCTGATTCCCGCATTTGCCACACCAGCCCGAACGGATAGGTAGCGGTCATGACCACTTCCCCGCAGGAACTCATCACAGCATTGCGGACGTCGCTGAAGGAGACCGAGCGGCTGCGCCAGCGCAACCAGGAGCTCACGGCCGCCGCCCGGGAACCGATCGCGATCGTCGGCATGGCGTGCCGCTATCCCGGCGGCGTGAAGTCCCCCGAGGACCTGTGGGACCTGGTCTCCTCCGGCGGCGACGGCGTCTCGGAATTCCCCACCGACCGTGGCTGGGACGTCGAGAACCTCTACGACCCCGACCCGGACGCCACCGGGAAGACCTATTGCCGGGAGGGCGGATTCCTATACGAGGCGGCCGACTTCGACGCGAAGTTCTTCGGCATCAGCCCCCGTGAGGCCCTCGCCACCGACCCGCAGCAGCGCCTGCTGCTGGAAGTCGCCTGGGAAACCCTGGAACGCGCGGGAATCGACCCGGCCTCGCTGCGCGGCAGCCGGACCGGTGTCTTCGCCGGCGTCATGTACGACGACTACGGAATGCGCCTCCAGCGGATACCGGAGGAGCTTGAGGGCTACATCGGCAACGGCAGCGCGAGCAGCGTGCTGTCCGGCCGCGTCGCCTACACCCTCGGTCTCGAAGGCCCCGCCGTCAGCATCGACACCGCGTGTTCGTCGTCGCTGGTGGCGTTGCACCTGGCGTGCCAGGCGCTGCGGCAGAGCGAGTGCTCGCTGGCGCTGGTCGGCGGCGTCACCGTGCTGGCCGGCCCCGGAATCTTCGTCGAGTTCTCCCGTCAGCGCGGTCTGGCCCGCGACGGCCGCTGCAAGTCCTTCGCCGCCGCGGCCGACGGCACCGGCTGGGCCGAGGGCGTCGGCATGCTGCTGGTGGAACGGTTGTCCGACGCGCAGCGCCTCGGTCACCGGATTCTGGGGGTGGTGCGCGGCAGCGCGGTCAACCAGGACGGCGCCAGCAACGGTCTGACCGCGCCGAACGGCCCCTCGCAGCAGCGGGTCATCCGGCAGGCACTCGCCAACGCCCGCGTTGCCGCCGACGGCGTCGACATCGTCGAGGCGCACGGCACCGGTACGTCGCTGGGCGACCCGATCGAGGCGCAGGCGTTGCTGGCGACGTACGGCCAGGAGCGGGAGCAGCCGTTGTGGCTGGGGTCGGTCAAGTCCAACATCGGTCACACGCAGGCCGCCGCGGGTGTCGCCGGTGTCATCAAGATGCTGATGGCGATGCGGCACGGTGTCATGCCGGCCACCCTGCACGTCGATGAACCGTCGCCGCACATCGACTGGTCGGCCGGTGCGGTCTCGCTGCTACAAGAGGCGCGTGCGTGGCCGGAGTTGGAGCGTCCGCGCCGAGCCGCCGTGTCGTCCTTCGGCGTCAGCGGCACCAACGCCCACGTCATTCTGGAGCAGGCGCCGGTGGGTTCGACGGCCAGTGCTCCGGCTGATGGTTCCGCCTCGGTGGGGGTTGTGGGGGTTGTTCCGTGGGTGGTTTCGGCGCGGGGTGAGGCTGCGTTGCGGGGGCAGGCCGGCCGGTTGTTGGAGCGGGTGGCGGATGACGTGATCGATGTGGGTCATTCGTTGGTGGCGAGTCGTGGTGCGTTGGGTCATCGTGCGGTGGTGGTGGGGGATGGCCGGGAGGAGTTGCTGGCGGGATTGTCGGCGTTGGTGTCGGGTGCGGACAGTGCCGGTGTGGTGGTGGGTGTGGGGCGTTCGCGTCCGAAGGTGGCGTTCGTCTTCCCCGGTCAGGGTTCGCAGTGGGCCGGTATGGCCGTTGAGTTGATGGCGTCCTCTCCCGTCTTCCGTGGGCGGATGGCCGAGTGTGCTGCGGCGTTGGAGCCTTTCGCGGATGGTTGGTCGTTGTTGGAGGTGGTGGAGGGGGGTGTGTTTGATCGGGTTGATGTGGTGCAGCCGGTGTTGTGGGCGGTGATGGTGTCGTTGTCGGCGGTGTGGGAGTCGTTCGGTGTGGTGCCGGATGTGGTGGTGGGTCATTCGCAGGGTGAGATCGCTGCGGCGTGTGTGGCGGGTGGGTTGAGTCTTGAGGACGCCGCGATGGTGGTGGCGTTGCGGAGCCGGGCGATCCGGGTGATCGCGGGTCGCGGCGGGATGCTGTCGGTGGCGTTGGGTGCCGATGTGGTTGGTGAGCGGTTGGAGGGCTGGTCGGATCGGGTGTCGGTGGCGGCGGTGAACGGTCCGTCGTCGGTGGTGTTGTCCGGTGATGACGCGGCGTTGGAGGAGATCGCGTCTCTCTGGGCGGGGGAGGGGGTGCGGGTTCGTCGGGTGCCGGTGGACTACGCGTCGCACTCGGCTCATGTGGAGGAGATCGAGGATCATCTGTTGGAGGTGTTGTCGCAGGTCAGACCGGTCACCTCGGCTGTGCCGATGTGGTCGACAGTCACCGGTGAGGTGACGGACACCGCCGGTATGGATGCGGCTTATTGGTATCGGAATCTGCGGAGTCGGGTGCGGTTCGCGGAGGCGGCTCGGGCGTTGGCGGAGCAGGGCCGGTACGTGTTCGTGGAGGTCAGTCCGCATCCGGTGCTGGCGATGAGCGTGCAGGACACGCTGGATGTTGTCGCGGAGGACCCGACCGTCGACGCCTCCTGTGTGGTGGAGACGTTGCGGCGTGAAGAGGGCGGCCTGCGGCGGCTGTTCACCTCGTTGGGTCGTGCGTACGTCAACGGGGTCGACGTCGACTGGACCCCCGCGTTCGCCGACGCTGCGCCGCGGGTGGTCGACCTGCCGACCTACGCGTTCCAGCACGAGCGGTTCTGGCTGGACGCGGGCGTGGGCGGCGGTGACGTGGCCGGGCTGGGGCTGCGCGGCGTGGGCCACGTCCTGCTGGGCGCCGGGGTCGAGTTGCCGGGGTCGGGCGGGTTCCTGTTCACCGGGCGCCTGTCGCTGGGGCAGCAGGGGTGGCTGAACGACCACGTGGTGTTCGGCTCCGTCCTGGTGCCCGGCGCCGCGTTCGTGGAGATGGCGGTGCGGGCCGGCGGCGAGGCCGGTTGCGGGTGCGTCGAGGAACTCACGCTCCAGGCACCGCTGGTGGTGCCCGCCCGCGGCAACGTTCGGCTCCAGGTCGTGCTGGGCCCCGAGGACGACTCGCGCCGGCGCACCGTCGAGGTGTACTCGGCCCGTGACGAGGACGCGTGGGTCCGCCACGCCACCGGTACGGTCGCCGATCGCCGGGCCGCCCCGTTCGACCTGGGCGTCTGGCCGCCGCAGGGTGGCACGCCGGTGTCCCTCGACGGCTTCTACGAGGACCTGGCCGACCGTGGATACGCCTACGGGCCCGGGTTCCGGGGACTGCGGGCGATGTGGACGCGCGGCGAAGAGGTGTTCGCCGAGGTGGAACTGCCCGAGGCGGCGCAGGCGGGCTCCGGCTCCGGGTCGTTCGAGATCCACCCCGCACTGCTGGACGCGACCTTGCACGCGGCGATCGGCACCCTCTTCCGGAGCGAGGGCGGCAGCCGGCTGCCGTTCCTGTGGAGCGGGGTGACGGTGTCCGCCGTCGGCGCGAACCGGGTCCGCGTCCGGCTCGCCGCCACGGCGGAGGACGCGATCTCGGTACGGATCACCGACGAGACCGGTGCGCCGGTGGCCGTCGTCGAGTCACTGGTGTCCCGTCCGGTCACCGCCGAGCAGTTGTCCGCCGGCGCCGGGGACGGCAACCTCTTCCGGCTCGACCGGCAGGAGGTCCCGCTCCCCGCCCTCGCGGACCCCGCCCGCCGCTGGACCGTGCTCGGCGATCTCGCGGACGCCATGGAACGCGCCGGTGTCCCGGTCGACGCCGTGGCGTCCATCGGTGAACTCGCCGGCCGGGAGACCCCCGCCGACGTGGTGATGACCGAGATCGTGGTCGACGGTGTCGCGGACGCGTCGGGTGTGCGGGGTGCGGTGGTCCGGGTGCTGGGGTTGGTGCAGGGGTGGTTGGCGGCGGAGCGGTTGGCGTCGTCGCGGTTGGTGGTGGTGACGCGTGGTGGTGTGGTCGGTGCGGCGGTCGGGGGTCTGGTGCGGTCCGCGCAGGCGGAGCACCCGGGCCGGTTCGTGCTGGTGGATCTGGACGCTGATGCGGCTTCGTGTGCGGTGCTTCCTGCGGTGATGGCATTGGACGAGCCGCAGGTTGAGGTGCGTGGTGGTGTGGTGCGGGTGCCGCGGTTGGTGCGTGCGCAGTCGTCGGTTGCGGTTGCGCCGGTGTGGTCGGCGGAGGAGACGGTGTTGGTCACCGGTGGTACGGGGACGTTGGGTGCGTTGGTGGCCCGTCATCTGGTGGACGTGCACGGGGTGCGGAGCCTGGTGCTGGCCAGCCGTCGCGGTCCGGCGGCGGAGGGTGCCGAGGAGTTGCGTTCCGAACTGGCCGCGTCCGGTGCGGTGGTTGAGGTCGTTGCGTGCGATGCCGCTGACCGTGACCGTTTGGCTGAGGTGGTTGATGGCATCGGGAAGCTGACCGGGGTCGTGCACGTGGCCGGTGTGCTGGACGACGCGGTGGTGACGTCGTTGACGGCGGAGCGGTTGGACGCGGTGTTGCGGCCGAAGGTGGACGCGGCGCTGAACCTGCACGAGGTCACCAAGGACCTCGATCTGGACGCGTTCGTGTTGTTCTCGTCGGCGGCCGGGGTGTTCGGGGCGGCGGGGCAGGGCAACTACGCGGCGGCGAACGCGTTCCTCGACGCGTTGGCGGAGCAGCGGCAGGCGGAGGGCCTGCCGGGGGTCTCGCTCGCCTGGGGCCTGTGGCAGGACGACAGCGACATGACCGCCCACCTCGGCGACGCCGACCGCAAGCGGCTCTCGCGCGGCGGCATCGTCCCCATGACCGCGCGGGAGGGCCTGGAACTCTTCGACGCCTCCGTCGCCGCCGGCCAGGCCGTGCTGGTGCCGGCGCGGCTGGACCTCGCGACGGTCCGGGCCCGCGCCGGCGCGGCGAACGGTGAGGTGCCGGCCCTCCTGCGGAGCCTGGTGCGGGTCGTCTCCCGCCGCGCGGTCCGGGCCGCCGACAGCGGGGGCCCGACGTTCGCGCGGCGGTTCGCCGGGATGGGTGCCGCCGAACGGGAGCAGGAACTGCGCGAGGTCGTCCGCGGCCAGGTCGCCGCGGTGCTCGGACACGGGTCGGCGGACGCCGTCGACCCGGGCCGGGCGTTCAAGGAGATGGGGTTCGACTCGCTGACCTCGGTCGAGCTGCGCAACCGGCTCGGCGCCGCGACCGGAATGCGGCTGCCGGCGACCCTCGTCTTCGACTATCCGACGTGCGACGCGCTCGCCCGCTTCCTGTCCGGCGAGCTGTCCGACGGCACGAACGCGCCGGCGACCGCCGCCGTGCCGGTCTCGGTGGCCGACGACGAGCCCATCGCGATCGTCGGCATGGCCTGCCGCTACCCGGGCGACGTCAACTCGCCCGAGGACCTGTGGGACCTGGTCGCGTCCGGCGGCGACGGCATCTCCTTCTTCCCGACCGACCGCGGCTGGGACGTGGACGGCCTGTACGACCCGGTCCCCGGACGCCCCGGCAAGAGCTACTCCCGGCAGGGCGGATTCCTCTACGACGCGGGCGAGTTCGACGCGGAGTTCTTCGGGATCAGTCCGCGTGAGGCGCTGGCGATGGACCCGCAGCAACGCCTGCTGCTGGAGGTGTCCTGGGAGGCGCTGGAGCGGGCCGGCATCGACCCGGGAACGCTGCGGGGCAGCCAGACCGGTGTCTTCGCGGGCGTGATGTACCACGACTACGCGTCCGGCCTCACCGAGTTCCCCGAGGGCCTGGAGGCGTACGTCGGCAACGGCACCGCCGGCAGCATCGTGTCCGGCCGGATCGCGTACACCCTCGGCCTGGAGGGTCCGGCGGTCAGCGTGGACACGGCGTGTTCGTCGTCGCTGGTGGCGTTGCACCTGGCGTGTCAGGCGCTGCGGCAGGGCGAGTGCTCGATGGCACTGGCCGGCGGCGTCACCGTGCTGTCCACGCCCGGTGTGTTCGTGGCCTTCAGCCAGCAGCGCGGCATGTCCGCCGACGGCAGGTGCAAGTCCTTCTCCGCCGCCGCCGACGGAGCCGGCTGGGCCGAGGGCGTCGGCATGCTGCTGGTCGAGCGGCTGTCCGACGCGGAACGCCTCGGTCACCGCGTCCTGGGCGTCGTGCGGGGCAGCGCGGTCAACCAGGACGGCGCCAGCAACGGTCTGACGGCGCCGAACGGTCCGTCGCAGCAGCGGGTGATCCGTCAGGCGCTGGCGAACGCGCGCGTTCCCGCGTCCCAGGTGGACGTCGTGGAGGCGCACGGTACCGGTACCTCGCTGGGCGACCCGATCGAGGCGCAGGCGCTGCTCGCGGCGTACGGGCAGGAGCGGGAGCAGCCGTTGTGGCTGGGTTCGGTGAAGTCCAACATCGGTCACACGCAGGCTGCGGCCGGTGTTGCCGGCGTCATCAAGATGGTGATGGCGATGCGGCACGGTGTCATGCCGGGCACGTTGCACGTTGATGAGCCGTCTCCGCACGTTGATTGGTCGGCCGGCGCGGTTTCCTTGCTGGCGGAGGCGCGTCCGTGGCCGGAGGTGGCGCGTCCGCGTCGGGCGGGGGTGTCGTCGTTCGGTATCAGTGGGACCAATGCGCACGTCATCGTGGAGCAGGCGCCGGCCCGGCCGGCGGAGGACCGTGTGCCTCAGCCGAGTCCCGGAGTGGTTCCGTGGGTGGTGTCCGCTCGTAGCGCTGCTGGTCTGCGTGGGCAGATCGAGCGGCTCGCGGAGTGTGGTGCGGGGGCCGGTGATCCGGTGGATGTGGGTCATTCGCTGGTGGTGGGTCGGGCGTCGTTGGAGCATCGGGCTGTTGTGGTGGGTGCGGGGTGCGAGGAGTTGGTCGCGCAGTTGCGTGGCGAGGGTGTGGTGGTGGGTGTGGGGCGTTCGCGTCCGAAGGTGGCGTTCGTTTTCCCGGGTCAGGGTTCGCAGTGGGCGGGTATGGCGGTGGAGTTGATGGCCGCTTCTCCTGTCTTCCGTGAGCGGATGGCCGAGTGTGCTGCGGCGCTGGAGCCCTTCGCGGACGGTTGGTCGTTGTTGGAGGTGGTGGAGGGGGGTGTGTTTGATCGGGTTGATGTGGTGCAGCCGGTGTTGTGGGCGGTGATGGTGTCGTTGTCGGCGGTGTGGGAGTCGTTCGGTGTGGTGCCGGATGTGGTGGTGGGCCATTCGCAGGGTGAGATCGCCGCGGCGTGTGTGGCGGGCGGGTTGAGCCTTCAGGACGCCGCGATGGTGGTGGCGTTGCGGAGCCGGGCCATCCGGGTGATCGCGGGGCGTGGCGGGATGCTGTCGGTGGCGTTGGGTGCCGATGCGGTCGGTGAGCGGTTGGGGGAGTGGGCGGATCGGGTGTCGATCGCGGCCGTCAACGGCCCGTCGTCGGTGGTGTTGTCCGGCGATGACGCCGCGTTGGAGGAGATCGCGTCCCTCTGGGCCGAACAAGGGGTGCGGGTTCGTCGGGTGCCGGTGGACTACGCGTCGCACTCGGCTCACGTCGAGGAGATCGAGGATCACCTGTTGGAGGTGTTGTCGCAGGTCAGACCGGTTACTTCATCCGTTCCGATGTGGTCGACGGTGACGGGTGAGGTCACGGACACCGCCGGCATGGATGCCGCTTACTGGTATCGGAATCTGCGGAGTCGGGTGCGGTTCGCGGAGGCGGCTCGGGCGTTGGCGGAGCAGGGTCGTTACGTGTTCGTGGAGGTCAGTCCGCATCCGGTGCTGGCGATGAGCGTGCAGGACACCTTGGATGTTGTCGCGGAGGACCCGGCCGTCGATGCCTCCTGTGTGGTGGAGACGTTGCGGCGTGAAGAGGGCGGTCTGCGGCGGCTGTTCACCTCGTTGGGCCGTGCGTACGTCAACGGGGTCGACGTCGACTGGCTGCCGGCGTTCGCCGACGCTGCGCCGCGGGTGGTGGATCTGCCGACCTACGCGTTCCAGCACGAGCGGTTCTGGCTGGAGGCCGGGTTCGGTCGCCGCAAGGAGGCGAGCGCCGCGGGGACCGTCGAGGGACGGTTCTGGGAACTGGTCGACAACGACGACCTGAGCGGGCTGGCCGGCGCGCTCGGGCTCGACGCCGGTGAGCAGCAGGACATGCTGCGCCGGATGGTCCCGGCACTGGAGACGTGGCGGGAGCGCGGTCGCGAGCGGTCGGCCGTCGACGGCTGGCGGTACCGCGCGGTCTGGCGGCCGTCGCGTACGGAGAACGGCACCGCGCTGGCCGGCCGCTGGCTGGTCCTCGTGGCGCCGGGCGACCGGGACCGGGCGCTGGTGGCCGCGCTGGAGGGCCGCGGTGACGTCGAGGTGCGGGAGATCGCCGAGGGCAGCGACCGCAAGTCGCTCTCCCTGCTGCTGGAGACGGAGTCCGCGCCGGACACCGGGCAGCCCCTGACCGGTGTCCTGCTGGCCCCGGGGGCGGGTTCGCACGCCCTGGATGTCCTTCAGGCGCTCGGGGACGCGGTGGTCGCCGCTCCGTTGTGGACGGTGACGCGCGGGGCCGTGCACGTCGATCCGTCCGACGCGGCGCCCGACCCGGAGCAGGCGGTCCGCTGGGGCCTCGGTCGGGTCGCGGCGCTGGAGTCCCCCGGCCTGTGGGGCGGCCTCGTCGACCTTCCCGAGGATGTGACGGACCAGGTCGCCGACCGGCTCGCCGGTGCCTTGAACGGCGACGACGACCAGGTCGCCATCCGCCGGTCCGGTGTCTTCGTGCGCCGGCTCGTCCCCGCCACCACCGAGAGCGGGCACGGGAGTTGGGCCGCACGCGGCACGGTTCTCGTCACCGGCGCCATGGACGGGCTGGCCGCCGGCACCGTCCGCTGGCTGGCCCGTAACGGCGCCGACCGCGTCGTGCTGAACGGCCCGGGCGCGGACCGGCTGGCGGCGGAACTGACCGGCACGGGCACCGGCATCGGCGCTGGCCTCGGCACCAGCACCGACCTCGGCACCGGCAACGGAAACGGAAACGGCACCGGCATCGGCGCCGCCGTCGAGGTCGTCGGCGAGGTGACCGCCGGGACCGCGGCGGCGCTGTCGCTGACCGCGGTGGTGTGCCTGGCCACCGACCGCACCGCGCGGAGTCTGACCGCGCTGTCGGCGGCGGACGTCACGGAGCGCGTCGGCGGCGTGGAACGGCTCCACGAGGCGCTGGACGGCGCGGAACTCGACGCGTTCGTGGTCGTCACGTCAGGGCCGGGCGTGGACGCGAGCCCCGGACACGCACTGAGCGCCGCCGTCGGTGCCTTCGCCGAGGCCCTCGCGCACCGGCGGCCGGAAACCTCCACGCTCACGTTCTGCGAGCCTGCCGACGGTGACGACAGCGGGGGCCTGCGCGCGATGAAGGCCGAACTGGCCCTGAACACACTGGCGTCGGCCGGCGGGCCGGCTCTCGTCGTCGCCGATGTGGACTGGGAGGCCCACTTCCCGGCCCGCACCGCGCTGCGCCCCAGCCGGCTGTTCGACGAGATCCCGCAGGTCCAGGCGCTGCGGGCGAACGCCTCCGACGACGGGCTCCCGGCGGCGGACCGGACGGCGCTGGCCGAACGGCTGGCCGGCCTCTCCCCGGAGGACGCCTACCAGGAAGTGCTCACGGTGGTACGGACCCAGACCGCCGCGGTCGTCGGTTACGGCGCCGGCAAGGCGCTGGAGACCGACCGGGCCTTCAAGGACCTCGGGTTCGACTCCGTCACCGCCGTCGAACTGCGCAACCGGCTCGGTACCGCCGCCGGGGTCAAGCTCCCGCCGTCCCTCATATTCGACTACCCCACTCCGGCCGAACTCGCCCGCTACCTGCTCGACCAGCTGGGCGACGTCCGGCCGGGGAGCGCGCTGGCCGACGAACTCGCGGTGTTCGAAGCGGCGTTGCTCGGCGCCGAGATCGACGACCGGACGTCCACGGTCCTCTCGGAACGCCTGCGCGGCCTGCTCTACCAGCTCGAGGGCAAGAAGAACCGGATCGAGGAGGCCGAGGTCGAAAAGGACCTCGACGAGGCGACGGCCGACGAGGTCCTCGACTTCATCGATCGCGAATTCGGCTCGCTGGACGACTAGGGGTGTGTGTCCGGTGGATCGTGGCGGGCCCGCGACGCCCGCCACGCCACATCGGGGCGTTGCCCGAAACGCCCCGGTAGGACCAACCGTCGGGAAGCGCCGGCGACTTGCTCCGCCCGGCATCGGGCCGGGCGGAGCCCCCGGCACCGCACCGGACACGACGCTTCCCGATCCGCCCCGATCCACAAGACACGCCTGCGTGGTATCGCCGTGAACTCCCGGAAAGAAGGCCCGTGATGGCTGACAACGACAAGCTCGTCCAGTACCTCAAGCGGATCACCGCCGACCTGCACAAGACCAGGGCCCGCCTTCAGGACCTGGAGGAGACGAACCGGGAACCGATCGCCATCGTCGGCATGGCCTGCCGCTACCCGGGCGGTGTGCGCTCCCCCGAGGACCTGTGGGACCTGGTGAACGGCGGCGGCGACGCGATCACCCTGTTCCCCGCCGACCGCGGCTGGGACATGGACGACATCTACGACCCGGACCCGGACACGCCGAGAAAGACGTACACCCGCGAGGGCGGCTTCCTGCACGACGCCGCCGACTTCGACGCGGACTTCTTCGGCATCACCCCGCGTGAGGCGCTGGCGATGGACCCCCAGCAGCGGCTGCTGCTGGAGGTCTCCTGGGAGGCGCTGGAGCGGGCCGGCATCGACCCCGAGGCGTTGCGCGGCAGCCGGACCGGTGTCTTCACCGGCATCGTCGGCGGTGGCGGGTGGGGGGACGAGAACACCATCCCGGACGAACTGATCGCGTACGGTTTCACCGGCATGGCGACCAGCGTGGCCTCCGGCCGGGTGTCCTACGCGCTCGGCCTCGAAGGCCCCGCGGTCAGCGTGGACACCGCGTGTTCGTCGTCGCTGGTGGCGTTGCACCTGGCGTGCCAGGCGCTGCGGCAGGGCGACTGCTCCCTCGCGCTGGCCGGCGGCGTCGCCGTCATGACCGCGCCCAGCATCTTCGTCAGCTTCAGCGAGCAGCGCGGTCTGGCCCGCGACGGCCGCTGCAAGTCCTTCGCCGCAGGGGCCGACGGGTTCGGTGCGGCGGAAGGCGTCGGAGTCCTGCTGGTCGAGCGGCTGTCCGACGCGCAGCGGCTGGGTCACCGGATTCTGGGGGTGGTGCGGGGCAGCGCGGTCAACCAGGACGGTGCGAGCAACGGTCTGACGGCGCCGAACGGTCCGTCGCAGCAGCGGGTGATCCGCCAGGCGCTGGCCAACGCCCGCGTTCCCGCGTCCCAGGTGGACGTCGTCGAGGCGCACGGTACGGGTACGTCGCTGGGTGACCCGATCGAGGCGCAGGCGTTGCTGGCGACGTACGGCCAGGAGCGGGACGGGGACCAGCCGTTGTGGCTGGGGTCCATCAAGTCGAACATCGGTCACAGTGCCGCCGCGGCCGGGGTGGCCGGTGTGATCAAGATGCTGATGGCGATGCGGCACGGTGTCATGCCGGCCACCCTGCACGTCGATGAACCGTCCCCGCACATCGACTGGTCGGCCGGTGCGGTTTCGCTGCTGCAAGAGGCGCGTGCGTGGCCGGAGTTGGAGCGTCCGCGTCGCTCGGCGGTCTCCTCGTTCGGCATCAGCGGCACCAACGCCCACGTGATCCTGGAGCAGGCTCCGGTCGATTCGACGGCGAGTGCTCCGGCTGATGGTTCCGCCTCGGTGGGGGTTGCGGGGGTTGTTCCGTGGGTGGTTTCGGCGCGGGGTGAGGCTGCGTTGCGGGGGCAGGCCGGCCGGTTGTTGGAGCGGGTGGCGGGTGACGTGATCGATGTGGGTCATTCGTTGGTGGCGAGTCGTGGTGCGTTGGGGCATCGTGCGGTGGTGGTGGGTGAGGGCCGGGAGGAGTTGCTGGCGGGGTTGTCGGCGTTGGTGTCGGGTGCGGACAGTGCCGGTGTGGTGGTGGGTGTGGGGCGTTCGCGTCCGAAGGTGGCGTTCGTCTTCCCGGGTCAGGGTTCGCAGTGGGCGGGTATGGCGGTGGAGTTGATGGCCGCTTCTCCTGTCTTCCGTGAGCGGATGGCCGAGTGTGCTGCGGCGCTGGAGCCGTTTGTTGATGGTTGGTCGTTGTTGGAGGTGGTGGAGGGGGGTGTGTTTGATCGGGTTGATGTGGTGCAGCCGGTGTTGTGGGCGGTGATGGTGTCGTTGTCGGCGGTGTGGGAGTCGTTCGGTGTGGTGCCGGATGTGGTGGTGGGTCATTCGCAGGGTGAGATCGCCGCGGCGTGTGTCGCGGGCGGGTTGAGCCTTCAGGATGCCGCGTTGGTGGTGGCATTGCGGAGTCGGGCGATCCGGGTGATCGCGGGGCGTGGCGGGATGCTGTCCGTGGCACTCGGTGCTGACGCGGTCGGTGAGCGGTTGGGGGAGTGGGCGGATCGGGTGTCGATCGCGGCCGTCAACGGCCCGTCGTCGGTGGTGTTGTCCGGCGATGACGCTGCGTTGGAGGAGATCGCGTCCCTCTGGGCGGGGGAGGGGGTGCGGGTTCGTCGGGTGCCGGTGGACTACGCGTCGCACTCGGCTCATGTGGAGGAGATCGAGGATCACCTGTTGGAGGTGTTGTCGCAGGTCAGGCCGGTGACTTCATCCGTGCCGATGTGGTCGACGGTGACGGGTGAGGTGACGGACACCGCCGGCATGGATGCCGCTTACTGGTATCGGAATTTGCGGAGTCGGGTGCTGTTCGCGGAGGCGGCTCGGGCGTTGGCGGAGCAGGGTCGTTACGTGTTCGTGGAGGTCAGCCCGCATCCGGTGCTGGCAATGAGCGTGCAGGACACCTTGGACGCTGTCGCGGAGGACCCGGCCGTCGATGCCTCCTGCGTGGTGGAGACGTTGCGGCGTGAAGAGGGCGGCTTGCGGCGGCTGTTCACCTCGTTGGGTCGTGCGTACGTCAACGGGGTCGAGGTCGACTGGACCCCCGCGTTCGCAGACGCTGCGCCGCAGGTGGTCGACCTGCCGACCTACGCGTTCCAGCACAGCCGTTACTGGCTGGAGACCGGGAAGAACCCGGTGGGGGAGACCGGCGCCGCCGGTGCGGTGGACGGGCGGTTCTGGGAGCTGGTGGAGCAGGGGGACCTGGGCGGTCTGGCCGGCGCGCTGGGACTGGACGCCGGTGAACATCGGGACCTCCTCGAACAGGTCGTCCCGGCGCTGGAGGAGTGGCGGCGGCACGACCAGGAGCGTTCGCTGGTCGACGGGTGGCGTTACGAGGCGGTCTGGCGTCCTGCGGCGCTGGAAGGCGCCCGTGAACTGACCGGCCGCTGGCTGGTGTTGACGCCATCCGGTGCGGCTGACGACGGTGTCGTGCCCGCGTTGCTGGCCGGGCTGTGCGGTCGCGGCGACGTCGTGGCCCTGGAGGTCGCGCCCGGAAGCGATCGCGCCGTGCTGGCCGACGGCATCCGCGTGGCCCTGGGCGCCGGTGCGGACGAGCCGTTGCCACCGGTCGCCGGTGTGATGTCCCTGCTGACGCTCGCCGGGACGACGGTGACCGGTGACCTCGCGGCCGACCAGGAGAGCGCCTCCGCCGGCCTCGGGCTGTCCGTCAGTGCCGTGCAGGCGCTGGGTGACCTGGAGATCGAGGCGCCGTTGTGGGCGGTGACGTCGGGTGCGGTGTCGGTGGGTGGGGCGGATGTGGTGCGTGATCCGTGGCAGGCGTTGGTGTGGGGGTTGGGTCGGGTGGCGGCGTTGGAGCATCCGGATCGTTGGGGTGGTCTGGTGGATGTTCCGGCGGAGGTGACCGGTCGGGTGCTGGATCGCCTGGTCGGTGTGCTGTCCGAGGGTGGGGTGGTGCGGGATCAGGTGGCGGTGCGTGCCTCCGGTGTCTTCGTGCGGCGGTTGGTGCCGGTGTCGGGTGCCGGTGTCGCGGGTGGTGAATGGCGCCCGGGGGGAACGGTGTTGGTGACCGGCGGCACCGGTGGCCTGGGCGCCGACGCGGCGCGCTGGCTGGCGCGTGAGGGCGGTACGGACCGTCTGGTGCTGGTGAGCCGGCGTGGTCCGCAGGCCCCGGGCGCGGACGCGTTGCGGGACGAACTGGTGTCGCTGGGCGTCGAGGTGGAAGTCGTCGCGTGTGACGTGAGCGACTGGGCCGGGATGACGGCGCTGGTGGAGCGGTTGAGTGGCGACCTCTCCGGTGTGGTGCACACCGCCGGTGTGCTGGACGACGGTGTCATCGACTCGTTGGAGACGTCGCAGATCGGTGGGGTGTTGCGGGCGAAGGTGCTGGGGGCCTGGTATCTGCACGTGTTGACGCGGGAGTTGGACCTTTCGGGGTTCGTGATGTTCTCGTCGCTGGCGGGCACGGTGGGCGTGCCGGGGCAGGGCAACTACGCGCCGGGCAACGCGTTCCTGGACGCGTTGGTGGAGTCCCGCCGCGCCGCCGGGCTGGCCGGCACCTCGGTGGCCTGGGGTGCCTGGGGCACCGAGGGCATGGCGGTCACCGGGCGGATGGGCGAGATGCTGCGCCGCCACGGCTGGCCGACCATGGACTCCGCACTCGCGCTGTCGGCGATGGGTGAGGTGGTCGCCGCCGGTCTCGGATCGGTCGTGGTCGCGGACGTCGACTGGGGGCGGTACTACACCGCGTTCACCGCCACCCGGGCGAGCGGTCTGTTCGACGAGATCCCGCAGGTCCTCGCCGCCCGCGAGGCCGTGGAGGCCCGCGCGAGCGAGGCGGGGGCGGAGCCGGAGCGCGGCGGACTCGCCGGCCGGCTCGCCGGCCTGCCGGCGGCGGAGGCTCGTTCGGCGGTGCTCGACCTGGTCCGTTCGCTCACCGCGACGGTCGCCGGGTACGACAACGGTGACACGGTGGAGACCGGGCGGGCCTTCAAGGACCTGGGCTTCGACTCGGTCACCGCCGTCGAACTGCGCAACCGGCTCGGCATAGCCACCGGGCTGAAGTTCCCGCCGACCCTGGTGTTCGACTACCCGACGCCGGAGGCGCTCACCGGCTATCTGATGGGCGAACTCTCCCTGGCCCGGCCCGCGGACGCGTCCGCTTCCGCCGTGCCGGTGGCGGTCTCGGACGACGAGCCGGTCGCGATCGTCGGCATGGCCTGCCGCTTCCCCGGCGGTGTCGGCTCGCCCGAGGAGCTGTGGGAGCTGGTCTCCGGCGGCGGTGACGCCATCTCGCCGTTCCCGTCCGACCGCGGCTGGGACATCGACAACCTCTACGACCCCGATCCGGACGCGGCGGGCAAGACGTACGCCCGCGAGGGTGGATTCCTGCACGGTGCGGCCGAGTTCGACGCGGAGTTCTTCGGGATCGGTCCGCGTGAGGCGCTGGCGATGGACCCGCAGCAGCGGCTGCTGCTGGAGGTGTCGTGGGAGGCGCTGGAGCGGGCCGGCATCGACCCGGGGACGCTGCGCGGCAGTGCGACCGGTGTCTTCGTCGGCGCCACCGGCCAGGACTACGCCGGACTGCTCAGCGGTCACCTCGACGAGGGGCTGGAGGGGCAGATCCTCACCGGTGTCGCGGGCAGCGTGCTGTCCGGCCGTGTCTCCTACACGTTCGGTCTTGAGGGTCCGGCGGTCAGCGTGGACACCGCGTGCTCGTCGTCGCTGGTGGCGTTGCACCTGGCGAGCCAGGCGCTGCGTCGCGGCGAGTGCTCGATGGCCCTGGCCGGCGGCGTCACCGTGATGTCCACCCCCAACACCCTGATCGCCTTCGCCCGGCAGCGCGGTCTGGCGGCCGACGGCCGGTGCAAGGCGTTCTCGGCGGCGGCCGACGGCACCAACATGGCTGAGGGCATCGGCATGTTGCTGGTGGAGCGGCTGTCCGACGCCGAGCGGCTGGGGCACCGCGTCCTGGGCGTCGTCCGGGGCAGCGCGGTCAACCAGGACGGTGCGAGCAACGGTCTGACGGCGCCGAACGGTCCGTCGCAGCAGCGGGTGATCCGGCAGGCGCTGGCCAACGCGGGGGTTTCCGCGTCGCAGGTGGACGCCGTCGAGGCGCACGGTACCGGTACGTCGTTGGGTGACCCGATCGAGGCGCAGGCGTTGCTGGCGACGTACGGCCAGGAACGCGGTGAGGACCAGCCGTTGTGGCTGGGGTCGGTCAAGTCGAACATCGGTCACACGCAGGCCGCGGCCGGGGTGGCCGGTGTGATCAAGATGCTGATGGCGATGCGGCACGGTGTCCTGCCGGCCACGTTGCACGCGCAGGAGCCGTCCCCGCACGTGGACTGGGCGTCGGGTGCGGTGAGTGTGCTGAGCCAGGCGCAGCCGTGGCCGCGGGGGGAGCGTCCGCGCCGGGCCGGTGTGTCGTCGTTCGGCATCAGCGGCACCAACGCCCACGTCATCATCGAGCAGCCCGCGCCGGAACCGGCCGTGGAAGGCGCGAGCGAGCCGGAGCCGGCCGCCATGGCGTGGACGGTCTCGGCACGCAGCGCGGCCGGGCTGAAGGCGCAGGCCGGCCGACTCGCGGAGTTCGTCGCCGACGACGACGCCGGCACCGCCGAGGTGGCGTACGCGCTGGCCACCGGCCGGGCCGACCTGGAGCACCGCGCCGTCGTGGTCGGCGCCGACCGTGCCGAACTGCTCGCCGGACTGCGGGCGTTGGCTCGTGGCGACGAGGGTGTGGTGTCGGGTGTGGCGCGGTCGCGTCCGAGGACGGCGTTCCTGTTCACCGGTCAGGGTGCGCAACGTGCCGGTATGGGCCGCGAGTTGTACGCGACGTATCCGGTGTACGCCGAAGCGTTCGACGAGGTGTGCGCGGGGTTGAACGCGCACCTGGACCGGCCGGTCGAGGAGATCGTGTTCGCGGCGGCCGAACCGGCCCTGGACCGGACGGTGTTCACGCAGGCGGCGTTGTTCGCTCTCGAAGTCGCCCTGTACCGGCTGGTGTCGTCGTGGGGTGTGGTGCCCGATGTCGTCGCGGGCCACTCGATCGGTGAGTTGGCGGCGGCCCACGTGGCGGGTGTGCTGGAGCTGGCCGACGCCTGTGAACTGGTCGCCGCTCGCGGCCGGTTGATGCAGGCGCTGCCGGCCAACGGCGCGATGGTGTCCGTCCAGGCGTCCGAGGAGCGGGTGCTCGAAGAACTGCGCGGGCACGAGGACCGCGTGTCGGTCGCCGCCGTCAACGGGCCCGCCTCGGTGGTCGTCTCCGGCGACCGGGCCGCCGTGCTGCGGATCGCGGGAACCCTCAGCGACCAGGGGCATCGCGTCAAGCGGCTGCGCGTCAGCCACGCGTTCCACTCGCCGCACATGGACGCGATGCTGGCGGAGTTCGGCGAGATCGCCGCCCGGCTCACCTACCGCGAACCGGTGATCCCCCTCGTGTCGAACGTGACCGGCCGGCTCGTCGAGCCCGGTCAGGTGACCGACCCCGGTTATTGGGTGCGGCACGTGCGGCAGGCCGTGCGGTTCGGCGACGCCGTCACCGCCCTGCGCGACCAGGGCGTCGGCCTCTACCTGGAGATCGGGCCCGACGCGACCCTGACCGCCATGGCCCAGCACATCCTCTCCACCGCCCAGGACCGCGCCGCCGTCCTGGCACCGGTGCTGGCGAAGAAGCAGGCCGAGCCGCTGAGCTTCCTGACCGCGCTCGGCCGCGCCCACGCCCACGGCGTCGATGTCGACTGGACGGCGGCGTTCACCGGACGTACCCCCGGCCACGTGCAGTTGCCCACCTACGCCTTCCGGCGCCGGCACTACTGGCCGCGGCCGGCCGAGCCGGTGGTGGCCGCGGGCAGCCCCGACAGCGTCGAGGCCAGGTTCTGGGACCTGGTGGACAGCGCCGACCTCGACGGCCTCGCCGAGGTGCTCGGGGTGGGTGGCGAGGGGCACGACTCCCTGCGTCAGGTCGCACCGATGCTCGCCCGGCTGCGGCAGCGCGGCCGTGAGCGGTCCGTGTCGGACGGCCTGCGGCACCGTGTCGTGTGGCGCCCGGTCCCCGACGGCGACGGCAGGGTGCTCCCGGGCCGCTGGCTGGTGCTGGTGCCCACCGGTGACACCGACCGCGAACTGGTCGCCGCGCTGGCGCGGCGCGGTGACGTCACGGTGCTGGAGATCGCACCGGACGCCGACCGCAAGGCGCTGGCCGGCCGGTTCACCCAGGTCCGCGCCGAGTCGGCGGCCGGCGGTGTCACCGGCGTGCTGTCGCTGGTCCCGCAGGCCGCCCTGGTGACCCTTCAGGCCCTGGCCGACGCCGACGTCGACGGCCGCCTGTGGGTGGCCACCAGCGGCGCGGTCTCGGTCGGCGGGTCGGACCGGGTGCGTGATCCGCGGCAGGCGATGGTCTGGGGGCTGGGCCGGGCCGCGGCGCTGGAGTACCCGCTGCGCTGGGGCGGCGTCGTCGACGTGCCCGCGGAGGTGACCGCGCGGACCGTCGACCGCCTGACCGGCGTGCTGGCCGGCACCGAGGAGGACCAGCTCGCCGTCCGTACCTCGGGGGTCTTCGCGCGCCGGCTGGCCCCGGTCACCGGTGAGGGGCCCGGCGGCCGGTGGTCGCCGCGCGGAACGGTGCTGCTCAGCGGCCGGACCGACGCGCTGGGCGCCGAGGTCGCCCGCTGGCTGGCCGGCAACGGCGCCGAACGCCTGCTGCTGACCGACTCCGACAGCGACCTGGCGGCCGAACTGGGCGCCCTGGGGATCGCGGTCGAGACGGCCGGCGCCGATCTCGCCGAGCCGTTCGGCGCCGTCGTGCACATCGCCGGGGCCGGAATCGCCGCCGACCTGGCGGACCTCGCGCCGGACTGCGCCGACGCCGAGGTGGACGACATCGCCCGCCTCGCCGGCCTGGCCAACCGCGACACGCTGGAGGCGTTCGTCGTGGTGTCCGCCGAACCGGGATTCGGCGCCAGCCGGGGCCACGGCGCCGGCAGCGCGGTGAGTGCCTTCGCCGAGGCGCTGGCCTGCGACGACCGGGGGCCCGGTGCACGGGTCACGCACGTGGTCCTCGGCTGGTCGCCGGACGGTGGGGCGGCGGTCGCGGGGCTGCGGCCCGTCGAGCCCGACACGGCGGCCGGCGCGCTGGCGCTGGCCGGCGGGCAGTCGATCGTCGTCGCCGACGTGGACTGGGAGTGGTTCGCTCCCGCCTTCACCCGGGAACGCCCCAGCCGGCTGTTCGACGAGATCCCCGGGGCCCGGCGGGCGCCGCGGCAGGACAGCGCTGACGAACCGGACCTGGCCCGGCTGCTGACCGAGACCTCCGGCGCGGAACGCGAGAGCGTGGTGGTCCGGCTGGTGTTCGCGCAGACGGCCGCCGTGCTGGGCTTCGGCGACCCCTCGCAGGTCGAGGGGGACAAGGAGTTCCTGGACATGGGCTTCGCCTCCCTGACCGCCGTGCAACTGGTGAACCGGCTCAACGAACTCACCGGCCTGGAACTGGAGCCCGCCGCGGTCTACGACGTGCCGACCCCGAACGAACTCGCCGAACACGTACTGGCCGCGTTGGACGCCACGCGCGAGTAACCCGCTTATAGGGGACCGTAGGGGCTGACGCGAACGGTTTCGAATAGGGGTTCCGTGCCGGGAACCCCACGCATAATGTGCAGCCTGATCGCTTTCAGTGAATTGGTGATCCTGCCGCAACGCATTGGCAATTGTGGCCGCCGTACGAGACGATACGGAGCGCGAAGTTGAGGAAGATGAAATTCGGGCGATGGACGGTCGGCGCCGCTGCCGCCGTCCTGGTCGCCGCCGGCCTCGGGATCAGCAGCGGCCAGCTGGCCGTCGCGGCCCCGGCGCACCAGGCGCTGGCCGGCGCCCACGCCGGAGCCGGCACGTCGCACCCGAAGACCGGGGTACCGACCATCACGGTGACCGACGGTCACCAGCTCGCCAGGACCGTCGGGTTCGGCGCCCACCAGACCTACGACGCCGTCGCCGTGCACGGCACCGGCTTCCAGCCCAACGAGCGGCTCTACGTCGCCGAGTGCGACCAGCCGGCCTGGCCGGAGGCGAAGTGCAACTACTACTGGACCGCTGACGTCACCACCGACGCCAACGGCGAGTTCCAGATGGGCGACGGCGGCATCTGGCCGGCGTTCATGGCGCAGACCGACTTCGAGAGCTACAACATCTGGTCGGACACCGCCCCCTACCCGGACCTCGGCCCGGTGCACTGCGGCACCGTGGCGAACCGCTGCACCATCGTGGCGCAGCTGTTCACCCTGGACCCGCCGACCGGACCGGTGGACAGCGCCAAGGCCTACATTTCCGCGAAGTAGTTCCAACCGGTAATACGGGAGTCGAAAGGGACCATGATGCAGCCCGACGGGATTGTTCCTGCAACTGCCAAAGAGGATGCATTGTGGTTCCTGGAGACTCTCGTACCAGGCACCGGCGTCAACAACATTCCGTTCGCTTTTCGCGTTGACGGCCGGCTGCACGCGGCGGCGTTCCAGGAGGCGATGAACCTCCTGGTTCGCCGGCACGAAATCCTGCGCACGAACTTCCACCTCCAGGAGATCAGCCTCGTCAAGGACGTCCTGGCGCCGCAGGACGCCGGCCTGGTCGTCGAGACGCACGCGTCGAGCGACGAGGAGGTCCAGCGCGACCTCGAAGCGTTCGCCGCGCGCCCCTTCGACCTCGACGGCCGCCCGCTGATCCGGGCCGCGACGTTCTCCACCGGGAACGTCGACGTCTTCTGTGTCGTCGCCCACCACCTGGTCTTCGACGGGCTGTCGGTCGGCTTCTTCATGGAGGACCTGGTGGCCGCCTACAACGCGCTGGTCGCCGGCGAGGAGGTCCCCGCGGAACTGCGCCAGGTGGTGCGGCCCGCGGCGGAGGCCGAGCCGAGCGGCAAGAGCCTGGCCTTCTGGCGCGAGCACCTCAAGGACGTCGACTCCAGCGACCTGGCCCTGGCGGTCGGGGCCGACGGTCCGGCCGAGCCGACCCTCGTCGGCGCCACGGTGGTCCGTGACCTCTCACCGGACGCCCGCGACGTGGTGGCCAGGCTCCAGAAGGAGTTGAGGGCCCCGGAGGCCGTCATCCTCTTCGCGGCCTACTACGCGCTGCTCGCCTGGCACGGCGCCGGTGACGACGTCGTGGTGGGCACCCCGGTCAACGTGCGCGGCCCCGAGGCGGGTCGCGCGATCGGCTACCACGTCAACACGCTGTCGCTGCGGGTGAAGGTCGACTTCGAGGAGGGCTTCCGCCAGCTGGTCAAGCGCACCCGCGACGTCTTCTTCGGCGCGATGGCCCACGCGGACGTGACGACCGACGTCATCCTCCAGGAGGTCTCCCGTACCGACTCGGCGTGGCGCACCACGTTGTTCCGGCACATGTTCAACTACGTGCCGTTCGACGGGCTGGGCGCCATCGACTTCGGCGGCCACAAGGCGCTGCCGATCGGGGTGGAGAACGGCTACAGCAAGTTCGACCTGGAGTTCTTCATCATCGCCGCGCCCGACTCGACGCGGCTGCGGGCGGTCTACTACGAGGAGGTCTTCGAACGCGCCGACATCGAGGCCGTCCTCGCCCGCTACGAGTCGTTCATCATGGCCGTCGGCGACGACCCCGACCTGCCGATCCGCGAGACCCCGGCGTGGAGCGACCGGGACCGGCTGGTCATCGAGGACGCCAACATGACGGCAAGTCAGCAGGAGGCGCCCCTGGTCCTGCGCGCCGTCGCGGACCACGTGACGGTCACCCCCGACGCCGTCGCCTTCGAGGACAACGGACTGACCGTCACCTACCGGCAGTTGTGGCAGATGGGCGTGGCCACCCGCGACCGGCTGCTGGCGGCCGGGGTCGGCCCCGGTGACGTGGTGGCCACCGCCGCCTCGCGCGGCGCCGGGCTCGGCGCGTCGCTGCTGGGCATCTGGATGACCGGCGCCGGATACCTGGCGCTCGACCCGGACCACCCCGAGCAGCGCATCGCCTACCTGCTGAAGGACTCCGGCGTGGCCGCGGTCGTCGCCCGGGACGGCTTCGTCGTCCCCGAAGGCGTCGACGTGCCCGTCGTACCGCTGGTGCGGGTGCAGGACGCGGTCCCGGCCGACGACGACATCCGCTGGCCGCAGGGGTCGGACTGCGGCTACATGATCTACACCTCGGGCTCCACCGGCCGGCCGAAGGGCATCCGGCTCAGCCACGCCAACCTGGCGAACCTGATCGCCCACATGTGCGAGGAACTGCGCGCCGAGCCCGGCGACCGCGCCCTGTGGCTGACCACCTTCGCCTTCGACATCTCCGCCCTGGAGGTGCTGATGCCGCTGTTCTCCGGCGGCGTCGTGGTGGTCGCCCCCGACGAGGCGCGCACCGACGGCCGGGTGCTGGCCGACCTCATCGAGCGGTACGACGTCGGCCTGGTGCAGGCCACTCCCACCACCTGGCGACTGGTCTGCGACGCCGCGGGCGGGGTGCTGGCGGGCCGCAAGGTGCTGTGCGGCGGCGAGCCCATGTCCGTCGCGCTGGCCCGCAGGCTCGTCGCCACCGGGTGCGAACTGCGCAACGTCTACGGCCCGTCGGAGACCACCATCTGGTCCACCGCCGGCCGGGTCGGCCCCGACGTCGGCGGTGTCGTCGGCGTCGGCCGGCCGGTCCGTAACACCGTCGCCTTCGTCGTCGCCCCCGACGGCCGGGAACTGCCCGTGGGCGTGCTCGGCGAGCTGTGCATCGCCGGCGAGGGGGTCGGCGCCGGCTACCACGGCAGGCCCGAGCTGACCGCCGACCGGTTCCGCGTGCACCCCGTGTACGGCCGGTACTACCTCACCGGTGACCTGGCCAAGTGGCTGCCGGACGGCGACCTTCAGGTCCTCGGCCGCGCCGACCGCCAGGTCA
Source organism: Streptantibioticus silvisoli (assembly GCF_027947535.2). GTDB lineage: Bacteria > Actinomycetota > Actinomycetes > Streptomycetales > Streptomycetaceae > Streptantibioticus_C > Streptantibioticus_C silvisoli. The sequence continues at coordinate 154,147 of NZ_JAAGKO020000006.1, forward strand.
AGCTGCGCGGCAACCGCATCGAACTGGGCGAGATCGAGGGCGTGCTCGCGCGGCACGACACCGTGCGCGGCGCGGCGGTCGTCGTGGTCGGCGACCCCAGCGCCGACGCCATCCTGGTGGCCTTCGTCGAGGCACCGGACGAGCCCGGCACGGTCGACCGGCTGTGGGCCCACGCCCGCGCCGAACTTCCCCCGTCGGCCGTGCCGCACCGCTTCGTCGTGCTCGACGCCATGCCCGTCACGGCGAACGAGAAGACCGACTACCCCACGCTGGTACGGATGGGGGAGGAGAGCCGGGTCCGGCACGCCACCGAGCAGGCACCCGGGTCGGACGACGAGCTGACCGCGGCCCTGGTCGGCCTGTGGCGCGAGATCCTCGACGACGACAGCCCGACCGCCCACACCAACTTCTTCGTCAGCGGCGGCCATTCGCTCCTGGCGGCGAAGCTCCTCCAGCGGGTGAAGGTGGTCACCGGCGTCCGCCTGAAGCTGGCCGACGTCTTCTCCCGGCCGACCCCGGCGGCGCTCGCCGAGCACGTGCGCGCGCTCGCCTCCGTGGCGGAATAGCCCGCCGACCTGCGGGGGAATTCAGCCCCGGCGCCGGCCGCGCGACGGCCGGAACAATCGCCGCGACGCGCGGGAGCGCGAACGGCCCGCGCAGGACACGATCGATCACGCCAGGCTCATCGGGTCACCGGCCCGATGAGCCTGGCGTACGTGTGCTCCGGCGCCGCCGCCGACGTGGAGGTCCTTCACGTATGTGGCACTGGCACATTCATGTTCCGTGGAGGCGACTGCCGCGCCGGGCCCTTCCGCTGCCCTTGGCCGCCCCCTTCCGGGAAATTGATCCTTTGACCAACTGACCCCCTGTCAACCCCTAACCCGTCCCGCCCGCCCATATTGCCGGTGCCCTTGTCGTCTTCTGCCGGGGAAAAGCCGCGTTCCCGCTCGGACATCTTCGGAATTCGCCGGTCCGCGTCCGTGAGCGCCGCCGATCGGCGCCCGCTCCATGGCCCGTCACGGAACGTGACCGTTGCCCCGCTGCGAACGCGGCGACCTCCCCGAAGTCCGCCCCCCGGCCGGTGCCGCCGACCGCCGTCGACCCGGGGGCGCCGTGTTCGTCGGCACCGGTCACGGCGACGCGGCAGTGGCAGGGGCGCGCACGTCGGAAGTCCGGCCGCGCTCGTCGCCCGCAGCCGTTCTGGCCCGGCGATGCCGACGGCCGGCGTTCATGGCGACGCTGGGTCACCGTGCGGCAGATCAACGGCCGTCCCGGTGCCGCTCGATGGCGTGGGACCGGATTGAGTGCATAAGCACTCTCATAACGCTTCATGGGCTCATGGGCGTTCGTCAGGGCTTTGGGTGTAGGGGGCAGCCATGGGAACCGCTGCGGTCCCGGCGTGCGTCGTAGCTGCCAACCGACTGCCCGCGATGGTGCAGACCTGACGCTTCCGCTGGTCAGGGGTGGTGTTCCGGCCTCAACGGGCCGCCGTTGCACGTGATGGGATCATGACCTGGGCTCGCTCTCCTGGACTTCGCCCCGCCTTCCCGGTCCGCTCCCGGGAGGGGGGTGCGGCGTGCGATTGGCCGCGTTCGTGGGCGATTCGGCGGGGAAGGCTCCACGTCGGTTATATCGCCGCATGTATCGCCGACTATCGAAAAACGGGCGAAGCGTCAAGATGCACAGCAATGCAAGCTTGACTGCCCGGGGCTGCTGTGATTAGTCTTCGGCGCTAAATGATCTGCGCGTTCCGCGTTGCTTGAAAATTGTTCTAACGGTGAAATGGAAAGCCGCTCATCTCCAGTGAATGAGCGATGGAGGTAGAACTTCAGCTCCAAATACCGTCCGACCGGGGGAGTTTTGCGGTGTTCTTGGTAGAGCGTGAAGAAGTCGTAGAGGAACTCAATTCAATAATCGCCGACACATTCAGTGGGAACGGCGTCGTCGCGGTCATAGGAGGTTCTACCGCGACCGGAAAGACAACACTCCTGCGTGACCTCAACGAAAAGGCGAGGGCGGCCGGGGCGACCATTTTCAACGCGATGTGCTCGCGGGACGAACAAAGTCTCCCGTACGGAATGCTCGGGCAGCTGCTCACCTTGAACGAGCGGCGCAGCGACCGGGCCGGCATCGCCCGCGACACCCACCGCACGGCCGCCGAACTCGTCAGGAACGGGCCCGTCCTCATCATCGTGGACGACGTGCAGTTCGCCGACGAGGAGTCCCTGCACTGCCTGCGCTACCTGGCGCGCCGCATGATGTTCTCGCCGCTGTCCATCGTCGTCACCTGGGACGCGGGACTCAACCACACCCCGCTGCCGGCGGTCGAGGCGTTCATCTACGGCTCCAGCGTCCGGCGCATCCACCTCAAGCCGCTCACCCGTGAGGGGGTCGGCCGCCTGCTGGCCGCCGAACGCGGCAGCGGGGAAGGCATCGGCTCACCGGCCGACCTCTACCGCCTCAGCCGCGGCAACCCGCTGATCATCAAGGCCCTGCTCGACGACCGCGACCGCCTCGGCCGGCCCGACGCCGACGAGATCGTGGTCGGCTCCGCCTACCAGCAGGCCGTCGTCACCTGCGTGCGCAACGTGGGACCGCTGGCGGTGCGGGTGGCCCGCGGCATCGCGGTACTCGGCGACACCGCCGACGTACAGCTGCTGAGCCGGCTGGCGGACGTGCACACCGCCACCGCCCAGCGCGGCATCGAGGTCCTGACCGGCCTCGGCATCCTCGACGGGCGCGAATTCCGACATCCCGCTGGCCGTGCCTGCGTGCTGGACGACATCCCGGTCGGCGAACACGGCGCCCTGCGCTCCAAGGCCGCCCAGCTCCTGTACGACGACGGCGCACCGGCCACCGCCGTCGCCGACCAGCTGGTGGCCGTCGACCCCATCCGGCACGAGTGGGCGCTGCCGGTCCTGCGGCAGGCCGCCCAGCAGGCGCAGTCGTCCCACGACCTGACCCGGGCGATCACCTACCTCAAGCTGGCCCGTGACTGCTGCGCCGACGAAGTCACCCAGAACGAGATCAAGGTCCAGCTCACCCAACTGCACTGGCTCCAGGAACCCGGCAACAGCAGCGACCGCTTCCTCACCCTCAAAGCCCCCATCCTGGCCGGCAAGATCGGCGTGCGCAGCGCGCTGACCTCCGCCGCCGCACTGCTGTGGAACCTGCGGATGGAGGACGCCCTGGAGGTGATCGGCCACGTCGACGCCACCGCCGGCATCGACGAGGAACTGCGCACCACCGAGCTGCTGATGTCCTCCATCTACCCCGGCGTGTACGCCCGCTTAACCCGTAGACGCGCGCCGCAGGCCGCCACGGGACCGCTCCGGCCGGGCACCGGGTCGGCCGGCCTGCGCATCGCGGAATCCCTGTCGGCGGTCCTGCGCAACACCGTCGACGAACACACCATCGTCCGGATCGAGCAGACCCTCCAGGACGAGGGACTCACCTCCGGCCCGATCGGCACCGCCGCCCCCGCCCTGCTCGGCCTGGTCTACGCCGACCGGCTGGAGTCCGCCGACGCCTGGTGCGACCGGCTCATGACCGAGGCGAACCGCCGCGGCGCCCCCGCCGGCCGCCTGATGCTCCTGGGCTTCCGCTCGATGATCTCCTACCGGCAGGGCCACCTGAAGGCGGCGGCCGAACGCGCCTCCGCCGCCCTGCGCCAGATGCCCGGCCAGGACTGGAACGTCAGCGTCGGGCATGCCATCAACTCCCTCGTCCAGGCCAGCACTTCGATGGGAAACCACGAGGTGGCCGCCGAATGCCTCGCCCGTCCGGTGCCCCGCGCGCTGTTCCACACCCTCGCCGGACTGCACTACCTGCACGCCCGCGGCCGCCACTACCTCGCCACCGGGCACCCGCACGCGGCGCAGGCGGACTTCATGGCCTGCGGCGAGCTGATGCGCGAGTGGGACATGGACATCCCCTCCCTCGTCCCCTGGCGGCTCGGTGCCACCGAGGCGCTGCTGGGCGTCGGCGAACGGGAGTGGGCCACCGCGCTGGCCGAGGAGGAGTTCCGGCGTGCCGACCTGTTCTCCGGCACCAGTTACGGGATGACGCTGCGGACCCTCGCGATGGTGCGAGCCCCGCACGAGCGGCCCGCGCTGCTGGAGAAGGCGTTCAGCGTCCTCCAGCTCAGCGGATCCCACTACGAGGCCGCCCTCGCGCTGGCCGACCTCAGCCGGGCCATCAGCGGTGACAAGGCCAAGGCACGCGTCATCGCCCGCCGCGCCTGGCGGATGGCCAAGAACTGTCACGCCGACGAGCTGTGCCAGTCCCTGATGCCCAAGCACCCGGCCGCCACCCGGGCCCTCCCGGCCCCCGCCGCCGACGACGCGGGCAACGACGCCCTCTTCGGCCGGCTCAGTTCCTCCGAAAGCCGGGTCGCCGTTCTCGCCGCGCAGGGTTACAGCAATCGCGAAATAGGTGACCGTCTCTTCGTCACCGTCAGCACGGTGGAACAACACCTCACCCGTATCTACCGGAAATTGAACATCCGCAACCGCGACCAGCTCCCCACCGAACTCCGCCTGGCCGCTGCCACTTCCGCCTGAGACCGCCCCGGGCGAAACGGCGGTACGCGCCCGGGGCCCGAAAGACGAGCGCGCGGATGCGAATGCGCCCCCGGCGCGGGTTTCCCGCCCGCGCGGTCCGACCCCGCGCCATGCCGCACGGCAGGCACCACTCCGCGAGCTGCGCACCGTCCCGCAGCCGCACACCGTCCTGACCGGCCCGCCACGGCAACCGGGCGACGACACGGCCCGGCAGCACACCCGGCGGCGCGTGCTGTTCGGCCGAGCGGACGCGGACCCCGTTCGGGTGACGGCCCGCCATGCCGGATGATGGGAAACGGCCGGACCGCGGATGTGAGGGGCAGCGCAGTGACGGATCACGATTCCCCCGGGTCGGAACCGGTCGCGGGGACGGAGTCGGTCGTACGGCCGGAGCACGGCGCACCGTCGGAACCGGTCGCAGGCGCGGAACCGGTCGTACCGTCGGAGTCGGTCGCAACGTCGGCTCGCGAGGGGGGACCGGGTGCCGGCGTACCCGTCGACGCCGGGTCCTCGCGGCGGCGGAGGGGCGGCGGCGCCGTGCGGACGCTGCGCTGGGTCGCCATACTCGTCCTGCTGTTCCTCCTGCCCTGGTGGACGCTGTTCTCCCCCGGCGCCGGCTGGCCGCTCCCGGTGGTCGTGGCCGGCACGGTCCTGTTCGCCGCCGCGGTGCCCGCCCTGCCGGTGCTGATGGTCAGGGGGCACGGGCGCCGGCGGTCCGACCGGGCGGCACGCGTCGCCGACACCACCCTCGGGGTGGTCTGGGTGCTGTTCGCCTGGTCGGTGCTGAGCCTGCTGCTGCGGCTCGGCCTGTACGCGTTCGGCGTCGGGAACCCGGACCGCTCCAGGATCGTGGCCGTCGCCGTCGCGGTGGTCGCGGCCGCACTGCTGGCCGGGGGGTACCGCGAGGCCATGCGGCTGCCCCGGGTCAAGCGGCTGGACGTCACCGTTCCGCGGCTCGGACGCGGTCTGGACGGGACGCGGATCGTCGTGCTGGCCGACACCCACTACGGACCGATCGACCGCGCCGGATGGTCGGCGCGGGTCGCCGGGGCGGTCAACGAACTGGACGCCGACATCGTCTGCCACGCCGGCGACATCGCCGACGGCACCCCGGAGCAGCGCCGGGAGCAGGCCGCGCCGCTCGGCACGATGCGCGCACGACTGGCGAAGGTGTACGTCACCGGGAACCACGAGTACTCCGGCGAGGCCCAGGGCTGGCTCGACCTCATGGAGGAACTGGGCTGGGAGCCGCTGCACAACCGCCACGTCGTGGTCGGACGCGGCGGGGACGATCTGGTGCTCGCGGGCGTGGACGACGTGACCGCGGCGTCCTCCGGGCAGACCGGACACCGCGCGAACCTGGACGGCGCACTGGCCGGCGCGGACCCGGACCTGCCGGTCCTGCTCGTCGCCCACCAGCCCAAGTACGTCGCCCAGGCCGCGAGCGCCGGCATCGACCTGCAGATCTCCGGACACACCCACGGCGGACAGATCTGGCCGTTCCACTACCTCGTCCGGATCGACCAGCCGGTGGTGCACGGCCTGAGCCTGCACGGAACGCGCACCCAGCTCTACACCAGCCGCGGCGCCGGCTTCTGGGGCCCGCCCTTCCGGATCTTCGCACCCAGCGAGATCACGCTGCTCACTCTGCGGTCGGCGTAGCGCCGTCGCGGTGACCGCCGGTGGGCCGGCGTGGCGCCGGCGCGGGGACGGCCTGCGGTGCCGGTGCGGAAAGCCGGTGCGTCGCGATGACCCGGTGCGTCGCGCCGGCCCGCGGCAGTTGCGAAGACCCGGCGCGACATACCCAGCGCGCAGGCGGACGGGTGAGGCGGACGGGCGACGCGGCTACGACTTCAGCTTCACCTCGTGCGACGACTCCGACGAGAGCGTCTGATTGCCGCAGTGGTCCAGCACCGCCTGCATCGCCGCCTTCTCCTTGGCCGTGACCCACAGGTGGTACTTGGACTTCACCGCGATCTGCCGCTTCACGTACTCGCAGTCGAACGACTTCTGCGCCGGCAGCCACTCCGAGGCGTCGTCATCGGACTTGCCCATGTTCGCCGGGCCGTCCGCGGCGAGGAGGTTCAGCGGGTCGTTCGCCAGCTCCTTGCGCTCGGCCAGCGGCAGCTTCGACGCACCCGTCACCCAGGCGTTCCCCAACGGCACCAAGTGGTCGATCTGCACGGCCGACGACGTGGCCCGGCCCCGCTTGAACTTGATCGTCCGGCCCGTGTACGGGTCCTTCAACGAGCCCGATATCACCGTGCACTTGCCCGACCGCTTCACCGCCGTCAGATCCCGGTCCAGTATGTCGTCGCGCGTGTCGCAGTGGTTGTGGCCGCCCGTGGCGTTCTGCGCGTCCGTCCACGCGGCGCCGAAGTTCTTCAGCCTGTTGTAGGTCGACATCGAGCCGTCCGGCTTCACCGCGAGCTTCGCCAACACCGCCGCGGCCGAACCCGCGGCCGGCCCCGCCGCCCGGTCCGTGCTCGGCACCACCGTCTTCGGCTGGCACCCCGCCACCCCCGACACGGCGACCAGCGCGACAGCGGTGACCAGACAACGACGTGACGACCTCATGGAACCTCCCGGATGCGAACCCCCGTTGGGGTGATGCCCGGGTTGTATCCCAACCGGCCCGTGACGGCCAATCACCAGCCGAATGAGCACCTCCGGCTCACCCGGCAGGGCCGTAGCGCGCGGGCGACGGTGTCGTTCGTCATGTCATGCCTGCGCCGAGTCGGCGCGGTCCGGTGCCGCCAGGCGACGCAGCGCGTGCAGGTCGGTCTTGCCGTTGGGGGTCAGGGGCATCGCGTCCAGCGTGACGAAGTACCGCGGCACCATGGCCTCCGGCAGCGACCGCCCCGCGTACGCCCGCAGCGCGGCCGTCTCCAGCGGGGCGCCGACGGTGCAGAACGCGGTCAGCTCGGGGGCGGCCGGCGGACCGGTGACGAGCACCGCGCAGCCGCCGATGTCCGGGTGGCGGCACAGAACGGCCTCGATCTCCTCCAGTTCCATCCGCACGCCCGACACCTTCACCTGGCGGTCGGTGCGGCCCAGGTAGTGCACGACCCCGTCCCCGAACCTGGCCAGGTCCCCGGTGCGGTAGAGCCGCCCGGTGGGCGAGTGCGGGTCGAGCCCGTCGGCGTGGAAGGCGGCCGCGTCGTTCACCGGGTCGTTGACGTAGCCGAGCCCCACCACGACCCCGCCGACGAAGAGCTCTCCCGCCTCGCCCGGTTCCGCCGCCCGCCACGCGCCGTTCCCGTCGGACACGAGCAGGTAGAGGCGGGCGCCGGTGATCGGACGGCCCACCGGCAGCCGTTCGCGCGCGGTGTCGGCCGCGGTCACCTCGTGGTGCGTGACGTCGTCGGAGCACTCGGTCGGCCCGTAGGCGTTCAGCAGCCGTACGTGGTCCGCCGCCGCCAGCACCCGCGCGGCCAACGCGGGACGCAGTTCCTCACCGGTGGAGATCAGCCAGCGCAGGGCGGGCAGCGACCGGCCGGCGCGGCGTTCGGCGGCACGCACGATCCAGCCCACGACGGTCGGCACCAGCTCGACTACGGTCACCGCGTGCTGTTCGAGGGCACGCACCAGCGCCCGCGGGAACTTCAGGTCGGCCTGGCGGACGACCACCACGGTGCCGCCGGCCAGTAAGGGGGCGAGCATCTGCCAGATCGAGATGTCGAACACCAGGGGCGCGGTGAACGCCACCTTGTCGTCGGCGGTGAGCGACAGGTCGTCCACCTTGGCCCACAGGTGGTTCATCATGCCCCGGTGCTCCACCAGCGCGCCCTTGGGCCGTCCGGTGGTGCCGGAGGTGAAGACGCAGTACCGCGCCTCCAGCGCCCGGTCGCCGGCCACCGGCGGGACACCGTCGCCCGCCGGGGCGTCGGCGCGCGGCGCCCCGAGCACCGCGACGCCCACGTCCGCGGCGGCGGTTACGGACGCGGCGGCGGACACGGACGCGCCGCCCGCGCCGGCCGGGTACGCCAGCAGCAGGGCCGCGCCCGCCCGCCGCAGCACATCGGCGACCCGCTGCGCCGGCCAGGCGGTGTGCACCGGCAGGTAGACCGCGCCGAGGCTCTCCAGGGCGAGCAGGACGGCGACGCTGTCGGCGCACCGCTCGCCCGCGGCGGCGACGATGTCGCCCGCCCGGCAGCCCGCCGCGCGCAGGGCGGTGGCGAACTGGCCGGTGCGGTGCAGCAGTTGGGCGTAGGTCCACACGACGTCGCCGTCGACGACCGCCGTCCGCTGCGGCACGCTCGCCGCGGTGTCCGCGACGTACGCGAGAACCGGCACGCCCAGCGGGGCGTCCTGCCCACCGCTCTGTTCACGGCCCTGCCCACCGCTCTGTTCACGGCTGAGCGCACGCTCGGCGGCGGCCCGCGCCGCCCCGGCCGCGAGGGGGAGGTCCGCCCGGCGGTCCGGGGTCAGCACGGGTCACCGCCGGTGCGGTGCGGGGCGGGTTCGTGGCGGCGCCCCTCGCTAGGTGCGCGGCGGCGGGGGCGCGGCGGCGCAGGGGGCGCAGGTGCGGTCGGGGCGGATGCCCAGGGGCGCCGCGCCGGTGGGAGCGGCACCGCGGGCCGTCGGCCGGCCGGCGGGTGCGAGGCCGGCGCCGGCGGGGCGTACTGCTGCGACGGCTCAGGTTCATCGATGGCTTTGGGAAAACGATCCCGTTCACGGAAAGCCTGACCATTCCGCCGGCCCGGCCCGAGCCGGGTCTGCCGTGATCCGCTGCCGTCCGGTCCCCACGCGCCCGACACCCGCCCACCCCCGTGGCGTCAGCGGGCCTCGCGCCCGAGTCGAAGACTGCACGATCGCGACCGACTAACGATGCACCAGGTACGTGAAGCGGAACAGGGCTCGAACCGGCCAGTCTCAGCGGCACGCAGCGCGGCCGTCGTTGATGAGGGGGCGGGGGAGTGAGCAGGACGCGGTGGTCGGAGCCGCGCAGCAGAGCGGGGGCCACCACGCTTGGGAGTGCCGGGTAGCAATGGCCGCCGGTGGGTTTCCGGCCGGTGGGGCGAGGGGCGTGATCATGGCTGTGGTCGCCACGGAACTCGTAGCGGTAGAACGCGATCGCGCAGAGGGTTGGCGTGTCCCGCTGTTGGCCGGGGTGAGCTCCAGGGCCGACCGCAGCAGTCAGCAGCCGGTGGGAGTTATGGGCGAGCTGGTCCGAATCGGCCCACCGCATTCGGCGCCGGACCGAGCTGGGCGGCCACATCCTTGTCCGACGCACCCGTCACGCGGACCAGGATGATCCGGCGCCGCAGGGCCCACGCCTGCGGCGCGGAGCGGCGCCGCACTTGTCCCTCCGGCGCCGCCCGCTCCTCGTCCGGCAAGATCAACTCGGCCTTCAGCCGCCCAGCACGCACCACCCCGCGACGCTACACATCTGAACAGAATTCCTGACTCGGAAGACTAGAACGACAGCATGGTGCAGAGCGGCAAAGTATCCTCACCCGAGGACTTCTTCCCCGCATTCCCCGCATTCTTCGCCGCTTCGGCCGCCGTTCGCATGGCCTCCGCAGACGTACCCGCCGGAGTGGCGCAGACCGCCTTCGGTTGACCGCTCTGCTCGGTCACCTTGTTCACCACGATGCCGTGATCGGTCCCCCCGGGCGTCGTCGAATGGGAGAACTCGACCAGGCCGCCGGGCTGGTTGGACAAGTGAATCCTGTCCAACCCGGCCAGGACCGAGGGCCGGTAGCCGCTGTGCACCGCGTCGGAGACGTCGGCCGCGTCCTGGACGGCTTCGATCGCCTCGAACGCCATGGCCAGTGTGCCGTCGTCGAACATCTGCTGGTCGAGGATGCTCTGCGCCTCGGCCGGCGTCGTCGACGTGGACGCCGTGGACGTCCTGGAGGGCGAAGGGTTCGGAGCTGCGGAGTCCGCCGACCCGGGTGGCATGCCGCTCTCCCTGCTCAGCTGGGGAACGAGCTGCACGCTGTTCACCAGGACCGAACGCCCCCCGGTGAGGAGCGGATCGGCGAGGGCTGCGAAGTACACAGTCACGCCTTTGGGGACGAACACGTTGTCGAGGACGAAGTCGAGCTTGGTCAGGTCGTCCCCGGACAACAGGGAGAATTTTCTGTTCTTGCATTTGGAGTCCCCGGTGATGTCGCTGAGCAGCGCCGATACGTCCTCCGAGCGCCCGGCCAGGTAGACCACGCTCGCGGTGCCGTCGCATATCTGGTCGGTCGTCCCGGCGAATGAGATGTCGGCACCCGCCGGGTACGGGAGCGGTACCACCTGGTAGCCGGCCGCCTTCAGAGCGGCGGTGGCCGTCGACTTCTGCTGCTGGCTGTACCGGTCGTCCGTCCCCGCGGGGGCACGTGCCACCACGTACGCCTTCTTGAGGCTGTTCTTCCCGCTGTCCTTCAGTAGTTGGTGGACCAGAGCGTTGGCCTCCTCCGTGTCGGTCGAGGCCAGGCCGAAGTAGTTCAGGTTGGAACTCAGCTTCGGTGAGGAGTTGGTGGTGTCCACGACCGCGAGGCCCTGGCGCTGGAGCAGTTTGACGGTGGCGTCGCTGTCGTCGGTGTCCCGTCCCAGACCGACGACCGCGACGATCGTGGGGTCCTTCTTGGCCATGGCGACGACCTGCTGCGCCATCAGGTACTGGCGGCGCAGTTCCTGGCCGCCGTTCCCCAGGAGCACCTTCACTTTCGGGCCGTCCGACGCGCCGGTGTTGGCGTAGTTCTGTGCGAGGTAGACACCGGCCAGTTCCTCCAGCCCATTGCGCATCTGGGATGCCTGCTGCCCCTGCCAGATCGACAGCGGGCCCGCGTAGACCACGGTGATGTGCGGGCTGTTGCCGATCGACCCGTTGGACGCGGTGATCCACTGCTCCAGTGTGCTCAGGGTGACGTCGTGGCCCATCCCGGTGCCGGGGTTGTCCGCCGTCGTGCCGTCGAGCCGGAACCCGGTGGTGTCGAACGGATAGGCCGCACTCGTCACCCCGATGCACTCCCTGCCGTTGCCCGTCACGTCCTTGACGCGATGCAGGTCGTGGCTGCCGAACCACAGCCAGCGGTCGCTCCCGCAGTGATGGTCCTGGTAGCTCACCCCGCCCCAGACGAACAGGCCGAGAGCGGCCGCGAGGAGTGCTATGAGGGTCGGGAGCGACCACAGCCTGAGCCAGAGGCGACGCTTCGGCTCCCGGGGGTTCCTGAGCTTCTCGGTGGCCGGCGAGGTGAAGAGGTTGTTCTCCATGGCGCGCTTCAACACCCAGGGGCGTCCCTTCGGCGACTGCCCCAGCCGCAGCCCGCTGATCCACGTTCTGAAACGTTCCTCGTCGAAGTGGTCCGACGGCATGCGGTCGGGATCCCACGGATGCGCCGTGTTCAGGCCTTCCAGGTCGTCCGGGGCCATGCCGGCGAACACCAGCAACGGGTCCACCTCGCTGCGGCGGCTGCGTACGTCGTTGATCGCCCCGAGCAGCGCAGCGTGCCCGTCCGCGACCGTTGCCCTCGGCAGGAAGAGGATGGGAGGCGTCGGTCGCTTGAGGCGGCGCAGGTCGATCCGGCGCGGCAGGTAGAGCGCCCGCAGGTCTTCCAGCAGCGCCAGGGTGCGGAACTGGAGCAGGTACAGCCTGCTCTCGTTGTCCTTCTCGCCCTCCTCGCACGCTGACTGCCCCCTGCCCGCCGGTTCCGACCGCACGGCAGGGGCTGCGTCGGCACCTGCGGAGCCGGCAGCGTCCGGTTGGATGGTCCCGGATGGCTGACCGCCGTCACCGGTGCCGGTCGATTCGGGGGAGACCCTGGCGAACTCGTTCGCCAGTTCCTGGGCACGCTTGGTCATCACCCGCCCGGAAGCGCGCGGATTCCACCAGGACCACATCTGAGTGGTGATCTGCTCGGTGGCGAGGAAGGTGTTCCTGGAGAACCAGCGGTTGATCCGGCTCAACCAGAGCAGCTGCGGCCGCAGGTAGGGAGCCAGCCGGTAGAGCACGACCACCAGGAACACCGCGGAGAGCACGACCAGCAGCAGATGCAACCTGCCGCCCAGGTACCCGGTCAGTGCCAGGAGCACCAAGGTGCTGAAGATGCCCCCGATGTCGAGGAGCGGTTTGAGCTCTATCCCCAGCCGTGAGTTCTCCCACTGCAACTGGCTCCGCCAACGGTGTTGGCGGAGCCAGGCGATCCTTGCTCGATCGGCCTTCGGCGTGTTGTTCCGCAGAGGTTCCTGGACAGGCTCCTGCGCGGCTTCCTCCACGGCCCTCTGCGTCGACGCCTTTGACGCCTCCTCGATCGCCTTGATGAGGTTGCTGCGGGGGAAGGACGGTTTCCGGGAGCGCGGCAGGTCGGTCGCCCCCCAGTTGTCCGGATTGGTCAACTCGTCCAGCAGATGGAACGCCCTCTCGTACTGCTGGCGGCGCTCGCCCGTCACCACCGCTTCGTCCTCGGTCGGCCCGCACCTCGGTGCGGACAGGTCGAGGCGGTCCTTCGCGGGGTAGCAGATCAGTCCGCCAGCGAGGTGGCGCCTGTGCATCGCATGGATCAGTTCCTCTATCCGCCTGTCCGGCCCCGCCGCCGTCCCCGTTGCTGCTCCGGCCCCTCCTTGCCCAACGGCAGGAGTGGGGCAACCGGTCTGCTCCGCCCCGGGTTCCTCCGCGCACGGTGGTGTCTCCGCCGTCAGGACGACGATCGGCATGAGGGCGTGTTCGGTACGGAACCAGCGCACCAGGTCGGCAGCCATGTTGAGTGCTGTCGTCATTGCCTGCGAGCTGCTGACGTTCTTGGTCATGCGGCCTCCGTCAGACCGGGGCGCCGGGCGGCGGGGGTGCCCTGCGTCGCAGTGGGAAGGTCAAGATAGCCAGCAACTGGACTTGTGAGTAAGGAAGTTGATGCGCGGAGGAATCCATTCAGGACACGGGGATTGCTTGCGCACGTTCGACGCGGCACCTCTCCGCTACGGACACCGGCAAACGAGTGCGGGGCCGCGATCGGTGTCTGCGCGAGGCCGTGCGGCGCCTGACGCGGCAGGGCATCCTGCACCGCACCGCACCGCAGCGCTGACCTCCAACCGTCGCCGTCGCCGACCGTCTCGGCGAACGGGACGCCCCCGCTCGCGAGGGGACCGTACGGCGGCACCGCGGCCGTACTGCTGCTCTGCCGGAACGCCCCCGCTCGCGCCGGCACCCCGTGCTTCCGTCGTCCGTCCGACCCCGCCGTGACCACGCTGCTACGCCTCCGTCCCCGGTCGCGGGGCGGCCCGGGTGAGGCTTGCGCTGGTAAGGTCGAGTCACGCTTGCAGACAGCCTGGGCCCGTGCCGGACAAAGGTACGGGCCCAGGTCCGTTCGGGGCGCCGGACCGAGGAGGTACCCCCATGAACGCGAAGCAGCCGGCCGCCGGCCGCTCCGGACCCGGCAGGGCCGGCCAGGGGAGGGCCCCGCGGGGCGAGCTCTCGGTGCCGGCGACGGTGGCGCCCGGCCTGCCGCCGGCCGGGTCGTTCGCGGAGCTGGAACTGCCGGCCGAGCTGACGGGGGTGCTGGCCGCACTCGGTGTACGGGAGCCCTTCCCGATCCAGGCGGCCACCCTGCCGAGCGCGCTGGCCGGCCGGGACATCCTCGGCCGCGCGCGGACCGGCTCGGGCAAGACCCTCGCCTTCGGGCTCGCACTGCTCGCCCGCACGGCCGGCCGGCGTGCCGAACCGAAGCGCCCCCTCGCGCTGGTCCTGGTGCCGACGAGGGAACTCGCGCAGCAGGTGAGCGAGGCGCTGACCCCCTACGCGGAGGCGCTCGGGCTCCGCTCGGCGACCGTGGTCGGCGGGCTGGCGATCGGCCGCCAGGCGGCGTCGCTGCGCGCGGGTGCCGAGGTCGTGGTGGCTACGCCGGGACGGCTGGCCGACCTCGTCGCCCGGCGGGACTGCCACCTGGACCGGGTGCGGATCGCGGTGCTCGACGAGGCGGACCAGATGTGCGACATGGGTTTCCTGCCGCAGGTCTCGGAGACCTTGGACCAGATGCCCCCCGGCGGGCAGCGCATGCTGTTCTCCGCGACGCTCGACCGCAACGTCGATCAACTGGTCAGGCAGTATCTGAGTGAGCCGGTGTTCGCCTCCGTCGACCGGGCGGAGGCCTCCGTCACGACGATGGAGCACCACGTCCTGAACGTCCATTCCTCCGACAAGTACGCGACCGCCACCGAGATCGCGGCCCGGGACGGGCGGGTGCTGATGTTCCTGGACACCAAGCACGCCGTGGACCAGTTCACCCGCCACCTGCGCGACAGCGGTATCCAGGCCGGTGCTCTGCACAGCGGGAAGTCGCAGCCGCAGCGCACGCACACGCTGGCCCGGTTCAAGGACGGCGGGATCACGGTGCTGGTGGCCACCAACGTCGCCGCCCGTGGCATCCACATCGAGCACCTGGACCTCGTCGTCAACGTGGATCCGCCCCTCGACCCCAAGGACTACCTCCACCGCGGCGGACGCACCGCGCGTGCCGGGGAGTCCGGCAGCGTGGTCACGCTGGTCACGCCCGGCCAGCGCCGAGACGTGAACCGGATGATGTCGGACGCCGGTATCCGGCCCACGGTCACCGAGGTGCGCTCCGGCGAGGAGAAGCTGACCAGCATCACCGGCGCGAAACGCCCGCCGGTGCAGGACAGGGCGAAGCCCGGCAACGCGGCGTTCCGGGGGCTCGGCACCCGCGCGGGCCGCCCGCCGAAGGAATCCCGCAAGGCCGCGGAGGCACGCACGATGGCGGAGGCCCGCAAGGCCGCCCGGGTGCGCAGGGGGCACTGACGCAACGGGACGGCCCGCCGCGGTCGCGAGACCGGCCTGCCAAGGCGGCGGCCCGCAAGGAAGCCGTGGGCGCCGGGCCGGCTCGTACGGTCGTGGAGTTGACCGGCCTCGCGCGGGCGCCGATCGGTCGGGGTATCGCCTCAGCTGTGGAGGTTGCGGCGCAGGTAGTCGTGCCAGGTGTGCTCGAAGGTCTTCGTGAGTGCCGCGGCGATCGCCACGGTCGCGGGCCATGAGCGCGGTGACGGCAGCGGACGCGCCGCCGCCGCTCGCGCCGGCCGGCCAGCCCGATCCGGTCCGCGTCGATGCCGAACTCGGCCGCGTGCTCGATGACATGGGTGCAGGCGAGGTGGCGGTCCTCCGCCGCGCCGGGGGCCGGCGTTTGCGGAGCCAGGCGGTAGCCGACCACCGCCGGCACGCTGTCGATCCGCAGGGCCGGCTGTGCGGCGCAGCGGCGGGCGACGCGGTCGTGGGCGCTGCCCGTCACCTGGCCGCCGGCGTGGAGTAGCGGTGCCGGGGCGGGCCCCGGCCGACCCGCCGCCCCCGCCGCCGGATCCGTCCGCCCCGCCCCCGCTGCCGCCGACTCGCCGCCAAACGCCACCCCCGCCGCCGAACACCGCCCCACCGGCGAGGTGCCCGGCCGCCGAACACCGCCCCCTCCGCACCGCGGGAGAACGCCGACCACCCTTCCGCGACCGCATTCGCATTCTGACCGGTAGGTAACTTATTCGGGTCGGTCATTGACCAGCGACGCCATTCGATCACTGCGGAGATACGAATCGGCTCGGCCGTGCCGCCGAATTGCTCTCCACTCCGTGCGGCCGGTGTGCGGCACCCGGAGTGCTCATTGTCAGGAGTGCGCCCGGGTAGCTTTGCGAAATGTGACATAGAGCATCAATCGTGCGCAAAAACCGGCCTCGATTTTTTGAAAGGTTCATTGACGCCCTGCCAACGGCTCGATAGTGTCCGGTCCCTGAGTGATGCGCACGCAACACTCATAGGGCTCGGCGATAGAATTGAGGTGTGTACTCATGAAGAAGTACGTTGCCCCGCGCGTTGTCGAGGTTCGTCAGGCTACCGTTCTCGGTGGCCACTGATATATGACTCCGGATTCCGGAGTCGTCGCTTCCACCGCGGCTTGCCGCGGTGGAAGCGACGTCGTATGGAGCACGCAGTTTTTGTTGCAGGGGTTGCACTTCACGGTCCGGCTCCGGATCCGCCCGAATCGGTTGCGGACCGCCGGGATCCGCGCCGTCCGAAATCGGGGGAGTTCGCTGCCGACATGATGACGCGGGACGATTGCATCGCGTGCAAGGCCCTGTATGAAAAGTATCAGCTGTATGTGTACCAGCTGATCGCAGCGCAGCTCACCCGCCTGTACGGGCGCACCGGGGGGCGCGTCGCCGACATCGGCACCGGGCCGGGGCACCTCGCGGTGGAGCTGGCGAGGCTGACCGAGGGCGACGTGTACGCCCTCGACATCAACCCCGCGATGCTCGAACTGGCCGACGAGACCGTGCGCGGCACCGGCCTGGAGCAGCGGATCTCCTTCGCGCTCGGCGACGTCCACGACATCCCGTGCGCATCGCAGAGCTTCGACCTGCTGGCCTCGTACACCTGCATGCACCACTGGGCGGAGCCGGCGAAAGCCCTGGCCGAGTGCTACCGGATCCTGCGCCCCGGGGGACTCATGGCCGTCATCGACGTCCGTCCGGTCTCCGCGCTAACCGCTGCGGCCTTTGCCGAAATCATTCCGGAGGAGGAATACTTCCGGATCATCGACAAGGCCTATAAGGAGAGCCTGGACGAGGCTGTCGCGGCCGACCTTTTCGCGCAGGCGGGGATCGTCCCGGAATCGGTGGCGAGCCTGGAGCTCACCGACGAGGACATCATGGATTATCTGGAATCCGGTGAGCCGCTCGACATTCTGGAGGCGGCCGTCGCAATCGACGAGCCGACCCTGTGGATGATAACGGCCCGCAAGCCGCTACAGTAAGGACGAGCAGTGACGACTCCCGACGAGACGACGATCCTGGAACCGCTCCCCGAGCGGCCGGCCCGCAAGTACGTCAAGGGCATCATCATCGAACCCGGTCTGGGGCTGAACTCCGTAGCGGCGGACATGTACCTCCAGCTCGACGGCAAGAAGACCGTGGCGCAGATCGTCGCTTACATCACCGACGAATACGACGTCCCCGCGGACCAGTGCCTGCCGGACGCGCTGCGCCTGATGACCGAACTCCTCGACGAGGGCGCGGTGCGTGTCGTCGCGCCGGGCGACACCGCATGACGGACTCACAGGAAACGCAGGGGAAAGGGACAGCTGGAAAGCCGGTCGAATCCCCCGGGATACCGCTCGCCGAATTGGCTGAGGAACGCCGGACCACGATCATCAACTACGTGATCGCCCTGGTCGCCCTCGCCAGGAAGACGGGGATCGACCCGCGGTCCCTGGCCGGGTGGCTGAACCGGCAGTACGAGGACGCGGGCTGGTACGGCCAGTTCGTGTCGGACCACGGCCCGGGAAACCTGCCCGCCTTCGCCGAGGAGTTCATGCGGGGGCGCCGCCTGCTGCACGACCGGACCTCCGCGACCCTCGCGGACGGTGAACTGACCGTGCGGACCGACCAGTTCGCCCGGCGGGACTTCTCGGCCTGCTTCTTCCTCGGCATCGAGCAGGAGGACGTCGAGGAGTTCTTCGACGCTGTCGTGGAGCTGCACGCCCGCAGGATCGGCATCGACGCGCGGCTGAGCCGCGACGCGACGCACGAGATCCTCAGCGCCCGGCCCCGCGAGCAGCCCGCGCCCGCCACCGCGGACCCCGGTCAACGCGTGGAGCCGGCCGTCCGTGAGGCAGGGGCGGCCGATCTCCCGTGGATCCGCGAGGTGTTGACCGAGCGCTGGGGGAGCCCGGTGATGGTGTTGACCGGACAGGCCACCGACCTGCTGACCTGCCCGGCCCTGATCGCCTCGTCCGACGGGCGGGACGCGGGTCTGCTGACCTACCGTGTCGCGGACGGCGCGTGCGAGATCATGTCGCTCGACGCCCTGGAGCCGATGCAGGGCATGGGCGGCGCTCTGGTGGCCGCGCTGCGCCAGCGTGCCGACGGCGAGGGATGGCGGCGCGTGACCGTCACCACGACGAACGACAACATCGCCGCCCTCACCTTCTACCAGCGGCTCGGCTTCCGGATCACGTCCGTGGTGCCCGACGCGGTCGCGCTGTCGAGGAAGATCAAGCCCTCCATCCCGCGGGTGGCCGACAACGGCCTGCCCATCACAGACGAAATCAGCCTGGAATGCTCCTGACGTCGGGCCCCAAGGTCGGAGCGCGCAACCGGCTGCTGGTGACGGTCGTCGCCGGCGGCGTGTTCGCCAGCGTGGCCAGCCTTCCCATGGTGCTGCTCGCCTCGGCCGCCATGGTGCGCGGCTTCCACATCTCCTACACCGACCTGCAATGGCGCAACCTGCTGTTCTGGACGGTATTCGGTGTGACGCTGCCGCTCTTCGGCCGGGTCACCGAGCGGGTCGCACCCCGTACCCAGTTCGTGTGCGGCATCGCGGTGTTCGCCGTCTCGGCGGTCATCGGGGCACTCGCCACCAACTGGCAGCTGTACCTGGTCAGTCCGGCCCTTCAGGGACTGGCCGACGCGATCGTGGTCAGTGCCCAGGCGGTACTGATCCGGGCCATGCTCCCGTCCGACCGGGTGGGCTGGGCCTTCGGCTGGCAGGGCGCCGTGCTGGCGGCCGCGCAGCTCGGCAGCCCGGCCCTGGGCGGTTTCCTGCTGGAGCACACCTCGTGGCGGGCGGTCTACTGGATCGTCCTCGGCGTCGGCGCGCTGGCCGGTGCCGCGGCGCTCGCCCTGCTGCCCGGCCGCACCGGCGAGCCCGGCGCCGGGAACCGGAACGCCTCCCCGAGCCCGCTGCCGGTCGCCGGCACCTGCATTCTGGGCGTCGCGGTCGCCGCCTGGCAGGCCGTCGTCCTGACCGGCGGCCTGGCACGCTTCGGCGCCGTGGCCGTCGCGGTGGCCGCGACCGCCACGTTCTGGGTCCGTGAGCGCCGCACCCCGGCGCAAAACCGGTACCTGCCGAGCGGACTGCTGCAGAACAGGGCCTTCTTCTTCACCTCGCTGCGCGGCCTGCTGCTGTACTTCCCGGTCAACGCCATCGGTATGTTCCTGCCGCTCGCCCTGCTGGCCGTCGACGGCTGGTCCACCGTCAAGGTCGGCGTCGTGCTGCTGCTCGACGCCCTCGTGGTCACCTTCGCCGGCGGTACGGCCGGCAGCTTCGCCGACCGGTCCCCGCAGCGGATGGTGCGCGTGGGCTTCCTCAGCCTGACCGTGTCCGCCGTCGTCATGGCCTTCTGGTCGGACACCCTCACCGGTGTGTGCGCGGCCCTGCTGCTGCTCGGGCTCGGCGTGGCGGCCGCTGTCCCGGGCCAGAGCAAGATCGCCATGGAGGCCGCTCCCGAGCAGGACACCGGCAGCTACATGAGCGTCTTCCAGAGCGCGCAGTTCGTCTCCATCGGGCTGGCGTCCGTGGTGTTCGCCCCGCTGATGCAGGGCGCCCGGGCCCAGGCGCTGTCCCGCGACGGCTTCGAGATCGTCTGCCTGGTGTGCGCGGTCCTGTTCGCGGCCGGCGTCGTGTCGGTGGTCGACCGCACCCGCCGGGGCGACGAGCGGACGGGCACGGTGCAGGCCCAGGACATGGTCGGATCGCTGGGAGGGAACGACTGATGTGCGGAATCGCCGGCATGGCCGTACGGAACGGCCTGACCGTCACCCCGGCCGACCGGGCGGACGTCGACACCATGATCGCGACCCTGACCCACCGGGGCCCGGACGGCACCCGTGCGGTGTACGACGCCACGTGTGCGGTCGCCTTCAGCCGCCTGGCGATCGTCGACCCGCCCGGCGGGCAGCAGCCGTTCAGCAGCGCGGACGGCATGATCACCGTCCTGGTCAACGGCGAGATCTTCAACCACGAGCAGTTGCGCGCCGGCGTACGCCCCGGCTACCGCTGGCAGGGGCGGTCCGACACCGAAGCGGTGCTCGCCCGGTACGAGAGCACGGGGATCAGCGGGCTGAAGGCGCTCCGCGGCATGTACGCGGCCGTCGTCGTCGACCGCCGCGAACAGGCGGTCTACCTCCTGCGCGACCGGCTCGGGATCAAGCCGCTGTTCTACTCCAGCCGTGGCGGACGCCTGGTCTTCGCCTCGGAGATCAAGGCGCTGCTCGCCGCTCCGGGAGCCGGCCGCGCGCCGGGGTTCGACTGGGTCACAGCCCTGGCGGACCCCGCGATCAACGGCCACATCGCCGCCCCGGCCGGCCCGCCGCCGTCGTACTTCACCGACATCAGCCAACTGCCGGCCGCGCACGTCCTGCGGTTCGACCTCGCCACCGGAGCCCTGCGCCTGGAGGAGTACTGGCGGCTGGGGGAGGCGGCCGAGGCATTCCGCGAGCGGCACGGGACGCAGCAGTGGTCGGCCCGGGAGTGGACCGCGGCCTACCGGGAGCTGCTCCAGGAAGCCGTCACCGACTCCCTCATGAGCGACGTCGAGATCGGCTGCTTCCTGAGCGGCGGTGTCGACTCCACGGTCATCGCCGCCATCGCCGCCCGGCAGGACAACGCAATCCACTGCTTCTCCGTGTGCAGCGACAGCACGCTGGCCAACGGCGACGCCTACTTCGCGCAGGAGGCGGCGGCGTCGCTGGGCCTGCCCCACCACCAGGTGGACTTCACCGGCCCCGGCTGCGAGGTCACCGCCGATTCCTACCTGGAGCTGCTCAAGCTGTGCGAGACGCCGCTGCTCAGCCCGGAGCAGTTCTTCAAGTTCCAGTTGCACCGCTACGCCAAGCAGACCCGTCCCGGCCTGAAGGTGATGCTCACCGGTCAGGGCAGCGACGAGTTCAACGGGGGCTACACCACGCTGTTCGGCACGGACTGGGATGCGAACCTGGACGGCCTCGGGTACCTGGCCGAGGGGCGGGCCGCGCTCGACGCCGGGCTGCCGGTCACGGTGTGGAACGAGCACTTCAACCGGCGCCTGCTGACCCCCGCCGCCCACCCGCGCGGCGCGGGCGTGTGGGAGACCTACGTCGCGGGCAAGTCCCGCGACCTCCAGACGTACAACTGCTGGCACGAGGACCGGACCGCCTCCGGCAACGGGGTCGAGAACCGGGTGCCCTTCCTCGACCACCGCCTGGTGGAGCTGTGCATGGCCGTCCCGCAGCCGCTGCGGGCCGAACTGCTGTGGGACAAGCGCATCCTCAGGCAGTCCGCGCGCGAGTGGCTGCCGGAGAGGTTCGCCGACCGCCCGAAGGTGCCGTTCTTCTACGGGCCGAAGCGCCACGCCGCCCACCAGGCCATGCTCGACGCGCTGCGCGCCGACCACGCCGCGCTCTTCGAGCACGCCATGTCCGGGCCCGGCGCGCAGGAGTACCTCGATACGGCCGCCATGCGCCGCACGCTCTCGGACTTCGAGGCGGATCCGAGGCTCGGCAACTTCGAGTTCTTCGCCCGGCTGGTCAACATGGCGCTGCTGGACAAGCTCGCCGGGTCCCCCGGCGCGCTGCGGCTGCGCCCCGGGGCGGACGGGGCGCCGGTGGCGCTGCGGCGCGCGGAGCCGGTCCCCTCACCCGGCGCGGGCGGTTCCCCCGTCGTCGAGAGCGCGGTCTACACCCTCGCCCCGGACGTCATGGCGCTGACGCCGCTGCACACCGACGACGAGTGGTACGTCGCCGTCAACGGCACCGTCGAATACGTCCTGCCCCTGCCGGACAGCGACGACTGGCGGCGGGTCGTCATGGCCCTGGACGGCCGGCGCACCCTCGGCGAGGCGGTCCGGGCCGCCGACGTGAAACTCGTCGGCGTCGAGGAACTCCTCGTGGAATCGCTCGAAGCCGGAATCGTCACCCGCCTGGAAGGAAGCACCGGATGACCACGCACCCGTCGGACCTCGCCCGGCTCATCGACCCGCTGACGGTCGGCGAGTTCTTCGACAAGCACTGGCAGGGCGTCCACCACGTGTCGCACGGTCCGCTCGAACGGCTGACCGCCATTCCCGGCGTGGCCGAGATCGGCACGGACGTGGAGCAGGCGCTCGAACGCTACCGGGGCCCGATCATGGTCTACGGGGACGCGGTGACCGAGGAGGCGGAAGGCCTGTCGGAGCGGATGCTCGTGCCGCACGAGGAGGCGCTGGACTGGCTGCACAAGGGCGCCAACCTCGAGATGGACTTCGCCGACATGTACCTGCCGCGCATACGCCGGCTGGTCGGCCGGCTCCGCACCGAACTCGGCCTGCCGGAGGGGACGCTGGCCAAGGCCATCCTCTACTCGGGCGAGGGCGGCGCCGGCCTCGAACCGCACTTCGACGCCTACTGCAACTTCGTCCTCCAGCTCGGCGGCCGCAAGACGTGGCGCGTGGGGCCCAACACCCACGTGGTGAACGCGGTCCAGCACTACGACGCGTTCGAAGCCCCCTACCTCCCCGACGAGCTGGCCTCCTACTGGACCGGCGGCACGGTGGACGTCGACCCGCCGGTGCTCGAAGAGGTGGAACTGACCGCGGGCTCCCTGCTGTTCATGCCGCGCGGCGAGTGGCACGCGACCTCGTCGTCGGAGACCTCCCTGGCACTCAACCTCACCTTCGGCCAGCCCTCCTGGCTCGACCTGCTGCTCACCGAGATCCGCGCCCGTCTGGTCAAGTCCCCGAACTGGCGTGCGCTGGCCACCGCCCCCGGCGGCGCCCCCTGGCAGTCCGAGCAGGAGAGCCGGGCGCTGCTGACCGAGGCCCTCGGCGAACTGCGCACGCTCGGCGGAGCGATCGAACCCGACGACGTTTTCGGCCGGCACAACGCCGGCACCGACCGGTACTCGGAGATCCACCGCGCTCTCCGGCAGATCCTGCGCCTGCCCGGGTAGCCCGCCGCACGAACCGGAGGACCGCCCGTTCGTGTCCGGGCGGCCCGGGCCGAGACGGGGACAGGGGAGATGCGGTGGCAGTGGCGTTCGGCGCAGCGGTCAGCCGAGGGTGCGCAGCACCGCGTCCAACTGCTCGTAGCCCTCGGTGACGCCGCGGTCCATGCCGCTGGCCAGGATCATGTCGCGGGCGGCCAGGCTCTCGACGATCCCGAGGACGGTGACGCGGGTGCGGCCGTCCCCGAGGTCCTCGAACGTCACGGTGTCGAGGCTGACGCCGTCCGGGACGCCGTCGTAGGTGAAGGTCTGGACGAGGCGCTCAGCGGGGCGCGCCTCGTGGAAGGAGCCGTAGAAGGAGGCGACTTCCCGCCCGTCGCGCAGTTGGCGGTAGCGGTAGCTGCCGCCGGTGCGCAGGTCCCAGTGGTCGAACGTGGTGGTGAGGTCCTTGGGGCCGAGCCACTGTCCGACGAGCCCGGGTTCGGTCCAGGCGCGGTAGACCTGCGGGACGGGTGCGTCGAACTCGCGGGTGATGCGGATGGTCGGCAGCCGGGGGTCGGCCTCGATGGCGGTCTCGCGGACCGGTCGGTCGGTGGTCATGGTGATGCGACTCCTTCGCCCTGCTCGTCTTCGTCTTCCTGCTGCGGGTCCGCGTCCAGGGTCGCCAGCACGGCGTCCAGGCGGCGGAACCGTTCCTCGGCGTTGCGCCGGTAGCGGTCGACCCAGGCGGTCATCTCGTCGAGCACGGCCGTCTCCAGATGGCACGGTCGGCGCTGTGCGTCGCGGGTCCGGCTGATCAGCCCGGCCTCCTCCAGCACCTTCAGGTGCTTGGACACCGCCTGGAGCGACATCGTGAACGGCTCGGCCAACTGGCCGGGCGTCGCGTCACCGAGCGACAGCCGGGCCACGATGTCCCGCCTGGTCGGATCGGCGAGCGCGGTGAACGCCCGGGAGAGCTGCTCCTCGGCCACTGGCGTCCCCTCACCTGTTGTCAACCGCTGGGTTGAGGACCACGCTACGCTGATCCCGAGTGTTGTCAACCGCTGGGTTGAAGATGCTGGTCGGAGCGCGACCGTGGGACGCAACCCGTTCCACGAGCTGCTCACCGCTGTCGTGGCGCCCGGGCCGACCGCCGTGGATGCGGGGGTGCGCGCCCGAAAGCGCCGGCGCTGGCCGGCCGTCGGCGGGGGCTGGCGAGCGGGACGGGGGCCGGGCGGGCTAGGTTGTGCGAGTGAGTCTCCTTGATGATGTGGCCGAGCGCGACGGCTGGCGCTGCTGGGTGTGCGACGAACCGGTCGACCCCGACGAATCGGTGAACGACCCGCGCGGGCCCAGCGTCGACAGCCGCACCGCCGACCGCAAGGCCAAGATCGCCGAGCGGCTCGCGCACCGCGGGTGCAACACCCGCAAGGGCGCGGTCAAAGTGGTCATCGGCTGGCCCGACCACCTGTACGTGGTCGAACCCGCACCGCTCGCCGCCGTCGCCGCGCGGCTGGAGCGCAAGGGCGGCCGTGAGACGGTCGGCCGCTGTCCCACCCGCAAGGACGCCCAGGCGGCGGCCGATTGGCTGGTCGACCGGTTCTCCCGACTGGTACCGGAGCTGCCCGTGACCGCCGGCGTCGAGCCGGGCGGCGGCCAGTTCCTCGTCGTCCTCGCCACCGGCCGCCGCTGAGGGGGAGGTTCGCGCCTGTCCGTCCGCCGGCGCGGTGGTTACGGCTCCGCCGCCCCGGGGCGGCGAACCCGGTCGGCCGCCGCAACCACCCACCGGGCGCCACCGGGCGCACCGGCCCGAAGGGATGACGGCGCGAGTGCCGGTACGGGTGTGGTCGTGACCGGGATCAGCCGCGCCGCCAGAGGCTTCGTGCGTTGTCCACCCGTCCGGCCCGGACCTGTCGGCGCGTGCGCCCTCGCTTCCGCACCGCCCGCTTTTCTGCACGCCGTAGTGTGATCGGCGGTTGACGGCGCCGATCGATCACGGGTTGCCGGCGCGGCCGTCGTGCCGGGCGTACCCCTCGATCATGTGCACCGGCGCCTCCCGAAGCCGCATGGGCTCCTGGCCGCTCATGCCGGTGACGCCGATATCGGATGCCCCGGCCGTGCGCCGTTCGGCGAACGCGGCCTGCCCCCAGGCGGCCAAGCCTCCGTGACGACCTCCGGGGCGGCGCCGCGCCGTTGAAGTGTCCTTCGGAGCGGTGGTGTCGCGGCACGTCCTGTCCGGCCGTCACCTGCGGGAATCAATTCTGTTCCACCCCGGCCGGCGTCTCTTCCGATCGCTGATAGCGAAGACGCAATCCTTTGCAAGATGTGTGAGTTTGTTTCTTTCGGCTTTGCTCTTGACCCTCCAATCAACACGACCTCACACTACTGAACAGATTTCCCCCCGGATGGGTGCGGGGACGACGCGTGTCATCCGGGGCACTCTCCGAACCGCCGCTTCCGAGGTGAGGTTGGTTTGTCGTGCGACGAAGACTGAGATCCGCTCCGCTGTTGGTGCTTGCGTTGCCGACCGCGCCACTGGCGGTGGTCGCGGCTCCGGAGGCTCGTGCCGCGTCCACGACGGCCTTGACGGTGGACGGCATCCGGAGCGGGCGGACGTTCGACGGTAGCGGTGCGATCAGTGGCGGCGGTACCACCGCCGGGACCGCGCCGGAGTCGTGGACGTACGCCGACAACGCCCCGCTGGAGATCCTGCGTTGCATCGGGACCGGCAACCGGAACCGGTCCCGTACCTGAGCCTCACGGCGCCAGGAGACGATGAACGGTTCCGGTGCGGACGGTGGTGTCCGCCGGACCAACAGTCACCCGGTCCGGGTGCGGGATCATCCCGCACCCCGACCGGGGCCAGGCGGACAACGCGGGCCAGCCGTCCTCACGTCACCCGCACCCGCCATCCGCTCGCCACGAACGCGCCGGTGGACAAGCCGGCCCATCCGCTCCTCACGAACACGCCGGTGGACAAGCCGGCACCCCCTCGGGTCTGCCGGCGAGCACCGTGCGGTGCTGTGCCCGGTCAAGAGCCCACCGACGAGAAAGCCGGACCCATCATGATGCGGTTAGCGAGAGCTGGGGCAGTCATGGCCTCAGTAGCAGGACTTGCCCTGGCGATCGGCATGCAGCCGTCGGCGCACGCCGCCGACGCACGGCCCTCCCTGAATCGGACGGCGTCGGTCGCAGCGACGGCGGCGCAGACCCCGCTGCGAGTGGAACCGATGGGCGACTCGATCACGTGGGGGTACCAGAGCACCACCGGAAACGGCTACCGCGGGCCGCTCGACGACGAGCTGACCGGCGAGGGATACCCGGTGGACTTCGTCGGGTCGGGCCGGGGCGGCACGATGTCCGATCCGGACAACGAGGGCCACTCCGGGTGGCGGATCGATCAGATCGCCGGGATCGCGGACTCGTCGCTGGCCAGGTACAAACCGAACGTCGTGACCTTGATGATCGGTACCAACGACCTCGGGCAGAACTACCAGGTGTCCACCGCACCGGACCGGCTCAGCGCGCTGGTGGACCAGATCGTGAGTGACGACCCGACCGCGACCGTACTGGTCGCCAATCTGATCGTCTCCACGAACACGGTGGTCGCGCCGGCCGAGCCGGCTTTCAACGCGGCCGTGGCCGGCATGGTCCAGTCGAAGCAGGGGGCCGGCGAGCACGTGTCCCTGGTCGACATGAGCGCCCTGACCACCGCCGACCTCTTCGACGCGCTGCACCCGAACGACGGCGGGTACCAGAAGATGGCCGACGCCTGGAACAAGGGCATCCAGGCCGCAGCCGCTGCGGGCTGGATACAACCGCCGGCCCCCGTCACCGCCGCCGTGCAGTCCGGCGTCGCCGGCAAGTGCCTGGACGCCAACACCGGTTCCGCCGCGGACGGTACCGCGGTCCAGATCTGGGGCTGCAACAACACCTCGGCCCAGCAGTGGACGACGAACTCCGCGGGCAGCCTGACGGTCCTGGGCAAGTGCCTGGACGCCACCGCCCTCGGCACCGCCAACGGCACCAAGGTCGAACTGTGGGACTGCAACGGCGGCGCCAACCAGCAGTGGCAGCCCTACCGCGGCGGCTACCGCAACCCCGTCTCCGGCCGCTGCCTGGACGACCCGGCCGGTTCCACCACCGACGGCACCCAACTGGAGCTGTGGGACTGCAACGGCACTGCCAACCAGCAGTGGTACTGAGTCCCGCCCGACGCATGGCGCCGCCTGCCCGCAGGTCGGGCAGGACGCCATGGTCCAGGCGCTGTCCGGCAGGGGCGGCGCGTGACCCGCACGAGGTATCCCGCACGTCCCATCGAGCAGAACGGTTCCGACCATGAGACGACTCAAGACCCTGGTAGCGGGGGGTATGACGCTGCTGCTCGGCGCGGCGGGCCTGCTGCTGTCCCCGGTGGCGCAGGCCGACACCCCGCTGCCGTCCCCCGACACCGTCTTCCAGGCATGGAACAACGCCTTCCTGGTGACCGGCGGCAGCACCGGGACCTACTACACCGACGAGCTGAAGAGCACCGGAACCGAGCGGGCCGGCACCTGGATCGCGGCGCTGGACATCGAGGTCGCCCAGGACGTCTACCTGCGCACGCACGCGCCGGCCGACCGGCAACGGGTCAGCGATCTGGTCAACACCTTCCTCACCGACGACGGCACCACATGGACGTCGTGGGACGGCTGGAACGACGACATCGCGTGGATGATCACCGCGACGATCAGCGGCTACCAGGACACCGGCGACGCGAACTGGCTGAACGTGGCCACCGACCAGTGGAACCAGACCTACAACCGGGGCTGGACCGGCGACGGGGGCGGCGGCATCTGGGAGAACGACACGGACTACAGCAAGTGCGCGCTCAGCAACGACCCCATGATCAGCACCGGTGTCGAACTGTACGAGATCACCGGTGACGGCTCCTACCTCACCAAGGCGGAGCAGATCTACGACTGGATGCGCGGCCACGTCGTCAACACCTCCACCGGCGTGGTCAACGAGTGCGTCGCCTTCCCGAACGGCAAGAGCGGCACCACCACCCTCCAGGCGTCCGACAACGCGTACAACGCCGGGTCGTGGATCGAGGCCGCCGACAACCTCTACCGGGTCACCGGCAACAGCGAGTACCACGACGACGCCCAGCGCACCGCGGACCACTTCCTCAACGACGTGCCGATCGTGGCCAACAACCAGACCCGCGGCAGTTCCTACCAGTACTGGCTGTTCAAGGGCATCAGCGACTTCTGCACCGACGCCGACCTGTGCGGCCGCTACGACGCCTGGATGCGTTCCAACGCGGCCCAGGCCTGGAACGAACGCAACAGCGCCGACCTCACCTGGAACGACTGGACCGAGCCGACCAACGACTCCAACCCCGACGCCTTCGAGATGAACGGCATGGTCGGGCTGTTCCAGGTACTGCCCAGCGAAGCCGCCTCCCCGTTCTCCGGCACGTACGAGATCCAGAGTGCCGCCAGCGGGCTGTCGCTCGGCGTGCAGAACGACTCCACCGCCAACTCGGCGCCGATCGTGCAGAACGCCGACACCGGGGACACGGGCGCCTCGTGGTCCTTCGTCCCGCAGAGCAACGGCTACTACGAGATCAAGAACAGCCGTAGCGGCCAACTCCTCAACGTCAACGCGGCCTCCGGCAAATCCGGCGCCCTGATCGTGCAGTGGCCGGCCGGCGGCACCTCCGCGGGCAACGACCAGTGGAAGCCGGTCGCGAACTCCGACGGCACCTGGTCCTTCTACAACCGCAACAGCGGGCAGGCCCTGGACGACCCGGCGGGCAGCAACACCGCGGGGACGCAGTACGACCAGTGGTTCCCCAACGACACCGCCAACCAGAGGTTCAAGGTGGCCTCGCGCACCACGGGCGCCGCCCCCGGCCGCGTCAGCTCCGGCATCGCGGGCAAGTGCCTGGACGTCAACGGCGGCTCCGGCACCAACGGCACTGCTGTGCAGATCTGGGGCTGCAACACCACCGCCGCCCAGTCCTGGACCCTCAACTCCGACGGCACCCTGACCTCGCTCGGCAAGTGCCTGGACACCACCGGCGGCGGCACGGCCAACGGCACCAAGGTCGAACTGTGGGACTGCAACGGCGGCGCCAACCAGCAGTGGCAGCCCTACGACAACGGCTACCGCAACCCGTCGTCCGGCCGCTGCCTGGACGATCCCGCCGCCTCCACCACCGACGGCACCCAGGTCGCACTGTACGACTGCAACGCGACCCCCGCCCAGACGTGGTCCCAGCCCGGCGCGTAGCTGCTGGACTCCCGCGAGAGTTCCCCGGTCCGGATCGCCGCCGTGGCGGTCCGGGCCGGGGATGCGACGCCCCGACGACAACCGCCTGCCGGGCGGTGGGACAGCGAAACGCCGTCCCACCGCCCGGCCTTCGCGTCCTCGATCGGTGACGAGAACCGGTCGGCGCTCGTCCGTATCCGCCCACCGAAGTCATCGGTCAGCACCACTCCGCGCCGCCGCGTCGACCGACAACCGCGGGCACCTGTGGTGAGGTCACGGGAACGTCCCGGTCCTCCCGCGCGACTGTCCTCGGGGCCGGAGTCCCTCCTCGACGCCAGGCCCCGGGGGACGGCCGGTTCCGGTCAACCCCGTGTCGGACGTGCGACGGCGGATGGGACGATGGGGAACCTATGGAACCAGGGCGGGCTTCACGGTTGACGCGGGCGGCGATGTTCGCCGCCGTCTGCGTGCCGTCCGCCGCCATCGGCCATCAACTGATGTCCGGCGACGACATCCCGTCGTGGACGCTCCTGCTCACCTTCGCCGCGACCACGGCGGGCGCCTGGGCCCTCTCCCACCGGGAGCGGGGCCGCACCTTCGTCACGATGATCACGGTCGCCGCCCAGTTCGCCCTGCACGCACTGTTCTCCCTCGGGCAGGCGACAGCGGCAACGGCCCCGCGCGGCGCCGCCTCGTTCGCCCGGCAATGGGCTTCGGTCCTGCTGTGCGGAACGCCCGCCGCAGCACTGTCCGACGGCGCCGCCCGTCTCGTCCGTGCGGCGGGGCTCAGCGGCCGGCTCGGGAGCCCGCCGCCGGCAACGCACGCCATGGCCGGCATGAGTTCGATGCCCGCGACGGGCTCCATGCGGGGCATGCCCGGTCACTCGGCGATGCCGGCGATGGCGCCGATGTCCCACGGATACGGCGCGGTCGGCATGGTGGCCGCGCACCTGCTCGTCGCGGTGCTCTGCGGCATCTGGCTCGCCTACGGTGAACGGACGGCCTTCCGCATCGGCCGGGTGATCGCCACCCGGATCCTCACCCCGGTCCTGCTGATCCTCTGGACACCGCGAGCCTCCCACCGGCTCCGGGTGCGGCCGGACCGAGCCCGCTCCGCCCGGCGCCCGCGCTCCCTGCTGCTCACGCACGTCATCGCCACCCGGGGCCCGCCCCGCGCGATGGCCGCCGGCCACGCCTGACACACCTGATCCCGGCGCGCCGCCCGATGTCGGTGGCCGCCGAGCGGTCCGGCGTGTCCGCCCCCAGCGGTCTCACCCCCGGTCCCGCGACTCCGGCCCCGGCGCCGTGGACCCGGTGAACCGCGCGGATCGCAGAATCCCGCAGCCCACCCGGGTCGGCGACCGCCCGGTGGCGTGCACCGGTCGGCGGACAACGCCTGCCCGAGGTCGGCCGCCCGCGCCCTGACCCGTCTCATCGGCCTGCCCTACGCCGAAGCCGCCGGCGTCACCGCTGGCCCGATCGGCGCCGTCCGCTCACGCGCCGCGCGAGCGCGCATCGCGCTGATCCGCTCCATCGGGTCCGCCGCTACCCCGCCCGACCGGCGACCGGCGCCCGTGCCCCTCGCCGCCTGATCCGGGCCGGGGCGGGCGGCGCCAAGGCGTGTCATCCGCCCCGGCGCCACCGGATACGACCCGGACCACCCTTCACTCCTTCGGCAGTCGAAGCCGATCACTCACCCTCTGGAGCCACCTTCATGTCCACCGCCTCCCTGCCGTCCCCCGCCCGCGCGAGCCGCGCCGCCCGGACCGCCGCCCGCCGTGTCCTGATCACCGGCGCCCTGGCCGCCGGTGTGGTCATGGCCGGTGCCGGTGCGGCGTTCGCCCACGTCACCGTCCACCCCGACACCTACCCCCAGGGCGCCGAGGACGGCACCATCACCTTCCGGGTCCCCAACGAGGAGGATCACGCCGACACCACCAAGGTCGACATCTACTTCCCGTCCGCCCAGCCGATCCCGTCGGTCCTGGTCTCCCCGGTGCCCGGCTGGACCGCGAAGATCAAGAACGTCACGCTCAAGACACCGATCAAGACCGATGACGGAGACATCACCACCGCCGTCTCCGAGATCACCTGGACCGGCGGCAGGACAGCCCCCGGCCAGTACCAGGACTTCACCGTGGCGTTCGGCCAGCTGCCCACCACCGGCAGCCGGCTCGTCTTCAAGGCGTTGCAGACCTACTCCGACGGCACCATCGTGCGCTGGATCGACCTCCAGCAGCCCGGCCAGGACGAACCCGCCCACCCGGCCCCCACGCTCGAGCTCACCGCCGCCGCACCGGACGGCGGCAGCGGTGCGGCGCCCGCGCCCGCCAAGAGCCGGAGCACGCACCCGGTCGCGGCCAAGGCGGACGACTCCGCCGCCCGCACTCTGGGCATCGCCGGGCTCGTCGTCGGTGTCCTCGGTCTGATAGCCGGCGGCCTGGCCCTGGTCCGCTCCCGCCGCACCGCCTCCTGACCCACCGCCCCATGGGCCCCGGCCGGAGGCAGACGTGCGTGCCGCCTCCCGCGCCGGGGCTCGGGCCCCTACCACCGCGGAACAGCGACTCCATCCGTACGCTCAGCCATGGATGCCCGGCCCGGCCGCCCGCACCGTGCGGTGGCTCGAAGCGGTCGAGGGGGTCGTCCAACGCTTCGGCGGTGACGGTGAGCGCGTTCCGGTCCGCGCGGCGGCCGCGTTCGCGGAGGCGGCGGAGCAGCCCGGCGTGTTCCACGGGGAAGTGCAACAGCCGCCGGATGCCGCCGGCTTGCCCGATCAGGCTCTGCCACGCCTCGCGGTCCCGCCTGGGCCGCACCTCGCGGTCCAGGACCACGCCGTGCGCGTCGGCCACCAGGTCGGCAAGGCGAACGACCGCGGAAACCGCCACCGCACGCACCCGTCGACCCGTCAGGTACGGCTGCGCATCGCGGCTGTCCTCCGGCGTGGGCTCCGCCCGACGCTGCGCCCCCGGGCGTTGGCCGCGGAGATACCGATCCCGAGAGCGACGCCGCCTCATCGGCGTCGAACTGTCCGACCGCTACGCCGACGTCGCCGGACGCCGACTCCGAGGGTGGCTGCCCCGGAAAGACCGCACCCTGGCCGGACCGGAGGCGTGACCATGACCGTCGTGCCGCCGCAGGCGGCGGATCGCAGACGCCGAAGGGCGGCCGGTGCAGCGCAGAACCGCTGCACCGGCCGCCCTTCGCCACCCCAGGCCGCTTCGAACACCCCATGACCACATGGGGTGTTCGGCCGTGGGTCAGGAGATCTGCACGAGATAGACGGAGGCCTGTCCGGAGCCTTCGGGGCCGGCCACCTGCACCAGGTGACCGCCCGCGGACAGCGACACCGAACGCGTCTGGTAGACCCCCGGCGATGCTCCCACGTAGCCCAGCTCCGTACCGTCGATGTACGTGTCGAACGCGGCGTTGCCCGTCACGTCGTACTCGACGGCGTAGACGCCTGCGACCGGCGCGCTGGCCTCAAGATACGTTGGCCCGCTGACCTGGCCGAGCAGTTGCCGCGACAGCGCCTTCGGCGCCGCGGCGCTGTGGATCGCCGTGGCGGGGCCATGTCCGGTGGCTGCGCTGGCATTCCCGCAGAACGCCCCGACGGCCACGGACGCGGTGATGCCGCACACCACTGGAACCGCCGCGTTCCTCACCAGTTTCCACACGTTCAAGAGAAACTCCTTCCCGTATTGCAAAGCAGTGATGTTCCTGATTCGTGCCTCCGGGGCCGGCGAAGGGGATGGCACACACCGGACACGGCCTGACGAGGTGTCTGCGGTCCCCGTTCCGGAGATGGTGATACATAGTGTGGCCTCCTGTTCGTTTTCGGGTCAAGTGCCATGCAAAAGAAACAAGTTCGCACACAATCGGAGTGGGGACCGTTCTCACGCCGCCCCTCCCTCGGTTGACACGCGACGGCCGACCGGTTCGTCGGCGCACTCCGTGTCCCGGTCGCCGTCCGGGCCCGGACCGGTCGCGTGGGCGGGCGCTCCACCGAACTGCTGGCTCTGGCGGTTCGTCCCGCATCCCTCGTGCGGCGCGAGGGCCATCGCATGACTTTCCTGCAATGAACGAAGGCTTTGGTATGTCCGTTCAAACGCGAACGCGAACGCAAATGCAAACGCGAACGCGAACGCAACGCAAAGGCAGACGTGATCCGGGGCCGGCGGGCGCACATGGTTTGAATGGAATGCTTCCCCTCGCGTAACGGCGGGTCAGGTCCGCCGCACCGCGGGTCGGACGTGTCGCCCACCTGTCGTTCTGCCATGCCGGGGGCAAACTTGGACGTCGGCGGACAGTCGGCAGGATGACGCGGTCACCGAAGGAGTTCGCGGAGGTACTCGGACTGCGGTTGTCAGGAACCGGGCGTGGGCGGGGCGTGTGCGGGCGTGCCCCACGGCACGCAGTCGCAGGGGGCGGCGGTGACGGCCCGTTGCGCCCGCTGGAGTGCCCGGCGCTCGCATCGTGCGCGGCGTCAGGGGAGGGCCCAGTGCTGGCCGGGGCCGCCGTCGCAGGTGCGCAGGTCCAACCGCGTCCCGGGCGAGGTGTTGGTGCCCGGGTCGTCGAGGCATTTGCCGGAAGCCGTGTTGACCAGCGTGCCGTTCACGGCCTTCCACTGCTGCGCCCCGGTGCCGTCGCAGCCCCACTCCTGGATCGGGGTGCCGTCGGTCGTTCCGCTGGACGTGACGTCGAGACAGCGGCCGTCGGCCTGCACCGTGCCGTCCGGTTCGAGGGTCCACTGCTGGGCCGTGGTGTAGTCGCAGCCCCACAGCTGGATGGCCGTGCCGTCGGCGGTCGAGTTCTGGTTGACGTCGACGCACTTGTCGCTGTCGGCGTCCGAGACGACCGTGCCGGTGGCCGGAGTGGGCTGGGCGCCGGTGAGCGTGATGTCCACCGTGTGCGACCCCGTCAGGGAGCTGGGGACGGAGTCCGCCGTGGTGGTCGTCCCGTCGAGCTTGAACGAGCTGATCACGTTGCCGGACCCGTGCAGCGCGACGGTCAGGGTCGCCCCCCGGTAGCCGACTCCCGAGAGCGTGGCGTCACCCCAGCCGGCCGGGAGGGTGGGCCGGAAGGTGATGCCGCTGGTGGTGAACTTCAGGCCGAACAGGTCGTCGTCGATCATCCGCAGGTACGCGGTCGCCGACCACGTCTGGTCCGTTGCCGCGTCCCAGTGGCCACCGGTCTGCCAGCCGCCGTCCACCGCGCCGCTCTGCGCGTTGTACGCCTCGGCGAACTGCCCGCTGGAGTCGGCGAGCCCGGCGAGTGTCCGGACCTCGTTGGCGAAGCGTGACTGGTTGCCCGCCTGCGCGGCCGCGTCCGCCCAGTAGCCCTCCACCATCGGCCAGACCAGGACGTTGTGACGCCCGGGTTCCGCGTCGCTGTAGCGCGCGTAGTTCGGGTAGGTGTCCACGATGCCGTAGGGCTGTAGGTGCGCGTTCTGCAGGATCGACTGCGTCTGGGCGGCGTCGGCGATGCCGAAGAGGATGGCGAAGGAGAGGCCGCTGCCCTCCTCGGTCTGGTCCAGCTGCCCCGCCATGCTGTCGCTGCCGTGCACGAAGTAGCCGTACAGGCCCTTGGCCGGGATCCAGAAGTTCTTGTTGATCGCGGTCTTGAGGCTGTCCGCCTGCGTGTTGAGGGCGCTGACCTCGCCGGCGGGCCTGCCGAGCGCCGATGCCATCAAGGCGGTGCTGCGGTACGCCGAGTAGTACAGCTCGTTGGTGCTCAGGGTCATCATGGTGGCGGTCGCCGCGTAACTGCCGACGTAGGAGCCCTGGCTCTCCGTGGCGTCGGCCGGCGGAGCCGGGTAGCCGGCGATGCCGTCGTTGAAGAACGCCGGCCCCTGGAACAGGCCGTAACCGGTGTTGTAGTTCTGGCTCCTGCGCTGGTTCAGGGTGTTCGTGGCCGTCTGGTAGGCGTTGGTGAGGAAGGTCTGGTCCCCGGTGACCAGGTAGTGGTTCCAGGCGGCCGTGGCCCACACGACCTGGTCCCACGTCTCGTTGTCCTGTTGCACGATCAGCTGGCCGTTCGACTGCTTGACCACGGTCGCCCACAGGGTGTTCGCCGCCGACTTCGGCTCCAGCAGGCTCCCGGCGTTCCAGGAGTTGACGGACGCGTCCCTGGTCCACGGCTGGCTGTACCCGCCGCCCGCCCGGATGAACGTCTGCGGAGAGGTCGTCATCAGACCCGACGAGTTGTACGTCGCCGGGTCGAAGGTGACCGTGTTGGTGTCGAGCAGGTTGGCCAGCGCCTTGGTGTACGCCGTGCCCAGCGTCGCCTGGGTGGAGGGGTCGGCGAACGACAGGGCCGGACGGGCCGCGCCGCCGGTCGCCGCCACGGCTTGCGTCTGCCCGCCGCCGGACAGGCCCGCGATGACCAGGGCCAGCGCACCGATCCCGGTCAGCAGGCGGAAGCGCGATGTGTGTCCCGCCGCCGGCCGCGCGCCCCGGAGCCCGTCGGCACCGGAGCCCCGGCCGGTGCTTCCGCCACGTCCCGGCCGGCGCAGGGAGCGGCTCCACCGGCGCCGCCCGCGCACGCCGTCGGCGCCTCCTGCCGGACTTCGCCGGGCGGGGTACGCGGGGCCTGGCCGGGATGCTCTGTCGGCCGCGTCGAAATCCACTGCCGGGGCGGACCGCTGCTTCCCGCCCCCGGCCGGGTGGCCCGGCAGCTCCGCGCCGCCCGCCGCCGTTGCGGGCGCTCCCTCGCCGGCGCCCGCTCGGTGGACGCCGTCGCGTCCTCCCGCCGCCCGGCCTGCGGGGCCGGGGGTGTTGACAACGTTGTCTGCCATAGTGGACGCACCTCTCGACGCGGCGAGGATGGGCAGGGCCGTCGCTGACGGATGGTCAACGGTTCGGGCCACGGCAAGTAAAGGGCAACCTGCCGAGGTGTGTAAATAGCTCCGACCACGCGGGGCCCCGCGTCCCGGAGCGGACGGCCGCAGCGGTACCGTCCGGCTCCAGATCATGGGCGCGTTGCTGCTGCTCAGCGACTTCTTTCCGGAGGGCGAGTCACTGCCGTCCGGGACGCGTGGCCGCCCCCGGGCCGTTCGCGGACGGCCGGTTCCGCGGGGCCCGGCATCGAGGCCGGCGGCGACCGCACCGCCCGCCACGTCCAGCACGCCGGCGGTCCCAGGGTGTTCTCCGGCGCCGCATTGACCGCCACGTCCACCACGCCGACGGTCCCGGGGTGTTCTCCGGTGCCGCACACCAAGCGCCGCCCGCCGCATCCAGCACGCCGCGGGGCGGGAGGCGGTCGGGCCCCGCCGCCCCGCGCGGGCCCGGTCGCCGGCCGCGGCGGTGGGGGAGACCCGTCACGGTGCCGGAGCACGCCTACCATCGCGTGATGGAATACCGCGATGTCATTCGGCGGCGCCGTATGGTGCGCCATTTCTCGGACCGTCCTGTGCCCGCCGACGCGGTGGAACGCATCCTGGCCAGCGCCCTGCGGGCGCCATCGGGCGGATTCGCCCAGGGCTGGGCGTTCCTGGCCCTGACCGGGGCGGCCGATCGCGCCCGGTTCTGGGCGTGCGTCCCCAACGCCACCGAGCACGCTCCGGAGTTGCAGCCCGCTCCGCTGGTCGTCGTGCCGATGGCCCGGGAGAAGTCCTATGTCGAGCGGTACTCGATGCCGGACAAGATCGAGGACGATCCGGACGGTCCCCGGTTCTCGGTGCCCTACTGGTACATCGACGCGGGCATGGCCTCGCTGCTGATGCTGCTGAGCACGGTGGACGAGCACCTGGACGCCGGCTTCTTCACCATCGGCGTGGCCGAGATCCCCGTCGTCAGGGACGCCTTCGGAATCCCCGAGGACTACGACCCCATCGGCGCGATCGCGATCGGCCACCGCGCGGAGAACCTCCCCCCGCAGGTCGGGCGGATCGCTGAGCGGCGCCTCGGAGTCGACGTGCTGGTGCACCGCGGCGCCTGGGGGCGGCACCACGTGGACCCGTGAGCCCGTTGCCCCGCCGACCGGACCGGGAAGGCGGGCCGGCTCCGGGACGGCGCGGGGGGACGGGGGCGTGTGCCGCGCCCATGTCCACGTCCGTCGGCGAATGCGGCGTGAGCGTGACGAGGGCCGCGGTGCCGGCGCGCTGGCGCTGTCGGACAAGCCGGCGGAGTGGCGCCGGTCCGGCGCCGTCGGGCGAGGGGCTTTC
Source organism: Streptantibioticus silvisoli (assembly GCF_027947535.2). Classification (GTDB taxonomy): domain Bacteria; phylum Actinomycetota; class Actinomycetes; order Streptomycetales; family Streptomycetaceae; genus Streptantibioticus_C; species Streptantibioticus_C silvisoli. The sequence continues at coordinate 191,768 of NZ_JAAGKO020000006.1, forward strand.
GCCGTGCGTGGGGCCGACCGGGGTACTCGGGCCCCTGCGTATCGACTTCGATGCCGAGATCGTGGGACGCAACCCGTTCTACAACCTGCTCACCGCTGTCGTGGTGCCCCGGCCGATCGCCCGGGTGTCTTCGGCCGGCGCGGACGGAACGTCCCACCTCGCCCCCGCGTGATGCGGCGGAAAGCGCTGCCGCTACGGGGGACGGCAGTCGGGAGAGTGGAATCCGGCAACGGCCCCGGGCACAGGCGGCTCGAAGCGCTGATCGCGGCGAAACGCCGGCACGCCGACCGGACCGGCCACTGCTGCTGGCCAGCCGCCGACATCCTCTCGGGGGCTGCGCGGTAGGGACGGCCCCGGCCCTCGACGCTGCCCGTACCGCGCCGCCGCGAACCCCCGGACCCCTCCCCAGACCTCCGGGGACTGCCGGTACCCCCAAAGCTCCCGGATCTGCGACGCCTGCTCCCACCGGGCTTTCCGCCGCACCGGTGGGCGAACGGTCAGGGCCGGCCCGTGGTGCGGCCGAAGCGGTGTTCGAGGCGGGCGCGCAGTACCCGGACGCACGGGTCGTCCTGGTATCCGCTCAGGGCGAGCACCGCGTCCAGGTCCGCGGGTTCCAGGTCCGCCACGGGCCGGCCGAGCAGTGCGAGTACGGCGCCGCGCCGCAGGTCGTACAGCTGCAACCGGTCACGGTCGGGCGCTCCGGTGGTCAGGTAGGAGGTGCCGGGGAGCACGGTCGGCCGGTTCACGTCCCGGTACTCGTTCCAGCGGATCGCGGGCGACATCGCCGGCAGTGCGTCGTACCGGGCGGGGTCCTGTGCCAGAACCACCTGTGCCGTCCTGACCCGGTCTCGCGTGACGGGCGCCCGGCGCGGATCGGAGTCGGACGTGCTGCCCTCGACGCCGGTCAGCAGCAGGCCCGAGGGACAGCAGGGGAGTTCCTCCACCGTCAGGCGCCAGTCGACCCAGTCGGGGTGACGGGTGTCCTCGCGGTCCTCGTTCTCGTACCGCGCCGTGAAGTGCCACACGCGCCAGAACCTCCTGCCGCGGGCCAGCCCTCCGTTCGGGGCCACCGTCCAGCACACCAGGCTCCAGGAGTCGTGGACGGTCACCTCCTGCCAGTCCCGGTCGCCGTACTCGACGACGTCCGCCTTGTTCTCGCGTCGGACGGTCCGATCCCGGCTCGCGGTGATGAGGGCGTCGCCGAGGAAGCCGAGCGCTTCCACCGGCGCGGTCGGCTCGCGCTCGAACCCGCGCGATACCTGCCCGGGTTGCTCAGCCTCCGGCCGCCCGGCGGCGAGGAGCCGACCGTTCTGGTCGGTGACCACGACGCGGCCACCGCCGGCGAACGCCAGGCGGGTGCCGTCCGCCGACACGACCAGCTGATCGACGGGCCGCTCCCACCGGGACCGTCCCGGTGCGAGTCCGAGGTCACTCAGCGGCACGCGGTGGGTCAACTCACCTTGTGCCGAGCCGATCAGCAGGTCCGTCGCCGACGTCGCGGCCCACCCGCCCGCGGTGGCCACCAGGTGCCCCACGCAGCCTCCGTATATCCGGGTGCGGTCGTCGTCGGTGTAGCGCCACAGCGACGCCGGTTCGCCGGCGACCACGGTGCCGCCCTCGCACGGCACCACGAGGACGGGGTACGTCGGCTCGTCGTACGGGCGGCGGCTGAGGAGTTCGCCGCTCGGCAGCGCGTACCGCTCCAGATACAGGGGGGCGCTGTCGCGGGACGGCCTGCGGCCGGCGGACCGCTGGATGATGGCGGCGGCCCGTGACCTGCCGAGCCCGATGAGCTTCGCGGCGCGCAGTTCGACGGTCGTCAGCAGCTGCGGATCGGCCGCTGCCGCGGCCACCGCTCCGGCCGGAGCGGCCCGCAGTTCGGCGTACAGCGGTCGTTCGGCCGCCCGCTCCGGGCCCCACTGCGGGGGGAACCGGCCGATCTGGCGCACCGCGTCGGCGACCGGGAGCTCGATGACGTGCCGCCAGAGCTGCGCCCACCGTTCGTGGCGGGCCAGGGACGCACACAGTTCGGCGAGGGGCTTCCCGCTCAGCAGGGCGGTGCGCGCCTCCCCGCCGCTCGCGGTGATCCGGTGCAGCAGGTCGAACAGGCCGCCGTCGATCACCGCGCTCGTCAGGCGGGGCCGGGTGGCGGCGTCGGCGCCGGCGTACGCCTCCAGTGCCAGCGAGCCGTCCGGGTCGGCGGCGCGGTACCGCGCGTACCGCCCGTGGAGCAGCAGGAAGCAGGCGGCACGGGTCGGGTCCGCGGGTACCAGGTCGTGCCGCAGGCAGAACTCGGCGAGTGCCGGTACGTCGCGGGCCAGCTCGCACACGTCATCGACGACGTCCTGATCGCCCGCGGCGAGGATCTTGCGGCGGGCGATGCCGGCGACCGGATGGCCGGTCAGCGCGGCCGCCACGGCGATGCCCGGCCGCATGTCATCGGTCAGCTCGTGCTCACCCGGACGCATCGCGATGATGCCGAGCGGATCGCTCACGGCGGGCTCCTGCGACAACGGCGAGTGGCCGCGGAGCAGGTGGTGGAGCAGCACACGCACCTCGTAGTGCCTCCGGAACCACTCGGTCCACGCCGTGCTCAACCGCGGATCGGGCAGCGGCCCGGGACCCGCCAGCACCAGCAGCGCGGTCATGTTCCCTGCCAGCGCGGCCTGTTGCAGCCTCTCCTGTGCGGCGCGGCCCCGCGGCCCCAGCGTGGGCACCATCCACCACCGACGACCCCGGTTCGCGCGCCGCAGCAGCTCGCGCGCCTGCTCCTCGGTCATCCCCGGCTCCGCCGGTTCGCTGAGCACCCAGCTGATCCCGGCGATCCCGACCTGTCTCGCTCCGGCCATCCCCGCCCGCCCCCCGTCTCCGATCTCCTTCCCCGGCCAAGGCAGCCTGACGCGCGGTCGGACGTCCCCTCGGCGGGGAACCAGGCCCCAGGTGTCTCAAGGCCGACCCCGGCAGGGACGGACGAACGCCGGCTCGGATGGTGCACGGTCGCCGGTACGTACGCGGACGAACGCCGGGTCGGATGGTGCACGGTCGCCGGTACGTACGCGGACGAACGCCGGGTCGGATGGTGCACGGTCGCCGGTACGCACGCGACCACGAACTCGTCCAGTACTCCGGAACCCTCGTCACCCGAGCCGCCATCACCTTGATGGCCGGGCGCGTCACCCGGCGGCGCCGCTCGGCCGGCCAGCGCGCTGATCGCCTTCACTGATGTCACGGCCACTGATGTCACGGCCGAGTTCGAGGGGCCAGCGTGATCGTTCCCGCCGCCGTCGGATCGCTTGTGATGACCGCGAGACGTCTGTCCCCAGGTCCTCGGAGTCCAGTGCCTCGTGTGTCCAGGACCAAGGGTCGGTGCCCCGGGTCCCGGGCCGGGGCAGCCGCGGATCCCGCTCCGAAGTGCTCGACCCCGGCGTTGCCGACCAGCAGGTCCGGGCCGCCGAACGCGGACACCACCGCGCCGACGAGCTCGTGGGCCCGCGCCCTGTCACCGGTATCGGCCGGGAGGCCGACGCGGCACATCCGCTGTCCCGGAGTTCGCCGACGAGCGCATCGGCGGACTTCCGATCGGATCGGTAGTTGACCGCGACCGTGGCTCCCCGGGAGGCGAGCCGCCGCACGGTCGCGGCGCCGATCCCGCTGCTGCCTCCGGTGACCAGGGCCCGCTTGCCCGCCAGGCTTGATGTGGGTGTCATCGAGCCAACCGCGCTCTCTGTCGTGTCCGAAGGTGAAAAGTCCTTGGACCGCACTACCTGTCCCTTCGTCGGGCCTCCGGCCGCTTTGGTTAGGGACATTGACTATTGTGGTCATGTGCGGCACCCACGGCAACAGCGGTCGGCCTGGGCCGGTCGAGGAGCGGCCGGCGCGTGCGGAATGCGGCGAGCGCGGAGCCGTGCCCGCGTCATCGCGGCGAGGGCCGGGGGCGATCCGGTCCGGCGGCGGTGACGTAGGGTGTGAGCGCCCTGTGGGATCGGATGGTCGACGGAACCGAGAGCGGTATGGACGACGAGCAGCGGATTGACCTAGGGGTGTCGTTGTTCATCCCGTACCGGTACACCGAGGACCGGATGTTCCGGGCCCTGCGGGACGCCGGGTTCGACGACTGGACCCTCGCCCAGTGCCGGGTGTTCCAACGCGTCTCTCCGGACGGTTCGCGCCTCAAGGACCTCGCTGACCAGGCGCAGATGACCAAGCAGAGCGCCAGCGTGATGGTCGATCAGCTGGAGCGTCTGGGCTATGTGCGCCGACTCCCCGACCCTTCGGACGGCCGTGCCCGGCTGATCGTGATCGAGGAGCGCGGCAGGCGGGCGGTCGAAGTCGCCTCGAAGGCGCTCGACGAGATCCTCGCGGAGTGGAAGGCATACCTGGGCACCCGCAACTTCACGTTGCTGCACCAGATCCTCGATCAACTCCGAGAGATCACCGACCCCTACGCGCGGTAGACGCGGTCGCGCCGAGCCGTCCGCCCCCGATCCCCGTTCGCCCCGAGCCGCCGGGTTCCGGCGGACGCGGGCAGGCTGTCGGCTGCACCTCGAAGTGGTCGGCTCGGCCGACTTGTTGGTCACCTATTCTGACCATGTCGGCGATGGGGCGCGCGGCTGCCGCGGGTCGAGCGGAACGTGGCGTTCGGTCTCAGGGCGCGCCGGACACCGCGCGCGACGATCGCCGGACGGGTCACCGCGGCGTGTTCAGCTACTGGCGCCAAGCGGGCAAGGGGAGCGCGGGCCGTGCTCGGCCGCCCCGCTGACCGGAGCCGGGCGGCGACGGCGCCGATGCGCCCGGTGGCCCGCAGCATCACGGCACCTCATCGAGACCCCCGACGCGGCAGATTGCCGGAGTACGTCGCGGCGAACCCCGCGCCGAGGGTTCACAGCCGCTGCGGACGGGACGGGCTGCTGTCCGCGCGGGCGGTGACGGCCCGCGGCGGCGCGGAGCCCGTCGGTCCCGTTCGACGGCGGCACCGCCTTGATGGTGTCCCGGCACCGACCCGCCGCCGCGCGGCCCGACGCCGGGAAGGTCACCCGTGGAAGCCCGGCCCGACGCCGGGGAGGTCACCCGTGGAAGCCCGGAATGATCAGGTAGAGCCCGTACACGACGGCCGCCGCGCAGGCGAGGAAGCACAGTCCGGCCGCCGTCAGTGCGCTGCCGCCGCCTCGACCGCTCTCGCGGGCCGTCTCCCGCTGGGAGAGCGCGAGGACCCCCAGGACGAAGACGGTGACCACCGCGACGGTGGCCCCCACGCTCACTCCGGCGACCTCACCGAAGGCGTTCCAGTCCAGATTCATCGTCCAACTCCTGTTCGTTGTCGCCGGTCGTTTCCCGTCGGACCGCGGTGGTTCAGGCGGCCGCTACCGCGGGGGCGGACGGCCGTACGGCGACGTCGTGCGCGTCGTTGACGTTGTCGGCCCGGACGGGGTTGCGGCGCGAGAGCAGGACGATCCCGCCCGCCACGGCGGCGGTCAGGACGGCGATCACCACGATGCCGGCGGTCCCGCCGTGCACGACGACCGCGGCCGCCACCGCCCCGACCGCGGCGGCCGAGGGAAGGGTGACGAGCCAGCCCACGGCCATCCGCGAGGCGACGCCCCAGCGCACCTCGGCCAGGCGGCGGCCGATACCGGCGCCCAGGATGCCGCCGGAGCACACCTGGGTCGTCGACAGGGCGAAGCCGAGGCTGGCGGAGCTGAGAATGACCGCGGTGGACGCCGCCTCGGCCGCGAAGCCCTGCGGTGCCTGGATGTCGGTGATGCCCCTGCCCATCGTCCGGATGATCCGCCAGCCGCCGATGTACGTCCCCAGGCCGATGGCCAGGCCCGCCGTGCCGATCACCCACACCGGCGGCCCCGCCTGCTTGCCCAGCGCCCCGCAGGAGATCAGCGTCAAGGTGATGACGCCCATGGTCTTCTGCGCGTCGTTGGTGCCGTGGGCGAGGGAGACCATCGAGGCGGAGGCGATCTGGCCGATGCGGAATCCGCGGCCGACCGTCCTCTCCCTGGCGCGGCGGGTGAGGCGGTAGGCGAGATAGGTGGCCAGCAGCGCCGCCACGCCCGCCACCACCGGCGACAGCACCGCCGGGACGATGATCTTCTCGACCACCATTTCGAAGTGCACGCCGTGCTCGCCGGCGCCCACCCACACCGCGCCGATCAGCCCGCCGAACAGGGCGTGCGACGAACTCGACGGCAGGCCGAGCAGCCAGGTCATCAGGTTCCACAGGATCGCCCCGACCAGCCCGGCGAAGATCATCGCCGGAGTGACGAGGGCGTCGTCGACGATGCCTCCGGACACGGTCCTGGCCACCTCGGTCGACAAGAACGCGCCGACGAGATTGAGCACCCCGCTGATCAATACCGCTACTTTGGGCCTTAAGGCGCCGGTCGCGATGGATGTGGCCATCGCGTTCGCCGTGTCGTGAAAGCCGTTGGTGAAATCGAATGCCAATGCCGTGGCGATGACGACCGCCACGAGAAATGTGATGTGGCCCACCCGCCCAGCGAAGCAGCCGGAGACGTACCCCGGACGACACGCGTGTGAAGCACCCGCAGTTATTGAGGGTGAGAACGTACAACACCACCCGGCGTAATGAGCCGGACGTCGTGGGCGCCGGCCCGTCGGTCCCGCGGAAGTGCGGGGACTTGAAGCCGTGGAGCCGTGGAGCCGGACCAACACCCGCTCGACGGCCACCCCGAACGCCCCCGTCACACCGCTGGTTCGGCACTCCCGGGCCAGGCGGCCGGCCGTTCTCGGGAAACGAGCGAAAAGGTACCCGAAACGATGAAAGATGCGTCCAGTCAGCGAAAAACGTTTCGTGAACGGACGTTTTGCGGGGTGATGGCTCCTGGTTAAAGCGGCGTTCACGCGGGGGCGCGATGGTGCCTCGTGATCATGAGTGAAGTGTCGCGTCGGGCCGGTCGGGAGATCGGGGCCGACAGCCCCGGACGTGGGCGTGGCGACCACGCGGGGAGCGCTGTGCGCTGGGCGGGGCCGGCCGCCTCGGGTCTGGTGGCGTCGGTCTTCGGGCTGTGGCGGCTGACCGGGGCGGGAATGTGGCGGGACGAGGCGGTCACGTACTACGTCGCGCAGCGGAGCGTGTCGCAACTGTGGCGGCTGACCGGTCACGTGGACGCCGTCCACGGGTGCTACTACCTGCTCATCCACCTGGTCTTCGTGGTCTTCGGCCCCAGCGTGCCGGCCCTCCGGCTGCCGTCCGTGCTGGCCGGCGCCGGGACGGCCGCGCTGATCGCCGCGGTCGGGGGGCGGCTGGCCACCCGCCGGGCCGGGCTGTTCGCCGGGGTGTTCTGGGCCGTGCTTCCGCAGATCAGCCGGTACCTCCAGGAGGGCCGCTCCTACGCACTGGTGTCGTTGTGCACGGTGGCGGGCGCCTACTTCCTGGTGAGACGCCGATGGGCGGCCTTCGCGCTCGCGCTGGCCCTGGCCTGCGCGCTGAACCTGCTCGCCGTACTCGGCCTCGCCGCCTTCGGGGTGACGATCCTGCTCCGGCGCCTCCAGTGCGACGCGGATCGCCCGGCGACGGTTCGCGCCGTGTCCGCCCTGATGGCAGCGGCACTGGCGGGCGCCGTTCCGGTGGCCCTGCGCAGCCGCGGCGAGAGAGCCGCGATGATCAGCTGGATTCCGCGCCCCACCCCCAGGACCTGCGTCCACCTCGTCACCATGATGAGCGGCAGTCGACGCGTGGTACTACCGGTCCTCCTCGTCGCCGCCGTCGGCTGTCTGAGCCTCCTCGCCCGCCCGGCCCGCGAGGGCGTACGCGGCGACCGCGCTGACCGGCACCGTGAACGGGACGGTCGCGACCACCGCGGCCGAGAACGGCAGCTCGTCGCACTGGCACTGCCGCTGGCCGTGCTCCCGCCCTCGTTGCTCGTCGGCTACTCCCTGATCGCCGCCCCGGCGTTCATGCCGCGCTACGTGTTGTACGCGTTCGCCGGCGCGGCACTGCTCACCGGCCTCGGGCTCGACACGCTGGTGCGGGTGACGGGCGTGCTGCTGGAGCGAGCGGCCGGGCGGCGGCCGGGACGGATCGGCTCGGCCGGTGCGGACGGCGGCCGGGCCGGCGCGAGGGGTGGTCCGCACCGCGTCGCGCGCTGGAAGGGCGGCTTTCCGGGACTGGTGGCCGGGTGCGCGGCGATCGCGGTGGTCGCCGCGAGCGGGTGGCACGCCCAGCTGACGATCCGCAGGGCCGACGGCCACGGCGATCCGTTGCTCCGCATGGCCCGCGTGGTCCAGGACAACGCGAAGCCCGGCGACGGCGTACTCTTCCTCCCGGCCGAGAGCCGGTACGCCGAACTCGCCTACCCGGGCTGCTTCCGCCGCACCACCGACCTCGTCCCCGGTGCCACCCCTGCCCAGGCCGCCGGCCTCGTCGTCGACGACTACCCTCCGGCCGAACTCGCCGCCCGCCTGTCCGGTCATCGACGTGTCTGGGTCGTCCGGAGCTACTCGGCCTCCGACGACGAACCCGACTCCTACGCCCTGCTCCGCGCCGATGGCTACCACCGGACGCGTTCCTGGGCCGTGTGGACCACACGGGTCGTCCAGCTCTGGGTCGAATAGTCGACGGGGGCCGTCGACCGCCCTCGTCGTCACGGAAGGTGTGGTGGCGGAATCAATACGGTCCTCGCTGCGGAAAGGCGCCGAGGGCGGTGGAAAGCTCCTGATACCGCGGCTGTGGATTCGCCGAACAGTGGTGCTTCATTCATGCGTCGTACATGCCGTGATGGCACGACAGCCGCACCTCGGCGTCATATGGGACGGCCGCGTGGACGGGTCGTCGCCGCACCGGGACGGGATCCGAGGGCGCGGGAGGCCCCCGGGCATCTGGGAGAATCGGGGGGGTGAGCGAACGGGCCGATCCCCATACCCCGATCCGGGCGGGCATTCCGGAACACGGCAGGGTGCCGAAGTACTACGCGGTGAAGGCCCGCGTCGAGGTGCTGATCGCGGACCTGGGGGAGGGTGGGCTGCTGCCCACCGAGCGGGAGTTGGCGGCCGACTTCGGGGTGGCCCGTGAGACCGTGCGGCAGGCGCTGCGCGAGCTGCTCATCCAGGGCCGGGTGCGCCGCAAGGGGCGCGGCACCGTGGTCGCCGAGCCGAAGCTCGTGCAGCCGCTGTCCACCGCGAGCTACACCGAGGGCGTGCGCCAGCAGGGGCGGGTGCCCGGCCGGCACCTCGTCGGGCTCGAGCGGCTCCACGCCGACGTGGCGCTCGCGGCGGAACTGCGGCTGGAGGCCGGCGCGCCGGTCTGGCACATGGAGCGGGTGCTGCTCGCCGACGACGAGCGGGTGGGGCTGGAGAGTACGTACCTGGCGGTCGCGCGGGTGCCGCACCTGGAACGGGACTTCGCGCCGGACGCCTCCTTCTACGCCTTCCTGCGCGAGCGGCTCGGTGTCGAGCCGACGGTGGTGGACGAGCGCATCGAGACGGTGCTGGCCACCCCGCGCGAGGCCCTGCTGATCGGTACGCCGCCCGCGCTGCCGATGCTCCTGCTGCACCGTTCCAGCAGTGACGCCGAGGGGCGGCCGCTGGAGCGGGTGCGTTCCCTCTACCGTGGCGACCGTTTCAGCTTCACCGTCCGCCTGAGCCGTCCCTGACGCTCCCGGGGCCGGTGGGGCGCCACAACGCCAGGACCGGCCTCCTCGCGGGGCCCGGCGCACCCGTCCTCCACCCCGTAAATATCACGGAAAGATAACGGGTCTAGTCCAAGTTTGCCGCCCCGTTCACCCGCGGGTCGGAATCCCGTCGGAGGGCGGCCACCTGGAGTGGCGAACGTCGTCGCCGTGCGAACAACTGTCGTCGGAGCCGGGGTGCTGGGCACCATGCACGCCTGGCACGCCATAGAACGCGGCCATGAGGTCGTCCATCTGGAGCGGGAACGCGAGGCGCGCGGCGCCTCCGTCCGCAACTTCGGTCTGGTGTGGGTCAGCGGGCGGGCGGCCGGCGCCGAACTCGACGCCGCGCTGCGCGCCCGCGAGCTGTGGGAGGGGATCGGCGCGCGGGTGCCCGGCGTCGGCTTCCGCGCCAACGGGTCGCTGACCGTCGTGCGCACCCCGGCGGAGGAGGCGGTCGCCCGCGAGGCGCTCGACCGCCCCGACGCGGCCGCGCGCGGCCTGCGGTGGCTGGACCCGGACCGGGCCCGCGCCCTCAATCCCGCCCTGCGCGGTGCGTTGTCGGGCGCGCTGCACTGCGCGAGGGACGCCGCCGTCGAGTCCCGGGTGGCTCTGCCGGCGCTGCGCGCCGCGATGGAGGCCACCGGCCGCTACACGTTCCTGCCCGGACGGGAGGTCCGCGAGGTCGGACCGCACCTCGTCCGGGACGACCACGGCGTCCGCCACGCGTGCGACACCGTCGTGGTGACCACCGGCGCCTGGCTGTCCGGCCTCGTCCGGGAACTGGCGCCGCGACTGCCGGTGCGCCGGGTGCGGCTCCAGATGGCGCAGACCGATCCCCTGGACGAACCGCTGACGACGTCCCTGGCGGACGCCGACAGCTTCCGGTACTACCCCGCCTTCGCCGGCGGCGCGCTGGACGCCCTCGGGGCCGGGCAGCCCCAGCCGCCGACGGCCGCCGCGCACCGCATGCAGCTGCTGATGGTCCAGCGCCTCGACGGCGGCCTGACCATCGGCGACACCCACGAATACGACGAGGCCTTCGCCTTCGACGTCACCGAGGACCCCTACGACCACCTGCGGGAGCGGGCCGCCGAACTGCTCGGCCGGCCACTGCCCCGCATCCGCCGCCGCTGGGCCGGGGTGTACGCGCAGTGCGTGGACACCGCCCGGGTCGTGCACCGCGAGCAGGTGCTCGACGGGGTGTGGCTGGTCACCGGCCCGGGCGGCCGCGGCATGACCTGCGCCCCGGCGATCGGCGAGGCGACCGCGAACGAGATCGGCTGGTGAACGACATGACGACCCCCACCCCCACCACCCCGCCCACCCTGGTCGTGCTCGACATGGCAGGCACGACCGTGGCCGACGACGGCCTGGTCGAGTGGGCCTTCTCCCGGGCCGCGGAGGAACTCGGCGTCGAACCGGGCAGCCCCGACCACCAGGAGAAGCTGGACCACGTCCGCGCCACCATGGGCGAGTCCAAGATCACCGTCTTCCGCACCCTGTTCGGGACCGAGGAGCGCGCCCGGCGGGCCAACGCGGCGTTCGAGCGGGCCTACGCCGGCCTGCTCGACTCCGGTGCCTGCACCCCGCTGCCGGGAGCGGCCGACGCCATCGGGCAGTTGCGCTCCGCGGGGCGCACGGTCGTACTGACCACCGGTTTCTCCCGCACCACGCAGGACGCGATCCTGGCCGCCCTCGGCTGGCGGGACATCGCCGACCTCACGCTGTGCCCGGCCGACGCCGGACGCGGGCGCCCCTACCCCGACATGGTGCTCACCGCCTTGCTGCGCACCGGGACCGAGTCGGTGCGCGACATCGCGGTGGCGGGCGACACGGCCTACGACATGCTCAGCGGCGTGCGGGCCGGCGCCACCCACGTGCTCGGCTCGGTCGCCGAACTCCCGGCGCTGCTGGAAGGCACGGCCGGATGAGCGCGGCGGGAGGCGTCCGCCTCGACGGCGTCACGGTGGCCCACGGCGGCACGACCGTTCTGGACCGCCTGGACCTGTCCGTCGGGCCGGGCGAGGTGATGGCGCTGCTCGGGCCGTCCGGTTCCGGCAAGACGACCGCGCTGCGCGCCGTGGCCGGGTTCGTGCGCCCGTCCGCCGGCCGGGTGCTGATCGGCGGCCGCGACGTCACCGGGCTGCCGCCGTACCGCCGGGGCATCGGCATGGTCGTCCAGCAGTACGCGCTCTTCCCGCACTTGCGGGTCGAGCAGAACGTGGCGTTCGGCCTCAGGGCGCGCCGGACACCGCGCGCGACGATCACCGGACGGGTCACCGAGGCGCTGGAGATGGTCGGCATGGCCGGTTACGCGCGCCGCCACCCGCGTGAGCTGTCCGGCGGGCAGCAGCAGCGGGTCGCGATCGCCCGGGCCCTGGCGATCCGGCCGGACGTACTGCTGCTCGACGAGCCGCTGTCCGCGCTCGACGCCCGGCTGCGCTCCGGAATGCTGGCCGAACTCGCCCGGCTGCACCGGGAGTTGCCGCACGTGTCGATCCTGTACGTCACGCACGACCAGATCGAGGCGCTGACCCTGGCCGACCGGGTCGCCGTGCTCGACCAGGCCCGGCTGCGGGACTGCGGGACCCCGTACGAGCTGTACCGGACGCCGCGCACGGCGTTCACCGCCTCCTTCGTCGGCAACGCCAACCTGCTGCCCGTTCGCGGGGAGCGGGACGGCCGGGTCCGGCTGGCGGACACCCCGCTGCGGGTCGCGTCCGGCGCCGCCGGTCCGGGGGCGGGGGCCGAGGCCACCGTGTGCGTCCAGCCCCACCTGCTGCGGCTGCTCCCGGCACCGGACGCGGTCGGCGCCACCGGCGGCGCCGGGAGCGCCAACGTGCTGCGCGGCACCGTCACCGCCGTGCAGTGGCGCGGCCACACCCACCGGCTGCTGGTCGACGTTCACGGCCACGAGGTGCGCGCCGACGTCGGCGATCTGCGGCAGCCGCCCGCAGCGGGCGACGAGGTCGCCCTGGCCGTCGACCCCGAGGACACCGTCCTGCTGCCCGGCGGCCTCACCGACGGCGGCCACCGTGGCTAGCCCGGAACGCGCCGCGCCCCTCCCGGCCGGAACCGCCGCACGCCGCACCGGACCCCGGCGCGTCCTGCCCGGATGGCTGTGGGCGCTGCCCCCGGTCGGCGCGCTCGGGCTGGTCTTCCTCCATCCGCTCGTGCTGGTGGTCCGCCAGTCGCTTTCGCCGGACGGGGGCGGGCACTCGTTCGCGGCCTACGCACAGGTCCTCCAACAGGTGCCCTTCCGCGACGCGTTGTGGAACACCGTGTGGATCGCCGTGGCCTCCACCGCCGGCTGCCTGGTGCTCGGTTCGGTGCTGGCACTGGTGATCGCCTTCGTGCCGTTCCCCGGCGGCCGGGCGCTGAGCCGCTTCATCGACGTCTTCCTCGCCTTCCCGTCGTTCCTGATCACCCTGGCGCTGCTGTTCGTCTACGGCACAGTGGGCATGGCCAACGGCCTGTGGACCGACGCGACCGGCGCCGCCGACGGGCCGTTCACCTTCCTGCGGACGCCCTGGGGCGTGCTGCTCGCCGAGATCACCTACTTCACGCCGTTCGTCATGCGCCCGCTGCTCGCCGCGCTGTCCCAGGTGGACACCGCGCAGTTGGAGGTGGCCTCCTCACTGGGTGCCCGCGCCCCGCGCATCCTGCGGCAGATCGTGCTGCCCGAGGTGCTGCCCGCGCTCGGCGCCGGCGGCAGCCTGGTGCTGGTGCTGTGCCTCAACGAGTTCGGCATCGTGCTGTTCACCGACGCCAAGGGCGTAACGACGCTGCCGATGCTCGTCTACAGCAAGGCGATCCTCGACGGCGACTACCCGGGGGCGTGCGTGGTCGCGGTCGTCTCCGTGGCGCTGTCGGTCACGCTGTACACCCTCTACCGGGCGGTCCTGGCCCGCGCCGCGGGAGGTGCCCGCCGTGCTGGTGCATAGCAGGGCCGGCCGCTGGACGGCCTGGACGGTGTTCTTCGTACTGTTCCTGCCGCTGTTCGCCCTGCCCTTCCTGGTCGTACTGGCGGCGTCCTTCGCCACGCACTGGAGCGGGGCGCTGCCCTCGGTGCCGACGCTCGCCCACTACCGGGAGGCGCTGCACGGCGACTCGCTGCATGCCCTGACCACGAGCCTGCTGACCGCGACCGGGGCGAGCGTGTCCGCGCTGGTGCTGGGCGGCTGGGCCGCGCTCGCCGCCGAGCGGCTGCCGCGCCGGCTGCGCCGGGTGGTGGACGCGCTGTTCATGCTGCCGCTCGCGGTGCCGTCGGTCGTCGTCGGCCTGTGCCTGCTGGTGGCCTTCTCCCAGCCACCGTTCCTGCTCAACGGAACCGCCTGGATCGTGGTGCTGGCGCACACCGTGCTGGTGACCGCCTTCGCCCACCAGTCGGTCGGCGCGGCGCTGACCCGGCTGGACCCCGCCTACGAACAGAGCGCCGCGAGCCTGGGCGCCCGCCCGCTGTACGTGCTGTGGCGCATCCGCCTGCCGCTGCTGCTTCCGTCGCTGACGGCGGCCGCGGGGCTGTGCTTCGCCCTGTCGATGGGCGAGTTGAGCGCCACGGTGATGCTCTACCCGCCGGGCTGGGTGCCGCTGCCGGTGCGGATCTACAGCGCCACCAGCCGGGGCTCGCTCTTCGAGGGGGCCGCGCTGGCCGTCGTGATGATGGCCGCGACGCTCGCGGTCCTGCTCGGTGTCTCCCGCATCCGCAACCGGGCCGCCCACCGCTGACCCGCCCGGCGACCCTCCTCCCCGTCCCCCTCCTCCCGAACCACCGCTGCCCGGGCGACGCCCCGCACAGCCGAAGGAGCACAGCGTCATGCCCACGAAGAATCGTTTCCTCACCACGCTCGCCGCAGGCGCCGCCACCCTGTCCCTGGCGGCCGTCCTGACCGCCTGCGGCGGCTCCCCCGCGGCCGGCAGCGGCAAGCCGTCGACCGAGGTGACCGTCTACAGCGCGGACGGCCTGCACTCCGACGACGGCGACGGCTTCTACGACAAGGCGTTCAAGCAGTTCACCGCGGCCACCGGCATCAAGGTGAACTACGTCGAGGGCGGTTCCGGCGAGATGGTGCAGCGCCTGGTGCGCGAGCGGTCCAACACCCAGGCCGACCTGATCGTCACCCTGCCGCCGTTCATCCAGCAGGCCGAGAGCAAGGGCCTGCTCCAGACCTACCGGCCGGCCGGCGCCGACCAGGTGGCCGCCGCCGACAAGGACCCGGCCGGCCGGTGGACCTCCATCGTCGACAACTACCTGTGCTTCGTCTACAACACCCAGAAGCTGCCGTCACCGCCGAAGACCTGGAACGACCTGCTCGCGCCGGCGTTCAGGAGCAAGCTCCAGTACTCCACGCCGGGCGTCGCCGGGGACGGTACCGCCGTGCTGATCAAGGCCATGCACGACCTGGGCGGCCAGGGCCCGGCCCTGGACTACCTCAAGAAGCTCCAGACCAACAACGTCGGCCCGTCCGCGTCCACCGGCCAGCTCGCCGCCGAGGTCGACAAGGGCGAACTGCTCGTGGCCAACGGCGACGTGCAGATGAACTACGCCGACCGGACCACCATGCCGCACCAGGGCATCTTCTTCCCGGCCGCCACCGCCGGCGGCCGGCCGACCACCTTCGCGCTGCCGTACGCGGCGGGCCTGGTGGCGAACGCACCGCACGCCGACGCCGGCAAGAAGCTGCTGGACTTCCTGCTGACCGCGCCGGTGCAGAGGGAAGTCTTCTCGGTCGGCGGCGGGTTCTCCTCCCGCACCGACGTGCACGCGACCGACCCGGACGCCGTCGGGCTGCGCAGGACCATGGCCGGCGTCGAGGTCTTCACCCCGGACTGGAAGGACATCGCCGCCCACCTGACGGCGTACGTGGACGCCTGGCAGTCCGCCACCGGCAGCAGCTGACCGCCGCACCGGCCGGCACGGAACCGCACCGCCCCCACCCCACCCCGCACCGCACCGCATGTGCGTACCCCTGGGCACCACCCACCCCATCGAGGAGAATCCGTGACGCCCCTGACCCGCCGCACGTTCCTCGGCGCCGCCGCCGCGACGTCCCTCGCCGCCACCGCCGGCGTCCTGCCCGGCTCCCTCCAGCAGGCGATGGCCGCCGCACCGAGGACCGGCACGCTCGACGACGTCGAGCACGTGGTGATCCTCATGCAGGAGAACCGCTCCTTCGACCACTACTTCGGCACCCTCAAGGGCGTCCGCGGCTACGCCGACCGCTCGAAGCTGCGCTTCCCGTCCGGGTCCGACGTGCTGCACCAGACCAGCTCGGGCCCGTCCGGCGGCAACCTCGTCCTGCCCTGGCACCTGGACACCTCCACCACCGACGCCCAGCGGATCAGCGACCTCGACCACGGCTGGTCCGGCACGCACAGCGCCTGGAACAACGGCCTGTACAACAACTGGGTGCCGGCCAAGACCGCGACCTCCATGGGGTACTACCAGCGCTCCGACATCCCGTTCCAGTACGCGCTGGCCGAGGCGTTCACCGTCTGCGACCAGTACTTCTGCTCGGTGCAGGGACCGACCAACCCCAACCGGCTCTACCAGTGGAGCGGGATGATCGACCCGGCCGGGACCGGCGGCGGGCCCGTGACCGACAACTCCGAGCAGGGGTACAGCTGGACCACCTACGCCGAGCGGCTCCAGGCGGCCGGCATCTCGTGGCGGGTCTACCAGCAGCAGGACAACTACGACGACAACCCGCTCGCGTGGTTCAAGAACTTCCAGAACGCGGCCACCACCTCACCGCTGTACGTCAACGGCCTCCAGCGGCGCGGCGCCGACGCGTTCGCCGCGGACGTCGCCGCCGGCACGCTGCCCGCGGTCAGCTGGGTCGTCGCCCCCACCGCGCAGAGCGAGCACCCCGACTACCCGCCGGCCTACGGCGCCGACTTCACCTCGACGTACCTCCTGAAGGCGCTGGCCGCCGACCCGGCGGTGTGGGCGAAGACGGTGGTCTTCCTCAACTTCGACGAGAACGACGGCTTCTTCGACCACGTCGCACCGCCGGTCGCCCCCGCGGGCACGGCCGACGAGTTCATCGGCGGCGCGCCGATCGGGCTCGGGCCGCGGGTGCCGATGATCGTCATCTCGCCCTGGAGCCGCGGGGGTTACGTCAACTCCCAGGTCGCCGACCACACCTCTCCGCTGCGGTTCCTGGAGAACTGGACGGGCGTGAAGGAGACCAACATCTCCGCCTGGCGGCGGACCGTGTGCGGCGACCTCATGTCGGCGTTCGACTTCACCACCGCCAACACCACCTTCCCCTCACTGCCGGACACCGCCGCCCTGGTCACCGCATGCGACGCCGAGCAGTCGCTACCGGCCGCCGAACCCCCGGCCACGCCGGTCGCACCGGTCCAGGAGGCGGGCACCCGGCCGGCCCGCACGGTCGACTACTTCTTCGACACCACGTCGTGGACCGACACCTCGACCGGCCGCATCTGGTTCAAGACCACCGGCACCGGCTCACTCGGCGGCGGGTTCACCGCCTACACCGTCAACCACCGCAGCTACGACAGCTGGAGCTACACGCTGACGGCCGGCGGCAGCATCTCGGACTACTTCAGCGCCCAGACCTACGGCGGCGGCCCGTACGACATCGACCTGCACGGACCGGACGGCTACCTGCGCGGCTTCCAGGGCGACGTGCGCACCTGGAGCGACACCACGAAGGGCCACCCGGAGGCGGCACTGTCCATCGCCCCGTCCGCACCACTGGCCCTGGTGCTGACCCTGACCAACTCCGGCGGCGCCGCGGTGACGTTCACCGTGGGCGCCAACGGCTACACCGGCACCGGGGGATCCAGCGCCACGGTCGCGGCCGGTGGCACGAAGACACTCACCCTCGCACCGGCCTCCGACGGCCAGTACGACTACACGGTGACCGCGAACGTCGGCGACGGCTTCACCCGGCGGTTCGCCGGACGCACCCACGCGTAACGCACGATCCGCCGGGCGGGAGCCCCCGCCCGGCGGACCGGGCCCGGCGACACCGCGCCCGGAGGCTCCCCGCACGTTCCCCTCCGGGGTGCCGCTTCGGCGGTACGAGCCGCTGGTCGTGACGACCTTCCCGCCAACTCGCCGGGACATCGCCCGGCACCCGGTTCGTCGAACCCGGCCGGACCCGGCGGACCCGGCGGTCGGGGCCGACGGCGTGCCCTCCGGGCGGCCCGCAGTCCCGGCCGGCGGAGCACGCGGTCACTGTCAGGACATCGCACCGGCCCGCTGATCGGTGCGATGGCCCGCCGGCTGCGTGTCGGCACGGTCCCGGCTGTCCGGGCCCAACGGTGCCAGCAGCCCCCGCTGCGATGCGTGCGCCCCCGCCTGGAAGCGGGACTCGGCACCCAGCAGCGTCATGATCTCGGCCACGTACCGCCGGTAGGTGCGCACCGACACCTCCAGCTCGCGAGCGGCGACCTCGTCGGTCAGGCCCAGCCGCAGGCAGCTGAGGACCTGCCGGACGGTGTCGGAGCGGACCCGGTCGCCGAAGCAGATCCGGTCCGCGGTGACCGTGGAGCTCTTCCAGATGGTGTCGGCCAGTGAGCCCAGGGCCTGGATCACCGAGGGGGACCGGATCATCGAGGCCCGGACGCCGACGGAGGACTCCGCGCAGACGAGTGCCTCGCGGCGGTCGACGATCACCGCGGTGAGCGGGGCCATCGCGAAGATCCGCAACTTCAACGACCCGTCGGTGCCGGAGGCGCGTTCCGCCAGCTTCCGGTCGAGCGTGCCACGGGTGCATAACATGCGAACGGTGACCTGCTGCGATCCGGAGACCAGCAGGTCGCCCACCGCGGAGTTGACCGCGCGGGCGACGTTCGGATCGCCCGACAGCAGAACGTCGACCGACTCCTTCGCCTCCTTGATCATCTGCTTCGCCGAGGACGCCACCTCGCCGTCCTCGGCCCCCAGCACGCTGACCAGGGCGTCCCTCGTTATCCGGTCGCGGTGCCTGGCCATCATCCGGTCGATGAGCGAGCGGGCCTCCAGCAGGTCCTTCTCGAAGTCGTCGCTCACCTGGTCGAGCCGGTCGATCCGCGCGGACGGATCGTGGATGTCGCGGCCCGCGGTGTGTCTTGAAGTCGTCGAATCGTTCACGCCCTGCTCCCTGCGCCGTGGTCGGGACTGTGGTCAACCTGGTCTCAGAGCACCTGTTGGCCGCATTCCGGAAGCAAACGCAGTTCGGCTGCCCGGACCCCCGCCTGGAAACGGGAGTTGACGCCGAGGTCGCGCATGATCTCCGCGACGTGCCGGCGGTAGGTGCGCAGTGACACGTTCATCTCCTGTGCGGCGACGGCGTCGGTGCGCCCGGCGTACAGGTGCTCCAGGATGCGCTGCCCCATGTCGGTGTGCAGCCGGCCGTCGAGCCGCTCGTACTCGTCGAGGAGCACCGCGCCGCGCCAGACGCAGGCGAACAGCAGTTCAAGGGTCCGGGCCGCTGCGGGGTCCTCCATCACCCGGCCGTTCACGTCGTCCTCCTGGGGCGCCCTGACCACCGCGGCCCTGCCGTCCATCATCAGGGCCTCGTCCAACTTGACGTCGGTGACCCGGACTTCGCAGTTCGGCACGCGGGGAACGATGTGCCGCACCAGGGGCGTGCCGAGCGCCCTCGGCGCGCACAGCAGCCGGACGGCGACCGAACGGCCCCCGGCCCTGCTGCGGCGTACGAGTGCGGTCGCGATCTCGGTCGCCTGGTCCGCGTCGCCCGAGAGGGTCGCACTGACCCGCTGCCGCGCGCCGCCGACGAGGGTCAGGACGGGGCTCTCGCTGCTTTCGCGGTCGGATCCCGTATCGTCGCGGCCGCGCTGCGCCGACAGCGAGCGATAAGCGGTCACGGTCGAATCTATAAGTGACCGCGCCTCCAGAAGCCTTCGTTCGAAACCGTCCGGGGCTGCCTCGTTCGGATTGGCCCTGGAAAGCAATGCCGTGCTGGTTGCCACTTTTCCCCCACCCGTTGGGAATGCAAGCGAGCCCGGGGATACAGAAAATCGCCGAGATCTCAGAGACATGGTCGATCGAATACTCACCGGTAGCCGAGGCTTCTCAGGCTCGGGGGTGAAGGCGACCTATCCTATGCCCGTCGCAGACATTATCCATGCCACCTCTATCGAGTCAATGTGAGGGTGTTGGTGAATTATCAACGAACGGCAATCGGTCTATCACCGCACTTGTAGCGGTTCGGCTCCCCTGTCCCGAGTTGGCCGTTATGTCGCGGCGCGGGATTGGGGGTCTGGCAGTTTCCTGTTACGGGCATTGCCGGGCGGTGGGCGCCCGTATACCAGGGGACGGATTGCAAAAACGATTCGGGCAACCGGCAAGATGGTCGCCGATCTTGCCCTCGAAGTGCCGGAATGGCTGTCGGGCGTGCCGACCTGCGGTATGAACGAGGTATGCGGCATACGCGGGGCGGCGGGCGCGGCGCTGAACATCGTCGGTTTCGCGCGCGGTTACGGACCGGGACGGGCTGTTCACCCGGGGCGAGCGAGTCCGGCGGCTTCCTGGGACCTGCGCATCGGTGACCGGTCGGTGCGGCGAGGGCGGCGGGCGCGGCAGAAGGCGGCCGGCCGGCCCGGCGGTCCCGGTGCCCGGCATCGTCGGTGAGGCCCGGCGAGCAGCTGCCCGACCCGCCTTGGAATGCACCGCTCGAAACCCGGTGGATTGGGGTTGGAATCGGTGCGCACGCGTTGCCCAAGCCGATGGCAAAACTCTGTTAACGGTATTCCTAAGTCGCAGGGGTAACCGCAAGGAAGGTCGACGGTGTACTCGTGGCGATGCCGCACGGACACCGTCGGGCTTCCGCGACGAGCGAATCGCCGTGAAGACGGGAACCTCGTCGTGAACACGGGAACCGCCCTCTTCCGGTTCCCCGGTCGCGCACGCCAATGCCCCGACGGGGATAGGCACATCGAGGCGGAACGGTTTCGGGCGCGGCGGGGGCGCCGCAACTGCGAGCCGGGAAAACCCGCGCCCGCGGGGAAGGGCGGCAGCGGCACCGAGAAGGGAAAATGCGGACGGCGAATGCCGAAAGGCACGCCGCTGAACAGCGGTGCCCGGCCGGAGGCAGAACCGGTCGATCCGCCCCGGAGGTTATCACCGTCGGACGGCACGCCCTGCCGCGGGTTCGATGGTCCGTGCGACCTCGCGCACGACGTGGCGACGGCGAGTGCGGCGTCCGGCCGGTTCGCCGGCAGCAAAAGGGGGCCGCACTCCCGGCGTGGCTGCTCCGACCGCCGCAGGTGTCGGGGAACGTATCGGGGTGACCGGCTTCCTTGCCGGCTCGAAGGGCGGCCCGGGCCGGGCTCGACGCGGAGATCGCGGCGTGCGCCGAGGTGCGATCACGTCGCGCCGACGGACCGCGTGCGCAAGAGGACCAGGGATGAACGCTCCCGGCGCGGACCGGCCGGCCGCGGCTCACCGCGCACCGGCGCCGCGGCCGGCATCAGGGACGGGTCACCTACGGCCGCGCGCTCTCCAGCCTCGGCGAGGCGCCGTGGCCCGCACCAGGGGCGGGCGTTCCGACGGCAGGTCCGGTCCCGCCGGGTGGGAGTGGTCCCGCCGGGTGGGAGCAGTGCTGCCTGCGGGCCGGGGCGCCGGTCCGGCCGGAGCGGCGCCCCCGCCCGCTCGTTCGAGGCGGCACCGCCGTCCTGCCGTCCGGCCCGGGGCGCCGAACGCCGGTGCGTCAGCCCATCGCGTCCTGGAGGCTCTTGGGGCGCATGTCGGTCCAGTGCTCGGTGATGTGGTCCAGGCACGCCTGGCGGGGCGCCTCACCGAAGGCCACCCGCCAGCCGGCCGGCACCTCGATGAAGGACGGCCACAGCGAGTGCTGGAGCTCGTCGTTCACCAGGACGAGGAATGAACCGTTGTCGTCCTCGAATGGGTTGCTCACAGGTTTTCCCCTCGGAATCGTTCCCGGACTGCTGGATTCCCCTCATACAAGCCGTCGGGAGCCGTCCGCCTCAAGGCCGGCAGCAGGTAGCTGTCACGGCCGGCGGGGCCGGGAGGCCGAGAACAGCACGCGCATGACCAGGACGGCGGAGACCAGCAGCAGGTGGTAGCCGAGGAGTTCGGTGAGGCTGATCGACGGCGTCACCATCGGCCCGCGCCGGACGTTCAGCAGCACGGTGCCCATCACGCCGGTGGTCGCGCCCAGGAGCGTCAGCAGGACGTCGTACAGGAGGGTGCGCAGGTACGCCCGGTCCTGCGGGTCGGCGAACATCCGCACGCCCACGGTCAGCCGGCCGTGCTCCAGCGCACCGGTCACCCGGTCCAGCCGGCGCGGCAGCCGCCGCAGCACCGCCAGCGCCCCGGCCAGCTCGCCGCCGACCGCCTGCCGTACCGCCTCCGGCCCGCCACCGGCCAGCTGCTTCCTGACCATGCCCTGCGCCTGCTCCACCAGGTTGAACCCGGGACGGATCCGCACCAGGGTGCCCTCCAGCGTCGCCAGCGCCCGGAAGACGGTGGCCACCTCCGGCGGGATCTTCAGCCCGTGGGCCGCCACCAGCCGGAACAACGCGGTGAACACCTGGATGTCGGGGAGGCTGCCCGGTGCGAAGTGCACGGCCATGAACCGTCCCAGGGAGCGTTCCAGGCCGTGTTCGTCCAGGTCGTCGGGGCGGTCGACCACCTCGAGCAGTGCGTCGCACAGCGCGGCGGCGTTCCCGCGGTGCACCGCCGAGATGAACCTCCGCAGTCCGGACTGCAGGCGGGCGTCCACCCGGCCGACCGAGCCGAAGTCCACCAGGCCGATGCCGCCGTCGTCGAGCAGCAGGATGTTGCCGGGGTGGGGATCGGCGTGGAAGGTGCCGTCGACCATGATCTGCTGGAGCATGTTCGCCAGCAGGCTCCCGGCGAGGTCCGCACGGTCGAGCCCCAGGTCGTCCAGGGACGCGTAGGCCGCGCCGATGGGCCGGCCCGGCAGGCGCTCCAGCACCAGGACCCGCTCCCCGGACAACTCCTCGTAGGCGGACGGCAGCCGGACCACCGGATCCTGGGGGCGGCGGGCCCACGCCCTGGTGATGACGGCCAGGTTCCTGGCCTCGGTCCGGAAGTCGAGTTCCTCGTGCACCGAAGCGGCGAAGGCCTCGGCCAGCTCGACCACGCCGAGCGCGGCGGCCCACCGGGTCCGCTCCTCCAGCATCCGGGCGAGCCGGCAGATCACCTCCAGGTCCCGTTCCACCACCGGCCTGATGCCGGGGCGTTGGACCTTGACCACCACCGGCTCGCCGCAGTGCAACCGGGCCAGGTGGACCTGCGCCACCGAGGCGGCGGCCAGCGGCTCCGGGTCGAACTGCGCGAACACCTCGGCGACCGGCCGGCCGTACGCCTCGCGCAGCACCGCCTCGACCTCGGTCCACGGCGCGGGCGGCACCTGGGACTGGAGCCGGCTCAACTCGGTGACGAACGCCGGCGGCAGCAGGTCGTCACGGGTGGAGAGCATCTGGCCGAGCTTCACGAACGTCGTCCCGGCCTCCTCCAGCGCCAGCCGCAGCGGGTACGCCAGCTGGTCGCCGCTCCTGCCGCGCCCGCCGGGCCCGCGGCCGCGCAGGTACGGGCGCAGTCCGTGCCGGACGATGATGGAGCTGATGTGGGAGTAGCGGCGGCCGCGGTCGAGCCGGGAGCGCACGCTCCGCAGCCAGGCGGCGGGCCGGCACGAGCCGCTGGGGACCACCACCTCCGAGACGGCGAGGAAGCCCATCGCCACCACCAGCGCGCTGCCCACCTGCACCCCGGTCAGCACACCGCGCTGCTCGGGCCGCTGCATCACCGAGCTGAAGACGGCCAGCCCGGCGATGCCCACCAGGCCGGTGAGCAGGGTGCGCAGCACGCTGGTGCGCACGCCCAGCAGTCTGCGCGCACCGGCGGCGAAGGCCGTGACGAACACGATGAGCACGAGGGACGCGCTGATGAACTCGGCGGCTTTCATCATCCTGGATAGACCTGCGTTTCCGCTTCGTTGTCCGGAGCCACGGCTGCCGCGCGGAGGCTTCGTCCCCGGTCGCGGCCGTGTCGGTCCGATGCACGCTAGACGGGCCCTCGGGACGCCTCGCGGGCAGTTGCAGGAACCTGCCGCACCGCTGGACGCGGCCCGCCGTGGGGCCGGAAGGAGCGGCGGTGCGCCGTTCGAGCGCACCGCCCACCGTCCGCGGCTCCCGCCGGGAGGGAGCACGTCCCGGCCGGAACGCGAACGGCCGGGTGGACCCTGACGGGGGCCACCCGGCCGACGGTCCTTCCGGGCCGGTGGCTAACGCGCCGCGGCCCGCTGGTAGGCCCGGGCGGTGAGCGGTACCAGGACGATGAGCGCCACCCCGAGGGTCACGCAGGACACGAGCACCGGGTGCTGCGTCGGGAACGCGTTGTCGGTGACCAGGCCCTGGTTGGCCCACAGGTGGCGGCAGGAGGCGACGACGGAGCTGATCGGGTTCCACTCGGCGATCACCTGGAGCCACCGCGGCAGCCCGTTGAGCGGCACGAACGCGTTGGACAGGAAGATGAACGGCATCATCAGCAGCATCGCGACCGAGTTCACCGCCTCGGTGCTGCGGATCACCAGGCCGAGCAGCGCGCCCAGCCAGCACATGGTGAAGCCGAGCAGCAGCAGCAGCGCGAAGCCCGCGGCGGCCTGGAGGACGCCGTTGTGCGCGCGCCAGCCGATCAGCGCGCCGACCACCGCCATCACGACGCAGCTCAGCGAGGTCATCAGCAGATCGGAGACCGTCCGGCCCAGCAGCACCGCGAAGCGCGACATCGGCAGCGAGCGGAACCGGTCCACCAGTCCGTTGTGCAGGTCGCCGGAGACCCCGGCGGCGCTGGTGCCGACCGCCGAGAACATCACCTGGGTGAAGATGCCGGCCATGATGTACTCGCGGTAGTTCACCCCCGGCACCTGCATGGCGCTGCCGAAGAGGTAGCCGAAGACCAGGACCAGCACGATGGGGCCGACCGTCACGCCGATCAGCTTCTCCGGGACGCGGGCGATGTGCCGCATGTGGCGCCCGGTCAGCGCCATGGTGTCGTACGCGAGACCGCTCATGCCTCGGACTCCTTCTCCTCGGTCGGCGTGCCGGCGTGGCCGGTGAGGCTCAGGAACACGTCGTCCAGCGAGGGCCGGCGGATCGCGAAGTCGGCCACACCGATGCCGGCCTCCCGCAACGCGACGGCCGCGTCGGCGATCGTGTCGATGCCCGAGTCGATCGTCGCGGAGATCCGCCGGTCCTCCTCGGCGACGACGGGTTCCCCCACCGCGACCTTGCTCAGCACCCGCGCGGCCTCGGCCAGTTCGCTGCGGACCGCCACCGTCACCTCCAGGCGCTCGCCGCCGACCTTGTCCTTCAGGTCGTCGGGCGTGCCCTCGGCGATCACCGTGCCCTTGTCGATCACGGCGATCCGGTCGGCGAGGTGGTCGGCCTCCTCCAGGTACTGCGTGGTCAGCAGTACGGTGACGCCGCCGGTGACCTGCTCGCGGACGGTCTTCCACAGCGTCATCCGGCTGGTCAGGTCGAGTCCGGTGGTCGGCTCGTCCAGGAACAGCACCGACGGCTCCGCGAGCAGGCAGGCCGCCAGGTCCAGCCGCCGCCGCATGCCGCCCGAGTACGTCTTGACCCCGCGGTCGGCGGCCTCGACCAGTTCGAACCGCTCCAGCAGCTCCTCGGCCCGCGCCTTGGCACCCTTGCGGCCGAGACGGTGCAGTTTGCCGATCAGGACCAGGTTCTCCCGGCCGGTGAGCAGTTCGTCCACGGCGGCGTACTGCCCGGCCAGGCCGATCTGCCGGCGGACCTTCTGCGGGTCCTTCGCGACGTCGTACCCGGCGACCACGGCCCGGCCCTCGTCCGCCGCCAGCAGGGTGGCCAGGATCCGGACCGCCGTGGTCTTGCCCGCGCCGTTGGGGCCCAGCACGCCCATCACGGTCCCGGCCGGCACCGACAGGTCGATGCCGGCCAGCGCCTGATGGTCGCCGTAGCGCTTGCGCAGCCCCTCTGCCTCGATGGCAACGTCGTTCATATGACCCACCTCATGGTTGTCGTCGGGTGTCCGCGCGGCGCGGGCCTCGCGGGAGTAGGGGAGGGCACCGGGTCAGCCGATCCGGGCCAGACCGCGGGCCGTGCGGCGCAGGGTGCCGCGGGAGACGGCGAGCGGATCCCAGTCCTCGGTCCGCTCGGGCAGCAGGTCGGGGTCGCCCAGCACGGTCCCGCTGTGCACCTCGTGCATCAGCCGGCGGCCGAGGATCTGTGCGGCGCAGGAGATGCCGCCCAGGGCGACTCCGGTGATGCCGCTGCCGTAGCGGGTGTTGGCGCCGACCACGTGCAGCCCCTGGACGGCGGTGCGGGTGTCCGGGCGGTTGCCCGCGCCACCCCAGTTCGCCAGTCCGAACGGGGTGCCGCCGGTGGAGAGGGTGTAGCGCTCGTGGGTCAGCGGTGTGGCCGCCTCCAAGTGCACGATGTGGTCGCGGAACGGCCCGATGGCCTCCTCGGCGGCGCTCAGCATCGCCTCGGTCAGCCGGGCCTTCTGCTCCTTGTACGTGGTCCGGCGGCGGTAGCGCCCGCCGGACGCCGGCCCCTCGGCCACGCCCCAGTGGTCGTAGCCGGACGGGCACATCGTCATGATCTGGAAGTTGCTGTGCCCGGGCGGGCAGACGGTGCGCGACCCCGGGTCCTTGAGGGACGCGAAGGACATGAACAGGAAGTCCACCGGGTCCAGGCCGCTGCCGGCCAGCCGGTCGTAGTAGGCGTTGATGTCGTCGCCCCGGTACCACCACAGGTTGGCGTTCGGGCGCGGCGGCAGTTCGGTGTCCAGCGCGACGTACAGCGTGGCGAACGGCAGCCCCATCGTCGCGTCGGCGGTCTTGGCGACCAGGCGGCGCGAGAAGTGTTCGGGGCCGACCAGGTCGAGCACGGTGCGTCGGTAGTCCGCGTTGGAGACCACCAGCGGGGCCTTGAACGCACTGCCGTCCCGCAGACCGACGCCGGTCGCCTTGCCGTCCTCGACCAGGATGCGCTCCACCGTGCAGCGGGTGCGCAGTTCACCGCCGTGCGCCTCGAGCGTCTCCACCAGGGCCGCCGCCAGCATCTGGCCGCCGCCCTCGGGGTAGTAGGCGCCGCGCACGTAGTGGTCGGTGACCGTGGCGTGCATGGCGACGCTCGCCTGGTCCGGGCCCATCCCGTAGTTGGGCGACTGGGCCGCGAGCACGGTCCTGGCCGGGACCGACAGGCCGCAGTGGTCGAACAGCTCGGTCAGGGTGCGGCGTCCCCACTGCACGGTGACCGGGGTGCGGGCGACGAGTTCGGTGATGGTCAGGTCGTGCGGCGACAGCAGTGCCTGGCGCATCTCCTCGCCGAGGCCGGAGACGACGTCCAGGAACAGGTCGATGCCGGGCCCGTCGGCCGGCAGCGCCTCCTTGAGCCGCTGCCGGTAGGCGGGCCAGCCGGCCGGCATGTCCATCGTGACGCCCGGGACGACGATCCGGTCGAAACCGCCCTGGTCCATCTCCCGGTACTGCACCCGCTTGTCGAGGCCGAGTCCCGCGAAGATCGCCGGCAGGATGCCGTCAGGGCCGCAGTCGCCGAGGTAATGCACCCCGACGTCGAATTCGTACTTGCGGCGGCGGCGGAACACGTGGCTGTTCCCGCCGGCGACGTCGTGCTGCTCCAGGACCAGGACCCGGTGGCCGCCGACGGCCAGATAAGCCGCGCAGACCAGTCCGCCGAGTCCGGAGCCGACGACGATGGCATCCCATTCTTCCCGGTTCGACATTGAGGCTTCCCGTTCCTGTCTCATGGCTGGTGGCACCGTGACACCGTGGCAGCAGGACCGGCCGGCACATCGGCGGCTGACCGGAACCTGCCACCGCGGTTCACAGGAGGCGTAGGAGGGCGGTGGCGAGGACGCCGTCGCGGTCGATGGCGGTGATGAGGGCGATGCGGTTGGGGGGTTGGGGGTGTTGTTGGTGGTGGCTGAGGAGGGTGGTGATCTGGAAGGTGGCGGTGGCGGCTGCGGTGTCGCCGATGGGGCCGGGTGCGGGGATGTGGTGGGGTGTGTGGTCGGTGAAGATGAGGTCGAGGGCGTTGCGTTCGTGGTCGGCGGTGGTGCCTGGTGGTGTGGAGGGGGAGACGGCCCAGATGTCGTGGGGGTTGAGGCGTGTTTGGTGGAGGGCGCGTTTGATGGTGTGGGCGAGGGTGGTGGTGATGTGGTGGGGGTGGGTGATGGCGGTGGTGATGCACAGGAGTTCGGCGAGTGGGTGGGGGTGGGTGCCGGGGGGTTGGAGTCGTAGGACGGCGCAGCCTTCTCCCAGGACGGTGGCGTTTTCGTCGGGGTGTCGGGTGTGTCGTTCGAGCCAGGATCGGGCGGGGGAGTATTCCTCGGCGGCGCCGCACAGGATGGTGTGGGCGCGTCCGGCGGTGAGCAGGCGGCGGGCGTAGTTGAGGGCGAGCAGGCCGGAGGCGCGGCCGCCGGCCACGGTGGTGTTGGGGCCCTTGAGGCCGTACCAGATCGCACACTGCCCCGCCGCACAGTTCATCACCGTGTTGGGGAACCGCCCGGGGTCGACGTGGAACGGCGCCTCGTTGATCCAGGTGTCGCGGGTGAGGTCCATCATGGACTGGGCGCTGCCGGTGGTGGTGCCCAGGACCAGCGCCGCCACCTCCTCGTCGGCGAACGGGTCCCGCTGCCGCGTCTCGTCCCGCAGCAGTTCGCGTACGGCCGTGACGGCCAGGCCGGTGACCCGGTCCATCGACCGGGTCCCCTTCTTGCCCAGCACCTCGCGGACGTCGAAGTCCGGTACCAGGCAGGCGAGTTCGTCGGGGCCCGGCCACTTGTCGGTGTCCAGTACCGAGACGGTGGCGCGCCCGCTGCTCACCCCTTGGACGAAGGCGTCCCGCCCGATCCCGTACGGCGAGACCGCCGACCACCCGGTGATGACCGGACCACGCACCTGATCGGGCACCGCGATGCCCATCGCGCTCACAGCAGACCCACTCCTCATCGGTAGAAGACGCCCGGCGCGATCGGCGCCCGCCGCCCGGGCCGTATCCGGGGACCCGCCGAGCGGTCCCGGTGGCCCCGGGCCGGTGCCCGGGGCGCCACGCTCACGTCCGGCGGCTCACAGGAAGAACACCGCGCGGTAGCCGGACCACCGGGCGGCCATCGATCCGCCCGGCACGCTCCGCACGCCGGGCAGCAGGCTGTCCTCACCGGCCAGCCCGTACGCCAGCAGGTCCGGCTCCTCCGCCCACACCCCGACCCCGGACTCCAGCAGCACGCTCAGGCCCTGCCCGGGCTCGGTACCGGTGCTGAAGGTCGTCCCGCCCAGTCGCAGCGGGGGCGTTCGGGCGGCGCGGGCCGCGTACCCGACGGCCGGGCCGCGCAGCAGCACGTCCAGACCGCCGAGGTGGCGGTGGAAGAGGAAGGCGCAGTAGAGCGCGTCGGAGAACTGCGTCTCCACGGTGCCCCGGTAGGCGCGTTCGACGATCGCCAGGGCGCGGGTGGACTCGGCCGCCGTCATCACATCACCCCCAGGTAGAGCGTCTTGCCGGCCGCCGCCACGTGTTCGGCGAACTTCGCCGGCGCCCGGGTCGGGACCTGCTCGATGTGCGCGACGGCCCCGCGGTCGTCACTGCAGAACCGGCAGGCGAACCAGTGCAGCCGGCCGGGGAAGGCCGCCAGCATGTCCTGCACGACCGCCGCCATCGACGGGTACGCAGTGGACCACGCCGCCAGGTTGCGCGGCTTGCTGTCGCCGAGGCCCTGTTGCGTGAGCATGGTGGCGTACCCGCACGCCCAGACCTGTACGGTCGCCCCGCTCTCCAGCAGCGCCTGGGACAGCCGGAGCACACTGGTGATCAGGTCGCTCTCGTGCGGCGCGCCCATCACCGTCAGCAGCACGTCGGTCTGCGGAACCCGTGTCGGCATGTCAGTGCCACACCACCCTCACGTCCGGCTCCAGCAGACGCGCGGAGACCTCGGCCATGTCCACGATCCGTGCCGTCGGCAGCAGTTGAGCGGCGCACAGCCCGCGCTGGGTGAGCGAGAAGTCGTCCACCAGGACCTCCGCCCCGGCCGCCGCGGCCTCCCGGGCACTCCACGGTGCCGCGCCCACCGCGGCGCCGACGCCCTCCTGGATCAGCAGCAGCTGCACCCGGTGCCCGAGCCGGGCCAGGTCGCGGGCGTCGCGCAGGAATCCGGCGTCGGCGCCCCCGGCCCCGGGTCCCTGGCTCTCTATCAGCAGATGGGGAGTTGCGCCGGGTGGCCGGACGCCCTGTCCCGCTTCCTCGTTCACAGACCCGCTGCCCTCCATCACTCATCGGTCGGTGTGCGGCACGACCCGGCCGCCAGGGGTCAGCATCGCGGCGGCCGGCGGCGCGGCCCAGGGGCGTTGCATGGTCCTGCCAGAACCGGCCGGGTGAGCCCTCAGCGGGCGGGTACCGCGACGACCGGCAGCTTCGAGGCGCCGATCATGTCGCTGGTGTCCAGGAAGGTGACCGGCCGGTCGCGGTCGACCGTCAGCCGGGCGTACCGGTCGAGCAGCAGGTCGAACACGATCCGCGCCTCCAGCCGCGCCAGCGGGGCGCCGATGCAGAAGTGGATGCCCTGGCCGAAGCCGATGTGCCGGTTCGGCGTGCGGTCGATGTCGAAGTGCTCGGGGTCGGGGAAGTACGTCTCGTCCCGGTTGGCCGCCGAGATCCAGACCTTCATGAACGACCCGGCCGGGATGAACTGGCCGCCCAGCTCCGTGTCCTCGCCGGTCATCCGGATGAAGCTGCTGAACGACGGGCGCACCCGCATGATCTCCTCGACGGCCTGCGTCACCAGCGTGCGGTCGGCCCGCAGCCGGGCCCACTCCTCGGGGCGGCGGTCGAAGCTCAGCACGATGTTGCCGATCAGCGCCGCCGTGGTGGTGATGCCGGCGATCAGCATCAGGCCGACGAAGCCCACGATCTCGTCGTCGGCCAGCCGGCGTCCCTCCACCTCGGCGGCGATCAGCAGGCTGATGACGTCGTCCTGCGGATCGGCCCGCCGCTTGCGGATCTGGCCGAAGATGTAGGTGTTCATCGAACGCATGTTCTTCGCCGCGTTGTTCAGGCCCTCCACGCTGGCGCCACCGGTGTGCAGCAGTTCGGCCCACTGGGCGAACAACTTCAGGTCCGACTGCTCGGCGCCGAGGATGGCCGCGATCACCGTGGCCGGGAGCGGGAAGGCGATCGCCTCGGCGAAGTCGAACCGCTCCTGGCCGGCGACGGCGTCGACCAGTTCGGCGGCGACCCGGGTCACCCGCTCCTCCATGCCCGCGATGTACCGGGCGCTGAAGACCTTGTTGACCAGCTGGCGGAACTGCCGGTGCCGCGGCTCGTCCATGGCCGCGATGTTGCCCTTGAAGAACACGTCGTAGTCCGGGTGCGGCGGCGTGATCGAGGACAGGTCGCTGACGAACACGTTCGGGTTCGACAGCACGTGCACGATCTCCTCGCGCCCGAACACCGACCAGCTGCCGTTCGACGGGTCGAAGCTGACCGGCTCGTTGTCCCGCATGTGCCGCAGCCACTCGAAGAACTCCGCCTGGGGCTCGGAGTCCGCCGGATCAGCGGCCGAGTGCCCCACCGGGCACCGCGCGAGGCCCTCGTCCACTGTCCCGTTCCCGTTCATGAGGCACTCTTCTCTGCTGCTGCTTCTGGGGCTGCTTTTGTTTCTGGGGCTGCGTCCGGGGCCGCGTCCGCGTCCGCGTCGAGTTCCCGCAGTTTCTCCGCCAGGATCCGGCCGATCTCGGCGAGCGGACCCGGCTTCATCAGGTCCGTGTGCTTGCGGTCGACCTCCCGCGTCTCGATCCGGCCGCCGACGTAGGGGCGCCAGGTGTCCGGCTTCGGGGAGATGTCGATCTTGTCGAGGGTGGCCACCACCAGCAGGATGTCGCCCGCGAAACGGTCGGGGGCGTAGGTGTTGAACATCTCCGCGTTGTTGGCGTAGATCCGGCTGATGGCCGTGATGTGCCGTTCCTCCAGCATGGCCATGGCACTGCCGAGCTTCTTGAGGATCTCGGTGACCTTCGTGTGCGTCAGCGGCGCCTTGCCGAGGTAACGGCGGTCGTAGCCGACCCAGTTGAGCAGGTCGGCCAGGACGTCCTGCTCGGTCATCGGGGGCATCCGCTGGCCGGGATAGGTGTCCAGGATGCCGAGCAGGTCGACCCGCTCCCCGCAGTCCTGGAGCCGGGTGGCCATCGCGTGGGCGATCACCCCGCCCGCCGAGTAGCCCACCAGCCGGTACGGGCCGGACGGCTGCACCGCGCGGATCTGCTCCACGTAGTCGGCGGCCATCTGCCCGATGGTCTCCGGGATCTCCTCCTGCTTGTCCAGGCCGCGCGCCTGGAGTCCGTACACCGGGTAGTCCTGGCCCAGGTGCCGGATCAGTCCCGAGTAGCACCAGCTCATCCCGCCGGCCGGGTGCACGCAGAAGACCGGTGTCCGTGTACCGAACGGCTTGAGCGGCAGCAGCACGTCGAGCGCGCCGCCGCACTCGGTGTCGTCGAGCAGGTGCCCGGCCAGCGCGGCCGGCGTCGGCGCCCCGAACAGGCTGCGGATGCTCAGCTCGACGCCGAACGTCTCCCGGATGCGCGTCAGCAGCCGGGTCGCGAGCAGCGAGTGCCCGCCCAGGTCGAAGAAGTTGTCATCGCTGGAGACCCGCTTGGCGCCCAGCACTTCGGCGAAGAGCTTGCACAGGATTTCCTCCTGGGGCGTGCGGGGGGCGCGGCTGCCGGCCGGGGTGGCGGGGGCCTGCGGGGCCGGGAGGGCCTTGGTGTCGAGCTTGCCGTTGACGGTCAGCGGGAGCCGGTCGAGGGTGACGAAGGCCGCGGGGACCATGTAGTCCGGCAGCGACCGGGCGAGGTGGGC
Source organism: Streptantibioticus silvisoli (assembly GCF_027947535.2). Classification (GTDB taxonomy): domain Bacteria; phylum Actinomycetota; class Actinomycetes; order Streptomycetales; family Streptomycetaceae; genus Streptantibioticus_C; species Streptantibioticus_C silvisoli. Next base: position 224,284 of record NZ_JAAGKO020000006.1, read on the forward strand.
GCGCAGGTCCGCGGTGTCCGGCGCGGCGGCGGCGGACGCGGGCACGACGTAGGCGACGAGGCGCTGGTCGCCCGGGGTGTCCTCGCGGGCGGCGACGGTGGCCTGGGCGACGGCGTCGTGGGTCAGCAGGGTGTTCTCGATCTCGCCGAGTTCGATGCGGAAGCCGCGGATCTTGACCTGGTCGTCCGCGCGCCCGATGAATTCGAGGGCGCCGTCCGCGGTCCACCGGACCACGTCGCCGGTGCGGTACATGCGGCTGCCCGGGGCGCCGAAGGGGTCGGCGGTGAAGCGGTGGGCCGTCAGGCCGGGGCGGTTGAGGTAGCCGCGGGCCAGGCCGTTGCCGGCGACGTAGAGTTCACCGGCGCTGCCGGGCGGGACCAGGCGCAGGGCGTTGTCGAGGACGTAGCCGCGCAGGTCGGGGATGGTCCGCCCGATGCTGCTCGCGACCGCGTCACGGGTGACGGCGCGGCTGAGGGGCGCGTGGCTGACGTGCACGGTGGTCTCGGTGATGCCGTACATGTTCACCAGCACCGGGCCGGTGTCGTCGTGGCGGGCGTACCAGGCGTCGAGTCGTCGCAGGTCGAGTGCTTCGCCGCCGAAGACGACGTGGCGCAGGGCCAGTTGCCGGCCGAGCTCGGGCTGCTCGTGGTCGGCCTCGATGAGCTGGTAGAACGCGGAGGGGGTCTGGTTGAGCACCGTGACCTTCTCGCGGACCAGCAGGGCCAGCAACTGCGCCGGGGAGCGGCTGGTGTCGAACGGCACGACGACCAGGCGCCCGCCGTGCAGCAGCGCGCCCCACAGTTCCCACACCGAGAAGTCGAAGGCGAAGGAGTGGAACAGCGTCCACACGTCATCGGGCCCGAAGTGGAACCAGTGGTCGGTGGTGCTGAAGAGGCGGGCGACGTTCCGGTGCGGGACCAGCACGCCCTTGGGACGTCCGGTGGAGCCGGAGGTGAAGATGACGTAGGCGGTGCCGGCCGGGGTGAGGGGCGCGGTGCGGTCGGCGTCGGTGGGGTCGGTGTCGGGGCGGCCGGCGAGGTCGGTGGGCCAGCCGGCCCGGTCGAGGGTGAGGACGGGGGCGGTGTCCTGGAGGATCATGGCGATGCGGTCGGCGGGGTGGCCGGAGTCGACGGGGACGTACGCGGCCCCGGACTTCAGGACCGCGAGGACGGCGACGACCAGGTCCAGGGAGCGGGGCAGGACGAGGGCGACGTACTGCTCGGGGCCCGCGCCCTTTTCGATCAGCCAGTGGGCCAACCGGTTGGCCCGGGCGTTGAGTTCGCCGTACGAGAGGGTGTCGGTGCCGAAGACCGCCGCGGTCCGGTCCGGCGAACGCCGCACCTGCGCCTCGAACAGCTCCGGCACGGTGCGGGTCGCGGCGGCGGGGACCTCGCCGTTCCACTCGAGGAGCGCACGGCGGATCTCGACCGGGAGCATCAGCTCGGCCCGGCCCACCGGCCCGTCGGTGCCGCCGCGCACCAGGGCGTCCATGAAGCCGAGGAACCGCTCCTGGTGCGCGGCGAGTTCGTCCTCGGTGTAGAGGCCCGGGTTGGCCTCGAAGTCGACGCCGAGGCTCCCGTCGTCGCTCTGGCCGTGGACGACGACGCTCAGGTCGTCGACCGGGCCCAGGTTGAGGGTGTGCGCGGTGCTGCGGTGCCCGGCGAAGCGCAGCGCGTCACCGAACATCATGATGTTGACGTGCGGGCCGACCAGCCGCTGGTCGTCGCCCAGCAGCCCCAGCTCGCGCCGGACGTCCTCGTACCGGTAGCGCTGGTGGCGCATCGTGCGGCGCATCGCGGCGGCGGCGTGCAGCAGCAGGTCGCGCAGGCTCATGTCGGGCCGCACGGACAGCCGCAGCGGCAGCATGTTCGACACCATCCCCGGCGTCGACCGCGCGATCCGGCCGATCCGGGTGGTGACCGGCAGGCCCACGATCGCCTCGGCGCCGCCGGTGAGGCGCTGGAGGTAGGCGGCGAACACGGCCGTGACGACCGGCGGCCACGCCACGCCGGCCTCGTCGGCCGCCGCGCGCAGGGCCTTGACGGTCTCCGGCTCCAGTCGCGCGCTGCGGCGCACGAGCCGCCGGGGCATGAACGGCTGCCCGGCGGACAGGCCCACCGGCTCGGGGCGGTCGGCCAGGTGCTCGCGCCAGTACGCCCCGTCGGCGGTGAAGCGCTCGGAGGCCCGGTACCCGGTGTCCTCCGCCACCAGTGCGGCCAGCGGACCGAACGGGGCGGGCGGCACGGGCGTCCCGGCGGCCAGCGCCGAGTAGACCTCCGCCACCCGCTGGCCGACCAGCGCGCTGCTGAAGCCGTCCAGCGCGATGTGGTGGCACCGCAGGTACCACAAGTACCGCTCGGCAGCGACCCTGATCAGCGCGAACAGGAACAGCGGCCCCGCGCCGAGGTCCACCGGCCGGGCCAGGTCCTGCCACATCCAGGACTCCGCGGCCGCCTGCGGGTCGGCCTCGGCACTGAGGTCGACCAGCCGCGGCGACCAGTGCGGATCGGCGTCCACGATCTGCCACGGCCCGTCGGCGTCCTCGGCGAACCGGGTGCGCAGCGCGTCGGTCTCCCGGACCACCCGGCGCAGCGCGGCCTCGAACAGCGCCTCGTCGACCGGCCCATGGATCTCCAGGTACTGGCCGCCGTTGTAGATGGTGCTGTCCGGCGACATGCGCTGCGCGTACCACATGCCGGCCTGCGCGGCGGTCAGCGGCAGCCGGACCTCCGCCGCGGCCGGGACGGGCGCGGGGTCGGACATGGTCGTCTCCTCGGTTGTCTCCGGGATCACCGGGTCTCGCTCCTCAACTTGGTGCGCAGTACCGGCCCGATCAGGTCCACCGCGTGCGGCTGCGTCATCTCGCCGTGCCGGCAGGCGATGTCGTGGACCTCGACCCGACCGCCGACGAAGCGCTGCCACGACAGCGGGTCGATGTCGACGGGCGAGGTCGCGGCGCGCAGGAGGAGCAGGTCGCCCTCGTACCGGCCGGGGGTGAAGTCCTCGCTGATCCGGATCAGGTTGCGGTAGACCGCGTAGACGTTCTCCAGCTGCCCGGCGTCCAGCGCCGCCAGCGGCGACCGGGCGGCGCGCAGCGCCTCCGTCACGTCGGCCGCGTCGAGCGGCGGTGCGGCCCGCCCGTCCGGTGCGGCGGGCACGCCGCCGGCCGTCTCCAGCAGTTCGGTCAGGAACTGCTGCCAGTCGGGTTTCTCCGCGGCCGGGTTGACGTCCAGCGGATAGGAGTCGAGCAGGCACAGCAGCGCGACCCGGTCGCCCTGGGCCTGGAGCCTGGCGGCCATCGCCTGGGCGACGGCGCCGCCGAACGACCAGCCCAGCAGGTGGTAGGGGCCCTGCGGCTGCACGGACCTGATCCGGTCCACGTAGTCGTCCACCAGCTCCTCGGCGGTGCCGGGCAGGTCGTCGGTGTCCAGCAGGCCGCGGGCCTGGACGGCGTACAGCGGCCGGTCCGCCTCGACGGCCCGCAGCAGCCCGGAGAAGGGCCAGCCGATGCCCATGCCGGGGTGGACGCAGAACAGCGGCGGCCGCTCACCGGCCGACCGGATGGGCAGCAGGACGTCGAGCGACTCGCCGTCGTCGCCGCCGCGCTCCAGCCGCGCGGCGAGGCCGGCGACCGTCGGCGCGTCGAACAGGGTGCGGATGGTCACCGCGGCGCCGGTCGCCGCCCGGACGCGGGCCGCCAGGTCGACCACGAGCAGCGAATGCCCGCCGATGTCGAAGAAGTTGTCGTCGATGCCGACCTCGGGCAGGCCCAGCACCTCGGCGAACAGCCCGCACAGCACCTCCTCGCGGCCGTCGCGCGGCGCACGGCGGACCGGCGAGGCGGTGAGGTCCGGCTCCGGCAGTGCCTTGCGGTCCAGCTTGCCGTTCGACGTCAGCGGCATCGCGTCCAGCAGGACGACGGCGGCCGGCACCATGTGGCGCGGCAGCGTCTCGGCCGCGTACCCGCGCAGTGCCGCCGGGGCGGCCGCCTCGCCGGCCCCGTCCGCCGCGACCACGTACGCCACGAGCCGGCGGTGGCCGTGCGGGTCGTCGCGGGCGACGACGGCGACCCGGCCGACCGCGGGGTGGGCGGCCAGCACGGCCTCGATCTCGCCGGGTTCGACGCGGAAGCCGCGGATCTTGACCTGGTCGTCGGTGCGGGTGAGGAATTCCAGCGTGCCGTCGGCCCGCCAGGCCACCAGGTCGCCGGTGCGGTACAGGCGGGACCCGGCGGGGCCGAACGGGTTGGCGACGAAGCGTTCCGCGGTCGGTCCCGGCCGGTCCAGGTAGCCGCGTGCCAGGCCGTCGCCGGCGATGTACAGCTCGCCGGGGACGCGCGGCGGCACCGGGCCCAGCGCCTCGTCCAGCACGTACACCTGCGTGTTGCACACCGGGCGGCCGATCGGCGGGGCGGTCGGCGCGGGCACCAGCGGGTCGCTGGTCGTCGCGGCCACGGTGGCCTCCGTCGGCCCGTAGGCGTTGATCATCCGGCGGCCGGGCGCCCAGCGCGCCACCAGGTCGGCCGGCAGGGCCTCGCCGCCGACCACCACGGTCCGCAGCCCCGAGGTGTCGGGGTCCGGCAGTGTGGCCAGGACCGTGGTGGACAGCGAGAGGTGGGTGCAACCCGCCTCGGCGATCACTGCGGCCAGTTCCTCGCCGACCAGCTGCCGGGGCCCGGCGGACAGCACCAGGCACGCCCCCGCGCTCAGGGTCATGGCGACGTCGCCCACCGACGGGTCGAAGTGCACCGAGACCCACTGCATCACGCGGCTGGCCTCGTCGATGCCCATCCGCTCCACGTGCGTCACGACGAAGCCCGCCAGACCGCGGTGGGTGACGACGACGCCCTTCGGCGTACCGGTGGAGCCGGAGGTGTGAATGACGTAGGCCGGGTGGTCCACGGCCAGCGGCGCGGTGCGCTCGGCGTCGGTCACGTCGTGCCCGGCCAGGTCCGCGAACCGGGCGTCGTCCAGGACCAGGCGCTCGGGCTCCACGCCGGCCGGCAGGTCCGGCCGGAACCCGGCCGTGGTGATCAGCAGTGCGGGCCGGGCCTGCTGGAGCACGAACGCGATCCGCTCGGCCGGGTGGTCCGGTGCGACCGGCAGGAACGCCGCGCCGGCCTTCAGCACCGCCAGCAGCGCGGTGACCAGGTCCACCGAGCGGGGCAGCGCCAGCGCCACCGTCCGCTCGGGGCCGACGCCGCGCGCGATGAGGTACCGGGCCAGCCGGTTGGCACGGCCGTTGAGTTCGGCGTAGGACACCGACGTCCGCCCGTACACCAGGGCGGTGTTGCCGGGGGTGCGGGCGACCTGTGCCTCGAAGAGCGCGGGGAACGTGGCCACGGGCACGGTGCGGGCGGCCCCGTTCCAGCGGTTCACGATCCGGTCGCGCTCGTCCGCGTCGAGGATGTCGAGGCGGCTGAGCGGGCGGGCCGGGTCGGCGACGACGGCCTCCAGGACCCGGGTCAGCCGGGCCGCCAGCGTCCGCGCCGTCTGCTCGTCGAACAGGTCGCGGCTGTAGGACAGCGCACCGCTGATCCCGGTCGGCGCGCCCGACTCGTCGTAGCCGTCCACCAGTTCCACGGACAGGTCGTAGACGTCGCCGCCGGTCTCCACGGGCTCGGGTGCGGCCGTCAGACCCGGCAGGTCCAGCGTTCCCGATGCGTTGTTCTGGAGGGCGAGCATGACCTGGAAGAGCGGGTGGCGTGCGGTGGAGCGCTCGGGGTTGAGCACCTCGACGAGGCGTTCGAAGGGCACGTCCTGGTGCGTGTACGCGGCCAGGTCGGTGTCGCGCGTGCGGTGCAGGAGCTGCTGGAACGTGGGGTCGCCGGAGGTGTCGGTGCGCAGCACGAGGGTGTTGACGAAGAACCCGACGAGGTCGTCGAGCGCCTCGTCGGTGCGCCCCGCGACCGGAGTGCCCAGCGGAATGTCCGTTCCCGCACCCAGACGCGTGAGCAGGGCCGCCAGGGCGGACTGGACCACCATGAACAACGTGGCGCCGTTGCCGCGGGCCAGGTCGGTCAGGCCGGCCTGGAGCCCGGGGCCGATGCCGAAGCGGACGGCGCCGCCGCGGCCGGACGCCCGGGCGGGGCGGGTGCGGTCGGCGGGGAGGGCGAGCTCCTCGGGCAGCTCGGCCAACTGGTCGGTCCAGTACGCCAGTTGCCGGGACAGCGCGCTGTCGGGATCGTCCTGCGCCCCCAGCGTCCGCTGCTGCCAGAGGGTGTAGTCGGCGTACTGGACGGGCAGCGGGGACCAGTCCGGCACCCCGCCGCCGGTCCGGGCCGCGTACGCGGTGGACAGGTCGCGGGCCAGCGGCGCCAGCGACCAGCCGTCGGCCGCGATGTGGTGCAGGGTCAGCAGCAGCACGCTCTGCTCACCGGCAAGGAGGAACAGATGGGCGCGGACCGGCAGGTCGCTGCTCAGGTCGAACCCGCGGCCGGCCTCCGCGGCCAGCGCGCCGGGCAGTTCGGCCCCGGTGAGGCCGGTCCGGGCCATGACGACCCCGGACGCCGCCCGCACCGCCTGCCGCGGAACCCCGTCGACCTCGGGGAAGACCGTCCGCAGGCTCTCGTGCCGCTCGGCGACGTCCCGCACCGCCGACTCCAGCGCCACCGCGTCCACGCCGCCCGACAGGCGCAGCGCGAACGGCAGGTTGTACGCCGGACCGGCCGTGTCCATCCGGTTGATGAACCACAGCCGGCGCTGCGCGTACGACAGCGGGACGACGTCGGGCCGCGCCACGGGCCGGACGCCTTCGACGGCGCGGTCGGCGCCGGACAGCCGCTCGGCGAGCCGGGCGGGCGTCGGGTTTTCGAACAGCGCCCGGATGGACAGTTCCACACCCAGCGCGGAACGCACCCGGGAGACCAGCCGGGTGGCCAGCAGCGAGTGGCCGCCCAGCTCGAAGAAGCTGTCGCCCGCGCCCACCCGGACCACGCCGAGGATGTCGGCGAACAGCGCGCAGAGGATCTCCTCGTGCGGGGTGCGCGCAGCCGCGCGGCCCCCGGAGCCGCCGGAGAACTCCGGGACCGGCAGCGCCCGCCGGTCGAGCTTGCCGTTCGCCGTCAGCGGCAGGGCGTCGAGCGTGACGAAGGCGGCGGGGACCATGTAGTCGGGCAGCGACCGCGCGAGGTGCCGGCGCAGTTCCGTACCGTCCGGGCAGGCGCCGGCGGCGGGGACGACGTAAGCGGCGAGGCGCTGGTCGCCGGGGGTGTCCTCGCGGGCGATCACCGTGGCCGCGGCGACGTCCTCGCACGTCGCGAGCACCGCCTCGATCTCGCCGAGTTCGATGCGCAGGCCGCGGATCTTGACCTGGTCGTCGGCGCGGCCGACGTACTCCAGCGTGCCGTCGGCGGTCCAGCGGGCGATGTCGCCGGTGCGGTACATCCGGGACCCGGGCGGCCCGTAGGGATCGGCGACGAACCGCTCGGCGGTCAGCCCCGGCCGGTGCAGGTAGCCGCGGGCCAACTGCACGCCCGCGAGGTGCAGTTCGCCGTTCGTGCCGGGCGGGACCGGTCGCAGCGCGGCGTCCAGGACGTACGTCCGGGTGTTCCACACCGGGCGGCCGATGGGCACCGGGCCGGCCGGGTCGTCCGGCGAGCAGGGCCAATGCGTGACGTCGACGGATGCCTCGGTGGGCCCGTAAAGGTTGTGCAGTTCGGCGTCGAGGAGGGTGAGGAATCGGGTGCGCAGGTCGCCGGGGAGTGCTTCGCCGCTGGAGATGACGCGGCGCAGTCCGGTGCAGTGGGCGGCGGCCGGTTCCTGGAGGAAGGCGTGGAGCATCGACGGGACGAAGTGGGCGGTGGTCACCCGTTCGTCGTGGATCAGGGTGGCGAGGTAGGCGGGGTCCTGGTGGCCGCCGGGGCGGGCGACGACGAGGGTGGCGCCTTCGGTGAGGGTCCAGAAGAACTCCCACACCGACACGTCGAAGCCGGAGGGGGTCTTCTGGAGCACCCGGTCGTGCTCGGTCAGTCCGTACTCGGCCTGCATCCACGCCAGCCGGTTGACGATGCCCTCGTGGGGGACGGCCACGCCCTTGGGGCGGCCGGTGGAACCGGAGGTGAAGATGACGTATGCGGGGTGTGCGGTGGACAGCGGCGTGGTGCGTTCGGTGTCCGTCACGTCGCCGCCGGGGTACGCGGCCTGCGCGGCGAGGGCGTCCGGGGCGTCCAGCACCAGGGTCTCCACGGTCTGCCCGGCCGGCAGACCGGTCGCGGCGGCCGTGGTGGTGAGGAGCAGGGCCGGTTGGGACTGCTCGAGGATGTACTCGATCCGCTCGGCCGGGTAGTCCGGATCCACCGGAATGTACGCCGCCCCCGACTTCAGCACCGCCAGCAGCGCGACGACCAGTTCCGCCGAACGCGGCACCGCCAGGGCCACGAACCGCTCGGGGCCCGCACCGCGCCCGCCCAGCAACCGGGCCAGCCGGTTCGCACGCGTGTTGAGCTCGCCGTACGACAGGCGTTCGCCCTCGAACACCACGGCGGTGCGCTCCGGCGCCCGCGCTGCCCACGCCTCGAACAACTGCGGCAGCGTCGCCGGTGCGACCACGCGTGCGGTGTCGTTCCACTCCACCAGCACCCGGTCACGCTCGGCGGGGTCCAGCAGGTCCACCGCGCCGACCCGCCGGGCGGGATCCTCGGCGACCGCCGTGAAGATCCGCACCAGCCGGTCCGCGAGCCCGGCGACCGTGCCGGCGTCGAACAGGTCGGGCCGGTACGACAGCCGCATCAGCAGGGTGTCGGCGGACGTCGCGGCGAGCGTCAGCGGGTAGTGCGTGGCGTCCCGGGCGCCGGCGCCCGAAACCCGCACCCCGGCCACGGCGGCGTCCAGGACCGACGCCTCGACGGGGAAGTTCTCGAACAGCACCAGGGTGTCGAACAGCGTGCCGAGGCCGGACTGCCGCTGGATGTCGGTCAGACCGAGGAACTGGTGGTCCATCAGCGCGGTCTGCTCGTCCTGGAGCCGGGTGAAGTAGGCGCTCAGGGGCTCGGCCGGATCGACCCCGACCCGCACCGGCAGGGTGTTGATGAACAACCCCACCATGGTCTCCACACCCGGCAGCTCCGGCGGCCGGCCGGAGACCGTCGTGCCGAACACGACGTCCTCCCGCCCGGTCAGCGCGGACAGCAGCAGGCCCCAGGCACCCTGCACCAGGGTGTTCATCGTCCAGCCCCGGCCGCGGGCCAGCGCGGTCAGCCGGCCCGTCAACTCCTCCGGCAGCGTCGTCATGTGGCCGACCGCAGGGGCCGCCGCCCCGCCGACGGCGTCCGCGGCCAGCAGCGTCGGCCCGGTCACCCCGTCCAGCGCCGCCCGCCAGGCGTCCCCGGCCGCCCGGCGGTCCTGCCGGGCCAGCCACGCCAGGTAGTCGCGGTACGGCGTCACCTCCGGCAGGCCGCCGGGGTCGCCGCCGGTCGCCAGCAGTTCGTACAGCGTGAACAACTCGCCGGTGACCAGCGGCAACGACCATCCGTCCAGCAGGATGTGGTGGTTGGTCACCACCAGCCGGTGGTCCTTGGGCCCCATCGCGACCAGCGTGAACCGGATCAGCGGCGGTCGGGCCATGTCGAACCCGCGCGCCCGGTCCTCGTCGGTGAACCGCCCGAACGCCTCCTCCCGCGCGTCCTCGGGCGTGCCGGTCAGGTCGACCTCGGTCCAGGGCACCCGGACCTGGCGCCGCACGATCTGCAGCGGCGCCCGGTCCTCGGACTGGCGGAACCCGGCGCGCAGCACCGCGTGCCGCTGCACCAGGGCCTCGGCCGCGCCCCGCAGTGCGGCCGCGTCCAGCGGGCCGTCGAGCCGGTGCGCGGTCTGCACCAGGTAGGGGTCGTCGTCGGCGCCGTCGAACGTCGCGTGGAACAACAGCCCTTCCTGGAGGGGCGACAGCGGCAGGATGTCCTCGATCTGCGCCACCCGGGACCGTTTGGTTCTCTGCACGGTCAGCTGCTCCGCTCTTCGTCCAGCTCGTCGTCGTCGAACTCGTCCGACAGCGCGTCGATCTGCTCCTGCGTCATCGACACCAGGGTGACGTCGGACGGCGTGGCGCCGCCGGCGCCGCCCTGCTCGACGTGCGCGATCAGCGCCCCGAGCACCCGCGCCCACGTCTCGCTGAGGTCGCGGATGTCCGCCTCGTCGAACAGCATCTCCGGCCAGGCCCAGCCCGCGACCAGCCGCATGCCGTCGGCGTGCTCCCGGGTGATCGCGTTCAGCTCCAGGCTGTGGGCCGCCGGCGCGTTGTCGTCCTGAAGGACCGGGACGTCCTCCGGGGCCGGCGACCAGTCCGCCGGCTCCAGCGACCCGGCCTCGATCCGGCCCAGGTAGTTGAAGCCGATCTGCCGGGGCAGGGCGTCGGAGAACAGCGCGGCGGTCTCCAGGTTCAGGTGCCGCAGCATGCCGAAGCCCAGGCCCTTGTCGGGCAGCCCGCGCAACTGCTCCTTGACCTGCTTGAGCACCTCCCCGGCCGTCTCCCCGCCGGACCACAGGTCCTGCCAGTCCAGCGGTCCCGGGTCCAGGCGCACCGGGAAGATGCTGGTGAACCAGCCGGCCGTGCGGGACAGGTCGACGTCCTTGACGAACTCCTCCCGGCCGTGTCCCTCCAGGTCCACCAGCACCGCCGTGTCGTCGTCGCCGGACCTGCGCCGCCGCCAGTCCGCGACGGCCAGGGCCAGCGCGGTCAGCAGGACGTCGTTGACGCCGGCGTTGAAGGCACTGGGCACCGTGGTCAGCAGCGGGGCGGTGACCTCGGTCGGCAGCTCCTGCTCGATGAACCGGATGGTGCCCATCACGTCCTGTGTCGGGTCCAGCGGCCGCTCGCTCAGCAGCGTGTCCGGGGTCTCCAGGATCTCCTGCCACAGCGCCGTCTCCTGGGTGCGCACGGTGTCGTGCGCGCTGCTCACCAGGTGCTCGGCCCAGCGCTTGAACGACGTCCCCACCGCCGCGAGCTGCGGCTTGCGCCCGGCCGACACGGCGCTCCAGGCGGCCGCCAGGTCGTACGTCAGGATCCGCCAGGTGACGCCGTCGACGACCAGGTGGTGCAGCACCAGCAGCAGCCGGCCGTGCTCCTGCGGCCCGGCGTCGAACCACACCGCCTGGAACATGGCGCCCGCCTCGGGGGCGATCCGCCGGCCGGCCGCCTCGGTCTCCACGGCCAGCAACTCCTCGCGCGCTGCGGCGTCGAGCCCCGTCACGTCCCGCCGCGTGATGCGGGCGGCGGCCGGGCAGGCGCCCGCGGGCTGGATCTCCAGCTCCCACAGGCCGCCGCCCTCCGGCCGGATCAGCCGCATCCGCAGTGCGTCGTGGTGGTCCAGCAGGCACTGCACGGTCGCCTCGAGCTGCTCCGCGGTCGTCCCGGCCGGCGCGTGCAGGTACGACGTCTGCGAGTACGTGCCGATGGGGCCCCCGCGCTGGCGCATCTCGTGCATGATCGGCGTGAGCGGAACCTTGCCGACGCTGCTGTCCGCGGCCTTGTCGGCCTCGCCGCCCACCGTGCCCGCGGCGGCCGCGATGGCCTCCACGGTCTTGTGCTGGAAGACCATCCGGGGCGTGATCGTCAGACCGGCCTTGCGGGCCCGGCTGACCAGCTGGATGGAGACGATGCTGTCGCCGCCCAGGTCGAAGAAGTTGCTGTCGGCGCCGACCTCGGGCAGCTTGAGCAACTCCGCGAACAGCCCGCACAGGATCTCCTCCTGCGGTGTCCGCGGCGGCAGCAGCGCCGTCGCCGACCGGAACTCCGGTGCGGGCAGCGCCCTGCGGTCCAGCTTGCCGCTGGGGGTCAGGGGCAGCTCCTCCAGCGACACCAGGGCCGCCGGCACCATGTACTCCGGCAGCAGATCGGCCAGGGCCTTGCGCAGCACCGCGGTGTCCACCCCGGCGCCGGCGGGCGCGGGCACCACGTAACCGACCAGCTGCCGCCGCCCGGGCTCGTCCTCGCGGACGGTCACGGCCGCGCGGTGCACCCCGGGCTGCGCCGCGAGGGCCGCCTCGATCTCGCCGAGTTCGATGCGGAAGCCGCGGATCTTGACCTGGTCGTCGACACGGCCGAGATAGTGCAGTTCGCCGTCCGCCGACCACTTCACCAGGTCGCCGGTGCGGTACATGCAGGTGCCGGCCGGGCCGTAGGGGTTGGCGGTGAAGCGTTCGGCGGTGAGCGCGGGGCGGTTGAGGTAGCCGCGGGCGAGCTGGGTGCCGGCGAGGTAGAGCTCGCCGGTGGTGCCGGGGGGAACGGGGCGCAGGGCCGCGTCGAGGACGTAGACCCGGGTGTTCCACACGGGGCGGCCCATGGGGACCGGGCCGGGCCGGTCGTCGGTGGTGCAGGTGCGGTGGGTGACTTCGACGGCCGCCTCGGTGGGCCCGTAGAGGTTGTGCAGCTGGGCGCCGAGGACGGCGGTGAAGCGGTCGCGCAGGTCGCCGGGGAGTGCTTCACCGCTGGAGATGACGTGGCGCAGGCTGGTGCAGGCGGCGGCTGCCGGCTCCTCGAGGAAGGCGCGGAGCATGGACGGGACGAAGTGGGCGGTGGTGATGTGCTGGGTGCGGATCACCTCGGCGAGGTAGGCGGGGTCCTGGTGGCCGCCGGGGCGGGCGACGACGAGGGTGGCGCCTTCGGTGAGGGGCCAGAAGAACTCCCAGACCGAGATGTCGAACCCGGCGGGGGTCTTCTGCAGGACCCGGTCCCGGTCGGTGAGCCGGTACTGGTCCTGCCCCCAGGCGAGGCGGTTGGCGATGGCCCGGTGGGTGACGGTGACGCCCTTGGGGCGGCCGGTGGAGCCGGAGGTGAAGATCAGGTAGGCGGGGTGCGCGGTGGTCAGCGCGGTGGTGCGTTCGCCGTCGGTGACGTCGTGGTCCGGTTGGGCGGCCTGAGCGGCGAGGGTCTCGGGCGCGTCCAGGACCAGGGTGGCCACCGTCTGTCCGGCCAGGGCGCCGCTCGGGGTGGCCGTGGTGGTCAGCAGCAGGCGCGGTGCGGACTGGTCGAGGATGTACTCGATCCGGTCGGCGGGGTAGTCCGGGTCGACGGGCACGTAGGCGGCGCCGGCCTTGTGGATGGCCAGCAGGGCGACGGCGAGTTCGCAGGAGCGGGGGATCGCGACGGCGACGAACTGCTCCGGGCCTGTGCCGCGTTCGATGAGCAGCCGGGCCAGGCGGTTGGCGCGGGCGTTGAGTTCGCCGTAGGACAGCTGCTCGCCCTCGAAGACGACGGCGGTGCTCTGCGGCGCCTGTGCGGCCCGCGACCGGAACAGTTCCGTCAGCGTCGCCGGCGCCACCTCGTGCGCGGTGTCGTTCCACTCCACCAGCACCCGCTCGCGCTCGGCCGCGTCCAGCACGTCGATGCGGCTGAGCGGGCGGGCCGGGTCGGCGACGACGGTCTCCAGGACCCGGGTCAGCCGGGTGACCAGCGACTGCGCGGTCTCCCGGTCGAACAGGTCGAGGCTGTACTGGAGGAACGCCTCGATGCCCGCCGGCGCTCCGTCGTGCGTGAACGTCTCGGTGAGGTCGAACGACAGGTCGACCTTGCTGGTCGTGATGTCGACCTGCTGGTGGGCGGTCTCGATGCCCGGGAGGTCGAGGACCGGCAGCGGGTTGTTCTGGAGGGCGAGCATGACCTGGAACAGCGGGTGCCGCGCCGTCGACCGCTCCGGGTTGAGGACCTCCACCAGGCGTTCGAAGGGCAGGTCCTGGTGGGCGTAGGCGGCCAGGTCGGTCTCGCGCGTGCGGGCCAGGAGCTGCTGGAAGGTGGGGTCGCCGGAGGTGTCGGTGCGCAGGACCAGGGTGTTGACGAAGTAGCCGACGAGGTCGTCGAGGGCTTCGTCGGTGCGTCCCGCGGTGGGGGTGCCCAGCGGGATGTCGGTGCCGGCGCCGAGGCGGGTGAGGAGGGCGGCGAGGGCGGACTGGATGACCATGAACACGCTGGCGCCGTTGGTACGGGCCAGGGCGGCCAGGCCGGCCTGGAGCTGCGGGGTGAGGGCGAACGGCACGGCGCCGCCGCGGCCGGTGGCCTGCGCGGGGCGGATGTGGTCGGCGGGGAGGGACAGTTCCTCGGGCAGCTCGGCCAACCGCTCACGCCAGTAGGCAAGTTGCCTGGCGATGACGCTGTCGGCATCGTCCTCGGTGCCCAGGGCGTCGTGCTGCCAGAGGCTGAAGTCGGCGTACTGGACGGGCAGCGGGGACCAGTCCGGCACCCCGCCGCCGGTCCGGGCCGCGTACGCGGTGGACAGGTCGCGGGCCAGCGGGGCCAGCGACCAGCCGTCGGCGGCGATGTGGTGCAGGGTGAGCAGCAACACGCTCTGCTCGGATTCGAGAGTGAACAGGTGGGCGCGGAAGGGCAGTTCGCGGCCCAGGTCGAAGCCGCGGCCGGCCTCGGCGGCCAGCGCCTCGGACAGGCCGGTCCCGCTGGTCGCGGACTGTGCCAGCGCGATGTCCGGCTGGTCCCGCACGACCTGGCGGGGCACACCGTCGATCTCGGGGACGACGGTGCGCAGCGCCTCGTGCCGGTCGGCCACGTCCCGCAGCGCCGCCTCCAGCGCCGCCGCGTCCACCCCGGCCGACAGCCGGACGCAGAAGAAGACGTTGTACTGGGCGCTGCCCTCGGAGAACCGGTTGAGGAACCACTGTCCGCGCTGCCCGTGCGAGAGCGGGACGACGTCGGGCCGCACCACGGGCCGCACACCGTCCCTGGCGCCGGCGGCACCGGCCAGTGCCCCGGCCAGGCGGGCGGGGGAGGGGTTCTCGAACAGGGTGCGGATGGACAGCTCCACCCCCAGCGCGGTGCGGACGCGGGAGACCAGGCGGGTGGCGAGCAGGGAGTGGCCGCCGAGGTCGAAGAAGCTGTCGTCCACGCCGACCCGGGCCACGCCCAGGATCTCGGTGAACAGCCCGCACAGGATGTCCTCCTGCGGTGTGCGCGGCCGGCGGGCTCCCGCGCTGCCGGAGACCTCCGGCGCGGGGAGCGCGGCGCGGTCGGTCTTGCCGTTGGCCGTCAGCGGGAGCCGGTCCAGCGTGACGAACGCGGTGGGCACCATGGAGTCGGGCAGCGTCCGAGCGAGCTCGGCGCGCAGGACCGCGGGGTCGGCGGCGGCGCCGGGGCCGGGGACGACGTAGGCGACGAGGCGCTGGTCGCCGGGGATGTCCTCGCGGGCGACGACGCAGACCTGCGCCACCTCCTCGCGCGCCGCGAGCACCGTCTCGATCTCGCCGAGTTCGACGCGGACGCCGCGGATCTTGACCTGGTGGTCGGCGCGGCCGAGGAACTCCAAGGCGCCGTCGGCGGTCCAGCGGGCGATGTCACCGGTGCGGTACATGCGGCTGCCGGGGGCGCCGTGGGGGTCGGCGGTGAAGCGTTCGCCGGTCAGCGACGGCCGGTTGAGGTAGCCGCGGGCCAACTGGACGCCGGCGAGGTAGAGTTCGCCGGCCGTGCCGGGCGGGACCGGTCGCAGCGCGGCGTCCAGGACGTACACCCGGGTGTTCCACACCGGGCGCCCGATGGGCACGGGGCCCGGCCGGTCGTCGGCCGCGCAGGCCCAGTGGGTCACGTCGACGGATGCCTCGGTGGGCCCGTAGAGGTTGTGCAGTTCGGCGTCGAGGACGGTGAGGAAGCGCGTTCGCAGGTCGCCGGGGAGTGCTTCGCCGCTGGAGATGACGCGGCGCAGTCCCGTGCACCCGGCCGCGTCGCTCTCTTCGAGGAAGGCGTGCAGCATCGACGGGACGAAGTGGGCGGTGGTCACCCGTTCGTCGTGGATCACCTTGGCCAGGTAGGCCGGGTCCTGGTGGCCGCCGGGGCGGGCGACGACGAGGGTGGCGCCTTCGGTGAGGGTCCAGAAGAACTCCCACACCGACACGTCGAACCCGGAGGGGGTCTTCTGCAGTACCCGGTCGTGCTCGGTCAGTCCGTACTGCGCCTGCATCCAGGCCAGTCGGTTGACGATGCCCTCGTGGGGGACGGCCACGCCCTTGGGGCGGCCGGTGGAACCGGAGGTGAAGATGACGTATGCGGGGTGCGCGGTGGACAGCGGCGCGGTGCGCTCGGCGTCCGTCACGTCGCCGCCCGGGTACGCAACCTGCGCGGCGAGGGTGTCCGGGGCGTCCAGCACCAGGGTGTCCACGGCCTGCCCGGCCGGCAGACCGGTCGCGGTGGCCGTGGTGGTGAGGAGCAGGCTCGGGCCGGCCTGACCGAGGATGTGCTCGATCCGCTCGGCCGGGTGGTCCGGATCCACCGGCACGTACGCGGCGCCGGTCTTGAGCACCGCCAGCAGCGCGACGACGAGCTCCACCGAGCGCGGTAGGGCCAGGGCCACGGTCTGTTCGGGGCCGGCGCCGCGTCCGATGAGCAGCCGGGCCAGGCGGTTGGCGCGCGCGTTGAGGTCACCGTACGACAGCTGCTCGCCCTCGAAGACCACGGCGGTGCGCTCCGGGTCCCGCGCCGCCCGCGCCTCGAACAACTGCGGCAGCGTCGCCGGCGCCACCTCGTGCGCGGTGTCGTTCCACTCCACCAGCACCCGGTCACGCTCGGCCGGGTCCAGCAGGTCGATCCGGCCGGTCCCCTGCTCGGGATCGGCCGCCATCGCCTCGAAGATCCGCACCAGGCGGTCCGCGACCGCCCGCACGGCGGCCTCGTCCAGCAGGTCGGGGCGGTAGCCGAAGCGCAGCTTGATCCGTTCACCCGGGTACGCCACCAGGCTCAGCGGGTAGTGCGTGGCGTCGCGGCCGGTGAAGCCGGAGACGCGCACGCCGGCGACGGTCTTCTCCAGCGCGTCGGCGTCCAGCGGATAGTTCTCGAAGACGGCGAGGGTGTCGAAGAGCGCGCCGAGGCCGGCGCCGCGCTGGATGTCGGTGAGTCCGAGGTGCTGGTGCTCGATCAGGCCGGTCTGCTGGTCCTGCAACCGGGTCAGGTACGCGCCCACCGACTCGGCCGGGTCCAGGCGGGCACGGACCGGCAGGGTGTTGATGAACAACCCCACCATCGTCTCCGCGCCCGGCAGTTCCGGCGGCCGGCCGGCGACGGTCGCGCCGAACACGACGTCGTCACGGCCGGTCATGGCGGACAGCAGCAGGCCCCAGGCGCCCTGCACCACGGTGTTCATCGTCCAGCCCCGGCCGCGGCCCAGCACCGTCAGCGCCGCCGTCAGCTCCTGCGGCAGGTCGGCCGTCAGCTCGCGCGGGGCGAGCGCGACACCGCTGCCCGCCTCCGGGGCCAGCAGCGTCGGTTCGGTGACGCCCTCCAGCACCCGGGCCCAGGCGCGCCCGGCGGCCTCCCGGTCCTGGGCGGCCAGCCAGGACAGGTAGTCCCGGTACGGGGTCACCTTCGGCAGAGCGGTGGCGTCGCCCGCGGTCCCGTAGAGGGTGAACAGGTCGTCGACGAGCAGCGGGAAGGACCAGCCGTCGACCAGGATGTGGTGCAGCGAGATCACCAGGTGGTGGCGGGCCTCGGCCAGCTTGACGAGGGTGAAGCGCACCAGGGGCGGCTTGGCCAGGTCGAAGCGCCGGGCCCGGTCCTCGTCCAGGAGCCGCGCGAACGCCTCGTCGCGGGCCGCGCCGGTCAGGTGGCTGAGGTCGGTCTCGTGCCACGCCGGTTCCGCCGTGCGCGGGATCACCTGCACCGGCCGGCTCAGCTTCTCGTACCGGAAGGCGGCCCGCAGGTTCGGGTGGCGGTCCAGCAGCGCCCGCCCGGCGGTCCGGAGCCGACCGGCGTCCAGCGGCCCGTCCAGGTCGAAACCGAGCTGCACCGAGTAGGCGTCGACCGCCCCCTCGTCGTAGAGGCCGAGGAACAGGATGCCCTCCTGCAACGGCGACAGGGGCAGAACGTCAGCGAGTCCCGACGTAGTCATGCGGGGTTCCTCCACTCGGATTCCAACACGTCGATTTCGGCCTGTGACAGCGACACCAGCGGAAGGCCCCCGAGGGCGACAGATCTGACGGCCCCGTCCGGACGTCGCCGTCCGGAGTGTCACGCAAGAAGGTGGGCAGGCCGTCAGCCGTTCCCCAGCCGCAGCCCCGCGTGCCCAGTGTCGCCGCCCGGGGCGGTGAACCGGGGCGGGCCGTCATAGTCCTGCCAAGATCGCCCGACTTCCTCGACGTCCTGACCTCGGAATGCCACGACGTGAGGACGCGACCGCCCGACGCCGACGTACGCGACCGGCCCGTACGCGAGGAACGGCACCCCGAACGGAGCGTGTTCCTCCGCCCGTCGGTCATCCGGCGCATCAGCGCGCGCGGCCACCGACGAACCCGGCCGCTTTCACCGCCCCGGGGCCGATCCCGGCCCGTCGTCCCCTCACCGGTGCGGTGTGCGGATTTCCCCGCGGAACGGCATGCCTTCGGTCGCGACGGGCAGGAGTCCGGTCCACGTTAAGTGCCGTCCCACCGCATCCGGGCGGGCGTGGCAGGAACCTGTCCCGAGGGTCGACAGCGCAGGTCCACACCCCTGTAAACAAAGGGAATGACCACCCCCGCCGGCCACATCGCCTTCTTCTGCATACCGTCGTCCGGACACTTCAACCCGACCGTGCCCATGGTGTCCGAACTGGTCCGACGCGGACACCGGGTCAGTTACGCCACGACCGCCGACTTCGCCCCCGAGGTGGCCGCGGCCGGTGCCGAACCCGTCGTGTGCACTTCCGTCCTGCCGTCCACCCAACGCGGAGTGCCGTGGCCCATCGGGGACACGGTGGCCATGTCCGACCTCTATCTCCAGGAGGCGATCGTCTCGCTGCCGGAGCAGGCGGCCGCTTTCGAAGCCGACCGTCCCGACCTGATCGTCTACGACTGCCTGTCCTTCACCGCGCAGGTCCTGGCCCGGCGCTGGGGAATCCCCTCGGTGCGCACCCTGCCGACCCATGAGTTCGGGCCGGACATCTGGGACGAGATGGAAGTACTGGACCTCATGCTCGAGGAGGAACCGGGGTGGCACGTCTACCGCCGGGCGTTCCGGGAGTTCCTGGACGCCGCCGGAATCGAACTCGGCATTGACGAGTTCATCTACCGCGGCCACGCCGACCGTTATCTGGTGACCATTCCGCGGGAGTTCCAGAAGGACGCCGACCGGATCGAGGACCGCTTCACCTTCGTCGGGCACTGCATCGACGAGCGGCGCGCCGGCGAGCAGTGGGAGCGCCCCGCCGACGGCCGGCCGCTGCTGCTGGTCAGCATGGGCTCGGCGCTGAGGGTCGACCCGGACTTCTACCGGTTGTGCGTGGAGGCGTTCGGCGGCTCGCGGTGGCAGGTGGTGCTCGTCGTGGGCGGCAAGGCCGACCCGGACGCCTTCGGCGACGTGCCGCCCAACTTCGAACTCCACGCCTTCGTACCGCAGTTGAGTGTACTGTCGCAAGCATCGGCCTTCGTCACGCACGGCGGGATGGGAGGCACGCTGGAGGGGCTGTACCACGGCGTCCCCATGGTCGTCCTGCCCCAGGTGTTCGACGCGTTCGGCAACGCCGCGCTGCTCGAGCGGCTGGGCGTCGCCGTGAGTTTCACCGTCGACGACCTCACGGCGCATCAGCTGCGCGACGCCGTCGAGTCGCTGGTTGCGGATCAGGCGGTGGCCGGGCGGCTGGCCGAACTGCGGACCGCGATGCGCGCGGGCGGCGGCCCGGCCGCCGCCGCCGACGTCATTGAGGAATGCCTCCGCAACGTGGTTGCCGCACAGTAGTTCTTTGGTCCGACGCGGATCATCCAGGAGTAGGACGTGGATTCCACGGGGGATCTGGGAGCCTGGCTGCGGTGACTTCATCGTCCACGGTGTCCACGGCATTCAGGTCGACCGTGTCGAACCACGCCGGACGCATTCAGAAAATTTCCCGTCCACAAGGAGAAGTCTGTCCCATGAGTTTGCCCTGGAGCACGAAAAGCAGCCCCGAACGCATTGCTCCGCCGGCCTCCAAATCCCTCCGCAAAGCGGGCATCGTTGCTTTCGTGTGGGTCGTGGTGTTCGACCTTGCCCATGTCTACTGGGCGTGCGGCGGGAAACTCGGTTTCGGCAATGAGCCCGAGTCCGCGATCGAGCCGCCGGTGAACAGCCTGGGGAGCTGGATCTTCGTGGTCATCACGGGCGGGATGTTCCTCATCGGCACGATCGTCCCCCTGGCGCTCTACCAGGACTGGGGCCGCCGGGTCCCCGCCTGGATGCTCTCCTGGTGCTGCTGGATCGCGGCCGTGATCCTCCTGCTGCGCGGCGTCTCCGCGTGGATCGACACCGCACTGCGCGGCACCGGCCTGGTGCGCAACGGCCTGACCGGACTGACCTACAAGCAGGAGACCGGTCTCGCCCACCCCTCGCTCTACACCCTGTGTTCCACCAGCGCGATCGACTCGTACTTCGCCATCGGCGGGGCCATCTTCCTCGTGGTCGCCATCACCCACCGCCGGTCCCGGCGCGGCGCGGCAGTGGAGTCCGCGGCGGCGGTGCGCGGCACCGTCGCGCACGACGCGGCCTAGAGCCCGTCTGACAAATGATCATCTGCCTGGCTCGCGGAGCCAGAGGATGAGGGAGGCCAGGACGAC
Organism: Streptantibioticus silvisoli; assembly: GCF_027947535.2. Taxonomy (GTDB): domain Bacteria; phylum Actinomycetota; class Actinomycetes; order Streptomycetales; family Streptomycetaceae; genus Streptantibioticus_C; species Streptantibioticus_C silvisoli. The sequence goes on from NZ_JAAGKO020000006.1 coordinate 244,767, forward strand.
TCCGGCGCGGTATCGGTCGGCGAGTTTGTCGAAGCGCGTGGCGACCGCACGGAACTGCTTCAGGCGGGCGAAGCATCGCTCGACCACGTTGCGGTCGCGGTAGATCTCCTTGTCGAAAGCAGGAGGTCGGCCGCCGAGGCGCCCACGGCGTCGGCGGTTGGCCTCCTGGTCGCGGCGTTCGGGGATCGTGGCAGCGATGCCCCGGCGCCGCAGCAGGTGGCGGATCGCCCGGCTCGAGTACGCCTTGTCGCCGAGCACCCGCTCCGGCGTCGTGCGCGGGCGACCCGCAGCGGCGCGCGGGACGCGGATCCCGTCGAGGACCTCCCCGAACACGGTGGCGTCGTTGACGTTGCCGGGGGTGAGCACGATCGACAGCGGCAGGCCCCGACCGTCCACGGCCAGATGGATCTTGGTAGTCAGTCCTCCCCGGGACCGGCCGAGGGCCTGGCACGCCTGCGAGCGGCCCGGATCTTCCAGTTCGTCCCCGTCCGCGGCCCCCTTTTACGGGCGCCGGCCGCGTGCTGGTGGGCCCGGATGACCGTGGAGTCGACGGCGATCGTCCACTCCACCCGGCCCACGGCGTCGTCGCGGACCTGAACGTGCTCCAGCAAGCTCGCCCACGTGCCGTCCGCCTCCCAGCGAGCGAACCGCTCGTAGACGGTCTGCCACGGACCGTACCGCTCAGGGAGATCGCGCCACGGAGCCCCGGTCCGCAACCGCCACAGCACCCCGTTGACCACCTGACGGTGATCACGCCACGGACGACCACGCCCGTCCACCCTGGGCAGCAGGGGCTCTATCCGCTCCCACGCCGCGTCCGTCAACTCACCCCGACCAGCCACAAGATCAATTATCAGACAAGCTCTAGTACCGCAACGGCGTTCGCGGTTGCCGTACTGGGGCCTGCCCCGGGTGCCGCCCGCCGTGACCCACCCGGCACGTCCTGGGAGCAGCACGCGACGAGGCCGGGTGGACGCCGAAATCCGGGTCCACCCGGCCTTCCGCTGTCGGGGGTGGGCGGTGCGCGGCCCCGGGTGGGCGGGCCGGCCGGCCGTCACATCGGGTGCGGTCCGGTCCGCAACGTCTTCCCCAGCCAGTCGGCGATTCCCGCATTGACGTCGCCGGGCTTCTCCAGGGCCACCCAGTGGCCCGCGTCGATCACGACCTCGGTGAGGTCGTCGCACGCCTCCCGCATCGGTTCGGCGAGCCGGGAGGTGACCGTTTCGCAGGCGGGGTCCCAGGAAGCGTGCACGAAGAGCACGGGAGGACGGACACGGCTGTCCCCGGGGCCGGGCCGGCCGGCGCGCAGTTCCTCGCCCGCGTTCGCGTACCACCGGTGCGGCCCGAGGAAGCCGGTCTTCCCGTACGCCCGGACGAGCGTGTCCAGCAGCTCCTCGGACAGCACGGTCTCGTCGCGGTCCATTTTCGGCGCCCGCCGGGACGGTCCGAACCAGCCGCCCTGCGCGCGCACGATCGAGGTGAACGACGGCGTGCCGAGCGTCATGGGATCACCGCCGCGGAAGACGACCGCGAACGTCGCTTCGAGGTCGGCCGCGAACTCCTCGGCGACGAGCTCCGGTTCGTCGATGGCCAGCTGCATGTACTCCCACTGGCCGAGCGGGAACACCTCGACCGGGTACAGGCTCCGGTCCACCAGCGGCGTCAGGTGCTCCAGGGTGAGCCCGCCCGGGATATAAGGCACGGTCAGGCTGACGACGGCCCGGCAGCGCTCGGCGTGCCGCACGGCCATGGACCAGACCACCTCGCTGCCCCAGTCGTGGCCGACCCACACGGCCGCCCGCCCGCCGAGGGCGTCGTGGAGTTCGACCATGTCGTCGACGACTTCGGCGACGGCGTAGGCGGCCGCGCCCGTCGGGACCGAGGACCCGCCGTAGCCGCGCATGTCCGGCGCGACGCAGTGCCAGCCCCGTTCGGCGAAGTGGTCCAGCTGCGGCCGCCACATGGCGCCGAGCCCGGGGAACCCGTGCACGAAGAACATCAGCGGGCCGTCCGGCGGCCCCGCGCTGAGGTAGGACGTCCGGTGCCGGGGACTGTCCAGTACGTGGGTGGTGATCTCTACGCCCATGGCGTTCTCCTCCTGGGGTGTTCGCGGTCCCCCGCGCCGCTGTCGTGGTGCCGCACGTCGGCCCCGGTTCCGCCTGCGGTGCGGGGCCGGGCCGGGCCGGGGAGGCACCGGCCCTCCTCGTCCAGCCGACCGCGCGACGAGCTGCCCTGGCGCGGCGGGGACGGGCGCGGGACGTCAGGAGGTCCCGCCGTGATCAGGACCATTCGGATTCCAGCAGGTCGATCTCGCCCTGCGACAACGACACCAGCGGAAGGTCCGAAGGCGTCCAGCCGCTGGCCCCCGTCCGGCCGACGTGCGCGGTCAGCGCGTCGAGGGCGTCGAACCAGGCACCGGCCAGGTCGCGGACATCGTGCTCGGCGAGCACCCCGTCCGGCCAGGACCACACCGCTTCCAGCCGCGGCCCGTCCGGGGTGTCGCGGGTCACCGCGTTCACTTCGAGGACGTGTGCCAGCGGCATCCGCGCGTCGGCGCCCGCGCCCAGCACGTCCGCCAGCGGGTCCGCCGTCCACTCCGGCACCCGCGGGCCCTGCGGCGCGTCGAAGCGGCCGAGGTAGTTGAACGAGATCTGCGGCCCGGGCCGGCCGGCGAGCGCCGCGGCGGTGCGGGGGTTGAGGTGGCGTAGCAGCCCGTAGCCGAGGCCGTTGTCCGGCAGGGCGCGCAGCTGCTCCTTGATCCGCTTGAGCGCGTCGCCCGCCGCGGGGCCGCCGGACCGGACCTCGGCCAGGTCCAGGTGGCCCGGGTCGAGCCGTACCGGGAACAGGCTGGTGAACCAGCCGACCGTACGGGACAGGTCCACCCCGTCGGCGAACTCCTCCCGGCCGTGGCCCTCCAGGTCCAGCAGCACCGCGGTGTCGTCGCCGCCCCCGTGCCGCCGCCGCCAGCTGCCGACCGCGAGCGCGAGCGCGGTCAGCAGCACGTCGTTGACCCCGGCGTTGAACGCGCCCGGGACGGTGGTCAGCACCGGTGCGGTCCGCTCCGGTGCCAGGCGGAGCGTGAGCGAGCGGGCGCTGCCGGCGGTGTCCTTCGCGCCGTCCAGCGCACGGCTGCCGAGCAGTGGTTCACGGTGGTCCGTCATCGCGGTCCACAGCGGGAGTTCGGCGATCCGGGCCGGGGCGGCGGCGGAGGCCGTCAGGTGCTCGGCCCAGCGGCGGAAGGAGGTGCCGACCGGCTCCAGCCGCGCCGCGCGACCGTCACGCGCCGCCTCCCACGCCTCGGCGAGGTCGGGCAGCAGGATGCGCCAGGAGACGCCGTCCACCACCAGGTGGTGCAGTGCCAGCAGCAGCCGCCCGGGCCGGTCGGGTCCGGCGTCGAACCACACCGCCCGGACCATCCGGCCCGCCTCGGGGTCGAGCCGGTCGAGCGCCTCGTCCGTCCGCGCCCGGACCAGGGCGGCCAGCTCGTCGCCATCCGTCGACCCGGCGTCCACCCGCGTCACGCACCCGTCCGCCGTGACGGCGCCGCGCGGGAGGACCTCCAGCGCCCAGGTGCCGTCCGCCGGACGGCCCAGCCGCATCCGCAGGGCGTCGTGGTGGTCGAGCAGCGTGCCGAGGGCCGCCGTGATCCGCTCCCCGCCCAGGCCGGCCGGCACCCGGATCAGTGTCGTCTGGCTGAAGCGGCCGACCGGGCCGCCGCGTCCGTGCTGCCACGCGATGATCGGGGTGAGCGGGACCGGTCCGGTGCCGGCGTCCGGATCCGCGCCGCGAGGGTCGGCGGCGGCCCCGTCCGGCACGGTCGCCGCGCGGGCCAGCGCCTCGACCGTGCGGTGCCGGAACACGTCGCGCGGGGTGAAGACCAGACCGGCCCTGCGGGCGGCGCTGACCAGCTGGATGGAGGCGATGCTGTCGCCGCCGAGGTCGAAGAAGGCGTCGTCCGGGCCCACGTCGGGCAAGCCGAGCACCTGCGCGAAGACCTCGCAGAGGACACGCTCGCGCTCGGTGCCCGGCTTGCGGCCCGCACCGGTCCCGCCGCCGTCCGGCGCGGGCAGCGCCTCGCGGTCGAGCTTGCCGTTCGGCGTCAGCGGCAGCTCGTCCAGCGCCACGAGCGCGGACGGCACCATGTAGTCCGGCAGCGCCTGTGCCGTCTCCTTGCGCAGGACGCCCAGGTCGGGGTGCGCCGCGCCGGACGCGGGCACCACGTAGCCGACCAGCCTGCGCTGTCCCGGCCGGTCCTCACGGACCACGACCACGCTCTCCCCGACCCCTTCGTGCCGGGCCAGCACGGCCGCCACCTCGGCCAGTTCGATACGGAAGCCGCGGATCTTCACCTGTCCGTCGGCACGCCCGGCGTACCGCAGCTCCCCGTCCGCCGTCCACGCCACGATGTCGCCGGTGCGGTACATCCGCGATCCGGCGGGACCGAACGGGTCGGCGACGAAGCGCTCGCCGGTCAGCGCGGGCCGGCCCAGGTAGCCGCGGGCCAGGCCGTCGCCCGCGATGTACAGATCGCCCGGCACACCGTCGGGCACCGGCCGCAGGCCGTCGTCCAGCACGTACACGCGGGTGTTGCGCACCGGGCGGCCGATCGGCGGGGCGGCGGGCGAGGGGGCGAGCGGGGCACTGGTGGTGGCCGCGACCGTGGACTCGGTGGGCCCGTACGCGTTGACCATCCGCCGCCCGGCCGACCAGCGCGCCACGAGCTCCGCCGAGCACGCCTCCCCGCCGACGATGAGCGTGCGCAGGGCGGGCAGGCCGACGGCCGGCACGCTGGCCAGCGCGGCGGGCGGGATCAGCGCGTGCGTCACCGCGTCGCGCTCCAGCACCTCGGCCAGCGGCTCCCCGGCCAGGGGGCCCGGCGGCGGCACCACGAGCGCGGCGCCGGCCGGCAGCGCCATGCACACCTCCAGCACGGCCGCGTCGAAGCTCGGGGAGGAGAACTGCAGGACGCGGCTGTCGGGCGTGACGAAGAAGCGGTCCACCGCGCTGGCGGAGAAGGCGGCGATGCCCCGGTGCGTCACGGCCACGCCCTTGGGCGTGCCGGTGGAGCCCGAGGTGTAGATCACGTACGCCGGGTGGTCCACGCTCAGCGGCGCGGTGCGCTCGGCGTCCGTCACGTCGTGGTCCGGCCGCTCGGACAGGCGCGCGGCCAGGGGGTCGTCCAGCACCAGCAGGCCGGGTCCGTCGGCCGGCAGGTCGCGGCGTGCGTCATCGGTGGTGACGACCAGCGCCGGCCGGGCGTCCCGGATCATGAACGTGATCCGCTCGGCCGGGTAGTCGGGCGCGACCGGCAGATAGGCGGCACCCGCCTTCACCACCGCCAGCAGCGCGGTGATCATGTGCACCGAGCGCGGCAGCGCGAGCGCCACGGTCTGCTCGGGGCCGATCCCGCGGGCGATGAGGTGGCGGGCCAACCGGTTGGCCCGTGCGTTGAGTTCGGCGTACGTCAGCGACTCGGCGGCGGACACCACGGCGGTCTCGTCCGGGGTGCGCCTCACCTGCGCCTCGATCAGCGCCGCCAGCGTCGCGCGCGGCAGGTCGCACGCCGTTGCGTTGCGTTCCACCAGGACCCGGTGGCTCTCGTCGGCCGACAGCAGCTCGATCCGGCCGATCCGCTGCCCGGGGTCGGCCGCCACCGCCGTGAGGATCCGCACCAGCCGCTGCGCCAGCCCGTCCGCCGTCCGCCGGTCGAACAGGTCGGTGCTGTACTCCAGTACGCCGTCCACGCCGTCCGGTTCGCCGTCCGCGCCGTGCCGCTCGACCAGGTCGAAGGTCAGGTCGAACTTGGCCGTCGGGGTCCGCCGCTGTTCCATCCGGCCGCTGATGCCCGGCAGGTCCAGGATCGGGGGCGGGTTGTTCTGGAGGGCGAGCACCACCTGGACCAGGGGGTGGCGTGCGGTGGACCGCTCGGGGTTGAGTTCCTCCACCAGGCGTTCGAAGGGCAGGTCCTGGTGGGCGTAGGCGGTCAGGTCGGTGTCGCGGGTGCGGTGGAGCAGCTCGCGGAAGGTGGGGTCGCCGGCGGTGTCGGTGCGCAGGACCAGGGTGTTGACGAAGTAGCCGACGAGGTCGTCCAGGACGTCGTCGGTACGTCCGGCCACGACGGTGCCCAGGGGGATGTCGGTGCCGGCGCCGAGCCGGGTGAGGAGGGTGGCGAGGGCGGACTGGATGACCATGAACAGGCTGGCGGCGTTGGTGCGGGCCAGTTCGGTCAGGGCCGCTTGGAGGCCGGAGGTGAGGTGGAAGCGGGTGATCGCGCCGCGACCGGAGGAGACCGCGGGACGGGTGCGGTCGGCGGGAAGGGCCAGCTCTTCGGGAAGATCCGCCAACTGCTCGACCCAGTGGCGGCGTTGCCGGGCCAGGGCGTTGTCGGGGTCGCCCTCGGCGCCGAGGACGGCGTGCTGCCAGAGCGCGTAGTCGGTGTACTGGACGGGCAGCGCGGTCCAGCCGGGCGCCCGGCCGGCGGTGCGGGCGGTGTAAGCGGTGGACAGGTCGCGCGTGAGGGGCGCCAGCGACCAGCCGTCGGCGGTGATGTGGTGGAGGGTGAGCAGCAGCACGCTGCGCTCGGCAGCGAGGGTGAACAGGTGCGCCCGCAGGGGCAGTTCGTGCCTCAGGTCGAAGCCGCGGCCCGCCTCGGCGGTCAGCGCGTCATCGAGTTGCGCCCCGGTGACGGCGGACCGGACCAGCGTGATGTCCGCCCGGGCCCGGACGACCTGGCGGGGCACACCGCCGACTTCGGGGAACACCGTGCGCAGGCTCTCGTGCCGCCCGGCCACGTCCCGCAGCGCTGCCTCCAGCGCCGCATCGTCCAGCCTCCCCTCCAGTCGCAGCTCGAAGGCCAGGTTGTAGGAGGCGTCGCTGTCGCCGAAGCGGTTGAGGAACCACTGCCCGCGCTGTGCGAACGACAGCGGAACGACCTCCGGCCGCTCGGATGCCGTCAGCCGGGCCCGGGCCCGGCCCGCGCCGGCCAGCTGCCGCGCCAGCAGCTCCGGGGTGGGGGAGTCGAACAGGCTCCGCACGGTCAGCTCCACGCCCCGTTCGGCCCGCACCCGCGACACCAGCCGGGTGGCCAGCAGCGAGTGGCCGCCGAGGTCGAAGAAGCTGTCCTGCGCTCCCACCCGGGGCACGCCGAGGATGTCGGCGAACAGCGTGCACAGCACCGCCTCCCCCTCGGTGCGCGGGCCGCGCCCGGTGCCGCCCGCCGGCGGCTCGGGGGCGGGCAGGGCCTTGCGGTCGAGCTTGCCGTTGACGGTCAGCGGGAGCTCGTCCAGCGTGACGAACGCGGCCGGGACCATGTAGCCGGGCAGGGTGCGCGCGAGGTGGGCGCGCAGGGCGGCGGCGTCCGGGGCGGCGCCGGCCGCGGGGACGAGGTAGGCCACCAGGCGCTTGTCGCCCGGTGTGTCCTCGCGGGCGGTGACGGCGGCGTGGGCGATGCCGTCGTGGGCCTTGAGGAGCGACTCGATCTCGCCGAGTTCGATGCGGAAGCCGCGGATCTTGACCTGGTCGTCGACGCGGCCGAGGTACTCGATCGTGCCGTCCGCACGCCGCAGGGCCAGGTCGCCGGTCCGGTACATCCGGGTGCCCGGCGCGTCGTGCGGGCAGGCGACGAAGCGCTGCGCGGTCAGTCCGGGCCGGCCGAGATAGCCGCGGGCCAGGCCGGCTCCGGCGAGGTAGAGCTCCCCGGGCACGTCGGCCGGCACCGGCCGCAGCTGGTCGTCGAGCAGGTGGGCACGGGTGTCGTCCATCGGCGTACCGATCGGCACGACGCCGTCGACCACCTCGCGGGTGCTGTGCAGGACGGCGAACGTCGTCGCCTCCGTCGGCCCGTAGCCGTTGGTCAGCACCGTGTGCGGCCACGCGGCCAGCGCCTTGGCCACCACGGGCGGCGACAGTGCCTCACCCCCCGCCATCACCTCGCGCATCCCGGCCAGCGCCGCGGCATCGTGCTCGACCAGCAGGTTGAACAGAGCCGCTGTGAAGAACGCCGACGTGACGCGGCGCTCGCGGACGGTGCCCAGCAGCGTGTCGGGGTCGAGGTCCCCGGCCGGTGCGACGACCACCTCACCGCCGGACAGCAGCGGCACCCACAACTCGTAGGTGGAGGCGTCGAACGCCGCCGGGGCGTGCATCAGCACGCGGGCGTGGTTGCCGCCGCGCCACACGTGGTCGGCGGCCAGGCCCGCCACGTTCCGGTGGGTGACCGCCACGCCCTTGGGCCGACCGGTCGAGCCGGAGGTGTACATGACGTACGCCATCCGGTCCGGCCCGCCCACCGCCGCGGGGCCGGCGCCGTCGCCTGCCGCGGCGCTCGGGGCGCCGCGGCCCGGCGGCGGTTCGGCGCCGACGTCCAGCACCCGCATCCCCTCGGGGGTGGGGTGCGCCGGCCCCGGTCCGTCCACCAGGAGCACGCTCGCCCCGACGTCCGCCATGATCAGCCGCATGCGGGACTCGGGGTAGCGGTGGTCCAGCGGCACGTACACGCCGCCGGCCTTGACCACGGCCAGGATCGCCACGGGCAGGCGCACGGAGCGTTCCATCAGCAGGCACACCGCGTCCTCGGCTCCGCCGGCGCCGATCCCCAGCGCGCGCAGCCGTGCGGCGAGCCGGTCCGCGGCCTCGGCCAACTCGCCGTACGTCAACCGCTCACCGCCGCAGCTGACGGCCGGGGCGGCCGGGGTGCGGGCGGCCTGCGCCGCGAACAACTCCGGCAGGGTCGCCGGTGACGGCACGGGCACCTGCACATCGGACATAGCTCTACGCCTCACAAGCAAATCGCGGAAGAACTCTCTTGATCCCCTCCGGGCGTGCTCGTGGCGGGGTTCACCCCGAAGGCGGGAAAACGGTCGGTCGTGGCTGTCAGCCGCAGCCGCCGGCGTGCCCGGTGTCGCCGCCGGCGGCCGAGAACCGGGGCAACTCGTCGTAGTCCTGCCACGACCGTTCGACTTCTTCGATCTCCTGGCCGCGGAACGCGGCGACGTAGGGACGCAGGCGGTCGGCGCCCCAGAACTTCTCCCGGCCGTGCACGAAGAACGGCACCCCGAACAGGCCGTCGTGGTAGGAGGAGGTGAGGCACTCCACCCCCTGCTCACGAACGGCGGGATCGTCGGTCGCGTTCGCCAGCAGTTCCGGGTCCAGCCCGATCTGCACGGCGATCTCCGCCATGGTCTCCCGCCGGGTGATGTCCCTGGCCTCTTCCCATCGGGCCCGATAGGTGTGTTCGACGAACTCCCGGCCGCGGCCCTCCCGGGCCGCCACCAGGTACGCCAGGTGCGAGACCTCCCAGTTGGGGTCCTTGTCGATCGGCCAGGTCATCTTCAGGCCGCGGGCCTTCGACAGCCTGGCCGTGTCCTGGAGGATGTAGAAGTTCTTCGCGCGGGACATCGCCACGATGGGCAGTTCGACCTCGGCCTTGTCCAGCAGGTTCTGGGTGATCTCGTCCGGTTCCCAGAACGGGATCCATTCCAGGGCGTCCGCCACGTCCGGGTACCGTTCGGTCAACTCCCGGTAGGCGAACCACGAGTAAGGGCTGCGCAGCGAGAAGTACCAGCGCGGCGGCTTCTTCTTCTTGGGCATGGGAGGGCTCCTGGGGTGGGTTGGGCGTCAGAGGATGATGCCGCCGTCGATCTGGAACACGCCGCCGGTGATGTAGGAACTCCGCTCGGAGACCAGGTAGGACACCAGGTCGGCGACTTCCTCGGCACGGCCGAGGCGGCGCAGCGGTATCGAGTTGAGCGCCTGCTTGCGGACCTTCTCGTCGAGGGCGGCCGTCATGTCGGTCTCGATGAACCCCGGGGCGACCACGTTCGCCCGGATCCCGTACCGGCCCACTTCCTTGGCCAGCGAGCGGGAGAAGCCGATGATGCCGGCCTTGGAGGCGGCATAGTTGGTCTGGGTGGCGTTGCCGTACACCCCGGCCACGGACGAGATGTTCACGATGGCGCCGGACTTGCGCTTCATCATCTCGAAGATGACGGCGCGGCAGACGCGGTAGACCCCCGTGAGGTTGGTGTCGACGACCTGGTCCCATTCCTCGTCCCGCATGAGCAGCAGGGGGTTGTCCCGGGTGATGCCCGCGGAGGTCACCGCCACGTCGATCGGGCCCAGCGCCTGCTCGGTCGCGGCGACGAACGCGCGGACCGAGTTGCCGTCCGACACATCGGCCTTCACCGCGAGCGCCCGCCCGCCCGACTCGGCGATCTCCGCCTCGAGCTCCTTCGCCGCCTGCTCGTCGGAGCGGTAGCAGAAGCCGACGCCGAACCCGTCCTGCGCCAGCCGCAGTGCGGTCGCCCGCCCGATGCCGCGCGACCCTCCGCTGATCAGGGCGACCTTGCAGGGCCCGGCTTCCGTCATCTCGGACATGTGGTGTGTGCTGCCTTCCTGCCGTACTGATGGGTCGTTCGACGATTCAGACCGCGCCGGCCGGCCGCAGCCGGTCGCCGGGGCGGAACGCCATCACCATGTGGGACAGGCGCATCACGACCTCGCCGTCCACCAGGCTCTCGCCCTCGAAGATGACGGCGTCGGACACCGCCCGCACCACCCGCACCCGGTGCTCCAGGACCTCTCCGGGGTGGACCGGGCGCAGGAACTCCACGCCCGACATCGCGCCGGCCAGCATCACCTGGCCGGCGGTCCGGGTGTCCGCGCCCGGCCGCAGGGCCAGGAGCCCCGCGGCCTGGCCCCAGGACTCCACCAGCAGCGTCGGCGGGTAGCCGAACCCCTCCACGGTCGCCGCGTCGTCCAGCGCGCTGTACCAGGGTTCATTGCAGGTGACCGCCTTGATCGCCACCAGGCTTTCGCCGGGGACGAGTTCGAGCACCCGGTCCACCAGCAGCATCGGGTAGCGGTGCGGCAGCGACCGCTTGATCTCGGCGGCGTCCATCACGCCGGTCCTCCCGTTCGGTAGCGCAGGGCGACCTTGGCGGCCACCCCCCGGTCGGTGGACGCCAGCGCGGCGCACTTCCACCCGTCGTCCAGGGCCGTCCAGGTGAGGTCGATGCCGAGCACGTCACCGGGGAAGACGGCCCCGACGAAGCGTGCGGAGTCCAGCGCCACCAGCGTCAGGGCCGCCCCGGCCGGCGCGGTGGCCAGCGCCGACTTGTGCACGCACTCCACGACGCACACCCCGGGGAAGATCGGGAAGTCCGGGTAGTGGCCGGCGAAGACCGGCTCCGAGGCGTCGATCCGGATCTCGGTGCGGGCCGGCGACGCGTCCGGGGCGGTGCCGCCGGACCGGGTCACCCGCACGGCGCCGCGCACCGGGCTGGCGGCACCGCACACCGCGCCGCCCTCGATGGCCGCGGCGCTCACCGCGTCGAGAGCTTGTGGAGCAGCAGGTCGTGGGCCTGCTGGAGGGAGACGACGGACCGCAGCTCCGACTCCGTGAACTTGACCCCGTACTTCTTCTCCAGCCTCACCACGACCTCGAGCGCCATCAAGGAGTCGACCTGGAGGTCGTCGACGAAGTGCGCCTCGTTCGTCAGGTCGGCGGCCTCGATGTCGAGGACCTCGGCGACCGTCAGTCGCAGCTCCTCCACGTCCAGCACGGTGGCCGCGTCCGGTGCGGCGGAGTCCGACGGTGAGATCGGCATGGGTGTGGCATCCCTTCTCGGCGGGTCGTTCGTTCGGTCGCGCGGCTCCGCTGAGCGCGGGTCGGCACGGTTCACAGGAGGCGTAGGAGGGCGGTGGCGAGGACGCCGTCGCGGTCGATGGCGGTGATGAGGGCGATGCGGTTGGGGGGTTGGGGGTGTTGTTGGTGGTGGCTGAGGAGGGTGGTGATCTGGAAGGTGGCGGTGGCGGCTGCGGTGTCGCCGATGGGGCCGGGTGCGGGGATGTGGTGGGGGGTGTGGTCGGTGAAGATGAGGTCGAGGGCGTGGCGTTCGTGGTCGGCGGTGGTGCCTGGTGGGGTGGAGGGGGAGACGGCCCAGATGTCGTGGGGGTTGAGGCGTGTTTGGTGGAGGGCGCGTTTGATGGTGTGGGCGAGGGTGGTGGTGATGTGGTGGGGGTGGGTGATGGCGGTGGTGATGCACAGGAGTTCGGCGAGTGGGTGGGGGTGGGTGCCGGGGGGTTGGAGTCGTAGGACGGCGCAGCCTTCTCCGAGGACGGTGGCGTTTTCGTCGGGGTGTCGGGTGTGTCGTTCGAGCCAGGATCGGGCGGGGGAGTATTCTTCGGCGGCGCCGCACAGGATGGTGTGGGCGCGTCCGGCGGTGAGCAGGCGGCGGGCGTAGTTGAGGGCGAGCAGGCCGGAGGCGCGGCCGCCGGCCACGGTGGTGTTGGGGCCCTTCAGGCCGTACCAGATCGCACACTGCCCCGCCGCACAGTTCATCAGGGCGTTCGGGATGTGCGACGGATCGATGTAGAACGGCTTCTCGTGGATCAGCGTGTCGCGGGTGATGTCCATCATGGACTGCGCGCTGCCGGTGGTGGTCCCCAGCACCAGGGCCACCTCCTCGCCTCCGGCAGGCAGGCCGGCACCCTCGGACTCGGCGATCAGTTCGCGTACGGCCGTGACGGCCAGGCCGCTGACCCGGTCCATCGACCGGGTCCCCTTCTTGCCCAGCACCTCGCGCACGTCGAAGTCCGGTACCAGGCACGCGAGTTCGTCGGGGCCCGGCCACCTTTCGGTGTCCAGTACCGAGACGGTGGCGCGCCCGCTGCTCACCCCTTGGACGAAGGCGTCCCGCCCGATCCCGTACGGCGAGACCGCCGACCACCCGGTGATGACCGGACCACGCACCTGATCGGGCCCGGTACCGGCCGGTGAGGCACTCAGCGCCGCAGCGGGGCCGCTCACTGGCCCACTTCGTTGTTGAAGGCCCGCAGCACCCGCTCGTCGAAGGTGACCAGCCGGCCGCTGCTGCCGTTCTCGACCACTCCGTAGGCGTGCGTGATCGTGCCGGTGGCGGTCTTCACCAGGCGGCCGTCGCGCACCACGTAGTAGTCCAGCCGGGAGGTGTAGAGGAGGTTCTTGAAGACGTCGTCCACGGTGTAGACGACGTACAGGTCCTCCTCCAGCAGGGCCTCGTCCAGCATCGTCACCTTGGAGGCCGTCACCGCCGGGATGTGGTTCTTCTCGTCGAGCAGCGTGCGGATCGAGATGCCGCGGGCGTCCACGAAGCGGTGCTTGGCCTCCTCCATCAGCCGCAGGTAGCCCGACATCTGCAGACGGTCGAAGAAGTGCACGTACGGGTAGGGGATGCGGAACTTCCAGCCGTACGCGTTCTCCCCCGCCAGCAACTGGTCCAGCACGGGGTCGCTGTCGGTGCAGCCGCCGGAGATCAGTGCCGTGCCGGTGGCCGGCACCGCGGCGCCCGGCTCGGCACCGCCGATCCGCGCGGTGACGAACTGCTCCAGTCCTTCGGCGAGCGGCAGCCGCCGCAGCATGCGGACGTCGTTCTCGTCGTGGCGCAGCACCACCTTCACCTTCGAGGTGACGGCCTTCTTCGGTGCGCCGTCCCGCTCCACGGTGATCAGGACCTTGAACGACAGCTCGGCGGCGCCGTCCTTGGTCACCGGTGTGACCTCGATCGACGCCTCGTCGTCCACCACGAGGGCGGTCTGGAGCCGGGAGTCGATCTCGACGACGTCGAAGCCGAGGCCGTTCTCCTCGTACAGGCGGCCGACCGGCAGACCGCAGTGCCGGAAGTGCTCGATGACCGCCTTCTCGACCAGGTAGTTGACGTGCTTGAAGCCGATGATGGTGCCGATGTTGGCCCCCTCGTACCCGGGGGTCAGGACGACGGTCGTCGTCTCGTTCAGCAACGACTTCACCGGGGTTGCGGACATCGCTCTCCTAGAGGCTTTCGACGAATTGCCCGAGCAGCGCGGAGAAGCGCTCCGCCTGCTCGCACATCGGGTAGTGGCCGCAGTCCCGAAGCGTCCCCAACCGGGCGGCGGGGAGGTCGGCGGCGAGCGCCTGGCTCTCCGCAGCGGCGAAGTCCCCCTCCCCGGTGACCACCAGGGTGGGAACAGTGATCAGTTCGGTGTGCAGCCAGGGGGTGCGCAGGTACAGCTCGAAGAACCGCATCCAGCCGTGCAGACCGGCCCGCTCGCAGACCCGGCGGGCCATCTGGTGCAGGATCTCCGGGTCGATCGGTCTGCCCGGCCGCAGCCGGATGCCCTCCTCGGTGATCGCGAGGAAGTTGCGCTGCATCCCGGCCACCGCGTCCCACACGAAGTCGTCGGGGGAGCGGCGGTAGAACGGCGAGACCAGCACGATCCCCTTGATCCCGTACACCGCGCACGGGTCCTCACCGCGCTCGGCCGCCCGGCTGAGGTGGTCGAGCAGCAGGTTCGCCGAGTAGGAGTGCGCGACCACGACGTCCACGCCGCCGGGCACCGCGTCCAGACAGGCCGTCATCCAGTCCGGCCCGTCGTACTCCCGGCCCCACTGCGACACGTGGTCCCCGCGCCACGGCAGGTCCGCGACCCACGCGTCCAGCGCGGCGGGCGCGTGCGGCCACAGCAGGTCCCACACCGAACTGCCGCTCGCCAGGCCGTGCAGCATCAGCGTGCGCAGCCGGCGCGCGTCGCCGGTGTGCCGGCGCCTGACGAGCAGCGGGGTCAGCGGCGCGGCGGGCCGTACGGCCGGGGGCAGCGCGCTGGTCGGCGGGCTCATCGCACGGCGTCCGGGGCGCGCAGCACCAGTCCGGCGGTCGCGTCGTCGCCGTCCCGGCCGGCCACCGCGTACACCGGCCCGCCGCCGCCGGCGGCGAACCAGCCGACCGCGCCCGCGCACTGGAGCACACCGAGCGCGGCCGAGGACTCGCCCCACTCGCCCGTCAGGTCGTACCGCGGCACCCCCGGCAGCGGCGTGCCGTCGGCCGGGTCCGTTCCGTCGCCGGGGCCGAACCACACCGCGGGCGCGTCCGCACCCAGCCGGTCCAGGCAGGCACGCACGCCCGCGGTCCTGGCGGTGGCGCCGACCAGCGCCCGCTCCGCGACACCGCGGGCCGGCCCGCAGCCGAGCCGCTCCACGACCACCGCGGCGGCACCGTCGACCAGCCGGTCGGCGCCCGTCAGGCGGCGGACGGCCCGGTTGTCCGGCTCGACGCCCAGCACCAGCGCCCGGTCGGCACGGCCGGAACGGATCAGCGTGGCCGCCCAGCGGACGGCGTCGAGGCCACTGGTGGGACCGTTGCACAGCATCAGGTTCGGGCCGCGCAGACCGTACTTGACGGCCAGCGTCGACGCGATCACGTTGCTCGACGCGTTCGGTACGTCCATCGGGCTCAGGCCGCCGGCGGTACCCTCCGCGGCGATCATCTCCACGATGGCGCAGACGGTGTCCACGTTCCCGTAGTTGGAGGCGATCAGCACGGCGACGCTCTCGCCCGGCACGGTCAGCCCGTCGTCGCCGAGCAGCCCGGCGTCACGCAGCGCCTCGTCGGCGCAGCACAGCGCCAGCTGGGTCGCCCGGTCCTTGTAGCGCAGGCCCTTCTTGCCCAGCCGGGCCGCCGGGTCGACGGCCGCGGCGCCGTCCGGCCTGGCGGCCAGCAACTCCTGCGGCGTGCGCGCTCCCGGCACGGCCAGGCCCACGCCGGTCACGGCGGTCACGGTCCCGCCGGCGGTCCGGACCGCGGCGGCTTCGGTCGTCGCCGTGCTCATCGGCCGGCCTCCACCACTGCCACGGCGTTGATGCCGCCGAAGCCGAACGCGTCGATCTGGGCGAGGTCCACCTGTTCCTCCACGGGGGTGTCGCGGACGATCCGGAACCCGGCCACCTCGGCGGCCGGGTTGTCCAGACCGGTGATCGGCGGCACCACGCCCTGGCCCATGGCGCGCAGCGCGACCAGCAGGCCGAGCACCCCGGAGGCCCCCGAGGTGTGGCCGGTCATGGACTTCATCCCGGTCATCAGGGGGCTGCCGATGTGCGGACCGTAGACGTCGCTCAGGGCGGTGGCCTCGGCGGCGTCGTTGAGCTGCGTGCCGGTGCCGTGCAGCATCACCAGGCCGATGTCCTCGGCCTTGACGCCCGCCTGGTCGTGCGCCTGCCGTACCGCGGCCGCGATCCCGTGCGGGTCGGGCGCGGTGGCGTGGAAGGCGTCGCAGTTGACGGCCACGCCGCGCACCCAGCCGTGGACCGCGCCGCGGTCGGCGGGTGCCTTCCGGCGCAGCACGATCGCCCCGGCGCCCTCGCCCATCACGGTGCCCTTGCGGTCCCGGTCGAACGGCCGCAACCGGTCCGGCGGGTCGAACTGGAGCCGGTCGGACAGTCCGAACATGCTCTCGGTGATCACGTCGACACCCGCGACGATCACCATGTCGGCCTCCTGGAGTTCCAGGAGGTTCACCGCCAGGGCCAGCGCGTACAGCGACGCGGAGCAGGCGTTGGAGATGGTGTGGGTGTCCAGCGCGCCGAACCGCTCGCGCAGCGCGGTGCCGAAGTGCATCCGCTCGGCGCCGAATGGCCGGCCGTCGCGCCACCACAGCTCCAGCGAGCGCAGTTCGCGCAGGCCGGTGCCCACCAGGATCGGGACGTCGGACAGGTCGTCGCCCAGGCCGGCGTCCCGCGCCGCCTGGCCCACCGCGTCGAGCAGCAGGGCGGTGGCCCGGCCGACGGTGTCGGTCTGCGGGGCGGGCCGGTCGTCCACCTCGTAGAGGCAGTCGGCGTTGTACCAGTCGCGGTTGAAGCCGCGCAGCGGATGGCGTCCGTCGCGGCCGGCGCACAGCGCGGCGAAGATCTCCCCGGGGTCGCGGCCGATGCTCGCCACCGCCCCGACGCCCGTGACCGGCAGCCGGCTCATCGCACCCCCTCGTACTTGCCGAGCATCACGATGGAGTTGTTGCCGCCGAAGGCCAGCCCGTTGTTCTGCACGATCCGCAGGTCCGCCTCGACCGCCTCGTTCGGGACGCAGTCCACCTCGCACTCCGGGTCGGTGGTCACGTGGTTGATGGTCGGCGGGATGAAGCCGTGCACGATTGCCAGTGAGCACGCGATGGCGGCCAGCGCGCTCGCGGCGCCCATGGTGTGGCCGAGCATCGACTTGATCGAGATCGTGCGGGGCGGCAGGTCGCCGTAGACCTCGCGGATCGCCCGCGCCTCGGTGATGTCGTTCGCCTTCGTGCCGGTGCCGTGGGCCGAGATGAGGTCCACCTCGGACGGCTTGATGCCGGCGTTGTCCAGGGCGAGTTCCATGCAGCGCGCCACGCTCGCCTGGTTGGGCGCCACCTGGTGGTAGGCGTCGCAGTTCAGGCCGTAGCCCAGCACCTCGGCGTAGATTCGCGCGCCGCGGGCCAGCGCCGACTCCAGGCTCTCCAGGACGAGGACGCCGGCGCCCTCACCGGTGAGGATGCCCTTGCGGTCGGCGTCGAAGGGCTGGCACAACTCCGGCGCGATGGTCCCCAGCCGGTAGAAGCCGGCGAAGGTCTTGCGGCACATCGCGTCCGCGCCGCCGCACAGGGCGAAGTCGACCTCACCGGTGCGCACCGCGTCGAAGCCGTAGCCGATGGCGTAGTTGCCCGCCGCGCACGCGGTCGGGATCGTGACGGCCTCGACGTCGGTCAGCCCCAGTTCGTGGGCCACCGCCGCCGAGAGCCGCCCGGCCCGGACCCGGCGGGCGATCGTCGCGTCCATGTTCTCCGGACCGAACCAGATCTCGCTCTCGACCAGTTGGTCCAGGTCGAAGGACTCGCCGTCGGTGGTGCCGATGGATATCAGTCCGCGCTGCTCGCGCAGCGTCTCCACATCGAGGTGGGCGTCGTCGATCGCCATCCGTGCCGCCGCGACCGAGAACTGGCTGGCCCGCCCGAGTTCGTCCACGTCCAGATTGCGGATCCAGCGTTCGGGCTGGAAGTCGACGATCTCGCAACCGTTGGCGTGGGCGAAGCCCTTGGTGTCGAACGCCGTGATCGGCTTCGCACCGCTCCGCCCGGAGCGCAGTCCCTCAGCGAATTCGACAGCGCCCACTCCGATACTGGAGAAGACCCCGAATCCGGTCAGGACCACCCTGTGAGCTGTTGTACTCGAACCAAATCCCGCGAGAGTCGACATCGAATCCCCAACCAGTCTCGGCCTGGACAGCGAAAGAAATTACCGGCCGGTGGATTCGGCGACGACCTCGTACACGCCCTGGAGGTTCACCATGCGGGCGAGTTCCGACTGGTCGATGACCACCTTGAACTCCTTCTCCAGGGACGCGAGGATCTCGATCGCGCGGAGGGAGTCGGCGTCGTGGTCCTCACGGAAGAGGCTGGTGTCGCTGACCTCGTCCTCTTCGAGTTCGAGGATGTCGCACACGATTTCCTTGATCTTCTGACGGTTTTCGGTGGCAACGGGCATGGTGGCAGAACCTCTCGCGAATCCGGGGCCGCTTACCGGACAGAAAGCGGATGGGGGAACTTGTGCACACCGCTCAGGGTGGCGGGGAGTATTCGTGGATCATTAGAGCATCGGATCGGCGACGTAATCCTTCGGCCGTCAGGAAGATGCCAAGGCGATCCGCCCGGCGGCTCACGAATTGGGACGTCCCGCCGGACACCGGGGCGGAAGCGGCCGCCGGGAAACACCTGGGGCGGGAATCCGCCGGCGTCGTCCCGCGGCCACGGCGCCGTACGGCGTCCGCCGCGCGGTCCCCGTCGCCGGCACGGGCCGTCGGGGGACGGCCGACCGGCACCGCGCCCGGCACCCGTCGGGCGCCGGCCCGGGTGCCGCCGCGTCCCGCGCGACCCGGCGGACGCCTCCGCCGTCACCGGGCCGCCGTCGCGGTGCCGGGCGCCCGCGCGGTCTGCCCGGTCGCGACGGCCTTCGCCAGACCGTCCGGGCTCTCCAACGCCAGCGCGACCACGTCCCGGTCGATGCGCCGGATCATGCCGGTCAACGTGCGTCCGCAACCCAGCTCCAGCAGCCGGCCGCAGCCGAGTGGCCCGATCAGGGTCCTGACGCTGCGCTCCCACAGCACCGGGTGGGTGAGCTGGCGGGTGGACAGCTCCACCCACCCGCCGTCGCCGGTGTGCGGCTCGGCGTCCACGTTGGCCACGACCGGCAGGTGACGGGGCGCGAAGGGCGTCGACGTGAGCACGTCCCGCAGCCGCTCGGCGGCCGGTGCCATGAACGGGCTGTGGAAGGCGCCGCCGACCGGCAGCCGGATCAATTTGGCCCCGATGCCGCGGCTTTCGGCGTCCGCCTTCTCCACGCCCTGCTCCGAGCCGGAGACGACGACCTGGCCGGGGGCGTTGACGTTGGCCACCCACAGCGGGCAACCGGACTCCCTGATCCCGTCGACGAGCCGGGCCACGTCCTCGTACGGGGCGGCGACCAGGGCAGCCATGGTGCCGCGGCTCAGGTCGGCCGCCTCACGCATGGCCCGGCCCCGGGCCGCGACCAGGACGGCCGCATCGGTGACGCTGAGCGCGCCGGCGGCCACCAGCGCCGTGTACTCGCCCAGGCTGTGCCCGGCGCAGGCGACGACGCCCTCGGTCAGGCCGAGACGTTCGGCCTCGCGGAGCGCGAGTACCGACACGGTGAAGACGGCCAGTTGGGCCAGGTCGGTCCGGCGCAGCCGCTCGTTCGGCGCGCGCAGGAGCAGTTCCTCGACGTCCTCACCCGTGCACTGCGAGATCTCTTCGACGATCGCCCACGCCCCGGTGGAACGCCAGGGTTCGCCCATGCCGTGGCGCTGGGTTCCCTGACCGGGAAAGACCAGGCCGATCGGTGCCGCTCCCAAAGGACTGCCTTCCTCACCGTCGTGCGTGACCGTCGTTCGTGCGCGTCCTTCACCGTCGGGCCCTGCCGGCCCCCGACGGCCCTGCGGCGCGTCGGCGCACCGGGAACGGCGCGTGCCGCTCGGGGTGCGATGGGTCCGGCGGCGCGCTCGGGGGTGGCGGCCGCCGGGGGAGTCCCGTCCCCGGTCTTCGCCACGGAGCGTGATTCCCGGGGATCATTACGGCTCCGGCCACCCCCGCGGGCAATGGCTGTTACAGGAAGATGCCATGAGGGCGACGGCAGGCAGGGCCACCGGTCGCGCCGATCGGGTTCGCCCCGGGGACATGAGGTGCTGCCGGCTCCCGGGCCCCGCCCCGGCGCACCGGCCGCGCCGCCCGCACCGGGCCCGATCCGCGGCGCGGGGGAGCCGTTCCGGGGATCCGGTGCCCGGGGCAGGTTGTAGCCTCCGCCCGGCCCGGGCCGACGTGTCGGTCGTACAGTCACCCGACGTCAGTTGTCTTTTCGGAAAAGGGAGAACCGTGCAACGCGTCCTTGCGATCTCGCCCCATCTCGACGACGCCGTGCTGTCCGCCGGAGGCCGGCTGTGCGAGCTGGCCTCGGAGGGCGTCGAGGTGACCGTCCTCACCCTGTTCGCCGGTATCCCGACCCCGCCGTACTCGCTGTTCGCGGAACTCCTCCACGAGGAATGGCAGTTGCCCGACAACCCGGTCGAGGACCGCCGTACCGAGGACGTCGAGGCGCTCAAGTGCCTGGGCGCACAGGCCCTCCACGGCCCGTTCCTCGACATCATCTACCGGGCCCGTCCCGACGGGCAGTGGATGGTGGACGCCGCCGCCCCGCCGCCGACCTACGAGACCACGCAGGAACCGCAACTGTCCGCATCCCTGGCCGCCGCGGTCACCGAACAGATCGCACGGCTGGAGCCCGACCGCATCCTCACCTGTGCGGCGGTCGGCGACCACATCGACCACCGCCGCACACGGAACGCGGTACTGGCCGCCGCCGCGGACCAGGTCCCCGTCTGGTGCTGGGAGGACCTCCCCTATTCGCACCAGCTGTCCGTAGAGCCCCCGGCCCTCGCCGACTTCGGCCGCCCGGTGGCCGAACCGGTCGGCGACCGTGCCTGGGAGGCGAAGCACCAGGGGATCGACTGCTACCGGTCGCAGCACTCGATGCTGTGGCCCAACGGTGAGGACATCCGCTCCTCTTACGACACGCACGCGCGGCACCTCGCGCAGGGGCACGGTCTGACGGGACGGGCGGAGCTTTTCGGGCCGGTGCGGTTGGGTGGGGTTCGGGGGTAGGGGTGGGTGG
>NZ_JAAGKO020000060.1 GCF_027947535.2 Streptantibioticus silvisoli
CCCCCACCCCGGAACTCCCCGCCCCCGCCCCGGAAAGCCCCACCGCCGGCCCCACCCCCGTACCCCCGGTCGTGGATCCCGTGTGCCGGGTGCGGTGTCTGCGGCGGATCGGGCGGGGGCACGCGGCGCGGTTCGCGCGGGGCGGTGCTGCGGGCGAACTCGCGGCGGCCGATCGGGTGTTGGGGCTGGCGCAGCGGTCGTCACCGGTGGGCGATCCCGGACGGGCGGCGTTGCTGGCCGAGCGGGGCGGAATCCTGGTGGCGTGGACCGGACACGGCGGCGGTGCCGGCACCGCGACGGAGGCGGTCCGGGTGCTGCGCGAGGCGCTGGCGCAGACGGCGGACGAGGACCCGGCGCTGGCCCGGCGGCGTCTGCTGTTCGCCGAGGCGCTGCGCCGGCGCTGGGCGGCGGGCGGTGCGGCCTGCGACCTGCACGAGGCGGAGTGGACACTGCACCGGGCCGCCCGTGCGGCGCCGGACCGGGTAACGGCCGCGCGGGCCTGGCTGGAGCGCGGCGAGGTACTGCGCGACCTGGTGCGGGACGCCGACGCGGCGGAGTCGCTGCGCCGGGCGGCCGGCGCGGCACAGGACGCCCGGCTCTGGCTGCTGGCCGCCCGCGCCCGCCACCAACTCGGCGCGATCCTCCAGCGCTGCGGCGACCGGGCCGGCGCGACGACCGCGTTCCGCGCCGCCCAGACCCTCTGGTGGCGCGGCGGCGTGGTGCGCGGACCGGACGCGGCGGCCACGGATGACCGCTTGCGCCGGTTGACGGGGGGCCTGCCGTGAGCACCGGGGGATGCGGTGGCAGGGGGTGCGGTGTGGAGGCCGTCGGTGATCGCTTGCGTCGGCTGACCGGCGGCCTGCCGTGACCCCCCGGGAGCGGGGGAGCGGCCCGGCGCTGCGGGGACCGCCGAGCACCGCTCGCGCCGGTTGGCGAGCGGCCTGCCG
Source organism: Streptantibioticus silvisoli (assembly GCF_027947535.2). Classification (GTDB taxonomy): domain Bacteria; phylum Actinomycetota; class Actinomycetes; order Streptomycetales; family Streptomycetaceae; genus Streptantibioticus_C; species Streptantibioticus_C silvisoli. The sequence continues at coordinate 948 of NZ_JAAGKO020000060.1, forward strand.
CGAACGCCCGGTGTGCGGTGGTCGGTGCGGTGCCGCGCCGGTGTGATCCGGTCGCCCACGCCCCCTGCGCCGACTGACCGGAGGCCCGACGTGAACACCCGGCGCGCGGCAGCCGACCGCGCGGCAGCCGGCCGCGCGGCAGCCGGGGGAGCGGCGGCGCGTCGAGCCGATGCGGCGGTCACCGACGATCCGGTGCGCGAGCTGGACAGCGGCCTGCCGCGAACGCCCGGCGTGCGGCAGCCGGGGGAGCGGCAGCCGGGGATGCGGCGGCGCGTCGAGCCGATGCGGCGGTCACCGACGATCCCGTGCGCGAGCTGACGAGTGGGGTGCCGTGAGCGCCGGGTGTGCACCGCCGCGCCAGTCCAACGCGGCGCCAACCAACGCCCCGCACCAACCACCAAGCGCCGCGCCAGTCCGACACCGCGCCCACCAGCACCCCCCCAACCAACAAACACACCCCCGCCAGCAACCAAGCCCCCGCCAACAACCAAGCCCCCACCGGCAACCCCCTCCGGGAAATGCCGAAAGCCGAAGGCCGAAAGCCCCAACCCAAAGCCCAAAACCCAAAGCCCAAAGCCCAAAGCCGAAAGCCCCAAAGCCGAAAGGCCCGGCCGCCGGAGCGGTCGGGCCTTTCGGGTGGGGCGGGTGGTGCGGGGACCGGGGTCAGATCTCGAAGACCTCGGCCACCAGCTGCTGCTGCTGCTCCGCGTGCCGCTTGCCGGAACCCACCGCCGGCGACGAGGAGGACGGGCGCGAGACCCGGCGCAGTCGGTCCGCGTTGTCGGGGGCCGCGCCGAGAACCAGGTCGAGGTGGTCGATCAGGTTGAGCGCGATGAACGGCCAGGCACCCTGGTTGGCCGGCTCCTCCTGGGCCCAGACGAACTTCTGGGCCTTGGTGAACGGCGCGAGTGCCGCCTGGATCTCCTCACCGGGCAGCGGGTAGAGCCGCTCGATGCGGATGAGCGCGACGTCGTCCGCCTTGCGGGCGGTCCGCTCGGCGAGCAGGTCGTAGTAGACCTTGCCGGAGCAGAAGACGACCTTGCGCACGTTGTCCGGGGTGACGGTGTCGTCCCCGATGACCGGGCGGAAGCCGCCGGTGGTGAACTCCTCCACCGTGGAGGTGGCCGCCTTCAGGCGCAGCATCGACTTCGGGGTGAAGACGATGAGCGGCTTGTGGTGCGGGTTGTGCACCTGCCAGCGCAGCAGGTGGAAGTAGTTCGACGGCAGGGTCGGCATGGCGACCGTCATGTTGTTCTGCGCGCACAGCGCCAGGAAGCGCTCCGGGCGGGCCGAGGAGTGGTCCGGGCCCTGGCCCTCGTAGCCGTGCGGCAGCAGCAGCGTGACGCCGGAGGTCTGGCCCCACTTCTGCTCGGAGGAGGAGATGAACTCGTCCACGATGCTCTGCGCACCGTTGACGAAGTCACCGAACTGCGCCTCCCACAGCACCAGCGCGTTCGGGCGGGCCAGCGAGTAGCCGTACTCGAAGCCCATCGCCGCGTACTCGCTCAGCAGCGAGTCGTAGACGTTGTAACGGGCCTGGTCCTCCGACAGGTACTGCAGCGGGGTGTACTCCTCGCCGGTGTGCCGGTCGACGAGCACCGCGTGGCGCTGGCCGAACGTGCCGCGGCGCGAGTCCTGGCCGGACAGCCGCACCGGGATGCCGTCCATCAGCAGCGAGCCGAACGCCAGCGTCTCGCCGGTCGCCCAGTCGATGGTGCCGTCGCTGACGCTCGCGGTGCGCCGCTGGAGCTGCGGCAGCAGGCGCGGGTGCACGGTGAGCCAGTCCGGCAGGCTGACCTGGGACTCGGCGATGCGCTTGACGACCTCGTCGGCGATCGAGGTGTCCATCGCGACCGGGAACTCCGGCTGGCTGCTGGGCGACTCGGCACTGCTGGGCGCGGCGCTGGTGGCCTCGCGCACCTCGGTGAAGACCTTCTCCAGCTGGCCCTGGTAGTCCTGGAGGGCCTGCTCGGCCTCTTCCATCGTGATGTCGCCGCGGCCGATGAGCGACTCGGTGTAGAGCTTGCGCACCGAGCGCTTCTTGTCGATCAGGTCGTACATCAGCGGCTGGGTGAACGAGGGGTTGTCGGCCTCGTTGTGGCCCCGGCGCCGGTAGCAGACGAGGTCGATGACGACGTCCTTGTTGAACGCCTGGCGGAATTCGAAGGACAGGCGGGCGACGCGGACGACGGCCTCGGGGTCGTCGCCGTTGACGTGGAAGATCGGTGCTTCGATCATCCGGGCGACGTCGGTGCAGTACATCGACGAGCGTGAGGCGGCCGGGGCGGCGGTGAAGCCGACCTGGTTGTTGATGACGATGTGCACGGTGCCGCCGGTGCGGTAGCCGCGCAGCTGCGACATGTTCAGCGTCTCGGCGACCACACCCTGGCCGGCGAAGGCCGCGTCGCCGTGCAGCTGCACGGGCAGCACGGTGAAGTCGGTGCCGGCCTTGTTGATGATGTCCTGCTTGGCCCGCGCGATGCCCTCGACGACCGGGTCGACGGTCTCCAGGTGCGAGGGGTTCGCCGCCAGGTGGACGGCGATCTGCTCGCCGTCCAGGCCGGTGAAGGTGCCGGAGGCGCCCAGGTGGTACTTCACGTCGCCGGAGCCGTGCATCGACTTCGGGTCGAGGTTGCCCTCGAACTCCCGGAAGATCTGCGCGTAGGACTTGCCGACGATGTTGGCCAGCACGTTGAGCCGGCCGCGGTGCGCCATGCCGATGACGACCTCGTCGAGCCGCGATTCGGCGGCGGCGTCGATGACGGCGTCCAGCATCGGGATGACGGACTCGCCGCCCTCCAGCGAGAAGCGGCGCTGGCCGACGTACTTGGTCTGGAGGAACGTCTCGAACGCCTCGGCGGCGTTGAGCCGGCGCAGGATCTGCAACTGCTCGTCGCGCTCGGGCTTGGAGTGCGGACGCTCCACCCGCTCCTGGATCCACTTGCGCTGCTTGGGATCCTGGATGTGCATGTACTCGATGCCGACGGTGCGGCAGTAGGAGTCGCGCAGCACGCCGAGGATGTCGCGCAGCCGCATCAGGGACTTGCCGGCGAACCCGCCGACGGCGAACTCACGCTCCAGGTCCCACAGCGTCAGCCCGTGCTCGGTGACGTCGAGGTCGGGGTGCTTGCGCTGGCTGTACTCCAGCGGGTCGGTGTCGGCCATGACGTGGCCGCGCACCCGGTAGGAGTGGATCAGCTCGAAGACCCGGGCGGCCTTGGTGACGTCGTCGTCGTGGCCGGCGTCGATGTCCTTGTGCCAGCGCACCGGCTCATAGGGGATGCGCAGCGACTCGAAGATGCTGTCGTAGAAGTCGTTCTGGCCCAGCAGCAGCTGGTTGATGATCCGCAGGAACTCCCCGGACGCGGCACCCTGGATGACCCGGTGGTCGTAGGTGCTGGTCAGCGTCATGACCTTGGAGATGCCCAGCCGGTTCAGGGTGTCCTGGGAGGTGCCCTGGAACTCCGCCGGGTAGTCCATCGCGCCGACGCCGAGGATGAGGCCCTGACCGGGCATCAGGCGCGGCACGGAGTGGACGGTGCCGATGCCGCCGGGGTTGGTCAGCGACGCGGTGACCCCGGTGAAGTCATCCATCGTCAGCTTGTTGTCGCGGGCGCGGCGGACGATGTCCTCGTAGGCCTGCCAGAACTCGAAGAAGTTCAGCGTCTCGGCCTTCTTGATGGCCGCGACGACGAGCTGGCGGTCACCGTTGGGCTTCACCAGGTCGATGGCCAGGCCCAGGTTGACGTGGGCCGGCTTGACCAGGGCGGGCTTGCCGTCCTTGACGCCGAACGAGTAGTTCATCGACGGCATGGCCTTCAACGCCTGCACCATCGCGAACCCGATGAGGTGGGTGAAGGAGACCTTCCCACCGCGGGCCCGCTTGAGGTGGTTGTTGATGACGATGCGGTTGTCGAACAACAGCTTCACCGGCACGGCGCGCACGCTGGTGGCGGTCGGCAGTTCCAGGCTGGCGTTCATGTTCTTGGCGACCGCGGCGGACGGACCGCGCAGCACCACGTACTCCGGGCCCTCGGCCCGCCCGTCGTCCGACGCCTCCGGAGCGGCCTTGACGGCGGCTGCGGGCGTCTGGGCCGGCTTGACCGGGGCCTTCGGCGCGGCGGCCGGAGCCGGCGCCGCAGGAGCCGGAGCTGCCGGCGCGGGCGCGGCGGCGGCCGGTGCGGCGGGAGCCGCGGGCGCGGGCCGCTGGGCGACCGGAGCCGGCGCGGCGGGTGCCGCGGGCGCGGCGGCCGGCTGCGCCGGGGCGTTGCCGTTGGCGGCGGCCGGGGCGGCCGGCGCCTGCGTCGGAGCAGTGACCGCGGCGTCCGTTCCCGGCTTGTAGTCGGCGAAGAAATCCCACCAGGCCCGGTCTACCGAGTTCGGGTCCTGAAGGTACTGCTGATAGATCTCATCGACGAGCCACTCGTTCGCGCCGAACCCCGCGGCGGGGCCTGCGCCCTCGCCGTTCTGTTCGGTCGAGACACTCGATGTGTTGGGGGACTGTGACGACACGGCGGCAACCGCCCTCTTCCGCTTCACAAGGTGATGGACAGCGGAAATAAAGGCTACGCCTTCTGGACGGGTCGGCGCAGGCTACGAGGGCCACACGTCGCGTACGTCACACTCGAAGACTGGTTTGACCGCTGTCTTTGGCGGGAAACTGGCACTCTTTTGGGTGCCTTCGCGTCGCTGTGCTTACGCGAAGGCATGAATTCGGCCGGTGTCGGCCGAATTCGGGTTTTGTGCCCGTTCTCCCGTTCGGAATCTTACGTCAGTCCGACGATGGACTCTTCCCCGGAAGGGTGAGGTGCATACAGCAGCCCCGGACCGTTTCGGCCACCTGGATCCGGCCGCCGTGCAGCTCGACGGCCCAGCGGGCGATGGCCAGGCCCAGGCCGGTGCCGCCGTCACTGCCCGAACCGTGCGGCGCCGGTATCGCGCCGCGGCTGAAGCGTTCGAAGACCTTCAGGCGCTGGGCCTGCGGGATGCCCGGGCCCTCGTCCTCCACCTCCAGCTGGAGGCTGTCCGGCGTCGGGCCGCGGCGGGCCCGTACCGTCACCCGGCCGCTGGGCGGGCTGTGCTTGACGGCGTTGTCGACCAGGTTGGAGATCACCTGGTGCAGCCGTTCGGGGTCGGCGTAGCCGGTCAGCTCGGGCGGGGAGACGTCCAGGTGCAGGTGGACGTCGCTGCGTGAGCCGGACCGGGCGGCCATCGCCACGCCCGGTTTGATGCTCGCCGCCTTCAGCACGCCGGACAGGAACGGCCAGACCTCGAAGCTGTGGGCCCGCAACGGCACCACGCCGCTGTCGAGCCGGGACAGGTCCAGCAGGTCGGCCACCAGCCGGCCCAGCCGCTCGGTCTGCGCCAGCGCCGCCCGCATGGTCTCCGGGTCGGCCTCGGAGATGCCGTCCACCACGTTCTCCAGCAGGGCGCGCAGCCCGGAGATCGGGGTGCGCAGCTCGTGCGAGACGTTCGCCACGAGTTCCTTGCGGTGCCGGTCGTTGGCGCCCAGGTCGGCGGACATGCTGTTGAACGCCGCCGCCAGGTCGCCCAGCTCGTCGCGGCGCCGTCCGGTGCGCACCCGGCGGCTGTAGTCGCCGTGCGCCATCGCCCGCGCGACCGCGGTCATCTCGCGCAGCGGCGACGTCAGCCAGGTGGCCACGTACTGCATCAGCCACATCGAGATGATGAGCGAGAAGACGGTGATGACCCGCAGCTCGGTGTCGGAGTGGATGGCGACCGTCACCAGCAGCGTGGTGACCACCACCGAGGTGATCACCAGGAAGCCCAGCGCCGCCTTGATCGAGCGGTACGGGTCGACGGGTGCCAGTCCGTCCCACAGCTGCGTCCAGAAGCCGCGCCCGGCCCGGTCGCGCAGTCCTCCGGGCCGCTTCGCGGCACCGCGGGCCGCCAGCCGCAGCGAGCGGGCGGCGTCGCGGGCCGGGTTCTTCGATGCCCGGGGCGTGCCCTGGACGCGTGCGGTCTCCAGCACGGCGCGCAGCCGGCGCCTGCGCGCCCCCCGTGCCCGCGGGAAACCCGTTCCGGGGGCCTCGTCGCGCGCCATGCGCGCACCTTCCTTTCGGGGTGTCCCGTTCGTTCGGTGCCCGTCGGTCCGTCCGGTGCCGCCGCCCTGCCCGGTGGCGCCGGTCCTTCGGTGACTCCCGTTGTGCCGCCGCCGGCCGCGCGGTGCGGCCCGCCCGGTCGCGCCCGGCGGCGGCGGGCGTTACGGCGCCGGGGTCTCCAGCGCGTAACCCACGCCGTGCACGGTACGGATGCGCTCCGCGCCGATCTTGCGGCGCAGCGCCTTGATGTGGCTGTCGACCGTACGGGTGCCGGAGGCGTCGGCCCAGTCCCACACCTCGGCCAGCAGCTGCTCGCGGGAGAGCACCGCGCGCGGCGTCTGGGCGAGGCAGGCCAGCAGGTCGAACTCCGTGGGCGTCAGGTGTACGTCGTCGCCGCGGACCCGGACCCGGCGCTGCGCGTGGTCGATCGACAGGTCGCCCAGCTGAAGCGTGCCCCCGCGCGGGCTGCGCGCCGCGACCGTCGCCCGTTCCACCCTTCTGAGCAGCACGTGTACCCGCGCCGCCAGCTCGCGCATGGAGAACGGCTTCGTCATGTAGTCGTCCGCGCCGACCCCGAGACCCACCAGCATGTCGGTCTCGTCGTCGCGCGCGGTCAGCATCAGTACCGGTACCGGCCGGAGCGCCTGAACCCGACGGCACACTTCCAGGCCGTCGTAGCCGGGCAGCATGATGTCCAGTACCAGCAGGTCGGGCTGCCAGGCGTGCGCGGTGTCCACGGCCGTGGGGCCGTCGTTCGCGGTATGCACCTGGAAGCCCTCGGCGCGCAGCCGTGCCGCGATCGCCTCGGCGATCGTCGGATCGTCCTCGACGACCAGGACCCGGCGCTGGGTTCCCGGCAACGGTGGATTGCCACCGCCGCTGACCGTCGTCGTTTGTGTGTTGTCCATTCGGGCCCGCCCCTACGTGGTCGCGCTGCTTGGCATGCAGCGTAAGGGGCGCGCGTGGCCTGCGGCTACGTCGGGCCACCCGGGCACTCGGCGAGATGCACCACATCCGGAACACCTCGGACAACCAGTGCCGTGACGGTCTTCACCCGGACGAATGCGGTGTTACGTCACGCCCGCGCCAACGTCCGGGGCGGCAACGCCGACCGGGCGGCCGGTATGTCCGCCCGTCACGAGCCGTCCCGAGCCGTTCCCGGGACCGGCCGACGCGTGCGGCGCGGGGCGCGAGCCGGTGACCGCCGATTGCGGTCCGTTGCCGCAGTCCGGGCGCAACATGCCGTACCGCTCGCCGGCCGGGGGCGGGCAGCGGGCCAGATCACTAGATCACTGTCGATGACGTGTGCCCGCGGATCGTCCGGCACGCCGGCCGGTGAACAGTGCCGGTGCCGCCGGTGCCGGATGCCGCTGGTGCCGGATGACGCCGGCGGCGGTCGACCGCCACCCGTTCCCGCTCCGGCGTCAGCCGTTCCTGCTCCGGTGCCACCTGTTCCCGCTCCGGTGCCACCCGTCCCAGCTGCGGCCGCCGCGATTCCCGCTCCGGCGCCCCGATCCCCTGCCCGGCGCCGCGCTCCGCATCCGGCGCGGTCCGGGTGCCGCCGGCCGATCGCTCACGGCGAACAGATGACGGGGAACATCCAAGCCGTTCCAGGCATTGAGTGGATGAAGCTCAACTAGTTTGCCTAGGGAGAGATCATGGCTCACGAGTCCACGACGTCCGCGCCGCTCACCCTGCCCGTGCTGCCGCTCGACGACGCGGTCGTGCTGCCCGGGATGGTCGTGCCGCTGGACCTGACCGACAGCGAGGTGCGGGCCGCCGTGGAGGCTGCCCGGGCCATGGAGAACCGCGCGGATGCCGAGCGTGTTCCCGGCATCCGTTCCACCGCCGCGGCCCGCAAGCCGCAGGTCCTGCTGGTGCCGCGGGTCGACGGGCGGTACGCGGCCGTGGGCACCCTCGGCAGCGTCGAGCAGATCGGCCGGCTGGCCGACGGCGACCCCGGCGCGGTCATCCGCGGGGTGAGCCGGGTGCGCATCGGCGCCGGCACCGCGGGCCCCGGCGCCGCGCTGTGGGTCGAGGGCACCGAGATCACCGAACCGGAGCCCACCGAGGCGCCCGGCGTGGTGGCCGACCTGGTCCGCGAGTACAAGGCGCTGGCCACCAGCTGGCTGCGCAAGCGCGGCGCCTGGCAGGTGGTGGACCGGGTCCAGCAGATCGACGGCCCCTCCCAGCTGGCCGACAACGCCGGCTACTCCCCGTACCTGAGCACCGCACAGCGCGTCCAGCTGCTGGAGACCACCGACCCGGTGGAGCGGCTGCGCCTGGCCCTGACGCTGCTGCGCGAGCACCTGGCCGAGCAGGACGTCGCCGAGACCATCCGGCAGGACGTCCAGGAGGGCATGGACAAGCAGCAGCGCGAGTTCCTGCTGCGCCGCCAGCTGGAGGCCGTGCGCAAGGAGCTGTCCGAGCTGAACGGCGAGCCGGAGGACGAGGCCGGCGACTACCGGTCCCGCGTCGAGGCCGCCGAACTGCCGGACAAGGTCCGCGAGGCGGCGCTGAAGGAGGTCGAGAAGCTGGAGCGCTCGACCGAGGCGTCCCCCGAGGGCGGCTGGATCCGCACCTGGCTGGACACCGTCCTGGAACTGCCGTGGAACACCACGTCCCAGGACGCCTACGACATCACCTCCGCACGCGCCGTGCTCGACGCCGACCACGCGGGTCTGGACGACGTCAAGGAGCGCATCACCGAGTACCTGGCCGTCCGCAAGCGCCGGGCCGCGCGCGGGCTCGGCGTGGTCGGCGGCCGGCGCGGCGGGGCCGTGCTGGCGCTGGTCGGCCCGCCCGGTGTCGGCAAGACCTCGCTGGGCGAGTCGGTGGCCCGTGCGATGGGCCGCGAGTTCGTCCGGGTCGCCCTCGGCGGCGTGCGGGACGAGGCGGAGATCCGCGGCCACCGGCGCACCTACGTCGGCGCGCTGCCCGGCCGTATCGTCCGCGCCATCAAGGAGGCCGGCTCGATGAACCCGGTGGTCCTGCTGGACGAGATCGACAAGGTCGGCTCCGACTTCCGCGGCGACCCGGCGGCCGCCCTGCTGGAGGTGCTGGACCCGGCGCAGAACCACACGTTCCGCGACCACTACCTGGAGGTCGAGCTCGACCTGTCCGACGTGGTGTTCCTGGCCACCGCCAACGTGCTGGAGGCCGTGCCGCAGCCGCTGCTGGACCGCATGGAGCTGGTGCGGCTGGACGGCTACACCGAGGACGAGAAGGTCACCATCGCCCGCGACCACCTGCTGCCCCGCCAGCTCGAACGCGCCGGGCTGGCCGACGGCGAGGTGACCGTCGACGACGCGGCGCTGCGCCGGCTGGCCGGGGAGTACACCCGTGAGGCGGGCGTGCGGAACCTGGAGCGTGCCGTCGCCCGGGTGCTGCGCAAGGTCGCCGCGAGCACCGAGCTGGGGGAGACCGAACTGCCGCAGCACGTCGGCGCGGACGACCTGCGCCGGCTGATCGGGCGCCCGCACCACACGCCGGAGGCCGCCCAGGACCCGGACGAGCGGCGCACGGCGGTGCCGGGCGTGGCGACCGGGCTGGCGGTGACCGGCGCGGGCGGTGACGTGCTCTTCGTCGAGGCGTCGCTGGCCGACCCGGAGACCGGCGGCACCGGGCTGACGCTCACCGGGCAGCTGGGCGACGTGATGAAGGAGTCGGCACGCATCGCGCTGTCGTTCCTGCGCTCGCACGGCGCCGAGCTGGAACTGCCGGTCGGCGACCTGAAGGAACGCGGCATACACCTGCACGTTCCGGCGGGCGCGGTGCCCAAGGACGGCCCGAGCGCGGGCGTGACCATGACGACCGCGCTGGCGTCCCTGCTGTCGGGCCGCCGGGTGCGCGCCGACGTGGCCATGACCGGGGAGGTCTCCCTCACCGGTCGGGTGCTGCCGATCGGCGGCGTCAAGCAGAAGCTGCTGGCGGCCCACCGCGCCGGGGTGACCACCGTGATCATCCCCAAGCGCAACGAGGCCGACCTGGACGACGTGCCCGCCGAGGTGCTGGAACGCCTCGACGTCCACCCGGTCTCCGACGTCCGCCAGGCCCTGCGGATCGCCCTGGAACCGGCCGCCGAGTCCGTCACCGCGGTGGCCGCCTGACCCGCCGCGAGCCGTGACCGGCGCCAGCGGCACACCGCCTGACGTGCCGTGGAGGTGTGACCGACGGCGGGTGACCGAGCCGCCTGACGCGGTGTCCGGCCGATGGCGCCGGACGCGGCACCGCCGGGCGCCCGACCCGGCCTCCGCCGCCCGGCGCGACGTCCCGTGGCCCCCGTCCGACGCCCTGTGCGGACGGGGGCCACGGCGTGCCGTGCGGTGCGGCGGTGCCGGTGGTGCTACTGGTTCAGCGCCAGTGCCTGGAGGCGGTCCAGGGCGCCGTTGAAGTAGTCCTGGTCACCGGGGAAGGTGCCGGAGTCGGCGTACTGCCAGAAGGTGTAGAAGCCCCAGCCGGCCGGCAGGGTACCGGCGCTGGAGGAGTACCGGGCGATGAACAGCGGGTCGTTGGTGGAGAACGCCGAGCTGTTGCCGGTGCAGGTGGTCCACCAGTCCGTGGTCGAGTAGATGGTGGGCCAGCGGGTGGTCTTGGCGTGCACCTCGTTGACGAACGAGGAGATCCAGCCGACCATCCCGGAGGCGCTCAGGCCGTAGCACTCGGCGCCGTAGGGGTTGTACTCGATGTCGAGCATCGGGGGCAGCGTCTTGCCGTCCGCCGACCAGCCGCCGCCGTGCGCGACGAAGTAGTCGGCCTGGGCGGCGCCGGAGGAGGTGTCCGGGGTGGCGAAGTGGTAGGCGCCGCGGATCATGCCGACGTTGTACGACCCGTTGTACTGCTGGGTGAAGTCCGGGTTGGTGTACGTCGTCGCCTCGGTGGCCTTGATGTACGCGAACTTGCCGCCGTTGGCCCAGGCGCCGGCCCAGTTGACGGAGCCCTGGTACGCGCTGACGTCCATGCCGGGGGTCTGGGCGACCAGCGGTCCGACGGTGCCCGGCGCGGCCTGCGCGGTGCCCTCGTGGGCGGCGACGGTCGAGCCCATCCAGTCCAGCTGGGGGTGGCTGATGTGGCTGTGCGCGGCGGCGGGCGCCGGGGCGGTGGCGGCGGTGGCAGTGCCCGGGACCGCGAACGCCAGGGCCGTCAGGCCGGCCAGCGCGCCGCCCGCGACGGCGAGGGAGCGGCGGAAGGCGGATCTGTGCCGGAAGGGGGTGCCGGTGACCTTCATGGGAATGCCTCCAAGGGCGCGAGGGGGTGGTTCCTTGGTGTGGCCATGACAGAACAGCGCGAATGTACGCGCGTAGAACCGGCCGTGGAAGAGTGCGGCGCAGCGCCGTTGGTCTACTCCTGCGAAATACTGAGGGAACTGCGGTGATGCCGGAGACTGGCGGAATCTTTCACCGGCGGGAAAGGGCACTGACGTGCGCAAGGCCGAACACGAGCACGACGGACCACAGGTTCCCCCACCGAGCGCGGTCCGCGCGACGGCGGTCGTCACCGCGGACGGCGCGGTCACCGGGCCCGGCGCTGCCGCCCGGCACCCCGGCGGGCCCGCCGCACCGGGCGGCACCGGCCCCGGCCCCGGGAACACCCCCGGCACCGGCACGGGGATCGGCCCCGACATCGGCCCCGACATGGAGGCGCTGGAGCGTGAGTTGACCGTGCTCTACCGCCGGGCGCGGGCCTCCTCCGGTGAGATGGCCCGTCAGATGCACCCCGACCTGGAGGCGGCCGCCTACGGGCTGCTGGTGCGGCTGGCGGAGTCCGGGGAGGAGCGCGCCACCGACCTCGCCGGGTACTTCGGCGTCGGCAAGGCCACCATGAGCCGCCAGCTGCGCGCCCTGGAGGAACTGGGCTTCGTCAGCCGCGAACCCGACCCGGCCGACGGCCGCGCCTTCCTGGTCCGGCTCACCCCGGGCGGACTCGCCCGCTTCAACGAGGTCCGCGACGCCCGCCGGGCCGGCTACCGCAGCCGGCTGTCCGCCTGGGACCGCGCCGACATCCGCGACCTCGCCCGGCTGCTGAGCCGCCTCAACGCGGACACCCCGGCGTAGCCCCTCCGCGCGGTCCCGCGCCCGCGCCGTCCCGCGCCCGCGGGTTCCCACATCTGCGCGCGCTCCCGCGTCCCGGTGCGCCCGCCCTCCGGTGCGCCCCCGCCGGGGCGGCCGGGGCAGCGGACCGCCCTCGCGCGGTCCCGCGTCCCGTCCGGCCTCACAGTTCCGCCAGTGCCGCCGTCGCGTCGTCGTGGCGTTTGCCGCGGGGGTGGGCCGTGCCGTCGGGGTCGGCGTGCTCGGCGGCGCGGACGGCGGCGATCAGCCCGTCGCAGCCGGCCGTGCGCAGCAGGGCGAAGGCGCCGGGCCAGTCGGTGCGGCCGAAGACGTCCACCAGGCGGCCGGCCCCGTCGGACAGCGCGGCGACCGCGCGGACCGCGGCGCGCGGGTCGCAGCCGGTGACCGCGTGGTCGGCGACGCCGGGGTCGGCGGCCGCGGTCAGGAAGCCGTCCTCCGCGTTGCGCAGCGCCTCGACGGCGGCCGTGTACTCCCGCCGCGTTGCCGCCCGTTGCCCGCTGTCGCGGGGGAGCGCGCGCAGCCGGGCGCGCAGCGACGGCACCGGTTCCGGCAGCCGGTCGAGGCGGTCGTCGAGCACCGGGCGGACCGCGCCGGACGGCGACTCCAGCAGCAACACCGAGTCGGAGAGCACCAGATGCTCCACCGCCTCGTCGTCCCAGCGCACCGCGACGACGGTGGACTGAGGGGTATTTGGGTGAGAAAGGTCACACGTGTCGCGGTGTGCCGCCGCCGTCCGCCCGATGGCCTGCGCGAGACACTGCGACAGCGTCATATCCCGTCGCGACGCCGACAGTTCCAGGAGCACCCCGCCCAACCGGGCGACGTACCAGGGCAGTCCGTGCGTGCAGCCGGTGCCGTCGGGATGCGGCGTGACACCGTCCAGTACGGCCAGGACGCCACCGCGGCCGGAGCCGGGGCAGATGACCCCGGTGAAGTCCTCGTTGGGCCGGTCCGGGTCGCCCGCGGCAGTGGCCGTCTCGATACGCATGCGACCAGTTTGCCCCGGGCGGGGCGCGGGGGCCGGGATGCGTGGGTCCGCCCGGGATGATCTGTGGAGATACCGTGAGTTGTTTGCGCCGTCCGGCTGCGGGTGGGCATCCTTCCAGCAGCCCGTACGCTTCACCAAACCGTGCCGACGGCGCGGGAGGCCCGTGCCGTGGCGTCGAGTTGAAGGTCAACTTCGGCTTGTTGTTCACTCCATCAGGTGCTGCGGCGCAAAGACGTGCCACCCCCGCCCGCCGGGCTGCGAAGGTCGCAGTCATGACGGGGTCGGACCGGGTGCGCCACCGCGTACCGCTGTGACCACCACGCATCGGGGGAAGCGCCGGCGGCGACGCGCGAGTCGCGCCCGGCGCGGTGCCCAACTGATTTGTCGTCACCTCGGCCGTACGGACGGCCGCACGACGGACGAGACAGGAATGCGAGAAGCGGTGCGGACTACGCGGAAAGGGCGCGACGCGACGCGCACGGCGCCCCCGACGACGCCGGCCGACCGGCCCGGACGCCGCCTGCGGACCAGACTGCTGGCCGCCGTCCTGGTCACCCTGGTCGCGGTCCTCGCGGCCGGTGCCCCTTCGGTGGCCGTCGCGGCCGGTGATCTGACCGCCTCCCAGCACCTGCTGCGGCTGACCCAGCTGAACACCTCGGCCATCGCGCTCTCCCACGCCCTGGCCGACGAACGCGACACCGTCACCGCCTTCGCCGCGGCCGGCCGCCCGCACGGCGGCGGCCTGACCCCGGACCAGGAGGCCGGCGTCGACCGGCAGATCGCCGACGTCGGCCAGTCCGCCGCGAGCCTGGACACCCAGGGCTCCGCCGACCTCGCCGACGTCACCCGGGACCTGCGCACCGCGCTGGCCGGCGTGCCGAACATCCGGCAGGCGGCGCTGGCCGGCACCGCCAACGCCGACCAGGTCTTCGACTCCTACACCCCGGTCGTCGACGCGCTCGACGCGGTCAGCGGCGCGCTGGCCCGCGCGCTGCCCGACCGGGCCGCCGACCCCGACACCAGCGCCGGGCCCGCGCTGGCCCGCGCGGTCACCCAGACCTCCGCCCAGCACGGCCTGCTGATCGCCGCCCTCGACTCCGGCGGCAGCACCTCCTCGCTGGTCGGCGCGGCCCGGATCGCCCGGCTGCGCGAGCAGGCCGCCGAGGACGACTTCACCACGGCCGCCAGCGTCACCGCCCGCACCCAGTACGACCAGACGGTCACCGGTTCCGACGTACAGGCCGCCGACGGCTACCTGCGCCGGCTGACCGCGACCGCGGACCTCACCCCGGCCGACCGGCAGCTGAACGTCTCCACCGTCGACCAGGCGGTCTCGGCCCGGATCGACCGGATGCGCGCGGTGCAGGCCTCGCTGGCCGCCGACGACAGCAGCCGGCTCACCGCGCTGCGCGACCACGACGTCACCGCGCTGGAGCTGCGCGCCGCCCTCGTCGGCCTGTGCGCCCTGCTGACCCTCGGCATCGGCGCACAGACCGCCCGCTCGGTCACCCGCCCGCTGGCCCGGGTACGCCGCTACGCCGCCGAGCCCACCGGGCCCGCCCCGGTCGCCAGCGGCGACGAGTTCGCCGTCGTGGCACGCGCCATCGAGCGACTGTCCGGCGAACTCGACACCCTGCGGCAACGCGTCGCCGAGCGCGACGAGGAACGCGCCCGGATCGCCGCCGTCCGGCAGGCCGCGGCCGCCGAACGCGACGAACTGCGCCGCCGCGAGGCCGTGCTGCTCGAAGAACGCACCGCGGTCGCCGCGCAGAAGGACACCCTCGCCCGCGACATGCGCGCGCTGGCCCGGCAGATGGACGAGCTCGTCCAGGACCGCGAGGCGCTGCTGGCCCGCCTCGGCTCGCTCCAGGGCACCGTCCACTCCACCTTCGTCAACCTCTCGCTGCGCACCCTCGCGCTGGTCGATCGCCAACTCGCCCTGATCGAGGGGCTGGAGAACCGCGAGCAGGACCCGCACGAGCTGGAGACCCTCTTCCGCCTCGACCACCTCGCCACCCGCATGCGGCGCAACAGCGAGAGCCTGCTGGTGCTGGCCGGCGCCGACACCGGCGGCGGCGCGGTCAGCAGGCCGGTCCCGCTGGTCGACGTGGTCCGGGCCGGCGTCTCGGAGATCGAACGGTACGAGCGGGTGCGCATCCCGTTCCTGCCACGCGCCCAGCTGGTCGGCTTCGTCGCCGACGACGCGGGCCACCTGGTCGCCGAACTGCTGGAGAACGCCACGGCGTTCTCCCCGCCGGACGCCGAGGTCCGGGTGGCCGGCTGGCTGCTGGAGACCGGCGAGGTCATGCTCTCCGTCGAGGACCACGGCATCGGCATCCCCGCCGCCCGGCTCGACGAGCTGAACCGGATGCTGGCCGACCCGCACCCCGACGAGTCCACCTCCACCGCCGGACTCGGCCTGTACGTCGTCGCCCGCCTCGCCGGCCGGCACGGCATCCGGGTGGAGCTGCGCCCGCAGTCCCAGGGCGGCACCTGCGCCATCGTCGTCCTGCCGGCCGCCCTGGTCACCGGCCCGCCGGACTCCGACTGGACCCAACTGACGCCCCCCGCCGACCCCTTCGCCGCCCACGACACCACCCCGGACGCCGGCACGCTGACCCAGGGCACCGCTCCGGCCGACGGCACCCCGGCTTACGGCGCGACTCCGAACCACGGTGCCGATCCGGCTCAGGGCACCCCGGCGCACGGCACGCCGGCGCACGGCACCCCGGCGCACGGCACCCCGGCCCACGCGGCGCCCGAGCACACCGCCGGGCCCACCACGCCGACCCCGACCACCCCCGCGCAGGCCGGCCCGGCGCACGCCACTCCCGCGCAGGCCGGCCCGGCGCACGCAGCCCCCGCGCAGGCCGCACCGGTGCACAACGTCCCGGCGCAGACCGGCCCGGCGCACGCCGCCCCCGCGCACACCACCCCCGCCCCCGGTGCCGAGCACGCGCGGTCCGCCGCCGGGCCGGGGGCCGGGGGGCTGCCCACCCGTCCGCGGGCCGGCGGCGCACCGGGATCTGACGAGCCGGCGGCACCGGACAGCACGCGGTCCGGCGCGCCGACGGCGGGCGGCACGGCCCCGGACGGCCTGGCCGGTGCCGGGGGCGGCCGGCCGGCGCCCGCCGGGGCGGCGCTGCCCAAGCGGATACCACGGGCCAGCGGCCTCAGCGGGGAGCCCGCCGTACGCGGCCGGGACACACCGGTGGACGCCGACGCGCTGCGCCGCAAGCTGGGCGGGTTCGCCGCCGGGCTGCGCCACGGGCGCCGGGACGCCGAGGCCGAGGCCGAAGCCACGGGCGCGGTACCGCTGCCCGCACCACGGACACCGGGGGACCGCAGCGACAGTGAACCCTCCGAGGAGGCACGCGGGTGAGCACGTCGAGTACGGACCGCAGCAGCACCCAGGGCGGCGCCCCCGGCACGCACGACACCGCCCCCGGCGGTGCCAGTGCCGCGGCGCGCAACCTCCAGTGGCTGCTGGCCAACCTGGTGGAGGAGGTGCCCGGTGTCCGCTCGGTCGCCGTCATCTCCTCCGACGGGCTGATGCTCTGCTCCTCCGACGCCGACCAGAACGCCGCCGCGGCGCCGGTGGACCCCGGTG
Source organism: Streptantibioticus silvisoli (assembly GCF_027947535.2). Classification (GTDB taxonomy): domain Bacteria; phylum Actinomycetota; class Actinomycetes; order Streptomycetales; family Streptomycetaceae; genus Streptantibioticus_C; species Streptantibioticus_C silvisoli. Next base: position 17,676 of record NZ_JAAGKO020000060.1, read on the forward strand.
GACCGGCGAAGTCCGGCGGCGACCTGGCCACCGTGGTCTCCGGACTCGCCTCGCTCACCGACGGCGCCGCCCGGCTGATGGACGCCGGCCCGGTCAAGCAGTCGGTCGTCGCGATGGACAACGGCTGCCTGTTCGTCATGTCGATCAGCGACGGCTCGCTGCTGGGCGTGCACTCCTCCCCGGAGTGCGACATGAGCGTCGTCGCGTACCACATGGCGCTCTTCGTCGGCCGGGCCGGACACGTCCTCACCCCGGAACTGCGCAGGGAACTGGCCGGGCCCGGCGACCCGATCGCCATCGACCGCGGGCCGGGGGAGGAACGTTGATGACCGCGCAGGCGCTGCCGGTGCGCGGCGGCGACCGCAGACCGTCCCGGGTCAGGCCGTACGCGCTGACCGGTGGGCGGACCCGGTCCGCCCACGTCCTGCTCGTCGAGACCTTCGTGGCCACCGCCGAGGGGTACCAGGGCCGCGACGGCCAGGCGCACCTGGAGGAACCGGCCGGCCCGGGCGGCGAAACCGCGGCCGCGGTGATGCCGGAGAGCCGGGCGATCGTCACGCTCTGCCGCCGCATGCGGTCGGTGGCGGAGATCTCGGCCCTGCTGCGCATCCCGCTCGGCGTGGTGCGCGTACTGCTCAGCGACCTGGCGGACCAGGGCATCATCCGCGTCTACGGCACCGGCCAAGGACCGGCCCAGCCCGACCGCGCGCTGCTGGAAAGGGTACTCAGTGGACTTCGCAGGCTCTGAGACGGCGGCCCCGGTGGCCGAGTCCGCTCTCGCGGCGATCCCGGAGACGGAGGAGCACATACAGGACTGGCAGAAGGACACCAGCCGCGCGCCGTCCTCTGCCAAGATCGTCATCGCGGGCGGATTCGGGGTCGGCAAGACCACGTTCGTCGGTGCCGTCTCCGAGATCACCCCGCTGACCACCGAGGCGCTGATGACCCGGGCCAGCGAGGACATCGACGACCTCGGCTCCACCCCGGAGAAGACCACCACCACGGTGGCCATGGACTTCGGGCGCATCACCCTTGACCAGGACCTGGTGCTCTACCTGTTCGGCACCCCCGGCCAGCAGCGGTTCTGGTTCATGTGGGACGACATCGCGCGCGGCGCGATAGGCGGCGTCATCCTGGCGGACACCCGCCGGCTCGCCGACAGCTTCCCGGCGCTGGACTACTTCGAGACCTGCGGCATGCCCTTCGTGGTGGCCGTCAACCAGTTCGAAGGGTCCCCCCAGTACGGTGAGGACGACGTGCGCGAGGCGCTGTCGGTGCCGAACCACATCCCGGTGCTGCTGTGCGACGCGCGCAAACGGTACTCGGTGGTCGAGGCGTTGCTCGCGCTGTGCGGGCACGCCCTCACCGCGCTGCCGAACTGACGTCTCCTCCGGGGGCCGGGCGGCCCCCGCGTCCCGTTAAGGATCCGTATGCGCAAGATACTCGTGGTGGGAGCCGGCCAGTCCGGGCTCCAACTGGCCCTCGGTCTGCTGTCGCACGGCTACGAGGTCACCCTGATGACCAATCGCACGGCCGATGAGGTCCGCGACGGCAAGGTGATGTCCACCCAGTGCATGTTCGCCTCCGCCTTGCAGACGGAACGTGACCTCGGCCTGAACTTCTGGGAGCCGCAGGCCCCGCGCATCGAGGGCCTCGGCGTGTCGGTCGCCGCCCCGGACGGCACCCGGCCCATCGACTGGGTCGGTCGGCTCGACGGCTACGCCCAGTCCGTCGACCAGCGCGTCAAGATGGCCGGCTGGCTGAAGGCGTTCACCGAGCGCGGCGGCCAGCTCGTCATCCACGGCGCGGCCGTCTCCGACCTCGACTACTTCGCGGGCCGCTACGACCTGGTGCTGGTCGCGGCCGGCAAGGGCGAACTCGTCGGGATGTTCGGCCGTGACGCCGCCCGCTCGCCGTACACCAGCCCGCAGCGGGCGCTGGCCGTCTCCTACGTGCACGGCCTCGGCCCGCGCCCGGAGCACCCCGACTTCCACGCGGTGCGCTGCAACCTGGTGCCCACCGTCGGCGAGTTGTTCGTCATGCCGACGCTCACCACCTCCGGACCGGCCGACATCCTGTTCTGGGAGGGCGTCCCCGGCGGCCCGCTCGATGTCTTCGACGGCGTCAACGACCCCGCCGAGCACCTGCGGACCACCCTGGAGCTGATGAAGCAGTTCGTGCCCTGGGAGTACGACCGGGCCCGCGGCGTCGAACTCACCGACGCCAACGCCACGCTGGCCGGCCGCTACACCCCAGTGGTCCGTGACGCGGTCGGCGAACTGCCGTCCGGCGGCCTGGTCCTGGGGGTGGCCGACGTCGTCGTCGCCAACGACCCCATCACCGGCCAGGGGTCGAACAACGCCGCCAAGTGCGCCGCCTCCTACCTCGACAGCATCCTCGCCCGCGGTGACAAGCCGTTCGACGGCGAGTGGATGCGCGCCACCTTCGAGCGGTACTGGGACTACGCCGGCCACGTCACCAAGTGGACCAACGCGATGCTCTCCCCGCCGCCCGAGCACGTCCTCGGCCTGATCGGCGCCGGCGGCCAGCTCCAGCCGGTCGCCGACCGGTTCGCCAACGGCTTCGACGACCCCTCCGACTTCGAGGAGTGGTTCTTCGAGCCCGAGCGCGCCCAGAACTACCTGGCGAGCCTGTCCGCCTGACCATCCCCGCCCGCCGCACCCCGGGCACCGCCGAGTCCTGCGGTGGTGCCCGGCGGCGCCGGGTGGTCCGCCGCCGCCGGGATCTCGGCGGGCGGCCGGAGGTTCGGTACGGGGGATCGCCCGGTGCCTGGCCACAGCGGGCCGCCGGCCGGCCCGGTGGTGCTCGGCGGTACCGGGTCGTACGCCGCTGCCAGGAGGCCGGCGGCCGGCCGGAAGTCCCGCACCGGTGGCTGCCCGGCGTCCGGTCGTACCGCGCCCAGGAGCGGGTCCGCCGCCATCGGGGTGACCGTCACCGCCGCGCCCGGTCGCGGCACCCGTGCCACCAGCCCGCCGCCCACGTACAGCGCCGCCTGCGCCGGGTGCCGGCAGGAGACGACCAGGTCGCCCGGCCGCACCCGGTCCAGCGGCACCCGCGGCAGCCCGGACCACCGCTCCCCGCGGGTACGCGGCACCGGTTCGCCCGCCCGCCGCCGGGCGCCCCGCGCCGGCCGCGAGGAGCCGAACGCGGCCGGTGCCCGCGCGCCCGGGCCGGACGGCTCGTCCAGCCGCGCCGGCGCGAAGTCCACCGGCCGCGTCCTGGCCCGCGTCGGCCGCGGTGCCCCGCCCGGCGGCTTACCGTCCTCCAGGTCCTTCCCGGCGTCCGGCCGCGCGCGGGCGGCGGCCGGCGCCCGCCGTCCGGGCGGCTTGTCCTGCTCTGACGCTGCCGGTGTGCCCGACGCGCCCGGCTGGTCGCCGTCCAGCGACGCGATGGTCCGTTCCACCCGCGCCAGGTCGGCCGTCATCCGGTCGCGGTCGCGCTGCGCCCGCCCGGACAGCTCGCGCACCGACTTCAGCGCCTTCGCCGCCTGCGCCGTGCCCCGGGTCAGCGCTTTCTCCCCGGACCGCAGCCGGGCGACCGTGACCGCCTGGGCCGCCTCCGCACGGGCCAGCACATGCGCCTGCGACAGCGCCTCCGTCGGATCGTCCGACAGCAGCAGCCGCGCGTACGGCGAGATCCCGCCGGTGCGGTACTGCTCGCGGGCCAGCGTGCCGATGGCGTCCCGCGCCGCCCGCATCGCCGCCCGGCGGCCCGTCAGACCGCGCGTCGCCGTGTCGTAGGCCCGCTGACGCTCCGCCAGCTTCCTGCGCGTCCCGTCGTACGCCTCCGTCGCCCGTTCCGTCTGCCGGTACAGCGTCCGCAACCGCCCGAGCAGCTCCCCGGCGCTCGGCGGGCGGCCGTCCGGGAGGCCGTCGGGGGCGCCGTCCGCGGTGTCGTCCGGTTCCCCGGCCGGCCCGGCGGTCGCGCCGGCCGCCGCACCGGACGCGGCAGGCGGTACGGCGGCCGGTGCGGCCGGCACCGTCAGCGGCCCGACCGCGGCGAGGCACACCGCCAGGACGGCGCAGCGGAACGCCCTGCGGCGCCCTTCGCGGCGGGCCGGACGTCGGACGGCGCGGGAAGTCCTGCGGTCGCGGGTCACGCCTCCCGATCCTGACAGGCGGTCAGCGATGCGCCAGCGGGGGAGGGATGGACGGGTGAGGGGTCCGGCTTCGCGGGAACGGGTCCACGGGGCCACGGGTGACGGGGCTGACGGTGAAGGGTCCACACGGGTCCCCGGGTGACGGGCGGGGGCTCAGGGGTGAGGGGTGAGGTCCGGTGGTTGACGGGGGCACGGGTGACGGGTGCGGGCTCGCGGTTGACGGGGCTACGGGTGACGTTGAGGGCTCAAGGTTGACGGGGGCCACGGGTGACGGAGGGTGCGCTGTTGACGGTGGCTCATGGGTGCCGGGGTGGGCACGGGGGCGGCGACGACGGTACGGCGTTGTGGCGGCAGGGTGCGATGGCGGCACGGCAACCGCCCGCCCGCCCGGCGCGTTGGCGGCGACGACGGCGACGGTGCGGCGTGGCAGCGGTGCCACGGCGCACTGGTGTCACAGCGCACCGGCGGCGCGGCATGACGGGGCTCGGCGCCGTCGCCCGGCCACGTCCCGGTGTCGCGGCGGCACCGCTCACCGGCCGGGCGGCTCCCCGTCAGGCGCCGGCGACCGTCCATGCCACGTCGGGCGGCCGTACCGCCGCGCAGCGCGGGGAACCGTCGGCGGCGGACAGCCGTATGCGGGTGGTGAGCGGGAGCGCGTCGCGCAGGGCGGTGTCGAGGACCGCGGCGGGGATGTCGGCGAGCCGGAGCTTGGCCCGGCGGAACATGGTGAAGGCGCCGGCCGGGTCGACGTCGCCCCAGGTGAGGTAGAGGAAGCGGCCGCCGGGGCGGCCGTGGACGTAGGGGCCGCGGAAGTCCCAGGTGCCGTCGGCGGCCGGGCGCGGGCTCACCCGGAAGGTGAAGACGGCGGCGGGGGCGTCGGCGGGCACCAGGTCCACCGGGTCGGCGCCGCGCTGGACGCCGACGTGGACGGCCTCGTGGCCGCACCAGCGCAAGCCGGGCAGCGTGTGGCCCTCGACGCGCAGGGTCAGGTCGGTCATGATCCGCCCTTTCCCCACGGCCAGCGCGGCCGGGCGACCGCGGGCCCGTCGGGGGCGTAGTCGTACCGCCAGGTGTCGGTTCGGCGGCCGCGCGCCACCGGGGCCAGCCGGTACACGAGCACGCCGGCGGGCGCGTCGCCGGTGGCCGGCACCGGCACGCGGTAGTACTTGGGCGGTCGGCCGGTGGGTCCCACCAGCACCGCCAGCACTCGTCCGTCCAGCGGTCCTCCGACGAACCGCGTCTGCTCGCTTCGCACGCCCTCAGCATGGCACCCGCCACCGACAACGGCCCACGCCGGGCACCCGGCCCACCCCGGCCGCCGGTTCCGCCCGCCCCGGCCCCCGGTTCCGCCCGCCCCGACCGACCCGCGCGCCACGATCCCGGCGCCGTCCGCACCACAGCCGTCCGGCCGCACCGCCAGCTCACCCACCCGCACCGCTGGCCAGGCCCACGCGCCGCCGGCCCGAGCCCGGTACCGCCGTCCGGCCGCACCGTCGGCCCCCCACGGCACCGTCGGCCCACCCGCACCGTCGGCCCCCCGCACCGTCGGCCCCCCGCACCGTCGGCCCCCCGCACCGCCATCCGCCCCCCGCGCCCTACCCCACGAGCCGTGCGGCGACCTCCGCCGTCGCCGGGTCGTCGGCCGCGGCGGCGGTGATGACGGCGACGAACTGGTTGACGAGCCAGCCGCGCAGTTCCTGGGCCGGCGGGGTGCGGCCCTCGTCGAGCCAGATGAGGGAGACCGCCTCGACGGCCGCGATCCAGGAGCGCACGGCCATCCGCAGCCGCAGCGAGGGCGCGGTCTCCTCCAGGTGGACGAGGACCTGCTCGGCGGCGCCGCGGCGGACCCCGTCGATGATGGCGCTGGTGCGGCTGGTCTCCGTGACGCAGCCGCCGCGCACCAGCGCGGAGAAGCCGGCGTCGTGTTCGGCGACGAAGGCCAGGTAGCGGTCGAGCACGTTGGACAGCCGGCCGGCCGGGGTGCCGGTGGGCGGCTCGACGAAGCAGGCCAGCAGTTGTTCGGCGGCGCTGCGCAGCGCCGCCTCGTAGATCTGCTGCCGTCCGCCGGGGAAGTAGCGGTAGACCAGCGGGCGGGAGGCGCCGGCGGCCCGCGCGATGTCGTCGACGGAGACGTCCTCGGGGGAGCGGTGGCCGAACCGGTCGAGCGCGGCGTCCAGCAGTTGGCGCCGGCGTTCCTCCACCGGCAGCCTGCGGTACCCGCCGCTGTCCCGCGTCCCGCCGGACCCCGGCCTCCCGCCGGCCTCCCGCGCGCCCCCGGCAACCGGCTTTCCGCCGACGCCCTGCCTTCCGCCGGACCCCGGCCTCCCGCCCGAACTCCCGTCGCGCGCGGGCGCGTTGTTCCCCGTGACCGGGCCGGTGCCGCCCGGTGGTCCCTCCGCGTTTCCGCGCGGTTCGGCGGCTCGGCTCCCCATGCGGGGCAGCCTAACCGCCGTGCCGGGCGGGGCACCGGTCAACCGAGCAGGCCGGAACTGACCCAGAGGCGGCGGCCGGGGCCGCGCAGCACGCCGGTCTCGTCGAGGAAGTCGGTCAGCCGCTGGGCGGAGCGCTTCATCACCTCGCGGCGGTGCGGGCTGTCGCGGGCGGCGCGCATCGCGAGTCGCGGGTCGAGCCCGACGGACTCGTAGACCTTGGGGCCGATGAGCGAGGCGGCGACCACCCGGGCGGTCTCGCCGGACATCACCCGGGTCAGGCCCTTCTCCCAGGCCGGTGCGGAGACCATCTGGCGGCGCAACTCCTCGCGGGCGTACCGCACGTGGCGGGCCTCCTCGACCACGTGGATGCGGGTCACGCCGCGTACCAGCGGCTGGACGCGCTCGTCGGGGAAGGTCTGGCGCTGCATCCAGTCGAGGATCTCCTCGACCAGCAGGGTCGCGGTGAAGGCGCCGGGCGTGGTGGAGACGGTCTTCATCAGCCGGGCCAGGCCGTGGTGCAGCGGGCTGGGCCGGTAGACCGGGGTGCCGGACTTGCGGATCAGCCGGGCGAACATCATCGAGTGCCGGCATTCGTCGGCGACCTCGGTCAGCGCGTACCGCACGTGGTCGCTGGTCGGGTCGAGGTCGTAGATGTGCCGGGCCAGCAGCTGGAGCAGGATCGTCTCGAACCAGATGCCCACCGAGGCCAGCGACGCCGACTCGTGCCGGCTCAGTTCGATCTGCTGCTCCAGCGACATCTGCCGCCACAGCGGGGTGTCGTAGAGCGAGAGCAGTTCCGGCGGCCAGAACCACAGGCCGTCCTCGAACGGCGCGTCCCAGTCCAGTTCGGTGTCGGGGTCGAAGGAGTGCTTGGCGGATGCCTCCAGCAACCGGGCCGCGACCTCTTCGCGTTCCTTGATCTTCAGTGGCGTCATTCGACTGCCCCCTTGGGGTTACCGGCGGTCACCCCGCTTATGAGACTCTTTGTCAGTAACGACGTCAAGCCCTCCGCCGGCTTGTTGACTCACCGGTAACGTCCGTGTGACGCTGCCGGGGAGCCGTCAGGCGGCGGGAACGACCGCGCCGGACCGCCCGCACCCGAGCCACAGCACCGCTGAGGAGCCGCCGGTGTCCAGCCACGACCGTTACGCCATCGCCCCCGGAGCACCCGACTGGGCCGTCCCGGCCGCCGGGAACGCCCGCTTCAGCTGGGAGTACGACGACGGGCGCGACCGCCTGCTCGCCCTGTACCAGAAGGGCAAGGACAAGCAGTGGGACGGCGCCCGGCGCATCGACTGGGACATCGAGGTCGACCCCTACGACCCGCTGGGCGTGCCCGACGAGAACCTCACGCTGTACGGCACCCGTTACTGGTCGGCGATGACCGAGGCCGACCGGCGCGAACTGCGCCGGCACTACGCCTCCTGGCAGTTCAGCCAGTTCCTGCACGGTGAGCAGGGCGCGATGATCTGCGCCGCCCGCATCGTGGAGAGCGCCCCGGACCTGGACGCGAAGTTCTACTCCGCCACCCAGACCATGGACGAGGCACGGCACGCCGAGATCTACGGGCGCTTCCTGCACGAGAAGGTCGGGATGCTCTACCCGGTCAACGACAACCTCCAGTCGCTGCTGGGCGACACGTTGCGCGACTCGCGCTGGGACATGCCCTACCTCGGCATGCAGGTGCTCATCGAGGGCCTCGCGCTGGCCGCGTTCGGGATGCTGCGCGACACCACGCGCAAGCCGCTGCCGCAGCAGATCCTGTCCTACGTCATGCAGGACGAGGCCCGGCACGTCGCCTTCGGGCGGATGGCGCTGCGCGACTACTACCGGCAGCTGTCCGACGCCGAACTGCGCGAGCGCGAGGAGTTCGTCATCGAGGGCTGCTACCTGATGCGCGACCGGCTGCGCGGCGCCGAGGTGCTGGAGAACTTCGGCATCGGCGCCCGCGAGGCCGGCGAACTCAGCGAGCAGTCGCAGTACCTGACGATGTTCCGCGCGCTGCTGTTCAGCCGGATCGTGCCGTGCGTGAAGGACATCGGCCTGTGGGGCCCGCGCCTGCAACGCGCCTACGTCGACATGGGCGTCTTCGACCTGGGCGACTCCAACCTCGACCAGCTGATGGCCCAGGACGAGGAGATCGCCGAACGGCTCGACGCCCGCCGCTTCGCCGCCGAGGAGGCCGCCCGCACCGAGGAGGTCGCCACCGCGATCCGCGACGGCGCCCAGGACTGACCCCGGCCGTCCTCCGTTCCCCGTTCTTCGTCCTCCGCCGACCCCGGACGCGCCGCCGGCCCCCCCGCCGTTCCCGCTGCGGCGCGCCCCGTCCGCGGACCGGCCGCGCCGAATCCGGTGGCCACTTCGGCGGCGGCGGCCGTCACCCGTACGGCGGCCGGGCCGCCGGGGCCGGCCGGCTGCCACGGTGTGCGGCATGACCCGACGCGAAGCCCTCGCCACCCGCGCCGTGCACGCCGGCCGCGACGACCTCACCGACCTCGGCCTGCACGCGCCGCCGCTCGACCTGTCGACCACCTACCCCTCGCGCGACAGCCTGGAGGAGGCCCGGCGGCTGGACGTGCTCGCCACCGGTGAGATGCCGCCCGGGCCGCCGGTCTACGGCCGGGCCGGCAACCCCACGGTCGCCCGGTTCGAGACCGCGCTGGCCGAACTGGAGGGCTGCGAGGCCGCGGTGGCGTTCGCCAGCGGCATGGCCGCGCTGACCGCCTGCCTGCTCGCCGCCGTCGCGGCCGGCCGCCCGCACGTCGTCGCGGTCCGCCCGCTGTACGGCACCAGCGACCACCTGCTCTCCTCCGGCCTGCTCGGCACCGAGGTCACCTGGGCCGAACCCGGCAAGGTCGCCCCCTCGCTGCGCGCCGACACCGGACTCGTGCTGGTCGAGACGCCCGCCAACCCCACGCTCACCGAGGTCGACCTGCGGGCGCTGGCCGACGAGTGCGGCGACGTGCCGCTGCTGGCCGACAACACCTTCGCCACGCCCGTCCTCCAGCGCCCGGCCGAGCACGGCGCCCGGATGGTGCTGCACAGCGCCACGAAGTTCCTCGGCGGCCACGGCGACGTGCTCGGCGGGGTGGTGGCCTGCGACGAGTCCCGCGCCCGCACGCTGCGCCAACTGCGGTTCGTCACCGGCGCGGTGCTGCACCCGCTCGCCGGGTACCTGCTGCTGCGCGGCCTGGCCACCCTGCCGCTGCGGGTCCGCGCCGCGTCCGCCACCGCCGGGGAACTCGCCGCCCGGCTCGCCGCCCACCCCCGCGTCACCCGCGTCTTCCACCCCACCGTCCGGCCGCGCCCCGCCGGGCAGATGGAGACCGGCGGACCGGTGCTGGCGTTCGAGACCGACGGCGATCCGCACGCGCTGATCGCGGCGGTACGGCTGATCACCCCGGCCGTCAGCCTGGGCAGCACCGACACCCTCATCCAGCACCCGGCGTCCATCAGCCACCGCATCATGGACCCCGAGGACCGCACCGCGACCGGCATCAGCGACCGCCTGCTGCGCCTGTCGGCCGGCCTGGAGGACGTGGACGACCTGTGGGCCGACCTCAGCCGGGCGCTCGACGCGGCGGCACGGTAGGGCGGTCGGCGCGGAAGCGTGACAGGGCGGCGGCGCGACAGAGGTGGGCGCGGCGGCGCGACAGGGCGGTCGGCGCGGAAGCGCGACAGGGCGGCGGCGCGACAGGGGTGGGCGCGGCGGCGCGACAGGGCCGTCAGGCGTTCCGCGGGCGATCGGGCCGCCACCGCCCCGCCGGCCGTCACCGCGCCGTCAGCAGTCAGCCGCCCCCTCAGCCGTCACCACCGCGTCAGCCGGTCACCGCCCCGCCCTCGCCCCCGTCAACCGCGCCGCTCGTCAACCGCACCGCCCGTCAACCCCCGCCCCCCAGCGCCGCCTTCATGACCGCGCGGGCCACCGGGGCCGCGCTGCCGCCGCCGGAGGCCCCGGTCCGGGCGGCGGCGGTGTCCTCGACGACGACCGCGACCGCCACCGGCGCGGTCGCGGCGCGGGCCGGCCTCGCCCAGGAGACGTACCAGGCGTACGGCGTGCCCCGGTCGCCGGTGCCGGTCCTGGCGGTGCCGGACGTGCCGCCGACCCGGGCGCCGGGGACGGCCGCGCCGGTGCCGGTGCCGTCGGTGACGGCGCCGGCCATCAGGTCCGCCAGCACCGCCGCGGTCCGCCCGCTCATCGCCCGGCCCAGCGGCCGGGGCCGGGTGGTGCGGACGGTCCGCCCGGTCGCGTCGGTCTCCCGGTCGATCAGGTACGGCGCCATCACCGTGCCGCCGTCGGCCACCGCGGCGGCCACCATCGCCATCTGCAACGGCGTGGCCCGGGTGTCGTCCTGGCCGACGCAGGACCGCGCGAGCCGCGCGTCGTTCATCGAGGTGTCGAACACGCTCTCGCTGACGTGCGACGGTATCGACGTGCCGGGGTCGTCGAAGCCGAAGGCGCGGGCCGCGCCCACCATCCCCGGCAGCCCCACCCGCACGCCGAGGCGGGCGAAGACGGTGTCGCAGCCGGCTTCGAAGGCGTACCGCACGGTGGCGTCGCGGCAGCGGGGCGTGCGGTCGGCGAGCCGGTCGCCGGTGCCCGGCGGTGTGTACGGGTCGGGGGAGTCGGTGGCGGCGTCCGGGCCGGTGACGGCGCCGGAGTCCAGCGCGGCGGCCGCGGTGACCACGGTGAACGTCGAACCGGGCGGGTAGGTCTGCCGGATGGCCCGGTTCAGCATCGGCTGCCGCGGGTCGGTGGTCAGCCGCCGCCAGGCGGCCAGCGCGCCGCGCCCGTCGCCCGCGACCTCCGCCGGGTCGTAGGACGGGGTGGACACCAGCGCCAGGATGCGGCCGGTCGACGGATCGAGGGCCGCCACCGCACCGGTGCGCACGCCCAGCGCCCGGTAGGCGGCCCGTTGCGCCGCCGGGTCGACGGTGGAGACCACCCGGCCGCCGCGCACCGGCCGCCGGGTCACCGCGTTCCACAGCGGCGCCGCCGACAGCGCCGGGTCGGTGCCCGACAGCACCGGGTCGCCGGCGTTCTCCAGCAGCGTGGTGCCGTACGCCTGCGAGGCGTACCCGGTCACCGGCGCGAAGACCGGCCCGGCGGTGTACGCGCGCTGCCAGGCCAGGGTGCCGCCGGTGCGCACCGAACCGGTCAGCCGGGTGCGGCCGGCGTAGACGTCGCCGCGCGCGCGGGCGTAACGGGACATGGTGGTGCGGCCGTTGGCCGGGTTGGCGTTGTACGAGGGGGCGTCGAGGACCTGGATGCGGGTGAGGTTGACCAGCAGGGCGATCAGCAGCAGCAGGCTGAAGGCGGCGGCGTGCCGGATGTAACGGGTCAAAACTCCAGCCCCCCGCTCGGCCGGACCATCGCGATGACGCCGGTCTCCGCCTCCAGCGGACCGGGGGCGCGGGCGGAGTCGCTGAGCCGGATCAGCAGGGCGACGATGATCCAGTTGGTCACCACCGACGACCCGCCCTGCGCCAGGAACGGCATGGCCATCCCGGTCAGCGGGATCAGGTCGGTGACGCCGCCGACGATGACGAACACCTGGAGCGCCACGATGGTGGCCAGTCCCACCGCCAGCAGCCGTCCGAAGGCGTCGCGCACCGCCAGCCCGGCCCGGAAGCCGCGGGCCACCAGCAGCGCGTACAGCAGGATCAGCACGGTGACCCCGGCCAGGCCCAGTTCCTCGCCCGCGGTGGCCACGATGAAGTCCGACTTGGCGGCGAAGCCGATCAGGATGGAGTGCCCGCGGCCCAGCCCGGTGCCCAGCAGCCCGCCGGCGGCGAACGCGAACAGCGCCTCCGCCAACTGGCCGGCGCCCTGGCCGGCCCGGATGGAGGCGAACGGGTGCAGCCAGTCGACGACCCGGCTGTGCACGTGCGGTTCCAGCGACCCGACGACGCCCGCCCCGGCCGCCGCCAGCATCAGGCCGACCGCGATCCAGCCGCGCCGGCCGGTGGCCACGTAGAGCATCACCACGAACAGGCCGAAGAACAGCAGTGAGGTGCCCAGGTCGGTCTCCAGCACCAGCACGCCGATGCTCATCGCCCACACCAGCAGGATCGGGCCCAGTACCCGGCCGGTCGGCAGCTGCACCTTCCACAGCACCCGGCGGCCGGTGTACGCCAGCGCGTTGCTGTTGGCCGCGAGGTAGGCGGCGAAGAAGACCGCCAGCAGGATCTTGGCGAACTCACCGGGCTGGATGGACAGCGCGCCCTCCCGGATCCAGATGCGGGCGCCGTTGATCGCCGGGAAGAAGATCGGCACCACCAGCAGCGCCAGCGCGACCGCCATCGACACGTACCCGTAGCGGGCCAGCACCCGGTGGTCGCGCAGCAGCACCACCACCGCGACGCACAGCGTCATGCCCAGCGACGACCAGATCACCTGGCTGGGCGCCCCGGCCCGCTCGTGCGGGGTGGCCAGGTCCAGGCGGTGGATGAGCACCAGCCCCATGCCGTTGAGCAGCACCGCGATCGGCAGCAGCAGCGGGTCGGCGTACGGCGCCCGCCACCGCACCGCCAGGTGGGCCAGCACGACCGGGACGCAGAGCGCCGGACCGTACAGCAGGACGCCGCGCGGCACCCTGCCGTCCTGGGCCAGGCCGACATTCACGTAACCGAACAGTGCGATCAGCACCGCGGCGGCCAGCAAGGACAGCTCGACCCCGCGGCGCCGGGGCTGCCGTACGGGGGCCACGGGAGCGGCAGCCCTGGGAGCGCTCATGGCCGCAACCTAGCAAGCGGCGCCGCGGCCGCGCTGGCGCTCGCACGTTGCGTGTGTCGATGGCCAGGGTTTTCATGGGGGAGGTGCCTATTTCTTATGCTTCTCATATTTTGTCTTTTTCTCGCCGGTTCCGCACTTCCGTCCAGGAAGGTCCCCGCCCATGGCATCCGATGCCCAGCCGTCCCCGGCCCAGCAGACCGCCGACAACGACCCGCGCCGGTGGTGGGGCCTCGCCGTCATCGCCGTCGCCCAGCTGATGATCGTCCTGGACGCCACCATCGTGAACATCGCGCTGCCCACCGCCCAGCGCGACCTGGGCATCTCGGTGGCCAACCGGCAGTGGGTGATCACCGCCTACACGCTGGCCTTCGGCGGCCTGCTGCTGCTCGGCGGCCGCGTCGGCGACCTCTTCGGCCGCAAGCGCGTCTTCATCATCGGACTGCTGGGCTTCGCGGTGGCCTCCGCGATCGGCGGCGCCGCGCAGGGCCAGGAGATGCTGTTCGCCGCCCGCGCCCTCCAGGGCGCCTTCGGCGCGCTGCTGGCGCCCGCCGCGCTGTCCTTGCTGTCCACCACCTTCACCGAGCCGAAGGAACGCTCCAAGGCCTTCGGCGTCTACGGTGCCATCGCCGGCGGCGGCGCGGCCGTCGGCCTGGTGCTGGGCGGGCTGCTCACCGAGTACCTCAACTGGCGCTGGTGCCTGTTCGTCAACACCCCGATCGCCGTCATCGCCGCCCTCAGCGCCACCCGGACGCTCAAGGACACCATGCGGCAGTCCAGGATCCGGCTCGACCTGGTCGGCGCGGTCCTCGGCTGCGGCGGCCTGCTCGCCATCGTCTACGGCTGCGCCGAGGCCGTCACCCGCGGCTGGCTGTCCCCGCTGGTGCTGGGCATGCTGACCGGCGGCGTCTTCCTCCTGGTGGTGTTCTACTTCGTGGAGTCCGCGATCAAGAACCCGCTGCTGCCCCTGCACATCGTCCGCAACCGCAACCGCGGCGGCGCGGCGATCGCGGTGGCCCTGGCGATCATCAGCCTCTTCGGCCTGTTCCTGTTCCTGACGTTCTACCTTCAGACCATCAAGGGCTACTCGCCGGTGGTCGCCGGCATCTCCTTCCTGCCCATGACGGCCGGCATCGTCATCTCCTCCACCCAGGTCGCCAGCCGGCTGATGACCCGGGTGCCGGCCCGCGCCCTGATGGTGCCCGGACTGCTGCTGGCGGCCGGCGGCATGTTCCTGCTGACGTTCCTGCGCGCCGACAGCTCCTACGTCGACATCGTGCTGCCCGCCGAACTGCTGCTGGGCTTCGGCATGGGCATGGTCTTCATGCCGGCGATGAGCGTGGCGACCTTCGGCGTCGCACCGCGCGAGTCCGGCAGCGCCTCCGCGGTCGTCAACACCGCGCAGCAGGTGGGCGGTTCCATCGGCACCGCGCTGCTCAACACCATCGCCGCCAGCGCCGCCACCGCCTGGATCGCCTCGCACGCCGCCGGCCGGGTCACCCCCGCCCTGCGCGTCGCCGGTACCGTCCACGGCTACAACACCGCCTCCGCGACCGCGGCCGGCATCATGCTCGCCGCCGCGATCGTCGCCGCGATCATGGTCAACCAGCGCCCCGAGGGACAGCACCGCACGACCCGCCCGGAGACGGGGACGCCGGCCGGCGCCGGCGCGCGACGGCACGCACGGACGGGCGGGCGCGCGCACCGGCACGGGTGAGACGCGACCGTCCCCGCTCCGCCCGGCGCCGTTGTCGGACCCGCGCGCTAGCGTCGCACCATGGACAACCCCGCCTCGCTCCGCGACCTGCCGTACGCGGACCTGCTCCAGCCGCACGAGGGCGCCGGCCTGCGGTCCGGCGAGCGCTACGACACCGTGCACTTCGACGCGACGGCCTTCGGCGGCGTCGAGGCGCTCGACGCGCGGTTCCTCGAATGCGCCCTGACCGACTGCGCGTTCACCGACGGATCGCTGCGCGGCTGCGGCCTCAACGACGTCTTCGTCAGCGGCAGCCGCTTCGTGGGCACCTCGCTGGCCGAGACCGAGTGGCAGGACGGCACGGCCGACGCCTGCGTGCTGGCCGGCGTCGAGGCGTTCGGCGCGCGCATCCGCCGCACGGTCTTCCGGCGCTGCAAGTTCGAGTCGGTCAACCTGCGCTCCGCCACGCTGCGCGAGGTCGTCTTCGAGGACTGCGTGCTGCGCGACACCGACCTGGGCGGCGCCACCCTCACCGACGTCTCCTTCCCCGGCACCGCCCTGCACCGGCTGCGGCTGGGCCGGGCCGCGCTGACCCGCGCCGACCTGCGCGGCGCCACCGTCCTGGACCTCGCCGACGGCCACGAGGCGCTGCGCGGCGCCACCATCACCCCCGGCCAGCTGCTCGACCTCGCCCCCGCCCTCGCCGCCTCCCTCGGCGTCGCGGTCGCCGCCCCCGGCATACCGCTGCCCGGCCGCACCCGCCGCCGCTGACCGGGCCCCGGCGGCGGACGGGACGGCGTCGGGTGGGACGGCACCGGGCGGTGCGACAGCGGACGGTGCGACACCGGACGGTGCGATGGTGGACCGGCGGCCTCCCGGGTAGGTTCCGGCACGGCGGGGCGAGCGGGGACCGGGGAGGAACGTGTGACGCAGGCCGACGTGATCGTGGTGGGCGGCGGGGTCATCGGGCTGACGACCGCCGTCGTCCTGGCGGAGTCCGGCGCCGCGGTACGGGTGTGGACGGAGCGGACCGCAGCGCACACCACGTCGGCGGTGGCCGGCGGGCTGTGGGAGCCGTACCGGATCGCGCCGCGGGAGCAGGCCGAGCGGTGGGCCGTCGAGGCGTTCGCGGTCTTCGCCCGGCTGGCGGAGCGGCCGGCCGAGACCGGGGTCCGCATGGTCGACGGCCTCCAGGCGCAGTCCGGCGCCGGCTGCCCGCCGCCCGGCTGGGCCGCCTCGGTCCCCGGCGTCCGCCCGGCCACCGCGGCCGAACTGCCCGACGGCTACCGCTCCGGCCACCGCATGCGGCTCCCGCTCGTCGACATGCCGGCCTACCTCGACCACCTGACCCGGCGGCTGACCACGGCCGGCGGCACGGTGACCGTTCGCACGGTCGGCACGCTCGACGAGCCGGCCTGCGAGGCGCCCGTCGTCGTCAACTGCACCGGCCTCGGCTCGCGCGAACTGCTCGGCGACCGTGAACTGACGCCGGTACGCGGTCAGTTGGTCATCGTGGAGAATCCGGGCATCACCGAGTGGTTCGTCGACGCCGACGAGGAGTCCGCCGAACCCGTCTACTTCTTCCCGCAGCCCGGCCGCCTCCTGCTCGGCGGCACCGCGGACCCCGGTGCGTGGGACACCACCCCCGACCCGGCCGTCGCCGACGCCATCCGGCGCCGCTGCGCCCGCGTCGACCCGCGCATCGCCGGCGCCCGGGTGCTGGCCCACCGCGCCGGACTGCGCCCGGTGCGCTCCGAGGTCCGGCTGGATCGCGAGGGGGACGTCGTCCACCACTACGGCCACGGCGGAGCCGGCGTCACCGTCTCGTGGGGCAGCGCGGCGCGGGCGGCGGCACTGGTGACGGGGGACTGACCGGGGTCAGCCCTCGACCCAGTTGTGGGTCTGGACCAACTCCATGACACGCCGGCGCACCTGCACGATCTGCGCGCCGGACAGCGTGGGGACGCCGTCGAGGATGGCCTCGGTCAGCTCCAGGGAGAAGTCCGCGTACGACAGCACGTCGCAGAGGATCTCCTCGTCGTCGGCGCGCTTCTTCGGCTGTTCCAGGAGATGGACGTCGGAGGCCTTCAAACCGCGGTCTCCGTCCTCCACCTCGAAGCCGACCCGCAGGCCGGCGCGGTAACGGAACTTCTCGTCGCGCAGGTCGTTCGCGTGGACGAACACGTCCTCGCCACCGTCGTCGGGCGCGATGAAGCCGTACCCGCGCACATCGTCGAACCGCACAATCCGGCCAGTGACCACCACAGCTACCCCTACCCCTGCAACATTCCACTCGGATCAGGCCGAAGCCTAGCGCCTGCTCCGCCGGGTGGCCACGGCCGGGCAGGTGGCAGCCGGTGCGCGGGCGTATCAGGGCGCGGGCCCGGGGTACGGGTGCGGTATGAGACGGCTGTTGAAGTGGGACCGGCAACTGTTCGGGCAGGTCGCGGCGACCCGGTGGCCGGGGGCGGACGCGGTACTGCCGCGGCTGAGCCGGGCCGCCAACCACGGCGTGCTGTGGATGGGCGCGGCCGCCGCGCTCGCGGCGGCCGGCGGCAAACCGGGCCGACGTGCCGCGCTGCGCGGCCTGGGGTCGCTGGCCCTGGCGTCCGCGGTGGTCAACACCGTCGGCAAGCACGCCGTGGGCCGGCCCCGGCCGGTGCTCGACGCGGTGCCGCTGATCCGGCGGCTGCACCGCCAGCCGTTCACCACCTCCTTCCCCTCCGGGCACTCCGCCTCGGCCGCCGCCTTCACCGCCGGCGTCCTGCTGGAGACGCCGGCCTGGGGGCTGGCGCTGGTTCCGCTGGCCGCTGCGGTGGCCTTCTCCCGCGTCTACACCGGCGCCCACTACCCCAGCGACGTGCTGGCCGGCGTCGCGGTCGGGGCCGGCGCGGCGCTGGCGGTGCGCGGCCTGGTCCCCGAACGCCGCGACACCGCCCCGCCGCGCGCCGAGGCACCGGCGCTGAACGCCGGCGAGGGGCTGACCGTCGTGGTCAACACCGCCTCCGGCGTCCCGGAGATCCTGATGCCCGCCGCCGACCAGCTGCGGCTGCTGCTGCCGAAGGCCCGGGTGCTGGAGGCCACCGAGGACGACGACCTGGCCGCCCTGCTCGACGAGGCGGCCCGCGCGGCCGCCGAGGACGGCGGCGCGCTCGGGGTGCACGGCGGCGACGGCACCATCAACACCGCCGCGGCCGCCGCCACCCGGCACCACGTCCCGCTCGCCGTCTTCCCCGGCGGCACCCGCAACCACCTCTCCGTCGACCTGGGCATCCGGGACCTCGGCGACACCGCCGCCGCCGTGCAGGCCGGGCACGCCGCCGCCATCGACCTGGCCACCTTCCAGGGCGCCGACGGCGAACCCGTGCTGTTCGTCAACACCTTCAGCATCGGCGCCTACCCCGAGCTGGTCCGCGTCCGGGAACGCTGGTCGCGCCGGCTGGGCAGCTGGCCGGCGAGCGTGCTGGCCGCCGTCCACGTGCTGCGCACCGCCGAGCCGGTCGAGATCACCCTCGGCGGCCGGCCGCGCCGCATCTGGCTGCTGTTCGCCGGCAACTGCGCGTACCGCAGCGTCGGCCTGGCACCGCTGCGCCGTACCGACCTGGCCGACGGCACGCTCGACGTGCGGTTGGTCGACGCCGGCCCCTACCCGCGCTCCCGGCTGGTCGCCGCCGCGCTCACCGGGGGCCTGGGCCGCAAGGGCAGCGCCGGTTCGCCGGTGTACACCGCGGTACGCCGCCGCAGCCTGCGCGTCGGGGGCCTGCACCCGGGCACCCGGCTGGCGTACGACGGCGAAGTGGCCGCCGCGCCGGAGGAGTTGACGATCCGCAAGTCGCAGCGCGGGCTGGTCGTCTACCGCCCGCAGCGCTGAGCCGCCCGCTCCGCCCGGCGCCGTGGTGTGGCGACCGCCACCCGCGACGGGCACCCACCGCGCCGCCCGCCCCTATAAACTGAACGCGACGTACAGAAAGACGGGCGCGGCCGGCGAGGGGTGGGGTTCAGGTGGGGGAGACCCCTCGGACGACGACGGGCGGCGCCACGGCGGCCGTCCCGGACGCGGGCCTGCCGCCCGCCCGGCTGCGCCAGGTCATCCTGGTGCTGGCCATCGGCTGCGGCGTCACCGTCGCCAACCTCTACTACGCCCAGCCGCTGCTGGCCGCGATCGGCTCGGCCTTCGGCGTCGGCCAGGGCAGCGCCGAGCTCGTCGTCACCCTCACCCAGCTGGGCTACGCGATCGGCATGGTCGTGGTGCTGCCGCTGGGCGACCTGCTGGAGAACCGGGCGCTGGCCTCCCGCACCCTGCTGGTCACCGCCGTCGCGCTGTTCGCCGCCGGCCTCGCGCCGGGCTACGGGCTGTTCCTGGCGATGTCGGTGCTGGTCGGCGCCACCTCGGTGGTCGCCCAGGTCCTGGTGCCGCTGGCCGCGCACCTCGCGCCGGAGAAGGACCGCGGCCGCTACGTCGGCACCGTGATGACCGGACTGCTGCTGGGCATACTGCTGGCCAGGACCGTCTCCAGCCTGGTGGCCGCGGCCTGGGGCTGGCGGACCATCTACTTCGCCTCCGGCGTGCTGATGCTGCTGCTGGCGGTGCTGCTGGTGCGGGCGCTGCCCACCCGGCACCCCACGCACACCGCCGGCTACCGCGAACTGATGCTGTCCATCGGCCGCCTCGCCCGGGCCGAGCCCGCGCTGCGCCGCCGCGCCGCCTGCCAGGCGATGATGTTCGGCGCCTTCAGCTGCTTTTGGACCTCGGTCGCCTTCGAGCTGATCGGCCGCCACCACCTCGGCCAGGTCGGCATCGCGCTGTTCGCACTGGTCGGCGCGGCGGGCGCGGCGATCGCACCGGTGGCCGGCCGGATCGGCGACCTGGGCCACGGCCGGCTCGGCAGCGGCATCGCGCTGGCGCTGGCCGCCGTCTCCATGGTGCTGGCCGACGTGTGGGCCGGGAACCTGGTGCTGCTCGGGCTGGCCGGCGTCCTGCTGGACATCGCGGTCCAGGGCCACCAGGTCTTCAGCCAGCGGGAGATCTACGGCCTGCGCGCCGAGGCCCGCGCCCGGATCAACACCGTCTTCATGGGCTCGGTCTTCCTCGGCGGCGCGGTGGCCACCGGCGTGGCCGGCGTCGTGCACGACAGCTACGGCTGGACCGGGGTGACGCTGCTCGGCGCCGCCCTGCCCCTGTTCGGCCTGGTGCTGTGGACCGTCTCCACCGTCGGACAGCGCCGCGCCGAACGCGCCGCGGCGGCCGACACCTTCCCGGCCGCCGGCGCCGGTGCACGCGAGCCGGTGCGCGACGAGTCCTCCCGGTGACGCGCCCTCCCCGGCCGGGGAGGTGGCGCCGGTTTCCCGCGGAGGCCGCGGAGGCCCCGGTGACCGCTGCGGCGGCCCGCGCCGGCAGGTTCCGCGCCGCAGGTTCCCCGCCGGCGGGTTCCGCGCGGCCGGGAAACGGTTGAGCCGGGTGCCGTTCGCGCCGCCGGCTCGTCGGCGGCCGTGACGGTGCCCACCAGAAGGCGCCGGCGGCCCGTACGCCCCGCCGGGGGAGCGGCCGCGGTCGCCACCTCGCCACTGTCGACGCGCCCGGTCACGGCGGCCGGCCGCGGCGGTCGGCACCGCCCCGGCCGCCGGCCGCCGGCGCCGGTGCGCCCGAGCCGGTGCGTGACGAGTCCTCCCGGTGGGACCGCGGTGGCGCCCGGTCCCGGTTTTCAGGACCGCGGCGGACGCGGGGGCCGCAGGCCGCCCAGCAACTGCCGGACCAAAGTGGCCGCCAGGTCGTCGGCCAGCGGTTCGTGGCCCAGCAGCAGGCGGTAGTAGACCGGCGCGAACAACTGGTCCACGGCGGCGGCGACATCGAGGCCGGGGGTCAGTTCGCCGCGTTCCACCGCCGCGCGCAGCAGGCCGGCCGACGCCTGGCGGCGCGGTCGCACCCAGCGCTCGTCCAGCGCCGCCCGGATGTCCGGGTCGCTCTGGGCGGCGGCGATCAGGTCGCCCAGCAGCGCGCCGCCGGTGGTGTCGCGCACCAGCCGGGCCAGCGCGGCCACCAGCGAGGTCAGCGACTCCTCCAGCGACAGGCCCTCGGGCACCTCGGTGGTCTCCCGGGTGCGGCTGAAGAACGACTCCAGCATCACGTGCGCCCGTGACGGCCACCACTTGTAGACCGTCGCCTTGCTGACCTTGGCCCGCGCCGCGATCGCCTCCATGGTGACCGCGTCCATGCCGCCGTCCACCAGCAGGTCGGCCGCCGCCTCCAGCACCGCCGCCCTGGCCCGCTCGCTGCGCGGCCGGCCCCGGGGCGCGCCGACCGTCCCGGCCCCCGGTGCCCGCGTCACCCGTTCCACCCCGACCCCGCCCTCCTCGCGCATACCACGCGCCGCCATATAATGGTCGCACCGTACAGTAAAAGGCGAAGGGAGTTCCCGGTGAGCACCGCCCCGGTCCGTCGGCTCAACGACGGCACGACCGTTCCGGCCCTGGGCCTCGGTACCTACCCGATGGACGACGCGCAGGCCGAGCGGGCGGTGGCCGGCGCGCTGGAGCTGGGATACCGGTTGATCGACACCGCCGTGCGGTACGGCAACGAGGCCGGCACCGGCCGCGGCATCGCCCGCTCCGGGGTGCCGCGCGAGGACATCACCGTCACCACCAAGCTCCCCGGCCGCGACCACGGCTACGACAGCACCCTGGCGTCGTTCGAGGCGTCCCGCCGGCGGCTGGGCCTGGAGTACGTCGACCTCTACCTCATCCACTGGCCGCTGCCCCGGGTGGGGAAGTTCACCGAGTCGTGGCGGGCGATGGTCAAGCTGCGCGAGGACGGCCTGGTGCGCTCCCTCGGCGTCTCCAACTTCACGCCGCAGCACATCGACCGCCTGGAGCGGGAGACCGGCGTGCTGCCCTCGGTCAACCAGGTCGAACTCCACCCGATGCTGCCCCAGCACGCCCTGCGGGCCGCCGACGCCGAGCGGGGCGTCGTCACCCAGAGCTGGAGCCCGCTGGGCCGGGGCAGCGGCCTGCTGGCGGACCCGGCGGTGGCCGCGGTCGCCGCCGCCCACGGCGTCACGCCGGGGCAGGCGCTGCTGCGCTGGCACGTCCAGCTCGGCGCGGTGCCCATCCCGAAGTCCGGCGACCCGGAGCGCCAGCGGCTCAACCTCGACGTCTTCGGCTTCGAGCTGACCGACGCCGAGATGGCCGCGATCGGCGACCGCCCCGAACGCCGCCTCGGCGGCGACCCGGACACCCACGAGGAGTTCTGACCCGGGCACGCCACGGCTCCCGTTCCCCCGCTCCACCGCCCGCCCGGCACCGCTCCCACTCCACCGCCCGGTACGCCACGGCCGCGCCACCGCCCGGCACGGTCGGCCCGGCCCCCGTTCCACCGCCCGCCCGCTCGCCCGTCCGCCCGGTACGCAACGCCCGCGCCGCCCGCCCGGCGCCCCACCGGCCCGCTGCCGCCGCGCCGCAGCCCCCGGCCGTCCCCATCCGCCCCCGCGCCGCCGGCCCCCCCGCCGTCCAGCGCCCGAGGCGATGGTCGCGCGCCGGTCCGCCCTACCACGGGCCGAAGCGCCGCACCATGGGTCACCTGCGCCCCGCCGGGCCGTCGCGCCCCGCCGTCCCCCCGCCGCCCGCCCTCACCTCCCAGGTGGGGGCGGGTGTGCCGTCGGTCGTGGCGCCGGCGGAAACGCGCACCCCGCCGGAGGCGTCGCATATCGGGGTGATAACGGGCGCCTGCCAGCGGAAACGGGGGTGCCGGATGTCTTGACAGCGGACCCGAGGGTTGGTGATATCTGACGGGACACGTTCGATTGTGTGTTCTTTTCTGCTTCCCCGGGAGGGGTCTTGGACATAAAGCCGGCCGACGGCCGTACGACGAGCTCCGGCACCACCCACCCCGCCCGTACCCTGGACCGCCGTTCGCTGCTGCGCGGCTCCGCGCTCGGTATCGCCGCGATGGCGGCGAGCCCGCTGCTGGCCGCCTGCGGTGGCAGCGGCTCCTCGGGCTCGGGCGGCGGCACCACGGTCACCTTCGGTTCCAACGCGGCCGTCCCGCAGCCGAAGGGCGCCTACGAGACGCTGTTCAAGGCCGCGCACACCGCGACCGGGATGAGCGTCAAGCCCAACTGGGTCGACCACAACACGTTCCAGCAGAACATCTCCACCTATCTGCAGGGCCACCCCGACGACGTCTTCAACTGGTTCGCGGGCGAGCGCATGCAGTTCTTCGCCGGGCAGGACCTGGTCAGCCCGGTCGACGACGTGTGGCAGACCATCGGCGCGCACTACACCGACGCGATGAAGGCCCAGAGCAAGGGCAAGGACGGCCACTACTACCTGGTGCCGTTCGACTACTACCCGTGGGCCGTCTTCTACAGCAAGAGCATGTGGAAGGCCAAGGGGTACGAGGAGCCGACCACCTGGGACGAGTGGATCGCGCTGGCCAAGCGGATGAAGAAGGACGGGTCCATCCCGATCGCCTTCACCGACAAGGACGGCTGGCCCGCCATGGGCACGTTCGACTACCTGAACATGCGCATGAACGGCTTCGACTTCCACATCTCGCTGATGCGCAACGGCGACAAGTGGAACACCCCGCAGGTCAAGGCGGTCCTCGACCAGTGGCGGCAGCTCATCCCGTACTACTCGCCGGGCTTCCTCGGCCTGACCTGGCAGGAGGGCGCGCAGCAGCTGCTCAACCACCAGGCCGGGATGATGGTCATCGGACTGGACCAGATCGGCACGATCTTCACCGGTGCCAAGGCCGACGACCTGGGCTTCTTCGCCTTCCCGGAGATCGACCCGGCCAACGGGCAGCAGGCGGTCGAGGCGCCCATCGACGGCATGATGGTCTCCAAGTCGCCGAAGAACCACGCCGGCGCGGTCAAGCTGCTGAAGTACCTGGGCACCGCCAAGGCGCAGCAGTTGTGGCTGGGCAGCAACCCGGCCGACATCGCCACCGCCACCGGCGTGGACGCCAGCAAGTACACCGCGCCGCAGAACGCCGCCGTCAAGCTCATCGGCGGCGCGAAGAACCTCTCGCAGTTCATGGACCGCGACACCCGGCCGGACTTCGCCGACCCGGTGATGCTCCCGGCGCTGCAGAAGTTCCTCAACAGCCCCGGTGACGCCGCCTCGATCCTGTCGAACGTCGACAAGCAGGCCAAGTCCATCTGGGCGGCCGGCGGCTGATCGAAGCCATCGACGGTCCCGGCGGCCGGCCCGCACCCGCGGGCGGCCGCCGGGACCGTGACTTACGCATGTCCGCTCGCGCGTTGGAGGAACTGGCATGACCGAGGTGGAGCTCGCCCCGCGCGGCACGCCGAAACGGCGCCGCACCAGGCGGCTGTCCGGGTGGGACCGGGTGGTCATCACGCTGATGGCCGGGGTGCCCACCCTGCTGACCGTGGCGCTGGTGTGGCTGCCGGCGCTGGCGTCGGTGGGCCTGTCGTTCTCCAGCTGGTCCGGGTACGGCAGCGTGTCGTCCATCCAGTGGGTGGGCCTGGAGAACTACAAGAACATCTTCACCATCTACCCGGAGTTCCCGCCGGCCATCGAGCACAACCTGGAGTGGCTGGCGGTCTTCTTCTGCCTGCCGGCGCCCTTCGGGCTCTTCCTCGCGGTGCAGCTGG
Organism: Streptantibioticus silvisoli; assembly: GCF_027947535.2. GTDB lineage: Bacteria > Actinomycetota > Actinomycetes > Streptomycetales > Streptomycetaceae > Streptantibioticus_C > Streptantibioticus_C silvisoli. The sequence continues at coordinate 42,274 of NZ_JAAGKO020000060.1, forward strand.
ACAAGCGCATCCGCTTCTCCCGGCTCTACCAGAGCATCCTGTTCCTGCCGGTGGTGCTGTCGCTGGCGCTGATCGGCTTCATGACCGAGCTGATCTTCTCGCCCACCCAGGGCCTGATCAACAACCTCACCGGCCACACCCACGGCCACGTCACCGACTGGCTGGGCAATCCGCACCTGAACATCTGGGCGGTCATGCTGATGGCCTGCTGGCGGCAGACCGGCTACGTCATGGTGCTCTTCCTGGCGGGGCTGAAGTCCGTCGACCCGTCGCTGAAGGAAGCGGCCTCCCTCGACGGCGCCAACGGCCGGCAGATCTTCCGGCACGTCACCTGGCCGTCGCTGCGGCCCATCAACGTCGTCGTGCTGGTCGTCACCGTCATCGAGTCGCTGCGGGCCTTCGACATCGTCTACGTGATCAACAAGGGCACCGACGGCCTGGAACTGCTGTCGGTGCTGGTCACCGACAACATCATCGGCGAGGCAAGCCGGATCGGCTTCGGCTCGGCGCTGGCGACCATCCTGCTGGTCATCTCGCTGGCGTTCATCGTGCCGTACCTCGTCAGCGTCTTCCGGAAGGACAGCCGCCCATGACCGCCCCCGGCACGCTCCCCGCCGCCGCGCCCGCCCGCCGGTCCCGCAAGGCCGACCGCGCCCGCGGCGACTCCCCGGCACCGGCCCGGATAGCCCTGCACATCTTCCTGGCCGGTACCTGCCTGGTGTGGCTGGTCCCGCTGCTGTACGCCTTCTACACCGCGCTGCGCCCGTACGCCGACACCGCCCGGCGCGGCTACGTCTCGGTCGGCGGGCACTACGGCACCGGCAACTTCTCCGCCGCCTGGGTGCAGGCGCAGCTGCCGCACTACTTCTGGAACTCGGTGCTCATCACCGTTCCGGCGCTGGTGCTGACGCTGTGGCTGGCCAGCATGGTGGCGTTCGTGGTCGCCCGGTTCCGCTTCCGGATCAACATCGCGCTGCTGATGCTCTTCACGGCCGGCAACCTGCTGCCCCAGCAGGCCATCGTGACGCCGCTGTTCAAGCTCTACCAGCTGGTTCCGCTGCCGCAGTGGCTGGCGGCCTCCGGCAAGCTGGACGACTCCTTCCCGGGGCTGATCCTGATCCACGTGGCGTTCCAGACCGGTTTCTGCGCGTTCGTGATGTCGAACTACATGCGCACGATCCCGGCCGAACTCGGCGAGGCCGCGGTGATGGACGGCGCCTCGGTGTGGCGGCAGTACTGGCAGGTGATCCTGCCGCTGTGCCGCCCGGTGCTGGCGGCGCTGGCCACGCTGGAGTTCACCTGGATCTACAACGACTTCTTCTGGGCGACGGTGCTGATGCAGACCGGTGCGAACCGGCCGGTCACCGCGGCGCTGAACAACCTCACCGGTGAGTTCTTCGTCAACAACAACCTCATCGCGGCCGCCGCGCTGATCGTGGCGATCCCGACCCTGGTGGTCTTCTTCGCGCTGCAACGCCAGTTCGTCTCCGGCCTGACGCTGGGGGCCAACAAGGGCTGACGTGACGTCAGTGCGTTCCGCTTGGGTGGTGGGAGTTGCCGGGGGCGGCAATTCCCACCACCCACTGTTTTCCCTCCCCGCCCACTGGTCAACGGAGGGCCGAGCGAGCATCATTGCGGTGCTCCACGCTCGACCCGCTGCCGTCCCAGGTCGTTTAATTTGTCATGGGCATGGCAGTCGTCCGCGCTCCACGGAAGTCCGCGCCCGGGCCGCACCCCCGCCCGGCAGCGCACCCCGAATCCGCGTCCGACGAAGGGAAACAGCTCATGGCATGCGGTTCCACCCAACTGTGGGCGGGTGAGAGCTCCTGGTTCTGCTGCGGCAGTTCCTGGGGTCCCTGCGGAAGCGCCGGCACCGGCGCCTGCGGCACCTGTCAGTCCAGCAAGAACATGGCCGCCTGGCCCAACACCACCGCCGCCTGCTGGGACACCACCAACCCCGGCGCCTGCGGCGAGAACATGCCCAGACGCGGTTGCGGGTCGGTGATGAACGTCAAGCACCAGTGCTCCGGCGCCACCGTCTGCATCACCGTCGCCGACTGCGGCCCCAACGTGCAGGACTGGTGCAGCGAGCAGACCTGCTGCAACGGCGTCTGCCGCACCCACCGCGTCATCGACCTGACCCCGGCGGCGTTCTCCGTCATCGGCAACCTCAGCTCCGGCCTGGTCCCCGTCTACATCTACGAGTGAGGAGGAAGACCCATGAGTGAGACCCGTAAGGGCTTCGACCGACGCCGGTTCCTGACCACCGCAGCCGTCGGCGGTGCCACCATCGTGGGCGCCTCCGCGCTCGGCGGATTCGACGCCGACGCCGCCTTCGCCGCCCCCACCCCCTCCCTGGACCCGGCCATCGCCCGGTCCACCTTCGCCGAGGGCCGCATCACCGCCATCAAGGGCAGCGTGCTGGAGGTCGCCGGCTCCTACGGCGAGAAGAACCTCATCCAGCTCACCAACGCCACCAGCATCTGGAAGCTGGAGACGGTCACCGCCGAGTCCGTCCATGTCGGCGACGGACTCTACGCGCGTGGCGTCCCGATGCCCGACGGCACCATGGCCGCCGACGCGGTGTGGGTCAACATCGTCAACCTCTACGTCACCGTGCGCGGCATCGAGAAGAAGCGCCTGCACTTCAGCCACGGGCGCAACGCGCTGGTCGGCAACATCGTGGAGAAGAAGACCGCCGCGGCCTTCCGCGGCGGCGCCCTCACCTCCAACCTGTCGCAGCTGAAGATCGGCAACCACGCCCAGGTCCTGGGCGCCTGGCGGCCCGAGGACGACAGCGTCGACATCGCCCGGATCACCGTCGGGCACTGAGTCAGGGGGAACGGCATGGCCTCGCTCATCACGAACCTCGCGCCCCTCGCGCTCGGCGTCCTGCTCATCGCCACCGGCGTGGGCAAGGCGTTCGGACGCCAGGTGGCGCGCCAGGCGGCCGGCACGGTGCTGGTCCGCGTCCTCAACGACGGCCGGCGCGCCACCTTGGTGCTGCGCGCCACCGGCGTCGCCGAACTCGTCATCGCCGCCGGCCTGCTGGCCGCGCCGACGACGGTGGTCCCCGCGGTGGCGGGCACCGCGCTCGGCGTGGGCTTCGTCGGATACCTCGGGTACGCCCGGGTCACCGCGCCGGAGTCCTCCTGCGGATGCACCGCACGGGACAACGGCCCGGTCTCCTGGCGGTCCTTCGTCCGCGCGGGCCTGGTCGTGGCGGGCGGCGCCTTCGCCATCGCGGCCCGGTCGGCCTGGTGGACCCAGGCCGACCGGCACCCGGTCACCGCGGTCGTCTTCCTGGCCGTCACCGCGGCGCTGCTCGTCGCCGTCTCGCGCGACCTGGACCACCTGTGGCTCACGCCGCTGCGCAAGGCCCGGATCAAGGTCTTCGGCCACCCGCTCACCGCGGCGGCCGCCGACGTCCCGGTGGCCGCCTCCGTGCAGCTGCTGGAACGCTCGCTGGCCTGGACCGCCGCCTCACCCGTCGTGCGGTCCGGCCTGATCGACCACTGGGAGGCCGACGGCTGGCGCTTCCTGCAGTACTCCGGCGTCCACGAGACCCCGCAGGGCGGCGCCCGCCCGGTGACCGTGCTGTTCTCGCTCGACCCGCACGACACCATCGACACCGCGCCCAGCCCGGCGGTCCGCGTCACCCTCATCGACGACATCAGCGACGAACTCGTCGACGTCGACCTGACGGAGGGCTTCGTCCCCACCCTGCCGATGGCCTGACACGGCGGGGCCGCCCACCGCGCCGGTCCCCGGACCGGCGCGGTGGCCGGCGCGCGGCCCCCGCGGCGTAAAGCGGTTGCCGCCGCCGGGCGCCGCGGGGTATCGGTGGGCCCATGGCATCCGACGGCACGACCGCGGCCGCACCCCCGGCCACCCCGCCGGGCACCCCGCCCGCCTCCCTGTGGCGGCACCGGCCGTTCCTGGCGCTGTGGGCCGGGCAGGCGGTCAGCGAGACCGGTTCCGCGGTCTCCACGCTGGTGCTGCCGCTGCTGGCGGTGGCCGTGCTGCACGCCACCACCTTCCAGGTCGCCGCGCTCGAGGCGCTGGGCACCGTGCCGTTCCTGCTGCTCGCGCTGCCGGCCGGGGTGATCGCCGACCGGGTCCGCAAACGGCGGCTGATGCTCGGCTGCGACCTGGCCCGCCTGCTGTTCACCGCCTCCCTGCCGGCCGTCGCCTGGTGGGGCCACGTCACGCTGGTCCAGCTGTTCGCGGTCGCCGCCGGCATCGGCGTGCTCACCGTCTTCTTCGACGTCGCCTACCAAAGCTGCCTGCCCGCGCTGGTGGCCCCCGGCCAACTCATGGACGCCAACGGCAAACTGGCCACCACCGAGGCCCTCGCCCGGTTCGCCGGACCCCCGCTGGGCGGCGCGCTCACCGGGCTGTTCGGCGCCGCCCGCGCCGTCACCGCCGACGCGCTGTCCTACGCGGCCAGTGCCGCCGCCCTGCTGCTGATGCGGCTGCCCGAGCCGCGCACCGCGGCCGCCGCCGACCGCCCCGGCTTCCGCGCGGCGATGGGCGAGGGGCTGACCTACCTGGCCCGGCACCCCATCCTGCGCAAGGTGGTGGCCTGCACCACGACCGCCAACTTCTTCGGCGGCGGCGTCAGCGCGGTCACCGTCGTCTTCCTGGTCCGCGTCCTGGGGGCGTCGCCCGGCACGGTCGGCGCGGTCCTCGGCCTGGCGTCCCTCGGCGGGGTGGCCGGCGGCCTGCTGGCCGGCCCGCTGACCCGGCGGATCGGCTCGGCCCGCATCATCTGGCTGTCGATCCTGCTGCCCGCCCC
>NZ_JAAGKO020000061.1 GCF_027947535.2 Streptantibioticus silvisoli
TCTTGCCGGGTTCCCGGGCCCGGGAACCCCGGGGGCGTCACACCTGCCGGACGGTGAACGTCTCACCGAGCGCGCCGCCCCGCCACAGGTCGTGGGCGGCCTCGGCCATCACGTCCAGGCCCTCCACGACGCTGCCCCACACGGTGCCGGGCACCCAGCCCGCGTCACCGTTGATCAGCAGGTTGTTGCGGCCGTAGAACAGCGCGAGGTCGACGACCTTGCGGTGCCCGGCGTGGCCGGTCTGCTCGCCGTAGCCGTAGCCGGGGTTGCCCAGGATGGTGTCGGTGAACGAGAAGTAGCACAGGTCGCCGGGGATCGGGGTGATCGTGGTGTTCTCCGGCGGCGGCTCCTGCTCGGCGAAGGCGGGCAGCAGGGTGTAGATCTCGTTGCGCGCGTACTTGGCGTGGTACACGTCGCCGGCGTGCGGCAGCGCGTCCCAGACGGCGGCGCAGGTGAGCGGGGCCAGGTCGTCCAGCAGCTTCACCGTGCACGAGACCGCCCGCTTGGCGAGGCCGACTTCGACGAACCGTTCGGTCATGGGATCTCCTCCGTGGGGTGAGGGGGGCCGTGCGGGGGCGGGGCGGGGGTGACGCGGGTGTCCGGCGGGGCCGGGCCCGGACGCGGTGCGGGGCGGGCGTCCCGGTCGGGCCTGCGGATCGGGCGTGCGGGTCAGGCGTCCAGCGCGACGTACTTCGTCTCCAGGAACTCCTCGATGCCGACGCGGCCGCCCTCGCGGCCGAGGCCGGACTGCTTGATGCCGCCGAAGGGCGCCGCGGGCGTGGAGACGACGCCCTTGTTGAGGCCGACCATGCCGGACTCCAGGCGCTCGGTGAACCACAGGGCGCGGCGCAGGTTCTCGGTGAAGACGTAGGAGACCAGGCCGTGCTCGGTGTCGTTGGCCAGCGCGAGCGCCTCCTCGTCGGTCTCGAACGGCACGACGGGGGCGACCGGGCCGAAGATCTCCTCGCGCAGCAGGCGGGCGGTCGCCGGCACGTCGGCCAGCACGGTCGGCGGGTAGAAGTAGCCGGGGCGGTCCTCGATCGGGGCGCCGCCGAGCACCGGCTTGGCGCCCTCGGCGACGGCGTCCTCGACGAGCCGGGCGACCTTGTCGCGGCCGGCGGCGTCGATGAGCGGGCCGACGACGACGTCCGGCTCCGTACCGCGGCCGACCTGCATGGCGCCGAGCCGGACCGCGAGGCGGGCGGTGAACTCGCCGGCCAGTGAGGCGTGCACGTACATCCGGTTCGCGGCGGTGCAGGCCTCACCGATGTTGCGCATCTTGGCGGCGGCGGCGCCGGCCACCGCCTTGTCGAGGTCGGCGTCCTCGCAGACCACGAGCGGGGCGTTGCCGCCCAGCTCCATGGAGGTGCGCAGCACCTGGTCGGCGCACTGCGCGAGCAGCAGCTTGCCGACCTTGGTGGAGCCGGTGAAGGACAGCTTGCGGATGCGGCCGTCGCGCAGCAGCGGCTCGCAGACCTCGCCGGGGCGGGTGGTGGTCAGCACGTTGAGCACGCCGGCGGGCAGGCCCGCGTCCTGAAGGATGCCGGCCAGCGCCAGCATGGACAGCGGCGTCTGGTGGGCCGGTTTGATGATCATCGTGCAGCCGGCCGCGATCGCCGGGCCGATCTTGCGGGTACCCATGGCCATCGGGAAGTTCCACGGGGTGATCAGCAGCGCCGGTCCGACCGGCTGGCGCATGGTCCAGATCCGGCCGTTGCCGTCCGGGGAGGTCTGCCAGCCGCCGTCGATCCGGACGGCCTCCTCGCAGAACCAGCGGAAGAACTCGGCGGCGTAGGCGATCTCGCCGCGCGACTCGGCGACGGGCTTGCCCATCTCCAGCGTCATCAGCAGCGCCAGGTCGTCCTGCCGGCGCATCAGCTCCTGGTAGGCGCGGTAGAGGATGTCGGCCCGCTCGCGGGGCGCGACGGCGGCCCAGCCGGGCTGGGCGGCGTGCGCGGCGTCCAGGGCGTCGAGCGCGTCGGGGGTGCCGGCGTCCGGCAGCGAGCACAGCGGTTCGGCCAGCGAGGGGTCCTCGACCTGGAACTCGCGCGGCCCGTCCCCGGGCGCCGCCTGTGGGCGCCAACTCCCACCGATCAGGAGGCCCTTGGGGACCCGCTCGACGACATCGGTCTCGTTGTGGTCGGTCACGACCCTTTCCCCTGTCTCTTGCGGACAGTACCCGGCACCGCCATGCTTGCACGCGGAAGAGGTTGTCGACAATCCTACGATTTCGAGGAGACCCATGACCGCCTTGTCCCCGCAGCTCAAACAAGCCACCCCGGTGCTGGCGGAACGCGGTGAGGGCGTCCACCTGTACGGCGCCGACGGCCGCCGGTACCTGGACTTCACCGCCGGGATCGGCGTGACCAGCACCGGGCACTGCCATCCGCGGGTGGTGGCGGCGGCCCAGCGCCAGGTGGCCACCCTCATCCACGGCCAGTACACGACCGTCATGCACCGGCCGCTGCTGGAGCTGACCGACCGGCTGGGCGAGTTCCTGCCGCCCACCCTGGATTCGGTGTTCTACCTGAATTCGGGCAGCGAGGCGGTCGAGGCCGCGGTCCGGCTGGCCCGGCACGCCACCGGGCGGCAGAACATCGTGGCCTTCCACGGCGGATTCCACGGCCGCACCATGGGCGCCGGCGCGCTGACCACCTCGGCGAACAAGTTCCGCGCCGGGATCGGGCCGATGATGCCCGGTGTGGCGCTGGCGCCGTTCCCGACCGCGTTCCGCTACGGCTGGCCGCAGGAGCAGACCGTCGACTTCGCGCTGAACGAGCTGGACTACCTGCTGGCCACCGCCACGGCGCCGGACGACACGGCCGCCTTCATCGTGGAGCCGGTGCTCGGCGAGGGCGGCTACGTGCCGGCCGACGAGCGGTTCCTGCGCGGCCTGCGGGAGCGGGCCGACCGGATCGGGGCGCTGCTGATCCTCGACGAGGTGCAGACCGGGGTGGGCCGCACCGGCAGGTTCTGGGGGCACCAGCACTTCGTGCCGCAGGGTCCGCTGGCCGACATCCTGATCACCGCGAAGGGGCTGGCCTCCGGTTTCCCGCTGTCGGCGATCGCCGCGTCGCGCGACCTGATGGCGCAGGCCCGGCCGGGTTCGCAGGGCGGCACCTACGGCGGCAACGCGGTCGCCTGCGCGGCGGCGCTGGCCACGCTGGAGGTCGTGGCGCAGGAGAAGCTGGTGGAGAACGCCGCGGAGCAGGGCGACCGGCTGATCGCCGGGCTGCGGGCGGTGGCGGAGCGGAACAAGGCGATCGGTGACGTGCGCGGGCTGGGCCTGATGTGCGCCAGCGAGTTCGTCGACGCGGCCGGCAAGCCCGACCCGGCGACCGCCGCCCGCGCCCAGCAGGAGGCGTCCGCCCGCGGTCTGCTGCTGCTGACCTGCGGCGCGACCGGCAACGTGGTGCGGATGATCCCGCCGCTGGTGGTCGACGCCGGGCAGATCGACGAGGGCCTGGCCCTGTGGGAGGAGTCGGTGGAGGCCGCGGTGGCCACCGGCGCCTGACGGACGGCTCCCGGGGCGCCCGGCGGCATCGGCCGGCGCCCCGCGTCCGCCCGACCGGCCCGGCCGGCGTGAGCCCCGGTGGACGGCGTCCGCGGCGGCGTCGACCGGCGTGGACGGGCCCGCCCGGAACGGGTGGCGTGCGGGCATACGCCGAGGTGGGGAGCCCCGCGAGGCGGGCAAGCGGATGCCGGCGAAAGTGCCCGGGGGGCGTGGCGGCGCGGCGGCCGGGCGCTATCGTTGGGCGGGCCCGACTGCCGAGGGGGACACCGTGGCGCTGGAAGACCGGATGATCCCGCCCGCCTTCGCGATCACCTACGCCATGCGCGTACTGGAGACCGTCGACCGGCACGGCTCGGGGGTGACGCTCGATCAGCTCTCGCGTGAACTCGGCGTTGCGCGGGAGTACTTGACCCCGATGATCGACATGCTCCGGCACGAGGGCTATCTCACGTGCGAGGAGGGCGGGTTCGTGCTCGGCGACTCGGCGATCGTGCTGGGCGGCGGCGGGCGGCGCCAGGCGATCGGGGCCAAACTCCAGTCGGTGCTGGAGCAGTTGCGGGACGAGGTGGACGCGGCGGTCTACTTCGGGCGCTACGACAAGGGCGAGCTGCGGGTGCCGGCGGTGGCCGACTCCGAGGCAACCCCGCGGGTCAACGAATGGGTGGACTTCCGCTCCGCGGCGCACGCCACCGCGCTGGGCAAGTGCCTGCTGGCGCAGCTGGACCTCGACGGGCGGCGCGACCACCTCACCCGGCACCGCACGCCGCGGTTCACCTCCAAGACGATCACCAGCGCGAAGACGCTGTTCGACACCCTCGACAGCCAGCCGCCGACCGCGCCCTGCCTGGACCTTCAGGAGTACGCGCTGGGCACGGTGTGCGCGGCGGTGCCGGTGACGGTCGGCAGCATGGTCGGGTGCCTGGCGGTGTCGATGCCGCTGGACCAGGTGCACCGGCTGCGCGCCGCCGCCGATCTGCTCAACAGACGCTGCGGGCCGGTCATGTTGTCGCACGCCATCCGGTGACGTGCGAACCGACCGGCCCGCTCACGTAGTCGACCTGCCGTCGGATCAGCAGGAGCCGTCGTCGGTCCACACGCCGGAGCCGCCGGTGGAGGGCGCCTCGCCCTGGGTCCACCACTTCGCGGTCCACACGTGCCCGTTGTACGACACCTGGTTGCCGGCGGTGTAGACGGCCGTCGCGCTGTAGGCGGCCACCGTGCAGGTGCCGCCGCCCGGCGGGGGGCTGGTCGGCGGAGGGGTCGGGGAGCTGGGCGGGGTGGCGCCGGCGAACTGGGTCGCGAACTTGGTGAAGTCGTAGGCGCCCTGGGTGACGCTGCTGCACGTGCCGGACGTGGTGCCGTTGTTGTCCGGCGGGCTGCACTCGCGGTCGCGGTTGACCGACCAGAAGGTGTAGCGCGCCATGTGGTTGGACTCGGCGAAGTTCAGCACCGTCTGGAAGTCGGCCTGGTAGAAGTACTCGCCGGAGTCCGAGCGGCCGTTCATGCCGGAGTAGCCCTCGTGGGCGTAGGCGGTGGCCGCGTCCCAGCCGAAGGTGGTCTGGAGGATCTGGTTGAACGCGGTCAGCGCCGCGGTCTGCGAGGCGGCGCCGGAGAAGCCGCCGTCGAACGGCATGATGGAGAAGTTGTTGGGCGTGAAGCCCAGCGACTTGGCCTCGTCCAGCATCTGGGTGCCGAACCAGCCGGTGCCGGCCGCGGTGCCCGGGGTGGTCACCGAGATGTACAGGCCCGGGTTGCTCTGCTGGAGGATCTGCGCGGCGCCGAGCTCGTTGGCGATCGCCGCGGTGTTCTCGTACTCCGGCTCTTCGAGGTCGAAGTCGATGGCGTGCAAGCCGTACTTGGTGACGACCTGCTGGTACGCGGCGGCGGTGGCCGAGGCGCTGCCGCACTCCTGGCCGAGCTTGGTGCCGCCGTAGCCGCCGACCGAGACCGACACGTCGCCGCCCTTGGCCCGGATGGCGTTGATGACGGACGTCACCTGGGTGTCGGAGGAGACCGCGTCGGTGCCGCCCCAGGTCGGCGTGCAGCCGCCGCCGGTCGGGGCGAGGATGAAGGCCAGCTGGAACGCCTTCATGCCGGTGGCGTCCATCACCGAGCCGGCGTCCGGCGGGTCGTTGTCCAGCGGCATCAGGTAGGGCGCGGCGGCGTACCAGTTGTCGCCCAGCGCGGCCGCCTTGGTGACGGTGGTGCCGGCGTGCGGTGCGGCGCCGGCGAACGCGTGCGGGGTGGCGGCGGTCGCCGAGGCGGCGCCCATGGCGGCCAGCGCGAGTGCCGCCGTGGACACCGCGGCGGCCAGCGGCCGGAGTCTGCGGAACGTTTCGCGGGACAACGGTCCTCCTGAACGGGGATCGGAGGCGGACCGGCCGAGCCGGACCACGGGAGCAAGTGGTACAGACCAATGCCCCACAGGGTGGCCGCGTGACGCGACCACGTCAATACATTGGACTGGACCAACTCCGGCCAACTTTCCGCTCCCCGGCCCGCGCGGAGCCGGCGGCCGGCCCGGGCGCCGGGCGAGAACCGGGCGGGCGGCCGGTCGGTTCCGCCCCTGCTTGAGAGACCTCCGAGCCCGACCGGTCACCGTGGTGTCAGCATCCGGTTGACGAAAGGCAGACAGCCATGACCACCACGCCCGACGTTGCGGCGGAACAGGCCGCCGCGATGCTGGAGCTGGCACGCGCCTACCACCGCACGGTCACGGCGCCGAAGCCGTTCGAACCCGGTGTCACCCCGATCAACCCGGCGGGCGCGGTCTTCGACGAGGACGACCGGGCCGCGCTGGTCGAGGCCGCGATGGAGATGCGGATCACCGCCGGCCGCAGCACCCGCTCCTTCGAGGCCGCCTTCGCCCGGCGCTTCAAGCTGCGCAAGGCCCACCTGACCAACTCCGGCTCGTCCGCCAACCTGCTGGCCGTCACCGCGCTGACCTCGCACCGCCTGGAGGACCGGCGGCTGCGCCCGGGCGACGAGGTCATCACGGTGGCGCCCGGCTTCCCCACCACCGTCAACCCGATCGTGCAGAACGGCCTGGTGCCGGTCTTCATCGACGTGGAACTCGGTACGTACAACACCACGCCGGAGCGCATCAAGGAGGCGATCGGCCCGAAGACCAAGGCCGTCGTCATCGCGCACGCGCTGGGCAACCCGTTCGCCGCCGACGAGGTCGCGCGGCTGTGCGACGAGCACGACCTGCTGTTCGTCGAGGACAACTGCGACGCGGTCGGCTCCTCCATCGGCGACCGGCTCACCGGCACCTTCGGCGACCTGTCGACCGTCAGCTTCTACCCGGCGCACCACCTGGCGATGGGTGAGGGCGGCTGCGTGCTGACCGCCAACCTGGCGCTGGCCCGGATCGTGGAGTCACTGCGCGACTGGGGCCGCGACTGCTGGTGCGAGCCGGGCGAGGACGACAAGTGCCTCAAGCGCTTCGACCAGCGGATGGGCACCCTGCCGCACGGCTACGACCACAAGTACATCTTCTCGCACGTCGGCTACAACCTGAAGGCCACCGACCTGCAGGCCGCGCTGGGCTTCAGCCAGCTCAACAAGCTGGACGCCTTCTGCGCGGCCCGCCGGGCCAACTGGCAGACGCTGCGTGAGGGTCTGGACGGCGTGCCCGGCCTGCTGCTGCCGCGCCCGACCGCCGGCACCGACCCGAGCTGGTTCGGCTTCGCCATCACCGTGCAGCCGGACTCCGCCTACACCCGCAAGGAGCTGACCGACTTCCTGGAGTCGCGGCGGATCAACACCCGGCGGCTGTTCGCCGGCAACCTCACCCGGCACCCGGCCTACCTCGACAGCGAGTTCCGGGTGGTGGGCGACCTGGCCAACAGCGACGTCATCACCGACAGCACCTTCTGGATCGGCGTGCACCCGGCGCTGACCCCGGAGATGACCCAGTACATGATCGACAGCATCCGGGACTTCGCCGCCCGCAAGCGCTGACCGCTCGGCGGGCGTTGACCGTACACGGGGTCGACGCCCGCTTCGGCATGGGGCGTCGGTCGTGCCGTATCACCGCCACCGGCTGACGGCGGGACCAACGCCCTTGGTGACGCCGGGCGTTGGCGGCCTCGACTTCGCCGGTCACCGGGTGACCATGAGCTTCTTGACGGCGTAGTTGGTGCCGTGGGTGTCCATCGGGACCTGGTCGGCGGGGACGGCCAGGCGCAGGCCGGGGAAGCGGGCCAGCAGGCGGGGCAGGACGGTCGTCAGCTCGGCGCGGGCGATGTTCTGGCCCAGGCACTGGTGGACGCCGAAGCCGAAGGCCAGGTGGCGGCTCATCCGGCGGTCGAAGTCCGGGCTGTCGGGGTCGTCGAAGGCGCGCGGGTCGCGGTTGGCGGCCGGCATCGCGACCACCACGAGGTCGCCCCGGGCGATGTGCTGCCCGGCGAACTCCAGGTCCTCCAGGGCGACCCGGCCGAGCCCGAACTGCACGATGGTCAGGTAGCGCAGCAGTTCCTCGACCGCCTGCCCGGTCTTCTCCGGGTGGGCGGCCAGGTCCGCGCGCTGCTCGGGGTGGGTGAGCAGGGTGAAGACCGACAGGCCCATCATCGCGGCGGTGGTGTCGTGCCCGGCGAACAGCAGCAGCACGCCCATGCCGATGAGTTCGTCGTCGGTCAGGAAGCCGTCCTCGCCGTCGGCGACCGCGATCAGCTCGGCCAGCAGCCCGTCGGCGGCGCCGGTGCGGCGCTTGTCGGCGACCAGCCGGGTGATGTAGTCGATCAGCCACCGGGCGCCGCGGTCGCGCTCGGCCCGGCTGTTGGCCATGTCCATCATCGCCTCGGTGGCGTGGTGGAAGCCGTCACGGTCCGCGTAGGGCACCCCGAGCAGTTCGCAGATCACCAGGCACGGCACCGGCAGCGCCATGGCCTGCACGAAGTCGAAGGTGGCGGGCCCGGCCGCGATGGCGTCCAGGTGCTCGTCGACGATCCGGTCGATGTACGGCTGGAGGGTCCGCCGCACGCTCTTCGGGGTGAACCGCCCGGCCAGCAGCCGGCGGTAACGGCCGTGGTCCGGCTCGTCCATCATCACGAAGGTCGGGTTGAACGGTGCCTCCTCACCCGCCTCGGAGACCTCGCCCTCGGGTGTGTCGTGCCGGGGGCGGCGGGCGCTCAGCCGCGGGTCGGCGAAGACCGCGCTGCCCTCCTCGAACCGGGTGACCAGCCAGCCGGAGGTGCCGTTGGGGAAACGGACCCGGGTGACCGGCTGCTCCTCGCGCAGCCGGTGGTACTCCAGCGGCGGGTCGAGCGGGGCGGCACGGTGGACGGGCATCGCCGGAAGCGTCTCGGTCATCGTTGCTCCGTGGGGGTGGTGGGGGCGGTGTCGGTGTTCGGGTCGGTGGCGGTGCTGGCGGCGGTGTCGGTGCTGGCGGTGCTGGGAGCGGCGTCAGCGGTGGTGGCCGCGTCGGCGGTGCCGGTGCCGGTGCCGGCTGCGTCGGGCGTGGCCGCGGCGTGGTCGGCCAGGGCGGCGGTGACACCCTGGTGAGTGGCGGTGGCGTCGCACCAGCCGACGTACAGGGCGAGGTGCAGCACCGCCTCCCGCAGCTGCGGGGCGGTCAACTCCCCGCTGTCCAGGGCGCCGGCGGCCTGGATACGGATCAGGTCGGCGCGGCCGGTGGCGGCGGCCACGCCCAGGGTGAGCAGCCGCCGGTCGCGCACCGACAGGTCCGGGCGGCTCCAGACGTCGGCGAACAGGTAGTCCACGGTCTGGGTGGTGAAGGGGTCGGCCGGCTCCCCGAGGCCGCCGAGACCGGGGTAGACCCGGTCCATCATCGCCAGACCGCGCTCGCGCCGGTCCGCCGGCAGGGCGGAGGAGGGCTCCGCGGGCCCGGGTGCGGTCGGCGGTGCGGTCGGGTCGACGGACCCGGGCGCGGTCGGCGGTGCGGCCGGGCCGGCGGACTGGGGCGTGGCTGGCGGTGCGGCCGGGGCGACGGACCCGGGCGTGGTCGGCGGTGCGGCCGGGCCGGCGGACTGGGGCGTGGCTGGCGGTGCGGCCGGGGCGACGGACCCGGGCGTGGTCGGCGGTGCGGACCCGGGCGCGGCTGGCGGTGTCGCCGGGTCGGCGGCGGCGTCCGGCAGGCCGAGGGTGTGCCGGACGCGGTCGCGGGTGACGTCCACCAGGGGGACGCCGACGCCCAGGTCACCGGCGAGTTCGCGGGCCGCGTCGAGGTCCTTGCGCATCAACACCTCGATGCGCCCCGCGAGTTCGGCGGGCAGGCCGTCGCGCCGCATGCGCAGCAGCTGGAGCAGCGTGGCACCCTCGGGGTCGGCGGCGTCGATGACGCCGGCCAGCGTGCCGGGGTCCACCCCGGCCGCCCGCACCAGGGCGGCCGCCTCGGCGACGGTGCGCCAGCCGCCGTAGGTGATGACGTTGCGGGCGATCTTGGTGGCCATGCCGGCGCCGGTCGGACCGCAGTGCACGATCTTCCTGGCCCAGCCGTCGAGGACCGGCCGCGCCGCCTCGACGACGCGCTCGTCGCCGCCGACGATGGCGACCATGCCGTGCTCGGCGGCCCGGTCGCCCGGGGTGACGCCGCAGTCCAGGAACCCGGCGCCCGACGCGGCGCAGGCGGCGGCCAGTTCCCGCACCACGGGCAGCGCGACGGTGCTCAGCAGCACCACCGTCAGGCCGGGATGGGCGGCGGACAGCAGGCCGTCGGCACCGGTGATCACCTGCCGCGCCTGGTCGGCGTCGAGCACGGCGACCATGACCACGTCACTGCTCCGGGCGACCTCGGCCGGCGAGGCCAGTGGCCCGGGCACTCCGGCGAGCGCCCCTGCGGCGTCCGGGCGGATGTCGTACACCTGCGGCACCAGCCCGCCGCGCGCCAGGCTGACGGCGACCCCGCCCCCGATCGCGCCCAGACCGACGACCCCGGCCCGCGGGACGGCGGTTGCGGGGTGCGGGTCGCCGGCGCCGGCGCCGGCTGCGGGGTGCGGGCCGTCGGCTGCGGCACCGGATTCGGCTGCGGCTGCGGCTGCGGCTGCGGGGTGCGGAAGGCCGGCTCCGGCGGCGGCTCCGGCTCCGGGACGCGGACCGTCCCCTCCGGGACGCGGGCGATCGGCTCCGGGCCCTGCCTCACCGGCCGCGAGGCCGCCGGCTCCGGCCCCTGGTGGGTTGCCTTCGGACATCACGCGGTGCCTCCCGGAAGCGAGGGGATGTAGTTGCCTCAGTCACCTAACTAAGTTCACTGATGACGTTAGACCTCCGCCGTTCACGTCGTCCACCCGGTGGGGAACCGGATCAAGCCACGCTGCGGGCGCCCCGAATCACCGCATAACGGCGGGAGTTGACGCATGGTCGGCGCCGGCCGGGCCACGGCGGGCGGCCGGAGGTCAGCGTTCCGCGGCCGGAACCGGCGCTTGCGGGTCGAGGACCGTGGCGTGGATGACCCGGAGCACGCCGGGGTCGCCGTGCTCGGCCAGCGCGGCCCTGGCGGCGGCGTCGCCCGGCAGCAGGGAGCCGAGGAGTCCGTCGGCCAGCCCGAGGAGGAGCCGCTCCTCCTCCAGGTCGGGCGAGAGCGTGTGGCTGAGCGAGACGATGCCGTGCAGGCCGGCCCACAGGGTGTGCGCAGCCTGCTCGACCGGCAGCGACACCGTGAGCCCGGCGTCCCGGCAGCACGCCAGCGCCTGGCGCAGGCTGCCCGACACCAGCCGGGCCGGGTGGCGGCGGATGCGTTCCGCGTCGACGGCGGGCTGGCGCACCTCGTACATCAGCCGGTAGTGGCCCGGGTCGACCAGCGCGAACCGGCAGTAGGCGTGCACCTGGGCCCGCAGCCGGCCGGCCGGTCCGCCGGCCTCCGCCGCCGCGTCGGCGGCCCGCATCAGGGCGGCCAGTTCGGCGTACTTGCCCTCCAGTGCCGCCCACACCAGCTCGGCCTTGTCCGGGAAGTGCAGGTAGATGCTGGGGGCCGCGACGCCGGCCTCCCGGGCGACCGCGCGGATCGTCAGCTTCTCGGCGCTGCCCCACTCCACCAGCAGCCGGTCCACCGCCGCGAGGATCTCGGTCCGCAACCGCTCGCCCTGGCCCCGGCGGCTGCGGGGCCGCCCGGCGGCGGACGGTGTCGGCTGCTCACCCATGACCGGTCCCCCATCGCTTTGGCGACGATGCTAGCCGCCGGCCCGCGGTGCCGTCGGCACGGCGGCGGGGGTACGGCGGCGGCACCGGGAGCGACGGGCCCGCGGGGGCCACGGCTCCGCGGGTCTGCGGGGCCGCGGGTCTGCGGGGCTACGGGCCGGCGGACTCACGGGGCCACGGGCGGCGGGTCAACGGCCCGCGGACTCACGGGTCCACGGGCTCACCGGCTCACCGGCTCGCCGGCTCACCGGCTCAGGAAGTCCGCCGGCTCACGGCGCGGAGTCGGGGACATCGGGGCTGATGGCGTAGGCGTGTTCGGGCGACATGCCGTAAGGCGTCGGCGCGGTGGTGATCCGGCCGGTGGCCGTCGCACCGATGAGGGTGTCCGCCGTGCCGACCTGCGCGCACTTCCCGGTGTCGCCGCCGTTCTGCTGGCTGGCGCCGCCGAGGGCCGCCGCGGTGTCGACCGGCGCCGGGGTGCCCCGGTGGCCGGGGAAGGCGGTGCCGGTGGGCCAGTCGGCGCCGACCAGCAGGGTGAACCCGGCGCCGGTGCCCTGCTTGAGGGCGGCGGACGGCAGGCCGAGGGCGCCGGCCACGGCCTTGGCCTGCGGCTGCTGTCCGGCCGGGTAGGTCAGCGTGGTGGTGGACGCCGAGGGGCCGTTGCCGGCGGTGGACGCCGGGCTGAAGCCGTCGGCGACCAGGGCCGTGCGGATGCCGCCCGCGCGGCCGGGTGCCAACGTGCCGTTCTCCACGTGGACCGCGATGCCGCCGGTGGGTATCGCGGTGGCGGACGCGGCGGCGGCGGACTTGCCGCCGCCGGCGGTGGTCAGCGACTGGTCGTCGGCGATGGCCTTGAACAGCGTCTGCGCGTTGGGAGCGGCGAGCAGCCGGCCGCTCTCATCGGGGTCCGGGTCGTCGTAGGTCTGCATGGTGGTGAACGTGATGCGGTCGGCCGGCACCTTGTTGACGTCCTGGGCCAGGCCGGTCAGCTTGCCGATGCTGCCGATGCCGTTCGGCCCGCCGTCCACCGTCAGCGACTTGGTGGCGGCGGTCGCCAGCTTCCACACGGCGGCGGGGTCGGTCAGGGTGCCGGCGCTCTTGAGCTTGTTGATCAGGCTGGTGAGGTACCGGTGCTGCGCCACCGTGCGGCCGGTGTCCGTACCGCCGCCGAACCCGTGCCGGGTCCGCAGGAACTCCAGGGCCGCGACGCCCTGGAGGGTGTGGCCGCCGCTCTTGAGCTTCAGGTGCGAGTAGGGGTCGTAGATGTTGTGGTCGACGCAGATGTGCACCCCGCCGACCGCGTCGGCCATGTTCACCACGCCGGAGAAGTCGACCATCATGAAGTGGTCGATGGGGATGCCGGTCAGCTGCTGGACCGCAAGCACGCTGCATCCGGGGCTGTAGCCGAGCGCCGAGTTGATCATGTCGGTGCGCGGGCCGACGCTGGTGTGGTTGTCGTCGTCGGTGCAGGCCGGCAGCGCCGTCTCCAGGTCGCGCGGGATGCTGAGCACCGTCGCGTTGGAGCGGTCGGCGGAGATGTGCAGGACCATCTCGACGTCCGCGCGGGCCCCGCCGTCGCCGCCCTGGCAGGCGCCGCCGATCGCGCAGTCGGCCTTGTCGGTGCGGGAGTCCGAGCCGATCACCAGGATGTTGATCGGGGTACGGCCGAAGGCGTCGGCCTTCTCGTGGAGCGTGTCGCCGCCCTTGCCCGCGTACAGGTCGTCGGACTTGATGTTGCCGTTGAGCTTCTCGTACGCCCACACGCCGCCGACGCCGGCCACCACGACCACGAAGCCGGTGACCAGCCCGGCGATCTTCAGCCCCCGGCGGCGACCCCGGCGGCCCCGGCGCCCGGGGGCGAAGTCGCGCTGGTCGCCCGGCGCGCCGCTCCCGCGTGACGCGGACCGGTCCCGCGGGGTGTGGGACGGCTTCGCCATGGTCACTTCCTCGGAACACGAGCCCGGGGGCTCCCTGACGACAAAAGTCAGGGCCTAGGACTTCGCGGACGGTGATTCGGTTGCACGACACACGCACATGCCGACCATTTCTCCATGCGACCTTCACGCCGTGAAGGTTTCATCCCCGCCCGGCGCGTCGGCGCGGCGCGGCTCCGTCACGGCGTCGGATCCGACCGCGTCGGCGTCACGACGTCACTTCGTCAGGTACGTCCGCGGTCTCGGCGTCACGACGTCACGGCGTCAGGTACGTCCGCGGTCTCGGCGCGAACCCCGCCGCCCGGTACGCGGCGTCGATCAGCTCCATGGTGGCCACCGCGTCGTCGGCGCCGGTCGGCAGTGCGGCGCCGTCGCGCAAGTGGGCGGTGAGGGCGGCCAGTTGGTGGGCGAAGGACGCGGTCCGGCCCAGGTGTTCGGTGCGTTCGCCGGCGGCGGTGCGGATCGTGAGGCGGTCGTCACGCTGCGGGAGGACGAAGTTGTGGACGAACGCCTCGCCCAGGGAGCCGGTGACCCGCAAGGTCATCAGGTCGTCGGGGGCGGCCATGTGGCAGCGGACGGCGGCCGTCGCGCCGCCGGGGTAGACCAGGTCGGCCGCCAGCCACTCGTCGACACCGGGGGCGCCGGCCCGTTCGCCACCCCGGGCCGCGGCGACCGCCGGCTCACCGCCGCCGAACCGGGCCAGCGAACGGGCCGCGTGCAGGCCGTAGCAGCCCACGTCCATCACCGCGCCGCCGGCCAGCTCCAGCGACCAGCGCGGGTCACCGTCCGGGCAGCGACCGCTGAGCACGGCCTCGACGTGCCGCAGTCCGCCCAGTTCACCGCTGTCCAGCACGGCGCGCAGCCGCTCGTTGACCGGGTGGTAGTACGAGTGCAGCGCCTCCATCACCACCACCCCGGCCCGCGCGGCGGCGTCGCGGACCTCGGCGGCCTCGGCGGCGTCGCTCGCCGACGGCTTCTCGGTCAGCACGTGCTTGCCGGCGGCGATCGCGGCGAGGTTCCACGGGCCGTGCAGGCCGTTGGGCAGCGGGTTGTAGACGACCTCGACGTCCGGGTCGGCCAGCACGCCGGCGTAGGAGTCGTGGACCCGTGCCACGCCGTACTCGGCCGCGAACGCCTCGGCCCGGCGGCGGTCCCGGGCCGCGACCGCGACCAGCCGGTGCCCGGCGTCACGGGCCGGGCCGGCGAGCGCGGCACCGGTGATCCGGGCGGCTCCCAGCACTCCGAAACGCAGCGGCCGCTCCACCGTGGTCATCTCCTCACGTCCGGGACGCCCTGCGGGGACGTCCTGCGCCGAGCAGCCTGGCAGACGGGGGCCGGGCACCGCGAGGCGGCCGGGCCGAGTCCGGGGCGATCGGTTCGACGGGGCCGGTGACGTTCCTACCGGGCCGGCGTCGGAAGCGGTGACCGTTCCGAGCGGGCCGGTGACGGGGGTCGGGGTGCGGGGTTCGGGGCGCGGAGGTCGGGGCGCGGGGTGCGGTCGTCCGGCCAACGCGCGTGCACCGGGGCGCTGTTGGAGGGGCGGGCGGGGACGGACGCGCCGCCCGGGCTCGTCGGCGTACCGAAGTCAGGCTGTCGGCAGGCCCGTTGCGTACGCCGCGCGGCACGACGGCCCGCGGCGGCCGTCGTTCAGGCGCCGCGTCCCGCCGGGCCGCTCCACTCGTCCTCCAGCACCGAGTACGTCACCGAGTCCCGCCACGCACCGTTGACGAACACGTGCTCACGGATGCGGCCCTCCTGCGTCATGCCCGCCCGCAGCAGCGTCCTGGCCGACGCGGTGTTCAGCGGCGCCCGCGCGGCCCACAGCCGGTGCAGGCCCAACTCGTCGAAGGCCAGGGCGCACAGCAGGTGCACCGTCTCCGTGCCGAGGCCGGCGCCCCAGGTGTCGGGGCGCAGCGCGAAGCCGATCGTCGCCGCGCGCTGCTGGTGCGGGTCCAGCGCCAGCCGGGCGAACCCCACCACGTCGGCGGCGGCGCCGGCCCGCGTGACGGCGACGGCGTACTCCGAACGCGGCCGGGCCGCCGCCGAGGCGATCGACCGCGCGACGATCTCCTCGACCTGCCGCGGCGTGCGCGGTGCGAAACTCAGGTGCCGGGTCGCCTCGGCGTCGCCGTATATCGCGAGCACGGCCGCCGCGTCCTCGTCGGTGAACTCGCGCAACTGGAGCCGGGGTCCGGCGATGTCGACGGGATGCATGCGCCGGACCCTACCCGCCGCGGCGGCTACCTCGGCAGGGCGGCGGCCGGGGTCGCGGTGAACGCCTCGATCTCGCCGCGGACCGCGCGCGCCTCGGCCGCGTCGAGCCAGCGGGGGTCGCGCAGGGCGGTGTGGATCTGGCGGACCGAGGCGACGACACCGTTGATGCGCTGCTCGGCGGGCAGGTCCAGCACCGGCCGCAGCGCGTCCGCCACCCCGTCGAGCGTGCCGGCCCTGACCCGGGCGAGCGCGAGGTCGGTCTGGGAGCCGGCCTGGTCGCCGAAGGCCCACTCCTGCGGGGTGGCCTGCTCGTAGGCGGTCACCGCGGCCCGGGCGGCCCGCTCGGCGTCGGGCGCGTGCGGCAGCCAGGCCAGGGTGTCGGCGGCGTAGTACAGCCGGCGCGGTTCGGAGAACGTCATGATGCCGCTGAAGTCGTCGAGGTCGTCGCGGGTGACGGCGGCGCGGGCCTCCTCGGCGCGGTGGATCGAGGCGCGGGCGGTGTCGGCGTCCCCGAGGGCGGCGCTGGCGCGGGCGTGCAGGCCGGCCAGCCAGACGGCGGTCGTGCCGGTGGTGGGCATGCCGGTGCCCAGCGCCGCGTAGTGCGCGGCGTCCTGGTGGCGGCCGGCCCAGTAGGTGATGAGCGACTGGAGTCCGCGCACCCAGGCGCGCATCGCGGGGTGGTCGGCGTTGTCGGCGCAGACGTAGGCGGTCCTGGCCTGCGTCATGGCGGAGTAGGTGTCGCCCAGGTCGTGACTGGCCTTGGCGAGCATGCCGGAGGTGATCGCGGACAGCAGGTACAACTCCCGTGCCTGGCGCGGCTGGACGCGGCCCTGTTCCAGCAGCCGGAAGGACAGGTCCTGCATCTCGACCAGGTCACCGAGCAGGGTGGTCAGCGGTGTGCACGGGTAGGCGACGGTCAACCGCCGTACCTCCTGCTGGAGTTGGTCCAGCGTCTCGCGTCCGACACTGCTGCCTTCCGTCATCGCGCTGAATCGGAACGCACGACGAGCCGCCATGACGACCTGCCTTTCTATGGTGTCCCGGCCGGCGGCCTCGCCGGCCCGGGGACGGGCGGTGAACTCGGCACTGGACAGGGCGCGTCGGTCCACCGGCGGAACGACGTGCCGTAACGGTGTGACGGGTCGGGGCCGTGGTGGCGCCCGCCGGGCGGCGGGCGCCAGGAGCGCGTCGACCGGTTCGCCGAACATCGCCTCCAGCACCCGGCACAGCGCCGGATACGGCCGGGTCTTGATCTCACCGCCGTACCAGCGCTCGAACTGCCGCTTGGAGACGGTCAGTCCCTCCAGCGCGGGGTCGCCCTCGCGCTCGGCCAGTTCGTTCGCCGCGCGCTCGAACTGGCGCCGGAAGGTCTCGAACACCTGCCAGTGACGGCTGGTGACCAACGCCCGGAGCATGGTGGGTGGTTGAGCCATCGCGTCCCCCACAGTGGGTTGTGGATCAACTCGTCGAGCCCGACCGTAGTGCGAACCGCCCAGGTCAGGGCAGGTGATTCACCCTTCCGGCGGCAGACGGCGGTGCAGACGGCGTCACCATGACGGTACCCACGGCGGGCGGTCGTCCACCCCGGACGAAGACGTCGGCATCCGCGTCGTTGCGCCGCCCCTGACGAACCGTCACGCTCGAATCCGCATCTCCACGAAGCGATGAGGCGGTGATCCACCGTGCCGGACGAGGCCATCAGGACACGGCAGTCGAGCGGCACGCGGGCCGGCACGGGGCCCGCGCCGGCCGCCGCCCCCCGGCACCGCCGGCGCTCCTTCGCCCACCGCGGGGAGTCGGTCGCCGAGGCGCGGCGCTTCGCCGACGAGACGCTGGCCGGCTGGGGCGTGACCGACCGGCTGGACGACATGCGGCTGTGCCTGTCGGAGATCGCCACGAACGCGGTGGTCCACGTGGCGCCTCCGGCGGTCGGGGGGACTTCGGCGGTCGGGGCGGTCCCGGCGGTCGGGGGAGGCGGGGCGTCTTCAGTGGTCGGGGCGATCGGGGCGGGCGGGGTGGCCGGCTTCACCGTCACGTTGATCCGCGACGCCGCCGGCGTGCTGGTCGAGGTGCGCGACGCCGGTGACGGCCGACCGGTCCGGCACCGCCCCGGCGCGCAGGACACCTGCGGCCGCGGCCTGCTCCTGGTCGGCGCGCTCGCCGACGGCTGGGGCGTACGGCAGGACCCCGCCGGCAAGACGGTCTGGCTCCGCTTCGCGCTCGCTCCGGAGGGGTGAGCCTCCGGCGGGGTGGTCCTCCGGCGGGGTGGTCCTTCGGCGGGGTGGTCCTTCGGCGGGGTGGTCCTCCGGCGGAGGAACGGTTGGCGGCGGAGGCGGCGCGGTCGACGGAGGCATGTGGGCGGCACCGCGATCCCGGAGGCAGGCACGGTCGGCGGAGGAACGGTCGGCGGCGCGATCCGCGAGGATGGCGGTCATGGACGACCGCCCCGCTCCCGCACCGCCCGCCACCGCCGCCATGACGCTGCTCGTCGGCGCCGTCATCGTGCACGACCGGGAGCGCGAGCGCGTCCTGCTGCTGCGGCGGGGCGCCGGTGCGCGGTTCGCGGCCGGGCTGTGGGACCTGCCGTCCGGCAAGAGCGATCCCGGCGAACCGGTCACGACGACGGCCGTGCGGGAGCTGTACGAGGAGACCGGCGTCGTCGTGGCGCCGGAGTCGCTGCGGCTGGCGCACGTCATCCACGGCGCGTGGGGCGTGGAGTCGCCGAACGGCTTCCTGACCGTCGTCCTCGCCACCGACACGTGGACCGGCGAACCGGTCAACCGCGAACCGGGGAAACACGCACGGGTCGCATGGGTGCGCACCGACTCCGTCCCGGAGGAGTTCGTCCCCTCGACGGGCGCGGTCCTGCGGGAGTACCTCACCGGTGCGGACCCGGGGGTGCGTTTGCAGGGGTGGGACCGGCGGGGGTGAGGACCGCGGGGGTGGGACCGGCCGGGGTGACGTCGGCCGGGGTGACGTCGGCCGGGGTGACGTCGGCCGGGGTGACGTCGGCCGGGGTGGCCCGGGCCGGCAAGCACGGCGGCTACCGGCGCGGTCCGGCACCCGTGACGGTGCCGGGCGGCCGGTAGGCTCCGCGGCGAGCCGCCCGTACCGACCCCAAAAGGATCGTCCCTGTGCGCGACATCGCCGTCTTCAGTGGCAGTGCCCATCCGGAACTCGCGGCGGAGGTCTGCTCCCATCTGGGGGTGCCGCTGCACCCGGTGCGGGTCAGCCGGTTCGCCAACGACTGCCTGGAGGTGCAGCTCCAGGCGAACTGCCGCGAGCGCGACGTCTACCTGATCCAGCCGCTGGTCGCCCCGGTGCAGGAGAACCTCGTCGAGCTGCTGCTCATGCTGGACGCCGCGCGCGGCGCCTCCGCGGCCCGCACCACGGTCGTCATGCCGCACTACGCCTACGCCCGGTCCGACAAGAAGGACGCGCCGCGCATCTCCATCGGCGGCCGGCTGGTGGCCGACCTGATGGTGGCGGCGGGGGCCAGCCGGGTACTGGCGATGACGCTGCACTCCCCGCAGGTGCACGGCTTCTTCAGCGTCCCCGTCGACCACCTGCACGCGCTGCGCGAACTGGCGGCGCACTTCCGGCACTCCGACCTGTCCAACGCGGTCGTCGTCTCCCCCGACCTGGGCAACGCCAAGGAGGCCGCCGCGTTCGCCCGCATGCTGGGGGTGCCGGTGGCGGCCGGCGCCAAGCAGCGGTTCAGCGACGACCGGGTCAGCATCGCCTCGGTCATCGGCGAGGTCGCCGGGCGGGACGTCATCGTGCTGGACGACGAGATCGCCAAGGGCAGCACGGTCCTCGAACTCCTGGAACGCCTGCGGGAGTTGGGCGTCGCCTCGGTACGGGTGGCCTGCACGCACGGGTTGTTCTCCTCCGGTGCGCTGGGCCGGCTCGGCGCGCAGCCGGAGGTGCGGGAGATCGTCTGCACCAACACCGTGCCGGTGCCCGCCGACGACCGCACCGACAAGCTGACCGTGCTGTCGATCGCGCCGGCGCTGGCCGAGGCGATGCGCCGCATCCACAACGGCGAGTCGGTCAGCGCGCTGTTCGACGAGAACTGACCGGGCGATCCGGCCGCCCGGCGACCCGCGTTCGTCGCGTGGGCCTCCGGCGGGGACGAATCGTAGATGCCGCCCGGTGTGACCGGCCTCCACGAAGCAGCCCCGCACGGCCGTCCCCATCGCCGCCCCCGATCACCACTGTCAGCGTTCCGACCCCCGCCGCCCTCACCCCCGCCGCACCGGCCACCATCAGCACCCTCACCCCCGCCGCACCGGCCACCGGTGCCGTCGCCCTGCTCCGGCCCACCCGGCGCACCGCTCGGCGCGCGCCGGCCTCCGCCCGGTCCTGAGCACCCCTGACCATGGGATAAACTTCTTCTCGTCGGTGAGCGCCGCTAGCTCAACAGGCAGAGCAGCTGACTCTTAATCAGCGGGTTCGGGGTTCAAGTCCCTGGCGGCGCACCACACGGAAGGCCCCCCGGTTCACCGGGGGGCCTTCGTGCTGCCCGGTCCCTGCCCGGCCCGTCACCGCGCCAGCCGGCCCAGCAGGCTGGACGCCGCGGTGATGCCGGCGAGGGCGGCCACAAGCAGGACGCCGAAGTCGAGCAGCAGGTGGGCGTGGGTGCCCAGCAGCAGGCCGCGCAGCGCGTCGACCTCGTAGCTGAGCGGGTTGATGCGGCTGAGGACCTGGAGCCAGCCGGGCATCACCGCGACCGGGTAGAGGGCGTTCGACGCGAAGAACAACGGCATCGTGATCGCTTGTCCAATGCCCATCAGCCGGTCGCGGGTCAGCACGATGCCGGCGATCGACATCGACAGGCAGGAGAAGAACGCCGAGCCGAGGATGACGGCCACGACGACGCCGAGCAGCTTGAGCGGGTTCCAGGTCAGCGAGACGCCGAGGATCGCGGCGAGCACCACCACGACCACCGCCTGGATGACCGACTTCACCCCGGCCGCGAACGCCTTGCCGGTGATGAGCGCGGCCCGCGGGGTCGGGGTGACCAGGAGTTTCGTCAGGACGCCGGCGTCGCGTTCCCAGATGATCATGATGCCGTAGAAGATGGCGATGAACATCGCGGACTGCGCGATGATGCCCGGCGCCAGGTAGTCGAGGTACGGCACGCCGGGCGTCGGGATGGCGTGGATGCGGGTGAACGTCTCGCCGAAGATCAGCAGCCACAGCGCCGGCTGCACCGCCCGGGTGTACAGCTCGGTGCGGTCGTGGCGCAGCTTCTGGAGTTCGACCAGGCACATCGCCCAGGCCCGCGCGGCCGGCACCCGCCAGCCGGAACGGGGGGTGGGCGGGGTCAGCAGCAGGTCGAGCTGGTCGACGGGCCGGGCGGTGGTGGCGTCAGCCGACCCGGGTCGCGGTGCGGCGGGTGCTTCGGACACTGCGGAAATCCCCTCCCTCATCGCCGAGCCCACTGCCGGCGACGTCGCGGAAGACGTCCTCCAGGGTCGGCTCGGAGTCGTCGGCGCGGCGTTCGCGCAGGTCGGCCTTGAGTTCGCCGGGCGTGCCGAGCGCGCGGATACGGCCCCGGTGCATGAGCGCGACCCGGTCGCAGTACTGGTCGGCCTCGTCCATGTAGTGCGTGGTGACCAGCACCGTCATGCCGGTGGCCCGGCGGACCGCGTCGATGTGCTCCCAGACGCTGGTGCGCGCGATCGGGTCCAGGCCGATGGTCGGCTCGTCGAGCATCAGCAGGCGCGGCGCGCTGACCAGGGCCTGCGCGAGTTCGAGGCGGCGGACCATGCCACCGGAGTACGTCTTGGCCAGCCGGTCGGCGGACTCCAGCAGGTCCACCGCCTCCAGCGCCTGCTGGACCCGGGCGGCCCGTTCCTTACGGGAGACGTCGAAGACCCGGGCGAACAGCGTGACGTTCTCCCGCCCGGTGAGCCCGCCGTCGGCGGACAGCTGCTGGGGGACGTAGCCGAGCAGGCGGCGCACGGCCATCGCCTCCTTCGCCGCGTCGTGGCCGAAGACGGTGACCTTGCCGGACGGCACCGGCAGCAGCGTCGTCATGCAGCGGATCACGGTGGTCTTGCCGGCACCGTTCGGCCCGAGCAGCCCGAAGACCTCACCGGCGCCGACCCGCAGGTCGACCCGGTCGACGGCCCGGGTCTCCCCGAAGACGTACGACAGGCCCGCACAGACGACGGCGTCGGGCGAGCCGGGGGCGGGGCGCTCCGCGGGGGTGGCGGGGCGCTCCGCGGGGGTGGCGCCGGTACGGGTGGCGCCGGTACGGGTGGCGTCCGCGGCGGTCGGGGTGGCAGCGTCCGCACCGGTCGGGGTGAGGCTGCCGGGGTCGGCGCCGGCTTCCGTTTCCGCGCCGGTGGGGTTCCCGTTCGCGCCGCCGCCGGCGTTCTCGTTCGCGTTCGCGCCGCCGCCGGCGTTCCCGTTCACGCCCGCGCCGACGTCGGCGTTCGCGTCGGCGCGGGGGCGCTCTTCGTCGCTCATGTCCCCTCCACTTCCTCGTGCAGGCGCTGCGCGAGCCTGCGCAACGCGGGCAACGCGGCCGCCAGGAGCGCCTGGTCGGCGCCGGACATCGCGGCCACCTGGCGGGCGACGAGTTCGCCGCGCCGGGCACGCCAGTCGGCCAGCCGGGCCAGCCCGTCCGCCGTGGGGCGCAGCAGCGCGGAACGCCGGTCGCCCGGGTCGGTCCCGCGGCTCAGCAACCCGGCGGCGGTGAGCTGGTTGACCAGCGTCGAGACGGAGTTCCCGGCGAGGTACAGCTCCTTGGCCGCCGCCGAGACACCGATCCCCGGCCGTTCCGCGACCAGCGCCAGCAGCTCGGTCTGCGCGCCGCGCAGCCGGGGCCCGGCCACGTCGCGGCGAACCCGCCGCCGCACCAGCCGCTGAATGCCGGCCAGCACCTCCGCGAGCCCACTGGGAAGCTCCGCCGTCGTCACATCTTCACGTTAACTCTTTGTCCGAGGTAATGACCAGAGCTCCGCTGCCGGACCCCACCGGAGGCACGCCTCGGGACCGGGCACCGGGCTCCCACCTGCGGTGAAGCCGATGCGGCTCCCGGGCCTCCCCCTCAGCGGTGCGCCCCTCCAGGCCGCCGCTCTCCGGCAGCCACCGAGTACCCCGCAGGCCCTCGCCGCCGCGCACCCATTCCGCCGCCGCGTCCTCCCCGTTCCCCGACCCCTCCGGCGCTCCCCCATCCAACGTGGTACCGCACGCGGCCGAGTTGGGCGAGGCCCCTCCGCGCCGACGGCGGACCGCTCACCAGTGGGTCGGACGGTTCCCGGTGCCACGGTTTGCGCGCCGGAGGCACGACATGACACCTCCGGAGACGCGGCGACGCCCCGCCCGGAGTGTTCCGGGCGGGGCTGCCGTTCCACGCTTTGACGGTCGGGTTCCCTGGACCTGGAATCAGCCCTGGTCCAGCATCGCGTCCAGTTCGTCATCGACCGACCGGACACGGTGGCCGAGCTCCGGGAAGTCCACGTTCACCTGCTCCCACCCTCCTTCGCAGATGTCACCCACGCCGCTGCACGGCGCGTTCTCCGCGCGGTAACCGAACATCAGCTGTTTCCAGCCTCCTTCGCAGATGTCGCCCAGGCCACCACACGTCGCCCTCACCGCGCCCGGCCGCACGGGGCCTGCCGGGCCCCGCTCCCCCCTGGGTCCGGCCGGACCCGCGGGACCGGCCGGACCAGCCGGACCAACGCGTCCACGGCCTGCCGGACCGGCGGGGCCCATCGGGCCGCGTTCACCCCGGCCCACCGGACCGACCGGACCCATCGGGCCGCGTTCGCCCCGGCCCACCGGACCCGCCGGGCCCCGTTCGCCCCTACCGACCGGCCCCACCGGACCGCGAGGACCCCTCGGCCCCCGTTCACCCCGGCCCACCGGACCCACCGGACCGCGAGGGCCCCTCGGGCCGGGAGGGCCGTCATGGCCGTTTCTTCCCGGCAGCCCGGGGAGGCCGTGCCCGGGGTGCGGGATTCCCCCGTGGTGGTGCGGGATTCCCCCGTGGTGGTGCGGCATCCCGCCGTGGTGGTGGGGCATCCCGCCGTGATGACGCGGCTCACCGAAGTGGTGCGTCCCCGCGTGGTGGTGAACGCCTCCGTGGTGATGAGGCTCCCCGTAGTGGTGCGTCCCCTCGTGGTGGCGAGGCTCTCCGTAAGGGTGCGTCCCCTCGTGGTGAGGAACATCCCAGTGGGGGCGGGGCTCGCCGTCGTGACGGGTTCCCACGTGGTGGCTGTCATTGGCGGCGGCCGGGCCTTCGAACGCGGCGACGGCACCCGACAGCGCGACGAGGAGAGCAATCATGGCACCGCTGCCCCGCCTGACGGCGCGCTTGGAGCGCCGGGCATCGGAGGATTGGCCTTGGCGACGAGGGTTCATACGTTGCTCCAGTCCGCCGTTGATCGATTGGTTGATCCGATATTTCCTTAATGTTTTACAATCAGACGAACGCCTCGCCGGAATAATCACCGCAATGGACGCAAGCCCGCACGGAAATCTGATACGACGTGCGATTCCTTCGTATGCGAGGCATGAGAACACCTGCCTGCGCCGTTGCCCGGCGGGCAGGGCAGGGTGGGAAACGGTGGCAGCAGGGCGTTTCCCCCGGACCTCGCCCGGCAGGAGAACGCCGCCCACCATGCGGCCCTGAGGGGGCATCACCGCTCGCCCCGCCGCCCGGCCGCCCGGCCGCCCGGCCGCCCGGCCGCCCGGCCGCCCGGCCGCCCGCAGCGGAATCGCGTTGCGGGATTTCCGGGAACCGGCTGTTCACGGTGCACGGCTCCGTTTACCCTGCTTGCCCTGCTTTCCTCGCCGCACCGACCGCGATGAATTCCGCGCGAGTACCGGGGAATCCGCAATGGCATGAGCGCGTTGGGGGAATTCCGCACGGCAAGTCCCGTCCACGCGGACGCATATTGGTCACCCGGCCGGGCAACTGCCGTCCCCGTTACGCCCTTTCGGATATGCCGCAGCTCATCGCGACGAATACGGCCGGCGGATCACTCCTCCGCCTCCGCCCCCGCCTCCTCCTCGTCGGACGGTCCCTCCCCCGTCCTCGCGGCCAGCGTCACCCCGACGGCCACCGCCAGTGCGCAGATCACGCCGGCGCAGGGAACGGCGGCGCGGCCGGTGAACGTCACCGCCAGCACGGCGACCGACGTCACCGGCAGAACCGCCTGCTGGAGCGGGCCGCGCTTGTAGTGGCGGGCGTGCAGCAGCCAGAGGGTGAGCAGGTAGACGGCCGTGGGGACGGTCACCGCGGCGGAGGCGGCGGTGACGTCGAGCCGCGTGGCGCCGACCGCCTGCTCGACGGAGACCTCGATGCCGGCGCCGATCGCGGCGGCGGAGGCGAAGACGGCGTAGTGCCCGTAACCCCAGGGGATCGCCTGCCGGTTGGAGCGCAGGTGACCGTGGATCGGCACCGCGAAGTAGATCCACCAGGCAGCGAAGACGATGAGCAGTCCGCCGGCCGCGATCGGCAGCAGGCGGTCCAGCGCGTCGTGCTCGTCCAGCGCGGACTGCACCGCCAGCGTGGCCGCCGACACCGTCTCGCCCAGCACGATCAGGGTGAACAGCCCGTACCGTTCCGCGATGTGCTCCGGGTGCCAGGGGGTGGTGTGACCGCGTTCCGCCAGCAGCGGAACCGACAGTTCGGCGACGATCAGCACCACGAAGCAGACCGGCTGCCAGCGGCCGGCCGGCACCCACAGCAGGCCCACCCAGCCCAACTGGCACGCCACCACCCCGGCCGCGTAGACCAGCGCCGTCCGCCGCGCCGGACCGTTCGCGGCGCGAGCCGCCCGCAGCCACTGGAACGTCAGCGCCAGTCGCATGATCACGTAACCGATGACCGAGATCAGCCAGTCACTCCGGTCGAACGCGCTCGGCACCCCGGCCGCGAAGACCAGCACCCCGGCGATCTGCACCAGCGTCGCGACCCGGTACGGCACGTCGTCGGTGTCGTAGGCGGAGGCGAACCAGGAGAAGTTCATCCAGGCCCACCAGATCCCGAAGAACGTGAAGACGTAGCCGGCGGCCCCGTGCCCGGCGTGGTCCTCGGCCAGCGCGTGCACCAGCCGGGAGCCGGCCTGCGCCACGGCGACCACGAAGCACAGGTCGAACAGGAGCTCCAGCGGGGTGGCCGCCCGGTGCGGCTCGTCCCGGCGGCGGGGGGTCATGCGGCGCAGCGTCGAGGCGGTCATGCGGGCCACTCTCGACCACCGCACCCACCGGGAGCACCCCCGGCACGCCGCACCCGGCCGCCGGTCCGGTCTCCTCGAACCCGGCTCTCCGGAAAACCGTTGACTACTCGTTGACACTCACAACGGTATTCCGAACAGGCACACCGGTCCGCTGCCCGCCGCACGGACCCGACGCGATGACCGAGAGGCTCGAACCGGCACACCGGCCGGCTGCCCGCCGCTCGAAGGGCGCGTCAGGCGTCGGGGCCGACCAGGGGGATCAGGTCGGCGATGGAGTCGACGACGCGGGAGGGGCGGAACGGGAAGCGGTCGATCTCCTCCGGGCTGGTCAGGCCGGTGAGGACGAGGAACGTCTCCATGCCGGCCTCCAGACCGGCCTGCACGTCGGTGTCCATCCGGTCGCCGATCATGGCGGAGGTCTCGGAGTGCGCGCCGATGGCGTTCAGTCCGGCGCGCATCATCAGCGGGTTGGGCTTGCCGACGAAGTACGGGTCCTTGCCGGTGGCCTTGGTGATCAGCGCGGCGACCGAACCGGTGGCCGGCAGCGCGCCCTCCGCCGACGGGCCGGTGTGGTCGGGGTTGGTGGCGATGAACCGGGCGCCGTCGTTGATCAGCCGGATCGCCCGGGTCAGCGCCTCGAAGCTGTAGGTGCGGGTCTCGCCGAGCACCACGTAGTCGGGTTCGGCGTCGGTCAGCACGTATCCGATGTCGTGCAGCGCGGTGGTCAGCCCGGCCTCGCCGATGACGTAGGCGGTGCCGCCGGGGCGCTGTTCGTCGAGGAACCGGGCGGTGGCCAGCGCGGACGTCCAGATGTTGGCCACCGGGACGTCCAGGCCCATCCGGGCCAGCCGGGCGTGCAGGTCGCGCGGGGTGTAGATCGAGTTGTTGGTCAGCACCAGGAACGGCTTGCCCGACTCGCGCAGCCGGCGCAGGAACTCGTCCGCGCCCGGGATCGGTACGCCCTCGTGGGTCAGCACCCCGTCCATGTCGGTCAGCCAGGACTCGATCGGCTTGCGCTCGGGCACGGAGGGGTCTCCTTCGACGGCGGAACGCGGACGTGGTGACGGTCGCGCTCCCCAGCGTAGTACGGGACCGCCGGTCAGTCCCGGGGGCGCCGGGCTCCGACGACCAGCGCGGTGCCCAGCGCGATCAGGGCGGCCGCCGCCGCGCCGGTGGCGAACAGCGCGCCGTCCGGGCGGCCGGAGCCGGCGCCGGTGTCGGCCAGCGTCGGCGGTGCCGGGACGATGTCGAACGGGTAGTGGTTGGACTCCGCGACCCACGAGCCGTCCTGCCCGCGGCGCTGCATGGTGGTCGCCGACGCCACCACCCGGTCCGCCGGTGCGCTCGGCGCGAACCACAGCTGGAGGCGCACGGTGACCGTGGCACCGGCCGGGATCGTCAGGCCGGGACCGTTCTGGCCGCCGGGGATGCCGACGAACTCGCCGCGGTCCGTGCTCTCGAACGGCACCGCCCGCCAGTCGCCGCCGGGCGGCCGGTAGCGCAGGGTGAACTGGTCGCCGGTCAGCGTGCCGTCCCGGTCGACCAGGATGACCAAGGGGTGGACGTCCCGGCAGGCGCCGTCGGTGGTGTTGGTCAGGTCCAGCGCGAAGCCGTCCGCCTCCAGCCCCGGCGCGTACCCCGAAGGCCCGTCGTGCAGGCGGGAGTCGATGGGGAAGCCGCGGGCCGCCGGGTTCCCGCACACCGGCGCGCGATCGGCCGGCGGCGCGGCGGAGTTGCCCGGCGCCGGGGCGGCGGCGGTCAGCAGCGGAACGGTGGCGGCGATGACGGCGGTGGCGGCGAGGGCGAGGGCGCGGCGGGGGTGCATGGGCGGAACCTTCGGCGTCGGCGGTGCGGCGCCGGACCGGCCGGGCGGGCGGCACGGCGGGACCGGACGGACACACCGGACGGGATGGACACACCGAATGTCGCATCAGCCGATCATCACAACACCGCGCCGCTCCCTCAGCCCCCCGCGATCCCAGCCGAACAGCCCAACGAACCCCACCGCTCAGCCTCAAGTCCCCGGCCCGGACCCCGGACCCCGAACCCGGCCCCCGCACGCGGCGTGTCACCCCTCCGAGGACGGGACCGCCCGGAGGGGGCCGGGATCACTCTCCCGGCCCCACGTCACCGGCCGGAGCACCACCGGCCCTCACGCCACCGCCCGCCACTCCGCCGCCCGGAACGCCACCCGCCCGGAACGCCACCCCACCGGCCGACGCGCCACCCCCACCGGCAAACGCGCCACGCCCCACCCCTCCCCACTCAGCCGATCAACGCCCGTCCCCCCAGCGGCAGTTGCCCCGGAATCGCGGCCCACCAGGCGTGCAGCGCGTCCTGGTCCATCGCCGCCCAGTCGGGGGTGTCGAGGACCTGCGCGGTGCCCAGGCCGCGGCCGAGGGCCACCATCGCGCGGCCGATCGGGGCGCGGCGTACGTCGTAGGCGAGCAGGGCCGCGTCGAGGTCGTCGGTGCCGGACAGCGCGGCCTCCAGCGCGATCGCGTCCTGGAGGGCCTTCACCGCGCCGCCGCCGGTGTGCGGGCGCACGACGGCGGCCGCGTCCCCCGCCAGCGCGAGCCGGCCGGCGGCGAACGAGCCGGACTGGAGGTCGTAGATCGGCTGGACGAAGATCTCGGGCGCCGGGGTCAGCCGGACCAACTCGGCCCAGTAGGGCGGCAGTTCATCAATGAGGAGATCGAGGTGGGCCAGCAGGTCGGCGGTGACGGTGCCGGGCGGCAGGCTGGTGGGGTCGGCCGGGTCGAGCACGGCGGACGCCGGGGGCCGGGAGTACAGCGCCCAGTTGACGACCTGCTCGCCGCCGTCCCGGTCCGGGATGAGGAAGACCATCGCGTGGCCGCCGGGGAAGCCGATCATCGCCGCGTCCCCGTCGCGCCACCCGGTCTCGCGCGGCGGCATCAGCCGGGCCGGCGCGATCCCGCGCCACAGCAGGTAGCCGGCCCACTGCGGCCGTACGCCGGGGAACATCGCCTCGCGCACCACCGACCGGTAGCCGTCGGCGCCGACCACCAGGTCGAACCGTTCGGCCGTGCCGTCGGCGAGCGCCACCCGGGCGCCGTCCGTGCCGGCGGTGACCGCGGCGACCGGGGTGTCGCGGCGGTAGTCCACCCGCTCCGGCACCCGGTCGCGCAACGCCCGCCACAGCAAACCCCAGTTGTAGGCGCGGAAGGAGAACTCCATCGCACCGACCGCCCGGCCGGTGCGGCTGCCGTCCGCGGTGAACCAGGCGCGCCGGTCCAGCCGTACGTACTGCGCGTCGTCGCCGAGGTAGCCGGCGCCGGCCAGTTCCTCGTAGAGGTCGGCGCGCACCCCGACCCCCACCCCGCGGTCCTCCAGCCGGCCGGGGGTGCGTTCGAAGACGACCACCTCCGCCGCGCCCGCCCGGTGCGCCGCCATGGCCACCGCACATCCCGCGATGCTGCCGCCGACCACCGCGACCCGTCCGCCCCGCATGTCCCGCCCCCTGAACCGTCCTCGTGGCCGCGCCCGCCGGACGGCCCTGACCGCCCGGCCCCGCGGCCGCCTTGCCGACGCCGGGGAGCCCCGGCGCCCCGGGCGGCCCCCACCACCCGAAGATCACGAACTCCCCGAAAGCCCGTCAGCCTGACAGAGAGTCAAGCGTTGACCAAATCCTGCCGCTGGCGGCCGAGTTGCTCGATCTCCAGCTCCACCACGTCGCCCGCCCGCAGGAACGGCCGGGGCTCCGGCCGCCCCCACGCCACCCCGGCCGGCGTACCGGTGTTGATGACGTCGCCGGGGCGCAGCGTCATGAACCGGCTGATGTACCGCACCACTTCGGCGACCGGGAAGATCTGGTCGGCGGTGCGGCCGTCCTGCATGAGGGTGCCGTTGACCCAGGTGCGCAGCCGCAGCGCCTGCGGGTCGGGGATCTCGTCGGCGGTGACCAGCCAGGGGCCGAGCGGGTTGAACGTCTCGCAGTTCTTGCCCTTGTCCCACTGGCCGCCGCGTTCGTTCTGGAACGCGCGTTCGCTGACGTCGTGCGACAGCGCGTAGCCGGCGACGGCCGCCATCGCCTCGGCGTGCGAGTCCAGGTAGCGGGCGGTGCGGCCGATGACGACGGCCAGTTCGCACTCCCAGTCGGTCTTGACCGACCCGCGCGGCACCAGGACGGTGTCGTGCGGGCCGACCACGGTGTCCGGCGCCTTCATGAACAGCACCGGTTCCGCCGGCGCGGCGGCCCCGACCTCGGCCGCGTGGTCGTGGTAGTTCAGCCCGACGCAGACGATCTTGCCGATCCGGGCCAGCGGCGGCCCGACCCGTTCGGCGGCGTCCAGCACGGGCAGCGTGCCGGACGCGGCGGCCTCGCGCAGCCGGGCGAGCGCGGCGTCGTCCGCCAGCAGGCCGCCGTCGATGTCGGCGACCAGGCCGGACAGGTCACGCCGGGTGCCGCCGGCGTCCAGCAACGCCGGCCGCTCCGCACCGGCCGGTCCGACACGCAGCAGCTTCATGCGGGCTCCCTCGTCCGGCTCACCGGCTCATCCGGTTCGCCTTCACGTTCACGTTCATATGCATGTTCACGGTCGCGGTCGCGTCCGGCGGCGTGGGACGGCCGGACGGCCACCTCCATGATCCCCCGCGGACCGCGGCGCCGGCGTCCGCCACGGCCCGGCACCCGGCCTCACCCGCCGACCAGCCGGGAGACCGCGTAGATCACCAGCCCGGCCAGCGCGCCGACCACCGTGCCGTTGATCCGGATGAACTGGAGGTCGCGGCCGACGTGTGCCTCGATCTTGCGGGAGGTCTGCTCGGCGTCCCAGCCGGCCACCGTTTCCGAGATCAACGAGGTGATCTCGTCGCGGTAGGTGGTGACCACGTAGACCGCGGCCTCCTCCACCCAGCCGTCGACCTTGGCGCGCAGCGCCGGGTCGGCGGCCATCCGGGCGCCGAGGCCCAGCAGCGAGGCCCGCACCCGCAGCCGCAGTTGGCTGCGGTCGTCGTCGGCGGCGCTGACCACGGTCGAACGCACCGCGTTCCAGGTGGAGTTGATCAGGTCCTGCACCTCGTCGCGGGCCAGCAGGTCGCGCTTGAGGCGTTCCACCCGCTCGCGGGTGTCGGGGTCGGTGCGCAACTCGCCGGCGAAGTCGCCGAGGAAGCGGTCCAGCGCCTGCCGGGCCGGGTGCTGGGGCATGTCGCGCATCTCGCGGACGAAGCGCACGAGTTCGCGGTAGACGCGTTCGCCGATGCGGCGGTCCACGAACCGCGGGGTCCAGCCGGGGGCGCCGCCCTGCACGGCGTGCATGACGGAGTCGTCGTGCGCCACCAGCCAGTCGTAGCCGCGGGCGCACACCAGGTCGACGATCCGGTGGTGGCCGCCGTCGGTGACGATCCGCTCCAGCGTCCGGCCCAGGCCCGGCGCGATCTCCACGCCCTCCGCACGCCGGGTGATCGCCTCGCCGACCACCGCCCGTACGTCGGAGTCGCGCATGACGGTCAGCGCGCCGCGCAGCGCGGCCGCCGCCTGCTCGGTGACCCGGTCGGCGTGGTCGGGCTCGGCCAGCCACGCGCCGGCCCGCGCGCCGATGCCGACCGCCCGCAGCCGGGTGCGGACCACCTGGGCGGACAGGAAGTTCTCGCCGACGAAGTCGCCCAGCGAGCGGCCCAGCACGTCCTTCTTCGTCGGGATGATCGCGGTGTGCGGGATCGGCAGCCCC
Source organism: Streptantibioticus silvisoli (assembly GCF_027947535.2). Taxonomy (GTDB): domain Bacteria; phylum Actinomycetota; class Actinomycetes; order Streptomycetales; family Streptomycetaceae; genus Streptantibioticus_C; species Streptantibioticus_C silvisoli. Next base: position 31,652 of record NZ_JAAGKO020000061.1, read on the forward strand.
AGCGGCCGCTTGAACAGCGCGGTCACCGCGAACCAGTCGGCCAGCGCGCCGACCATGCCCGCCTCCGCGGCGGCCGCCACGTAGCCGCTCCAGGCGCCGGCGCCGGAGGCTCCGGCCCACTTCGCCAGCGCGTAGACCACGGTCGCGGTCAGCAGGAACCCGGTCGCGATCAGCTTCATCCGCCGCACGCCACGCCGCCGTTCCTCGTCGGCCGCGGTCAGCGCCATCCCCCGCCCGAACCGGTTCCCCGCGGGGGCGGCCGGCGCGCCCGGCTCCGGGTCGGGTGGGCCGCCGGGGCCGGGGTCCGAGGACGGCGAGCTGTCCGGGGCCGGATCGGGCGACGTACCGCCCGGGCCCGAGGACGGCGTACCGCCCGAAGCCGAAGCCGACGCCTGCCGCGCGCCGCCCGGGTCCGAAGCCGAAGCCGACCGCGTGCCCCCTGAAGCCGACGACGCACCACCGCCCGGTCGTGGGTCGCGCCCGGCGTCCCGTGCGCCGCCGGCCTTCCGTGGGTCGTGCCCGGCCTTCCGTGCGCCGCCGGGGCCGGTGGCCCCTGGTTCCGCGTCCGTCACCGCGTTCCTCCGTTCACCGTGCCCCGGAGTGACCGGGCGCGTACCATCCGTCGATCGTCGCGGGACCGGCCGGACTCCGGGGTGACGAAATGATCACCATCCGGCCCGGAAAGATCACCATCCGGAAAAATATCCCTTCGATTCCCCGAACGGGGGAACGAACCGGCCCCCGCCGCCGTCTTCATCGCCGGAGACCGTGATGAAGCCGGCGAAGAAGCCGGTGACGAAGCCCCTGACACAGGCCATGACGCAGACCGTGACGCAGACGATGACGACCGGCGATGCCGGCGACACCAGTGACGATGTCGCCGAGCCGGGCCACCGGGCGGACCCCGCACGGTCCATGGGATCATGGCAACCGGCCCGGACCGGTGGGCGGGGAGCCCTGGTAACTCCCTGATTCCGACCCCGAGAATCCCTGAGCGGTGCGTCGCGGCACAGCCCGAGCGCGTTTTCCCGCTCAACGGGATCCACCGGTTCCGTCCGCTCGAACACCCGAGGAGAAGGCGCCGCATGACCCGCACGTCCGGTTATGCCCTGCTCGCCGCCGTGACGGCGGCCGTCGTCGCGATCTGCGCCGCCATCGTGCTGGGCGTCGGCACCGGCGGCGGCGCCGCCGTCGAGGCGGCCCGGCCGCACACCTCCGCCACCGCGGCCACCGGCGCCGCGCCCGCGGAACCCGCCGACTCCGGCGACTGGGTCGGCACCTGGGCCACCGCGCCCACCGCCGCCGAACCCGGCACCCCGAACGGCCTGCCCGGCCTGTCGGTGCGCAACGTGGTGCACGCCTCCGCCGGTGGCACCGCCGCCCGGGTCGTGCTGTCCAACCTGTTCGGCACCGTGCCGCTGGTCCTCACCCACGTCACGCTCGGCGTGGCGGCCGGCCCCGGCGACCCGGACGCAGTGCCCGGCGCCATCACCACCCTCACCTTCGGCGGCCGGGACGCCATCAGCATCCCCATCGGGCACGACGTCACCTCCGACGCCGTGCGGCTGCGGGTGCCCGCCGAGTCCGACCTGCTGATCAGCACCTACACCCCGTACGCCTCGGGCCCGGTCACCTTCCACCCGCACGCCCGGCAGACCTCCTACGTCGCGCGCGGCGACCACACCGGCGACACCGACGGCACCGCGTTCACCGGCCAGGACCCGTACTGGCGGTACGTCACCGGCGTCGACGTGTGGACCGACGACGCACGCGGCTCGGTCGTCACGCTGGGCGACTCCATCACCGACGGCATGACGTCCACCATGGGCGCCAACCACCGCTGGCCCGACTACCTCGCCGAACGCCTCCAGGCCAGCCGGAACGGCCCGCGCCTCGGCGTCCTCAACGAGGGCATCAGCGGCAACCGGCTGCTGACGAACGCGCCGGCCGGCACCCTGTGGGGACCTAACACGCTGTCGCGGCTGGACCGTGACGCGCTGTCGGCCCCCGGGGTGCGCACGCTGGTCGTCGACATCGGCATCAACGACATCCTGGAAGCCCCGCAGCGCAGCACCGCCGCCCAGATCGTCGCCGGTCTGCGGCAGATCACCCGGGAGGCGCACGCGCACGGCGTCCGGGTGGTCGGCGCCACCCTCACCCCGTTCGGCGGCCACGTCGGCTGGACCGCGCGGCTGAACCTGGAACGCGAACAGGTCAACGCCGCCATCCGGGCCGGCCACGTCTACGACGCCTACGTCGACTTCGACCAGGCGCTGCGCGATCCGGCCGCCCCGTACCGCCTGCTGCCGCGCTACGACTCCGGCGACCACCTGCACCCCAGCGACGCCGGCTACCGCGCCATGGCCGACGCCGTCCCGCTGCCCCTGCTGACCGGCCCCGCCCCGGCCGGCGTCTGACCCACCCCGGGCCCGGCACCGCGGGGCACCTCCGATCCACCGCACCGTCGGCCCGCTCACCGCTCCGCGCCAGCCGCGCCGCCGAGCCGCCGCACCGCCCATCCACCGCACCGCCGGCCGGAACACCGTCCGCCGGCCCGCGTTCACAGCGACGCCCGGTCCCCGTACAGCCGGGCGATGACCTCCTCGATGGCCGGTTCGCGGACCGACAGGTCCACCAGGGGGTACCGGGCGGCGACCTCGGCGACCAGGGGTGCGGCGCTGGCCGAGGCGGGGAAGGACAGCCACTGGCGGGGGCCCTCGACGCGGACGGTGCGGGCGCCGGGGACGTCGACGGCGGGCAGTTCGCGGGCGAAGTCGACCACCAGGACGCGTTCGCTGGCGCCCACCGCGTGCAGGCCGGCCAGGTCGCCGTCGTGCACCAGGCGGCCGTGGTCGATGACCATCACCCGTTCGCACAACTGCTCGATGTCGGTGAGGTCGTGCGTGGTCAGCAGTACCGTCGTGGCACCGGCCGCCTTCACCTCCGCCAGGAACTGCCGCACCTTCGCCTTGCTGATGACGTCCAGACCGATGGTCGGCTCGTCGAGGTAGAGCACCTCCGGGTCGTGCAGCAGTGCCGCCGCGATGTCGCCGCGCATCCGCTGGCCCAGCGACAGCTGACGCACCGGCACCTCCAGCAGCGGCCCGAGGTCCAGCAGGTCCACGCAGCGGTCCAGGTTGGCGCGGAACCGGGCCGGCTCCACCCGGTACATGCGGCGCACCAGGTCGTAGGAGTCGCGCAGCGGCAGGTCCCACCACAGCGTGGTGCGCTGCCCGAAGACCACGCCGATGCGCCGCGCCAGCCGGGTCCGCTCCCGCGACGGATCGATCCCGGCCACCCGCACGCTGCCCCCGCTGGGCACCAGGATGCCGGTGAGCATCTTGATCGTGGTGGACTTGCCCGCGCCGTTCGGCCCGATGTAGCCCACCGTCTCGCCCCGGGCGACCTCGAAGGAGATCCCGTCGACCGCCCGCACCTCCCGCCGCTCCCGGCGCAGCAGCCCGGTCCTGCGGTACACGTCGAAGACCTTGCACACCCCGTCCAGCCGGATCACCGCGTCACCGGTGCCCCCGGTGCCGTCACGTACCTCGGTACGACCCATCATCAGCTCCCCGTGCTCCGGTACGACCGCAGACCCGCCTGCCACGCCACCGCGGCCGCCGCGCACACCGCGGCGGCCACCAGCGGCGACACCCAGTCCACCCACCGCGGCAGCCCCAGCGGCTGGGGCGTGCCCAGGATCAGCGTGGCGGGCAGCCAGTTGACGAAGGCGAGCGGAACGACGAACGTCGCCCCGCGCACCAGTTCCTTCGCGAACACCGTCGGCGGGTACTGCGTCAGCGCGTTGCCGCCGTAGGTGAACGAGTTCTGCACCTCCGAGGCGTCCCCGAAGCGGAACTGGAACGCCGCGCCCAGGGTGAAGACCGCCGAGAAGATCGCCGCGCCGCTGACCAGCATCACCGGCAGCAGCAGCACCGTGCCCGGTGTCCACGCCACGTCCAGCCGCGACAGCGACCAGGCCAGCACCAGCGCCGCCTGACTGACCCGGCCCAGCCGCCGCAGCGCGAACCGGTCCGCCGCGACCTGCACGAACACCGGCACCGGCCGCACCAGCATGGCGTCCAGCGTGCCGTCGCGTACCCGCTGGCCCAGCCCGTCCATGCTGCCCAGCAGCAGGTCCGCCAGTCCGATCGCCATCCCCGAGGTGCCGTACAGGAACGCGGTCTGCGCCAGCGAGAAACCGCCCAGCCGGGTGGTGTGCCCGAAGATGATCGCCACCGCCGCGAAGTCCAGCGCCGTCAACGCACCGTTGCCGAACGTCATCATCACGAAGGACAACCGGTACGCCAGCGCCGAACGCGTCCACATCCCGACGATCAGGCCGTACGCCCGCAGCCCGTCCGCCGGCCGCCGCCACGCCGGCTCCTCCGGCGGCACCGGCTCCCCCGGCGGAAACGGCCGCACCGGCCGCCCCGCCCGCGGCACCCCCGCGTCAGCCACCCTGGACCACCACCTTGCGCGTCGCCACCGACTGCATCAGCCGCCCGGCGCCCAGCAGCACCGCCGCCCACGCCGCCTGGAACGCCAGCCGGCCCAGCACCCCGGCCGCACCGCCCGCCCGGCCCAGGAAGACGTCGGCCGGCACCTGGAGCAGCGCCGACCACGGCAGCACCCGCGCCGCCGTCCCCAGCGCGCCGGGGAAGACGGTCAGCGGCAGCACCATCCCGGAGAAGAACAACGCCACCAGGTTCGACAGGATCACCACCCCGGCGCCGTCCAGCAGCCAGAACGCGACCAGCGCCACCAGGTACCGCACCGCGAAACTCACCACCACCCCCAGCGCCACCGCCACCAGGAACGCCAGCCACACCAGCGGCGACGACGGCCACGCCAGCGGGAACAGCAGCGCCGCCACCGCCATCGGCAGCACCCCGCGCCCCACGACCTGGAACGCCGCCCGGCCCAGGTCCGTCGCCAGCCACCACCCCTGAAGGTCCACCGGGCGGTACAGGTCGATCGCCACGTCACCCGTACGGATGCGGTTGATCAGCTCCGTCTCGCACCCGCCGCCCATCAGCGCCGTCGTCGTCAGCAGCGCCTGGCCCAGCCAGACGAACGTCACCGCCTGCGTCTCGTCGTAACCGCCCAGATGCGGCCGCACCCGCCACAGCGCGATGTAGGTGTACGCCATGATCATGCCGAAGACGGCATTGGTGAACACCCCCGCCAGCGTCGCCACCCGGTACGTCGCGTACCGCCGGAAGCCGCCCGCGAGCACGGCTCGGTACACCCCCACGCCATGCCCCTCCGTCCCCCGGAACCCTCGCCGGAACCCGCTTCGCCGAAAGCGCGCCAGCCTAGGAGAGCCGACGACGGCGCGGCCACCGGTTTTTCCGCCGTTCCGGTCAAAGGACCAGCCGTTAGCCGCCGCCCGGGGGGCCGTCGTGATGCCCGTCAACGCGACGGATGAAACAGTGATTTCCGGTCATATGACGCGTCGAACAGTTCCCGGACACCGCAGGCAGCCACCGGACCGCACCCCCGACCGCACCGCCGCCGGACGCGGCGGCCGAGGAGCCCGAACCGACATGAGCAGCGACGATCCGCCCCCACCGCCCGCCCGGCCCCCGAGCCCGGAACCCGGCCGGGCCGACCGGCCCGCCCGCCGCGCGGCCCGCCGCGCCGCCCGCCGGCGCCACGGCTGGCGGCGGCTCGTGCCCACCTGGCGGATCGTCACCGGCGGCCTGCTGCTCGCCGCCCTGCTGCTCGGCGGCGCGTTCGCCGCCGGATACCTGCTGGTCGGCATCCCCGCCGCCAACGCCACCGCAACCGCCCAGAGCAACGTCTACCTCTACGCCGACGGCCGCACCCAGATCGCCAGCAGCGGCGCGGTCAACCGGGAGAACATCCCGCTGCGCGAGGTCCCCGCGACCATGCAGCGCGCCGCGCTGGCCGCCGAGGACCGCGACTTCTACCACGAGGACGCCATCGACCCGCGCGCCATGCTACGGGCCGGCTGGAACACCGTCAGCGGCAAGGGCAAGCAGTCCGGCTCCACCATCACCCAGCAGTACGTCAAGAACTACTACCTCAACCAGGAGCAGACCGTCAGCCGCAAGGTCGAGGAGTTCTTCATCTCCCTCAAGCTCGACCACGAACACACCAAGGACGACATCCTCCAGGGCTACCTCAACACCAGCTACTTCGGCCGCAACGCCTACGGCATCCAGGCCGCCGCCCAGGCCTACTACCACCTCGACGCCGCCCACCTCGACACCGCCCGCGCCGCCTACCTCGCCTCGCTGCTCAACGCCCCCAGCGCCTACGACGTCGTCGCCAACCCGCAGAACCGCGACCGCGCCGTCGCCCGCTGGAACTACGTGCTGGACGGCATGGTCAAGGAACACTGGCTCGCCCCGGCCGCCCGCGCCCGCATGCGCTTCCCCGCCCCGGACCAGGTCCACGTCCCGCCGGGGCTGTCCGGCCAGCGCGGCTACCTCGTCGAAGCCGTCCGCGCCTACCTGCTCGACCACCACGTCCTCGCCGAGAACTCCCTGGACTCCGGCGGCTACCGCATCACCACCACCATCGACAAACCCCGCCAGGACGCCTTCTCCGCCGCCGCCCGCGCCCAACTGCTCAACCGGCTGCGCACCACCGGCCCCGACCGCTACGTCCGGGTCGGCGGCGCCTCCGTCGACCCCGCCACCGGCCACGTCGTCGCCCTGTACGGCGGCGTGGACTACACCCGGCAGTTCGTCGACAACGCCACCCGGCGCGACTACCAGGTCGGCTCCACCTTCAAGCCCTACGTCTTCGCCGCCGCCGTCCAGCACCACGCCCGCACCCAGGACGGCCGGATCATCAACCCCGGCACCCACTACGACGGCGCCAACCACCGCCCCGTCGACGGCGCCCGGATCGCCTTCGCCCCCGCCAACGAGGACAACCGCTCCTACGGCGACATCACCGTCTCCGACGCCACCAACAAGTCCGTCAACGCCGTCTACGCCCAGATGGCCCAGGACGTCGGCCCCGCCAACGTCGAGGACACCGCCGTCGCCCTCGGCATCCCGCCCGGCACCCCCAGCCTCAGCCCCTACCCCTCCATCGCGCTCGGCGTCGCCACCGCCAGCCCGCTGGACATGGCCCAGGGCTACGCCACCCTCGACAACCACGGCGTCTACCGGCCCGACATCCTCGTCACCCGCGTCGAACGCGACGGCCGCACCGTCAAGCTGCCCGACGGCACCCCGCAGCGCGCCATCTCCCGCGAGGCGGCCGACACCACCACCGCCATGCTGGAGGACGTCGTCGACGCCCCCGACGGCACCGGCACCGCCGCCCAGGACGCCGACCGCCCGGCCGCCGGCAAGACCGGCACCGCCGAGGACGACAAGGCCGCCTGGTTCGCCGGCTACACCCCCGACCTGGTCACCGTCGTCGCCGTCATGGGCCAGGACTCCACCACCGGCCGCCAGGAACCGCTCTACGGCGCCACCGGACTGGGCCGGGTCAACGGCGGCGGCTACCCCGCGCGGATCTGGGCCGACTACACCGCCGCCGCCCTCGGCGACCGCCCGTCGCAGGACTTCGACCTCGACATGATGCCCGGCGCCGACGACGGCTACGACGAACCCTGGGGCGGCGACGACCCCACCGACGGCCCCTCCGACGACCCCTCCGACACCCCCGGCGACGACACCACCCCCCGCCACCACCACCGCCCCACCGCACCGCCCACCGACGACCCCACCGGCGGCGACAACGGCGACGGCACCGGTGACGACAACGGTGACGACAACGGTGGCGACGGCCGCACCGGTGACGACTACGGCGGCGGCGACTACGGCGGGAACGGCGCCAACGGCGGGGACTCCTCCGGCGGCTACGGCGACGGCACGGGCGGCGACGACGGCTGACCCGCCGCGCCGCGCACGGCGGCGCGCCACGCACGAGGGGCGGGCGGCGGCCACCCGGCCACCACCCGCCCCCTCAGGCGGACACCGTCACAGACACGGACCCGTCACGCAAACGGACCCGTCAGCGATACGGGCCCGTCACCGACGCGGGCCCGTCACGGAAAAGAACCCGTCACAGATACAGGCCCGTGGAATCCTCCGAGCCACCCAGCCGCTCGGCGGCCACCGCGTGCAGGTCGCGCTCGCGCATCAACACGTACGCCACCCCCCGCACCTCGACCTCCGCGCGGTCCTCCGGGTCGTACAGCACCCGGTCACCGGTCTCCACGGTCCGGACGTTCTGCCCCACGGCGACCACCTCGGCCCACGCCAGACGGCGGCCCACCGCGGCCGTCGCGGGGATGAGGATGCCGCCGGTCGACCGCCGCTCCCCCTCCGGGATGTCGGTGCTCACCAGCACCCGGTCGTGCAGCATGCGGATCGGCAGCTTGTCGGAGGAGTTGTCGTCCCCACCGATGGACGTATGCGAGCTCACGGGCACGACGTTACCCGGCCCGGCGGCGGGCCCGGACCCCGGACCCGTCCGCCGGAACCCGGGACCGCGCCCGGGGCCGCGCCCGGCACACCGCCGGCGCGGCCGCTAGCGCCGCCTGCGCCGCGACGACAGGCTCGCGACCACCACGATCAGCGCCACCGCCGCGACCGCCACCGGCACCACCCGCTCCAGCCGCGGCGCACCGTCCGGGCCGACCAGCTGGCCCCGCACATTCGTCACCGCCCGGTTGACCGCCACGTAAGCGCGGCCCGCGCTGCGGTCCACCGCCTGGCGCACCGAGTCCTGCGCGACACCGACGATCGTCTTCGGATGCACCCGGACGCCGATCTCGTCCAGCGTCGCGGCAAGGTCCGCCCGCCTGCGGACGATGTCCGCCTCGATCTCCGCCGGAGTCCTGCTGTCCGACACCGCGCCGCCTCCGTCTCGTGCCGTCACCCCGGGGCCGAACACCCCTGGGCCGATATCCATACCGTTGTCCAAACCGTGCGGACAGTCTGTCAGCTCACCCCCCGCCTTGCCGCCCGGCACCCCGTCCCAACCCGTCTAGGCTCAACCCCTACATACCGTTCACGACACCCGCCGTCCCGCACGGCAAGGTCACAGGAGCAGCGACATGAGCGAACGCCTCAACCCCGGCGACACCGCCCCCGCCTTCACCCTCCCCGACGCCGACGGGAAACCGGTCTCGCTCGCCGACCACCACGGCCGCAAGGTCATCGTCTACTTCTACCCCGCCGCCCTCACCCCCGGCTGCACCAAGCAGGCCTGCGACTTCACCGACAACCTCGCCCTGCTCACCGGCGCCGGCTACGACGTCATCGGCGTCTCCCCCGACAAGCCGGACAAGCTCGCGAAGTTCCGCGACCAGGAGAACCTCAAGGTCACCCTGGTCGCCGACCCCGACAAGAAGGTGCTGGAGGCCTACGGCGCCTACGGCGAGAAGAAGCTCTACGGCAAGACGGTGACCGGCGTCATCCGCTCCACCGTCGTCGTCGACGAGAACGGCGCCGTCGAACGCGCCCTGTACAACGTGAAGGCCACCGGCCACGTGGCCAAAATCATCAAGGACCTCGGTCTGTAAAGACACTCTTCGGACAACCCGGGTTTACCTCCCCGCGAATTGCGCAGACGTTCCCCTTGCCGTAAGTGGAAGTAGGACGGACGAGAGGAATCCCCGCCGTGATGCCCGAGGACACGCCCGATCAGGCCGCGTACCGCCGGCACCGGACCCTGTTCGCCGCCATCGAGCGGCGCAGACACCCACGTCTGCGCCGCACCGACATCACCGTGACGGACGAGAGCGCCGTGCGCCGCGCCGTGAAGGCCGCGGCGCTCGGCAACGCCATGGAGTGGTTCGACTTCGGCATCTACAGCTATCTCGCCGTCACGCTCGGCAGAGTCTTCTTCCCGTCCGGGAACGCCACCGTCTCGCTGCTGTCCTCCTTCGCCACCTTCGCCGTCGCCTTCCTCGTCCGGCCCGTCGGCGGCGCGGTCTTCGGGCCGATCGGCGACCGCATCGGCCGCAAGAAGGTGCTGGCCGTCACCATGATCATGATGGCGATCGGCACCTTCGCCATCGGTCTGATCCCCAGCTACGCCGCGATCGGCTTCTGGTCGCCGACCCTGCTGATCCTCTTCCGCCTCGTCCAGGGCTTCTCCACCGGCGGCGAGTACGGCGGCGCCTCGACGTTCATCGCCGAGTACGCCCCCGACAAGCGCCGCGGTTTCTTCGGCAGCTTCCTGGAGTTCGGCACCCTGGCCGGCTACGTCGGCGCGTCCGGCCTGGTCGTCGTGCTCACCGCCACGCTCAGTGACAGTTCGATGCAGGCGTGGGCCTGGCGCATCCCCTTCCTGGTGGCCGGTCCGCTCGGCGCGGTCGGCCTCTACCTGCGGCTGCGGCTCGACGAGACGCCGGCGTTCCAGCGCCTGGAGGCCGAGACGCTGACCCGGGTACGGGCCACCGAGGCCGCGCACGGCACCGAGACCTCCGCCAAGGGCGAGTTCCGCGGCATCTTCGTCGAGCACTGGCGCCGCATGCTGCTGTGCGTCGCGCTGGTCGCGGCGTACAACGTGACCGACTACATGCTGCTGTCCTACATGCCGACGTACCTGTCCGACGAGCTGAAGTACAGCGTGACCAACGGCCTGGTCATCCTGCTCGCCGTGATGGCCCTGATGATGCTCGTCATCAACCAGGTCGGCCGGCTCAGCGACCGCTTCGGCCGGAAACCGCTGCTCATGGCCGGCATGCTCGGCTTCCTCGTGCTGTCCGCGCCGAGCCTGCTGCTGGTACGCCTCGGCGGCCCCTTCTGGGTCAGCCTGGGCATCCTGATGCTCGGCCTGTCCCTGGTCTGCCTGCTCGGCACCATGTCCGCGGCGCTCCCGGCGCTCTTCCCCACCCAGATCCGCTACGGCGCGCTGTCGATCGGCTACAACGTCTCCACCTCGCTGTTCGGCGGCACCACCCCGCTCGTCATCACCGCGCTGATCTCCCTCACCGGTACGAAGATGATGCCCGCGTACTACTGCATGTTCTTCGCCGTCATCGGCGTCATCGCGGTCGCCCTGATCCCCGAGACCGCCGGCAAGCCCCTCGACGGGTCGCCCCCGGCGGTCGGCACCAAGCAGGAGGCCGTCGACCTCGTCGAGGCCCAGACCCACGACCCGAAGTTCTGACCCTCCCCCGTCCCCACTCCCGGCGTGACCCGAGCCCCCTCCGGCTCGTTGATGTGTGCGAAGACGGCATACGTGAACGAACCGGAGGGGGTTCCGTCATGGGGACGCGGTATACGCGGGAGGGGCTGGCGGGGGCGGTGGCGGGGGCGCGCAGGGTGTCGGAGGTGATCACCGCCCTGGGCGGCGAGGTCACCGACGGCTCGCGCGCTTACGCCTGGCGGCTCATCCGCGCGTGGGGGATCGACGCCACGCATCTGGAACGGGAAGGGATGCGGCACACGGAGGAGCGACTGCGGAAGACGGTCGCGGCGTCGGTGAGCATCAATGAGACCGTGCGGCGCCTCGGCATCGACCCGGTCGGCGGGAACCAGGCGCACATCGGCCGGCGCATCGCCCGCCTGGGCATCCCCACCACGCACTTCACCGTCAGCGGCCGGCGTTCGCGGCGGTCCGCCGGACGCGATCTGCTCGTGCTCGATTCCCCGGACCGCGGGCGCCGGCCACCCGGCCGGCTGCGCACGGCACTGCTGGCGGCCGGGGTGCCCGAGGAGTGCGGGATGTGCGGGGTGGGACCGGTGTGGTGCGGCAAGGCGCTCCGCCTGGAGGTGGATCACGTCAGCGGCGACTGGTGGGACAACCGTCCGGAGAACCTGCGGTTGCTGTGCCCCAACTGCCACGCCACGACGGACACGTACCGGGGACGCAAACGCGCGGCGGTGGCCAGATGACACCGCGCAGGACGTACGCGCCGGTGGAACCGGAGGCGCTGCGCGCAGCCGTGGCCCGGTCGGTCAGCGTGGCCGGGCTGCTGCGCGAGTTGGGGTTGCCGGTCAGCACGGCGACCAGACGCCACATCAAGCGGTGCCTCACGTCGGCGGCCGTCCCGACGGACCACTTCACGGGTCAGGGGCACTACCGGGGCACCGTTTCACCGCACCGCTGGTCGGCGGAGACGATCCTTCGCCGGCTGGAGCCCGGCTCGGCACGCCGCAGGACACGGCTGCTCGACCGGGCACTGCGGGAGGTGGGCGTGCCGTACCGCTGCGGCGGCTGCGGACTCGGGAACAGCTGGCAGGGGCGGCGTCTCGTGCTGGAGATCGACCACGTCAACGGCGACAGGCTCGACAACCGCCGGGAGAACCTGCGGTACCTGTGCCCGTCGTGCCACAGCCAGACCATGAACTTCGCCCGGCGGCAACGGCAGCCGATACAATCGTGAGCGGGCCTGTACCCCAGCGGCTAGAGGGAGCGGTTTTAGGGACCGCGTGTCGTGGGTTCGAATCCCACCAGGCTCACTCACCACCAGGCCGGCCCCCGCACCTCGCGGGGGCCGGCCTTCGGCGTGGTCAGCGCAGCAACTGCGCCACCAGCGGCGCCAGTTCGCGGAACGCGATCCCCCGGTGGCTGATCGCGTTCTTCTGCTCCGCGGTCAGCTGCGCGCAGGTGACCGTGTGGCCCTCCGGCTGGAGGACCGGGTCGTAGCCGAAGCCGCTGGTGCCGGCCGGGGTGTGGCGCAGGGTGCCGCGCAGCCGGCCCTCGACGACGCGGGTGGTGCCGTCGGGCAGGGCGAGCGCCGCCGCGCAGGCGAAGTGCGCGGCGCGGTGCGGGGTGTCGATGTCGGCGAGCTGGGCGAGCAGCAGGCTGAGGTTGGCGGCGTCGTCGCCGTGCCGGCCGGCCCAGCGGGCGGAGAAGATGCCGGGGGCGCCGCCGAGGACGTCGACGCACAGGCCGGAGTCGTCGGCGACGGTCGGCAGCCCGGTGGCGGTGGCCAGCGCCTCCGCCTTCAGCAGCGCGTTCTCCGCGAAGGTGACGCCGGTCTCCTTGACGTCGGGGATGTGCGGGTACGCGTCGGCGCCGACGAGTTCGACGCCGAGTCCGGTGTCGGCGAGGATCGCGCGCAGTTCGGTGACCTTGTGCGCGTTGCGGGTGGCCAGGACAAGGCGCGGGGTGGGCACGGTCATCCCTTCGTGGGGCAGGCGGCGGTCAGTGCGGCGGAGCCGCGGGTGACCGGGGTGATGTCGGGGTGGCGGACGCCGTTGTCGAGGTCGTTCTTGACGTTGGAGACCGCCAGGGACAGGTCGCCGACGGCCTTGGTGGCGGCCGCGTCGCCGTTGGTGCGGCCGGCGATGTCGTCGAGGTGCTGCTGGATGCGGCGCAGCGCGGTCGCCGCGTCGCGCGGGTCGGCTGCGGCGGTGCCGATGGAGGAGCGCAGCGCGTCGACCTGGCCGGAGACGTCGTGGGCGACGGTGGGGCAGTCGGCGCTGGAGCCGTCGGAGCCGCAGCCGGTGAGCAGCGGGGCGGTGAGCAGGCCGGCCGCGGCGAGGGTGACGAGGCGGCGCACGGGTCAGTCCTGCCGGGGGGCGGCGAGGGCGGCGCGCTGGATGGCGTCGAGCTGCGCGGTGCCGCTGACGGCGAGGTCGAGCAGGGCGTCGAGTTCGGCGCGGTCGAAGGGGGCGCCTTCGGCGGTGCCCTGGACCTCGATGAAGCGGCCGTCGCCGGTGCACACGACGTTCATGTCGGTCTCGGCGCGGACGTCCTCCTCGTAGCGCAGGTCGAGCATGGGGACGCCGTCGATGATGCCGACGCTGACGGCGCTGACGGCGCCGGTGAGCGGCTGGGCCTTGGCCTTGATGACCTTGTGGTCGCGGGCCCAGTCGATGGCGTCGGCCAGGGCGACGTAGGCGCCGGTGATGGCGGCGGTGCGGGTGCCGCCGTCGGCCTGAAGGACGTCGCAGTCCAGCACGACGGTGTTCTCGCCGAGCGCCTTGGTGTCGACGACGGCGCGCAGCGAGCGGCCGATGAGGCGGGAGATCTCGTGGGTGCGGCCGCCGATCTTGCCGCGGACCGATTCGCGGTCGCCGCGGGTGTTGGTGGCGCGGGGCAGCATCGCGTACTCGGCGGTGACCCAGCCTTCGCCGCTGCCCCGGCGCCAGCGCGGGACGCCTTCGGTGAGGCTGGCGGTGCACAGTACGCGGGTGTCGCCGAACGAGACGAGGACGGAGCCTTCGGCGTGCTTGCTCCAGGCGCGTTCGATGGTGACGGGGCGGAGCTGTTCGGGGGTACGGCCGTCGATACGAGACATGCGGGGAGCCTATCCCGGTCGGCGCGGCGTCCTCCGCCGTGGTGGCGGGGGCGCCGCGCCGGGGTCAGACGTGGTAGACGGCTCCGGCGCGGGCGAGTTCGGCGGGGCCGCGGTAGGCGGCGCGGGCGTCGGCGAGCGCGGTCTTCGGGTCGGTCCACGGCGGGATGTGGGTGAGCACGAGGCGTTCGGCGCGGGCGCGGGCGGCGTACTCGCCGGCTTGGCGGCCGGTGAGGTGCAGGTCGGGGACGTCTTCCTTGCCGTGGGTGAAGGAGGCTTCGCACAGCAGGAGGTCGGCGCCGTCGGCGAGCCGGCCGAGGGCGTCGCAGGGGCCGGTGTCGCCGGAGTAGGTCAGCACGCGGCCGTCGTGTTCGACCCGGATGCCGTAGGCCTCGACGGGGTGGCTGACCTGGTCGACGGTGAGGTCGAAGGGGCCGACGCGCAGCCGGCCGGGGGTGAGGGTGCGGAAGTCGAAGACCTCGCTCATGCACTTGTCGTCGGGCAGGTCGCCGTGGGCGGTGACCAGGCGGGTCTCGGTGCCCCGGGGGCCGTGCACCGGGATGGGCGGGGCCATGCCGCCGTCGTGCCGGTAGTAGCGGGCGACGAAGTAGCCGCACATGTCGATGCAGTGGTCGGAGTGCAGGTGGCTCAGGACGATGGCGTCCAGGTCGTACAGGCCGCAGTGGCGCTGCAACTCGCCGAGGGCGCCGTTGCCCATGTCGAGGAGCAGCCGGAAGCCGTCGGCCTCGACGAGGTAGCTGGAGCAGGCCGATTCCGTGGAGGGGAACGATCCCGAGCAGCCGACGACGGTGAGCTTCATGCAGGAGCCTCCAGGGGTCCGGGGGGCTTGCGTGTTCGGTGGCGTGCGCCGGGGCCCGGTCGGGCGCGACGCGGGTGGCGGCGCGGTGCTGCCGGGCGGCGCCGTGCAGTCGAGGGTAAGGCGCGGGCGGGTCGGCGGGTCCTTCACGGGGCGCTGTTGTGGGCGGAATCACCAGTACGGGCGGGCGTGGCGGGTGAGGGGGTGAACGCGAGTGCGCCCCCGGCGGGCGGGCCGGGGGCGCGGGG
>NZ_JAAGKO020000062.1 GCF_027947535.2 Streptantibioticus silvisoli
CTCCCGACCCGTCCCCGTCCCGTCCCCGTTCCGATTCCGATCACCTCTCGACCGGCCCCCGACCGGCTTCCGACCGGGCGGCCCCGCACGGGATCCCGCTCGGCCGGGGGTGGCGAATCCGGCGGGGCGGCCGGTTCCGGTTGTGCTGCCGGGGCGGGGCGGCAGCTCGCCGGTGAGCGGTCCGCAGCCGGTGGGGGCCGCCGTAATGTGGGCCTCCGGGGGTCGGCCAGGACCCTCCGGAGAGGAGTCATCACAGCGATGACGTCACGAGCTGAGAGCAACGCGCCGCGCCCGGCCGCCAGGGGTGCCGGGACCGGGGGGACCGCGGCGAGGAACACCGGAGCCACCGCGGCCGGAGCGGGCGGGACGAGAGCGGCACCCGGCACCAGGGGGACGGCGTCGGTCGCGGGCGGCCAGCCGGCGAAGAGCCGGCCGGTGGCGAAGGGCCCGGCGCTGAAGAGCGGACCGGCGGCCAGGAACGGGTCCGCGCCGAAGAAGGGCGGGCCGGCGGCGAAGAACGGGCCGGCCGGGGCGCGGAAGAAGGCGGCGGACGGCGGCCGGGGCGCGGGGAACGCCCCGGCGGTCGCCCGCCGCCGCAACGACGCCCAGGCCAGCCGGGCCTCGCTGGTGAAGGCGGCCGCCGAACTGTTCGACGCGCGCGGCTACGAGGGCGCCACGATCCGGGAGATCGGCGACCGGGCCGGCGTCGACACCGCGCTGATCGCCCGCTACTTCGGCGGCAAGGAGGGCCTCTACCTGGCCGCCCTCGCCCAGGACCCCGGGCCGGTCGCGGCCGGCGGCGACCCGGACAGCGTGGTGAGCGGGCTGCTGGCCGGCGCCGAGCAGCGTCCGCACCGGCCGATGACGCTCGCCATGGTCAGCCCCACGTTGACCGACTCGCTGCGCGAGCAGGTGCGGCCGCTGATCGAGAGCAGGCTGACCGTGCCGCTGACCGACTGGCTGCGCAGGGCCGGGGCGCCCGATCCGGAGCTGCGCGCCCAGCTGCTGGTCGGAGTGGCCGTCGGCATCTCGCTGACCCGGGCCGGCGGCACGCTGCCCGCGCTGAGCGCCGCCGGGCCGGAGGAGATCCGGGCGCTGCTGGACCCGCTGATCGACGAGGTGCGGCGGCCCGGCGGGCGGAGCTGAACCGGAGTGCCGGACGCGCCCGGCGCGAGCCGGGCGCGAGGGGGACTGTATGGCGGCCTGGCAGCGTGGGCGGCGGACACCGCGTCCGTTCGGGACGACGCACCGGTCAGGGTTCGCGGGCCTTTCGGGAAGTGCCGGGAAAGGACACCCTTACCCACGTAGCATGATCCGGGGCCGGGGCACCGAGCGGCCACGGTCCGCACGTGAGTCGCGCCTCACAGGAGGTTCACCAGTGACCAGCCAGGTCGACAGCCCAGCCGGGCCGGCAGCGCTCGGCGAGCAGCGGGTGCCGGGCAAGGAGATCAAACGCCTGGACCGGGTCGTGATCCGGTTCGCGGGGGACTCCGGCGACGGCATGCAGCTCACCGGCGACCGCTTCACCTCGGAGACGGCGTCGTTCGGCAACGACCTGTCGACGCTGCCGAACTTCCCCGCCGAGATCCGCGCCCCCGCAGGCACCCTGCCCGGTGTCTCGTCGTTCCAGCTGCACTTCGCCGACCACGACATCCTCACCCCGGGTGACGAGCCGGACGTGCTGGTCGCGATGAACCCGGCGGCGCTGAAGGCCAACGTGGGCGACCTGCCGCGCGGCGCGGAGATCATCGTCAACACCGACGAGTTCACCAAGCGCGCGCTGGCCAAGGTCGGCTACGCCGCCGACCCGCTGGGCGACGACTCGCTGGCCGCCTACCGGGTCCACCCGGTGCCGCTGACCACGCTGACCGTGGAGGCGCTCAAGGAGTTCGGGCTGAGCCGCAAGGAGTCGGAGCGCTCGAAGAACATGTTCGCGCTCGGCCTGCTGTCGTGGATGTACCACCGGCCGACCGGCGGCACCGAGAGCTTCCTGCGGACGAAGTTCGCCAAGAACCCGAAGGTCGCCGAGGCCAACGTGGCGGCCTTCCACGCCGGCTGGAACTTCGGCGAGACCACCGAGGACTTCGCGGTCGCCTACGAGATCGCACCCGCCACGGCCGCGTTCCCGCCCGGCACCTACCGCAACATCTCCGGCAACCTGGCGCTGTCCTACGGGCTGATCGCGGCCGGCGTGCAGGCGAAGCTGCCGCTCTACCTCGGCTCGTACCCGATCACGCCGGCCTCCGACATCCTGCACGAGCTGAGCCGGCACAAGAACTTCGACGTGCGCACCTTCCAGGCGGAGGACGAGATCGCCGGCATCGGCGCGGCGCTCGGCGCGGCGTTCGGCGGCGCGCTGGCCGTCACCACCACCTCCGGTCCCGGGGTGGCGCTGAAGTCGGAGACCATCGGGCTGGCGGTGTCGCAGGAGCTGCCGCTGCTGATCGTCGACATCCAGCGCGGCGGCCCGTCGACCGGCCTGCCCACCAAGACCGAGCAGGCCGACCTGCTCCAGGCGATGTACGGCCGCAACGGCGAGGCGCCGGTGCCGATCGTGGCGCCGGCCACCCCGGGCGACTGCTTCACCGCCGCGCTGGAGGCGGCCCGGATCGCGCTGACCTACCGCACCCCGGTCTTCCTGCTGTCCGACGGCTACCTGGCCAACGGCTCCGAGCCGTGGCGGGTCCCCGAGGCGGCCGAACTGCCGGACCTCACCGTGGAGTTCGCGACCGCCCCGAACCACGAGGCGGCCGACGGCACCGCGGAGTTCTGGCCGTACCTGCGCGACCCGCACACCCTGGCCCGCCCGTGGGCGGTGCCCGGCACCCCGGGTCTCGAACACCGCATCGGCGGCATCGAGAAGCAGGACGGCACCGGCAACATCTCCTACGACCCGGCCAACCACGACCTGATGGTCCGCACCCGGCAGGCCAAGATCGACGGCATCGCGGTGCCGGACCTGGAGGTCGACGACCCGGACGGCGCGGCCCGCACCCTGGTCGTCGGCTGGGGGTCGACCTACGGGCCGATCACCGCCGCGGTCCGCCGGGTGCGCAAGGGCGGGCACCGGGTGGCCCAGGCGCACCTGCGCAACCTCAACCCGTTCCCGGCCAACCTGGAACACGTACTGAAGTCGTACGACAAGGTCATCGTCCCGGAGATGAACCTCGGACAGCTGGCCCACCTGCTGCGCGCCAAGTACCTGGTGGACGCGCGGTCGTACAACCAGGTCACCGGACTGCCGTTCAAGGCCGAGCAGTTGGCCGACGTCATCGTGGCCATCACCGCCGAGGCGACCGAGGAGAACGCCGATGTCTGAGACCACCGCGCTGCCCGCGTCCCTGTCGGCGCTGTCCCTGGTGCCGAAGTCCGCCACCCGGCAGACCGCCAAGGACTTCAAGTCCGACCAGGAGGTGCGCTGGTGCCCCGGCTGCGGTGACTACGCGATCCTCGCCGCCGTTCAGGGCTTCCTGCCGGAACTCGGGCTCGCCCGGGAGAACGTCGTGTGGATCTCCGGGATCGGCTGCTCCAGCCGCTTCCCGTACTACATGAACACCTACGGCATGCACTCCATCCACGGCCGCGCCCCGGCCATCGCCACCGGGCTGGCCACCTCGCGCCGCGACCTGTCGGTGTGGGTCGTCACCGGCGACGGCGACGCGCTGTCCATCGGCGGCAACCACCTGATCCACGCGCTGCGCCGCAACGTCAATCTGAAGATCCTGCTGTTCAACAACCGGATCTACGGCCTGACCAAGGGCCAGTACTCGCCCACCTCCGAGGTCGGCAAGATCACCAAGTCCACCCCGATGGGCTCGCTGGACGCGCCGTTCAACCCGCTGTCGCTGGCGATCGGCGCCGAGGCGACGTTCGTGGCCCGCACCCTCGACTCGGACCGCAAGCACCTCACCTCGGTGCTGCGGCAGGCGGCCGCCCACCCCGGCACCGCGCTGGTGGAGATCTACCAGAACTGCAACATCTTCAACGACGGCGCCTTCGACGCCCTCAAGGACCGCGACTCCGCCCAGGAGGCGCTGATCCCGCTGGAGCACGGCAGGCCGATCCGCTTCGGCGCGGACGGCGGCCGGGGCGTGCTGCGCGACCCGGCCACCGGTGAGCTGCGGGTCGTGGACGTCACGCCGGACAACGAGGCCGCGCTGCTGGTGCACGACGCGCACGCCGCGTCGCCGGCCACCGCGTTCGCGCTGTCGCGGATCGCCGACCCCGACACGCTGCACCACACGCCGATCGGTGTGCTGCGCGACGTCGAGCGGCCGGTGTACGACACGCAGATGTCGCAGCAGCTGGACACCGCCGTCGAGCAGCACGGCCGCGGCGACCTGTCGTCGTTGCTGGCCGGCAACGACACCTGGACGGTGGTCGGCTGACCGCCGCCGCCCGCGGGGGCCTCGACTCCCGCGGGCGGCCCGGTCGTTCGGCCGCCGACAGCCGCTGACGGCCACTGACGGCCACTGACGGCCGACGACAGCCCGCGGCGCGGTCAGTGGCCGGAGCGGGCGGGCAGCTTGGCCAGGAAGGTGCGGGCGGCGGACTGCCCGGCGCGGAACAGCTTCTGGTGGTCGGCCTGCGACAGGTGGAAGTCGAGCGAGTCGATGCCGGTGGTGTCCACGAAGATGGTGCGCTGGTTGACGCCCTCGCCGTCCAGCGCGTAGTGGTTCCAGTCGGCCATCAGCGTGCGCAGCGCGCTGAACGCCAGCCCCGGCGCGGTGCGTACCGGATGGTCGTCGTCGGTGGCCGGCAGCCCCGACAGCTTGACCCCCCAGGTGGGCCAGCGCGACGGGCGGCCGTCGGTGCGGTCGAAGACGGTGATGGGGAAGTTCGACAGCAGTCCCCCGTCGACCCAGGTGACGGTGCCGGACCCGGTCGGCAGCTGCACCGGCTTGAAGAAGAACGGGAACGACATCGACGCCCGGACGGCGTCCGCCACCCGCTGCTTGCCGCCCTCGTGGCCGTACTGCGGGTAGTCCCACGGCAGCCGCACCAGGGCGCGCCGGGAGATGTCGGAGGTGTGCACCACCAGCGCGTAGTTCTGCTGCGGCGGCAGCGAGGTGTTCGGGTCGTCGAGCCGCAGGTCGTCGAAGGTGCGCACCCCGACGCCCTCCAGGATCGGCACCAGCCACTCGTAGAGGTAGCCGCCGTCGTGGGCCCCCTCGTGCAGCAGGATCTCCACGCCCTCGCCGACCTTGCCCGTCAGCCGTTCCAGTACCGGGCCGTCGTCCTCGAACCGGGCGTAGTCACAGGTGGCGACGACGTCGACCAGCTCGCGCAGGTCGCGTCCCGCCTTCTGGTAGGCGGTCACCAGCGCGGCGACGATGGCGCCCGCGCTGGTGCCGGCTATCCGCTCGAACCGGTAGCCGGCGTCCCACAGGGCCAGTACCGCGCCCAGCAGGCCGAAGCCCTTGACGCCGCCGCCCTCCAGCACCAGGTCGACGCTCTCGCGCCGCTCGGTCGTCCCGCTGTCACCCGTCATCGGTTCACATCCGTCATGCGTTCCTGTCCCCGCTTCCGTTCCGCCACGCCACGTCGGTTGTCTGACGGGGATGTTCCCTGGAGGTGGGGGGAGTTACTCCCCGGGGCCCGATCGGGTGACCCCCGGCGCCGCCGCGCACGGCTCACGGGTCCCGGGGCCGTATTCCTGGCACATGGCCCCCACCGAGTTCACCGTTCCGCCCGACCGGCCGGCGTACCGCCTCAAGCGGCTGCTGCTCGGCCCGCCGCTGATCAGCGAACGGCTGCGCGACCAGACGCTGTCCAACCCGATGGCGCTCGGCGTGCTCGCCTCCGACTGCATCTCCTCGACCGCGTACGGCAGTGAGGAGATCCTGCGCATCCTGGTGCCGGTCATCGGGATCGCCTCGTTCTCGCTGCTGATGCCGCTGACCGCGGTGATCATCCTGGTGCTGGTGCTGCTGACCCTGTCGTACCGCGACGTGGTCAGCGTGTACACGCGGGCGGGCGGCAGTTACGTGGTGGCGCGGGAGAACTTCGGGCCGAACGTCGCGCAGATCGCGGCCGTGGCGCTGCTCATCGACTACATCGTGACGGTGGCCGTGCAGACCGCGGCCGGCACCGACGCGCTCATCTCGCTGGCGCACCTGCTGGGCAACGGGTTCACCGGCATCGACCACCTCAAGGTGCCGCTCAGCGTCGCCGTGGTGATCGTCTTGATGTACGGCAATCTGCGCGGGCTGCGCGAGGCGGGCAAGTTGTTCGCCGCGCCGGCCTACCTGTTCATGCTGGCCGTCGGCGCGATGCTGGTGGTCGGCCTGGTGCGGATGCTGATCGACGGCCACCTGCCGCACGCCGACCTGCGCGCGGCCGGCGCCCTGCCGCTGGGCCACCCCGGCAGCGGACTGCTGTACGGCGCCACGCTGTTCATCACCCTGCGGGCGTTCGCCAACGGCGGCTCGTCGCTGACCGGACTGGAGGCGATCTCCAACGGGGTGTCCGCCTTCCGGCCGCCGCAGGGGGTCAACGCCCGCCGCACGCTGGTGGCGATGAGCTGCGTGCTGGGCGTGATGGTCCTCGGCGTGTCCGCGCTCGCGCACTACACCCACGCCGTCCCCTACACCGACGGCAACCCGACGGTCATCGCGCAGGAGGCCGACCTGCTGTTCGGCAGCGGGCGGTTCGGCACCGTGGCGCTGGTCTACGTGCAGCTGGCGACCGCGCTCATCCTCTACACCGGTGCCAACACCCCGTTCACCGGCTTCCCGTTCCTGGCCAGCTTCGTCGCCGAGGACAGCTTCCTGCCCCGGCAGCTGACCCGGCGCGGCCACCGGCTGGCGTTCTCCAACGGCATCCTGGTGCTGACCGCGCTGGCCCTGGCGCTGCTGCTGGTCACCCGCGGCAACGTCGACCGGCTGGTGTCGCTGTACGCGATCGGGGTGTTCACCGGGTTCACCATGGCGGGTGCCGGGCTGACCGCGTACCACTGGCGGCGCCGGGAGGCCGGGCGGACCTGGCGTCTCGCGGTCAATATCGCGGCGGCGGTGGTCTCCGCGCTGGTCGTGCTGATCTTCGCGTTCACCAAGTTCACCGAGGGTGCCTGGCTGGTGGTCGTGCTCTTCCCGCTCGGGGTGTGGGCGCTGATCCGGGTCAACCGCCGCTACCGCGCGGAGGCCGCCGCCATGGAGGACCTGCCCACCGCGGTCGCCGACCGTTCACCGTGGGGCCGGCACGTGGTCTTCGTACTGGTCGACAACATGGACCTGGCCACCTTGAAGGCACTGCGGTACGCGCACCGGCTGGGCCCGGACGAGATCCGCGCGGTGCACTTCATGGTCGACGAGGCGCACACCCGGCGGCTGATGACCGCCTGGGAGGAGTCCCGGGGCACCACGGTGCCGCTGGAGGTGGTCGCGTGCCCCGACCGCAGACTGCGCCGCGCGGTGGCCGAACTCGCGCTGCGCACCACCGCCGGCGGCCGCACCGCGCTGACCCTGCTGCTGCCCCGCCGCACCTACACCCCGGTCATCGGGCGGGTCCTGCACCGCGGCACCGGTGAACGTTTCGCCCGCGCGCTGGAGAGCCTGCCGGACGTCGCGGTCACCATCCTGCCGTTCGACGTCGAACGCGCGGTGGAGCGGCTGCGGGAACGGGCATGACGCAGGGGACGGCCGACCGGCGGCCGGACGGCGGAGGTGGCGGTGGACGGGCAGCGGCGCGCGGGAGTGCTGTGCGGGGTGGCCGCATACGTGTTGTGGGGCCTGGTCCCGCTGTTCTGGCCGCTGCTGCGCCCGGCGTCGGCGACGGAGATCCTGGCGCACCGGATGGTGTGGTCGCTGGCGGTGGTGGGCGGCGCGCTGCTGGTCAAACGGCGCTGGGGCTGGCTGCGGGAGCTGGCGCACCAGCCGCGGCGGGCCGGCCTGGTGGCGCTGGCGGCCACGCTGGTCTCGGTGAACTGGGGCTTCTACATCTGGGGCGTCAACTCCGGCCGGGTGGTGGAGAGCGCGCTGGGCTACTTCATCAATCCGCTGGTCACCATATGCTTCGGCGTCCTGGTCCTGCGCGAGCGGCTGCGGACCGCGCAGTGGGTGGCGGTCGGCGTGGGCGTGCTGGCGGTCGCGGTGCTGACGGCGGGTTACGGGCGGCTGCCGTGGCTGGCGCTGGTGCTGGCCTTCTCGTTCGGCGGGTACGGGCTGGTGAAGAAGAAGATCGGGCTGGGCGGCCTGGAGTCGCTGGGCGCCGAGACGGCCGTGCTGTTCCTGCCGGCGCTGGTCTACCTGGTCGTCCTCGGCATGGACGGCCGGAGCACGTTCACCGGCCACGGCGCCGGGCACCCGCTGCTGCTGGCCGCGGCCGGCCTGGTCACCGCGGTCCCGCTGGTCTTCTTCGGCGCCGCGGCCGTCCGCGTGCCGCTGACCACGCTCGGCCTGCTGCAATACCTCGCGCCGGTCCTGCAGTTCCTCTGCGGCCTGCTCTACTTCCACGAGACCATGCCGCCGGAACGCTGGGCCGGCTTCGCCCTGGTCTGGCTGGCGCTGGCCCTCCTGACGTGGGACGCGCTGCGCACGGCACGGGCGGGCCGCTCCGGGGTGCGGGCTTCCGGCGGGGTGGTGGCCGGCGGGGTGGTGGCCGGCGGTGCCGTGCTTCCGGGGGACGGTGCCGGGGCTGACGGTGCCGTGCTTCAAGGTGCGGGTGCGGGGGCTGGCGGTGCCGTGGCTGACGGCGGGGTGATTGACGCCGGTGCCGTGGCTGGCGGTGCCGTGGCTGCCCCCGTGGTGCGGGACGGTTCGGTTGACGAGGACGGCGGTCATAAGGTGAACCGTTGATCGTGACGGCCGGCCGGTTCCGGGGCCGGGGAGCGGAGGGGCCGTGAACGGGAACCCGTACCAGACGCCGCCACCGCCGGACGGGCGGCCGCCGGCCTGGACGCCGCTGGACGAGTACCTGTGGCACACCTGCGAGATCCTGGCGGACCTGGCGGAGGGCCGGCTGGATCAGCGCCCGCTGGTGCCGACCACCGCGCGGCTGGCGGCGGGCGACCACGCGCTGGCGGTCGGTCCGGCGCAGCGGTTCACCTGGCGGGCGCTGAGCGACGGCGGTTACCCGCAGAGCACCATGATCGCGTTCGGCTCACCGCTGTTCGTGGCCGGCAGCATGGCGGGGGCGGCGATCGGCAATGCGTCGCGCCGCCGGCAGGCGGAGCTGGCCGCGCAGCCGCGCTGGGTACCGGACGGCATGGCGGAGCTGACGATCACCCGGCGGGCCGCATACCACGGCCTGCCGTCCTCGCCGCTGGGCCTTCAGTGGGACGGGCTGATCTCGATCGACCTGGCCGGTCCCGACCTGTTCGTCGTCGGGTTCGCCGGCCGGAGCGGGCGGACGTACCTGGTGCAGTTGCAGACGCCGTGGGCGTCCATGATGTTCGCGCTGGCGGCGCTGACCGCCTTCCCGACGCATCCCCGGCTGCTGGGCGGCACCTGGCTCCCGCCGGACTTCGAGCACCGGTGCGCGCTGCTGGGGCGCCCGTGCCGGCCGGCGGCGCGGATGCTGCCCGGCACGCGCCTCGGCTACTGACCGCGGCCGGGGTCCGTCGCCGGGCCGCCGGGGCCGGCCGACGGGCCCGGGCCGGGGTGGCCGGGATCGCGGGGGGCGTCGGCGGACGCCTCCTCGAAGAGCGCGACGACGCGCGGCCGGGCGGCGTCCGTCCAGTCGGCCACCGCCGCGCCGAGCTGCGGGTCGTAGCCCTCCAGGCCGGTCTCGCGCTCGACGATGCGGGCCAGCGGGTACAGCCGCCGTTCCACCAGGTCGGCGGCGGCGGAACCGCGCGCCGCGTACGGCACGGTGATGCCCGCGGTGTCGGCGTACACCGACAGCTGGATGCCGGTGGCCTCGTGGTCCAGGCAGAACGCGGCGCGGACGTCGTCCACCGAGACCTCGCCGAGCAGGGCGCGGGCGTGCGGCACGATCCGCTGCCAGGCGGCCCGCAGTTCCTCGCCGGCCCGGCCGCCGGCCACGTCGGACAGGACCGGGTCGCGTTCCTCCTCGTGGTCGAGCGCGTCGTCCCAGGACTGGCCCGGCTCGCGCCGCAGGAACTCGATCTCGTAGCTCATCTCATGATCGTATTGCGCTGATCCGCCGGTTCCGGCGTGGGCCCGGGGGCGAGTTCCGGACGTTGCCACGGGTGGCCGGAACGGGACACCGCAGCGGTGCGGAGAGCCTTCCGGACGGTTCCCGGAACGGTTCTCCGGACGGTGTCCCGAACGGTTGTCCGGGCGGTTGTCCAAGCGGTTGCCCGGCGGTTGCCCGGGCGGTTCGGGCGGCGCCGCGGGCCTGGTGGCGGGACGTTCCGCGGGGTCGCCCGCCGCCCGGCCCACGCCCGGCGGGACGCCGCGCTTCCGCGGGGCGCCGGATGGGTAGTGCGTCTGCGCCGAGCACGTTTCCCAGCGCGGGAGTCCCCCCATGAGCACACCCAGAACGGGCCTGATCCTCGACTTCGGCGGGGTGCTGACCACCGGCCTCGCGCCGTGCACGTTCGGCTTCGACCGCAGATCGGGGCTGGCCGAGGGCACGGTGCTGTCGGTGATCGGCGCGGACCCCGCAGGCCGGGCGGTCTACGAGCGGCTGGAGCGCGGCGAGGTCACCCAGCGGGAGTGGAACGAGGTCACCGCGGCGCTGCTCGGCGTCGAGCCGGACAACCTGCTGGGCCGGGTGCTGAGCGACCTGCGCCCGCAGCCGGAACTCATCGGGGCCGCCCAGCTGGCCCGCGCGGCCGGCGTGCGGGTCGGGATCTTCTCCAACAGCGTCGGCCCCGAGCCGTTCAACCCCTACGACGGCTACGACCTGCCCGCGCTGTGCGACACGATGCTGATCTCCGAGGAGCACGGGGCCCGCAAGCCGGAACCCGCGCTGTACGCGACGATGCTGGCGCGGATGCGACTGCCCGGCGACGCCTGCGTGTTCGTCGACGACACCGCGCAGAACCTGCCGCCGGCCCGGGAGTTGGGCATCGCGACCGTCCACCACACCGACCCGGCCGCCACCGTCGCCGCCCTGGAGGAGTTGCTGGGGATGCGCCTTCGGGGGTGAACGGCGGCGCGCGTCAGCCCCTGCCGCCGAGTTCGGCGGCGAACGCGCGGACCGTGCGGCGGCGCACGGTGTAGAACGCGGCCCACGAACCGTCGACGAAGTGCACCCGGAAGCGGGCCATCAGTTGCAGGCGCGGGCGGCGTTCGATCCGCGCGGCCCAGGAGCGCGGCACCTCCCAGACCGGGCTGCCCTCCTTGACGGTGACCAGGCCGAGGCGCTGGTCGGTGACCCGCATGACCAGGGCGCTGCCGCCGGTCGCGGGCATCTGGCCGGCGATGCTGTTCCAGCCCCCCGTGCTCGACCCGATGTCCATGATCTCCCGGCGCACGCCCGCCGTCAGCGGCCGCATACCGGGGGCGTGCACGGTGAACGCGCCCTTGGCGCCCTTGGCCACGACCACCACCTCGTGGACCAGCAGCCGTTCACCGGCGGTCAGCCCGGTCAGGGCGGACCGCTCCTTCAACGAGCGTGCCTGCGGCGGGCGTTGACCTCCGCAGGCGGTACGGGACTGCTGACCGGCGGAAGCGGTACGGGGCCGGCCACCGGCGCACGCGGCGCCGGGGGCCAGGGGTGCGCCGGGGGCCGGGACGGGGGACGGCACGGGAAAGGCACCGGGGGGCGGTAGGGGCAACTCCGCGAACGGCTCGGGTGGTGGCCCGAACTCCCGTGCGTGCGGCGGCGTTTGGGCGTAGGACTGACTCACCCGTGGGACCTCCCCGTTGACGCGATGGCCCACGATGCTAGCGGCACCGCCGGTCGGGAACCGGGCAGCCGCCGGTCGGCAACGGGCCTGCCACCGTCCGGCGCCGGGCCGTTCCGCCGCCTGCCGCGCAACGTTCGGGACGCCCCCGCGCTGAGCTCGCGGAGGCGCCCGACGTACCGTCAACCCTGCATAGCTCAGGTGTTGTTGGCGAGGTTCACCAGGCCCGACTGGGCGCCGTTGAACTTGTCCTGGTCACCGGGGAAGGTGCCGGAGTCCGCGAACTGCCAGAAGGTGTAGAAGCCCCAGCCGGCCGGCAGCGTGCCCACGCTCGACGCGTAACGCGCGATGAACAGCGGGTCGTTGGAGGAGAACGCCGAGCTGTTGCCGGTGCAGGTGGTCCACCAGTCGGTGGTCGAGTAGATGGTGGGCCAGCGGGTCGTCTTGGCGTGCACCTCGTTCACGAAGGACTTGATCCAGCTGACCATGGACGCCTGGCTCAGGCCGTAGCACTCCGACGACGAGCCGTACTCGATGTCCAGCATGGGCGGCAGGGTCTTGCCGTCCTTGGACCAGCCACCGCCGTGCGCGACGAAGTAGTCGGCCTGCGCGGCACCGGTGGAGGTGTCCGGGGTGGCGAAGTGGTACGACCCGCGGATGAAGCCGGCGTTGTACGAACCGGTGTAGTTCGCGGAGAAGTCGGGGTCCTGGAAGTCGGTGCCCTCGGTCGCCTTCATGTAGACGAACCGGGCGCCGTTGCTGTACGCGCTCGACCAGTTGATCGCACCCTGGTAGTGGCTGACGTCCATACCGGGGGTCTGCGTGGCGGCGGCGGACGGCGACAGGGTGCTGGGGGCGAGGTCGCCACCCTCGTGCGCCGCGACGGACGAGCCGAGCCAGTCCATGTTGTCGTTGTGCGCGGTGGCCGCGTGGGTGACGGGCGCCGCGGCGTCGGCCGACCCCGGAACGGTGAGCACCAGACCCACGAGGCCGGCGGCGGCACCGGCGACCGCGATCGAGCGGCGAATGGCGGATCTCCGGCGGGAGCTGCTTCCGACAACCTTCATTCGGTGCCTCCAAGGGCGAGGGGGGTGGTTCCTTGGTGTGGCCATGACAGGCGTGAATGTACGCGCGTAGAACAGCGGGATGGAAGGGTGTTCTGCGGGTTGCAGTGGTCCAGTCCACCGAAGAACTGGAGGAGCTGCGAGGAGTCCGGCCCGCCGGGTGAATCTTTCCGCACCGAAAACCGCCTCTGACATGCGCGGCCCCAACTTCCGTGCGCCTGAACCCTGTTGATCGCCGACCGCGGAAGCTGCCGCTGACCGCCCGGCAGAATCTGCCGGGCGCACTGCCGGTTCCCTGCCGGTCGACCGTCCCCCCGGACCGCTCCGCCGCACGCCGCACCACGTCAACGACCTCTCCGGCCGTTCCGGGTCCGCCCGCCGTCTCGTCACACCCGGCCCAACGATCCGATCATCGGAAAGAAACTGCCCAACGGGCGGGAACTCTGCCGTGCGGGGGCGTGGATTCCGTCGGGGGGCTCTCGCCCTCGACGGAGGGCTTGCGCCGGGGTCGGGACTTCCGCGGGGGTCGGGGCTTGCACGGGGGTCGGGGCTTCCGCGGGGGTCGGGGCTTCCGCCGGGAAACCGGCGGCGCCGGGCGGGGTGGGGTGGATAGCGTGACGCGGTCAGGTGTCGGGCCTGGCGCGGGCGGCCGGTGACGCGGGAAGGGCGACGGTGGACGGAGACGTGGGAGCAGGAACGGGAACGGTGGACGGAGACACGGGGGCCGTGGGCGCGGCAACGTCAGCACCGCGGGAACGGGAACGTCAGCACCGCGGAAACGTCGACGCCACGGCGACGTCAACACCACGGCGACGTCAGCACGGCGGAAGCCTCACTGCTCGGCGGCACGGTTGCGCCACAGCCACACCGTGCCGCCGAGCGGCAGCAGCGTGAGGGCGATGTTGGCGAGCACCCACAGCCACGTCCGGCCGTGGCCGCTGCCGGCGTTGATCCACAGCACGCTCACCACGGCCGGCAGGATCGCCGTCACCAGCACGCCGGTCCATTTCTGGGTGCGGGTCCAGGCGGCGCACCGGCACAGCGTGATGACCGCGGCGATCCGCACCAGCAGGGCCATGAACGCCAGGTGGCTCTGGCTGGGGGCGGACGGCACGAACAGGCCCGCGACCGCGCCGAAGACCCAGCAGATCAGCAGCAGGATCACCGGCGTCAGCGGCTTCACACCGCGCCGGCGGGGCGGTGCGGCGACCCCGGCGGGCGCGACGGCGGTGCCGTCCTCCGCCAGGGCGGTCGCGGCGATGGCGCGGGGATCGCCCAGCTCACGGAGGATCCCGTCGACGTCGTCGGGGCGCTCGGCCAGCGCCACCTCGATGTGCTCCGCGAGGTCGGCGACGAGTTCCTGGCGGTACGGCGCGGGAAGCGCGGACGCCTCGCGTTCGACCGCCTTCAGGTAGTCCTGCACGCGCGCGGCCGTGGCGGTGTCGGCGGTCTTCATGTCGCCCCTCCGTTTTCTACCGGCTGTGCCGCCGGTCGTTCTGCTGTCGGTCGTGTCGGGTGCGTGGGTCGTGTCGGCTGCGTGGGTCACGTCGGTCGCGTCGGTCGTATTGATGCCGGCGCCGTCGGTCGTGGCGCGGTCTGCTTTGCCGGTTCTCGCGTCACCGGTTCTCCCGCCGCCGTTTCACCCGGCGCCGGTTCTCCCGCCGCCGGCTCGCCCGGCGCCCGTTCCCCGGGCCGGGCCGGTGGCGCGAGGAACCGGTCGACGGTGTCCCGGAACCCGGGCCAGATCCGCGTGAACTCCGCGAGCGCCGCGTGCCCCGCCTCGGTGAGTTCGTAGTACCGGCGTGGCGGCCCGGTGGCCGACTCACGCCAGTCGGTGTCGACCAGCTCGTCGCGACGCAGCCGGGACAGCAGCGGGTACACCGTGCCCTGGCTGGCGGCGAGCGCCCCGGACTCCTCCAGCTCCCGCAGCAGTTCGACCCCGTAGCGCGGCTCGTCCCGCATCATCGCCAGCACGCAGTACTCCAGCACGCCCTTGCGCAGCTGACTCTCGGCTTTGCTCATCCCCGGCCGCTCGGGTTCCGGTCGGTTGGATCGCCTGGTTCCATGTCATGCAAGGTACCTTGCGGAATGTGCGGGCACAATCCCCGGGGGTGGCGGGGGCATCTCCATGCGGGGGCCGGCGCGGGGGCCTGGCGCGGCGGGGCGGCGGGCGGTGCGGCGGCGGCGGTACGGCGGCCGGACCGGCGGTGCGGTGTCCCCGTGCGGCGGTGGGCTGACCGGTGCTGCGGCCTCCCCGTGCGGCAGCCGGGCGGTACGGCGGCCGGACCGGCGGCGCGGTGTCCCCGTGCGGCGGTGGGCTGACCGGTGCTGCGGCCTCCCCGTGCGGCGGCCGGACGGCGGCGCGGCGTCCCGGTGCGCACGGTTGCCGGCGGGGTCGAACGCGGGGCGGCCGAACGGGGTGCACGGATCGGGGTGACGCAACGGGCTGAGCCGAACGGGCGATCCCAGCGGAACGGCGGGCGGCTTCGACCGGAACGGAGGTGGAAGGGAGCAGGTCAGCGCGGCCGGCGCCAACCGCGCGGCGACTCCGACCGGACCGGGGGTGGAAGACCGCCGGACATGCGTTTGCCCGGGACGCCGAGGCGTTCCGGGCAACGTTGGCGAGCGGCGGCGAGGACGATGAAGCCACCGGGGAGGCCGATGGTGGCCGGTGGATCGCGGCCGGCTCAGGGCGTCCCCGGGGAGTTCGCCGATTCGGCGGAGCGGCGGTACTCGGCGTTTATGCGTTGGGCCTCGTCGAGTTGGTCTTCGAGGATGATGATGCGGCAGGCGGCGTCGATGGGGGTGCCCTGGTCGACGAGCTGGCGGGCGCGGGCGGCGATGCGCAGTTGGTAGCGGGAGTAGCGGCGGTGCCCGCCCTCGGAGCGCAGCGGGGTGATGAGGCGGGCGGCGCCGATGGCGCGGAGGAAGCCCTGGGTGGTGCCGAGCATTTCGGCGGCCCGGCCCATGGTGTAGGCGGGGTAGTCGTCGTCGTCGATGCGGTTGAACGATTCGCCTGCTGTCATCTCACCTCATGTGTGGACGCGCGTGGAGGGGCCCTGGTGCCACATGGCACCAGGGCCCCGAAGGAACTGCTACACCATCTGCCGGCCATATCCCTGCGCCGGCCTTCTGTATCCGCACACCCGTCTGGGGGAGAAGGGGAAATGCGGGGATCGCGGTTGCTCGACCGGAGACCACCTCACTCACGATGTCCTGCGGTACCCGGGCCCAACACGTTCGCCCGGGCGATCCTGATGGCGCCCAACCCCTCCGTTCTTCCCTCTGGATCAACTGCTTGCGTACTGCTGATACTGCGCGCGTCACCACTCGTACTGCTGGTGACGCCTACCTGCTCGTACTGCGTACTGCTGGTGATGCGTACCGCTGGTGACCTGGGTGAGCGTCACCCTTTCGGCAGCCAGCCCCGTCGCCCGTCCTACGTCTGCTCTGGCTTGGAACCCCACTGCCGAACCTCCCGGCACGCGCGTCCGCAGCCGACGCCTTTACCGAGGAACCACTGAACCGCACTGCTGATACTGCGTTACTGCCTACTGCTGGTACTGCGTTACCACTGGTGGCGGCCCCTGATCACCGCGGGCTGCCCGGTGCGGTCGTCAGTCCCGTCGCCGTCCTGCGACTGCTCTGGCTTCGAAACTCCACCACCGCACCGCCGTGCGTACTGCTTGTACTGCTGCCCGGCAGTTCGTGTCTGCCGGGCCTTGCTGATCTCGGCTACGAGAGAAACCATAGCCACGCCGCAGCCCAATGTCTACCGTGACCGACATAGATTTCTGCGTGTTCACCAACGAGCTAATCTGGCCTCCCGCTGGATTGAGGAGTCGTCGGGCGGGGGACAACGGCCCGGTAGGCAGAACAGGGCAGTGACGAGTCACAGACTTGGGGGAACCTGATGGACACGATGTGCTTCGACGCCACGACCATCCGCTCCGCGACCGCCGTCGCAGAAGCGCGCGAGACCACCCGGGCCTTCCTCGCAAACCTCGGCCGACCCGCCGTCGACCCCGAGGTGGCCGACACGGTCGTCCTGGTCGTCTCCGAACTCGTCACCAACGCCCTGCGACACGGCGGCGGCACCTACACGCTGCGCCTGACCGCCCACCCCGAACTCATCGACGTGGCCGTCGACGACCCCAGCCCGCTGCCCCCGCGCCGGCGCACCCCCGACCTCAACGACGGCACCGGGGGCTTCGGCTGGGGCATGATCAACCAACTCGCCCACTCCACCCACGTCACCCCCAACCCCACCGGCGGCAAGACCGTCAGCGCCCTCATCCCCCGCTGACGGCTCCCCCGCTGACGGCGCGTTTCCTGGCGCCGCCCCACCGCGGTCGGCGGTCTCGATGCCGTGCCACACGATGCCGTCGGGACCCGGCCCCGGAAGTCGTCAACTCCCGCAGCCATCAGGCAGGTTCAACGTCCCCCGGCGTACCCCGGAAGCGCCGAAGCGCCGATGCCCCGAAGCGCCGAAGCGCCGAAGCGCCGAAGGACGTCACCCCCGTGGCCCGCCCCGCACCAAACGAGGTCAGCGGTTCTTCAGCACCCAAGCCGCGAACGACTCGACCGCGTCGACCACCGTCTCGAAGCGGTACGAGGGGAACAGGTCGAAGGCGTGCTGTCCGCCCGGGAGTTCGGCGTGGACGACGGGGCTGGTGGAGACGGCGCGCAGGGTGGCGGCGAAGTGGCGGGCGCCCGCGGCGGGCACGACGGAGTCCCGGTCGCCGTGGACGATCAGGAACGGCGGCGCGTCCGACCGCACATGGGCCGCCGGGGAGGTATCCGCGCCCTGGCCGTCATAGGGGCCGAGGTACGCGTTCAGGCAGACGGCCGCGGTGACCGAGGTGTCGGCGTCCTCGAAGCCCGGCTGGAAGGCGGGGTCGTTCGGGGTCAGCGCGGCGAAGGCCGCCAGGTGCCCGCCGGCCGAACTGCCCGCGACGAACACGACCGCCGGATCGGCGCCGTACTCCGGGCCGTGCTCGCGGACCCAGGCGATCACTTTCTTGAGGTCGACGAGGTGATCGGGGTGCCGCGCGGCGGGCTGGAGGCGGTAGTCGGCGCTCACGCACACCCAGCCCCGGGCGGCGAGCCGGTGGAGCAGGGAGAGCGACTGGGTGTTCTTGCGGCCGCCGCGGAACCGCCCGCCGTGCAGGTGGATCAGCACCGGGCCGCCCGCCGGACGGGAGCGGTGGTGGTAGACGTCGAGCAGGTTTCTGCGGCCGGCGTCGCCGTAGCTCAGGTTCGCCACCCGCACCACGCCGTGGCGTCGCCGGAGCAGCGGTACGAGCAGGAACCGGGCGAGCCTGCGGCCGTCGACCCGCCCGACCGGTCCGGCGCCGACCGCCGCCCGCCGGCCCTGGCCCAGCCCCTCGGCCAGGGCCCGTTCGACCACCGGGCCGGCCTGCGAGCCGCGCCGGGCGACGACCACGAGACCGACGACCGTCAGGGCGGCCAGTCCGACCGCCGCCCAGGCGCCCGGCGTGGCGATGTTCCCCTGGGCGAACGCCAGCAGTGTCCAGCCGATGAGCCAGTAACAGCCGATGACCGGCACCTCGTTGAGCAGCAGGCCGAGGCGGAAGCCCAGCGCGGAAAGCGCCCGTGACCTGCGCGGCGGCACCAGGGCGAACAGCGTTCCCAGCGCGACGACCGCCACGCTCAACAGATATCCGACTGGCACATGTCCCCCGATCCCCCGTCCGGCAGGCGTCGCCGACTCCGACGTGGCCGAAGCCGCTCAACGCCGCCGGACACCTTCGACGCCGCCGGACCCCGTTCGACCCCGTTCAACGCCACCCGACGTCGTCCAACGTCCGCCGTCATTATCGTGATGTATGAGCGGCCGACGCCTCCCCAGCCCCGATCCGCTCCCGTCCCCTTCCCGTTCCCGCCGCCGACGCCCCGCCAACCCCCCGCCGGAGCCGGATACCTCCCGGTGAAGCGGGACGCCTCCGGCGGAGCGGGATGCCTCCGGGCGGAGCGGGACGCCTCCGGAGGAGCGGGATGCCTCCGGGCGGAGCGGGACTCCCTCGGCGGAGCGGGACGCCTCCGGCGGAGCAACCCCGGCGGAATGGGACGCCCCCGGAGGAGCCTGATGCCCCGGCGGAGCGGGATGCCTCCGGGCGGAGCGGGACGCCCCCGGAGGAGCGGGATGCCTCCGGGCGGAGCGGGACGCCCCCGGAGGAGCCGGATGCCCCGGCGGAGCCGACCACCCCCGGTGAAGCAACCCCGGCGGAGCCGACCGCCCCCGCCGGAGCAGCCCCGCCGGAGCAACCCCGGCGGAGCCGACCGCCCCTGCGCGGTCGTACGACCTCAGCCGACCGCCGGTTTCCGGGGCCGTTCCGCCGTACCCCGGTCCCGGCGCCGGCGCGGGACCATCGTGGCGGCGGCATCCGCGTCGTGGACGGTGAGGGCGACCACCGCGCCGAGCACGGCGACCGCGGCGGCGGCGAGGAAGCCGTCGTGGAAGGCCGCGAGGTCGGCGGTGCGGTGGCCGGCCACCTCATGGGTGGGCCCGACGGCCGCCAGAACGGTACTGAGCAGGGCCACGCCGAGGGCACCGCCGAGCTGTTTGCCGGCGTTGAAGACCGACGACGCCCGCCCGGTACGCGCCGGGGCGATGGTGGCGAACGACGCGGCCTGCGCGGGGACGAACACGCACGACATGCCGACGCCGAAGCCCAGCATGATCAGACGCACCAGCCACAGGTCGGTGCCCGTGGTGACCCGGGCCATGAGGATCATCATGCCGGCCACGACCAGCAGGCCGCCGACCATGATCCGGCGGGGTCCGAACCGCGGATACAGCGCCCGCGTCACGATCTGGGACCCGGCCATGACGCCAAGCGCCTGCGGGAAGACGGTGAGGCCGGACCGCAGGGCGGACATGCCGAGGGCGTCCTGGAAGAACAGGGCGGCCAGGTAGAGCGCGCCGAGGAAGGAGACCGAGCCGAGCACGAAGACGCCGGTGGTGGCGCTGAACAGGCGGTCGCGGAAGAGGCTCAGGTCGATGAGCGGGTCGGACGTCCGCAGTTCGACGGCGATCATGGCCGCGAGCAGCACCGCGCCGGCGGCGAGGGCGGCGAGCACCGGGGCGCTGGACCAGCCGTCGATCGGCCCCTCGGACACGCCGAACATGGCGGAGCCCAGGCCGAGGCCGGAGAGCACGAAGCCGGGCACGTCGAGGCGGCCGGGGCGGGGCTGCGCGTGGTCGGTGAGGAACAGGGCGCCGAAGACGAAGGCGGCCGCGCCGATCGGCACGTTGACGAAGAACACCCAGCGCCACGACAGGTCGGTGGTGAACAGGCCGCCGAGGACCGGCCCGGAGGCGGGGGCGAGCGCGGTGGGGACGAGGAGGATGCTGGCGAGCCGCACCCGTTCGGCCGGGGGAAACACCCGGAACAGCATGGACATGCCGACGGGGGTCATCAGGCCGCCGCCCACCCCCTGAAGGACGCGGCACCCGACCAGTTCGCCCATGCCGGTGGACAGACCGCACAGCGCCGAGGCCACCGTGAACACGCCGATGGCGCCGAGCAGGGCCCGCCGGCCGCCGACGCGGTCCCCCAGCCAGCCGGAGATCGGGATGAAGACCGCCAGGCTGACGAGGAAGGCGATGGACACCAGGTCCACGCTGTCGGGCGGGGTGCGGAAGGTCCGGCCCAGGGTGGGCAGGGCCACGTTGACGATGGTCGTGTCCATGATGGCCATGAACATGGCGGCGACGTACACCACGGGCACGACCAGCTTCTGATTCCGTCGAATACTCACCCCAAAACACTTACATATAATCGCTGAGTGAGTCAATCATCTACCTACACATCCATATACCCACTGAGCCATCTACTCCGTCAGTCATCCTGTCTGTCAGCGACTTCCCGCTATGGTGGACGGGTGACTTCTGACGCGATCGCTCCTGGTGTCGAAGACCTGGCCGCCGAGGCGTGGCGGCGGGTCCGTTCGATCGGCGACGACCCGGTGACCGAGGCCGAGCTGCACCGGATCATGCACGAGACCGGGCTGACGGGCGGCCCCATGAAGGCGCTGCGCTTCCTGCCGCTGACCGAGTCGCTGCCCATGCGCCGCCTGGCGGGCCGGATGGGCTGCGACAACTCCTACGTCACCTCGCTGGTCGACACCCTTGAGCAGCGCGGACTGGCCGGCCGCGAGTCGCACCCCACCGACCGCCGGGTCAAGGTCATCGTGCTCACCGAGGAGGGCCGCCGGCTGGCCGAGCGGGTGCAACGGGCGTACGCGGCACCCCCGGCCGCGTTCGCCACCCTGACCGAGGCGGAGGTCGGCACCCTCTGCGAGCTGCTGCGCAAGCTGGACACGGCGGAGCGCTGAGGCGGAGCCGTTGGACGCGGCCGAGGGGTGAGGGCGCTCCCCGGCGCCCGCCGCACCGCGCGCCTACGGTCCGCGTATGACTGATCAGTGGTGGGCGGGCCTACGTCAGCGGGTCGGAGCGGCGGGTTCGGGGTCCGGGTTACGGGCTGTTCCCGGTGCGGCGCGGGCGAGGCCGCCGGCGCCGGGAGGGCGACGGGGCCGAGCCGGCCGACCTGTCGGGGCTTGCCGAGCCGTTTCCCGGCCTGCGCGCGGACCCGCGGCCCTCCAGGTCCACACGCCCGTCAGCCCGCCGCGCCCCAGACCTGGAGGGGCGCGGTCGTGGGCAGGCCGGTGCGGGTTCCGGTGCGGGGGCCGGTGGGGTCGTACGAGGTGAGGCGGCCGGTGCCGGGGGCGGCGAACAGGAAACGGGTGCCGGACCAGAGCGACGGCAGGTCGGTCTGGAGGCGGCCGGCCGCGTGGCCCTGGGCGCCGGAGGGGTAGGCGCCGAGGTCCTTGACCGTGCCGGCGCGCAGGTCGCACAGCACCAGGCTGAGCCGGCCGCCGCCGCCCGGGGTGTAGTCGGCGGAGGCGAGGTAGCGGCCGGTGGGGTCGAGTTCGCCGGCGCCGGCCAGCACGCCGCCGTGCGGCAGGGCGCCGACCTTGGGGCGGAAACCGCCGTCGACCACCAGCGGACGTTCGCACGGGCCACCGGAGCAGACCGGGGTGTCGATCAGCAACGTGCCGCCGGCCGCGTCGAACACCGTTGCCGAGCGGGCGAGTTGACGGGTCACGTGCAGCGTCGTGGGGTCGGCGAGCTGGACGTCGGTGACGAGGGCGCCCGCGACCGGCGCGGTCTTCGGGCGCACGGTCTCCACCACCAGGCCCCGCGCGGTGTCGGCGACCGGCCGCATTCCGCAGGGCAGCAGGAACGGCGCCTTCTCCACCGCGCCGGACGCGAGGTCGCGGTGTTCGAGGCGGTAGCGCGGGATCTGGGTGCGGGTGTGCGGGACGACCGGGCAGGCGCCGGCCGGCTCGTTGGGCTCGGTGACCGCCCAGGCGCCGGTGCCGGCCCGGTCGGGGAACCAGTCGCCGGCCGGCGCGACGGCCCGCACGGAACCGGGGTGCGCCGGGTCGAACGCGACGAGCGTGTCGCCCCCGCGTATCCCGGCGACCAGGTGCGCGGACAGCTGACGGATTCCGGCGAGCGGGAAAACGGGGGCGTTCGCGGAACGGGACGGGTCCGCGGAGGCGGGGGCGTTCATGGCGGCGGGGGTCGACGGGGACGGCGATCCGGTGGCGGAAACCGCTGCCGCTCGGCCGGTGGTGAAGGCGGCGTTCAGCACGGCGCCCACGCTCACGCCGGTTCCCCCGCTCCCGCTCCCGGTCGCACTCCCGGTCGCGGACCGCGTTCCCGCGTCCACCGCCTTCAGCGACGTGCCGGTGAGGCTGGCGAGGATGTCGAGGTGGTGGCCCTGGAGGACGACGATGCCGCGCGGGGCGCCGGTGAGGCCGGCCTCGGCGCGGGCGGTCGGAGTGTGGTGGGACGTGCCGCCGCACCCGGCGAGGACTCCGCTCGCCAGCACCGCGGCGACGATACGCCGTCGCAGGTAACGCATGGTGCCCCCAGGTCTGAGATGTGCACCGCCGACCTTAACCCCGACGCTCCCCTTACGGAACATCCACGAACCATTCATGGGTGGTCGGCCGCACACGTCATCCGAAGGCGTGATGGACGTCATCCGAAGGCGTGATGGATGGCGAGCAGCACCCGCCAGGCGTCGTGGGCGAGCCGGTCTGGGGTGCCGGGGACCCGGCCGTGCAGCCAGTCGGTGAGCAGTCCGGTGAACGCGGCGGCGACGGCGGACGCGGCGGCCTCGTGGCGGTTGCCGCCGGGGAGGCGCCGGCGGCGTTCGGCGAGGGAACGGGCCATGACCTCGGCGTGCAGCAGTTCGCCGAGCGGGCCGCCGCCGGTCGGACCGAGCAACCCCCGGTGCAGCGCGGCGCGTTCGTGGATGGAGGTGAACAACTGGACGACCGCGGGCGGCGGTTCGGCACCGAACGGCCCGGTGTGCAGGGCGTCGACGGCGGTACGGACCAGGTCGGCGCAGGCGTCGAGGGCGAGTTCGCGCAGGTTGTCGTAGTGGAGGTAGAAGGTCGCCCGGGCGGTCCCGGCGCCCCGGATCACCTCGGCGACGCCGACCTCCTCCAGCGGGCGCCCGGCACACGCGGTCAGCAGGGCCGCCCGCAACCGCGCCCGGGTCCGCACGGTCCGCGGATCGCCGCTCCGCGATGCGCCGCCGGGGGCAGTCGCCGCACCGCCGGCGACCTCACCGGTCCCGCCGGCAACCGCACCGCCAACCGGACTCGCGCCGCCGGCCACCGCACCGCCAACCACCGCACCGGCCCCGCCAGCAACCTCACCGCCAACCGAACCCGCGCCGCCGGCCACCGCACCGCCAACCACCGAACCCGCCCCGCCGGCAAGCACCGCGCCCTCATCAGGGTTTCCCGTCACCGTTCATCTCCCCTCCCCGGTCGGTCCGGCGCCGGCCCCCGTGCGGACGCCCCCGTGCGGACGCCACCGCGGCGGTGTTCCGGAGCGGCGACCGGCAACTTCCTGGACACCTGTACAGCAACGGGGGGCGGCGGTAACGTCGCAGCGCTCAGCGGCACTCCCGGGCATCCGGAGGACAACGGCCGTGCGGAAAGCGGCAGTTGACTCCGACGTACCGAATCGCCGCGAAACGCGCCCGCTCACCCTACGTCTCCCCCCATCGGACCCCCCACTGGAGTACTCGTGAAGCGCATAGTGCAAGGCGTCGCGACCGCGGCGGCCGCCGCGGCGGTGCTGGTGCTCGGCCAGGCACCGGCTGACGCGGTGAACACCTACACGATCCAGCCGAACTCCCCCAAGCCCGCGGTCTGCAACAACAGCGGGACCGTGCCGGCCGGCACCTGGATCCAGAACAAGATCTGCGGCTACTTCATCGGCACCGCGATGGCCGGCTCGTCGTTCGACGTGTCCTCGACCGCCTCCGACGACTACCACTGGGGCCGCGACCACGGCGACGTCAACCTGTGCGGCTGGATACCGCCGGCCGCGCTCAGCTCGTCGCCCACCGGCACGGCGAGCGACTCGTGCAGCACCGCGACCCAGGACGCGATGAGCCACCGCCGCTCGTTCGGCTACAACTTCAACGGCGCCCCGCACGTGGTCGACGGCGGCACGGCCATCACCGTGGACCCGGCGAACCCGTCGTGCGGCGCGTACTACAACTACTACAGCGCGAGCGACTTCAGCAGCGGTTCGCTGCGCGACTACGCCGGCGTGCCGTCCTCCACCGTCGCCTACCGCTTCACCACGAACGGCGGCACCGCGATGGTCGTCGACGACTCCACCCTCGGCTGGGTCTTCATGAACCTCGGCTGCGTGACCGACTGGCGCTCGGTCGCCTTCAACAACGACAACGACTGATCCGCCCCACCAACGCCGCCGGCTGATCGCACGCCGCGTCAGCCAGCGCCGCGGCCGTCCGGTCCACCCCCACCCCGGGGCCGGACGGCGGCGGCGTCTCGCGTTCACGGTCATCGGGGTCGGCGTGGGCCCCGCGCGTGGGCCGAACGGGTGCATCCTGAGCCGGTCTGCGGGGGTGGGCCGCCGGGATCGCGATCCTGCCCCGGCCGCCGGGTTATCGTCCCGCGTGGAAGCGTTCCCCTGAGGCAGTCCTGCTGCTCCCGCCGGTGTTCTTGGAGGCTCGCAGGTATGCCCCGTTCGTACGGCGGGCCGGCGGACGGCCGACGTGAACTCCCGGCCGGGTTCCGGGTGGCAGCGGGCGCCCTGCTCGCAGCGGCCGCCGCGGTACTGAGCACGCTGATCATCGCCACGCCCGCCGCCGCGGCCGTGCCCAGTTGCCGCGTCGGGGCCTACGTCACCGACCTCTACGCGGTGAATCCGGTCGAGCGCACCGTGAACGCGGAACTGTGGCTGTGGAGCGTATGCCCGCGCAAGGACCTTGCCGCCGTCCAGCGTCTCGAATTCACCAACGCGACGAACACGTCGCTGACCTCGCTGTCCAGCGAGAAGGTGGGCAACGAGTACTGGACGCAGGTCAAAGTGTCCGGGACCTTCCGGCAGAACCTGGACCTGACGAACTTTCCGTTCGACAAACAGGCCATCCGGATCCGGGTCGAGGAAAACGCCCTGGACGACTCGCGGTTCGTCTACCGGGCGGACGTGAAGAACTCCGCGTACAACACCAGAATCGATCCCGCCGACTTCAGGATCACGCGGTTCCGGATCGGTGTCGTGGACGCGGTCTACCGGACGAACTTCGGCGATCCCCGGCTCAAGCAGGAAGGCAGCAGCCGTTACTCCCAGCTGGTGATCGAATTCCAGCTCACCCGGGAGGACATCACCGGTTTCGTCAAGCAGATCCTGCCGGTCTACGTGGCTTTCCTGGTCGGCCTGATCTCGTTCCTGATCTGGTCGAACGACAACGAGGTCGCCATGGTCGCACGGCTCGGGATTCTCGGTACCGCGCTCTTCACGATCATGCTCAACCTGCGGGCGGTCGACGAGACGCTGGGCACCATCCTGAACGTGACGCTGGTCGAAGAGATCCACTTCATCAGCCTGCTCTACGTACTGGTCGGTGTCGCCAACACCACCTACATCATGAAGTTGCTGACCGATCCCCTGGCCCAACCGGCGGCACGGCACTTCAACAACCGCGTGTTCGTCATCGCGACGGGCGTCTACCTCATCGCCAACATCGTCGCCATCTCCCTCACCGTGTCGTTCTGAGTCCGCGCACCGCTCGGCGAGCGTCTTCTGCCCCGACGGGCGGACAGGCGTGTCGGCGAACGGCCGCGTTGACGAACGGGATCAGGGCGCGGCGTGAGGTCGGTACGGAGCCGGATCGGGCGCGGCGTGAGGTCGGTACGGAGCCGGATCGGGCGCGGCGTGAGGTCGGTACGGGTACCGCAGGGCCTCGTAGTGGGCGGGGCAGAGGTAGACGATGCTCTGGTCCTCCGGGCGGATGGCCTCGTTCAGCCCGCCCCAGTGCGTGGCGGGGTCGAGTTCCTCCAGGGCCTTGCGCAGTTCGCGGAAGTGCGCCGGAAGGATCGCCCGCCGGGACAGCGGTTCCGCGTCGCCGGGGCGGCCGTCGGGCCCGGGCCAGCGGTCGGGCAGCGTGTCGAGGAGTTTGTCACCGGTCTCCAGGCCCCGCAGCACCTGCTCGGTGACCTCCTTCGTGGCGCCGAAGAGGCCGGGGGTGACCACCGGGGCGAGGATCCCCAGCCCGGCGATGAGGAACTTGAGGTACGGCAGGAAGTCCCGTACGCCGTGCGGGAGTTGGGAGAAGGTGTAGACGCCTTCGCCGTCCGGCAGCCGGTGCGGGCCGCCGGGCAGGCCGAGGTCGCTGTCACCGCTGTAGGGCCACTCGCACCACAATCGCACCCGGACGCGGCGGCCGCCGTACCAGGAGCGGCGCACGGCCTCGACGTCGAACAGGCTCGGGCAGTGAACGCCCGCCTGTGTGCGGGAGTTCGTGAGCAGCCGCACGGTGTCCAGGACTCGCAGGGTATCGGCCCTGCCTTCGGCGACCGCTTCCTCGACGCGTCGCAGGCTCCGGGTCATCCCGTTGTCGGGCAGGCCGGCCAGCAGGCCGCGGGCGTCGAGCTTCTGCCTGGAAACCTGGCAGCGCACCTGGTGGGTGGCGTCCGGCGCGCGGTCGTGGGCCTCGTACATGAGCTCGTCGAACGAGAAGTGGTGACCGCACGGTTCGCCCCGGCCACGGCAGGTGCAGGAGACCAGGGTGGCGGTGACCAGGCCGGCGTACCGCTGCTGGACGATCTGCTTGAACCCGTCGGCCAGGACGGAGAGGAAGGAGACCGGGAACCGGCCGCGCACCCGGATGGAGACGGTCGGCCGGTCGCTGTCGTCGTCCTCGACCAGGGCCCAGGCCGGGTGCTCGGGGTCCCGGTCGTGCAGCAGCACGCCGCGGCTCCAGTGCAGGCCCGTGGTGTAGCGGTGCATGCGGGCGATGAACCAGCTGGGGATGCCGGCCTGCCGCGAGCGCAGCCGGAACGCGTAACCGACCTCCACCGACTCCGGCGGCTCACCGGCGCGCGCCCACTCCTTCTCCACGTCGTCCGGGCGGGCGTCGGCCAGCCGCTCGACGATCAGCGCGACATCGCCGCTGCTGTCCGGATCGCCGACCCGGTAGGCGAGGTCGAAGCGCTCCATCATCCGCGGCAGCAGGTCGATCAGGTCCGGTTCCCGCTCCCCCCACAGCCGCTTGGCCTCGTCGCGACCGAGCAGGCCGCGGCCGCGCGCGACCGGTTCGCTGTCCAGGACGGCGGTGATCCGGCCGTCCAGCCACGTCGGCTTCAGCACGACCGTGGACGCGAGTTCCCGGTCGTCCCGGAAGTGCACGACGTCCCCCAGGTCGTGCAGCGCCCTCATCACCGTCTCCTGAGCGTCCGGCCGCGTCACACCGGCGGCGGCCAGGACCTCGTTCGCCTCGCCGATGCCGACGCGGACACCGGGCAACGCCCGCACCGCGTCCGCCGACCGGGCCCACGCCCGGGGCCACTCCGCCCCCATGAGCGGCAGCGCCGCCGCGTGCGTGCGGATCGCCTCCCGCAGCGCGTCGATGCCCCGGCCCGTCCGGGAGTCCACCTCGTGGATCCCGACGACGCCCGGGTAGGTGGTCCGCAGGTCCTCCGGCAGCGTCGCCGCGGACGCGTCGTCGGCGTGGGTGGCCACCACCAGCACGGGTGCGTGGGGCGCGCGCGCCGTGATCGAGTCGAGCCACGCCAGCAGCTTCCCGTCCCGCCACCGGGCCCGCGCGTTCCACACGAGGACGAAGAGCGAGCGTTCCGTCAGGTAGAAGCGCTGGGTGGCGCGGTACTCCAGTTGACCGCCGAAGTCCCAGGCGCTCAGCCGCATCACCACCCCGGGACGGTCCGGGTGCTCCAACTCGACGTCCTCGACGTGCACGCCGTGGGTCTGCGGTTCCGCCCGGTCGTACTCACCGTCCGTCAACCGCTTGAACAACGAGGTCTTCCCGACCGTCGCCTCCCCCACGATCAACAGCTTCGACCGCCACAGCCGTTCGCTCCCGGAGGCGGCCCGCTCCCGGAGGTAGGCCGTCACCGCACGGGCCCCCTGAGTGCGCACCTCCGGAGGAAGGCCGACCCATGGATTCCCCGCCAGCGCCAGTAAGTCGAGGCGGGCGAGCTGGCCCAGGGAGTCGGGCAGGTCGGTCAACTCGTTCCCCGACAGGCCCAGGCTGGTGAGGTTGGTCAGGTCGCCGAGGAAATCGGGCAACACGGTCAGCCCGTTCATGGACAGGTCCAGCCTGGTGAGGTTCGTCAGACTGCCGAGCGCATCGGGCAGAGACGTCAGACCCATGTGGGACAGGCGCAGTTCGCCGGTACGACGGCCCTCCTGGACGGCTGCCGCGACAGCCTCGTCGACGTCCTCCATGTCCCCCCACTCCGTGAAGGCCGGTCGTCGCAGCACCGCTGTGTGCGACGGCTGCCCGCCCCAGGCGTGGCAGCACACTGCATAACGCTGGGGAGTGCTCATCGTTTCGGGCCACCGCCCAGCACCGGTGCGATCAAGCCGCCTCCCTCCTCGGCGCCTTCAGCTGACCGGATACCGCCTCGCCGGTGGGCGTTCCGCGTGGGTAACTACTCGTACGCGCGGCGTCGCACGCACCGCACGCACCGCACACGTCTCACGCGGCGGTCGCACCGCACGCGTCTGCGCCTCGTCCTCCGGCCGATCCGGGTCCCAGGAGCAAGGGCAACGAGGCGGTCCACCATGAAGGAGTCGCTTGTGCACGGCAGAGCGTTGACGTCCGGGAAGCTGATCGGCCCGGCGGTGGGTGCCATGACCGCGGTCCTGGTCCTCGGGGTGAGCGGGGTGTCGGACGCCGCGCCGGCGCCGGGGCAGGTCAGGGCGGGAGCGGCGGGCGGTGCGGACGTGGCGGTGGGCGCGACGGTGACGAGTGCCTTGGGGCTCGGAACGGTCACCGTCACCAACACGGCGACGGACAACGGCCCGGCGGCAGCGACCGGCGTGGTGCTGACGACGCAGATACCCACGACCGCCGACAGTGTGGCCGGCCTGCCGTCGGGCTGTTCGTACAGCGCCGCGGCCCACACGGTGACGTGCGCGCTCGGCGGCGTCGGGACCGGCCAAGCGGTGAGCCGCGCCTTCACCGT
Source organism: Streptantibioticus silvisoli (assembly GCF_027947535.2). Taxonomy (GTDB): domain Bacteria; phylum Actinomycetota; class Actinomycetes; order Streptomycetales; family Streptomycetaceae; genus Streptantibioticus_C; species Streptantibioticus_C silvisoli. The sequence continues at coordinate 29,395 of NZ_JAAGKO020000062.1, forward strand.
GCACTTCGGCACCGGTGCCGTGGGCCTGCACTTCCCGGTGACCACCACCCGCACCGCCTCCTCCCCCGCCGACCCGAACGCGGCGAACGACACGGCGACGGTGTACTGCTACGCGGTGACGGGTCTGCTCATCGTCTGCTGATCATCCGCTGACCGTCTGCTGGCACCTCACCGTCCGCCGACCACCTCACCATCCTGGGATCACCCCCGACCACCACTCATCTCCGGCGATCGGCGATGATCACCGGCCCGGCCCGACCGCCCGTCGCGAGCCGGTCCGGGCCGGGGCCGGTGTCGACGGCCACGAACACGCCACCATCGTGAGCATGAACGGCCCCCGCCGAGCCCCACCGCATACGCCGCCCGCACCGGTCGGATGGGGCGGTCCTCCGCCGAGGCCGGTAAAACACTTCCGTGCTTACCGCCGGACATGCATCCTGAGGCTGCTGCAGGAGGCCGGCAGACCTTCAACCCTCCCGGGGGCGGGATGTCCCGAAATACTGGTTACGCAAGATACTACGAACGCCTCAACCGCTTGCTTCCGAAGTGGCGCAACGCATGCTCCCTCGAATTGGATCTGACCGATTTCGGCGGCATGTCAACGCTGACCCTGCACCTGCCACAGCAGGCCATACCCGCGAATGTAGGGAGGGAAATCCCTATCGTTCGATTATCTCGCTGCTGGACGTCCGGCCGAGAGTTGACGATCCTCGGATCGCCGCATGCGTGGTCTCTCGACATGCACAACCCGCAGGTCGACTCGGGCAATCAGATCCTGAGCATCATCCACGATGACACGGGTTCCACCATCCGCCTGCGAAGTACGGACTCCTCCAGCACGGATACGCTGGGATCCATGACCCGCGTATCGTTCGCATCGCTCAACCTTCAGTTTCCCCTCCCGGAACGTGCCCCGGTCAATCGGTCTGTGATCGGCCTGCGCATCGAGTGGCTGATTTCTGCACCGGCCGTCCGCCTGGAAATCAGAAGAAAGTCAGGGTCGGTCACCTGCTTCACCAAGGGAAATTACGCGCTCGCCTTCCCAGCCCGGTCCTCGGCGGGTCTGACGAGCACGACAATCATGTACCCTCCCGCTGCGCGCCACGACTTGCTCTACGGCTTCATCGAAGACCCGTCCCGCCCCTTGCTCAGGTCCGCATCGAGTGTCGTACTCGGCGGCCTGACGTTCCTCGCCGCTTGGCTGATGCTGACGCTACTTCAGGCCAAAAGTCATTCGTCGGGCGACCTGGCCAACTACTGGTCCATCCTGTTTGCACTCATCGTGCCCTTCTTTTCCGCAGGCGCCGAACTCACCGTTTTCGATCGGCATACCCTTTATGCCAGGCGTCGCGACATCGGATTCACACTCCTCGCTTCCGTCATGGGAACAAGCACAATAGGAGTACTGTATTTTCTGCTCTGCATTCTTCTGGATCCGCATCGCATCAGCATTCCCTGGGAGAATGCCGGCTACTATTTTCTGATCATGGGTCTGACCTTCCTCTTGCTCGGCCTCTTTGTCGTCTCCTCCTATCGGAGCGGCTTGGTCGTTCCTTATGTTTGCGATAATCACTTCTGCGCGCGACGCCTCTATTTTCGCTATCGACTCCGGGACTGTTATCCCACAGGACGGGTCGTCTGCCGCCGTTGTTACAAATCGACCTGTGTCAACTGCTCCACCAACTACTGGCTGCGCGGCGAGAGCGCGTACGAGTCGCCTGGGATGCGGACCGAGGATCCGCCAACGAATATCTGCCAACCGATACGCAGAGAGCGGTGAGAAGGTGCAGGGTGTCAAGTCTGTCTAAATTTGCCGTTCACGACGATCTCCTCATAAGACTTGACGATCGTGTTCAGGAGCCGGGCGAGGACACCGTGTGGCTGAGCGATCTAGCGGTCGACCAGCGGGCCGAACGCGTGCTCGTGGCCGGGTGTGGCGCCGGCCTCCTCCCGCTTCGACTTGCTCGTGGGGGAGCTTCCGTAACAGCCGTCGATATGAACCCGCATGCAGTAACGTGCTGTTTGCACAATGCCTACGCCAACGGGGTCCATGACCGAATCAACGGGATAGTGGCCGACATGCGCGAACTCGACGGGAGGGGCGAATACGACTTGGTCGTCTGCAATCCGCCGCAACTACCCGCGTCGGCCGACCCGCGACCTGCCGATTGGGTGGCCCTTGCAAATGACGGCGGGCGCGACGGGCGGAGCCTCATAGACTGGCTGTGCGAGGACGGGACTCGACTGGTCTCGGCGGGCGGCGCCCTGATGTTCACCCACTTCACCTTTCTGGACGTCGAGCGAACGGTCGCGGCGCTCCGGGCACAAGGGATGCGGGTGACCGTGTCCGAGCCGTTGCACAAGCCCCTCGGCCGGTTATCGGGCGAAAGACTTCCCCGGCTGACAGAATGGCGCGAGGGTGACCATTATTCGGTCGTCATCATCACAGCAAGAAAGCTAGGAATTTGACTCTGCTCGAGAACGTCATGCGCAAGGTCGACAGCGGTCTTGCCGAGGTGCTGGGCGATATCGGCAAGGAAATGAGGCGACGCGTCCGAGAGTACGACGGGCTGGGCTCCTTGCGTGTCCGCGACGACGGCGACACGACACACAGTTTCGACGTCTTCTCCGAGAGCGCCATTCTCACGTATCTGAAGTCCACGGGCCTGGGATTCCGCTTCAACAGCGAGGAATCCGCCCCCGTTGACATCGGGCACGATCAGGACTTCACCATCATCGTCGATCCGCTGGACGGGTCGAGCATGCTGGCCCGTGGATACCCGTTGGCCAGCGTGGCTGTGACCATTCTGCGCAGCGAGGACAACTCCCCCGTCCTGTCCAGGATTCTGGAGGTCTTCACCAACGTGCAGTATGCCGCCTCGGACGGTGAAGCGACCAGGAACGGAAAGCCTGTGGTTCCGTCCGGGACGACCGCCCTCTCCGACGCGTTCCTGGTCACTTATTCGGCCACCGAAAGCCGTATGGCCTCCGCGGCATTCCGCCGAATCTGCCGGACCCCGCCTCGGCTCACTCTGAACTACGGTGGCCCTCTCGACCTGGCCAAAGTCGGCTCCGGGCAGTGCGACCTGGCCCTGGAACTCCATAAAGGCTTTCCCCCGCGCGACTATATTCCGGGGCTGCACTTCGCCCGGACCGCCGGAGCAGTGGCCGCCCAGCCCGATGGATCGCCCGTCCCGTACCTCACCGGCCCGGACGATCGCATGCGATTCATCGTTGCCGGTAACAGGGCCTTACTGAACGCCGCGTTGAATGCCTACGCCGGTGACGCGCCGGGCCATCGGGTGTCCGGCCCCTGACCTGTTCGTACTGACCTGGCCCGGGCGAACGAGCGGTACGTGTCGACCTACGCGCCCGGTTTGGTTGCCCGGCCGCCCCGGCACATGCCATGACGCAGCGGCGCAGGATGCGACAGATATAAAGGGCCGTCAGAATATGCGGGTTGTGTGGCCTGTGTCACTCTTCCAAAACTTGTCGCGGACATGGCTGATGATCATGTAGAGTCGTTCGAGTCGTTTCCTGGGGGGAAATGCATTGCCAATATGCGTGGGATTTTTATGTGTGCTGCGGAGGCGGTGCATCCCCCCATGACTGAAGGGGGGAATTATGCTCGCTAAAAGAGTGAGTTTCATCGCGGGTATCGTGGCTCTCGGAAGCCTCGGGTGCTCGGTGCCCAGCTATGCCGCTGAGACCGGTCTGGTCAAACCGCACGGCTGTGTTTCTGACAGTGGGATTACCATCAGCTCCACCACGTCCTACTTCATGAGCGGTTCGGCGGCGTGGAAGGCCGGCCCCGGCGGGACCATTTCCGAGACGGTCACCTCGGCGAAGACCATCAGTGGCACGTTCAGCGTCAGTGTCGGCGACAAGGCGGACGTCAGCCTCGGTGTCCTGACCGATGAGGCCAAGATCGACATCAGTGCCTCGGTCACCGGCAGCACGACGGTCACCACCGGCCACACCTACTCGCACAACATCACCAGCAACAAGTACGGGAACCTTCAGTATGGTTCCTACGGCTACAAGTTCAGCTGGAAGAAGTGGGTGACGAGCGGGAGCTGCACCACCACGACCCAGGCGTCCGGGACCGCGATCCTTCCCACCACCACCACGGGCTGGAAGTACTGGGAGACCAGTAGCTGACAGCTGCCAATCCGCAAAAAACACAGACGGGGCTCCGCGGTAATATGCGGGGTCCCGTCGTCAATGGACCGGAGATTCATGAAAACCACGGGGATGAAAACCGCGGCGCTCATTGCCATTGTCGCCGCGCTTACAGCGGGATGCGGAACTTCTTCATCACCGCATCCGAGCCCGACGCATGCGACACCTACGCCCAGTTCCACGCTTCCCGCTCCAACGAAGAGTGAACTGCTGACACAGGTCGTCACCGGGGAGGGAAAGCCCGTTATTTCCCACGGTGAGAGGGGGGCCGGATGGAACAGCCCCAAACTTGATCTCAAGCCGGGAAAGTATATTGTCAAGATTGCCTGCTATGGCGCGGGGAAGATCGGCGGAAAGCTCTCCTATCACAATTCCTGGTCCTCCACCTGCCAGGCCGGAAATGTCTCCGTGAACAGCGAACAGGATGTCGCTAGTACCACCCCGCTCACCATCTCGATCGCAGTGGACCCGACGGTTACGTGGGCCATCGCAGTTTTCCAATAGGTTCACGGGCGTCGAAGTGGTCAGGGCTTCGGCGTAGTCGCGTGACGTCCGGTTCGTGGCGAACTGCCGGCTCAGTGGCGCTCTCGTAACGTGACAGGCACGGCTTCCAAGATCATGGAGTTCTCTACGCCCCGTGATCCGAGTGGAAGACCGTGCCTGCCGACGCATCATCTCTGATCCCGCCTGCCCTTGACCAACTGCGCGAGAATCCGCAGGCCGGACCCGAGGAGGTCCCGGGCCTGCTGGAGAGGCTGGCCGAGGTGCCGGACCCGCGTGACCCACGCGGGGTGCGAGATCTTTCCGCACCGGCATGTCTTCGTGGTCAGCTACGGCGCGCGCTACCTGGGGAGCCGGCAGCCGAGGATTTCGCACGAGCACAAGGAACTCAGGCTCGTCCCGTACGAGGAGATCCCCGGCCTCAGGATGCCGGACGCCTACAAGCGGACCATCAACTCCTGGCGACAGATGCGCCCTCAGAACTGAACAGGTCCGGGGTACGACACGTCAGCAAAGCGTCCCCGACGCGGCGGCCGCGAAACGGATCGCCTCGCTGTAAAACGCGGGCATGTTCAGCGTCTGCAACTCGGCACAGGGGAACTTGGCGAACCTCGCGGCACCGCCTTCGCCCCGTGATTCGAACTCACCTGATGCGGCGCGCAGTTCACAGAGATAAGAGAGCACCAGCACCCCGTCCTCCTCGTCCGGCGAGCCAGGGATGGTGTGCCGATAGGCGTGGACAGGCATCACGGGGCGGACACTCATGCCCAATTCCTCGAAGAGTTCCCGTTCGACGGTCTCCAGCGGCTGCTCGCCCGGATCCAGTTTTCCGCCGGGCAACTCCCATTCACCCCGCTCGTTCCTCCTGAGCCAGACCTTGTCCTCCTCAATAACGACACCTTTGACTGAAATGGGAAGCCGCATGGTCGTCCAGGTCATGGGCCGAGAGCATAACGGGCCGCGCCGTGAGCGGATCAGAGCGGACGGTGAACGGCGTGGCGAGACCCGGGCCTCGCGAGGACGACGCCGGCACCGCCTCACCCCGTGCACAGTGCCACCCCATGCACAGCACAACCTCACACCTCTCCCAGCTCCCCCGCTGCCACCGCGTCCACGAACGCTGTCCAGCCTTCCGTGGGGAACGCCAGTACCGGGCCCGTCGGGTTCTTGCTGTCGCGGACTGCCACCACGCCCGTCAGTGCGAACTCCGGGGCCCACTCGACGCAGTCGCCGCCATCGCCATTGCTGTGCGAGGACTTCCGCCACGTCACGTCGGACAGGTTCAGGGTGTTCATCTCGGCCTCCGTCAGCGCGTCCAGCTGGCCCGTACGTCCTGAGCCGTGCCTACCCGGCGCGCGACCGGCGCAGACCACCGCATGAACGACGAAGCCTCCGCACCGGCCGCAACCGGCCATGCGGAGGCTCGCGTCGACCGCGACGACCGGCTGCGCGGCCGCGCTCAGACGGCGCCGAACTCCCCCGCGGCCACGGCACCGACGAACGCGGTCCAGCCGTCCGCCGAGAACGCCAGCGCCGGGCCCGAGGGGTTCTTGCTGTCACGGACCGGAACGACACCCGACGCGGCGAACTCCGGCGTCCATTCGACGCAGTCGCCTCCGTCCGCGTTGGAGTACGAGGACTTACGCCACGTCGCGTGGGACAGGTCCGGGGTGTTCATCTCGGCAAGGCCTCCATCACGTCTTGAATAAGAGCACCCGTCTCACACGGGCTCAGGGCGTACGCCCTCAGACGATCGTAGGCCCGGCGGCGGGTGGTGACGCTCTCCTTGTCCTCAAACAGAGTCCCTGAGCCAATGCTCTCCTCGTAGGCGACGGCTGTTCCGTCATCGAGGGTGAGCAGGTTCAACGTGCCACCCATCAGGGCATGCCCGCCGTGATTGAACGGCATGACCTGCACGAGGCTGTTGGGCGCGTCCACCAGCTCCAGCAATGAGGCCAGTTGCGCCCGCATGACGTCGGGCCCACCAATCGGCCGTCGCAGCACCGCCTCGTCCAGGATCATGCCCAGGAACGGCTGCGGGTCGCGCTCGAAGATGTCCTTCCGTCCCTCCCGAACGTCTACCTTGTGCTCGATCTCGTCCGGCTTCGCGGAGGGGTTGCCAATGCGGAACAACTCTCGCGCGTAACCCTCCGTCTGCACCAGCCCCGGCACGATGTGCCCCGCCAGGACCTCGATGGCGACCGCCCGGCGCTCCAACTCCATCCGTCGCCGGTACCGGTCCGGATGGATCTCGTTCTTCGCGAGCGCGTAGAGCTTCTCGAACAGCCCCTCGGTGTGGAACGTTGCGTCCAGTTTCGAGGGAAGATCCGGCGCCATCATCGCGTCGGCCGTCTCCACCCGGGACAGCACGCTCTTGCTGAACCCGACGATGCCGCCCAGCCGTTCGAGGCTCATGCACTCCTGTTCCCGATATCGCCGCATCTCCGCCCCGAACAGGTCCCGCGCCGAGCGGTCGGGCCGCAACTCCCTGGATCGTGCTGGCATATGCCCCTTGCCTCCCGTTCTCGAAGTCGCAACATGTCTCGCTGGAGATAGCTGAGGCCGAGCGCGACTCTGTCGATACACACAGTGAACCAGTTGCAGTAAATCGACGCAGGGAAACGCCATGGCATTCACCCGATCCACAACCCCGCCTCCTCCCCCCGCCCCGGCCAGCACCGCGTCCGTTCCGCCGAGCTCCGCGTCAACCTCCGTGCCGGAAACGGTTGTTGGGGAGGAAGCGCCGTTGATCGCGTCGCTGCGGCTCCAGCAGAAGGTTCCGTACATCGCGGCGTGGAGCGCGGAGGAGATCGGGTCGCCGCGGGTGGTCCGGCGGGGGTCGGGGATCGGGTACGCGAACGAACGGCCTCGGGACCGGGACGCGTTCGGCGTGCTGTGGCGGCGGGTGACGAACCGTCCGGGGCGCGGGCGGCCGGAGTACGGCCAGGTCCACTTCCTGCGGCAGCGGCGGGCGATGGGCGGACTGCGCTGCCAGGTGTGCGGCGGGTCGACCGCGCGGGAGGTCACGCGGGACGGCGTGCTGTTCCTGCTGGGCCGCGACGAGTACGAGCACGCGCCGTGGCCGGCGCCGATCCACACCACGCACCCGCCGCTGTGCCTGCCGTGCGCGGGGACGTCGACCCAGGTCTGCCCGCACCTGCGCGACCACTACGTGGCGCTGCGCGCGCGGGCGCCGAGGCTGTACGGGGTCAACGGCATCTCGTACCTGCCCGGGCGCCAGGGGCCGAAGCGGTTCGGCGCGGAGACCTTGTCGTTCGAGGACCCGCGGGTGCGGTGGATGGAGGCCGCACAGCTGGTCGTGCGGCTGGAGACGTACACGCTCGTCGACCTCGAAGCCGAACTCGCCCGCACGCCGCAGTCGCCGGCGCTCTCCGCCTGACCCGCATCCGACCGGGGAGTGATCACCATGCACCTGCTCGTCAGCCGCCTGAAGTTCGCCGCGACGGCCACCGCGCCGCGCTGCGCACGCATGTTCGTCAACCACACGCTTCGCTGCTGGTTACTGTCCGACCTCGTGGACGACGCGGAACTCATCGTCTCGGAACTCGTCACCAACGCCGTCAAGGCCACCGGCACCCTCGAACCCCACCCCGCCTACGCCGACCTCGACGACCTGGCGATCCTCGGCGTTCAGGTGCGCCTGATGGACCGGTCGCTGTTCGTCGAGGTGTGGGACTGCGACAGCGAGAAGGCGGTGGAGCCGCCGCCGACCGACAACGCCACCGACGAGGGCGGCCGCGGGCTGACCATCGTCGACGCCCTGAGCAAGCGGTACGGCGTGGCCCGCCCCGCCACCGGCGGCAAGATCGTCTGGGCCGAACTGGAAGCCGTCCACGACGCGGCGACGGTCCGCCGCATGACGCCGGCCTCCCCACCGAGGGGAATGCGCCAGGTACCGCTGTCGCCCACGAGGTGCGCGCGGCAGTACGCGCAGGCGGACGTGGGGTTGGCGAACCGGTTGGGGGAGGTGGCGGTCTGAACGGAACGCCTCCGGAGGAAGCGCCTCCGGCGGAAGCGCCTCCGGCGGTGGGGGCTTCTGGGGGAGGCGGCTTCGGCGGCGGGAGGCGTCTTCGGCGGAAACGCCTCCGGCGGTGGGGGCTTCTGGGGGAGGCGACTTCGGGGGCGGGAGGCGTCTTCGGCGGAAACGCCTCCGGCGGTGGGGGCTTCTGGGGGAGGCGGCTTCGGCGGCGGGAGGCGTCTTCGGCGGAAACGCCTCCGGCGGTGGGGGCTTCTGGGGGAGGCGGCTTCGGCGGCGGGAGGCGTCTTCGGCGGAAGCGCCTCCGGCGGTGGGGGCTTCTGGGGGAGGCGTCCTCGGCGGGGCGTGCCTCCGGCGGCGGGAGGCGACGCACGCAGCGGGCGACCTCGGCGGAGGCGGCTACGGGGAGGCGTCCTCAGCGGAGAACAGGACCTCCGGGGGGAGCGTCTTCAGCGGCGGGAGGCGACGCATGCGGCGGGCGCGCTCGGCGGAGGCGTCCTCAGCACCCGGAGGCGACGCACGCAGCGGGCGACCTCAGCGGAGGCGGCTACGGGGAGGCGACCTCAGCGGAGAGCAGGGCCTCCGGGGGGAGCGTCCTCAGCGCCGGGAGGCGACGCATGCGGTGGGTGCGCTCGGCGGAGGCGTCCTCAGCGCCCGGAGGCGACGCACCCGGCGGGCATCCTCGGCAGGGGCGTCTTCAGCGCCCGGAGGCGGCGCACCCGGCGGCGGAGCACTCCGGCGGCGGCGACGAACGCGTGCCGCCGGTCGGGGAGTTGCTGCTCGGTCGGTCGGTGACCTCATCCTCCGGCACCGAACCCGCCCACTCCGCCGGGCCGTTGCGAAGTCCGCCGGACCGGACCGCGATCAGCACGCCGAACACACCGGCGGGCCCCCCGTACCGGCGAGCGGTCCGCGCCAACGTTTCCGCGTGCACTGATCTGACGCTGCGTCATGTTCAGTCGTCCGGGAGAGCGCGGGGCGTGTGCGTGATTGCGTCAAGTTTCGCGCCGGAGTTGGCGAGTTGGGCAAGCCCGGGGCGGATTCACTGAGCCGGGTGCCGCGTCGGCCGCCGAGCCGTGACGCGGGTCGTCGGTACGGCGGAACCCGCCGCCGCATCGTCGCCCGCCGGCGCCCCACAGGCGGCCGGCCCCCGCACCGCTGCCGCTGCCGCCACCGGCCCCCGGCCGGGACAGCGGTGCGATGAGCGCCAACGCCGCGGTCCCGCGCCGGAGTCGTCGGCGGGACGGGCGGCCGGGTGCGACCCCGGGCACGCCTCAGGGTGCGACCCCGGGCCCGACCGCAGGTCACAGGCGGCAGCTGATCTCCATGCCGTCCTCGACGGGGAACGTCACGCTCTGGTAGCCGTTCGCCGGATCGCGTACGTAGTCCAGGTAGGGCCGCAGGCCGTCCAGCTCGACGTCGTCGGCGACGACGAGCGTGCCGGGTGCCAGGCGCGGCTCCAGCAGGCGCAGCACCGGCAGGCACAGGTCCTTCCAGCCGTCGAGCAGGACGAAGTCCGCGCCGGCGTCGAGATCGGCGAGGGTCTCGCGCGCGTCCCCTTCGAGCACGGTGACCACGTCGTCCAGGCCGGTCTCGGCGAAGGCGCGGCGAGCGGCGGCGGCCTTGTCCGCGTTCAGTTCCGTGCTGACGACCCGCCCGGTGCCGTTGTCCCGCACGGCGGCGGCCAGGTGCAGCGTGGAGATGCCGAACGACGTGCCGAACTCGACGACGGTGGCCGGGCGTACGGCCCGGACCAGGCTGTAGAGCAACTGGCCGCCCGCGGCGGAGATCGGCATGTAGATCCGCGCGGCGGCGTCGGCCTGCTCCTGCGGTGACATCGCCGCGAAGCCGCCGGGGCGGTCCGCGATGCCGGCCGCGGCGAAGTCGTCGTCGGCGGCCGCCGCGAACATCCGGCTGAGGGTGGTCCCGACCCGCGGGTCGGTGAGCGTGTTGGTGAAGGTCATGCCACCTAGGCTAGACACACCGTTGCGTCTTGTCTAGGCGTTCCCGGCTATCCTGGGACCGGGGAGGCGACACCGGACCGAAGGGAGGCGACATGGGATCGACCGGAACGGCCGCCGAGCGGAGCACGGACGCGGAGAACGGGCCGCGCCATCACGGCAACCGGCACGGACGCAGCGAACAGGCCAGGCTGGCGGTGCTGGAGGCGGCCGACGGCCTGCTCGTCGAGAAGGGCTTCGCGGCCGTCACGATGGAGGGCATCGCGACGCGGGCCGGGGTCGCCAAGCAGACCGTCTACCGCTGGTGGAGCACCAAGACCGAGGTCCTCCTCGACGCCTTCCTGACCGACGCGGCCGAGGAGCTGACACCGCCGGACCACGGCGACCTCGACCGCGACCTGCGCGACCACCTGCGTCGACTCGCCGACTTCCTGGGCGGTTCGGACCCCGGAGCGGTACTGAAGGCGCTGATCGCCCAGGCGCAGCACGACCCGGTGTTCGCCGGGCACTTCCGCGCCCGGTACCTCGACGAACAGCGCCGCCGCGACCGCCTGCCGCTCGAACGCGCCGTCGCCCGCGGCCAGTTGCCCGCCGACCTCGACATCGCCACCGAGACCGACCAGCTCGTCGGACCGCTCTACTACCGCGTCCTGGTCACGGACGGACCCATCGGCCGCGACTTCACCGACGCCATCGTCAACGCGTTCGTCCGACGCCAACGCTGACCGGGGACGGCGGCCGCTTCGCGGGTCACCGTCGGCCGGCGCCCCCACCACCTCATCGGTCAGTACGCCGGGTACGCCCAGCCACCCGGGTAGTACGGCTCCCGTTCGCCGCGGAACGCGAGTGCGCACCGGCGCAGGGTGCCCGGCCGCAGTTCCTCGGCCAGTCCGGCGCGGCCCAGCGTCGCCGGCGAGGTGCCGCCGAGGTAGGCGGCCCCCAACTCGGCGGCGGACAACCGGAGATCAGCCGCCGCCGAGGTGCGGTGGCAGGACGCCCCGGTGCCGTCGGCCGACAGCCGGAAGCGCCCGGCGTTCCACGGGCAGAACGGGTCCGCCACCTCCAGCACGACGTCCAGCGGCACCGCGTACCGGCGGGCGGCCAGCGCCCGTTCCACGTCGACCAGTCGCACCCACAGCCGGTCCTCCGCGACGGTGTGCGCGGCGCGCGGATCGGTCAGCAGGTGCGGCAACGCCTCGTCGAGCGCGCCCTCGTAGGACACGACCGGGTACAGGTCGACGCCGATCAGGAACTCCCACAGGGCGGCGTACGCCTCGCGGGTCGTGGTGGCCAGCTCCACGACGCGGACGACCGCGTCCTCGCCCTCCTGCGCGTACCGGTAGAGCGCGTAGCCGGTCGGGGTGCCGGCACCGTCGCGGTGGACCGCGTACCGCAGCGCGCTCGCGCCGGCCCGGGAGCCGGGGTCGTCGCCCAGCCGGGCGTCCCAGAACCGGGCGGCGCGATCCGGCCAGCCGGGCAGTTCCGGCATGGCGGCGGCGTAGACCCGCTCCAGCAGCGGACGCGCCTCCCGCTCCGCCAGCAACCGCACCCGGCCGTCGCCGGTCCCGGCACCGGGCCGCAGCCGGGCCGTCCGGGTGTCGAGCCGGATGATCGCACCGCGCGAGGCGAGCCCGTACCCGAAGCGGCCGTAGATCGCCGCCTCGGAGGGGCGCAGCGCGGCGACCGGCTCGGCGCCGGACTCGTACACGTCGGTCAACTGGCGCCGCATCAGCGCGGTCAGGACGCCCCGCCGCCGGTGCGTGGGGGCGACTCCGACGCTCGTGACCCCGGCGACCGGCGCGACCGCCCCGGGCACCGCCATGAGCCGGCTGTGCGCCGTCGTCCCGCCCACCGGTTCGTCGCCGTCGAACGCCCCGAGCGCGCGGTCCAGTTCGGTGGCGGCACGTTCCCGGGCGACGTCCGCCTCGTCCCGGTCGACGCCGTAACTGCCGCCGACGGTACGAACCCACGCCGCGAACTCGTGCTCCCGCAACGGCCGTACCTCGTATCGTTCCTCGCTCATGCCGCCTGCCTATCCCACGGCTCGCTCGGCGGGCGAGTGGTTTTCCTCCGGTTCATTCGGTTCTTCTGGTCCCGCCGGTTGCGCCGGTTGCTCCGGCTGTCCGGTTGCTCCGGTTCCGCCGAAGCGGGGGACCGAGTCCTCCGGGACGGACCTACTACCACCTTGGGTCATGAGTGGCCTGTAGCAACCTTCAGGACTCTGCTGACAGAGAGAACCTTGTCGGAGTAAGCATCGACATAGGCGGTGACGTCTTGGTCAGGCGTTTCCAGCGCGACGAGCCATTGGACGATCCATCGCCCTTTCGATTGTTTGGCCAGGAGGGTGGCGCCCTGCAGGTGCGCCTGCGCACCGCCGGGAGAATGCGATCGGGCAGCGAGGATCGCATTCTGCCGAGTTACATGGGTGGGCGGCAGAGGCGGATCAGCGATCTTGCGCATAATAAATGCGCTGAGACGGCCCGTCCGTTCGATCTGGATGTCCAAGCGCATGGGCATCAAGACGTCCTCACGGTGACGCCGCCAACTGACTATCCATCCACGCTCGGCGTGTTGACCCACTGGGGACGTCGTAACGACCGAGTCCGTCAGCGCCCAGGGGGCGTGTACCTGCGCGTAGGAAATTGCGATGCGACGAGCTTCAGAAGAGGTGCTGGCATGCTGAGGCCGGCCCGGTACTGGATACCCCTGACCGTTGAGGGGATCGAGACTTGCCGTCGCTTGCTGAGCGCCGGGCCACGTTATCTCAATACTGCCACCGGCAAAAAGAGCCGTGACTGTTCCTGTCCCGTCGGGCCCGTGCGCAAAATCGACGGCCCGGAGATGGTAGTGCCCGTCAAAGGCTTGACGGAGGACCCGATCGGCCACCTGGGTCTGCTGGCTGCTCGCAGTTGAGATGTCTTGGGTCCGGTCCATCGCGTTGGGTTTGATCCACATAAGGGCGATCACGCCGATGAGCACGTAGGATCCGCCCACCACCCAGTTGGTCTTCGAGCGCACCGAAGACGTTCTACGGCTCTTCCGCCACAGTTGCAGCAGAGCCGCGCCGAGCAATGCACCTACAACGACTCCAATACCGTTCATCTCAAGGTCGCTGGTGTCGCAGGCTCTCCCCAGAGCCGGAAACAGTCCCTGAGCTGTCTCGATACCGAAGGAAAGCAGCACCATGCTACAGACGGGCAGGAGAAAACGACCCGTAGCAATTACTCCAACGAACCCCAAGGGCACGAACATCGCCAAGTTCAGAAGACCTTGTTCACCGAGAAATGGCTCAGCGAGATCTCTGTTGATGACGCACGTACTCGGTCCGGCCGTACCTCCGGTGGACCATGAAGTGAGGAGAATAACGGCCGCCACGCCAGCCGCCCAAATCGGGGCGGCAATGTTAGCACCTCCCCTTGATCGCGCTATTTTATAGGTAGCAAAACCTACAACCAGGCTGATCAGCACACCGAATATGACGAACGTTTCATGGCCGCGAAAAACTGCTGTGAGCACAGATTGACTTTCTGGAAACGATTGACTCAACGACGGTGGGCCGCGCGAAATTCAGCTCCGCGCGGCCACCCAAGGACAGATGTCAGCAGGAGTCCGCCGGCGGGGTCGTGAAAAGGCTTCCTGTGCTTTGGTTCAGCAAACCTTCGTGCGTGCTGCAGTTGGCCGAAAAAGAGAAGTCCTCCTGGTAGATTTCACCAGAGGTGGTCATGGTCTCGTACGAGGCATAGTGATTGGTACCACCGGACTCGTACCCGAGTCTCGCACTGATTGAACTGCCGCCGGTCTTGTCGTACTCAACGTGGGCCGCAGTCTCGCCATTGTTGATGAGAAGAATTCCGTTGGACAACGTCGTACAACGATCGAACGCAGTTATTTCGCCATCACCAGGGCAGCTGAGTATTCCACTCGGCTTCATGGCCCCTGACGTCGCTGCATCCGCTTGAGCGGGAACAGCAATGACCGGAATGATTGCCGCCGCAAAAAGAGCCACGCCATTGCGTACAGTGGAGCGCATTATTCCTCCTATTTGAGTCGATCCTCGCGATTCAACCACAAAATCTCCCCGAAGGCGGAACAGAGTCTCTCCGATTCAAGAGATCGCCGCAACCACATATTTCGTGACCCAGCTCACGCAAAAAGGTCCAACTTCCCTTTTTATTTACGTCAACCGCATTTTTTAGCCGATTGGCTAAAGCTGCCTTTTTTGGCGAGCGAAAGACCCTCAAGGCGGCCGAGCGAAGGCGTGGCTTCCCCCAAGACAGCTTTGCCGACCTCGGGGTGGGGTGCACGGTGTCCGCTCTCCATACCGGGCGGTCGTCCGGGGCCGGACCGGTGGTTTCGGTGCTCTGGCGGGCACGGCATGTGCTGGTGGAGGTTTCGAGAGTTCCGACGGATTGACGCCGGGGGGACTGGCCCGGTGCCGTCGGCTCCCCCGTGAGTGCCGCAGGTTTTAGCCAGGGGTGGGCGATCCTGAGTTGGGTGTGGACGGCGACAATCAGCCAGGTCCCGCGGTCAGAGGCTTCCAGTTCCCGCAGCCGGGTCCGGGTTCGTATCTGCGAACAGCCGCAAGCTGTATTCCGGCGTATGCCAGGGTCGTCCACGTCTGTGCCGTTGGCGCCGGTCTCCGAGGACCACAGCCAGACCGCGGGCGGCGCTCAGGGCCGGAGCGAAGCCGGCCACCCTGCGGCAGGCACCGGCTGGCCCTTCGCCGCCCCGGTTCCCGGACGGGCAACCGGGACCTGCTCGACCCGGGTGGGCGGGGTGCACGGACAGGCAGCGCGTGCAGGCGGGGCGACCGCCGGCGGGACCGATGCGTTGACCGGCGGCGCCCCGACCCCTCCTACAGGCCGCCGAGCAACTCGCGCAGCGCCTGCGTGTACGCCTCCAGCGCCTTGCGGCCGTGGGCGGTCATGGTCACCGTGGTCTTCTGCGTGGACCCGTTCCTGGTCTTCTCGCTCCGGAGGTAATCGGCCTCTTCGAGCTTGCGCAGTTGGATGATCAGGTTGCCGGGGGTCAGGCCGAGCATGTCCTGGAGGCGGGTGAAGGACAGTCCGTCACCGTCGGGCAGCGCTGCCAGCGTCGCGACGATCCTCAGCCGGGTGGGCACGTGGATCAGCGGGTCGAGCCCGTCAGCGGTCACGGCCGCACCACACTGCGGCGCTGCCCCCGGACGATGACGGCCGCGCTGGCGAGGAGCACCGCGCACAGGCCCACCCCGGCGACCGCCCACACCCCGGCCGGTCCGGCGAACGCGCCCACCGCGCCGACCACGGCGACGGCGAGCCCGGTGCCGCACGCGCGCCGGTTCGCCCGCGCCGCCATGATGCCCGCCCACGCCAGGCCGGCGGCGATCAGCGGCGCCGTGACCGGGTAGAGCCCGTACACGATCGCCTGGCTCACGCCGGCGGCGGCCATCACGCCCATGATCGCGAAGACGCCGACCCAGATCCCCGCCACGACGGCGCTCTCGGCCGGGCGCAGCCGGGACTTCCCGGACACCCCGGTGGTCGCGCGCCGGGCGACCGCGAGGGTCGCGACCAGGTTGAGGACCCCGAAGGCGATCACGACCGGGATGACCCCCGCAGTCGGGTGCTGGTAGGGGTGCTGCCCGCGCACCGACAGCCAGACCGCGCCGAAGACGACCAGCACCAGGATCGCCCTGATCACCAGCAGCCACGGCTGGGCGGGTTGGAGGCGGCGCCGCGTCTGCTGCGTCGTGCTGTCCAGCAGGGCGGCGGCCTGCCGGGGATCGAAATCGCCACCGTCGCTGTCGTCGGTGGTGGCGTCGGACATGGGGTTCACGGGTCTCTCCCTCGATCGACTCTACGCCATAAAGTAACGCTGGTTCATGGCGTAGAGCAAGGGCTGGAACGGGAGGACTTTATGGCGCAGAGTCGGGGGTGGGGTGGGTGTTGAGCGGAGGTGGGTGTCGGCCGGGGGGCCGTTGAACGGGGGCGTTGGGCGGGGGCGTTGGGCGGGGG
>NZ_JAAGKO020000063.1 GCF_027947535.2 Streptantibioticus silvisoli
GGGGTTGCGCCGGTGGCCGGGTGGGGCGTGGTCTTTCGGCGGCTTGCTCCGCTGGGGGCTTTCGCCTCGGGTGCGTGGGGGTTGCGCCGGTGGTCGGGGCGGGGTCGTCGTCCTGCGCGCCGGTCCGCCGTGGGTCGGGGCGGGCGGTGCGGGTCCCCGGCGGAGGACGGGATATTTACGGCCCCCGCCTCCGCGATCCGCCCCTCCACGCCTGGTACGGGGGCCACAAACAGCGCAAGCCTCCACCTCAGGGACCCACCCCGCCCGCCTCGCTCCCGTCACGCCCCGGTGCGGGCTCGTCCGGCCCGGTCCCGCGGACTCAGCACGGGCGTTTGCGGAGTTCCATCACGTAGTCGTGCGGGGCGCCCGCGGATTCCGCCGCGTCGGCGATCTCGCCCAGGTAGCGGGCCGACGGGAGGCCGCCCTCGTAGTCGTTGAGGACGTACGCCCACGCGGCGACGTCCCCTTCCAGCGTGTGGACGCGGACCGTGGTGCGGCGGTAGATCCCCAAGGGGACGCCCTCCCAGCGGTCCAGCGAGTCCTCGTCGCTGCCGGCGAGGTCGTACAGGCCGACGAAGACCTGGTGGAGCGGGTCCTCGACCAGCGTCGCGAGTGCTCCCTCCCAGCCCATCTGCTCGCCGCCGAAGGTCAGCCGCCAGCCGTCGAGCCAGCCGGTGCCGCGCAGGGGGGAGTGCGGTGCGCGGCGGATCATCAGCCGCGCGTCGAGGTTGCCGGCGTACGCGGCGTAGAGCGACATGCCCGACAGCGTACGGGAGCCGGGTGCCGTGGCCACCCGGAACGGCCCGAGCGGGTGCCGGAACGCCCGCCGGTGGGCGCCCCCGGCGTTCCGCGGAGCCCGCCGGCGAGGGGCGCGGGCCGGGCGGAACCCCGCAGACGCGGGGCGCCGCGTGGACCGGCCGGGGCGTGCGGGACAATGGGAACGTGACTTCGATCGTGATCATCGGTGGCGGACCCGGCGGATACGAGGCTGCGCTGGTCGCGGCCCAGTTGGGCGCGGAGGTGACCGTCGTCGACTGCGACGGTCTCGGCGGCGCGTCGGTGCTGACCGACTGCGTGCCGTCGAAGACGCTCATCGCCACCGCCGAGGTCATGACGACGTTCGACTCCTCCTACGAGGAGCTGGGGATCATCGTCGCGGACGACACCCCGCCGGAGAAGGAGGCCGCCCGCGTGCACGGGGTGGACCTCGGGCAGGTCAACCGCCGGGTCAAGCGGCTGGCACTGGCCCAGTCGCACGACATCACCGCCTCCGTCACCCGGGCCGGCGGCCGCGTCCTGCGCGGTCGCGGCCGGCTGGAGCAGGAACGGGCGATGGACGGCGGCCGCAAGGTGACCGTGACGGCCGCCGACGGGACGGCGGAGACGCTGACCGCGGACGCGGTGCTGATCGCGACCGGCGCGCACCCGCGCGAGGTGCCGGACGCGCTGCCGGACGGCGAGCGCATCCTGAACTGGACCCAGGTCTACGACCTGGAGGAGCTGCCGGAAGAGCTGATCGTGGTCGGCTCCGGTGTGACCGGTGCGGAGTTCGCCGGCGCCTACCAGGCGCTGGGCTCGAAGGTGACGCTGGTCTCCAGCCGCGACCGCGTGCTACCCGGCGAGGACCCGGACGCGGCGGCGGTGCTGGAGGACGTCTTCCGGCGGCGCGGCATGAACGTCATGGCGCGTTCCCGCGCGACGGCGGCTGAGCGGGTCGGCGACCGGGTGGAGGTGACGCTGGCGGACGGCCGGGTCATCACCGGTTCGCACTGCCTGATGGCGGTCGGCTCGATCCCGAACACCGCCGGCATGGGCCTGGAGGAGGCCGGGGTCCGGCTGAAGGACTCCGGGCACGTGTGGACCGACAAGGTCTCGCGCACCTCCGCGCCGGGCGTCTACGCGGCCGGTGACTGCACCGGCGTGTTCGCGCTGGCCTCGGTCGCGGCGATGCAGGGCCGCATCGCGATGTACCACTTCCTCGGTGACGCGGTCGCGCCGCTGAACCTCAAGACGGTCTCGGCGAACGTCTTCACCGACCCGGAGATCGCCACCGTCGGCTACAGCCAGGCGGACGTGGACGCCGGCCGGATCGACGCCCGGGTGCTGAAGCTGCCGCTGCTGCGCAACCCGCGGGCGAAGATGCAGGACATCCGCGACGGCTTCGTGAAACTGGTCTGCCGCCCGGGCACCGGCATCGTGGTCGGCGGCGTGGTGGTCGCGCCGCGCGCCAGCGAGCTGATCCACCCGATCTCGATCGCCGTCGACAACAACCTCACCGTCGAGCAGATCGCCAACACCTTCACCGTCTACCCGTCGCTGTCCGGCTCGATCGCCGAGGTCGCCCGCCAGCTCCACAGCCGCCGCACCGACTGACTCAGCCACCGCACCGACTGACGCCGGGCCGGGCTGCCTCCCCGGCCTGCGGCGCCGCCCAGCAACCACCGGCACACGGTTACCGCCGGTGCCCGCGCCGATCAACCGCACATAGCACTTGTACCGCCGTCACGTGAACAACTTCTGGTAATTGGTGCAAAACACTGAAAGCCGACGCGTGTTGGCGTTACTGTCAGTTTCGTGTTCGCAGCAGAACGTCGTCAGTTGATCCTCGAAATGGTACGGGCGAACGGCGCGGTGTCGCTCCGTGAACTCGCACGCGTCGTCCAGACCTCCGAAGTGACCGTACGGCGTGACGTGCGGGCGCTGGAGGCCGATGGGCTCCTGGACCGTCGCCATGGCGGCGCGGTGCTGCCGGGCGGCCTGACCCGGGAATCGGGCTTCCCGCAGAAGACCCATCTCGCGACCGCGGAGAAGACCGCGATCGCCGACCTGGCCGCCTCGCTGGTCGAGGAGGGCGAGGCCATCGTCGTGGGGGCCGGCACCACCACGCAGGAGCTGGCCCGCCGGCTGGCCCGGATTCCGGGCCTGACGGTGGTCACCAACTCGCTGCTGGTCGCGCAGGCCCTCGCGCACGCCAACCGGGTCGAGGTGGTGATGACCGGCGGCACGCTGCGCGGGTCCAACTACGCGCTGGTGGGCAGCGGTGCCGAGCAGTCGCTGGCCGGGCTGCGGGTCTCGCGGGCGTTCGTCTCCGGCAACGGCCTGACCGCGGAACGCGGCCTGTCCACGTCCAACATGCTCTCCGCCAGCGTGGACCGCGCCCTGGTGGCCGCGGCCGCCGAGGTCGTCGTGCTCGCCGACCACGGGAAGCTGGGCACCGACACCATGTTCCAGACGGTGGCGCCGGAGCTGATCACCCATCTGGTGACCGACGAGCCGCCACCGGGGGAGGAGCGCGCCGCCACCGAACTCCAGGCGCTCGCCGACCAGGGCGTGCGGATCACCCTCGCGCAGACCGAACGGGACGGGCCCGGCCAGGACGCCGGGACCACCTCGCGAAGAGAGACGCCGGTCCCCGGTCCGCGCCGGCACGCCCGGCAGACCGCGGGACCGGCCACCGGACCGCTGCGCAACGCGCCGCCGAGCCAGCCGGACGGCCGGGGCGCCGACCTGGCACCCCGCCGCCGCTGACCGGTGACGCCGACCGGTGACGCCGACCGGTGACGCCGACCGGTGACGCCGACCGCCGCCGCTGACCGGTGCCGGGACGGTGCCCCGGCACCCGCGGGCCGCCCCCGGCGCACCGGTGCCGCGCCGTCACTCCTCGGCGCGCGTCCGCAGCCCCTCGACGGCCAGGTCCAGCAGGCGGTCGGCGAGCCGCGGGTCCTGGGGTGAGCGTTCGGCGGCGAGCGCGATGGCGCAGGCCAGGTGCATCAGGTCGTCCACCCGGGCGTCCGCGCGCACCTGGCCGGCCTGCTGGGCGCCGGTCAGCAGTTCGGCGGCGGCGGCGCGCAGCGTGCCCTGGCACACCCCCATCGACGCGGCGCGGGCGGCCATCAGCGACCGGCCGAGCCCGCGGTAGGCGGTGGTGTGCGCCACGACGGCCCGCAGCCAGCTGTTCAGCGCGGTCAACGCGGGCTGCTCGGCGCGCAGTTGCTCGGCGAGGGTGACCAGCGCGTCGAGTTCGCCCTGGAAGACCGCCGCCATCAGCTCCTCACGGTCGGGGAAGTGGCGGTACAGGGTGCCGATGCCGACCTGGGCACGCCGGGCGATGTCCTCCAGCGGCGCGTCGGCACCGTGCTCCGCGAACGCCGTGGTCGCGACCTCGACCAGCCGTTGGTAGTTGCGCCGCGCGTCCGCGCGCATCGGCTTCGTCATCACCGGATCCCTGCCTTCCACCCGTTCGTTGCCCTCGTAACCTACGGGCATACGGCCGCGGGCCCCAGCCGAGGTACGGCCGGGGCCCGCGGGCGGTGCTGCCGGGGGGTCAGTCCTTGATCTCGCAGAGGGTGGCGCCGGAGGAGACGGAGGCGCCGACGTCGGCGGTCAGGCCCTTGACGGTGCCGGTGCGGTGGGCGGTGATGGGCTGTTCCATCTTCATCGCTTCCAGCACCACGATGAGGTCGCCCTCGGCGACTTCCTGGCCCTCTTCGACGGCGACCTTGACGATGGTGCCCTGCATCGGTGAGGCGAGGGTGTCGCCGGAGGAGGCGCCGGACTTCTTGGCGGCCTTGCGGCGCGGGGTCTTCTTCGTGCCGGGTGCGGCCAGGGCGATTCCGCCGCCGAAGGAGGCGGGCAGGGTGACTTCGAGGCGTTTGCCGCCGACCTCGACGACGACCGTCTCGCGGGCGCCCTCACCCTCTTCGTCGTCGGTCGCGCCGCCGGTGAAGGGGGGGATGGTGTTGTCGAACTCGGTTTCGATCCACCGGGTGTGGACGGTGAACGGGGCGTCGCTGCCGGTCAGTTCGGGGGCGAAGGCGGGGTCGGTGACGACCGCGCGGTGGAAGGGGACGGCGGTGGCCATGCCCTCCACGGTGAACTCCCGCAGCGCCCGGGCGGCGCGTTGCAGGGCCTGGGCGCGGGTGGCGCCGGTGACGATCAGCTTCGCCAGCAGCGAGTCCCACGCCGGGCCGATCACCGAGCCGGCCTCCACCCCGGCGTCCAGGCGCACGCCCGGGCCGGTGGGGGCGTCGAAGCGGGTGACGGTGCCGGGGGCGGGCAGGAACCCGCGGCCGGGGTCCTCGCCGTTGATGCGGAACTCCAGGGAGTGTCCGCGCAGCGGCGGGTCGTCGTAGCCGAGGGCCTCGCCGTCGGCGATGCGGAACATCTCGCGCACCAGGTCGATCCCGGAGACCTCCTCGGTGACCGGGTGTTCCACCTGCAGGCGGGTGTTGACCTCCAGGAAGGAGATCGTGCCGTCCTGCCCGACGAGGAACTCGCAGGTGCCGGCGCCGACGTAGCCGGCCTCGCGCAGGATGGCCTTGGAGGAGGCGTACAGCTGCTCGGTCTGCCGCGGGGTCAAGAACGGCGCGGGCGCCTCCTCGACGAGCTTTTGGTGCCGGCGCTGCAGCGAGCAGTCCCGGGTGGAGACGACGACCACGTTGCCGTGGGTGTCGGCCAGGCACTGGGTCTCCACGTGCCGGGGCCGGTCGAGGTAGCGCTCCACGAAGCACTCGCCGCGCCCGAAGGCCGCCACCGCCTCGCGCACCGCGGACTCGTACAGCTCGGGCACCTCTTCGAGGGTGCGGGCCACCTTCAGACCCCGCCCGCCACCACCGAAGGCCGCCTTGATCGCGATCGGCAGCCCGTGCTCCTTGGCGAAGGCCACCACCTCATCGGCACCGGAGACCGGGTCGGGGGTGCCGGCCACCAGCGGCGCACCGGCGCGCTGGGCGATGTGACGGGCCGCCACCTTGTCGCCCAGGTCACGGATGGCCTGCGGCGGCGGGCCGATCCACGTCAGACCGGCGTCCAGCACCGCCTGGGCGAACTCCGCGTTCTCCGACAAGAACCCGTACCCGGGATGGACGGCGTCCGCACCGGAGTCCGCCGCCGCCTTCAACACCTTGCCGATGTCGAGGTAACTGCCCGCCGGGGTGTCGCCGCCCAGCGCGTACGCCTCGTCGGCCGCGCGCACATGCAGCGCGTCCCGGTCCGGCTCGGCGTACACGGCTACGCTGGCGATCCCGGCGTCCTGGCAAGCGCGGGCGACGCGGACGGCGATTTCGCCGCGGTTGGCGATGAGCACCTTGCGCACGATGGCTCCCTCCTTGGAACAAGTGGAGTTTAGGGAATGCCGACACGTCGTGCCGACCCGTCCCCGCGGGTGAGCTTGCCCACACGCTCCGTGGCCTTCGGGTCCGCCACGGCGTCGCATCCCGCGTCGCTCCACGGTACGCCGCCGGTGACCACGCGGAGCGGCATTGCGTCCGGGCGGGGGACGGGAGTGTCCCTCCGGTCACCTGACGGGTGATTCTTTGTCGGAACCCTACGGCTGATCGCCGGAAAGTTTGCCGACGGGTGGAGGCCGCTCCGCTCTTGTCGCCGGCCGATACCGGTGCGTAGCGTTGAGGGGCCGAGTCGCAGGGAGAACCAGATGCGCAGACCCATAGCCGTCGCCGCGGCCCTCGCCCTGGTGGCGGAGGCCGTGGTGATCGTCTTCGTCAACATGGTGCTGGGGCTCGCGGTGAAACGCCAGAGCATGTCGCTGGGCGGCCTCAAGCCCGGCGCGATGACCTCCGGCGCCTGGGCGGCCGGTGCCGTCCTGGGCCTCTACCTGCTGGTCTGCGCCGTCATCGAGGTGCGCACCGCGGTCCGCGACCGGGCGCCGGGCCGGGTCAACCGGCTGCTGCTGGTGGTGTGTGCCGTGGTGCAGGGCGTGCTGGGCGCGGTCGTGGTGGGCATGGTCGGGTGGGCCGCCTTCGGCGCGCTGATGGTGGTGCTGGCGCTGCTGGTGGCGACCCTGGTGATCTACCCCCGGCCGGTCATTGCCACAAGTCCGTGATGCGGAAGCCCAGTTCGGTGAATATCCGGCGCAGCAGCGGCAGCGACAGGCCGATGACGTTGGCCGGGTCGCCCTCGATGCCCTCGATGAACGGCGCCGACAGGCCGTCGAGGGTGAACGCGCCCGCCACGCTGAGCGGTTCGCCGCTGGCCACGTAGGCCTCGATCTCCTCGTCGTCCGGCTCGCCGAACCACACGGTGGTCGACCCGGTCGCCGAGATGCGCCGGCCGTTGAAGGTGTCGATGACGCAGTGGCCGGTGTGCAGGACGCCGGAGCGGCCGCGCATCGCCTTCCAGCGGGCGACGGCGTCGTCGGCGTCGGCGGGCTTGCCCAGCGCGACCCCGTCGAGGTCGAGGACCGAGTCGCAGCCGATCACCAGGGCGTCGAAGGGGAGTTGGCCGGCCACCGTGCCGGCCTTGGCCTCGGCCAGCACCTGGGCCAGGTCGGCCGGGGTGGCGGCGGAAAGGGCGTCCTCGTCCACGCCGCTGACGACGACGCGGGGATTGAGCCCGGCCCGCTTCAGCAGTCCGAGCCGGGCCGGCGAGGCGGACGCGAGTACCAGAACGTGCTCAGGATTCATGCGGGTCAGGTTAAGCGGTCGGGGCGACGGTTTCCGCCACGGGTCACCCGCCCCCGGTCCGCCGGCGCCCGGGCCGCCCGGCGGCGTTCACGGACGCCAGGCGACCACCATGACCATCACCGACGGCAGCAGCACGCCCAGCACCCATCCGCTCCGGCGCACCATGACACCGGCCCTGCGCGACTCCGCGGAGGGCTGGTGGGGCCGGCCTTGTGACCACAGCATGCTGACGATGCTGGGCCCCGGCGCCGGTTCGCGCCTGAGTACGCGTACTCAGAACGGAGCCGGTGCCTCAGCGCGGCCAGTACGTCGTACGCCACGCGCCGGCGCCGAACCGCGGCAGCGGCCCGGCCGCCACCCGGGCCGGGTCGGCCCACCGGCGCGGCGCCGGTTCGCCCTCGTCGGCCGCGGCGACCGCCGAGCGGGCGGTCACCACCGCCAGCGCGGCCGCCAGTTCCTCCGGGGTCGGATTGCCCCGTACGACCTTCAGCATCATGACGTCTCCTACAGCGGGATGTTGCCGTGCTTCTTGGGCGGGAGGGTCTCGCGCTTGTTGCGCAGGGTGCGCAGGGCCTTGACGATGTGGACGCGGGTCTCGGACGGGGCGATGACCGCGTCGACGTAGCCGCGTTCGGCCGCCACGTACGGATTCAGCAGCGTGTCCTCGTACCGCGCGATCAGCTCCTGCCGCAACGCCTCGGGATCATCGGCCTCCGCGAGCGCGCGCCGGTGCAGGATGTTGACCGCCCCCTGCGCGCCCATCACCGCGATCTGCGCCGTCGGCCACGCCAGATTCAGATCCGCCCCCAGGTGCTTCGACCCCATCACGTCGTACGCACCCCCGTACGCCTTACGGGTGATCACCGTGATCAGCGGCACCGTCGCCTCCGCGTACGCGTAGATCAGCTTCGCCCCCCGCCGGATGATCCCGTTCCACTCCTGATCCGTGCCCGGCAAAAACCCCGGCACATCCACGAACGTCAGCACCGGCACATTGAAACTGTCACAGGTACGCACGAACCGCGCCGCCTTCTCCGACGCGTCGATGTCCAGACACCCCGCGAACATCATCGGCTGATTGCCCACCACCCCCACCGGCCGGCCCTCCACCCGCCCGAACCCCGTCAGGATGTTCGGCGCGAACAACGCCTGCGTCTCCAAGAACTCCCCGTCGTCCAGCACCCGCTCGAACACCGCGTGCATGTCGTACGGCTGATTCGCCGAATCCGGCACCAACGCGTCCAGCTCCGCGTCCGCCGCACCCACCGTCACATCCGCCACCTGCGCCACCACCGGCGGCTCCTCCAGATTGTTGCCCGGCAGGTACGACAGCAGCGCCCGCACGTACTCCACCGCCTCCCTCTCGTCCCCCGCCATGTGATGCGCGTTCCCCGACCGCGACGCGTGCGACCGCGCACCCCCCAGCTCCTCGAACCCCACCTCCTCACCCGTCACCGTCCGGATCACATCCGGACCCGTGATGAACATGTGCGACGTGCCGTCCACCATCACCACGAAATCCGTGATCGCCGGCGAATACACCGCCCCACCCGCACACGGACCCAGCACCAGGGAAATCTGCGGAATCACCCCCGACGCATGCGTATTGCGCCGGAAGATCTCCCCGTACATCCCCAGCGACGCCACACCCTCCTGAATCCGCGCCCCACCCGAATCATTGATCCCCACCACCGGACACCCGTTGCGCAACGCCCAGTCCATCACCTTCACGATCTTCTCCCCGTACACCTCACCCAGGGCACCGCCGAACACCGTGAAATCCTGCGAGAAGACCGCCACCGGACGTCCCTCCACCGTCCCGTACCCGGTCACCACACCATCGCCGTACGGACGCGTCCCCTCCAGACCGAAATTCGTCGACCGGTGCCGCGCGAACTCGTCCAGCTCCACGAACGAATCCTCGTCCAGCAACAGCAGCACCCGCTCACGCGCCGTCAGCTTCCCCTTCGCGTGCTGCTTGTCCACCGCCCGCGCCGACCCGGCATGCGTCGCCAGCTCGACCCGCGCCCGCAGATCCGCCAGCTTCCCCGCGGTGGTGTGGATGTCGTACTCCGGCTCGGCCATGTCAGGGGTCTCCTGGTCTCGTCCGGTCGCCTCCGGACACGATGTGACGGGCGGGTAACTTCGGTTCCTACCGTAGCCGCGGCGTACGGCCCCGGGCACTGCGGCGTTGGCCACACCGGCCGCCGTCCGGTCCGACCGCGGCCGGGGCGCCCACCGGACCCCACAGCACCGGATGCCCCTTCCCTCGTAGGCTCTGGGTATGACGAACCGCTGGTCCGACCTGGACCGCCCGCCGCTGAACGAGACCGCGCTGCGCCGCGGGCTGATCGCGCCCGGCGGGCTGTGGACCGCGCTGGACGTGGTCGCCACCACCGGTTCGACCAACACCGACCTGGTGGCCCGGGCCCGTGCCGGGGCCGCGCAGGGCGCGGTGCTGGTCGCCGAGGAGCAGGGGGCCGCGCGGGGCCGGCTGGACCGCCGGTGGACCGCGCCGGCCCGCTCGGGGTTGTTCCTGTCCGTGCTGCTGCGGCCCGGCGCCCCCTACCGCGACGCGGCCCCGGTGCCGCTGGAGCGCTGGGGCTGGCTGCCGCTGCTGGCCGGCGTGGCCACCGCGGCGGCCGTCTCGCGCTCGGCCGGGATCGACACCGCGCTGAAGTGGCCCAACGACCTGCTGGTCACCGTCGGCGACGGGCACCGCAAGGCGGCCGGCATCCTCGCCGAACGGGCCGACGACACCGGCATCGTCATCGGCATCGGTCTCAACGTCACGCTGCGTGACGACGAGTTGCCGGTGCCCACCGCCGGATCGCTGGCCCTGGCCGGCGCCCCCGTCACCGACCGCGACCCGGTGCTGCGGGCCCTGCTGCGCTCGCTGGAGCAGTGGTACACCGCCTGGCGCGAGGCCGGCGGCGACCCGCACGCCTGCCGCCTCCAGGAGACCTACGCGGCCGGCTGTGCCACCTTGGGCCTGACCGTCCGCGCCGAGCTGCCCGGCGGCCGTGACCTGGTCGGCGAGGCGGTCGCCATCGATGCCGACGGCCGCCTGGTGGTCCTCGCCGACGGCCGCCGCGAAGCGGTTTCCGCCGGTGATGTGGTCCACGTCCGGCCCGCCGCGAGCCCCCCGGAGCCCGGTGCCGGACCGCGGTGAGCGTGAGCTACGGCACACTGCCGTATCGTTGAGCCGATGTTGTCCCGGGGCTGGCCCCGGGGGACCCCCAGTGATCGGAAGGGCAGTGGTCAGGAGCCGGACAGGGGGCCGACGGTGACCGCCGACGACGCGGGCACGCCTCCGCACGAGGACCCGAGGGCGGCGGACCCGTCCGACGTCACAGCGGGTGACGATCCGCTGGCGCTGCGCCTGGAACACCTCATCCTTGGCGCGGAACGCCGCTACACCCCGTTCCAGGCCGCCCGCAGCGCGGGCGTGTCGATGGATCTCGCCTCCCGCTTCTGGCGGGCCATGGGCTTCGCCGACATCGGCCAGGCCAAGGCGCTCACCGAGGCCGACGTCCTGGCGCTGCGCCGGCTGTCCGGTCTGGTCGAGGCCGGCCTGCTGAGCGAGTCGATGGCCATCCAGGTGGCCCGCTCCACCGGCCAGACCACCGCCCGGCTGGCCGACTGGCAGACCGACTCCTTCCTGGAGGGCCTGACCGAGCCGCCCGAGCCCGGCATGACCCGCGCCGAGGTCGCCTACCCGCTGGTCGAACTGCTCCTGCCCGAGCTGGAGGAGTTCCTGATCTACGTCTGGCGCCGCCAGCTGGCCGCCGCCACCAGCCGGGTCGCCCAGGCCGACGACGAGGAGGCCGTCAACCGCCGGCTCGCCGTCGGCTTCGCCGACCTGGTCGGCTTCACCCGGCTCACCCGCCGCCTGGAGGAGGAGGAGCTCGGCGAGCTGGTCGAGGCGTTCGAGACCACCTGCGCCGACCTGGTCGCCGCGCACGGCGGCCGGCTGATCAAGACCCTCGGCGACGAGGTCCTCTTCGTGGCCGACGACCCCGGCATCGCCGCCGAGATCGCCATGCGCCTGATCGAGACGATGAACGGTGACGAGACGATGCCCGCGCTGCGCGTCGGCATGGCGTTCGGCACCGTCACCACCCGGATGGGCGACGTCTTCGGCACCACGGTCAACCTCGCCAGCCGGCTCACCTCGATAGCGCCCAAGGACGCCGTCCTGATCGACGGCGCGTTCGCCCAGGCGCTCGGCGCGGCCGGTGACGCCCCGGTCTCCGAGGCCGACGTCGCCGACGGGGAGAAGTACCGCTTCGCCGTCCAGCCGATGTTCCGGCGCCCGGTGCGCGGTCTCGGAGTCGTCGAGCCCTGGATGCTGACGCGGCGTGCCTGACATGTCATGATCGCGCTCATGACGGATGACCAGGCACACGAGGACAGGTTCGGTGAGTGGGTCGCCGTCCGGCGGCACGGTGAGCACGGCCACGTGGCCGAGCTGGTGCTGGACCGGGTCAAGGCGCTCAACGCGATCTCCAGCGACATGGCCCGCGCCGTCGCCGCCGCCTGCGCCGCGCTCGCCGCCGACCAGGGCGTCCGCGTCACGGTCCTCAGCTCCAGCCACGAGCGGGCCTTCTGCGTCGGCGCCGACCTCAAGGAGCGCAACTCCTTCACCGACGCGGACTTCGGCCGCCAGCGGCCGGTCACCCGCGCCTGCTACACCGGCGTGCTGGACCTGCCGATGCCCACCATCGCCGCCGTCCACGGCTTCGCGCTCGGCGGCGGCTACGAGCTGGCGCTGTCGTGCGACATCATCGTCGCCGACCCCAGCGCGGTCGTGGGGCTGCCCGAGGTCTCCGTCGGCGTCATCCCCGGCGGCGGCGGCACCCAGCTGCTCCCGCGCCGCGTCGGTGCCGCCCGCGCCGCGGAACTCGTCTTCACCGCCCGCCGGGTCCCGGCCGCCGAGGCGCTCACCCTCGGCATGATCGACATCCTCACCGCCGCCGGCCAGGACCGCGCCGACGCCCTCGACCTGGCCGGCCGCATCGCGCTCAACTCCCCGGTCGGCCTGCGCGCCGCCAAACGCGCCATGCGCCTGGGCAACGGCGTGGGCCTGCGCGAGGGCCTGGAACTGGAGGACGGCGCCTGGCGCACCATCGCCTTCTCCCCCGACCGTGCCGAAGGCATCGCCGCCTTCAACGAAAAGCGCCGCCCCGACTGGCCCGGCCTGTGACCCCGGCCGCCCGGAACGCCGTACGCCGCCTGCCGCCGCAGGTGTGACGCCCGGCGCCCCCGACGTACCGTACGACCGTTTTGTCCGTAGCCTGGGCGTAGCGGCTCCACCACCAGTGACCCCGGCCGCGCCGCCGGGGCCGCCGGCGGTGTCCGAGGACGTCGGCCACGCACGGCGTGGACCGGCCGGCAGCGGGGAGGTGGGGCCGTGGACCGTATGACCGCTGTCGTGGGCATCGCCCAGGCCGTAGCGGCGGCGCACACCCCGCTGGACGCGGCCCGCTCCTCCGTCGAACGGGCCCTCACCGCGCTGGACGCCGCGTTCGCCACCGTGGCCGTACGCGGCGACGGCGAACGCGGCGGCCTGACCCCGCTGGCGTCATCCGGCACGCCCCCGCCGGACGACCCGTACTCCGGCCACGCCGTCCCGCTGATCGACCCCTACCCCCAGCAGTCCGGAGCCGCCGTCCGCCGCCGGGGCCGCGCGGTGGCCGCGCCGATCGTGCTGCACGGCCGGGTGTGGGGCGAGCTGTACGTCGCGCGGGGCGCCGCGGACCCGGTCTTCGGGCAGGCGGACGCGGACTTCGCGGCGGTGCTGGCGGCGGTGGTCGCGGCCGGGATCGCGCAGACCGAGCGGCTGGAGGAGGCCCGGCGGCTGGCGTTCACCGACCCGCTGACCGGGCTGGCGAACCGGCGGGCGGTCGACGCCCGGCTGGAGGAGGCGTTGCAGCGGCACCGCAACGAGGGCACCGCGGTGAGCCTGGTGGTGTGCGACCTCAACGGGCTCAAGCGGGTCAACGACAGCCTCGGGCACGAGGTGGGGGACCGGCTGCTGGTCGGGTTCGGCTCGGTGCTGTCGTTGTGCGCGGCGACGCTGGCGGGCAGCCTGGCGGGACGGCTGGGCGGCGACGAGTTCTGCCTGGTCGCGGAGGGGGTCGACGCGGCGCGGGTGGAGGCGACCGCCGAGCTGCTGTGCGAGCGGGCGCGGTGGCTGGGGCTCGGCGACGGGGTGGCGGTCGGCGTGGCGTCGACCGACGGCGGCGCGGGCCCGGTCCGCTCGGCCCGGCGGCTGCTGCGGCTGGCGGACGCCGCCCAGTACCGCGCCAAGGCGGAACGTTCCGCCAGACCGGTGGTCGCCGGGCGGGCGGTGGCCGAACTGGCCGACGCGACCGGCCCGGCCGGCCCGGCGGGCCCCGAGGGAGCGGACGCCGCGGAACGCCGCAGCTTCCGGGGGCGGCCGGTGCCCGGGGCGGGACGCGACGGTGAGCCCGGTGCGGGGCCTGGCGGCGAATCCGGTGCGGGGCCGGGCGTGGGGCGCGACGGTGAACCCGGCGCGGGAGCCGGGGGCGGACCCGGCGAGGGCCCCGGCGCGGGACCCGAGGGCGAAACCGGTGCGGGACCGGACGGGGGACCCCGGTGAGGACCCCCGTGCCGGACGGGCTGGGAGCGGTGCCCGGTGAAGGTGTGACGGAACCGGGTCGTGACAGCAAGCGATTCAGTCTTTAGGGTGCGTGAATATGAATATGCACAGTGTGGTGTTGGGGGCATCCGGGACGAGCGCCGAGGACGTACTGGCCGTGGCGCGCGGCGCCGCCCGGGTCGAACTGTCGGAACAGGCGCTGGCCGGCATCGCCGCCTCCCGCGCGGTCATCGACGCGCTGGCGGCGGAGTCCCGGCCGGTCTACGGGGTCTCCACCGGCTTCGGCGCGCTGGCCACCGTCCACATCGGACCGGAACTGCGGGCCCAGTTGCAGCGTTCCATCGTCCGCTCGCACGCCGCCGGCATGGGCGGCCGGGTCGAACGCGAGGTGGTGCGGGCGCTGATGTTCCTGCGCCTGAAGACCCTGGCGTCCGGTCATACCGGAGTACGGCCGGTGGTCGCCGAGGCGATGGCCGCCCTGCTCAACGCCGGCATCACGCCCGTCGTCCACGAGTTCGGCTCGCTCGGCTGCTCCGGCGACCTCGCGCCGCTGTCGCACTGCGCGCTCGCGCTGATGGGCGAGGGCGACGCGGAGGGCCCGGACGGCGTGGTGCGCCCGGCCGGCGAACTGCTCGCCGAACACGGCATCACCCCGGTCGAGTTGCGCGAGAAGGAGGGCCTGGCGCTGCTCAACGGCACCGACGGCATGCTCGGCATGCTGCTGATGGCCTGCGCCGACCTCGCCGCACTGTTCACCGCCGCGGACATCACCGCCGCGCTGTCGCTGGAGGCGCTGCTCGGCACCGACCGGGTGCTCGCCCCCGAACTGCACGCCATCCGCCCGCACCCCGGCCAGGCCGCCAGCGCCGACAACATGCGCCGCGTGCTGGCCGGCTCCGGGCTGACCGGCCACCACCAGGACGAGGCGCCCCGGGTCCAGGACGCGTACTCCATCCGCTGCGCCCCGCAGGTGGCCGGCGCCGGCCGCGACACCCTCAGCCACGCGACGCTGGTGGCGGAACGCGAACTGGCCGCCGCCGTCGACAACCCGGTGGTCCTGGCGGACGGCCGGGTGGAGTCCAACGGCAACTTCCACGGCGCCCCGGTCGGCTACGTGCTGGACTTCCTCGCCATCGCCGCCGCCGACCTGGGCTCGATAGCGGAACGGCGCACCGACCGCCTGCTGGACAAGAACCGCTCGCACGGCCTGCCGCCGTTCCTGGCGGACGACCCGGGCGTCGACTCCGGTCTGATGATCGCCCAGTACACCCAGGCGGCGCTGGTCAGCGAGAACAAGCGGCACGCGGTCCCGGCCTCCGCCGACTCCATCCCGTCCTCGGCGATGCAGGAGGACCACGTCTCCATGGGCTGGTCCGCGGCGCGCAAGCTGCGGCTGGCGGTGGACAACCTCACCCGGATCCTCGCCATCGAACTCGTCGCCGCCACCCGGGCGATCGAGCTGCGCGAGCAGTCCAGCACGGTCCTGCACGCGGCGCCGGCCAGCCGCGCGGTCGTCGAGGCGGCCCGCGCCGCCGGTGTACGGGGGCCCGGGAGGGATCGTTTCCTCTCCCCGGACCTGGCCGCCGCGGAAACGTTCGTCCGCTCCGGCGGCCTGGTCGCGGCCGCCGAGTCGGTCACCGGCGAACTGGCCTGACCCGCGGCCTGCGGGACCGGTCCCGGGGCCGGCGCAGGGGCCGGCGCCGGTCAGCCCGCCCGCATCAGGGCGCGGGGCCCGGTCGGGCTTGCAGCGTCAGGGTGCGGGAGCGGTCAGGCCCCCGGCGTCAGGTCCCGGAACCGGTCAGGCTTCCAGCATCAGGGCGCGGCGCCGTGCCGCGAGCAGCAGCGCCGCGCCCACGCCGAGGAAGCCGGCGCCGCCGACCACGTACGGGGTGGTGTCCACCGCACCGGTGTCGGCCAGCCCGGCCGGCGCCTGCGCGGTCTGCGCGCCGGGCGCGGCGGCGTCACCGGTGGCTGCGGTGTCACCGGTGACGGACGCGGTGGTCGAGGCGGGGGAGCCCTGTGACGCGGCCTGAGTGGTCGACGCGGGTGCCCGGCCGGCGGCCTTGACCGGCGACGCGGACGCGGTCGGCATGAAACACAGCGCGATCAGTACGGCCCCCGCGGCGGCGGTCGTGGTGGTCAGCGAGCGGCGCGATGCCATGGAACCCCCTTGCTCGGACGGCGACTTCACCGTAACCCAGGATGGTAGTGAGGTGGACCGGGCACCGGGAAGCCGCCTGCCCCCGCGGCGCGACACGCCCCGCCCCCCGGGCCCGTCCCCGCCGCCGGGCGCCCTACGCTCCCTGCCATGAGTACGTACAGCGACAACGGCCCCGACGCCACCCCCGCCACCAGCGACGACGCGCCGGTGACCCGTTACCTGCGCCTCCAGGTCGAGCTGGTCCTGGAGATCACCGACGACACCGAGCTGACCACCGCGGCCCTGGAGCAGATCCAGGGCGACGACCAACTGCCCGACGCCGAACGCGACCGCTCCCGCGAGGCGGTCCGGCGCGACGAGTCCGAGGCGCTCGCCTACCTCGTCGACCCGTTCGACCTGGTCAACGGCGTCCCCGGCGTCGACCTCGTCCAGGCGTCCTGGAACAGCGCGCACATCGAGTACGACCCGGACGACGAGGAGTGGGAGTTCTTCGACGACGAGGCGGAGGACGAGGACGAGCCGGTGGCCGGGGACGAGCCCGGCGCC
Source organism: Streptantibioticus silvisoli (assembly GCF_027947535.2). Taxonomy (GTDB): domain Bacteria; phylum Actinomycetota; class Actinomycetes; order Streptomycetales; family Streptomycetaceae; genus Streptantibioticus_C; species Streptantibioticus_C silvisoli. The sequence continues at coordinate 16,754 of NZ_JAAGKO020000063.1, forward strand.
TGACGGGTCCGCTCGGCGGCGCGGCGGGTGCGGGCCCTCCGGGCGGGTGCGGGCCCTCCGGGCGGGTGCGGGTCCTCCGGGCGGTGCCGGTCCTCCGGGCGGTGCCGGTCCTCCGGGCGGTGCCGGTCCTCCGGGCGGTGCGGGCCTTGCGGCGGTGCGAGCGGGCGCCGGTGCGGGCCCTCCGGGCGGTGCGGGTCCTCCGGGCGGTGCCGGTCCTCCGGGCGGTGCTGATCCGCCGGACAGAAGCCGGTGTCGGCCCTCCGCCAGGAATCGGCACCGCCCCCCGCCCCCGCCCCGGGACTGAGACAAGCGTCTCGGCGGGCCCGGGCGCCGGCCGTGGCGACGGTGCGACCCCCGTGCCCGCCGGTGTCCGCCCGGCCGCCCCCGGCCGATGCCCGCCTCGCCCGCCATGGCCGGTGCGGCGGGCCCGGGGGCCGGTGGGATTCCTCACAGGCCGATCAGGGGCAGAACGGACATTGCCTCCCCTATGTTCTCCAGAGGTACGTAAGAACGCTTATACCCTCGTATGGATGGAGAGAGACAGGTGAAGGCCTCGTCGGGGAACCAGTCCGGCAACTCCGGTCCCGGGACGACCGCCGCACGGCGCCGCAAGCGCAACGCCCGGCGCGCGGCATCGGCAGCCGCGGTCCTGGTCGGCGGCGCGCTGCTGGCCACCGCGTGCGGCAGCGTCGACGGAGCGACCTCCGGCGAGTCCAAGGCGGCACCCGGAGCGACGTCGGCGTCACCCACGCCGTCCTCGTCCGCCGCCGGCTCCGCGGCCCACGCGGCCGACGACGCCGCCCACCGGGCCTCCGACGCGCGGATCACCATCAGCCCCAAGGACCGCGCGAGCAACGTCGGCCTCAACCACGACGCCAAGGTCACCGTCGCCTCCGGCACGCTGACCAAGGTCACGCTGGTCAAGCAGTCCGGCGGCGCCCCGGTCAGCGGCCGGATCTCCGCCGACGGCCACAGCTGGCAGCCCGACGGCGCGCTGGCCCGTTCCACCGCCTACACGGTCACCGCCACGGCCAAGGACGCCCAGAACCGCCAGGCCGTCTCGCACGCGGCGTTCAGCACGGTCTCGCCGGCCGGCAGCTTCGTCGGCTACTACACGCCGGAGAACAACAGCACCGTCGGCGTCGGCATGCCGGTGTCCATCAACTTCAACAAGGCCATCACGCACAAGGCCGACGTCCAGTCGCACATCACCGTCAGCTCCACCAGCGGCCAGCGCGTCGTCGGCCACTGGTTCGGCGCCAAGCGGATCGACTTCCGCCCCGCCGACTACTGGAAGGCCGGCTCCACCGTCACCCTCAAGCTCCGCCTCGACCACGTCACCGGCGCCAACGGCGTCACCGGCGTGCAGGACAGGACGGTCCGCTTCCACGTCGGCCGCGCCCAGGTCTCCACCGTCGACGTCGCCACCCAGATGATGACGGTCACCCGCGACGGCCAGGTCGTGCGCACCATCCCGGTCTCCACCGGCACCCCGCAACACCCCACGTACAACGGGCAGATGGTGATCTCGGAGAAGTTCACCAAGACGCGGATGAACGGTGACACCGTCGGCTTCGGCGGCGAGTACAACATTCCCGACGTGCCGCACGCGATGCGCCTGAGCACCTCCGGGACCTTCATCCACGGCAACTACTGGTCGGCCGGATCGGTCTTCGGCGCCAGCCCCACCAGCCACGGCTGCATCGGCATCCGCGACGTGCGCGGCGCCGGCGACCCGACCACCGACGCCGCCTGGTTCTACGCCAACTCCCTCACCGGCGACGTCGTCACCGTGCAGAACTCCCCGGACCACACCATCGCCCCCGACAACGGCCTCAACGGCTGGAACATGTCGTGGAGCCAGTGGATCGCGGGCAGCGCGACCGGCGACGGGACCGGCGGTACGAGCGGTGGCGCGAGCGGCGGCGGGATCGCCGGCTAGGGGAATCGCGTACCGGCCCGTGAGGTCACCGCCGCCACCCAGGCGTGGTGACCCGTGAGGTCGGGGGCGCGGCCGGTGTGGTGCTCACCGGTTCTCGCCGGTTCCAGCGGTGGCGGAGGTGCGGGCGACGGGCCCGGGCCCCCGCCACCGCCGCGTCCCCCGGCCCCCGCACCGCGCGCTCGGGCCAACCGGCCGGCCGCCCAAGGGGCTTGGTCGGGCCGGTGCCCGACTCCCGGGCGGCGGGGCCGTCTTGACAGCACCGGTCCGGTTTGATGCATTGCCGACGTGGACACCTCACCGTTCGACATCTTCCCCCTGGACCCGTACACGTCCGACCCGCATGCCGAGAACGCCCAGCTCAGACAGCGCGGGCCCCTCGTGCGGGTCACCATGCCCGGCGGGGTGCCCGCCTGGGCCGTCACCCGGCACGCCACCCTCCAGACGCTGCTGACCCACCCGGCCGTCTCCAAGGAAACGCGCCACTGGCACGTGTGGGAGGACGGCGGCCTGCCCGAGGGCTGGCCGATGACCGCGTTCGTCACCATCCAGGGCATGACCACCTCCGACGGCGCCGACCACCGGCGGCTGCGCGGCCTGGTCTCGCAGGCGTTCACCCCGCGCCGGGTCGCCGCCCTGCATCCCCGCATCACCGCGCTCACCGCCGGGCTGCTCGACCGGATGGCCGAACTCCCGCCCGGCCCGGTCGACCTGCGCGAGGTCTTCGCGTACCCGCTGCCGCTCGCCGTCATCTGCGAACTGCTCGGGCTGCCGGAGCAGACCCGGCACCGCCTCCACGTGCTGGCCCACGACCTGCTGCGGGTGACCGACGACCCGCCCGGCCCGGCGGCCAGGATGGCCACCTTGCGCCAACTGTTCGGCGACGTCATCGAGTTGCGCCGCCGCGAACCCGGCGACGACCTCACCACCGGCCTGATCGCCGCCCGCGACGAGGACGGCTCCCGGCTCACCGACGACGAGCTCTTCGGCACCATGCTGCTGATGTTCATCGCCGGTCACGAGACCACCCTCAACCTGCTCACCAACGCGGTCCGCGCCCTGTTCGCCCACCCCGAGCAGCGCGCCGCGGTCACCGGCGGCGCCCTGCCGTGGAGCGCGGTCGTCGAGGAGACCCTGCGCTGGGACGCGCCCGTCGCCCAGTTCCCGCTGCGGTACGCCACCGCCGACATCGAGCTGGACGGCGTGACCATACGCAAGGGCGACGGCATCCTCGCCTCCTACGCCGCGGCCGGCCGCGACCCGGCCGAATACGGCGAGCACGCCGACCGCTTCACCCCGACCGACCCGCCCGCCCGCCACCTCTCCCTCGGCCACGGCATCCACTACTGCCTCGGCGCGCCCCTCGCCCGCATGGAGGCCGAGACCGCCCTCGGCGCCCTCTTCACCCGCTTCCCCGCGCTGGCCCCGGCCGTCCCCCTCGACACCCTGACGCCCAGCCCGACCATCGTCAGCAACAGCACGGAGACGCTGCCGGTGCTGCTGGGCCCGGCGGCGGAGGGCTGAGTTCCGGCGGCGGTCACGCGGTCCGAACGGGGGCGGATGCGGTGGTCGGTCAGTCGGTCCGGCGGGGGCGGATGCGGTGGTCGGCGCGGGGCGGCCTGCGCGCAGGCGGGGCGCACGGCACGGTGGACGGGGGCGCCGCCGGAGCCCCGGCCCGTTGTCCCGCGGAGCCGAGACCCGTCGCGCCGCCGGAGCCCCGGTGCTGGTCGGCCCGGTTCCGGCGGGGGTGCGGTCCCGTTTCCCCCGGCCGGGACGGCGGACGGATCGTGGGGATGGGAGGATGGGCATATGACGATCAAGGCCTATTTCGACATCACCATCGACGACGTGCCCGCCGGGCGGATCACCTTCAACCTGTTCGACGAGGTGGCCCCCAAGACGGCGGAGAACTTCCGCGCCCTGGCCACGGGCGAGAAGGGCTTCGGTTTCGCGAAGTCCGGCTTCCACCGGGTCATCCCGCAGTTCATGCTCCAGGGCGGCGACTTCACCCGCGGCAACGGCACCGGCGGCAAGAGCATCTACGGCGAGAAGTTCGCCGACGAGAACTTCACCCTCAAGCACGACAAGCCCGGCCTGCTGTCCATGGCCAACGCGGGCCCGAACACCAACGGTTCGCAGTTCTTCATCACCACCGTGGTGACGTCCTGGCTGGACGGCAAGCACGTCGTGTTCGGCGAGGTCGCCGACGAGGAGAGCTTCGCGCTGGTCCAGAAGATCGAGTCCTACGGTTCGCAGAGCGGCCGTACCAGCGCCAAGATCGTGATCGCGGAGTCCGGCCAGCTCTGACCCCCGGCCCCGCCCCTCGTGGTGCCGGTGTTCCCGCCCCGCGCGGAACGCCGCCACCACGAGCGGGCCAGCCGCGGCGCACGGCAGCCGCTGCCGGTCGACGTCGCGTGTACGCGCGATTCAGCCGCAGCAGTCCGGTCATCGGCGCGTGTACGTGCGATTCAGCGGCAGCAGTCCGGTCAACGGCGCGTGTACGTGCGATTCAGCGGCGGGAATCCGCTCAGCGGCGCGTGTACGTGCGATTCAGCGGCGGGAATCCGCTCAGCGGCGCGTTGACCTGCGGAGTGCCGCCGTAACACGGAAGCCGACGCGGGCGCACGGCGGGTGACATCGCCCCGCCGTATCCGGAACGCGCCGCAGCCCATGCCCGTAGTGATGTACGCGTCGCCCTCCCGGCACGCGCCGACCGTGGTGACCGCCGACGACCCCGAGAAGGCCGCCGACGTCACCGGCCGCACGACGCCCCGAGGCCGACCGCCTCCCCGGGGCGTACTCCGGGGTCACCGGGCGGCCGGCCGGTCGGAGCCGGTACCGGACCCGCCCGGTGCCGCTCAGCCCCGCGTGCGCGCCACCCCGATCGGGCAGCTGACGCCCGTCCCGCCGATGCCGCAGTAGCCGCCGGGGTTCTTGTCCAGGTACTGCTGGTGGTACTCCTCCGCGGCGTAGAAGGGGCCGGCGGGGAGGAGCTCGGTGGTGATGGGGCCGTGGCCGGACGCGGTGAGGGCCGGCTGGAAGGCGTCGCGGGACGCTTCGGCGGCGGCCAGCTGGGCGGGGGAGTGGGTGTAGATCGCCGACCGGTACTGCGTGCCGGCGTCGTTGCCCTGGCGGAAGCCCTGCGTGGGGTCGTGCTCCTCCCAGAAGACCTTCAGCAGCTGGTCGTACGAGATCAGCGCGGGGTCGTGGACGACGCGGACGGCCTCGGTGTGGCCGGTCTCGCCGGAGCAGACCTCTTCGTACGTCGGGTTCGGCGTGTGGCCGCCCTGGTAGCCGACGAGCGTGGTCCACACACCGTCCTGCTGCCAGAACTTCCGCTCCGCGCCCCAGAAGCAGCCCATGCCGAAGTCGGCGACCTCCAGGCCCTCCGGATACGGGCCGCTCAGCGGGTTTCCGAGGACGGTGTGCCGGTCGGTGAGGCGGAACGCCGGCTCGACACGGCCGGGCAGCGCCTCCTGGCTGGTGGGGAGCTTCGTCTTGAAGCGACTGAAGAACATCACAATCTCCTCCGGCACGGGGTCACTACGCATAACACGTCCGACGGGCGCGGGATTCCGCACCGCCGCCACCGAGCCGTCCGGCGACCGCCCCTCCGGCCACCGCCGGCCGCCGGACTGCCCCCGCCGTGCACCCCGTCCTGGTCTCACCGTGCCCCCGTCCTGCTCCCCGCCGCGCCCTTCCCCGAGCCCGTGCCACCGGCACCCGTAGGGCCGCCCCGGCCCCTCCCCGTCCGCCGGACGGCCGCTCCCGGTGAACCGTTCCGGTGCGACGATCACACGTTTGCGCGGGCCTGTGGACAACGGGAAGCAGGAACGCCGCCCGGCGGTCTACCCTCGCTTCATGAACGAGCAGCACAGCCACCGGCATCACGACTTCGAGACCCGTGCCATCCACGCGGGCCAGGCGGCCGACGCGCAGACCGGCGCCGTCGTCACGCCGATCTACCAGGTGTCCACGTACAAGCAGGACGGCGTCGGCGGCCTGCGCGGCGGATACGAGTACAGCCGGTCGGCGAACCCGACCCGCACCGCCCTGGAGGAGAACCTCGCGGCGCTGGAGGGCGGCCGGCGCGGGCTGGCGTTCGCCTCCGGTCTCGCCGCCGAGGACTGCCTGCTGCGCACGGTCCTGGCCCCCGGCGACCACGTCGTCATCCCGAACGACGCCTACGGCGGCACGTTCCGCCTGTTCTCCAAGGTCGTCGAGCGCTGGGGCGTGCAGTGGTCGGTGGCCGACACCTCCGACCCGGCGGCGGTGCGCGCGCAGCTGCGGCCGAACACCAAGGTCATCTGGGTGGAGACCCCCAGCAACCCGCTGCTGGGCATCACCGACATCGAGGCGCTGGCCGGCATCGCGCGTGCCGAGGGCGTGCTGCTGGTCGTCGACAACACCTTCGCCAGCCCCTACCTCCAGCAGCCGCTGACGCTGGGCGCCGACGTGGTCGTGCACTCGACCACCAAGTACATGGGCGGCCACTCCGACGTGGTGGGCGGCGCGCTGATCACCTCGGACACCGAGCTGGGCGAGCAGCTGACCTACCACCAGAACGCGATGGGCGCGATCGCCGGCCCGTTCGACGCCTGGCTGGTCATGCGGGGTGTGAAGACGCTGGCGGTGCGGATGGACCGGCACAGCGCGAACGCGTCCCGGATCGCGGAGATGCTCACCAGCCACCCGAAGGTGCACCAGGTGCTGTACCCCGGACTGGCGGAGCACCCCGGCCACGAGACCGCGGCCAAGCAGATGCGGGCCTTCGGCGGCATGGTGTCGTTCCGCGTCAACGGCGGCGAGCAGGCGGCGGTCGACGTGTGCAACCGCGCCGAGCTGTTCACCCTGGGCGAGTCGCTGGGCGGCGTCGAGTCGCTGATCGAGCACCCCGGCCGGATGACGCACGCCTCCGCGGCCGGTTCCGCGCTGGAGGTCCCGGCGGACCTGGTGCGGCTGTCGGTCGGCATCGAGTCCGTCGACGACCTGCTGGCCGACCTCAGCCAGGCGCTGGGCTGACCCCACCCGGACCGTTGGCCTGCGGCGGCTTCCCCGGTCCGCCGCGGGCTGCGGGGCGGGCGTGGGCTGCCGGGCGGTCCCGGGCTTTCGGCTGCGGCGGGTGGGGCGGTCGCGGGTTGCCGTCGGCTGCGGCGGGTGGGCTTCCGGCGCGTGCGGTTCCACGGTCTGCGGTGGGTTCCGGTCGGCACCGGGCTACGGTCCGGTCCGGTCGGCGCACCGGGCTCCGGTCTGCGGTGGGGTTCCGGGGGCGGGCTTCCCCGCCCCCACCCGTCCTGGCGCGCAGCCCCACCGTGGCCGCCCGGCCGCTCGCACCTGTCGCCGCCCGGCCACCCCACCCGTCGCTGCCTGCCCGCTCACACCCCGTTGACCGGTGGGGTGACCTGGAGGGGCCGTGGCGGGTGCGAGTAGGCCGCGGCGGTCACGCCGGCCGCCACCAGTGCGGCCAGGAGCAGGACCAGCAGCACGGCGTTGCGTATCCGGCGCAGGCGGATGAGGCGCCGGCCGCGGGCCATGGCGCGTTCCGCCAGGTCCGGCGGGGCTGCCGGGTGCGACAGGTCGAGCATGCTGCGGATCTCGCGCTGCTTGCGGTCGCCGGTCTGCGGCTGTTCGCCCCGGTCGCCGGACCCGGCCCGCCAAGCGGTACGACCGTATGACCCCGAATCCCGCGCCCCCGGGCCGGCACCCCCCGAAGGCACCCCTCCCGCAACCGCGGCAGCCACACCGCCCCCCGAAGTCCGCACCCCACCCCCCGCAGACGAACCTCCCGCAGACGAACCCCCCGCTCCCACCGGTCTGCCCGTGCCGTCCGCCGTCATGGTCGGCGGCTCCGCATCAGGGCCACGGCGCGCAGGTAGTTCGTCCGCATGCGTTCGGTGGGCATGCCGAGCTGCGCGGCGGACTGCTCCTCGGCGATGCCCTCGTAGACCCGCAGGACCAGCGCGAGGCGTTCGGCCGGGGGCAGCCGGTCCAGGACGCCGCCGCGCGGCCGGCGGTAGCGGCGGTGGGCGCGGGTGAAGCGTTCGGCGAGGTCCTGCCGGGTGCGGACGTAGGGGTCCTCACCGTGCAGCCGGAACCAGTCGGCGAACGTGCTGGCCAGCGCGGCGACGAGCAGCCGTTCGCCCTCGGCGGGGTCACCGGTCAGCAGGGTGGCGGCGTGCAGCAGCCGGCCTCCCGCGCCCGCGGTGAACGCCTCGAACTCCCGGGCCCGGCGGCGCTCCTGGATCTCCCGGTGCCCGCTCACCATGCCTCCCCGGCACAGTCGTGTTGGGGACATGTGACGCCACGCCCGCAGGCCCGGTCAAGAGTTGTGACCGCAAGGCGCCACACCGGGCTGTTCGGCGGCGCCGGAGGAGGTGTGCCGTTCGGACAGGGCCGCGTTGAAGCGGGCGAGCAGGCCGGTGAAGGAGGCGCGTTCCGCCGGGGTCCACTCCTCGGTGATCTCCGCCATCAGCGCCCGGCGGGCGGCGCGGACCTCGGCGAGCCGGGACTGGCCGCGCGGCGACAGCGCGAGCACCACGGCCCGGCCGTCCTCGGGGTGCGAGGTGCGCTTGACCAGGCCGCTCTCCACCAGCGGTGCGACCTGCCGGGTGACGGTGGAGGAGTCGATGCCCATGCCCTCGGCGAGCGCCTTGACGCCCATCGGGCCCTCCTGGTGGAGCCGGTTGAGCAGCAGGTAGGCGGCCCGGTCCAGCGAGGAGCGGATCTTGTCGGTGCCGCCGAGCCGGGTCTGTTCGGCACGGCGCGCGAACAGCGCGACTTCGTGCTGGAGACGCTCGTAGAGGTCGGTCTCTGTCATCTCAACGCTGGTCGGCATGGCGGAAGGTTACGCGGCTGCGACAGCCCCCGACTTCACCTTGGCGAACCCGGGCCGGAAGCGACGTTCCGACCCGGTGGTGCGATGCTTGGCGGCATGAACGACCAGCGGATTCCAGTCACTCTCGACGCCGTGCGACACGCCGCCAAAACGTTGTCGGGGGTGGCGCGGATGACCGCCCTGGAGGGCAGTCGGCACCTGTCCTCGCTGGTGGGAGCGCCGGTGCACTTCAAGTGCGAGAACCTCCAGCGCACCGGTTCCTTCAAACTGCGTGGCGCGTATACGCGCATCGCCGGCCTGTCCGCCGAGGAGCGCGCCGCCGGCGTGGTGGCCGCCAGCGCGGGCAACCACGCGCAGGGGGTGGCGCTGGCCGCCTCGCTGCTGGGGGTGCGGGCCACCGTCTTCATGCCGGAGGGCGCGCCGCTGCCGAAGATAGCCGCCACCCGGGACTACGGCGCCCAGGTGCGGTCGTACGGCCAGGTGGTGGACGAGACGTTGCGGGCGGCGCAGGAGTACGCGCTGGCCACCGGTGCCGTCTTCATCCATCCGTTCGACCACCCGGACGTGGTGGCCGGGCAGGGCACGGTGGGGCTGGAGATCCTGGAGCAGTGCCCGCAGGTGCGCACGATCCTGGTGGGCATAGGCGGCGGCGGGCTGGCCGCCGGGGTCGCGGTGGCCGTCAAGGGGCTGCGGCCGGACGTGAAGGTCATCGGGGTCCAGGCGGCCGGTGCCGCCGCCTACCCGCCCTCGCTGGCGGCCGGCCGGCCGGTGGCGCTGGAGTCGGTGGCGACGATGGCGGACGGCATGAAGGTCGGCCGGCCCGGCGACATCCCGTTCCGCATCGTGGCGGAACTGGTCGACGAGGTGGTCACGGTCTCGGAGGACGCGCTGTCCAGCGCGCTGCTGCTGTGTCTGGAACGGGCCAAGCTGGTCGTCGAGCCGGCCGGCGCCTCACCGGTGGCGGCGCTGCTGTCGCGGCCGGAGGCGTTCGAGGGCCCGGTGGTGGCGGTGCTGTCGGGGGGCAACGTGGACCCGTTGCTGATGCAGAGCATCCTGCGGCACGGCATGGCGGCCGCCGGGCGGTACCTGTCGCTGCGCCTGCGGCTGAGCGACCGCCCGGGGGCGCTGGCGCTGCTGCTGCGCGTGCTGTCGGAGGTGGACGCCAACGTGCTGGACATCGGCCACGTGCGCACCGATCCGCGGCTCGGGCTGGCCGAGGCGGAGGTCAAGCTGCACCTGGAGACGAAGGGCCCCGAGCACTGCGACCTGGTCGCGCGCACGCTGGGCGAGGCGGGCTACACGGTCATCCGCTGACGGGCGCCGGCCCGCGCGGGCGGCCGGATGCGCGGCACGGGCGGGGCCGGGGCGGGGGAGCCGTCCGGGGACCGTGCGCCGAGCGCCGAGCCGAGCACGGGGAGCCGGCCGAGGGCCGAGCACGGGCGAGCGGTCCGGGGGAACGAGCACGGGCGAGCCGTCCGGGGAACAGGCGTGGCGGAGCCGTCCGGGGCTGTCGGCGCGTCAGTGGGGCGTATTTGTCGTACTTTGGCAGTCCGTCCTTCGCCAGCTCCCCGGGAGAAGCCACATGCCAGGCGCCATCCACGCCGAAGGGCTGGTGAAGACCTTCGGGGACGTCAGGGCGCTGGACGGCGTCGACCTCGACGTGGCCGAGGGCACCGTCCTGGGGCTCCTGGGGCCGAACGGCGCCGGGAAGACCACCGCCGTCCGGGTGCTGACCACGCTGCTCCGGCCGGACGCCGGCCGGGCGGTCGTCGCCGGGCTGGACGTCGTCAGGCAGCCCGACGAGGTCCGCCGCTCCATCGGCCTGTCCGGCCAGTTCGCCGCCGTCGACGAGTACCTGACCGGCCGGGAGAACCTGCGGATGGTCGGCCGGCTCTACCAGCTGCGGGGCCGGCAGGCGAAGGCCCGGGCCGGCGAACTGCTGGAGCGCTTCCACCTCGCCGACGCCGCCGACCGGCCCGCCAGGACGTACTCCGGAGGCATGCGCCGCCGGCTGGACCTGGCCGCGGCCCTGGTGGTCAGCCCGCCGGTGATGTTCATGGACGAGCCGACCACCGGCCTGGACCCGCGCAACCGCCAGCAGATGTGGGAGGTCATCGAGGAACTCGTCGCGGCCGGCACCACGTTGCTGCTGACCACGCAGTACCTGGAGGAGGCCGACCGGCTCGCCCACGACATCTGCGTCATCGACCACGGCAGGGTCATCGCCCGCGGCAGTTCCGACGAACTCAAGGCCCGCACCGGCGGTGAGCGCGTCGAGGTCGTCGTGCACGACCGCGCCATGACCGGTACCGCCGCCGAGGTGATGACCGGCTTCATGGCCGGTGGCGCGTCCGGCGGCGGGGCCACCGTCGAGCAGCACACCCGCCGCATCACCGTCCCGGTCTCCGGCGGCGCCAAGCTGCTGGCCGAGGTCATCCGGGAGCTCGACGCGCGCGGCATCGAGATCGACGACATCGGGCTGCGCCGCCCGACCCTGGACGACGTCTTCCTCTGGCTCACCGGCCACGCGGCGCAGGACGCCGGAGCCGCCGAGGACGCCGGAGCCGCCCGGGACGCCGGCCCGGCCGCGGAAGAGCGGGACGGCCGGTGAGCGTCGCGACCGGGGCCGTCGACCGCCACCGCGCCCGCCGGCCCGTTCAGGCGGTCCGCGACTCGCTGGTCGTGGCCCAGCGCAACCTCATCCGCATGAAGCGGATTCCCGAGGTGGTCGTCTTCGCCGTGATCCAGCCGGTCATGTTCGTCATCCTGTTCAGCTACGTCTTCGGCGGCGCCATCCCGGTACCCGGGGAGAAGGGCGCGGGCGGCCCGCTGGTCTACCGCAACTACCTGATGGCCGGCATCTTCGCCCAGACCGTCACCTTCGCCACCGCCGGCGCCGGAGCGGGCATCGCCGACGACATGCACAAGGGGCTGATCGACCGCTTCCGGTCCCTGCCGATGGCCCGCGGCGCGGTGCTCACCGGCCGGACCATCGCCGACCTGGTGCAGACCGCGCTGACCGTCATGGTGCTGGCGGTGGTCGCGGTGCTGGTCGGCTGGCGGATCCACGACGGCGTGCCCAGGATGTTCGCCGCGTTCGGGCTGCTGCTGTTCCTGGGCTACGCGTTCTCCTGGGTCGGGGCGCTCATCGGACTGACGGTCCGCACCCCGGAGGCGGCCACGTCCGGCGGCCTGATCTGGCTGTTCCCGCTGACGTTCGTGTCGAACGCGTTCGTGCCCACCAGCGGCATGCCGCCGTTCCTGCGGGCCGTCGCCGACTGGAACCCGTTCAGCGCCACCGTGCAGGCCTGCCGTCAGCTGTACGGCAACCCGCAGGGCATCGTCTCGCACGCCTGGCCGATGCGGCACCCGGTGTGGGCGTCGCTGATGTGGTCGGTGGTGATCATCCTGGTCTTCCGCGGCCTGGCGGTGCGCAAGTACCGCACGGCGACGGCCTGACCGCCGCCGGCCGCTCCCCGTCCCCGGCTCCCCGTTCCCCCGCCTCCTGCCCGGTCACCGGTACGCCGGTGACCGGTGCACCGGTCCCGTCAGGAGCCGCCCGCGGCTTGCCGGGGGGACCGGGTCGGCCCCGGCAGGGCCCGGACTCAGCCCTGGTAGGGCTTGGCCCCCAGGATCTTCACCGACGCCTTCTTGCCGTTCGGCATCTCGTACGTCGCCTCGTTGCCGGCCCGCTTGCCGCTGACGGCGGACCCCAGCGGGGACTGCGGGGAGTAGACGTCGATCTCCGAGGAGACGTACTCGCGCGAGCCGAGCAGGAAGGTCATGGTGTCGTCCGGGTCGCCGTCGAAGGCGATGGTGACGACCATGCCGGGGGCGACGACGCCGTTGTCCGCGGGCGCCTCGCCGACCTTGGCGTGCTGAAGCAGTTGGGTCAGCTGGCGGATGCGCAGCTCGAGCTTGCCCTGGTCCTCGCGTGCCGCGTGGTAGCCGGCGTTCTCCTTGAGGTCGCCCTCCTGCCGGGCCTCCTCGATCTTGGCCACGATCTCGTCGCGTGCGGGACCCGACAAGTGCTCCAGCTCCGCCTTGAGCTGGTCATGCGCCTCCTGGGTCAGCCAGGTGACGCTCTCGCTGGTCTGGGTCACGGGTACTCCTCGTCGGTACTCGGCTTGGTTCGGTGGTGCGGGCGCTACGGGGGCGGAACGCGCCCGGCCGGCGCCTCAATGTGAAACACGCCCCTCCCCCCAGCTTGCGCCGAGCGGGACGAGCGAAACCACGAGCGTAACAATTCCCGCCGAAAGGCGGGAGACATAACCGCGACCACGGGCCGTCATCGGCCTCGTGCGACGGGATCGGCCCAGGTCAGCTGGTGGAGACCGGCGAACAGCCGACGAGTTCGGCATCCGTGGCGCGCCCGGTGGTGCGGATGGTCACCACGGTGTCGACCGTGCTGCCGTGCGCACCCACGGTGACCGCTTTGCGCCCCACCTCGGACTGGTCGACCGCCAGCGAGCGCACCGTGCACTGCACGGTCTGGTCCGTCTGCTTGTAGACCTGCAACTGGGCGCGGACCTCGGAGGCGGAGACCACCTTGAAACTCACCACGTCCGCGTTGACGCTGTCACCGCGGGTGTACATCCAGCCGCCGGCCACCAGTGCGATCAGCATCAGCGCGCCGCACACCCAGGCCAGGCCGCGCAGCCGCCGGTCCGCCGCGGCGTCCGCGGAGCGCCCGTAACGGCCCTGCGGCGGCTTTTCGCGCACGGCGGTCATGACGGTTTCCTCCTGGGGCGGGGGCCACGGGATTATTGACGGCCCCGCGTCGGTCACTATAGATGGCGGCTGTGGGCGCCACGACAGCCCACCCATGACCCTTAAGGATCTTGCCTTGACCGAGCAGCTGCGGCTGATGGCCGTACACGCGCACCCCGACGACGAATCCAGCAAGGGCGCGGCGACGATGGCCAAGTACGTGGCCGACGGCGTCGATGTGCTGGTGGCCACCTGCACCGGCGGCGAGCGCGGCTCCGTGCTCAACCCCAAGCTCCAGGGCGACCCGTACATCCTGGAACACATTCACGAGGTGCGGGCCAAGGAGATGGAGGAGGCCCGGCAGATCCTCGGCGTCAAGCAGGCGTGGCTCGGCTTCGTCGACTCCGGCCTGCCCGAGGGCGACCCGCTCCCGCCGCTCCCGGAGGGCTGCTTCGCCCTGAAGGACCCCGAGGAGGCGGCCGGCGCGCTGGTCGCGCTGATCCGCGAGTTCCGCCCGCACGTGATCACCACGTACGACGAGAACGGCGGCTACCCGCACCCGGACCACATCATGACCCACAAGATCAGCATGATCGCCTTCGACGCCGCCGGCGACCCCGAGCGCTACCCGCAGGCGGGCGAGCCGTGGACCCCGCAGAAGCTCTACTACAACCAGGGCTTCAACCGGGAGCGCACCGTCGCCCTGCACGAGGGGCTGCTGGCCCGCGGCATCGAGTCGCCGTACGGCGAGTGGCTCAAGCGCTGGGACACCGCGGACCGCCCGGAGCGGCAGCTGACCACCCACGTGCCGTGCGCCGAGTTCTTCGAGATCCGCGACAAGGCGCTGATCGCGCACGCCACCCAGATCGACCCGGACGGCTTCTTCTTCCGCGTCCCGATGGACATCCAGAAGGAGATCTGGCCCACCGAGGAGTACGAGCTGGCCCAGTCCCGGGTGGACACCACGCTGCCGGAGTCGGACCTGTTCGCGGGTGTCCGCACCGCTGGGTAGACAATGGCTGATGTGAACGCATTCCTCGCCACCGCCGCGGCCCACCCGGCCCTCGTCCACCTCGCCGACGTCGATGACAACAAGGTCACCCCCGGCCTGCTCGGATTCGTCGTCTTCGCGGCGCTGGGCGCGGCGGTGTGGCTGCTGATGAAGAGCATGAACAAGCAGTTCAAGAAGGTGAACTTCGAGGTCGAACCCGACGAGCCGAAGGCCACCGCGGCGGCCGGCGCCCGCCGCGACGCCGACGAACCGTCCGGCCCCGCGGGCGAGTAGGTCGGGCGGGTGAACGCCCGCCCGACCCGGCACTGCGGTCACCGGCGGCGCCGGCGTGCGGCGAAAGCCGCTGTCGACGTGCCGCGGGAGCCGCCGTCGACGTGCTGCGGGAGTCACCGCCGCCGTGCCGCGGGAGCCACCGCCGGCGTCAGCGCCGCGCGGGGGCCGTTCCCGGCGGGCAACGCCGCAGGAGCCGGCCCCGGCCCCGGCGCCGACCCCGCGCCCGCCCCGACCCGGGCGGGCGAATCCGTGCGCCCGCTCGCTCCGCCGGTTCGGCGAGCCCGCCCCCGTGGGTCGGCGGGTCCCGCTCCGGTGGGCCGGCGCAAGGCCGGCCGCCCTCACGCCACCGCGTCCCGCAGGGACATCCGGTCCCGGGCCGAGCGACCCGGGGTCATGCCCAGGCGCCACGCCTGCCACTCGCCGTCCCGGTCGACGCCGCGCGTCAGCGCCGCCGACCAGGCCGCCGTGTACCCGGTGAGCGCCGGGTCGCGGCCGTCGGGGTCGTCGGCGATCAGGGCCGCCAGCTCCTCGCGGGCCGCGTCCGCGCCGGCCGGTGAGATCTCCGGCAGCACCGTGCAGCGCAGGAACCGCGCCCAGTCCTCCCCGCGCCGGTCGCCCAGGCCGGCGAACAGCCGTTCCGCCTCGTCGGTCAGGTCCAGCGCCTGCGACCACCGCCCGTTGCCGGCGTCGACCACCGCCAGCTCCACGCACGACCACGCCTCACCGTGCGTGACACCGGCCGCCCGGAAGTCCTGCCGGGCGTCCTGCAACTGCTGACGGGCGAAGCCGCTGTTGCGCAGGTTGCCGGACTGCCGGGCGCGTTCGTCACGCAGCAGCCGGGCCGCGTGGTGCCGGGCGCAGGCCAGCCCGTAGACGTCCCTCATCCGGCTGAACATCGACCGGGCCCGCTCCAGCGACCGCAGGCCCTCGCCCGGGTCGCCGGACTCCTCCAGCGCCATGCCGAGGTAGTACAGCGTCCACGCCTCGCCGCGGGCGTCCTCGTTCTCCCGGTGCCGGACCAGCGCGCCGGTCAGGCCGGCGACGGCCGCCGCCGCGTCACCGCGTTGCAGACCGGCCCGGGCCAGCTGCGTCATCGTCCAGGCGGTGCCGCGGTTGTCGCGCGTCGCGGCGTACTCGCCGAGCGCGTGCCGCAGCTCGCCCGCCGCCCGCTCGACCCGGCCCAGCCGCAGGTACGCCTGGCCCAGTTGCAGGTGCGCCCACGCCATGCCGTGCACGCTCTCGTTCTCCGCGTGCAGCTCCAGCGCCTCGCGCAGCGTCTCGACCGCCTCGGTGACGTGGCCCTGGTCGCGCAGCACCGCGCCCAGCGCGTGCAGGGTCCAGGCCCGGTCGCCGCCCAGTTCCCCGCCGGCCTGGAGCTCCAGCGCCTCGCGCAGCCGGGCCGCCGCCTCGCCCAGCCTGCCCTGGTGGTGCAGGGTGACGCCGAGGCTGCCCAGTGCGCGGGCCGCGCCGACCGGGTCCGCCGCCTCGAAGTACCGGTCCACCACCGACGCCAGCGTGGAGTGCGCCCGGTCCAGCTCGCCCAGGTGCCGGGCCGCGACACCGGTGTGCCAGCGCACCGAACGGGTCAGCAGCCCGTGGTCGACCGCCTGCGCCAGCTCGTTGACCTCGCCCAGCCGGTACAGGTCGCCGCGCAGCAGGCAGTAGTCGCACAACGCGCCCAGCAGGTGCCGTACCGCCTCGGGGTCCACGCCCTCCGCGGTACGGACCGTGGCGGTGATGAAGCTGGACTCCTCGTCCAGCCAGCTCAGCGCCTGGTCCAGCGAGCGGAAGCCGTGCGCGCCGACCGCGCCGCGGATGACGGCGTCGGCCCGGGTGGAGGTCCTGCCGTCCACCAGCCGGATCACCGAGTCGGCCAGTGCCGAGTAGGTGCGGATCAGGCGTTCGCGCGCCGCGGTGCGCCCGGCCGGGTCCTCCTCGGCCAGCAGGCGCTCCTGGGCGAAGCCGCGCACCGCGTCGTGCAGCCGGTACCGGCTGCCGCGCACGTGCTCGACCAGCCCGGCCGCCGCCAGCTCGCCCAGCAGGCGCCGCGCCTGCGACTCCGGCGTCTCCCGGGTCTGCTGCGACTCCGGGGTCTTCTCGGTCTGCTGCGACTCCGCTGTCCGCGGCGTCCCCTGCGGTGCCCCGCCCTGCGGGGACGCCAGCAGCGAGGCCGCCGCGCCGGCGCCCAGCGACGCCCGGCCGGCCAGCGCCAGCAGCCGCAGCAACCGCCGCGACCCCTCCGGCAGGTCGGCGTAGCGCAGCGCCAGCGCCCGGCCCACCGGGTCCGGCTCGCCGCGCCCGGCCAGCGCGTCCGCCAGCTGCGCCGGGGTACGGCTGCCCGGGGCGCTGCCCAGCGACGACCCCGCGGTCCGCAACGCCAGCGGCAGGCCGCCGCACGACCGGCGTATGCGTTCGGCCGCCTCCGGGTCGCGGACGGCCCCCGCGCCGGCCAGTTCGCTCAGCAACTCCTCCGCGCCGGCCGCGTCCAGCGCCTCGACGGGCAGTTCGTACACCTCGGCGTTGATCCCGTCGAGCGGCACCGGCGCGGCCGACGTCACCAGCACCAGGCTGCCGGACCCGAGCGGCACCAGCGCGCGCACCTGCTCGGGGTCGGCGGCGTCGTCCAGGACCACGATGACCGGCACCCCGGCCAGGTGCTTCTGGTACTGCTCGGCCAGCCGCCGGGTGTGGCTCTCGCCGGACGGCGCCTCGCGGAACAGCAACTGCTCGCGCGGCGCGCCGAACCGGTGCATCAGGTGCAGCAGCGCCTCCCGGGTGGTCAGCGCGGTCTCGCCCGCCGCGCCGCCGCGCAACGTCACCACGCACACGCCGCGGAACCGGTCGCGCAACTGCCCCGCCGCGCGCACCGCCAGCGCGCTGCGCCCGGAACCGGTGGCGCCGTGCAGCATCACCACCGTCGGCCGGGTCGGGGTGGAGGCGCGGCTGTGCCGCACCCACTGGCCGATCGCCGCCAGATGGGTCGCGCGGCCGGCGAACGGGCCGACCGGCTCCGGGAGTTGCCCGAACGACCGCTCCAGCAGCGCCCGTTGACGCGCCGCCGCGCTGCGGTCCGAACGCCGCCCCGGCGCGGGGGAGTTGCCCGCGCGCTCCGGCACCGCGGGCGTGCGCGCCCCGGCCGCGACCCGTGCCGCCGGAACCGCCGCGGTGACCTGCGCCGGGACCACCGCACCGGAGCCCGCCGCACCGGAGTCCGCCGCACCGGAGTCCGCCGCGCCGGAGCCCACCGCACCGGAGCCCGCCGGGGGCGACGCGGCCGGCCGGGCGGGGGCCGCCGTGGCCCGCGCCAGCCACGGGCGGACCCCGCGGCGGTCCAGCTCGGCCAGCCACTCCTCGCGGGCGCGTCGGACACCGGAGGACGCGGCCCGCCGGCCGCGGAGCGCGTTACGCACCCCGCCCGCCACCCCGGCCACCGCGGCGACCGCGACCCCGGTGCCCAGGCAGGCGCCGGCGCCCAGGCCGTGCGCCAGGTCGGCGGCGAACGCGGTGACCCCGCCGACCCCGGCGACCAGCACGGGCGTGGCCGCGCCGCCGGTGCCGGGCGGTGCGGCGGACACCGCCGCCAGGTAGGCCGCGTAGGTGCCGGCCGCGGCCGGGGCGATCTCCCGGTCGAACTCCGTCCGGCCCGCCGCCAGCACCTCGTCGTGCGCACCCCCCGGCACCGCCGCGTCCACCGCCCGGCGCAACACCGCCTCGGCGTCCCCCCGGTCGACCCCCCGGAGCGCAGCGGAGGCGGCTGACGGTGAGGTGTGCAATGGCGTGGCGCTGGAGGGTGAGGCGTCCGATGGCGTGGCGCTGGACGCGGAAGTGGCTGACGGTGAGGCGCTGTTCGCAGAGGCGGCTGGCGGCGTGGCGCTGGACGGTGAAGTGGGGTGGTCCGGTCCGGGCGTTGGTTCGCTCATGGCGATTCCCCCTTCGAACGGGTCCCGCCGGCCCGGCGACGTATGAGGGTGGAAGCATGGCGAACCGACTCAGCCGCTCAACGTTCCCTTACCGCCGTCAGCACGCCGACAACCCTGCCGACCGGTGACCGCGGCCCCCGGGGCGTTCGCCGTTGCTCGTGCCCTGCCCCCGCACGCCGGAAGGCGGCCGCCCCCGAGGGGACGTCCGCCTTCCGCGAGCACGGCCGTGCCGGTGAAGCACCGTGCCGGCAGAGCATCGTGCTAGGGGAGCACCGTGCTCACTGCACCACCGACCACACGAAGGTGGCCGTCCCGGAGACCCCCTGACTGTCCGTGGCCGTCACCGTCACCGTGTAGGTCCCGAGCGTGCTGCCGGTGCCGGAGACCGTGCCGTTCGACGCGATCGTGGTGCCGGGCGGCAGGCCGGTCGCGGTGTAGGTGAGGCTCTGGGCCGTGTTGGAGTCCACCGCCTGCATGGCGAACGAGACCGCCTTGCCCTTCGGGCTGCTGTAGCCGAAGGGGTTGACCACGCCGACCGTCTCCGCGCCCGGCACCCCGGAGTTCGCGGTGACGTTCGCGCTGACCGCGGTGTTGGCCAGCGAGACGCCCGCGCCCGAGGCACCGGCCGCGATCTGGCCGGTGAGGGTCTGGGCCAGGCTGGTCGACCCGGTCAGCGGCAGGCTGTTGGACGCGTCCCCGACCTTGATCGAGTACGAACCCGCCTTGGCCTCCCACTGGTTGTCCGCCGCCGACCAGGAGGCCAGGTCGTGGATGTTCAGCGGGAAGGTGACCGTCGTGCTCGCCCCGGGGTTCAGCGTGACGCGCTGGAAGCCCCGCAGCTGCTCCGGCGGATCCGCGCTGGCGGCCGGATCACCGACGTACAACTGGGCGACGTCCGCGCCCGCCACCGAACCGGTGTTGGTGACCGTCGCGGTCGCCTTGGCCGTGCCGTTGGCGTTGAAGGCGCCGACACTGAGGTTGGAGAAGGAGAACTTCGTGTAGGACAGGCCGAACCCGAAGGGGAAGGCCGGGGTGATGTTCTGGGACTGGTACCAGCGGTAGCCGATGTCCACCCCCTCGCTGTAGACCGGCCCGGTCGGGGTGCCCGGCCACTGCGAGGTCGTCTGCGCCGGGACCTGGCTCAGGCTGGCCGGGAAGGTGACCGGCAGCTTGCCCGACGGGTCGGCCTGGCCGAAGATCAGCGCGGCCGTGGCGGCGCCGGTCTCCCCGCCGCCGTACCAGTTCTCGAACACGCCCGCGACCGAGTTCAGCCACGGCATGACCACCGGCGAGCCGCTGTTGATCACCACGATGGTGTTCGGGTTGGCCGCGGCCACGTCCTGGATCATCGTCTCGTCGGTGCTGGACAGGTCGAGCGTGGTCAGGTCGCTCTCCTCGCCCTCCGGGGCGCTGACGTAGACGATCGCGTCGGTGGCCGCCTTGGCCGCGGAGACCGCCTGCGGGATGTTGGCGGTGCCGTTGTCGTCGCCCGCGATGTAGGTGACCTTGCTCGTCCCGATCACGTTCTGGATGCCGGTCAGCGGCCAGACCGTGGTCGAGCTGTTGACCCCGCCGCTGCCGCCGCCGCCCAGTTCGACGCCGGCGCCGCCGTCGGTGCCGATCACCGCGACGGTCTCGTTCCCCGCCGGGTTGAGCGGCAGCAGGCCGTTGTTCTTCAGCAGTACCGTGCCCTCCTCGCCGAGTTGCAGCGCGGTCTGCTGGTGCGCCGCGGTGGTGACGGTGGCCGACAGCGAGCCGCTGGCCGGGTTGTCGAACATGCCGAAGGCGAACATCTGGGTCAGGATGCGGGAGACGATCGAGTTGACGGTCGCCTGGCTGAGCGTGCCGGCCGCCAGCGCGGCGGTGACGTCGCTCGCGTCGGAGAACGGCATCGCGATGTCCATGCCGCCCTCGGCGTCCGAGACGGCGTTGCCGGCCGCTCCCCAGTCGGAGACGACGAAACCGCCGTAGTTCGCCTGCTCGTCGAGCCCGTCCTGGAGCATGTCGGCGTTCGCGCAGGAGGGGGCGCTGTTGACCACGGCGTAGGAGCACATCATCGAGCCCGGCGCCGCCTGCGCGACGGCGGTCTGGAAGGGCGCGAGGTAGAGCTCCTCCAGCGACTGCTGGCTGACCGTCTCGTTGTCGCCGCCGTTCGGGTACTGCTCCTGGTCGTAGGCGGCGACGTGCTTGACGTCGGCCATCACACCCTGGCTCTGCAGACCCTGCACCTCCGCGGAGGTGATCTGGCCGGCCAGGAACGGGTCCTCGCCGTACGTCTCGTAGGTCCGGCCCCAGCGCGGGTCGCGCACCAGGTTGGTCGTCGGGCCGAGCGCGATGCTCACGCCCTTGCCGGCGAACTCGGCGCCCTTGGCCGTGCCCTCCTGCTGGATCAGCGTCGGGTCCCAGGTCGCGGCGGCGTTCTCACCGTCGGGGAACGCCGTCACGCCGCCGTTCCCGTCACCGACCCCGGACGGGCCGTCCTCCATGTTGAGCGACGCGATGCACAGGTTGGGGATGGCGTTGACCTGGCCGATGTAGGACGAACTGCCGTCGCCGGACAGCAGCGTGGCCGCTTCCGCGTCGTCCATGGTGTTGAGCACCTGCTGGACCCGCTGGGCGACCGGCGCGGTGGAGCCGACCCAGGGGCAGACCCCGTTGCCGCCGTTGCCGTTGCCGCCGGTGACCGGCGCGGTGGTGGTCAGACCGTAGACGTCCAGCTCGAAGATCGAGTCGCCGAACTGGGTGCCGCGGGCCGTCGCGTACACGCGGACGTAGCGGTCGGTCGCGGAGACGGGGAACGTCTCGCTCCCGCCGGTGGCCGTCGTCGTGGAGTACACCGAGGTCCAGGTGGAGTTGTCGTTGGAGACCTGGACCTGGAACGCCGAGGCGTACGCGGCCTCCCACAGGATGCTGATGCTGCAGATCTGCTGCTTGGCGCCGAGGTCGGTGTCCAGCCACTGCGGGTCGCTGGACGCGCTGGACCAGCGGGTACCGGGGTCGCCGTCGGTGGCGTCGCGGGCCGGGTAGTCGGTGGCGTCCTGGGTGGAGGAGGCGGTGGTCGGCTGGTCCAGCGCGAGGTCCTGCGTGCCGCAGTACTCGTTCGGGCCGGTACCCGTGCCGCCGCCTGATCCCAGGGTGAAGGCCATGTAGTGGAAGTTCCAGCCGTTGGTGTCCTGGTCGACGGTCAGCGTCTGCTGGCCGGCGGACAGGGTGAGGCTGGCGGTGACCGTGGCCCAGGTCTCGTAGCCGCCGGTGTTCGGCACGGCGACCGCGCCGGTCAGGTCGGTACCGGAGGCGTTGGCGATGTGCAGCGCGTCGGTGATCCCGTACGGCGAGGACACCCGGAAGGCGACGCTGTAGCTGCCGGCGGTGGCCACGTTGACGGTGTACTTGAACCACTGGTCCGGAGTGATCCAGCCCATGTCGTAGGCGCCGCCGGCCGGACCGGTGTCCTGCGTGTCCGCGGTGCTTTCGAGGTCGATCGCGTCGGAACGGTAGCTGGTGACGGTGCCGTTCGTGGCGGCGACGCTGTACGCCACGCCCTGGCCGCCGGTGTCGTAGTTGGCGGCCTGGACCGTGCCGGGCACGGCGGCCGCGGTGCCGCCGAACGGCGCGCTGCCGGCGGCCTGCGCCGCGGTACGCGCGCCGGCCAGCGACAGGGTCAGCATGGCCACGACCACGAGCAGCGCCCGTAGCGTGGGTCTGCGGCGGGGCGTTCGCGGTCTGCGGCGCGAGGGCGCCGGCGGCCGCGGGGGAGGGAGCAGTCTCATTGCTTTCCCTTCAGTTGCCTGATCGTCTTCTCAGGCACCGGGCCGCTCGGTCGGTCAGCGGGCCGACCGGCCCGGCCGGGGCCGGATTCTGTCCGAGAACGTCCATTGACCGCTCGCACGCGTGCGCCCGACGCTTTCGGGCGTGCTGACGCAGACCGGATCCACGGATGTCCGCAGCGGTGTGTCGGTGGTGATGCGGTGCCGGCCGGGCATGCGGAGGCATGGCGGGACCGTGGTGCCGTGGAGCGGCAGGGCAGCGCGCCGTACGTCGTTCCGCCCGCCGCGGAGGGTGTTCCCGGGGCGGGTGGAACGAGCCGTGAGAGCGCTCTCACCAAGTTGGCGCCCGGATTCGGCCCTGTCAAGCGTCTGCGACGGACCGAAGAAGTCGATCACCGCGGGACCCGGGACCGCGGGTGCGGTGGACCGCGGCG
>NZ_JAAGKO020000064.1 GCF_027947535.2 Streptantibioticus silvisoli
TATCCGGCGTCGGCGGCGGCGAGGACGGCGGGCCGCACCCCGCGCACCGCGGGCGCCGGCACCGCGCGCGACTGGGCGGAGATCCAGGAACGCATGCTCGTCCCGCTGTACGAGGCGGTCTACGCCCGGCTGGAGATCGGCACCGGCACCCGGCTGCTGGGCGTCGGCTGCGGTTCGGGGCTGGCGCTGCTGATGGCCGCCGCCCGCGGCGCCGACGTCACCGGGGTCGAGCCGGACGAACGGCGGCTGGCGCTGGCCCGCGAACGCCTGCTGCCCGGTCCCCGCACCCGGCCCGCCCGGCCCCGTCCCGCACCGGCGCGGCTGGTGCGCGGCGGGCCGGAGGCGGTCGGCGGCACCGGGCGGGGTGCGGCGCCGTTCAACACGGTGACGGTCTTCGGGCCGGCCGGCGCCGACGTGCTGGGCGCGGCGGCCGCGCTGGCCGAGCCGGGCAGCCCGGTGATACTGGCCGGCTGGGGACCGCCGGAGCGGTGCGCGACCACCCGGGTGCTGCGGACGGCGGCGCCGTCGGCCACCGTGTCGCCGGCCGCCGGGCGCGACGGGCTGGAGGAACTGGCCCGCCGGGCCGGGCTGCGGCCGGACGGCTCGGGGCGGGTGGCCTGCCCGTTCGCCTACCCGGACATGGACAGCGCGGTGCGCGGCCTGGTCTCCACCGGTCTGCCGGACGCGCCGGACGGCCCCGCCGATCCCGACGTGGTCGCCAAGGACCTCACCGAGGCGCTGCACCCGTTCCGCCGCCCGGACGGCTCGGTCCGGATGGACAACGTCTTCCGCTACCTGATCGCACGGACGTGAGCGGGGACCGACCCGGGCGGGGACCGACCCCGGCACGGACCGACTGAGCACGGACGGACCTGGGTACGCACGGGCCCGAGCACGGCCGGACGTAAGCCCGCACGAACCCCCGCCGCACGGACCTCACCTCGCGCCGGCCCGTTCGCGCCGGCCCGTCACCGGCGGACCGTCAAGGGAGCGGCCACTCCTCGGCGGTCAGCGCGAAGCGCTCGTGGTCGCGCCAGGCGTCGTTGAGGTAGAGCATCCGCGGCGAGAAGCCCTCGTGGCGGAAGCCGAGGCGGCGGGCGAGGGCGATGGAGCGGGCGTTGCCCGGCTGGACGTTGATCTCCAGCCGGTGCAGCGCCAGGCCGTCGGGGAAGGGCGCGAAGCAGCGGGTGACGACCTGCCGCATGCCGAGGGTCATCCGGCCGGTGCCGGCGAACGGCAGGTAGGAGTCGTAGCCGAGCACCCCGTTGCCGAACCGGGCGCGGGAGATGCCGGAGACGTTGCACTTGCCGACGATGCCGCCGCTGTCGTCGTCGATGACGAGGTAGGTGCGCAGGCCGGGGCCCTGGCGGCGCATCAGGTCGTGGAGCCCGTCGGGTTCGACGGGGTTCCACTCCCCGATGTGTTCGGCCGACCGCACCACGGCCTCGGAATAGGGCACGGTGTCGCTCTCGCGCGGTGGCCGGATGTGTACGGTCATGGTCTCGCCGGTCGCCGGGGCCGCCCGGTCAGCCCATGAACTTCTTGAACTCGTCGGGCAGTTCGAACTGCCCGGCCTCGTCGGCACCGGGGACGCCGAACGCGCCGCCCTGGGCGGCCTGCTCGCGGCGGGCGGCCGCGGCGGCCTCCTCCTGCTTGCGCTTCATCGGGTTGCCGGAGCGCTGCTTGCCCTTGCCCTGCTTGATCTGCTTCTTCTTCTTGGCGCCGCCGCCGCCCATGCCCGGCATCCCCGGCATCCCCGGCATGCCGCCGCCCTGGGCCATCCGCGACATCATCTTGCGGGCCTCGAAGAACCGCTCGACCAGGTTCTTGACCGCGCCGACCTCGACGCCGGAGCCCTTGGCGATACGGGCGCGGCGCGAGCCGTTGATGATGGTGGGGTCCTGGCGCTCGCCGGGGGTCATCGACTTGATGATGGCGGCGGTGCGGTCCACGTCGCGCTCGTCGAGGTTGTTGATCTGGTCCTTGATCTGGCCCATGCCCGGCAGCATGCCCAGCAGCTTCGACAGCGAGCCCATCTTGCGGACCTGCTCCATCTGCTGGAGGAAGTCGTCGAGGGTGAACTCCTTGGGGCCCTTGGCCAGCTTGGCGGCCATCTTCTCGGCCTCGGCCTGGCTGAAGGTCTGTTCGGCCTTCTCGATCAGGCTCAGGACGTCGCCCATGCCGAGGATGCGGGACGCCATGCGGTCCGGGTGGAACGCGTCGAAGTCGTCCAGCTTCTCGCCGTTGGAGGCGAAGATGATCTGCTTGCCGGTGACGTGGGCCACCGACAGGGCGGCACCGCCGCGCGCGTCGCCGTCGAGCTTGGACAGCACGACGCCGTCGAAGCCCACGCCGTCGAGGAAGGCCTGCGCGGTGTTGACCGCGTCCTGGCCGATCATGGCGTCGACGACGAAGAGGATCTCGTCGGGGTGGACCGCGTCGCGGATGTCGGCGGCCTGCCGCATCAGCTCCTCGTCGATGCCCAGCCGGCCGGCGGTGTCGACGACGACCACGTCGAACTGCTTGGTCCTGGCGTAGCCGATCGAGTCCTCGGCGACCTTCACCGGGTCGCCGACGCCGTTGCCCGGCTCCGGGGCGTAGACCGCGACGCCGGCCCGCTCGGCGACGACGCTCAGCTGGTTGACCGCGTTCGGCCGCTGGAGGTCGCAGGCCACCAGCAGCGGCGCGTGGCCCTGGGTCTTCAGCCAGGCGCCGAGCTTTCCGGCCAGCGTGGTCTTACCGGCGCCCTGGAGGCCGGCGAGCATGATGACGGTCGGCGCGGTCTTGGCGAAGCGCAGCCGGCGGGTCTCACCGCCGAGGATGCCGACCAGTTCCTCGTTGACGATCTTGATGACCTGCTGGGAGGGGTTCAGCGCCCGGGAGACCTCGACGCCGAGCGAGCGCTCCTTGACCCGGCCGATGAACGCCCGGACCGCGGGAAGCGCGACGTCCGCCTCCAGCAGGGCGATGCGGATCTCGCGCGCGGTGGCGTCGATGTCCGCCTCGCTGAGGCGGCCTTTGCCCCGGAGGTTCTTGAACGTCGCTGCCAGGCGGTCGGAGAGGGTATCGAACACGGCGCTCGTCGGTCCTCGGGGTCGGGGGCGGGGGATCGTCCTCCAGGGTATCCGGACCGTACCCGTACGGTCTCCACCCCGGGGCCCATCGGCTCACCCCAGGGCCTTCTCCACCGCCTTCGCCACCTCGCGGGCCCGGTCGCCCGGCAGCGGGGAGCCGTCGGGGCCGACGAGGTAGAAGGCGTCGACGACGTCGGCGCCCAGCGTGCTGATGCGCGCGGCGCGGACCGAGACGCCGGGGGTGTCCTCCAGCGCGCGGCCGACCCGGTGCAGCAGGCCGGGGGCGTCGTGGGCGCGGACCTCGATGACGGTGGCCAGCTCGGAGGTGCCGGAGGCGACGGTGACGCGGGGCGGCGGGGCGGGCACGCCGCGGCGCCGCGGGTAGGCGGCCTCCCGTTCCGCGAGCCGGGACCCGATGTCCAGCGAGCCGTCGAAGGCGCGGGTGAAGTCGGCGCGCAGCCGGGCGGCCTCCGGCAGCGAGCCGTACTCGGCGGCCACCCGCCAGCTCAGCAGCGTCACCGGTCCGGCGCCGATCGGGTCGACCCGGCTGAGGTCGGCGGTGCGCACGGTCAGCCGGTGCAGGGCCAGCACGCCGGCCGCGGCGGGCAGCAGCCCCGGGCGGTCCGGCACCGCGAGCAGCAGCCGCACGCCGACCGGTTCGGTGCCGTCGCCGGGTTCGGTGCCGTCGGCGGGCGGTTCGGTCTCGGCGTGCAGCGCGAGGCAGAGGTGGCCGGTGCGGGCGGCCTCGACGGCCAGGCGTTCCTGCTCGGCGCTGGGCAGCGGGGAGGCGGCGACGGGCACGGTGCCGCCGGCCAGTACGGCGTCCACCCGGCGCACCAGGTCGGCGACGAGCGAGGCGCGCCAGGTGCTCCAGGCGGCCGGGCCGGTGGCCAGCGCGTCGGCCTCGGTCAGCGCGTGCAGCAGTTCCAGCGCCGGGCGGGAGGTGACGGCGGCGGCGACGGTCTCGACGGTGGCCGGGTCGTCCAGGTCGCGCCGGGTGGCGGTCTCGATGAGCAGCAGGTGGTGGCGGACCAGCACCGCGAGGGTGTCGGCGTCGGCGCGGCCGAAGCCGAGGCGGTGGGCGGCGTCGCGGGCGATGACCTCGCCGGCGGTGGAGTGGTCGCCGGGCCAGCCCTTGCCGATGTCGTGCAGCAGGGCGGCGATCAGCAGCAGGTCGGGGCGTTCCACGTCGCGGGTCAGGTCGCAGGCGCGCACCGCGGTCTCCACCAGGTGGCGGTCGACGGTCCAGCGGTGGACGGCGTTGCGCTGCGGGCGGAACCTGACGCGTTCCCAGTCGGGCAGCAGCCGGGTGATCAGGCCCTCGGACTCCAGCGCCTCCCACACCGGTACGGCGGCCGGCCCGGCGCCGAGCAGGGTGACGAGCTGTTCGCGGGCCTCGGCGGGCCACGGCACCGGCAGCGGCGGGGCGCCGGCGGCGAGGGCGCGGACGGTGAGCGGCGACAGCGGCAGGCCGGCCTGGGCGGCGGCGGCCGCGGCGCGCAGCGGCAGGACCGGGTCGCGGTCGACGCGGGCGGTGCGGGCGAGTACCGCCTCGCCGTCCTGCTCGACGACGCCGTCGGCCAGCGGGGTGCGTGTCGCGGTGTCGGGTGCGGAGCGGCCGCGGCCCAGCAGGGTGCGGATGCGGGGCTTGGCGGTGCGCGAGCGCAGGACGCGTTCGACGGCACGCCAGGTGACGTCGGTGGCGTAGGCGACGGTGCGGGCGGCCTCGTAGACGTGCCGCAGCAGGGTGTCGGCGTCGAGCAGGCCGAGGCGGGCGGCGACCTGGTCCTGTTCCTGCAGGGAGAGGCGGTCGGTGGCGCGGCCGGTGACCAGGTGCAGGGCGTCGCGGGCGTCGAGCAGCCGGGTGCGGGCCTGGTCGAGGCCGTCGCGGGGGGCGTCGGCGAGCCAGGAGGCGGCGACGGCGCGCAGCACGGTGGCGTCGCGCAGGCCGCCGTGCGCCTCCTTGAGGTCGGGTTCGAGCAGGTGGGCGAGTTCGCCCTGGCGGGCGGCGCGTTCCTGGGCGAGTTCGTGCAGTTCGGGCAGCCGGCGCGGGGCGGCGGCGCGCCAGTCGGTGAGGACGGCGGTGCGCAGCGAGGCGGTGAGCGCCCGGTCGCCGGCCAGGTGGCGGATGTCGAGCAGGCCGAGCTGGGCCTTGAGGTCGTCGGCGGCGGTCCTGCGGGCCTCGGCGGGGGTGCGGACCGAGTGGTCGAGTTCGAGGCCGAGGTCCCACACCGGGTACCACAGGTGGTCGGCGAGGGCGGCGATGTCGGCGGCGGAGTGGCTGCCGTCGTGCAGCAGGACGAGGTCGAGGTCGCTGCGCGGGGACAGTTCGCCGCGTCCGTAGCCGCCGACGGCGACCAGGCAGGTGCCGGGCGGTGCGGGGGCGAACAGCCGGGCGAGCCAGCTGTCGGTGAGGGCGGCGAGTTCGCGGCGGCGGTCGGGGCCGGGGCGGGTGTCCTGGCCGAGCAGGGCCAGCCGGGCCGCGGCGTAGCCGCCGTCGGGGGTGCGTGGGGTCGCGGAGTCGGTGCCGGACGTGCCGTCCGTGGGACCGCCGTGGGTGCGGTGGCTGTTGCGGTCGGCACGGTCGGTCATCCGGGTCTCCCCTCGGGCGCCGGGCGGCGCGGTGTGCTGCGGTGCTGCTGCGGCCGGACCGCCGCCCGGTGCGGGCGGCGGTCCGGGTCGTGCTGCGGGGTCGGCGCCGGTCAGAGGGCGTCGGGGCCGCGTTCACCGGTGCGGACCCGCACGGCGGTCTCGACGGGGACGCTCCAGACCTTGCCGTCACCGATCTTGCCGGTGCGGGCGGCCTTGACGACGACGTCGACGAGCTGTTCGGCGTCGGTGTCCTCCACCAGGACCTCTATGCGGATCTTCGGCACCAGGTCGACGGTGTACTCCGCGCCCCGGTAGACCTCGGTGTGCCCGCGCTGCCGTCCGTAGCCGCTGGCCTCGGTGACGGTCAGGCCGTGGACGCCGAACTCGCGCAGCGCCTCCTTGACCTCGTCGAGCCGGTGCGGCTTGATGACCGCGGTGATGAGCTTCATGCGTCCACCTTCGGGGACTTGTCGGCGGTGTTGGTGTCGACGGAGGCGAGGGCGCTGCGCACGGCCGAGCCGATGCCGGCGAAGTCGTAACCGGTCTCGGCGTGTTCCGCGGAGTCGATGCCGGAGACCTCGACCTCTTCGGTGACGGTGAAGCCCATCACCATGTCGATGCCCTTGGCAAGGAGGCCGGAGACCACCAGGGAGTACACCAGCACGGCGGCGACACCGACGCACTGCTTGCCCAGCTGGTCCCAGCCGCCGCCGTAGAACAGGCCCTTGGCGGTCTGGCCGACGCCGCCGGTGGCCAGGAAGCCGATGGACAGCGAGCCGACGATGCCGCCGACCATGTGGACGCCGACCACGTCGAGGGAGTCGTCGAAGCCGAGCTTGAACTTCATCCCGACGGCCCAGGCGCAGATGACGCCGGTGACGATGCCGAGCAGGATCGCGCCGAGCGGGGAGACCGAGCCGCAGGCCGGGGTGATGGCGACCAGGCCGGAGACCGCGCCGGAGGCGGCGCCGAGGGTGGTGAACGAGCCGTGCCGCAGCTTTTCGTAGCCGAGCCAGCCGAGCATGGCGGCGGCGGTGGCGACCTGGGTGTTGGTGAACGCCGCGCCGGCCACGCCGTCCGCGCCGAGCCAGGAGCCGGCGTTGAAGCCGAACCAGCCGAACCACAGCAGGCCGGCGCCGAGCATCACCAGGGGCAGGTTGTGCGGGCGCATCGGGTCCTTGTTGAAGCCGACGCGCTTGCGGATGACCAGGATCGCGCCGAGGGCGGCGGCGCCGGCGTTGATGTGGACCGCGGTCCCGCCGGCGAAGTCGATGACGCCGAACTTGTACAGCCAGCCGCCGGAGCCCCAGACCCAGTGGGCGACCGGGAAGTAGACCAGGGTGGCCCACAGCGCGATGTAGAGGGTCCAGGCGGTGATCTTGACCCGGTCGGCGAGGGCGCCGCTGATGAGGGCCGGGGTGATGATGGCGAACATCAGCTGGAAGGCGGCGAAGACGTAGATCGGGATGCCGTACCCGGGCCACAGTTCGGCGATTCCGATGTGCCGCATGCCGAGCCAGTCGGTGCCGCCGATGACGCCGCCGTGGTCGGTGCCGAAGGCTTCGGAGAATCCGTAGAGCGTCCACAGGATGGTGATGACGGCGATGCTGATGAAGCTCATCATGAGCATGTTCAGCACGCTCTTGACCCGGACCATGCCGCCGTAGAAGAAGGCGAGTCCGGGGGTCATCACCAGCACCAGCGCGGCGCTGATCAGCATGAAGGCGGTGTGGCCCGTGTCCAGGACGGGCTTGTCGGCGGCAAGCGTCGTCATGATGCCAGTCGGCATCGGCGTCTCCTCGTCGTCGGGCGGCCCGTACGAGGGGGGATGCGTGTGGGCCGGGGGTTATGCCCATGAGAGTTCCCCCCGCGGGTTTCGATCGCCGCAGATCGGTGTTTCGCAGATGTGACGAACAGGACACGCGTGTTACGCCCGGATGAACGTCGGCACTCCGGACCGGGTGGCCGCGCCGGGTTTCGTATACGCGGGGGAACGGGCCGGCGCGCTGCCGTATACGCGCGGGCGGCGGCCGGACGGGGACCGGCCGCCGCGAACGCCCTGCGACCTTGGGCGGGGGAGCCTCATCGGTTTGTCGTGGACGTCCGCGGCGGCCGGCGCGCGGGGTGGGGGGAGGGTGGGTCCGGTCAGACGGCGCGCTGGTCGAGGGCCTCGGTGTCGTCGGGCAGTTCGGCGCGCAGCCGGTCGCGCAGCGCGTGCACCTCGGCGACCCGGCCGTAGTCGCGCACGGCGGTGCAGGTGGTGCGCCGGATGCGGGTGTTGACCCGTTCGGAGCGGACCTTGCGGGCGACGTCCATGGCCCGGTGGGTGAGTTCGGCGGCCTGCCCGGGGTCCTTCTCCAGCAGGTGGACGGTGGCCAGCCCGATGAGGTTGAGCGCGTAGGAGCGCTGGTGCTCGGCGTCGTCGGCGAACAGCTCGACCGCCCGGGTCATCACCGGCCGGGCCAGCGAGGCGTAGGTGGGGCTGCGGCCGGCCACGTAGGCCAGGTCGCGGTAGGAGTGGGCGTTCTCCGCGTTCAGTTCGGCCTCGGAGAAGAACCGGATCCAGTCGGGGTCCTCGGCGGCCTGCCGGTCGGTGAAGGCGTCCTCGGCCATCCGTACCGCGCGGTGGCACTTCTGCACGTTGCCCAAGCTGGCGTAGGCGCGCGCCTCCATGGCGTGGAGCATGGACGCGGTGGTGGCGGTGGCGGTGTCGCGGCTGCCGTACTGGCCGAGGTGGATGAGTTCCAGGGCGTCGGCGGGGCGGCCGAGGTGGATCATCTGGCGGCTCATGTTGGCCAGCACGTACGCGCCGAGCGGCCGGTCGCCGGCCTCCTTGGCGGCGTGCAGGGCCAGCACGAAGTACTTCTGCGCGGTGGGTTGCAGGCCGACGTCGTAGCTCATCCAGCCGGCCAGCTCGGCGAGTTCGGCGGTGACCCGGAACAGCCGTTGGGCGGTGGCGCGCGGGTGCGGCTCCTGGAGCAGGTCGGTGACCTCGTGCAGCTGGCCGACGACCGCCTTGCGGCGCAGGCCGCCGCCGCACTGGGCGTCCCAGGTGCGGAACATGACGGTGGTGGCCTCCAGCTGCTCCAGCTCCGGGCCGGACAGCCGGGTGGGGTGGGCGGAGCGCGGCGCGCGGGCGGCGGGCACCGGGGCCGGCCCGCCGGGGGTGGACACCAGCCAGCGCTGCATCGGCTCGACCAGCGCGGGGCCGGCCGACAGCATGAGTGAGGCGCCGAGGAAGCCGCGGCGGCCCAGCATCAGGTCGCTGCGGGAGAACTCGCTGAGCAGCTGCACGGTCTGCGGCGCGGCCCACGGCAGGTCGACGCCGGAGGTGGCGGGCGGCTGGTGGGCGGAGCGCAGTCCGAGGTCCTCGGCGGCGACGACCTGGCCGAGGCGTTCGGAGAACAGTTCCGACAGGATGCGCGGGATCGGCTCGCGCGGCTGCTCACCGTCGAGCCAGCGCCGCACCCGGGAGGTGTCGGTGCTGACGTGGGTGGCGCCGATCTGCCGGGCCCGCCGGTTGACCTGCCGGGCCACCTCGCCCTTGGACCAGCCGCTGCGGGCGAACCAGGAGTTGAGCCGCTCGTTGGGCTGCTTGTCCCCCGGTCCGCACCCGGGCCCGTCGTCGATCCGGTCCCGCGGCTGGGATACGCCACCGCCGAAACCACCCCCGGCGCCACTGTCGGCGCCACTGTCGAAGCCACCCCCGAAGCCGTCGCCGCCGAAGCCGTCGCCGAAGCCGTCGCCGCCGAAGCCGCTGTCGAAGCCGCCGCCGTCCGCGTCCGCACCGTGAGTGCCGTTGCCGCCCACCGGAACGCCCCCATCCCGATTGTGTCGCCGATCATGAATGGACCACCGCCGGTCGGGCGTTCCCTCGTGGGCCGTGAACCGAAAGTAATCCTACGATCACGGTTCGAGCCAGGGTGCCTGCGCAAACGCCACCATTCGCCACCCCTTCGAATGAACTTCGTGCTGGTGCCGCGCGCTTGACTTGACGAAGGAACCACACGGCGAGGCGGAGTGAGGCAGGTACGGAGTGCGCGTTCCGGCTCGTGTCCACCCTGTGCCGACCGGGCGGGCGTAACCAATCCGGTCGCTGAGTGTTGGAGGTGACATGGTCTTCACGATCGGCAGTCTGCGGGGGATGCGCGCCGGCGCCCCCGGAGCACGCCGCCGCGTGCGGGGCTCGATCTGCTCCCTGGTCGCGGAGTACACCGGCCTGCACGGCTGGACGGTGACGCCCGGCGCGCGGGTGCGGCGCGACGGTGCCTGCGACTGCGGCGACCCGTGCTGCGCGGCGCCCGGCGCCCATCCGCTGGGGTACGCGCCGCGGATTCCGGCCGGCACCCGGCGCGAGGAGGTGGCCGAGGCCTGGGGGCTGACGCCGGACGCGTCGGTGCTGCTGGCGGCCGGGCGCGGCTTCGACGTGCTGGACGTGGCGGAGCAGGTCGGCTGCCGGGCGCTGGTGCGGCTGGAACGCATGGGGTTGCGGCTGGGGCCGGTGCTGGCCACCCCGGACGGCCGCGCGCTGTTCTTCGTCGCGCCGGGCGCCGCCGCGGAACTGCCCCGGCTGCTGTACCGCATGGGGTGGGACGACGCCGGGCTGGACCTGCGGTGCCTGGGCCGCGGCGACCACGTCACCGCGCCGCCGTCCGATCTCGGCGCGCTGGGCCCGGTGCGCTGGCTGCGCCCGCCGTCCCCGGACCGGCAACCCCCCGAGGCCCGGCTGCTGCTCGGCACGCTGGCCTACGTCTGCCACCGGCACGGGTCCCTGGTCCGCTCCTGACCCCGGTCGGCGGGTCCGTGCGGGGGTGCGTGCGCTGCGCCGGCGGGGGCGGCGGGCCGGCGGGGTGCGCGCCGTCGGCGGGGGCCAGCCGTCGCAGGTGCGGCGGGTGCACGGCGACGGCAGGCGCGGCTGACGCAGCGGTCGCGGAACGCGTGAGGGGTCCGGAACGCGTGAGGGGCGCCCGTGGACACGGGCGCCCCTCACGCGGTAACGGCTTGCGGTGCCTCAGTCGCCGATCAGCGCGTCGACGAACGCCTCCGGCTCGAACGGCGCCAGGTCGTCCGGTCCCTCGCCCAGGCCGATCAGCTTCACCGGCACGCCCAGTTCCCGTTGCACCGCCACCACGATGCCGCCCTTGGCGGTGCCGTCCAGCTTGGTCAGCGCGATGCCGGTGATGTCGACGACCTCGGCGAAGACCCGGGCCTGGACCAGGCCGTTCTGGCCGGTGGTGGCGTCCAGCACCAGGATGACCTCGTCGAGCGGGCCGTGCTTTTCCACCACCCGCTTGACCTTGCCGAGCTCGTCCATCAGGCCGGTCTTGGTGTGCAGCCGGCCCGCGGTGTCGATGAGCACCACGTCGGCGCCCTCCGCGATGCCCTCCTTGACCGCGTCGAACGCCACCGACGCCGGGTCGCCGGCCTCCGGGCCGCGCACGGTGCGGGCGCCGACCCGCTCGCCCCAGGTCTGCAGCTGGTCGGCGGCGGCCGCCCGGAAGGTGTCGGCGGCGCCGAGCACCACGCTGCGCCCGTCGGCCACCAGCACGCGGGCGATCTTGCCGGTGGTGGTGGTCTTGCCGGTGCCGTTGACCCCGACGACCATCAGCACGGCCGGCTGGTCCAGCGGGCTCTCGGTGTGCAGGGTGCGGTCGAGGTCGGTGCCGATCAGGGTCAGCAGTTCCTCGCGCAGCAGGGCCCGCAGTTCGGCCGGGGTGCGGGTGCCCAGCACCCGGACCCGGGCCCGCAGCCGTTCGACGAGCTCCTGGGTCGGGGCCACCCCGACGTCCGCGGTCAGCAGGGTCTCCTCGATCTCCTCCCAGGTGTCCTCGTCGAGGTGCTCGCGCGACAGCAGCGTCAGCAGGCCCTTGCCCAGGGTGTTCTGCGAACGCGACAGCCGCGAGCGCAGCCGCACCATCCGGCCGGCCGCCGGTTCCGGGGTCTCCAGCGGCGGGGCGAGCGCGGCGGCCGCGGCCTCGTCGGCCTCCCCCGGCGGCGCGGTGGCCACCGGGGCCTCGGGGAGGCCGACCTCCTCGACGGTGCGGCGTTCGGGATCGCGGGGGGCCTCGGCGTCCTCGCCGACCTGCGGCTCGGCCGGCGGGGCGCTGCCCGCGCGATCGGTGGGCGTCGGCGGCTGCGCCCGGCGGCGGCGCAGGCCGCCGACCACGAGTCCGCTGATCGCGCCGACCACGACCAGGGCGATGACTACAGCAAGGATGACGGTTTCCATAACGCCCCCAGTATCGGCCACGTCCCGCGCGGCGGTCGAGGAAGCCCGACCGCCGTTGTCAGCCCATGTCCTCCAGCTTCTTGCCCTTCGTCTCGCGGACCAGGAACGCCACGAACGGGATCGACAGCAGCGCGAAGCACGCGTAGATGATGTACGCGCCCGACAGGTCCCAGTCCGACAGCGTCGGGAACGTCACGGTGATGAGCCAGTTGGCGATCCACTGCGCGGCGGCGCCGACGCCGAGGGCGGCGGCCCGGATGCGGTTGGGGAACATCTCGCCCAGCAGCACCCACACCACGACACCCCACGACAGGGCGAAGAACAGCACGAAGGTGTGCGCGGCGATCAGGGCCGTGGTGCCCTGGCCGCTGGGCAGGCTGATGTGCGTGCCGGTGCCGGTCTTGTAGGAGAACGCCCAGGCGGCGGTGGCCAGCGACAGCATCATGCCGACCGAGCCGATCAGCAGCAGCGGGCGGCGGCCGAAGCGGTCGACGAAGATCATCGCGATGACGGTGCCGATGACGTTCACGATCGAGGTGGTGAAGGAGTACAGGAACGAGCTGGTGGGGTCGATGCCGACCGACTGCCACAGCGACGAGGAGTAGTAGAAGATCACGTTGATGCCGACGAGCTGCTGGAACATCGACAGGCCGATGCCGATCCAGACGATCGGCAGGAACAGCCCGCGCCCGCCCAGCAGGTCCTTGAAGGTGGGCTTGTGCTCCCGGCGCATCGCGTGGCGGATCTCGGCGACCCGCTCGTCGAGGTCGACGTCGTCGTCCTCGACCTCGGCCAGTACCTTGCGGGCCGCCTCGTCCTTGCCGGCCTCCAGCAGGTAGCGCGGCGACTCGGGGATGACCAGCGACAGCAGCCCGTAGATGATCGAGGGCACGACCATCACGCCGAGCATCCACTGCCAGGCCTCCAGGCCGCCGAGCTTGCCGCGCTGGTTGCCGTTGGCCCATTGCAGGATGCCGTAGTTGACCAGCTGGGAGATGGCGATGCCGACCACGATCGCCGCCTGCTGGAAGGAGGCGAGCCGGCCGCGGTAGGCGGGCGGGGAGACCTCGGCGATGTAGGCCGGGCCGATGACCGAGGCCATGCCGATGGCGAAGCCGCCGATGACCCGCCACAGGGTCAGTTCCCACACCGCGGTGGGCAGCGCGGAGCCGATCGCGCTGACGGTGAACATGGTCGCGGCGAT
Source organism: Streptantibioticus silvisoli (assembly GCF_027947535.2). Classification (GTDB taxonomy): domain Bacteria; phylum Actinomycetota; class Actinomycetes; order Streptomycetales; family Streptomycetaceae; genus Streptantibioticus_C; species Streptantibioticus_C silvisoli. Next base: position 13,100 of record NZ_JAAGKO020000064.1, read on the forward strand.
CTGCATGACCCGGATGCGGCCGATCTTGTCCGCGAGCCGGCCCGCGGTGGCGGCGCCGACCGCGCAGCCGAGCAGCGCCGCGGCCACCACCTGGGCCAGCAGGGTGCTGCCCAGGTCGAAGCGGCCCTTGATGCCGACCACCGCGCCGTTGATGACGGAGCTGTCGTAGCCGAACAGGAAGCCGCCCATCGCGGCGGCCGCGGTGATGAAGATGACGTGCACGAGATGGTCCGGCCGCGCCGGTGGCGTGCCGTGCGGAACGTTCTGCGCGGTGTCGGTCAACGTGAACTCCTCGGGCGCGGCGCCGGGCCCTGGGGCGGACGGGGCCTGGACCCTTGAGTCTCGGTCGGTCCGGGCGCCGCCACCATTCGGCCACGGCCCCGGGGTGCGGCGGATCCCGGGCGGGACACGGGGTTCACGTGTTCATGTCGTTGGACCATTCGGTGCGTGTGCCCGCCCGCCGGGCGGACATGCCGGGCCCGCGGCCGGTGGTGATCACATCGCACGGGCGGGTTCGCGGCGGCTGTCGCGCAGCCGCTGGCTGATCACCTTCGACACCCCGTCACCCTGCATGGACACGCCGTAGAGCGCGTCGGCGACCTCCATGGTGCGCTTTTGATGGGTGATCACGATGAGCTGCGAGGACTCCTGGAGTTCGCGCATGAGCCCGATGAGCCGCTGGAGGTTGGTGTCGTCCAGCGCCGCCTCGACCTCGTCCATGACGTAGAACGGGCTGGGGCGGGCCTTGAAGATCGACACCAGCAGGGCCACCGCGGTCAGCGAGCGCTCCCCGCCCGACAGCAGGGACAGCCGCTTGACCCGCTTGCCCGGCGGGCGGGCCTCGACCTCCACACCGGTGGTGAGCATGTCGTCGGGGTCGGTCAGGATCAGCCGCCCCTCCCCGCCGGGGAAGAGCCGGGAGAAGACGCCTTCGAACTGCCGTGCGGTGTCGTGGAAGGCGGCGCTGAAGACCTGTTCGACCCGCTCGTCGACCTCCTTGACGACCTGGAGCAGGTCGGTCCGGGTCTTGCGCAGGTCCTCCAACTGCTCGTTGAGGAACTTGTGCCGTTCCTCCAGCGCGGCGAACTCCTCCAGCGCCAGCGGGTTGACCTTGCCGAGCTGCTGGTACGCCCGCTCCGCCGCCCGCAGCCGCTTCTCCTGCTCGGCGCGGACGTAGGGGCGCGGCGCCGGCTCCTCCTCGCGGGTCTCGCCTTCGGCGGGCGGGCCGGCCGGGACGAGCCGGCCGGGGCCGTACTCGGCGACCAGGGCGGCGGCCGGCATGCCGTGCTCCTCCAGCGCCCTGGCCTCCAGCTGTTCGATGCGCAGCCGCTTCTCCGCGCCCAGCACCTCGCCGCGGTGCACGAAGTCGGTGAGCTTGTCGAGCTCGCCCTTCAGACCGCGGGCGGCGTCGCGTTCGGCGGTCAGCGCCGCCTCCCGCTCGGCCCTGGCGGCCTCGGCGGCGGCGCGTTCGCGTGCGGCGCGGGCCAGCGAGACGGTCACGTACTCCAGCAGGCCGCGGGCGCCGCCCAGCACCGCGCCGGCCGTGCGGGCCTCGTACGCCAGCCGGGCGCGGCGGTGTTCGGCGCGGGCCCGGGTCTCGCGTTCGGTCCGGGCGGCGCGGTCGAGGGCGTCGGCGCGGCCGGCCAGCGCCTTGACGCGTTCCTCGTGGGTGCGCAGCTGGAGCCGGGCCTCCATCTCGGTCTGCCGGGCGTTGGCGCCGTCGGCGGCGAGCCGGTCGCGGGCAGAGGTGTCGGGTTCCTCGTCGGCGGGGCCGTCCTCGGCCTCGTGCAGGCGTTCGCTGAGCGCGGCGAGGTCCTGGCGGGCGGTCTCCAGCGCCTCGCGGGCCCGGGCGACGGCGGCGGCGCCGCGTTCGGCCTCACCGGCGGCGCCGCGGGCCTGCCCGGCGAGCCGGCCGAGCTGCTGGCCGACGGCGGATCGTTCCTTCTCCGCGGTGCGGCGCCGGGCCGCCAGCTGTTCGACCGCGCGGGCGGCGGCGGCCCTGCGGTCCTTGGCGGTGTGCTGTTCCGCCGCCAGGGCGGCGCACCGCACGGCCAGCGTCTCCAGGCCGGCGGCCGCCTCGTCGACGGCGGCCCGCACCTCCAGCAGGCTGGGCGCCCCGGCCGAGCCGCCGTGGGCGTACCCGGCCGACAGCAGGTCGCCGTCGGCGGTGACCGCGGTGACGCCGGGGTGGCGGGCGACCAGCTCCTCGGCGGCGGCCAGGTCGGCGACCACCACCACCGACGCCAGCAGCGCGCGCACCGCGGGCAGCAGCGCGGCCGGGCCGGTGACCAGGCGGGCGGCCGCGGTGCCGCCGGGCGATACGGCGGCCGGCGCCGGCTCGGGGGCGCCGCCGATCAGCAGGGCGGCGCGGCCGCCGTCACCGTCGCGCAGCAGGCGCAGCGCCCGGACGGCGGCGGGCGGGCTGTCGACGGCGACGGCGTCGGCGGCGGCGCCCAGGGCGGCGGCGACCGCGACCTCGTGGCCGGGGCGGACGGTGAGCAGTTCGGCGGCCGGGCCGAGCAGGCCGGTGAGCCGGTCGGCGGCGTCGAGCAGTATGCCGGTGCCGTCCTTGCGGCGCAGGCCCAGCGCGAGCGCGTCACGGCGGGCGGTGAGGGCGGCGCGTTCGCGCTCCGCGGCGGTGGCGGCCTCCCGGGCGGTGCCCAACTCCTCCTCGGCGTCGGCCTGTTCGCGCCGCGCCCGGTCGTGGGCGGCTTCGAGTCCGGCGTCGCCGGCGTCGAGCGCGTCGACGCGGGCCTGGAGTTCCTCGTACTCCTCCTGGGCGGTGACCGCGCGGTCGGCGGCCTCCTGCTGGGCGGTGGCCAGCCGGCCGATCTCGGCCTCGGCGGCGGTGGCACGGCTGCGGGCGGCGTTGACCTGGCCGTGCAGCCGGGCGAGTCCCTCGCGGCGGTCGGCGATGGCCCGGGCGGCGGCGCGCAGCCGGGACTCCTCGGCGGCCAGGGCGCGTTCGAGGTCGGCGCGGTGCGCGACGGTGTCCTCCAGCGCGAACTCGGCGGCCTCCAGGGCGGCGGTGAGTTCAGCCTCCTGCTCGCGGACCCGGGCCGCCTCGCGTTCCAGCTCCTCCGGTTCGCGGCCGCGGCGTTCCTCGGGCTGTTCGGCGGTGGCGTGCCGGACGCGCTGTTCGGCCAGGCCGATGGTGCCGCGGACCCGTTCGGCCAGCTGGGACAGCTCGTACCAGGTCTGCTGGGCGGCGTCGACCGCGGGGGCCAGCCGCCGGGTCTCCTCCTCCAGGCGGGCCTCGCGGCGGGCGGCGGCGGCGACTTCGGCCTCGACCGTGTCGCGGCGCTCCTTCAGCGCGGCCTCGTCGGCGATCTCGGCGCGCAATGCGTCGTGCAGGGTGACCAGGTCGTCGGCGAGCAGCCGCAGGCGGGCGTCGCGCAGGTCGGCCTGGATGACGGCGGCCCGGCGGGCGACGGCGGCCTGCCGGCCCAACGGCTTGAGGCGGCTGCGCAGTTCGGAGGTGAGGTCGCCGACCCGGGCGAGGTTGGCCTGCATCGCGTCCAGCTTGCGCAGCGCCTTCTCCTTGCGCTTGCGGTGCTTCAGGACGCCGGCCGCCTCCTCGATGAAGGCGCGGCGGCCCATCGGGTCGGCGTGCAGCACGGAGTCGAGCTGGCCCTGGCCGACGATGACGTGCATCTCGCGGCCGATGCCGGAGTCCGACAGCAGTTCCTGGATGTCCAGCAGCCGGCAGGTGTCGCCGTTGATCTGGTATTCGCTGCCGCCGTTGCGGAACATCGTGCGGGTGATGGTGACTTCGGCGTACTCGATCGGCAGCGCGCCGTCGGCGTTGTCGATGGTGAGGGAGACCTCGGCGCGGCCGAGCGGGGGGCGGCCGGTGGTGCCGGCGAAGATGACGTCCTCCATCTTGCCGCCGCGCAGGGACTTGGCGCTGTGTTCGCCCATCACCCAGGTCAGCGCGTCCACCACGTTGGACTTGCCGGAGCCGTTCGGGCCCACGACGCAGGTGATGCCGGGCTCGAACCGCAACGTGGTGGCGGAGGCGAAGGACTTGAAGCCGCGCAGGGTCAGGCTCTTCAGGTGCATGCCGGCTCTCCTCCTGCTGTGGTGCGAGCAGTCGGACTCTACAGTTCGAGCGCGGTTTCACCGGGGAGGCGGCAGGGCACATCAGACGGTAAGGCGTCGGCGACGCGAGGGCGGGGACCGAGGGGGTACGGCTGGCGGCGGACGCGGAGCGGTTCCGGACGGCGAGGCGCACCGAGGGCGCACCGAGGGCACACCGGGGACAAACCGGAGACATGACGAAGGGACGCCGAAGCGTCCCTCGCAGTGCACAGTGGCGGATGCCGGATACCGGTCAACCGTCGATCAGGTCCGGCGGAACACCGGACCGGGTCGGGGCGGAGCGGAATCAGGTCCCAGAACGGGATTACGCGAGAGCGGGCTCCGCCTGGGGTACGTCGAAGCTGCTGAGAAGCGAGTCCTCACGCGACGAGGCAAGCATGTCGTTTTCGGCCTGCATCCGGACGAGCTCGGATTCCAGGTCCTGGACACGCTGCTGGAGTCGTCGCATCTCGGCGAGGATCCGCGGGTCCGTGCCGCCGACGTAACCGAGAAGCGCCTTTGCCATGATGGATGATCCTCCACGCTGAGTGACCCACCGAAACCGGTATGGGTCGTCAGAAGGGTTGTCGGCACCCGCTGCTGGGCCGTCGCCATCGTGCACGTCCGTCGTCGCCACGGCCAAACAGTTGAGGTGCCCGGGGGTTCCAGAGTCTCACCAAATGGGAGGGCGGTCAACACGATCACAGCCCGACCGTCCGGCATGCCGCCTCGAAACGCGGCCCCGGAGGAGCCGCGGAGTGCACCCCGCGTGGGCTTGGAGATCATCCTTGTTGCCGCAGCCTGGCACGCCGGAGCGGAAATGGCAACACCCGATCCGCGGTCCAACACGCCCGTAACCCGTGGTATTCGTCCTCCTTTCGCGACATAACACGGCAAACCGCAGCACATGGCCTTCCGTGCGGCCGTCATCGGATCAGAAACCCGTCGTATCCGCCGCGGGCCGGCCCCCATATCTCGGTGACCCCGTCGACCCGGCCGGGCGTGTCACCGTGCCGCAGCCACTCCAGCAGCCGCTCGCACGGCTCCCGGGCACCCTCGGCGACGACCTGGACCCGGCCGTCGTCCAGGTTGGAGGCGTAGCCGGTCAGCCCACCGGTCTCCAGCGCGGTCGCCCGCGTCCACCACCGGAACCCCACCCCCTGCACCCGGCCGCGCACCCAGGCGGTCATCCGGACGGGCGGCGCGGCGGAAGCGGTACGCGCTCCGGCGGAAGCGTTTTCCGCTCCGGAGGCCGAGGGGGCCTGCGCTCCGGCGGCCGAGGGGACCTGCGCGCCGTCCGGGGAGGAGGCGGCCGGTGAGGCCGCGATCCCCTCCAAGGAATCGGCCTCCGGTGAGGCCGCGGTTCCGCCCGGGGAGGAAGGGGCGGCCGGGGTCCGCGAGGGCGGGCGGGGGCTTTCGTCCGGGTCGCCGGAATCGTTCGGGTGTTCGCTTCGGAGTGCGTCGGTCACCCAGCGAAGGCTATCCGGCGAATGTCGCCCGGCTCACTTCCGTCACGGCCCGGGTTCGGTAGTGTCACGCCCCAGCTCGCATTCACTCATTCGGGTGAACGAGATCCGGGAAGCGAGGCCGTACGCATGGGGCGCCATGGACGCAACTCCCCCCGCGCCGCCGCACCGGCGACCGGTCACCGCCGGCCCCGGCGCCGCAGTCCGGTCGCCCGCACCGGCCTGCTGGGCGCGTCGGCCGCGATGGCGGTCGGCGCGGTCGCGGTGGTCACCGGTTTCCTGCCCACCCCGGGCAGCCTGGCCGGCGCCGACCACGTCCACGGCGACCCGGGTTCGTCCGGCAACCTCAGCCGGGCCGACGGCACCCCGACCCCGCTGACCGGCGAAGCGACCGGTGCCGGCGCCACCGGCAGCGGTACGCCGGGCGGGGCGGCCGGCACCGCGAGCGCGCACGCCTCGCCCACCCGGACCACGGCACGCCCCTCGACGCCGGTCAGCCACCGCCCGGCCGCCACCGCCACCCCGGCCGCGACACCGGCGCACACCGCGACGGCCGCCACCCTGGCCGCGGCTCCGCCCGGCGGGGCCGCCGCCGCGCAGGTCGCGCAGGTGCTGACGCTGGTCAACCAGCAGCGGGCCCAGGCAGGCTGCCGGCCACTGACCGCCAACGCCCGACTGGCCGAGCTGGCCGGGGACTTCAGCGACGAGATGGCCGCCCGCGGTTTCTTCGACCACACCGACCCGGACGGCCAGACCCCCTGGAACCGGGCCGCCGCGCTGGGCATCACCAACCTCGGCGGCGAGAACATAGCCGAGGGCCAGGCGGACGCCCGGGCCGTGATGACCGCCTGGATGAACAGCCCCGGCCACCGGGCCAACATCCTCGACTGCGATTACCACACCATCGGCATCGGCCTGCACTACGCGACCGGCTCGCAGTCCGGCGGTCCCTGGTGGACCCAGGACTTCGGCTACTGACCGGCGGCACCGGCCGCCGTCACGCCGCGCGCGGCGGCCGCTGGCAGGACGGGCAGAAGTAGCTGGAGCGGTTCATCCACGGCCGGCGGCGGATCGCGGTGCCGCAGCGGCGGCACGGCTCGTCCTCGCGGCCGTAGGCGTCCAGCGACCGGTCGAAGTAGCCGGACTCGCCGTTGACGTTGACGTAGAGGCTGTCGAAACTGGTACCGCCCACGTCGAGGGCCGCGGTCATCACCGCCCGTACGTGGCCGACGAGTTCGGCGGTGCGCGGCCGGGTCAAGGTGGCGGTGGGCCGCTCGTAGTGCAGCTTGGCCCGCCACAGCGACTCGTCGGCGTAGATGTTGCCGACGCCGCTGATCAGCGACTGGTCGAGCAGGGCCCGTTTGACGGTGGTGCGCCGGCGGACCAGCGCGGCGTGGAAGGCGTCCTCGTCGAAGACCGGCTCCAGCGGGTCCGGGGCGATGTGGGCCAGCGGCTCGGGCAGCCCGGCGGCGGCGTCCGGACCACCGCCGACCTGCTCGTGCACCGACAGGCCGCCGAAGGTGCGCTGGTCGACGAAGCGCAGTTCGGTGCCGAGGTCGTCGGCGAACCGCACCCGGATCCGCAGGTGCTTCTCGTCCGGCGCGTCGTGCGGCTGGACCAGCAGCTGGCCGCTCATGCCGAGGTGGCCCAGCAGCGAGGTGCCGGTCTCCCCCAGCGGCAGCCACAGGTACTTGCCGCGCCGCCGCGCCGGCCCCAGCGCGACCCCGCGCAGCCGGGCGGCGAAGTCACCGGGGCCCTGGAGGTGGCGGCGTACCGCGCGCGGGTGGCGGACCTCGGCCTCCTGCACGGTGCGGCCGGTGACCCAGCGCTCCAGTCCGCGCCGGACGACCTCGACCTCGGGCAGCTCAGGCATCAACACTCCGGAGAAGTATCGCGGGCCCGCCGCGCCACGAGGGCGGGACGGGCCCGGGAAGGGTGGTGCTGCAACGTTCCGGGTCCGGTTCCCGGCCGCAGCCGGGAACCGGACACCGTCAGCTCGCGGCGGTGTCCGCCGTGGCCTGGGCGGCCGCCCGATCGGCGGCCTCGCGCTTCGCGCGGATCTCCCGCCAGGCGGATTCCGCGGCCTGCTGTTCGGCTTCCTTCTTGCTGTGGCCGGTGCCGGTGCCGTACGTGACACCACCGACGCGGGCGGCAGCCGTGAAGGTCTTCTCGTGGTCCGGACCGGCCTCGCTGACCAGGTACTCCGGCACGCCCAGCCCCTCGGTGGCGGTGAGCTCCTGGAGGCTGGTCTTCCAGTCCAGGCCGGCGCCGAGGTTGGAGGACTTCTCGATCAGCGGGTCGAAGAGCCGGTGCACGAGAGCGGACGCGGCGTCCAACCCCTGGTCGAGGTAGACCGCGCCGATCACCGCCTCCAGCGTGTCGGCCAGGATGGACGCCTTGTTGCGTCCTCCGGTGCCTTCCTCGCCCCGGCCGAGCCGGATGAAGCTGCCCAGTTGCAGCTCACGGGCGACCTCGGCGAGGGCCCGTGAGTTGACGACCGCGGCCCGCAGTTTGGCCAGTTGGCCTTCCGGCAGGTCGGGATGGACGCGGTAGAGCGTGTCGGTGACGACCAGCCCGAGCACCGAGTCCCCGAGGAACTCCAGTCGCTCGTTGGTCGGCAGCCCGCCGTTCTCGTAGGCGAACGAGCGGTGGGTCAGCGCACGCACCAGAAGGGCGGGTTCGAGTGTGTACCCGAGCCGCCCTTCCAGAAGCGTGTGGGACGAGGCTGCCTTGGTGGAGTCTGCCGACGACTTGGCGTCTGACATGGAGCCTGTCACCCGCCGATCAGACCTCGAGGACCTGACGGCTGTTGTAGGTGCCGCAGCTCGGGCACGCGATGTGCTGGAGCTTCGGCTCGTGGCAACGCTCGCACGCGACCAGGGTCACGGGCGCAGCCTTCCACTGCGAACGGCGGTGGCGCGTGTTGCTGCGCGACATCTTCCGCTTCGGAACAGCCACGGCTAACTCTCCTGCTTCTCGTCGGCGCCGCCCTCGGCACCGCTGACGTGGTCCTGCCCGCCGTCCTGTGCGTAGGAATCGGCGAGTCCCTGCAAAGCCGCCCAACGGATGTCGGAGGCGTCGTGGTGGTGACCGGGATCGTCCATCAGCCGTGCCCCGCATTCGGAACACAGACCAGGGCAGTCCTCCTGGCACACCGGCTGCAACGGCAGTGCGAGCACCACCGCGTCCCGCAGCACGGGTTGAAGATCGAACATCTCGTCGATGAGGACGAGATCCTGCTCCTCGTCGCCGTCGGTGTCATCGGCGGGGGTGCCGCCGAACCGTTCGCCGGCGTCCGGGTAGGAGTACAGCTCCTGGAAGTCGGCGTCGAGCTTGCGCCCGATCGGCTCCAGACACCTTACGCACTCGCCGGTGACCGGCGCATGGGCGGTGCCACTGACGAGCACACCCTCCATGACCGACTCCAGCCGCAGCTTCAGCTCGACCGACGTCTTCTCCGGCACCCCGATCACGCCGGCCAGACCGAGGTCGGCGGGGGCGGGGACGGTGCGGGAGACCTTCTTCATCGCGCCAGGACGGCGCCCCAGCTCACGTGTGTCGAACACGAGCGGGTCGCGGTGGTCGAGGCGGGCGTTGATGGCTTCCTGCTTTCCTTGCGAGTGGCGTCCGACGTGCGGTGATGGTCGCCGCGCGGCACGGGCCCACGGGAAGGCGGGCAGCCGGAACCGGCGGATTCATCGGCCGGAGGTGTCAGGATACTGGACAAGCGGCGCGGGCCCAACTCCGGGCCCGGCTCAGTGGCCCTGCTCCAGCTGCCGCAGCGCGTCGAGGTCGAGCATGCTGGTGTCGAAGAAGCTGGTCTCGTCCAGCCCGGCCGGCTGCGGCTGCTGCGCGTAGTGCTGCTGGTGCGGCACCATCGCCTGCTGCTCGTAGCCGCCCTGCTGCTGCCAGGTGTACGCGGCGGGGTCGGCGTACTCCGGCTGCTGCTGGGGGTCGGTGTACTCGGGCTGCTGCTGCGGGTAGCCGTAGGCGTCGTAGCCGGGCTGCGGCTGCCGCTGGTAGGGGTCCTGGGCGTAGACCGCGGCGGGCTCCTGGGCGGGGTAGCCCTGGGCGGCGGCCGGGGCGTACTCGGGCTGCTGCTGTCCGTAGCCGTAGCCGTCGGCCACCGGCACCTCCTGCGGCACCGGCTGCGGGGCGGCGGCCGGCGCGGGCAGCGGCACCGCGCCGGACAGGTGGGCCAGGAACTCGTCGTCGGTCTGCCGGGCCGGGCCGCCGTCGGCCAGGTCCTGGGCCGCCATGTGGGCCGCCAGCTCGTCGACCGCGCGGTGGCCGGTGAGCTTCTGCCGGCCGCGGCCGACCGCCTCCAGCGTCTTGGCGAGCACCGCCTCGAACGCGCCGAGCTTGGTGTCGACGTAGGCGTCCGCGCGGCGGCGCAGCTCGGCCGGGTCGGCGGTGCGCTCCGGGGGCTCGTCGTCGTCGTAGCCGTAGCCGTCCTCGCCGGGGTCGCGGCCCAGCAGCTTCTCGCGGCCGCGGTCGACCGAGCCGATGGTCTTGGTCAGGACGACCTCGAAGTTGGCGAGCTTGCTGTCGACGTAGTCGTCGGCCTCGACCCGGATCTCCTCGGCCTCGCGGCGGGCCTCGGTGAGGATGCGGTCGGCCTCCTCCTGCGAGCGCCGGGCCACCTCGGTGTCGGAGACCAGCGAACCGCGGTGCTGGTGGGCGGACTCGATGATCCGCTCCGCCTCGGCCTGCGCCTCGGCGACCACCTGCTCGCGGTCGCCCAGCATGGCCCGCGCCTCGGCCAGCGACTCCGGCAGCGCGCCGCGCACCTCGGTGAGCAGGGCGAGCAGGTCGGCCCGGTTGATCACGCAGGAGGCCGACATCGGCATGGAGCGCGCGCCTTCGACTGCCGCGACGATCTCGTCGAGCTTGTTCTGCACGTCCATGGCTACGTCCCTGCTCCTCGGTGTGTGCCTCGGCGGAACCCGTCGGGGACCCCGGCGCGAGCCGGGCGGGTCAAGCAGACTCTACGACCACCGGCCCGGCCGGGCACACCTGCTGCTGAGGCGGCCCGGCCGGCGGCCGGCGGCGGTCAGCGACGGGCCAGCCGGTCGCGCAGCGCGGCGAGCACCCGCTCCGGGACCAGGTGGGAGACGTCGCCGCCCCACTGGGCGACCTCCTTGACCAGGCTGGAGGACAGGAAGCTGTAGGTGGGGTTGGTGGGGACGAACAGCGTCTCCACGCCGGACAGGCCGTTGTTCATCTGGGCCATCTGGAGCTCGTAGTCGAAGTCGCTGACCGCGCGCAGGCCCTTGACGATGGCCGGGATCTCCCGCTGCCGGCAGAAGTCGACGAGCAGGCCGTGGAAGGCCTCCACCTCGACGTTGCCGAACTCGGCGGTGACCTCCTGGATCAGCGCGATCCGCTCCTCGACGGTGAACAGGCCCTGCTTGGAGTTGTTGATCATCACCGCGACGTGCACGACGTCGTACAACCGGGAGGCGCGGGCGATGATGTCGAGATGTCCGTTGGTGATGGGGTCGAAGGACCCGGGACAGACGGCGCGGCGCAACAGTTGTTCCTCGCTCTCCGGTGCGTTCATGACGCGTTGGTGCGCCGCTCGTCACCGGGGTCGGCGGCGTGCGGCGGGGCGGCCAGACCGTACCAAAGGGTGCCTTCGCCGTAGCGACGGGCCCGCAGACCCGTGAAACCCTCCGGCCAGCGGAACCCACCGCCCCGGGTGCTCCTCTCCACGGTGGCGAGGGCGTCGCCGGACAGCCAGTCCTGGGCACGGAGTGTGATCAGGATCTCCCGGACCGCGTCGTCGCTGACGGCGTAGGGCGGGTCGAGGAAGACCAGGTCGTACGGCTCGGCGGGCGGCGGTCCGGCCAGCACCTTCTCCGCCTTGCCGGGGCGCACCTCGGCGCCGGGCAGGCCCAGGGTGCGGACGTTGTCGCGGATGACGCCGGCGGCGCGCGGGTCGGCCTCGGCGAACAGCACGTGGGCGGCGCCGCGCGACAGCGCCTCCAGGCCGACCGCGCCGGAGCCGCCGAACAGGTCGAGCACCCGGGCGCCGTGCAGGGGGCCGTACAGCGACTCCCAGCTGGAGAACAGCCCTTCGCGGGCCCGGTCGGAGGTGGGCCGGGTGCCCTGGCCGGGCGGTACGGCCAGGCGGCGGCCGCCGGCCGTCCCGGCGATGACGCGCGTCACGTCGGTCACGTCCTCGTTCTGCGAGTGGTGTTGGGCCGGGGCGGAACGGCGCCTGGCCGGCGCCGCCCCACCACGATACGTAACGTCAGCCCTGCGTGCCGTCCCCGGTGGAGCCGACCAGGGCGGCCGAGGCGTACCGCGACCAGGACAGGCAGCCGTCGGGCGGGCAGAACTCCGGGCGGCGCGGGTCGTGGCCCAGCTCGCGGATCTTGGCGCGCAGCGAGTCCGGGGTGCGGCCGAAGCGGGCCGCGATCCGGGCGGTGCTCTCCTCGTCGTGGAACCGGCGCAGCAGCTCCTCCTCGTGCTGCGGCACCCAGGGGGCGCCGTGGCCGGGGAACAGCTCGCGCAGCACGTCGCGGTCGGGTATGGGTTCGGCGACGTCGGCGACCAGGGCGAGGGCGCGCAGCGCGCGGTTGAGGGCGATGCGCAGCGCGGCGACGTCGGCCAGCGGCAGCCGCAGTTCACCGCTGGCCACCGCGGTGGCGGGGTCGGACTCGTTCCAGCCGGTCAGGGTCAGGGCGACGGTGAGGTCGTCGTCGCTGGCGAGTTCGACGCGGAAGACCTTCTCGCCCAGCGGCAGTTCGTTGAGATGACGGAACGCCATGATGAAAACCCCCAAAGGCGTGGCGGATCGGACGGTCCTCGGCGGACCGGCCGAACTGTGGTCAATTCTTCCAGGGGGGTCTGACAATTGACGTGCCGTCAGCTCTCACCTCCCGGGCCCGGCTCAGCCCTTCTCCAGGTAGCTCTCGCGGGAGGCGTCGACCAGGGCGGCGAGGGCGGTGCGCAGGTCGGGGTGGGCGTCGAGGCCGGGGTCGGCGGCGACCAGGGCGGTGGCCTCCTCGCGGGCGGCCTCGATGACCTCGACGTCGTCGATGACGGTGAGCATCCGCAGGCTGGAGCGGGTGCCGGACTGGGCCTGGCCGAGGACGTCGCCCTCGCGGCGCTGTTCGAGGTCGATGCGCGACAGCTCGAAGCCGTCCAGGGTGGCGGCGACCGCGGCGAGCCGGGGGCGGGCCGGGGACGCCTCGGGGGCGTCGGTGACCAGCAGGCACAGCCCCGGCGCGCTGCCCCGGCCGACCCGGCCGCGCAGCTGGTGGAGCTGGGAGACGCCGAAGCGGTCGGCGTCCATGATGACCATGGCGGTGGCGTTGGGGACGTTGACGCCGACCTCGATGACGGTGGTGGCGACCAGCACGTCGACCTGGCCGGCGGTGAAGCGGCGCATGACGTCGTCCTTGGCGTCGGGGTGCATCCTGCCGTGCAGCACCTCGACGCGCAGGCCCTTGAGGGGACCGTCGGCGAGCTGCGCGGCGACGTCCAGCACCGCCAGCGGCGGACGCCGCTCACCGTCGCCGTCGGCACCGCCGTCCGGGCCGCCGTCGGGACCGGCCGCACCGTCCGCCGCCGCCCCGCCGGCCCGGCCGCCCTGACCCGCCTTGGCCGCATTGGCCGCCTTGCCCGCCTTGGCCGGCTTCGCCCCGCCGGTCCCGGCCGCGCCCTCCTCCTCGTCGCCGATGCGCGGGCAGACGACGTACGCCTGGTGACCGGCGGCGACCTCCTCGCGGACGCGTTCCCAGGCGCGGGCCAGGAAGTGCGGTTTGTCCCTGGCCGGGACGACGTGGGTGGCGATCGGGGAGCGGCCGGCCGGCAACTGGTCCAGGACGGAGGTCTCCAGGTCGCCGAAGACGGTCATCGCGACGGTGCGCGGGATCGGGGTGGCCGTCATCACCAGCAGGTGCGGCGGCTGTTTGCCCTTGCCGCGCAGGGCGTCGCGCTGCTCCACGCCGAAGCGGTGCTGTTCGTCGACGACGACCAGGCCGAGGTCGTCGAACCGCACCTTGTCCTCGATGAGGGCGTGGGTGCCGACGACGACGCCGGCCTCCCCGGTGACCAGGTCGAGCAGCGCCTTGCGGCGGGCGGCGGCGCCCATCGAGCCGGTGAGCAGCACGACCTTGGTGCCGCGGTTGTCACCGCCGAGCATGCCGCCCTCGGCCAGGTCGCCCATCATCTCGGTGATCGACCGGTGGTGCTGCTGGGCCAGCACCTCGGTGGGCGCCAGCATCGCGGCCTGCCCGCCGGCGTCGACGACGGCGAGCATGGCGCGCAGCGCGACCAGGGTCTTGCCGGAGCCGACCTCGCCCTGGAGCAGCCGGTGCATGGGGTGTTCGGTGGCCAGGTCGGCGAAGATCTCACCGGTGACCCGGCGCTGTCCGTCGGTGAGGGTGAACGGCAGCCGGGCGTCGAAGGCGGTCAGCAGGCCGTCGGCGGCCGGTACCCGGGCGATCGCGGGCAGGGCGGCGTCGTCGGCGCGGCGGCGGGCCAGCGCGACCTGGAGGACGAACGCCTCGTCCCACTTGAGGCGTTCACGGGCGTCGTCGATGTCGGCCCGGGTGGCCGGGCGGTGCGCCTTGCGCAGCGCGTCGGGCAGCGCGGCCAGGCCGCGGTCGGTCCGCAGGCGTTCCGGCAGCGGGTCGGCCACCTCACTGTCGAGCCGGTCGATCACCGCGTCGACGGCCTTGGCGATCTGCCAGGAGGAGATCTGCTTGCACGCCGGGTACAGCGGCAGCAGCCGTCCGGCGAAGGCGTCGACGGCCTCGGCGCCGCCGGGCCCGTCGGCCTCGTCGGCGTCGAGCAGCTGGTAGTCGGGGTGGGCCAGTTGCCGGGTCCGGTTGAAGACGTTGACCTTGCCGGCGAACATGCCGCGCTTGCCGGGCAGCAGCCGGTGGTGGTGGAAGTGGGCCGCCTTGTTGAAGAACACCAGGGTGAGCGAGCCGCTGCCGTCGGTGACGACGACCTCCAGCCGCACCCCGCGCCCGGCGTTGTAGGTCTTCTTGTCGGCCTTGGCCACCTGCGCGACGACGGTGACGTGCTCGTCCAGCGGCAGGTCGGCGAGCCGGGTCAGCTCACCGCGTTCGGCGTACCTGCGCGGGTAGTGGTGCAGCAGGTCGCCGACGGTGTGCAGGTCGAGGTGGTCGGCGAGGACCTTGGCGGTGCGGTCGCCGACGGCCTTGCGCAGGGGTTCGTCCAGGGCAGCCATCACCGCCCAATCTTGGCGTACCGCGCTGACATCGCCCGGCAGGCGGGGGTCACGTGGCGGGCGGGGGATGCGGCGGCACGCGGTGCGAGCGGTCCACGGCACCGGCGATCCACGGCACCGGAGGCGTGGCGGCACCGGAGGCGTGCGGCACCGGAGGCGTGGCGGCGCGGGCGATCCACGGCACCGGAGGCGTGGCGGCGCGGGCGGTCCACGGCACCGGCGATCTGCGGCACCGGAGGCATACGGCACCGGAGGCGCGGCGGCACCCGGAGGCATACGGCACCCGGCGGTGCGCGGCGCGGACGGTGTGCGCAAACCGGCGTTCTGCGGCGCGGCGCGGACGTACGGCACCGGAGGCATACGGCACCGGCGATCCACTGCCAGCGGCATACGGCACCGCTGGCCTGCGGCCCGGCCGGCGGTGCCTTACTCGACGCCGATCAGCAGCGGGCAGGTGTGCTGGCCGCCGGGGTGGACGACGGTGTCGACGGCCAGGTGGCCGGACTGGACGTGGGCCCGGAGGCGGTCGGCGAGGTCGTCGGGGGCGCCGGAGCCGAGCACCAGCGTGACCATCTCGCCGCCGGCCGCCAGCATGCGGTCCAGCACGATGCTGCCGGTCTCCACCAGGTTGCCGCCGATGACGGCGACGTCGCCGTCGATCATGCCGAGGGTGTCGCCGGCCTGGCAGACACCGGCCATGGTCCACGACTCGTGCTCGGCGACGGCGAGTTCGGCGAACCGGGTGGCGCCGGCCGCCGCGGTCATGGCGACGACGTCCTCGTCGAACCGCCGGCCGGGCTGGTGGACGGCGAGCGCGGCGATGCCCTGGACCGCGGAACGGGTGGGGATCAGGGCGACCCGGACGCCGTCGGCGCGCACCTGTTCGGCGGCGGCCGCGGCGGCGTCACGCGAGGCGTCGTCGCAGGGCAGCAGGACGACCTCGCGGGCGCCGGCCCCGCGCACGGCGTCGGCGATGTCGGCGCTGCCGGGGGCCCGGCCGTCGCGGTGCGGGACGGGCAGCGCGCCGGCCTCGGCGTACAGCGCGGCCAGCCCGTCGCCCTCGACGACGGCGACCACCGCGCGGGCCCGGTCGGCCGCCCCGCCGCTGTCCTGCGGCCGGTGGCGGGCGGCGTCGCCGAAGTGCGTGACGCGGATGCGGTACGGCCGGCCGGCCTCGACGCCGGCCTCGATCGCGGCGCCCGCGTCGTCGACGTGCACGTGGACGTTCCACAGCCCGTCGCCGCCGACGACGACCAGGCTGTCGCCGAGCGCGTCGAGCCGGGCCCGCAGCACGCCGACCGCGTCCTCGGGCGCCTCCAGCAGGTAGATGACCTCGAACGCGGGCCCGTCGTCCTCCTGGGCGGACGCGTCGGGGGCGGCCCGGTCGCGGACGGCCTCGGCGGAGCCGGTGACCTCGGCGCAGGCGGTCGCGGCAGCGGTGAACGCGGCGCCGGCGGACGCGGCAGCGGCGAACGCGACGGGGGCCGGGCCCGGGTCGGGGGCGTGGCCGCTGATCGCCTCGGTGAGCGCGGCCAGCACCACGACCAGGCCGCGGCCGCCCGCGTCGACCACCCCGGCGCGCTCCAGGACGCCGAGCTGGCCCGGGGTGGCCGCCAGCGCGTCCCGGGCGCCCCGGTGGGCGGCGGCGGCGACCGCGCCGAGCGGACCGCCGGCGACAACCTCGGGCGCGACGCCGTGCGCCGGAACGTCACGCGGCGCGGCGGCGAGGGCCCGGTCGGCGGCGTCGGCCGCGGCGGCGGCGACGGTGAGCATGGTGCCCTCGACCGGGTGGGCGACCGCCTGGTACGCGGCGGCGGCGGCCCGGCGCAGGGCGCGGCGCAGGCCCTCGGCGTCGCCGCGTTCGGCCAGTTCCTCGCTCATGCCGCGCAGCAGCTGGGCCAGGATCGTGCCGGAGTTGCCCCGGGCGCCGATCAGGGCGCCGTGCGCGAGGGCGCGGACCGCGTCGGGCAGCGGGAGCCGGCCGGGGTCGCCGGCCGCGTCCCAGGCGGCGTCCAGCGCGCGGGCGGCGGAGTCGACGGTCAGGTAGAGGTTGGTGCCGGTGTCGCCGTCCGCGACCGGATAGACGTTGATGGAGTCGATCTCCTCGCGGGCCCGGCCGAGCCGGCGCAGTGCCGTACCGCACCAGGTCCGCACCGTCGCTGCGTCGAGGGTGTGCGGCACCGGGACTCCTTGACGGGCGCTGGGCGGACGGGCGGGCGGTCCGCCCGACCCTAGTGCCTCCGCTCCCGCCACCGGATGACGCCCGCCCCGGCACCGCGCTGCGCCGGGCCGGGCGCCGCCGGAGGAAGCCGCGGGGTGCGTGCGCGCGCCGGGGCCGCGCCGGAGGAAGGCGGAAGGCGGAAGACGGAAGGCGGAGGCTCGGAGGACGTCGCACCGGAGGAAGCCGAAGGCCCGCACCGGAGGACGGCGAAGCCCAGACCGGCGTCCGCGCCGCAGGCCCCGACCGCACCGGCCAGCCTGCCTCCCTGGCCCGCGTCAGCCCGCCTCCCCGGCCCGCGTCAGGCCGCTCCCCCGGTCCGCGCCCGTCGCCGCGTTCGGGGCCCGGCGCCGTCCCCGACGTGCGCCGCGGCCTCCCCCGGCGCGGCTCCCGCGGCGAGAGGTGTGCGCCGGTCATGGTAATTTCGTGGGGCGGGAGCAGGCGTTGTATGCTGCTCCGGTTGCGCCCGGTACCGATCGGGCATTCCTCCCGGCCAGGTGCTCTGTTCATGGGGTTCCGGCTGGGATCCACCGTACGTGCATCTGAAGTCTTTGGAGTGACCCGTGGCTGCCAACTGCGACGTCTGCGGCAAGGGGCCGGGCTTCGGCAACAACATCTCGCACTCGCACCGCCGTACTCGCCGTCGTTGGAACCCCAACATCCAGACGGTGCGTGCCGTGGTCGGTCGGACGCCGAAGCGCCTCAATGTCTGCACCTCGTGCATCAAGGCCGGCAAGGTCGCGCGCTGACGTCTCAGTCGTCGTAGCGCGGCCGAGCGGCTTCCGAGAGCCGGTCCACCCTCCGGGGAGGACCGGCTTTTCGCATGCCCCGCGGCAGCCGGGCGCACCCGCGGGACCCGCGGCCCCGGGCGGCGACCGCCGTCGGCGGGACCGCCGGCGGTGCGTCAGCGGGACCGCCAGCCGTGGTCGACCGGGCCGATGCCGCCGCCGAGCGGGAAGCCGGCGGCGATCGCGCCGGTGACGTAGCGCTTGGCCGAGCCGACTGCCGCCGGGACGGCCGCGCCGCGGGCCAGCTGGACGGCGATCGCGGTGGCCAGCGCGCAACCGGTGCCGTGGGTGTGCCGGTTGGGGTGGCGGGCGGCGCGGAACCAGTGCTCGCCGGTGCCGTCGGTCAGCAGGTCGGCCGCGGCGCCGCCGGGCAGGTGGCCGCCCTTGACCAGCACCCAGCGCGGTCCGTACGCCAGCAGTGCCGCGGCGGCCTCGCGCATGCCGTCCTCGCCGGTCACCCGTACCCCGGTCAGCCAGCCGGCCTCGTCGAGGTTGGGGGTGAGCACGGTGGCGCGCGGCAGCAGCCGTTCGCGCAGGGTGCGCAGGGCGTCCGGCGCCAGCAGCGGGTCGCCGTGCTTGGAGACGCCGACCGGGTCGACCACCACGGGGACCCGGTCGCCGAGGCCGGCCAGCAGATCGGCCACGGTGCCGGCGAGTTCGGCGGAGGCCAGCATGCCGGTCTTGACCGCGTCCACGCCGATGTCATCGGTGACCGCGCGGAACTGCGCGCGTACCGCCTCGGCGGGCAGCGGCCAACTGCCATGCACCCCTTGCGAGTTCTGCGCGGTGACGGCGGTGACGACGCTCATGCCGTACGCGCCGAGCGCCGCGGCCGTCTTCAGGTCGCCCTGTAGGCCGGCGCCGCCGCCGCAGTCCGATCCGGCGACGGACAGCACCCGTGGCGGCACCGCGCGCGGCGGGCCCGGAGGATTGCTCATACCGGGCAACCTAACCGCTGCCGGACCGCATCCGGTGACGCCGTCCGCAGGCGGCGGTGAACTCCCGGCGAACGGCGGCCCGGCGCGGCCCGGTCACGCGTCGCCGAAGTGCTCCCAGCCGCCGGCCGCCTCCCACGGGGCGCCGTTGACGGTGACCTGCGGCCGGCCGGCCGGCGGGCGGACCTCGCCGATGATCTTCCACCGGGCGGGGAGCTTGGTGCCGGACGGGAAGGTGGCCACGATGGCGTGGTCCTCGCCGCCGGTGAGCACCCAGCGCACCGGGTCGACGCCGACCGCGTGGCCGATGTCGCGCATCTGGGCCGGGATGTCGAGGTCGCCCGAGCGCAGGTCGATCACCACGCCGCTGGCGTCCGCGATGTGGCCGAGGTCGGCGATCAGGCCGTCGCTGACGTCGGTCATGGCGGTGGCGCCGAGATCGGCGGCGGCGGGTCCGGCGTGGTACGGGGGCTCGGGTCTGCGGTGCGCCTCGACGAACGCCCGCGGACTGCGGAAGCCGCGGGAGAGCACCGCGAAGCCGGCCGCCGACCAGCCCAGCCAGCCGGTGACCGCGACCACGTCGCCGGGCCGGGCGCCGGAGCGGGTGACCGGTTCGCGGTTGCCCAGGTTGCCCAGCGCGGTGATCGCGACGGTGATGGTCGCGCCGCGCACCACGTCGCCGCCGACCACCGCGGCGCCGGCCACCTGGCACTCGTCGCGCAGCCCGTCCATCAGCTCCACCGGCCAGGTCGCCGGCAGGTCGGGCGGCACCACCAGGCCGAGCAGCAGCGCGGTGGGCACCGCGCCCATCGCCGCGATGTCGGCGAGGTTCTGGGCGGCCGCCTTGCGCCCGACGTCGTAGGCGGTGGACCAGTCGCGCCGGAAGTGGTTGCCCTCCAGCAGCACGTCGGTACTGGCCACCACCCGCCGGTCCGGGGTGGCGACGACCGCCGCGTCGTCCCCCGGTCCGAGGGCGACGGCCGCGGTGGTGGTGAGCCGGGACGTCAACTCCCTGATGAGCCCGAACTCCCCGAGCTCCCCCACGGTCCCCTTCATCCGACTCGCTCCTTCGCCAAGACCGGCAACGCAGCCCCCTTCACCCGGCGGCCCGTTGCGGGCCGCACCGCGTCCATAGCGTCAATACAGCACACGTTCCGCTCCCCCGGCGCGCCGGGCCCGCCGGGACGGGGGTCTCCCCGTGCCACAGGCTGACGCGGTACCGTTGCGGTCCTTTCCCACATGATCCCCGTAGCCGCCGTGGAGGTTTCGTGGTCCAGGCGTACATCCTGATCCAGACCGAGGTCGGCAAGGCCACCGCGGTCGCGGAGACGATCTCCGGCATCCCCGGTGTCATGCTGGCCGAAGACGTGACGGGCCCGTACGACGTCATCGTCCGGGCCCAGGCCGACACCGTCGACCAGCTGGGACACATGGTGGTCGCCCGGGTCCAGCAGGTGGACGGCATCACCCGCACGCTCACCTGTCCCGTGGTCCACATCTGACCCCGTCCCCCGGCGCGGTTGCCCCGCGTCCCGTCTCCCGGGCCGGCCCGGGCCACCTGCCCGGTGGCCGGTGGCCGGTCCGTCCTATGCTCGGCCGGTGAACTTCTCGCTCCCCGTCCCGTCCCCCGCGCCGCCCGCCTCCGCCCGCCGGCCCCCGCGCCGGTCCGTGGCGGGCCGTCCGGCCGCCCGCGTACTGGCCGCCGTGTGCTGCCTGCTGCCGCTGGCCGCCTGCGGGAGCGACCGGCAGCAGGTGGCGGCGCCGCGTCCGGCGGGCGCGGCGGCGCGGGACTGCCTCGCCCTGCACCGGGTGCTGCCGAAGTCGCTGCACGGGCTGGCCCGGCGTACCACCTCACCGTCGTCGGACTTCACCGCCGCCTGGGGTTCGCCGGCCATCGTGCTGCGCTGCGGGGTGCCGCGCCCGGCCCTGCTGACGCCCGGCTCGGCCGGTTACGACCCGAACGCCGAGGCCGCCGACCTCGGCGGCGTCAACTGGCTGCCGCAGACGACGCACCAGGTCGACGTGCTCATGACGACCACCGGGCGGCAAGCCTACGTGGAGGTGACCGTCCCCGCCCAGTACACGGGGAAGGCCGACTCCACCGACAGCCTGACGACGCTGGGGACGCTGGTCCGCAAAACCGTTCCTGCCGAGCTGGACTGACCGGCCGGAACGGATCGGCGGGGGGCGGGCCGGACCGCGGGTCAGCGCAGCCCGGTCGGCCGGCGCAGCGCGGTGCGCAGCAACTGGTCGATCAGCTCCGGGTAGCTCAGGCCGCTGGCCTGCCACATCCGCGGGTACATCGAGATCGGGGTGAACCCCGGCATGGTGTTGATCTCGTTGATGACGAACTCGCCGTCGTCGGTGAGGAAGAAGTCGGCGCGGGCCAGGCCCTCGCCGGAGACCGCCTCGAAGGCCGCCACCGCCAGCCGCTGGACCTCGGCCGTCTCCGCACCGGTCAGCGGCGCGGGCACCACGCCCTCGGCGGAGTCGATGTACTTGGCCTCGAAGTCGTAGAAGTCGAACCCGTCGGCGGGCGGGATCCAGGCGGGCACGCTGGCGCGCGGGCCCTCCTCGAACTCCAGCACGCCGCACTCGATCTCGCGGCCGGTCAGCAGCGCCTCGACCAGCACCTTGGGGTCCTCCCGGCGGGCGCGTTCGATCGCCTCGTCCAGACCGGCCGGGCCGGTGACCCGGGTGATGCCGATCGAGGAGCCGGCCCGGGCCGGCTTGACGAACAGCGGCCAGCCGTGGGTGCCGGCGAACGCCACCACGCGGGCCCGCACCGCCGAGGGGTCCTGCTCCCACTCGCGCGGCCGGACCACCTGGTACGGGCCGACGTTCAGCCCGAACGAGGTGAAGACCCGCTTCATGTACTCCTTGTCCATGCCGACCGCGGAGGCCAGCACACCGGCCCCCACGTACGGCACGCCGGACAGCTCCAGCAGCCCCTGGAGGGTGCCGTCCTCGCCGTACGGGCCGTGCAGCACCGGGAAGACCACGTCGACCTGGCCGAGCGCCTTGGGCACCGCGCCGGGCTCGGTGTAGACCACCTCGCGGTTGACCGGGTCGACCGGCAGCGCGACGGTGCCGTCCAGCGACCCGGCCAGCGACGCCACGTCCGGCAGCGTGCGGCCGTCGATGACCATCCGGTCCGGTTCGTCGGCGGTCAGCGCCCAGCGCCCGTCGGCGGTGATGCCGATGGGCAGGACGTCGTAACGCTCCCGGTCGATGGCGCGCAGCACGGCGCCCGCGGTGACCACCGAGACGGCGTGTTCGGAGCTGCGGCCGCCGAAGACGACGGCGACCCGCGGCTTGCGGCCGGCCGGGTCGCGGGGCAGCGAGGGGCTGGAGGATGCAGTCATGTCGCTCATGTCGCCAAGACCCTACCGTTTGGTCGTGTGCAGGTCAGCGACGCTCGGCCTTGGCGGAGCGCGCCATCAGTTCCTTCAGGGCCACCAGGGGTGGTTTGCCCTCGTGGACGATGTCGACCACCGTCTCGGTGATCGGTACCTCGACGCCGTGCCGGCGGGCCAGATCCAGTACCGATTCGCAGGACTTGACGCCCTCGGCGACCTGTTTGGTCACCGCCAGCGTCTCCTGGAGGGTCATGCCGCGGCCGAGGTTGACGCCGAAGGTGTTGTTGCGCGACAGCGGGGAGGCGCAGGTGGCGGCCAGGTCGCCGAGGCCGGCCAGCCCGGCGAAGGTGTGCGCGTCGGCGCCCATCGCCAGGCCCAGCCGGGTGGTCTCGGCCAGGCCGCGGGTGATCAGCGACGCCTTGGCGTTGTCGCCCAGGCCCATGCCCTGCGCGATGCCCACCGCGAGGCCGATGACGTTCTTGACCGCGCCGCCGAGTTCGCAGCCCACCACGTCGGTGCTGGTGTACGGGCGGAAGTAGGCGGTGTGGCAGGCGGCCTGGATGCGGACCGCCACCGCCTCGTCCTGGCAGGCGATCACGCAGGCGGCCGGCTGGCGTTCGGCGATCTCCGGGGCGAGGTTGGGGCCGGACAGCACCGCGACCCGCTCGGGACCGGCGTGCGCGGCCTCGGCGATCACCTCGGTCATCCGCTTGGCGGTGCCCAGCTCGACGCCCTTCATCAGGCTGACCAGGACCGCGTCCGGCGGCAGCAGGTCCGCCCAGGCGGCCAGGTTGGCCCGCAGCGTCTGCGACGGCACGGCCAGGAAGACGAACTCGGCGCCGTGTGCCGCCCGCGCCGGGTCGGTGGTGGCCCGTACCCCGGGCGGCAGTTCGGCGCCCGGCAGGTAGTCGGGGTTGGTGCGGGTGGTGTTGATGGTCGCCGCCTGTTCGGCCCGGCGGCACCACAGGGTGACCTCGCAGCCCGCGTCGGCCAGGATCATGGCGAACGCCGTGCCCCAGGAGCCGGCGCTGTACACCGCGCAACGCGTCGTCACTTGGCGATTCCTTCGTGCTGGTTGCCCTTGTTCCTGCGCGGGTCGTACCGCTCGGCCGGAGCCTGCTCGCCGCGCAGTTCGGCGACCAGTGCGGTCACCGAGTCCATGATGGCCTCGGTGACCTTGCGCAGCAGCTCGGCGGTCATCTCCTCGCCGTAGAACGCCGACAGGTCCACCGGGGGGCCGGCCAGCACCCGGTTGGTCTTGCGCGGGAACGGCCGCGGCCGGCTGGAGTACGGCGCCAGCAGCTCGTTGGAGCCCCACTGGGCGACCGGGACGACCGGCGCGCGGGTCAGCAGCGCGACCCGGGCGATGCCGGTCTTGCCGATCATCGGCCACAGCTGCGGGTCGCGGGTGAGGGTGCCCTCGGGGTAGAACACGACGCATTCACCGGCGTTGACGGCCTCGACCGCGGCACGGAACGCGCCGGCCGCGTCGGCGGTGGCGCGGTAAACCGGAATCTGGCCGGTGTTGCGCATGAAGGAGCCGATGAAGAACGGTTTGAAGAGCCCGTCCTTGGCCAGGAACCGCGGGACGCGTCCGGTGTTGTACTGGAAATGCGCGTAGCACAGCGGATCGATCAAGGAAGTGTGATTCACGGCGGTGAGGAAACCGCCCTCGGCCGGAATGTTCTCCATTCCCCGCCAGTCCCGCTTGAAGGCCGCAATGAGGGGCGGCTTCGCGATGACGGCGGCCAAGCGGTACCAGAAGCCGATTCTGCGGCGGGACACCAGGACTCCTCCTCGATTGGCGCTGTCCAGGGCGGCCCCGGCTCGCTGCGGAGCAGGCGACACGGCACGTGGACAGCCGCACAAGTGTGGCCCCGGGCCGACGCTGTGTCGAGAAGCGCCCGCCCGGCGCGTAGGGACACGGTAGTCCCCGTCCGCGGGACGCCCGGCGCAGGCCGCGTGCAGAATGACCTGGTGCGCAGCTCGACGGTGTGGGATCTGGTGGTGCCGCTCAAACCGCTGCGGCTGGCGAAGAGCCGGCTGGCGGGGGCGGCCGGGGACGCGGTGCGGCCGGGGCTGGCGCTGGCGTTCGCGCAGGACACGGTGGCCGCGGCGCTGGCCTGCCGCGCGGTGCGCGCGGTGACGGTGGTGACCGACGACCCGGTGGCGGGCGCCGAACTGGCCGGGCTGGGGGCGCGGATCGTGCCGGACACCCCGGCGGCCGGGCTCAACGCGGCGCTGGCGCACGGGGCCGCGGCGATCCGCCGGGACGCGCCGGACGCGGCCGTGGCGGCGCTGGGCGCCGATCTGCCCGCGCTGCGGCCCGCGGAACTGGCGGCGGTGCTGGACGCCGCGGCGGCGGCCGGCCGGGCGTTCCTGCCGGACGCGGCCGGGATCGGCACGACGCTGCTGGCGGCGGCGGCCGGGCTCGCCCTCGCCCCGGCGTTCGGCGGCCCCTCCCGGGCCCGGCACCGGGCGTCCGGCGCACGGGAGATCCGCACCCCGGGCGTGGACTCGGTACGGCGGGACGTGGACACCGCCGAGGACCTGGCGGTGGCGCTGGGCCTGGGGGTGGGCCCGCGCACGGCACTGGCAGCGAGCGCGGCGGGGCTGGCGGGGCTGGCGGGCGGCACGGAACGGCGGGGCGCGGAGGGGGCGGAACGGCAGAGTGCGGAGGGGGCGTGAG
>NZ_JAAGKO020000065.1 GCF_027947535.2 Streptantibioticus silvisoli
CAGGTCCCTCCGGCGGTGCAGGTCCCTCCGGCGGTGCAGGTCCCTCCGGCGGTGCAGGTCCCTCCGGCGGTGCAGGTCCCTCCGGCGGTGCAGGTCCCTCCGGCGGTGCAGGTCCCTCCGGCGGTGCGGGTGGGTTCCCGGAGCAGGGGCGGGGGCACCCGGATGGCGGGAGGTGCAGCGGGAGGCGGGACGCTCGGAGAGCGGTGAGATGGCCACTCGGAGAGGACGCGGGGTACCCGGAAAGCACGCGCCCCGGCACGCCGTCCCGGCATCGGGAGGCACGCCGGGGCCACATCTTCCCCCGGAGGCATCAGCAGCGGCGAGCGGTCCCCCGGGCCAACGGCGCAACCGACCGCACCGGCGGAGCCGAGCCGCGAAGCCAACGGCACGGCACGGCACGGCAACGGCAAGCACGCTCCCCCAGCAGCTGCACCGGCGGAGCGACCGGCACCGGCGGAGCCGCCCCCACCGCCAGGGCGACCAACCCCGGCGGAGCCACCCCCGCGGCCAACCGCAACGGAGTGCTCCCTACCGCAGGCGCAGCCCCAGCGGTACGCCGATCTCCGCGGCCATGACCTGGCCGGCCGCCTCCGCCAGCGCGTCCTCACCGGAGTCGGCGTCGGTGTCGAGGCCGTCCAGCTCGTCGAGCGGCGAGGCCAGCCGGACGTGGGCGACCAGCGACTGGAGGGCGCGCAGGCAGGCGCTGGCGGTGGAGCCCCAGTTGGACAGGTAGGAGAACTGCCACCACCACAGCGCCTCGCTGACCCGGCCCTCGCGGTAGTGCGCCAGACCGTGGGTCAGGTCGGTGACGACGTCGGCCAGGTCGTCGGAGATGCGGCAGGCCACCGGCATGCTGCGCGGCACGTAGGGGTCGAAGACCTCGGAGTAGACGTCTATCGGCTCCAGCAGCGCGGCCAGCCGCTCGCGCAGCTCGTCGGCGTCCGGCTCGGGGCCGGCGTCCGGCTCGTAGCGCTCGTCCGGGACGAAGTCCTCGTGCGCGCCGAGCCGCCCGCCGGCCAGCATCAGCTGCGAGACCTCCAGCAGCAGGTACGGCACGGCGCTGTCCGGCTCGTCACCCCGGGCGACCTCGCGCACCGCCAGGATGAAGCTCTCGATCTGGTCGGCGATCTGCACCTCGAAGGCGCCGGGGTCGCCGGGGGCGCGCTCCGGGCGGGGTACCGGCCGGGACCTGCCGAGACGTGAGGTGGGAACTGCGGTGTCAGACATCGAGCAGTCGTCTCCCTTCGAAGGCACGCCCGAGCGTGACCTCGTCGGCGTATTCCAGGTCGCCGCCAACCGGCAGACCGCTGGCGAGGCGCGTCACCTTCAGGCCCATGGGCTTCACCATGCGCGCCAGGTAGGTGGCGGTGGCCTCGCCCTCAAGATTGGGGTCGGTGGCGAGGATCAGCTCGGTCACCGTGCCGTCCGCGAGCCGGGCCAGCAGTTCGCGGATGCGCAGGTCGTCCGGGCCGACGCCCTCGATCGGGCTGATCGCGCCGCCGAGCACGTGGTACCGGCCGCGGAACTCCCGGGTGCGCTCGACCGCCACGACGTCCTTGGGCTCCTCGACCACGCAGATCACCGCGAGGTCGCGGCGCGGGTCCTGGCAGACCCGGCACTGCTCCTCCTGCGCCACGTTGCCGCAGGTCACGCAGAACCGGACCTTGTCCTTGACCTCCGCCAGCACGTGGGCGAGCCGCCGCACGTCCGCCGGGTCGGCCTGGAGGATGTGGAAGGCGATGCGCTGCGCGCTCTTGGGCCCCACGCCGGGCAGCCTGCCCAGTTCGTCGATGAGGTCCTGAACCACGCCTTCGTACACGCCTGCGCCTTCTCTCGTTTTCTACGGACCGTGGCCGGCGGTGCCGGGTGGCCGGGGTGCGGCCGTCGAGTGCGGGGGGTCGGTGTGCCGGGGTGATCGGCATGTCGGGTGATCGGTGTAGCGGGTGATCGGTGTAGCGGGGTGATCGTCGTGCCGGGTGATCGTCGTGCCGGGTGATCGTCGTGCAGAGGTGCAGGTATACGCCGGACGTGATAACAAACCCGTCAGTGACGGGCGTCACGTCGCCGGATCAGAACGGCAGGCCGGGGAAACCGCCGCCGCCGAGCCCCTGGGCCAGCGGGCCGAGCTTGGTCTGCTGGAGGCTCTGGGCCGCGCTGTTGGCGTCCCGGACCGCGGCGAGGATCAGGTCGGCGAGCGTCTCGGTGTCGTCCGGGTCGACCGCCTTCGGGTCGATCACCAGGCCGAACAGTTCGCCGGACCCGCTGACCGTGGCCTTGACCAGGCCACCGCCGGCACTGCCCTCCACCCGCGCGTCCGCCAGCTGGGCCTGCGCGTCCGCCAGGTCCTGCTGCATCTTCTGCGCCTGCTGGAGCAGTTGCTGCATGTTGGGCTGCCCACCGGGGTTCACGACTTCGCTCCTGCCGTACGACAACTGTGCGTAGGGCGAGCCTACGTGCTCATGCGGCGGAGCGCGCTACGCCGGAAGGAGGAACCCTCACCCGGATGAACCCCTGACGCGGCACGCGCCGTCACTCGTTCGGGATCTCCTCCACCACGGTGGCGCCCAGCTCGCGGACCAGCAGGTCGTAGCCGCTGACCGGCACGCCGTCGAAGTCCGGGTCGTCGTCCTCCGGGATGTCGTCCTCGATCGCCACCCGGGGCGGCTCGGGCGCCGCCGGAGGGGCCGGGGGTGCCGCGGACGCCGTCTGCCCGGGCGCCGGGGCGGGCGGCCGGGCCGCCGGGGCCGGCTGCGGCGCCTGGTACGCCTGCGGTGCCTGGGGCGGCGGGGACTGCGCGGGCGGGGCGGCGGGCGACGGGGTGTGCGGCGCGGCGTACGCCTGCGGGGGCGCCGGGCGGTCGAAGCCGCCGGGCGGAGCGGGCGGGCGGGGCACTCCCCCGCCGCCGGGGCCGCCGGGGCCGCCGGCGCCGCCGGACGGGTCGACAACCGCCTCGACCTTCCACTCCAGCCGGAACGCCTCGCTGATCGCCTGGCGCAGCACCTCGTCGCTGCCACCGCCGACGAAGCTGTCCCGTGCGCCGGGGCTGGCGAAGCCGACCTGGAGCGTGGTGCCGTCGAAGCCGGCGACGTGCGCGTTCTGGCTCAGCAGGATCCAGGTGAAACGCCTGCGGTTCTTGACCGCCTCCAGGATGTCCGGCCACATCTGCCGCACCCGGTGCGCGTCGCCGCCGACCGGGGCCGGTCCCGGCGCGGGCGCCGGTGCGGCGGGCGCCGGGGCCGGGGTCTGCGGCGCCGGTGCGGGCGGGGTACCGGCACCGGGCGCGGCGGCCGTCGGCCAGGCACCCGGGCGCCGGGCGGCCTCACCGCCGGTCCCCCGGTCCTGCGGCGCCGCGGCGGCACCGGAGGCGTGCGTGCCGGTGGGCCAGGCGCCCGGTGTGTGTCCGCCGGCCCCCGGCCCCTGCGGGGATGCGGCGGCGGCCGGCGGGGCGTAGGTCTGCGGGGGTTCCGGGGCAGCCGGCGCGGCGTGGCTCTGCGGGGGGGCCGGGGCGTAGGTCTGCGGAGGGGCGGCGGCCGGTTCGGCGGGGGCGGGGTGGACGGCGGCGCGGGCCACGGCGGCGTTGCCGGGGTGGGCGGCGTCCGGGTGGGCCGCGGGGGCGGACCCGGCCAGGGTGCCGCTGACCGCCTGGCGCTCCAGGCGGTCGAGGCGGGCGGCGACGGCGCGTTCGTCGTCGTAGGCGGCGGGCAGCAGGACGCGGGCGCAGATGAGTTCGAGCTGGAGGCGGGGCGCGGTGGCGCCGCGCATCTCGGTCAGGCCGGCGCTGACCAGGTCGGCGGCCCGGCTGAGTTCGGCGGCGCCGAAGACCGACGCCTGGGCGCGCATGCGTTCCAGCACGTCGGCGGGGGCGTCGATCAGGCCCTTGCCCGCGGCGTCCGGCACGGCGGCCAGGATGACCAGGTCGCGCAGCCGTTCCAGCAGGTCGGCGGCGAAGCGGCGCGGGTCGTGGCCGCCTTCGACGACCCGGTCGACGATCTCGAACGCGGCGCCGCCGTCGGCGGAGGCGAAGGCGTCGACGACCGCGTCGAGCAGCGCGCTGTCGGTGTAGCCGAGCAGGGCGGTGGCCATCGGGTAGGTGACGCCGGACTCGGCGGCGCCGGCCAGGAGTTGGTCCATGACCGACATCGAGTCGCGCACCGAGCCGCCGCCGGCCCGCACGACCAGCGGGTAGACGCCGTCCTCGACCGGGATGGCCTCGCGCTCGCAGACCTCGGCGAGGTAGTCGCGCAGCGTGCCGGGCGGTACCAGGCGGAACGGGTAGTGGTGGGTGCGCGACCGGATGGTGCCGATGACCTTCTCGGGCTCGGTGGTCGCGAAGATGAACTTCAGGTGCTCCGGCGGTTCCTCGACCACCTTCAGCAGGGCGTTGAAGCCCGCCGAGGTGACCATGTGGGCCTCGTCGATGATGTAGATCTTGTACCGGCTGGAGGCGGGGCCGAAGAACGCCTTCTCCCGCAGGTCACGGGCGTCGTCCACGCCACCGTGCGAGGCCGCGTCGATCTCGATGACGTCGATGGAGCCCGGCCCGTTGCGCGCCAGGTCCTGGCAGGAGCGGCACTCGCCGCAGGGGGTCGGGGTGGGGCCCTGCTCGCAGTTCAGGCAGCGGGCGAGGATGCGCGCGCTGGTCGTCTTGCCGCAGCCGCGCGGACCGCTGAACAGGTACGCGTGATTGACCCGGTTGTTGCGCAGCGCCTGCTGGAGCGGGTCGGTGACGTGCTCCTGCCCGATGACCTGGGCGAAGGACTCGGGTCGGTAGCGGCGGTACAGAGCGAGGGACACGCCTACGACGATATCGGGACCGACCGACAACCGGCGCCGCCGAGGTCGCCCGCCCGCCCGATCCGGCCCCGCCCGCCACCGCCGGAGCACCGCATCGCCGCAGCCGGGCCGCCGGACGGACGCCGCCGGACCGGCCCCCGCACCGCCCGCCGGGACCACCTTCTCGCACGCCGCCGGGCCCCCGCACCGCGAGCCGGACCGCGCCGCAGCCCCCGCCGGAACCGCCCCCTCGCGGCACCCGGGCCACCCCCGAAGCCCCGCCGGAACCGCCCGCACCGCGAGCCGGTCCGCCCCCGCCGGCGGCGTGGCAACGCCTCCTTGACGGTCCGCGCCGCCCTGCCTAGCGTCACGGCCATGACCGCGCCGACCGGAAACGACGCCTTCCACCCCGACCTGCCCGACCCGCCCGGCGGTCCCGCAGGCCCCGGTCCGTCGCGCCGTCGCGTGCACCACGTGCGGGCGGACGCGCTGGACGGCGACACGGCGCAGAGCGGCGGCATGCGGCGCTTCGCGGCGATCAGCGGCGCGCGGGTGGGGTCGGAACGCATCTGGATGGGGCAGACGCACGTCGCGCCGTCCACCGCGTCCGCCGACCATCACCACGGTGCGTCCGAGACCGCGATCCACGTGATCAGCGGCCACCCGGAGTTCGTCTTCCTCGACGACGGGAGCGGCGACGGGGCCGACGGCGGGGCTGGAGGTGGCGCCGGTGCGCCGCGTGAGGTCCGGCTGCGTACCGGTCCCGGGGACTACGTGTTCGTGCCGCCGTACGTTCCGCACCGGGAGGAGAATCCGGATCCGGACGAGGAGGCGGTCGTGGTGATCGCACGTAGCACACAGGAAGCAATCGTGGTCAATTTGCCTTCGCTATTCACACGAAAGAGCGAATCATAAATTCGGTCGACTCTCGCACGAATGCCCGACCACCTGCGGCGCGGCCGCAGAAACGCTTTCCCCGGCCCGGCGCCGGTTCATACGAATATTGTGGAACCCGGATGACGCGACTCCGGTCGGGGTAATGCTGGACGCAGGGGTGGGGCGAGGCTTCAGAGGGGGAGTCCGCGGAAAGACCCGCGCCCTTTTGCGCGAAAGGCCGGGGAGCCATGACACAGCCATTCGAACTACCCGACTTCTACGTCCCGTACCCCGCACGCCTCAACTCGCACCTGGAGGAGGCCCGCGCCCACACCAGGGAGTGGGCGCGCGGCATGGGCATGCTGGAGGGCTCCGGGGTGTGGGAGGAGGCCGACCTCGAAGCGCACGACTACGCCCTGTTGTGCGCGTACACCCACCCCGACTGCTCCGGTCCCGACCTGTCGCTGATCACCGACTGGTACGTGTGGGTCTTCTTCTTCGACGACCACTTCCTGGAGATGTTCAAGTACACCCTCGACCGGGTGGGCGGCAAGGCGTATCTGGACCGGCTGCCGATGTTCATGCCGATGGACCCGGCCGCTGAGATCCCCGAGCCGGTCAACCCGGTCGAGGCCGGCCTCGCCGACCTGTGGCGGCGCACGATCCCGGCGATGTCGGCCGACTGGCGGGCCCGGTTCGCGGAATCCACCCGCAACCTGCTCAACGAATCCCTGTGGGAACTGTCCAACATCGACGCCAAGCGCATCTCCAACCCGCTCGAATACATCGAGATGCGCCGCAAGGTCGGCGGTGCCCCCTGGTCGGCCGGCCTCATCGAGTACGCCGCGGGCGCCGAGGTCCCGGCCCGGGTGGCCGCCTCACGGCCGATGCGGGTGCTGCGCGACGCGTTCTCCGACGCCGTCCACCTGCGCAACGACCTGTTCTCCTACGAGCGGGAGATCCAGCAGGAGGGCGAGCTGTCCAACGGCGTCCTGGTGCTGGAGACCTTCCTGGAGTGCGGCACGCAGGAGGCCGCCGAGGCGGTCAACGACCTGCTGACCGCCCGGGTCCAGCAGTTCGAGACCACCGCCCTGACCGAAGTGCCGCCGCTGTGCGTCGAGTTCGGCCTCACCCCGGCCGAGGTCGGGGACGTGGCCGCGTACGTCAAGGGCATGCAGGACTGGCAGTCGGGCGGCCACGAGTGGCACATGCGCTCGTCGCGCTACATGAACAAGGGCGCGGTGGCCGACGCCGGCACCGCGTCACCGTTCTCCCAACTGCCCACCGGCATGGGCACGTCGGCGGCCAGCTGGAAGTTCACCACCGGCCGTGCGGAACGGGCGCGGGCGCGGTCGTTCACCTTCGTGCCGTTCCGCCGGGTCGGGCCGTCGCGGCTGCCGGACTTCGACATGCCGTTCCCCTGCACGCACAGCCCGCACCTGGACGCCGCGCGGGAGAACCTCAGGGTGTGGTGCCAGGAGATGGGCATCCTCCAGCCGCAGCCCGGGGTTCCGCAGTCGCACGTGTGGGACGAGCACAAGCTCGACGCGCACGACGTGACGCTGTGCGCGGCCGGCATCCACCCGGACGCCACGCTGGAGCAACTCGACCTCTCCTCGGCCTGGCTGGCCTGGGGCACCTACGGCGACGACTACTACCCGGCGGTGTTCGGCCGCACCCGCGACCTGGCCGGCGCCAAGGCGATCACCGAGCGCTTCTCGCTGCTGATGCCGGTCGACGTCACCGACCCCACGCCGCCGGTGCCGGTCAACGCGCTGGAACGCGGGCTGGCCGACCTGTGGCAGCGCACCGCGGGACCGATGGCACTGGACGCCCGCGCCAAGTTCAAGGTGTCCATCGAGAAGATGTGCGCCAGTTGGCTCTGGGAACTGAACAACATGGCGCTGAACCGCATCCCCGAGCCGGTCGACTACATCGAGATGCGCCGCGCGACCTTCGGCTCCGACCTCACCATGAGCCTGTGCCGCCTCGCCCACGGCAAGACGGTCCCGCAGGAGGTCTACGACTCCGGCCCGATGCGCTCGCTGGAGAACGCGGCCGCCGACTACGCCTGCATGACCAACGACGTCTTCTCGTACCAGAAGGAGATCGAGTTCGAGGGCGAGTTCCACAACATCATCCTGGTCACGCAGAACTTCTTCGACTGCGACTACCCGACCGCGCTGCGCATCACCGACGACCTGATGAAGTCCCGCATGCGCGAGTTCATCCACATCAGCGAGCACGAACTGCCCATCCTCTACGACGACTTCGACCTGGACGCCGAGGCGCGGGCGACGCTCGACGGCTACGTGACGGAGTTGCAGAACTGGCTGGCGGGCATCCTGGTCTGGCACCGCGACTGCGACCGCTACCGCGAGGACGAACTGCGCGTCGTCGCCGGCTCCGACGGCAAGCAGGTCCTGCCGGTGCGCGCCGACCCCACCGGTGAGGCGGTCGGCACGCCGGCGTTCCTGACCGGCCCGACCGGCCTGGGCACCGCGAACCTGCGGCTGGTCCCGGCCGCGGAAGGTCCCCGCCCCGCCCTCGGCACTCCTCCCGCTTCTCCCGTTCCTGCCGCTCCTGCCGCTCCTGCCGCTCCTGCCGCCGCCGAGGCTCCGCGGCCGGCCGCGGCGGCATCCCTCGGCGTGCCGGGACCGTCCGGGCTGCCCGGGGCGGCGGGGACGGCCGGAGCGCTGACGGCGGAACGCCCTGCGGTGCCGACCGCCGCGCGGCCCGGCCCGGTCGCCGTCCTGACCGGTCCGACCGGGCTCGGCACCGCCGCCGCCCGGCTGCACCTGGCCGGGCGCCGGGGGTGACCGGCTGCACCTGGGCTGTCCGCCGGGGGTGACCGGGCAACGGTTCGCGGTCCCGCGCCGGGGTCGCACGTGGTGTGGCTCCGGCGCGGGGGTTCGCCCGGAGGGCGCGTGCGGGGGGCGTGCGGCGGCGATTCGCACGCCGCCGCGGCTCGGTTCTGCCGTAGACGCCGAGCGGGCAACGTCGCCGTGCGCGGTGCGGCGTGAGCGCCTCCGGCCGCCTCGGCGTCCCCTGGGGTTAAATCGTCTCAAATGCCATTGACCATGCTGGCGAGAGGCGTACTCCGATGGGCCTGAGCATCCGCAACCAGTTCCCCGGCACGATCACCGGCGTCACCGCGGGTGAGGCGATGGCGGTGGTGACGACCCGGCTCACCGGCGGCCAGGACCTCACCGCCGCGATCACCCGCGAGGCCGTCGACGCGTTCGGTCTCGCCGAGGGCACCCGGGTGCGGGCGCTGGTGAAGTCCACCGAGATCTCGCTCGCCACCGGCCCGCTGACCGGGATCTCCATCCGCAACCAGTTCGCCGGCACCGTCGACCGCATCACCCGCGGCGAAGCGATGTCCACCGTCACCGTCACCCTCGACGGCACCACCCTCACCGCCGCCGTCACCACCGACTCCGTCCAGGACCTGGGCCTCGCGGTCGGCACCTCCGTCGTGGCGCTGATCAAGTCGACGGACGTACTGCTGACGGTGGACTGACGCGTCCGGGGGGGCGCGTCCGCTGGGGGGCGCGTCCGCTGGGGGGCGCGTCCGCGGGGGTGAGGTGGTCGCTGTGGGTGGGGCGGTCGCCGGGGGCGGGGCGGTCGCCGGGGAGAGGTCGTTGCTGGCGGGGAGGTCGCCGGGGTGGCTGCGGGCGGCGCGGGCGCTGCGGGCGGGGAGGCCCCTGGGAGCGGTCGCCGGCCGGTCGGCGCGGTCGCTGCGAGCTGCGGCGGGGGTCAACTCCCTTGGCGGAGGGGCCTCTTCAGGGCGCGTGCGCCACGCAGGCATTAGGCACTGTCCTGGCGATCAAGCCAGGCTGATGGGTACGGACGAGATATCGATCGCGAGGTAGCCCGAATCGGTTCCTGCGATGAGCAGCCCTCGGTGTTCCGCCAGCGCGCGTACATGGTCTTCCAGGGACAACTGGTGTGCAGTCCTGGTACGCGGGTTCCAGATCCGCACCGTCCCGTCGTCGCCGGCCGATGCGAGGCGGGCGGTGCCGTCGGGTGCGGTGAACGCCGCCACCGCCCACACCCAGCCGGTGTGGCCGGTGAGGGGCTCGCCGTCCTGGACCGCGGTGGCCGGGTTCCAGATCCGCACCGTCCCGTCGTCGCCGGCCGATGCGAGGCGGGGGGTGCCGTCGGGTGCGGTGAACGCCGCCACCGCCCGCACCCCGCCGGTGTGGCCGGTGAGGGGCTCGCCGTCCTGGACCCCGGTGGCCGGGTTCCAGATCCGCACCGTCCCGTCGTCGCCGGCCGATGCGAGGCGGGGGGTGCCGTCGGGTGCGGTGAACGCCGCCACCGCCAACACCCCGTCGGTGTGGCCGGTGAGGGGCTCGCCGTCCTGGACCGCGGTGGCCGGGTTCCAGATCCGCACCGTCCCGTCGTCGCCGGCCGATGCGAGGCGGGCGGTGCCGTCGGGTGCGGTGAACGCCGCCACCGCCCACACCCCGCCGCTGTGGCCGGTGAGCTGGAGGTGGAGCTGCCGCTGCTGGACGGCGCCGGCGCTCAGGGTTGGGGGCCATCCCTGGGGGTGGTGGGTGTGGGTTTCGGCAGGGGGCTGGGTGCCTTGGATGTAGGTGGTGCCAAGTCGGCGCCACCATCGGCGCCAGCCGAGCGTGTCGTTGTGGTCCTGCTGGCCGGGGCCGCTGTCGTGGGCGTGGTTCTGGAAGAGGACGGTTCCGGCGATGGCGGGCGGTACGTCGTTGGGGGGCAGGCCGCGGTGGAGGGTGTTGGTGGTGATGCCGGCGAGGTCGAGGGTGTCGAGGACGTCGGGGTGGCCGGCGAGTGCTTGGAGGGCTCCGGCGGTGTGGCCGAGGCGTGCGTGGGTGATGAGGTGGTGGCGGGTGTAGGGGCTGACGTCCTCGGGCCGGGTGCCGGCGGTGTCACTGTCGGGGTCCCGGGGCTGGAGGGTGCGGCGGGTGTGGCGGGTCAGGGCTGTGGTGATGGCGGCGTGGGCGGCGGGGGTGTCGGGTGCGGTGGTGAAGTGTTCGGTGAAGGTGCGGTGGGCGAGGCGGTAGACGCTCCGGCCGTGTTCCTGGTCGAGGGCGAGGTAGGGGGCGGCGTCGCGGACCAGGCCGGGGACGGCGGGGCCGGTGCCGGCCGCGCCGTCGGGGGTGAGGGCGTCGGCGGTGTGGGTCCAGATGCCGTCCTGGTCGGGTAGGCCGCGGCCCTGGGCGAGGCCGAGGGCCTGCAGGAGGGGGGTGTAGCGGGGGTCGGTGCGGTGGAGGCGTTCCAGGGCGCGGGTGAAGAGCTGGCGGTGGGTGCGGCCGATCAGGGGGGCAGGGTCGGCCAGGAGCGTGGGGTCGTTGAGGAGTTCGTGGGCGGCGAGACGCACGTAGAGGAACTGCTGCGGGGTGCCGCCGTCCTGCTGGTGGTCGGTGATGAGCCGGCGGACGGCGACGTCGATGGTCGCCTGGTCGGCATCCAGGGTTCCGCCCCGGCGGGCGGCGTGGAGTTTGGCGCTCAGGTAACCGGTGAGTGCGTCCTGGTTCTGCGTCACTTTGACGTCCCGCAGGTCGGCTCCGGTGCGGGGGCGCAGGGCGTCGAGGATGTCGGTGTCGGTGGGGGCGGGCCGGTCGGGGCCTTCGTGGGTGGAGCGGCGGGTGCCGATGATGATGCGGACGTTGGGGAGGTCGGCGAGGTGGCGCAGGAGGGTGTCGGTGAGGGTGAGGGGCTGTTCGGCCTCGTCGAGGGCGTCGAAGAGCAGGGTCAGTGGTGTGTGCCGGTGGTGGAGTCGTTCGAGGAGCCGGGCGGCGAGGTCGGCGGGAGGGGTGCCGTCGGCTGCTTCCCGGGCGAGGTCGGGCAGGCCGGCTGCCTGGGCGACGAGCTGGATGGTTCGGGTGAGGGTGAGGCCGGAGAGGTGGACGGTGAGGTCGAACGGATCGTCCGGGCAGGGGACGCCGGGTGGCAGGCGCTTCAGGTGGCCGTGGCGGATCAGGACGTCGCGCAGCTGGGTGCTGGTATGGAGGAGGATGTGGCCGAGGAGGGCTGATTTGCCGGCGCCGGCGGGGCCGGTGACGACGAGGGCGCCGTGGGTGGCGGTGGTCAGCCAGCGGAGGATCTCGTCGCGTTCCTCGGTGCGGCCGTGGAAGTACCAGGCGAGTTCGCCGAGTTCGGCGCCGGAGGCCTTGGGCAGGAAGTGTCGCTGTTCGTCGGCGGGGAGCCGGTCGATGACGGCCTGGAGTTCGGCGAGCTGGTCCAAGGGCGCGGAGAGGGCGGAAGCTGTGTCGGGGATCGTGCGGATCAGCTGGTCGCGGTGGTCGTCGACGCTCTCCGCGCGGTAGCCGTGCAGGTCGCGGGCGAGCTGGCTGCCGAGCTCGGCGAGGCCGATGGTCTTCCGTCCGCGGAAGGTGATGGCCAGGGCGTTTTTCAGGGCGCGGGTGAAGGCGCCGAGTTCGGTGGGGGCCTCGGCGGCGGTGGACAGCAGTAGGAACCGGTCGACGCGGTGGTGCTCGGCGATGAGGGTGCTGTGCACCTTGCGGGTGAAGTCCTTGGAGAAGCAGGCGTCCAGGACGACGATGGCCCAGCTGTTCTCCGCATCGGGGTGGAGCCGGCGGCTTCCGATGGCGCGGGCGACTTCCTCCGGGTGGACGCCGTCATCGATGGGGGACGGTGTGCGGTGATGGGCGAGGTGGGCGGCGCTGCCGTGGCCGACCCAGTAGAGGACCGTGTTGCCGCGGTGGGGAGCGGTGAGCCGTTTCCAGTCGCCGAGCCGCTCCTCGACGGCCTGCCGGTCCCGTTCGCCCTCCGGGACTGTCCACGCGTTGACGTGCAGGCCGTAGGG
Organism: Streptantibioticus silvisoli; assembly: GCF_027947535.2. GTDB lineage: Bacteria > Actinomycetota > Actinomycetes > Streptomycetales > Streptomycetaceae > Streptantibioticus_C > Streptantibioticus_C silvisoli. The sequence goes on from NZ_JAAGKO020000065.1 coordinate 12,458, forward strand.
GGCGAGCAGGCCGGCGATCACCTGCACGTGGGTCTCGGTGTCCAGGTCGGGCAGGAGATCGTGCCGGGTGAAGTTCACCGGGAACAGTTCGATGCTGCCGCCCTCGGGGACCGGTCCGGGCATCTGGTGGCCGGTGCCGGCGGGAGCCGGGTGGGGCGTGCTGCCCGGGTGGGGGGTGGTCATGGGAGGGGCGGCCGGGGTCAGGCGTCGGGTGCGGTGACGAGGACGAGCTGGGTGAGGGGTGTGTGGCGGCCGGTGTCCAGGGTGACCTGGTATAGGTCGGGGGCGTCCGCGGTGAACCGGGCCGACAGGGCTCCGTCGGTGCGGTCGGGGTCGCGGCGCAGGGTCAGGGGGTGGCCGGGGTGGCTGGTGGTCGCCGAGCGCACACTCAGACTCACGCCGGCTGGGGTGTCCAGTCCAGTGACGGTGAGGGTCAGCGGCTGTCCGAGGGTCCCGCCGAGGTGAGGGGTCTCCAGGCCGGGCCCGTGGCCGGTGCCGTCGCCGAGGTCGGTGCCCCGGGGGCGTTCCAGTGCGATCCGGCGGATCTGGCGCAGGACCTCCTGGTGGCGCATCAGTGCGCCGTGCTGGCCGAACACGTAGGCGGGTGCCGGGGCTCCGGCCTGTGCGGAGGGCAGGTGGACGGTGCTGTCGCCGGAGGCGTCGCGGCGGGCGGGGATACCGGTGGCCGGGTCCCGCCCGAGTTCACCGTCGTCGCGGATGTCGAAGGCGTAGTAGCGGCCCTCGACGACCGAGGGGTCGGTGTGCCGTTCCTCCAGGGTCTGGACGGTCGGCTGGGCCTCGCCGACGATCGCCCGATGGCCCGGCAGCGCGAACCAACTCGAGCGGTGGCGCGCGTGCTCGGCCAGGGAGCGGGCGGCCAAGTGCGGGTCACCGCCGAAGCGGGCGACATGCCCGGGGGTGAGGCGCTCCACGTCCAGGCCTCGGTCCAGGCAGCGGTAGCCGGGCAGCAGGTCGTGGACACCGGGCAGGGTCGCCGCCATCGCCTGCACCCGGCGCACCACCCGGCCCGGCCTCGCCTGGGCGTGCAAGAGGTTGAGTGCCAGGACGGACTTCGCCGAACCCAGGAACGGCGTCCCGACGGTGACCACGGCCCGGGTGTCGGCCGCGAGCTCCGGGTCCTGCTCCAGCGCGGCCCGCACCACCAGCCCGCCCATCGAGTGCGCCACGAACAGCAGCCTCGGCCGCGCCTCGCCGGCCGCCCGCCACTCAGGCACCGCCGCCACCCGCTCCCGCCACCGCTCCAGATGCGCACGGGCCGCGCGGGCCAGCAGCGCACCGTTGTAGGAGACCGCCAGGCGCCAGTCGTAGGGGAACGGCGCCACCGCCTCCCGGGCCAGAACGACCTTCTCCAACTCCTCGACCGCCTTGCTGTAGGGGTCGAGGCCCTGGAAGACGGGCAGCCACCACGGCCTGGCCAGCAGCCCGGCCGCCCGGACGCGGGTCAGCGGCGCCCGCCGGGCGGTCTCGGCATCGGCCCCCTGCTCCCGGGTGTCCGCCCGAAGGGCGGCGAACGGGCCCTCCCCGCTCCGCGCACCGGTCAGCATCCTGAGGTCGACGCCCCACAGCGGGCGGCCCGTCGCGGTGTCCTCCAGGACGCTGCCCATGATGCCCGGCACCACCACGCACGCGTCCCGGGTGCGGTCCTCGAATACCGGCACCGCCCCCGCGAACGGAACCCCGCGCACCGACCCGTCGGCCCCCACCATCCCCATGCCGAACGACAATAGAGGAGCACACCCGCCCGGGTACGGGCTTCACCGAAGAAGAACACTCCCGGGCCGTCGTGCGCCGCAACGGCCCTCCTCCCCGACCCGCCACCCCGGGCACCGGAGCACCTGATGGCACACCGGCGGCCGGGTGGACCGTTGGCAGTGCCGTGGAAGCCAGGGGTGATCTGGCCGATGCCCAGTGGGCGCGGATCGAGCCGTTGCTGCCGGTGAGCAGCGGGCGGTGCGGGCGGTGGCGCGACCACCGGCAGGTGGTGAACGGGGTACTGCACCGGATCCGCACCGGTGTTCCGTGGCGGGATCTGCCCGAGCGGTACGGGCCCTTGAAGACGGTGCACGAGCGGCACCGTCGCTGGTCGGCGGACGGTACCTGGCCGATGCTCCTGGAGCGCATCCAGGCCCAGGAGGACGCTGCCGGGACCATCGACTGGGACATTTCGGTCGACTCGACGGTCGTGCGTGCGCATCACCACGCCGCCGGCGCCCTGCACACCCCGCCACCCGCGCCCGGCACAGGCCGCACCACTGGCCGGTCCGGGGCCGATCGGCCGGCGGGCGGCGGCGGAGCTGCGGGCGAGGCACTCGGCCGCTCACGCGGCGGCTTCACGACCAAAATCCACCTGAGCGCGGACGGTCGCTGCCGGATCCTGTCGCTGGTCATCACACCGGGACAGCACGCCGACTGCACCCAGTTCGAACCGGTCATGGACAAGATCCGCGTCTCCAGGCTCACCACGGGCAGACCTCGCACCACGCCGGACAGCGTCAGTGCCGACAAGGGCTACTCCAACCGGCGAACCCGCCGCTACCTGCGCAGACGCGGTACACCGCACGTCATCCCCGAGAAGGCCGACCAGGCTGCCAATCGCACCCGACGCGGCAGGGCCGGCGGTAGGCCACCAGGATTCGACCAGGACCGCTACAAGAAGCGCAACACCGTCGAACGAGCGATCAACAGACTCAAGGCTTTCCGCGCCGTCGCCGCCAGGTTTGACAAACGTGCCTACGTCTACCTCGGTACCGTCACTGCGGCAGCCCTCGCCATCTGGCTCCGCTCATGATCGCCAGGACAGTGCCTAGGTCGGGCGGGCCGCGCAGGCGTTCCGGGCGGCCGCCAGGATCTCCTCCGACAGCGGTGATCCGTGGGTGGCACGGGCGAGCAGCAGGGCACCGACGAGCGTGCTGAGGGTGACGAGCGCTTCGGGGTCCAGGGGGGCGCCGTCAGCGGGGGCCCGGGCAGCCTCGGCGCCCGCCACCGCGCCGGGGTCGACGGGGGCGCCGTCAGCGGGGGCCACCGGGACGACCGTACCGGCACCCATATCCGCTCCGGCGTCGGCGACCGCGTCCGCTCCGGCGTCGGCGACCGCTCCGGCGCCAGCATCCGCACCGCCGCCAGCAACCGCACCAGCACCCGCACCGCCAGCACCCGCACCGGCACCCGCACCCGCACCGGCACCGCCGCCAGCAACCGCACCGGCACCCGCATCCGCACCGCCCACCACCGCACCCGCACCCGCACCCCCCTCCCCATGCTCCATGACCCACCTCGCGAAGTGGCGGACGCCCTGCGCGTAGCGGGAGCGGGCCGGGCCGGGGGCGGAGCGGGCCATGTCGGAGGCGAAGCCGGCCGTGGGGCAGCCGGCGCCGGGGTCGTCGCGGTGGGCGGTGGACAGGTAGTGGGCGATCAGTTCCGCACGGGCGGCGCCGGGGTCACCGGGGTGCCGGGCGTCGAACTCGGCCAGTGAGCCGCCGAGTTCGCTGAAGCCCGCCTCGGTGGCCTCCGCCTGGAGCGCGTCCTTGGAGGCGAACTGCTTGTAGAAGCCGCCGTGGGTGAGGCCGGCGGCCTTCATCAGGTCGGCGACGCTGACGTTGTGCGCGCCCTGCTCCCGGAACAGGTGGGACGCGGCGGCCACGACCTGCTGCCGGTTCTCCTCCGCCTGCGCACGTGACACCCGGCCCACCGCGCCCACCGCCCTTCAACCGTTCCATCATTTAGATGCTTAACGTCATCTATGGTACGCGCCACGCCACGCGTCCTTGGCGGCTCAATAGATGATGTGTGTAATCTAAAAGGGTAACCACTCGTCCCGACCTTGGAGAACGCCATGGACCTCACCAGCTCGGTCGCCGTCGTCACCGGTGCCAACCGCGGCCTCGGCCGGCACTTCGCCGCGCAGTTGCTGGAGCGCGGCGCCACCGTCTACGCCACCGCCCGGCGGCCGGAGAGCATCGACCTGCCCGGCGCGATCCCGTTGCGGGTGGACGTCACCGACCCGGAGTCCGTGACCCGGGCGGCGAAGACCGCGGCGAACGCGACGTTCCTGATCAACAACGCCGGCATCTCCACCGGCGCGCGGCTGATCGGCGGCGACCTCGACGACATCCGGCGCGAGATGGACACGCACTTCTTCGGCTCGCTGCGCATGACGCGGGCGTTCGCCCCGGTCATCGAGGCCAACGGCGGCGGCGCGGTGCTCAACGTGCTGTCGGTGCTGGCCTGGGCCCACCCGGCGTCCTTCGGGGCGTACTGCGCGGCGAAGGCGGCGTCCTGGTCGATGACGGACTCGGTCCGCGAGGAACTCGGACCGCGCGGCATCCAGGTCTCCGCCCTGCACGTCGGCTACCTGGACACCGAACTGGCCGCCGCGGCCCCCGCCGACCAGAAGTCCGACCCCGCGGTGGTGGCCGCCGCCGCGCTGGACGGCGTCGCGGCCGGTGCGCCGGAGATCCTCGCCGACCAGCTCAGCCTCACCGTCCGCAAGAACCTCGGCACCCCGCTGACGGCGAACGGCTGATCGCCGCGGGGCAACGGGCGTACGGCGGGCCGTACGGGAGCAACGGGCCTACGGCGGCGCATAGTTGGCGCCCCTCCCCCGCCTGGGGCAACGGGTCGGCGGCGCAAGGTGGTCGGCTACCGCCCGACGCGCACCGCAGCAACAGCCCTACCCCGGGCGGCTGTTGGCGACCGTACGGCGCGCGCGGACCGTCGGCTACCAGTGTGCCGGGCGGTCCAGGCCGGACGGGAGGCGGGTGGCGGCGTCGCCGCGGGCGGCGGTGAGCTGGGACGCGGTGACGAAGAGCGCGTCGGTGAGGTCGGCGCCGTCGAGCCGGGTGTCGCGCAGGTCGGCGCCGGTGAGGTCGGCGTGCCGCAGGTCGGCGTGGCGCAGGTCGGCGGCCACCAGCAGCGCGCCGCGCAGGTTGGCGCCGCGCAGGTCGGCCCGGGTGAGGCGGGCGCCGACCAGGTCGGCGCCGCGGCGGTTGGGCCGGCGGCCGGGTACCGCGGCGGCCCGGGCCAGGTCGCCGGCCCGCGACAGCGCCTCGTTGGCGCCGGCCCGGACGGCGCCGACGTCCAGCGCGGCCAGGTCGGCGGGCGTGCCGAGGGTGCGGCGTTCCAGGTCGTCGCGGATGCGGCGCAGCGCCGGGTGCACCGGGCGGGCGGCGGGCAGGGCGAGCGCGTGGCTGACGTACCAGAGCAGTTCGTGCAGCTGCCGCATGACGGGGAACGCGCCGAACATCTCGCGGGCGACGTCCGGCCCGCCGCGCCAGTCCCGGCCTGCGAACGTCACCTGCGAGACCCGCTGACCGGCGCCGAAGCAGTCGAACACCACGCAGCCGCGGTAACCGGAGTCGCGCAGCCGGTCGTGGACGCCGCAGCCGAAGTCCTCCCGCAGGTTGCCGCAGGGCCGGCCGGCCGGCTTGTCGGCGGCGAAGTCGGCCGACGCCGCGAACGGCAGCGCCACGCAGCACAGGCCGAAGCAGTTCGCGCAGTCCGCGCGCAGGTCGTGGTCGGCCAGGGGCAACGGCTGGCGCTGATCGGACAACGTTACGACTCCGGACTGACGGCACGACGAAGCGGTCCCTCGGAACCTATCCCGCCGGGGGGAGGACCGTTCGCCCGGTGCGGACGTCGACTCCGGCCGGGGCCCCGGGGAAGGCCGCGGAGGAAGCCGAGCGACGAGGCCGCAGGAATGAGCGCCGAGCGACGAGGCCGCAGGAATGAGCGCCGAGCAGCGAGGCCGCAGGAATGAGAAGGGCTAACTCTTCGTACCGCCGGCGGCCTTGTCCGCCTTGTCTGCCTTGTCTGCCTTACTCAGCTTCGCCGCCCGTTTCGCCTCCTGCTTGAACGCGCGGACCCTGGCCAGCGACTCGGGCCCGGTGATGTCGGCGGCGGAACGGTACGCGCCGGCCTCGCCGTACGCGCCGGCGGCCTCGCGCCAGCCGTCGGGGGTGACGCCGTACTGCTTGCCGAGCAGGGCGAGGAAGATCTGCGCCTTCTGCCGGCCGAAGCCGGGGAGGGCGAGCAGCCGGTCGAGCAGTTCGCGGCCGGTGGAGGCGTCCCGCCAGATCGCGGCGGCGTCACCGTCGTAGTGCTCGACCAGGTGACGGCACAGCGTCTGGAGCCGCCCGGCCATCGAACCGGGGTAGCGGTGCAGCGCGGGCTTGGCGGACATCAGCGCGGCGAACGCCTCCGGGTCGAAGCCGGCGATCTCGGCCGCGTCGAGGTCGCTGCGCCCCATCCGCGCCGCGAGCGAGGCGGGCGCGCTGAACGCCCACTCCATCGCCACCTGCTGGTCGAGCAGCATGCCGGTCAGTGCGGCCAGCGGGCTGCGGCCGAGCAGTTCGTCGGCCTCGGGCGACTGGGCGAGCCGGATGGTGTGTGCCATGCCCCCGATCATCCCGCGCGCCGGGATCGCCCGCACGCGGGGCGGGCCCGCGCGGCGCGTCATGGCGCACCGGCCGCGGAGGGCGCTGCGGCTCACGTCGCGCCTTCGCCCTCGCCCTCCGCCGGTTCGCGCCGCGCCGGCGGGCGCCCCGGGCGCGTCGCGTACGCCGTCGTGACACATGCGTGCACCGTTCGTTACCGCCGGGGCGAACCGCGGGGGTGTCCACGGCGTCATCCGTGGCACGTGGCGTTCCGAGCCACTCCGTAGAAGGGCCGCAGCAATGACATCGATCCTCCGTTTCGCCGGCCGAGCCGTACCGGCGCTGGCGTTGACCTGCGTCGTGGCGGTCGGCGTCACGGGATGCGGCCCGGACCAGTCCGGCGGCACCGCGGCGCCCGCGTCCTCCGGGGCCGCCGCGACCACGCCCGGCACGACCACCCCCGGAACGACCTCGCCGGGAACGCCCGCGCCGGGTGCCGCCTCCACCGCGCCGGCCGGTGCGGGGGCGACCGGAACCGGCGCGACCTCGACGCCGGGAACCGGTGCCGGCCGGTGCGCGACCAGGGACCTTCAGGCAAGCGTCGGGGCCAGCCAGGGCACCGCCGGCAGCACCTACATGGCGCTGGACTTCAAGAACATCTCGGGCAAGACCTGCACCCTCTACGGATACCCCGGCGTGTCGCAGGCCGGCGGGAGTCCCGTCAACCAGATCGGCCACGCCGCCACCGAGAGCGACCTCGTCGGCCGCGCCCTGGTCACCCTCGCGCCCGGAGCGACCGGGAACGCGCTGCTGCGCATCGTGGACGCCGGCAACTTCTCCAGCGCCACCTGCGAACCGACCACCGCCAAGTACCTCCAGATCTTCCCGCCGAGCCAGACCACCCCGATCTACCTCGCCTTCAACTCGCAGGCGTGCGCCGGGTCTTCGCAGCTCCTGACGGTCAGCGTCATCCGGGCCGGGGTGGGCGACGCGTCCTGAGGCGTGGCTCGAAACACCGGGACACCGGGTTGCGGACCGAGGTCGTGACAGGGCCTCGGTCCGCATCACGGGTACCCGTCGTACGAAGACGGGCCCCGGCGCGGCCCTGACGTCGCCGGAGGAGCGGGACCCGGTCCGGACGTCACCGGAGGAGCCGGACCCGGCCCTGGCACCGCCTCCCGCCGTGGCCGCTCAACGGCGAGGGGCGGCCCGGAGCCGGAAGGAGAAGTACGTGGCGTCGGCGTCGACGGCGTCGCCGTCCGCGCCGGTGACCGACACGGTGAGCAGTCCGGCCGCCGCGGCCAGCTCCTCGAACGCGGTGCGGGTGTACCAGTGCAGCAGCCACGGGCGTTCCACAACGGTGCTCCGGCCGGCGCGGCGGCGTTCGTAACGCAGCACGGCGGTCTGGGTCCGCGCGGCCTCGTCGCGTTCCTCCGACACCACGGAGAACCGCAGTTCGGCACCGTCGGCGGCGGTGGCGGTGCGGACCTGGCCGATCCGGTCGGCGGGGGTGGGAGCCGGGACGTGGAGCGGGATCAACGCGGCGCCGTCGTCGGCCAGATGGCCGCGGATGCGACGGAGAGCGGCTTCAGCGGTGGCGTCGTCCGGCAGCAGGTTGAACGTCGGCAGCCCAACCGGTGCGGTTGACGACCCGTTCAGTCCGCACCGCACCGCGTTCGCCCGGTACGAGGCGGTCATGCGCCCGTACGTCGACCAGGCCCAGCACCGCACCCCACCGCACCGTAAGCCCCGCACCGTAAGCCCCGCACCCCGCACCGGAACACTCCCCCGCTCACCGTGATTCCGCCCCGGAACGCTCCCCGCTCACTAGGATTCCGCCGTGATCGAGGACGGCGAATCGATGCGTGGCGGTCTGTCGACGGTGCGGCGGGCGGGCGAGACCATCCTCAGGCCGTGGCGGGTGTGGACCCCCGCGGTGCGGGAACTGCTGCGGCACCTGGAGCGGGTGGGGTTCGCCGGTGCGCCGCGCGCCCTGGGCGACGGTCCGGTGGACGGGCACGAGGTGGTGTCGTTGCTGCGCGGCGAGGTCGGGCTGTCCCCGTGGCCGCGGGCGCTGCTCGCGGACGGGGGCGTCATCGCGCTCGGGCGGTGGCTGCGTGACTACCACGACGCCGTGCGCGACTTCCGGCCCTCGCCGCAGGCCGTCTGGTGCGACCCCGGCGCCCACTGGCGGCCGGGGCTGATCATGCGGCACGGCGACCTCACGAGCTGGAACTCGGTCTGGGCGGACGACCACCTGGTGGGCGTCATCGACTGGGACCTGGCCATCCCCGGCGAGGCGTTGGACGACGTTGCCCAACTGGCCTGGTACAGCGTGCCGTTGCGCCTTCCCGACCGTCAGCGCAGGGTCGGCTACGGCGAGGCCGGCGCGCCGTTGGCCCGGCGGCTGCGGCTGCTGTGCGACGCCTACGGCGCGGACCCGGCCGACGTACTGGACGCGCTGGCGCGGTTGCAGCGCGACGAGACGGAGCGGATCACCCGCCTGGGCCCGCTCGGCGCGGACCCCTGGGCGGCGTTCCTGCGGCAGGACTTCGTGCCGGACATCGAGGAGGAACGCGCGTGGGCGCTGGCCCGGCGCGCGGAACTGCTCGGCCGCGCCTGACGCGATCCGCACCCGACGAGATCCGCGCTCAACGCGATCCGGGGCCGACGCGATCCGGGCCCGACGCGATCCGCACCTGACGTGACCCGCGCGGGACGCGCACGGCTTCGGACGCCTCCGCGCCCGGGTGGGAACGCGGAGTCGAAATCCACGAATCCTGCCTCGAAATCGCCCGCCGCCTCATCACCCACGGCAACTCAAATCACCTGTCGGCCGTTGTTAGAGTGCGCGCGGTCCCGTCCTCCACCACAGACGGAGCAGGTGGTTCATGACCGAGGTCGCCGCCACAGCCAGCGAGTCCTTACCGGCAACCGAACCGGGGACCGAGGCGTCGCGTGGCGGGAAGACGGGTCCGGCCGGCTGGGCGGGGCTCGTTCCGGCGCCGTTCATGGTGCTGGCCGGAATGGTGAGTCTCCAGTTCGGCTCGGCCTTCGCGAAGCAGTTGTTCGAACGCACCGGCCCGGCCGGGGCGACACTGCTGCGCCTGCTGATCGCCGCCACGCTGCTCTGCCTCTTCTTCCGCCCGACGCCGCGACTGCTGCGCGCCCACTGGCGGTTGCTGCTGCCGTACGGGGTGGTGCTCGCGGTGATGCAGTTCTCCTTCTACGAAGCGACCTCCCGGCTCCCGCTCGGTGTCGTGGTCACGCTGGAGTACACCGGGCCGCTGCTCATCGCGCTCGCCGGTTCGCGCAAGGCGCTGGACGTGCTCTGGGTCCTGCTCGCCGGGACCGGGCTGGTCGTCCTGGGCGGCGGTCACGTGGGGACCGACCCCGTCGGAGTGCTCGCGGCCCTGCTCACCGGTACGGCGCTGACCGGGTACATCCTGCTGGGGTCGGCGGTCAGCCGGGCCACGTCGGGCGGTGCCGGGCTGGCGACGGGCATGGCGGTGGCGTCCGTCGTCGCGCTGCCGGGCTCCTTCGTACTCGGGCTGCCGCCGGTGGGCGCGCTGCTCGACCCCGAGGTCCTGGCGGTGGCGTTCGCGGTCGCCGTGCTGTCCACGGCGGTGCCGTTCTCGCTGGAGTTCGTCGTGCTGCGCCGGATGCCGCCCCGGGTGTTCGCCGTGCTCGGCGCGCTGGAACCGGTCATCGCGGTGCTGGTGGGCCTCGTCGTGCTGGGCGAGGCGCTCTCCGTGCCGCAATGGGCGGCGGTGCTGTGCGTGGTGGTGGCCGCTGTCGCGTCGAACTGGGGGAACCGGGCCGGGCTGCCCGACCCCGCACCGGGTGCGGGCAGTTCCGCGGGGGAGAGCCGTTCCCCGTAGCCGACTCACGGACACCTCGCAGAACACGCGCAGCGCAATTCGCCGCAGGGCAGCGCCAGGCAACGCGGAGCAACGCAGCGCAATTCGGCGCAGCGCAACGCCAGCGCGACACAAAACAAGGCAACGCCAGCGCAACGCAGAACAGCGCAACGCAACGCAACGCAGAACAGTCGCAGAACAGTCGTCGGAAGACGCGGAGAAAAAGGGTCCTCCCATGCCGTCCCCCCACCTGTCCGAGCGAACCGGTCGCACAGCCGTAGACGACCGCACAGCCGATGACGACCGCACCGGTCCGGTTCTTGACCACATCAGCCGTAAGCAGCGCTCCGCGACGCTCATCGCCGGAGGCTACTTCGAGTCCGCCGGAGGCATCGGCGACTTCTCCCTCAACTCCTTCGCCCTCGGGCACGAGTTGGGCGCGGGCGTCCGCTACCGCCATCGCGGCAACAAGGTGCTCTTCGACGTCATCCACAACGATCTGGGGATGGCCTGCGGCACCGACGCCTGCTCCGTGACCGCCGCGCCGGCGGCGATCGACCTCGCCCCGCTGACCGCTGCCGCCGCCACCGCCGGGGTCACCTTCACCGTCACCCGCGAACGGACCCTGCGCAACCGGGCGGCCCGGTCGATGAAGGAGTGGCTCAAGAACCCGTCCGCGGAACCGCGGTTCGTCCGGGACGGCGACGACATCCACTACCGCTCCCGCCAGTACGAGAAGGTCCTCGCCGGTGTGGTGAAGGACAACTACGTGGTTCCGCGCTGCCCGTTGATCGTCAACGAGTACTTCGTCAAATACTTCGCCCGGTTGCGCCAGTACGCCGACTGCGCACGCGCCTACGTCATCGACATCAATTCGTTCGCCGACAAGGACAAGGTCACCAAGGGCGCCGAGATATACCTGCGCAACCACGCGGCCCCCACCGACGAGATCATTCTCGTCTTCGCCGACCCGTCGTGCACCAACGTGGTCGAAATGGCGCTGTCCGCACGCGATTTCTGAGTCCGGCACGTAGAACCAGCGAAAACAGGGGAATCTCGATGCGCACCATCTATCTCGACCACCAGGCCACCACGCCGATGGATCCCGCGGTCATGGAGGTCATGCAGACCGCCTGCACGCAGTACTTCGCCAACCCCGCCAGCCCGCACGCCGCGGGGGTGCGCGCGTTCCGCGAGGTGGAGCGGGCCCGGAGCGCGGTCGCCCGGTTCGTGGGAGGGGCGCGCAGCGAGATCTACTTCACCTCCGGGGCCACGGAGGCGAACAACATCGCGATCAAGGGGATGGCCGACCGATGTCCGGGCGGCCACATCGTGACCGCGGCGACCGAGCACAAGTCGGTGCTCGACACCTGCGCGTACCTGCGGGAAAAGGGCTGGTCAGTGACCGTCCTGCCGGTCGACGCGCAGGGGCAGGTCACGGCGGACCAGGTGGCCGGCCACCTGCGGGACGACACGGTGCTCGTCTCCGTGATGCTCGCGAACAACGAGATCGGCACCATCCAGCCGATCGCGGAGATCGGCCGGGTGACCCGGCAGGCGGGCGTCGCGCTGCACTGCGACGCGACGCAGGGGGTCGGTTCGCTCGCCGTGGACGTGACCGAACTCGGCGTCGACCTGCTGACGTTCTCCGGCCACAAGATCTACGGCCCCAAGGGCGTCGGCGCCCTGTACATCTCCAACCGGCTAACCGACACGGCACCGCTGGCACCGCTCATGCACGGCGGCGGCCAGGAGCGCGGCCTGCGGGCGGGCACGCACAACACGGCCGCCATCATCGGCCTCGGCACGGCGGTCACCCTCGTCGAGGAGGTACGGGAGCAGGAGGCACGCCGCCTGGAGAAGCTCCGCCACGCCTTCCTGACCGAGCTGACGGCCGCCTCAGGGACGCCCTTCCGGCTGAACAGCGGCACCGGTCCGGACTTCCTGCCCCACACGCTGAACCTGTCCCTGGAGGGGGTCGACGCGCAGGACCTGCTGCCGCGCCTCGCCGGCCTCGCCATCTCGACGGGCTCGGCCTGCAACAGCTCCGCCCAGGAGCCGTCGCACGTGCTCCGGGCGATCGGACTGCCGCCGGAGCAGATCAAGGGCAGCATCCGGCTGAGCTTCGGCCGCTTCACGCAGGAGTCGGACGCGATCGACGCGGCCCGCTACCTGGCAGGGGCGGCGTTGCCGGAAGGGGCGAGGGGGTAAGCGGCCCGCCCCGGGGTGCGGGGCGGTTCCGGCGGGCGGTGCCGGGGCGCCGGCGCGGCCTCAGAACGGCGGCGGTGCCGGGGCGCCGGCGCGGCCTCAGAATGGCGGGCGGTGCCGAGGCGCCGGCGGAGCACCGGACAGGGACCCCGAACGAGGGGCGCGTCAGGGCGAGTTCGGTCACGGCAGGGCACGTCCCGTTACGGCAACCCGCGTCCCGTTACGACGACGCGCGTCCCGTTACGGCAGCGCGTCGGTCCGGCGCAGCAGGGTTACCGCGTCGGCGACGGCCCAGTGCTCGGACCGCCACCCGTTCCGGAAGCGGTCCAGGTCCGTGACCCTGAACTCGACCTGGTCGCCCGACGGCGGCACGCCGAACCACGAGCCGGTGTGCCGGCCGCGGAACAGCCGCGAGGGGGTGGCCGGTCCCGGTGCGGGATCGGCCACCCCCTCGGGTGGTGGTGCCGCCTGACGGATCAGGCGGTATACGTCCTACGTGCCTGACGGATCAGGCGGTGTACGTCCTACGTGCCTGACGGATCAGGCGGTGTACGTCCTACGTGCCTGACGGATCAGGCGGTGTGCGTGGTGGTGCCGTCGCTCCAGGCGGTGCCGGAGTCGCCACCGCGGGCGGCGTTGCCGCCGGTGGTGGTCGAGGTGTTCCAGGCGCTGCCGGTCCAGCCGGTCGCACCGGTCCAGCCGGAGTCGCCGGAGGTCACCGTGGCGGTGCCGCGGTCACCGGTGCCGGAGCCGTGGTGGCCGTTGCCCTTGCCGTGCTGGCCGTGGCCGCCCTGGCCCCAGCCACCGTGACCACGACCACCGTGACCACGACCGCCCTGGCCCCAGCCGCCCTGACCGCGACCACCGTGACCGCGACCGCCGTGGCCGAGGCCCTGCGTGTCGCCGCCGCCGGCGTTCACCGCGGTGTTGCCACCGGTGCTGCCGGAGTTGCCGCTGTTCCCGCTGGTGCCGGAGGTCGCGGTGTCGGTGTCCTTGGCGGAGCCGCCGTTGCCGCCGTTACCGGTCGCGCCGGTCACCGCGCGGGTGGAGCCGGACGTGGTGCCGGTGCCGACGCTGCGGGTCCAGCCCCAGCGCGGCGAGGTGCTGCTCGCGGTCGAGGTGCCCATGGCCCACGCCGCACCGGAGTCGCCGCCGCGCGCTCCCCAACCACCGTTCGTGGCCGAGGTGTTGCCCGCGCTGCCGGTGTTCCCGGTCGCGCCGGTGCTGCCGGACTTCCCGGAGGTGGCGGTCGCCGTGCTGCCGCCGTTCCAACCGTGCGTACGGCCCTGGCCCCACTCGGAGGCGCCCCAGCCGGAGCCGCCCTCGCCGCGTGAGTTCGACAGGATGCCGACGTTGACGGCGCGGTTGCCGCCGGTGGAACCGGAGTTGCCCGAGTTCCCGCTGTTGCCCGACGTGGCGGTGTTGCCCGAGGTGGCCGAACCGCCGTTACCGCCGTTACCGGTCGTACCGCTGGTGGCACCCGTGGTGTTGGACGACGAACCGCCGTGGCCGCCTTCGTGGCCCTGGCCCTGACCGTGGCCGTGGCCGCGACCACGCTGGCCCCAGCCGTTGTCACCGCGGCCCCAGCCGCCGGCACGCCAGCCGCTGCCGCCGTTGTCCTGCTGCCAGGAGGTGGCGCGCCCGTCGGCCCAGGCGGCGCCGGAGTCGCCCCCGCGGGCGGCGTTGCCGCCGGTGGTCACCGAGGTGTTGCCCGCGTCGCCGGTCGCACCGGTCGCACCGGTGTTGCCCGAGTCGCCGGAGGTGGCCGACGCGTCGCAACGCGCCAGGATGCACAGGTTGCCGGCCGAATTCCCGCCGGTGGCACCGGAGTTGCCGGAGTTCCCGCTGTTGCCCGACGTCGCGGTGTTGCCCGACGTCGCCGAACCGCCGTTGCCGCCCTTACCGGTCGAACCGCTGGTGGCACCCGTGGTGTTGGACGACGAGCCGCCGCCGTGGCCGTGCGAGGAGCCGGTGGCCGATCCGGTGGACTTGGCGCTGCCGGAGTCGCCGCCGCGGGCGGCGTTCCCGCCGGTGGTGGTGGAGGTGTTGCCCGCGCTGCCGGTCTTCCCGGTCGCGCCGGTGCTGCCGGAGTTCCCGGAGGTGGCGTGCGCGGTGCAGTCGGCCAGGATGCACACGTTGTGCGCCGAATTCCCGCCGGTGGCACCGGAGTTGCCGGAGTTCCCGCTGTTGCCGGACGTCGCGGTGTTGCCCGACGTCGCCGAACCGCCGTTGCCGCCGTTACCGGTCGAACCGCTGGTGGCGCCGGTGTGGGCGGTGGAGCCGGACTGCTGGCCGCCGCCGAGCAGGCCGTTGACCGTGCCGGTCAGGGTGCCGGTCAGGGACTGCACCACGGCGGTGTGGTCCGGCGCGGCGGTGGTGTTGTCCGCGGCCGAGGCGGCGGCGGAACCGAGGAAGACCAGACCGCCGGAGGCGGCGGCGAGCAGCAGCCCGCGCTTGACGTTCACGTTCATCGACAAGTCCCTTTCAGGGAGCGTGATTTCTGGTGGGGGGATGCCCCCGGCCGCTTCAGCGCCGACGCGTGGTCGCGCGGGGCCGGGCAGGGGCGTCGGACTCCGGACGCGCGTGGGCGTCCATCGGTGTCCGGGGAACGGCTCCGCCATCACCGGCGCGCGGATGGCGCGTCGGCCCGGCGCACGTGACGCCGTACGGGCAGAGCCGGAAGCAGAGGGTCAGCCGGGGCGGCGCGGGCCGCGGCCGTCGAACAGGAAGGCGCCGGGCCGCTCGTCCACCGGCACGAGGGCGTGGCGGGCGGCGGCCGGGGCCGCGGTGACGTGGCTGTCGCCGAGCCCGCCGGGCACGAAGCCGGGGCCGGCTCCGCCGGAGGCCGCCGCGCCGGCACCGCCGCAGGCCGACCCGGCGGGGGCTCCGGCGGGGGCGGCGGGAAGGTCGGCCTGCGGCGCGGGGGCCTGGCCGGCCGGCGACACGCGGACCGGGGAGGACGTCGCCGTACCCGCGCCGGTGCCTCGAGCGGTTGCCCGGGCCGGGGAGGTCGCGGTGGCGGAAGCAGTCGTAGCCGCCGTGGGCGGCGTGGTCGCCGTCCGGTGCGACGGGCCGCCGGCCGGAGAACCGGGGGAGGCCGGGTACGCGGGGCGGGGCGTGGCGGCCGGCGGAGGAGTCACGCCGACCGCGCCGGTCAACGGGGCCAGGCCGAGGCTGTCGGTCAACGGCGCGACGACCGGCGCCAGCGAGCCGGTCACCGGCGCCAGCACCGGGCGCGTCAGCGGCGCCACCGCCCGCGCGACGGGAGCCAGCAGGGGCTTCAGGGGTGCGGTGGCCGGCTTCAGGGGTGCGGTGAGCGGCGCGGTGAGCGGCTTCAGGGTCGCGGTGAACGGTGCGGTGGCCGACGCGGTGGCACGGGTCACCGGCGCGAGCGTCTTCACCGCCGAAGTCAGCGGCGGAACCGGCGACTTGGTGACGTCCGCCGGGGATTCGGCGAGGCCGGTCGGCGACTTGGTCGGGCCCGTCGGCGACTTGGTCACGTCGGCCGGGGACTTGGCGACGTGGGCCGGGGCGTTGGTCACCGGGTGGGTCGGAGGTGCGGCCGGGGTGGTCGCGTGCTCGACGGTGTTCACCACACCGGTGAGGAGGGAGGGGAGCAGATCGTGGCCGGCGGCGTGCGGGCCGGTGGTGGAAGTGGCGGCGGTCGGACGGCCGTCGGCGGCTGCGCTGTGACCGGCCGTCAGCCCGATGCCGAACAGCACCCCCACGAACCCGACCACGAGCAGAGCGCGGTGGCGCAGCACGGCCGCACGGTCCCGGAGGGCCGTGTCAGCGGATGCCGCCGCCATGTCGCGCACTCAACCGTCTCCCTCAGTGTGACCGGGACCGCTCGAACTGCTCTCATCGCGTTCTTCGGCACGGCCGTCCATTCGGATGGGTGAAAAAACTTATGAACTGCCCGCACGCCCCCGAATAGCGCCGTGAACTGCGGCTCCGGCGGGAAAATGTGTCGTGGGGTGGGGTGTTGCATGGGGGGCGGAGGCGGGGCCGGCGCCGGTGCTGGTGCCTCCGGCGGAGTGGGAAGTTCGGCCCGATGAGGTCGCCTCCGGAGCGGGGGTTCCCTCCGGGGCGGGTGCGCCTCCGGAGGGGCGTCACTGCGCGGCGGGCACGCCCTGTGCGCCGAGATCCGCACCGCTGCGGTCGGTCGTGGCGTTCACGGACTCGGGCGTACCGGTCGACGTGAACGCGAGCTGGGGCGACGGGACGTACGCCAGGGCCACGATCGCAACGACTGCAACTATCAGCTGTACACCGGCGGTTCGCCGGCTCGGCCGGGCGCCGTCACGGTCGCGACGGCGGCGAGCGGATCAGGTGCCGGTGGAGCGTTCGGCGGGTATTCGGCGCATTCTCCGGGGGCCCGAACCCGCCCGTCCGCCGGCCCTGGACCGCGGCGACGTCGTCGGCCGCCCGGTGGTCGTCGGGGAGCGACCCGCCCGCGCCGCGGCACGCCGTGTCCCCGCCACGCCGCGCCGCCCCGCGTTCAGCCCGTGGTGACCCTGGCCACGAACGCGTTCAGGTTGTCCGACATACGCGCGAGGCGCTCGTCGACGGTGAGGGACTCCTCGTAGCGGACGGTACGCAGTTTGGGCTGCCGCTTGCCCCGTACGTAGAGGGGACAGGCGAGGTCGGCGCAGATGTACGTGCCGACCGTGTTGCCCTGGCGTCCCCGGGGGCCGGCCAGGGGGGCGACGAGCAGGGTGACCCCGGAGGAGGCGTGGCCGGTCAGGCAGATCTGGCACATGCTGGACTTCACCGCGCTGGCCGGGGTCGCGGCGGGGACGCGCAGCGAGATGCCCAGCGGACCCTGCTCACGGGGCAGCACGAGGTGCGCCCGCAGCGGTGCGCCCGGGTCGACCCACCCCACGAAGTCCAGCTCGTCCCAGGGCAGTTCGGCGAAGTCGAGCGGCAGCCGCAGCCGGGTCGCCTCACCCTTGGTGCAGTTCACGAAGGATGAGCGGATCTGTTTCTCAGTGAGCGGTTCCACGAGCGCCGACCTTAATGCGGGTCGCGACCGGCCGCATCCGGATAACGGGGACGTCCTCCGCCGGAGGCACCGCACCGGAAGCACCCCACGGGAGGCACCGGCACCGTCACCGTCACCCGACGCCACCCCAGAAGCACACTCCCCCGGGGCCATCCCCGCGCCCCGCCGCCGGCACCCCTCTCAAGCCGTCAACCGCAGCACCAGCGCCGCCACCACCGGAGCCGCGTACACCGCCGGGAAGGCGACGTGGGAGTAGTAACGCGCCCGGGCCACCGTGATGACCGCGCCGGCGAAGTACAGCGCCAGGCCGATGGCGGCCGCGATCCCGATGGCGGGCGCGGCCAGGCCGACCAGCAGGCCCGCGGCGCCGGCGGCCTTGGCCGTGCCGAGCCAGGGCCACCACGAGCGGGGGACGCCGTAGTCGGCCATGGGCCGCACGACCCACTCGGCGTGGAAGAAGGTGAAGACGGCCGACAGACCGGCCAGGACAGCGGCCAGAACGGTGACGACGACGCAGGCGGTGGACATCGGAGGTGCTCCCGTCAGTGGTGGCCGGCGGCGCTCGATCCGGCCGGGGGTGGTGACTTCGTCACGGCCATGACGCGCGGCGGCGGAGAAGTGTGACGGGAGCGGGAGGCGGGGGCATGGCGGGGAGGCGGTGGCACGTGGCCGGTCACGTCGGCGGTGGCGGTGGCGGCGACGGCCCGGAGTTCGCGCACCGATGGGCGGCGGCACCGAACTCCCGTTCACCCGGGCGCCGTTGAACACGAGGGCCACGCCCCGCCGAACGCCACGCCAGGCCACGCAGAACGCCACGCCCCGCCGGAGGCCCCCGCACCCCGCCCCGACCCGTACGACCGGGCCGGAGCGGAGCTGACGGAACGCGAGCGGAACGCGGCCGGGAACCCGGACCGGAACCCGGGCGGGAACTCGGGCGGATCAGGTGTTGGGCAGGTCCACCGTGCACTCGATGCCTTCGAGGTAGACGAAGGTCATGTGCTGGCCGTCGGGGCACCAGCCCTGCTGCGGGTCCACGTCGAACGGGATGCCGTTGTAGATCCCGTCGACGCAGAAGGCCTTGGCGTCGCTGTTGTAGCCGCCGAAGTAGCCGCCGTTGTCGAAGCACTCGTCGGCGGTGACCGTGGTCGGGGCGGTGGCCGCGGTGGTGGCCGGGGCCGGGGCGGCGACCGCGGCGGTGGCGGCCGCCAGCGGGGTGAACGCCAGGGAGGCGCCGATCGCCATGACGGCCAGCAAACGGTGACGCATCGTAAACTCCTCGTATTGAGCGGGAATCCGGTACGTTGCCCGGCTCATGCTTCCGGGTCGCCACCGCCGCGCCAACCTCCGCCCGCGCCGCCCATACCGCGATAACTCCCGGGAAAACACTGCTAGTTGGCGCGGCGCGGCCAATTTTTGGCATAACCGCGAAGCACATCCGGGTCCGCAAGGGCCCGCCGGCCGACCGGGGGCGACAGCGCCGCCGCGACGGTGAGTGGCGGCCACGCCCCAGCTCGTCCCACCGGAGCCGTCAGCCGCCGGGGCCGGGTCCCGTTTCGCGGGTTCCCGCCGGGCCGGGGCTCCCAGCGCCTCCGGCGCCCAGCGCCCGGCGCCCGGCGCCTCCAGCGGCTCCACGCGCTCCCCCTCCCGCCGGTCAGGTCTCCGCGTCCCGCCCGTCAGGTCTCCGCGTCCCGCCCGTCAGGCCTCCCGGGTCCTGCCGGCCTGCGCGGTCGCCGACGCGAGCAGCGCGTCCAGCAGTCCGGGGAAAACCGCGTCCAGATCGGCGCGGCGCAGTTCGTTGACCTTTGCGGTGCCCTGGTAGCGCTGGGTGATCACACCCGCTTCGCGCAGTACGCGGAAGTGATAGGTCGCGGTGGACTTGCTGCACGCGAGCCCGATCTCCCCGCAGGCCGCCGCGGCGTCGGCGGCCAGCGCCTGGATGATGCGCAGTCGCATCGGGTCGGCACAGGCGTGCAGTACCTCCTCGAGCCGGATGTCGGCCGGCTCGGGATGGTCCAGCTGCCGGCTCGGGGTTGCTGCGCTGGTGCTGCGAAGAGGCATGGGGCCGAGTCTACTGCGACGAGTCTCGTAGTTCTACGAATCTCATAGTTCGACGACTCTCGAACCTCGATGTACGATAAATCTCGTAGTACGGCAATCATCGCACTCACCAGTGCCGCCCAGGCCGTCTCCCTGAGGGCCGTCTCCCCGAGGGCCTACCTGAGGGCCTACCTGAGGGCGTCTCCACGAGAGGCATCGCCATGAGCCAGTTGTTCGAGCCCTACCGGCTGCGTTCGTTGACCATCCCCAATCGGGTGTGGATGCCGCCGATGAACCAGTACAGCGCGGCGTCGCAGGGGCCGGACGTAGGAGTCCCCACCGACTGGCACGTCGCGCACCAGGGCGCCCGCGCGGCCGGCGGGGCCGGCCTGATCCTGACCGAGGGCACGGGGGTGAGCCCGACCGGCCGGACCACCCCGTACGACCTGGGCATCTGGAGCGACGCGCAGCTTCCCGGGTTCCGGCGGATCACCGGCCTGCTCACCTCGCTGGGTGCCGTGCCCGGCATCCAGCTGTCGCACTCCGGCAGCAAGGGGTCGACCGACCGCCAGTGGCTGGGGAGAAGGCGGCTCGGTCCGGAGCAGGGCGGCTGGCGGCCGGTCGGCCCCGACGAACTGGCCCTCGCCGACATCGACCGGATCGTCGACGAGTTCGCCGCGGCGGCGCGCCGCGCGGCGGCGGCCGGGTACCAGGTGGTCGAGCTGCTGGCCGGGCACGGTTACCTGATCCACCAGTTCCTGTCGCCGGTCAGCAACCACCGCACGGATTCCTACGGCGGCTCGTTCGGGAACCGGACCCGGTTCGCCCTCCGTGTCGTGGACGCCGTGCGTGCCGTCTGGCCCGACGGCCTCCCGCTCTTCGTCCGCGTCTCCGCGACGGACTGGCTCACCGAGAACCCCTCGGACGATCGCGAGGGCTGGACCGTGGACGACACCGTTCGCCTCGCGAAGGCGCTGGCCGGCCGCGGCGTGGATCTGCTGGACGTGTCGAGCGGCGGCATCGTTCCCGACGCGAAGATCCCGGTCGGCCCCGGCTACCAGGTCCCCCTCGCCGCGCGGGTGAAGGCGGAGAGCGGAGTGCCGGTCGCCGCCGTCGGCATGATCACCGACCCCGACCAGGCCGCCAAGATCCTCGCCAACTCCGAGGCCGACGCGATCCTGATCGGCCGCGAACTCCTGCGTCACCCGTCCTGGCCCTCGACGCCGCCGGGACACTGGGAGCCGAGCCGCGCATCCCGCTCCCGTATCGCCGCGCGTACTGAGCCGCCGCCGGGTCGCCGCGCTCGCGTCGGAGGCAGCGATTTCCGCGCCGGTGCGACCGGATACGCCGAAGGCGCCGACGCCTCGCGCGGCGGCGTGAGGAGCACCGGCGTCCCGGAAACGATCTGGGCCCGCGCCAGAAGCGGTGTGGTAGCTCCTGCGGCGAGCGGGGCCGGGCCGGCTGGGTCGACGGGGCGTGTTCGACCCGATTCCTGGGAGGTACCCCGTGCACATCCCGAGACTGCGCACCCTCGCCGTGACCGGCGCCACCACGGCCCTCGCCGTAGCTTCCTGGTAAGGGCGTTGAGGAAATCGGCGCCAAGCGTCAAGCCGGTGACCCCGGCCGGCCCCGGGGTTCCGGGGTTCCGGGGGCCGGTGACACGGTTCTCATGACCGTGCCACCGGCCGGCGCTGCCGCGGCACGGAACGCACGGGACGGCGCGGTCGGCCCCGCACACCGGCCCCCGGCCCACCCGCTCCCCGCCCCCGGCACGCAACTCACCCCCTCACACCCGATCTTGGCTCCGTCCATCGAGGCGTTCGGGCGACTCGGCGTGCCGCTACGGTGTGTTACCGCCGACATCCTTCATGATCACGGTGAGTGCCGCACACAGCGGCCGAGTTCACCGATGGAGGAACCCGATGAAACGCGCCATGAAGATGCTGGGCGCCCTCGCCGCTGCCGCGACCGTCGCGGTGGCCGTCCCCCAGTCCGCCCTGGCGGCCGGGGGCGTGCTGGTCGTCAACGGAACCGTCTACGAGAACCCGCAGGGCTGCTACGAGTCGGAACTGTGGCCGCTGCGCGTGGAAAACCGCACCGACCAGCCCGTCATCATCTTCAGCGGCCCCGGCTGCTCGGGCGAGGAACTCCGCGTCGTTTTCCCGGGGCAGCACGCCGTCGCCGAGTTCGGCCAGAGCGTCTCGGTTCCCGACCCGAACGGCGACTGAGCCGAACGCCTGCGACCTCGTCCGCTGCCGGTGGCCGGGCCTGCCGACCGGCACGGCCACCGGCAGCGGACACGTGCGTCTCCCGTAGCGGACGTTGAACAGCAGACCGGCACCAGACGCGCCGCCGGAAACGGCGCCCCGCACACCGGCGTTCGCGATACGCCACCCGCACGACCCAACCCCACCGCACCCCATCCCACCCCGCCGTGCCGCACCCCACCGCGCCGCGAAGATCCGTGGCCGAACGACAGCGGCACCCGTTCCCGCGCCCCTACGCCCCGGGGTCGCGCAGGCCGACCGCGTCGTGTCGCCAGAACGGTTCCGCGTAGACCAGCGTTCCCGTCATCCACGGCTCGTACCCCGGGAGCCCGATGACCTGGAAGGCGGCGTCCGGGATGCGCAGGGACGGCTTGCGGAAGCCCTGGCCGCCGCCCGGGGCGAACCCGAAACGGGAGTAGTAGCCCGGGTCGCCCTCCAGGAAGACGAGCGGAACGGGCCGCTCGGCGAGGATCTCCAGTCCGCGTCGGACCAGGGCCGAGCCGATACCGCGTCCTTGGTGCCCGGGCAGTACGGCCAGCGGGCTGAGCACCTGCACCTCGACCAGTTGACGCGGGGCGTCGAGCAGGCTGCGGGTGAACATGACGTGCCCGGCGATCTTTCCGTCGTACTCGGCGACCAGCGACAGGCCGTCGGCCGGCGTGACGGTGTCCCGCAAGGTGTCGACCAGGTCGGCCACCACGAGGCCGTGGTCCCCGAACGCCCGCAGGTGGACGTCCCGCACGGGCTCCCGGTCGCTCGGAAGTTCTTCACGCAGCTCCATGCCCGCAGGGTAATGACCCCTCCCGCCGCATCGCACGCCGTTTGGCTCCGCCGGGCAACACCGATCTGACGCAACGTCAGCTGCCGCGCACCGGAACGATGTTCAAGCCCCGCGCCCCACGCCCCGCGCCCACCGCACCCCCCGGATCACGGATCGCGGATCGAAGCCCCGACGCCGGTCGCCCCCGAGCTCCGAACTCCGAACTCCGAGCTCCAGGCTCCGGGCTCCGGGCTCCGGGCTCCAGGCCCCGGGCCCCGACGGTCGCCCCGGCTCCAGGCTCCAACGGTCGCCCCGCCCCCGCCCCGCCCCGCACCCCCGCACCCCCCCCCGCCCCCCCCCCTCCCCCCCCCCCCCCAGAAACCCCCCCCGGGACAATCCACCACCGGACACGCCACCACCGCGACAATCCACCCCCCGACAATCCACCCCCCGGCAAGCAACCACCGGCCCGCAAGACCCCAGCGGCACTGAACCGCAGACCGAACACCGGGAT
>NZ_JAAGKO020000066.1 GCF_027947535.2 Streptantibioticus silvisoli
GGGGGTGTGCGGTGCGGGGGTGGGTGAGCGGTACGAAGGTGCGCGGTGCGGAGAGGGCAGGGCGAGCGGGTGTGCGGTGCGGGCGAACGGTGAGTGACGCGGAACGGTACGGGGATGAGTGGCGCGGAGAGGGCGGGGCGAGCGGTGGCGAGTGAGCGGTGCGGAGAGGGCAGGGCGAGCCGCGGCAGGTGAGCGGTGCGGAGAAGGCAGGGCGAGCCGGGGCGGTGAGCGGCGCGGCGAAGGCGGGGCCAGCGGAGCAAGCCGGTGAGCGGTGCGGCTCAGGCGCGGCATCGCGCCATCGGCGGCCCAACTCGGCGCCGGACACCGCCCGTCAACGCCCCGACACCGCCGGCGACCGCAGGCCGACACGGACAGCCGGTAGGGCAACGCACGGTGACTCCGCTCCATGACTCCGCACGGCGACGGTGCCAGCCGCACGGCCGCGGTGCGGGCCCGGCGCCGTCGGCCGTGGCGCCGTCAGCCGTCCGGCGTCCGGCGTCCTCGTCAGCCACGGCCCCGCCCGGCACGCACCGCACCCGGCACCCAGCCACCGCGCCCCGCCGGCTGCCTTCACCCTCCCGCGCCCGCCCGCGGAGCGACCGTCAGGCTCAGCAGTTCGCGGGCCGGGCCCGCCGGGCGTTGGCCGGTCGGCCAGACCGCGCGGAGTTCACGGGTCAGGGACAGTCCGTCGACCGGGATCTCGACCAGCCGGCGGGCGGCCAGCTCGTCGGTGACGGTGAGGTCGCTCAGGACGGCCGGTCCGGCGCCGGTGACGGCGGCGGCCTTCAGGGCGGTGGTGGAGTCCAGCTCCAGCAGCGGGGCCGCCGGACCGCCGTGGGCGGCCAGCGCGCCCTCCAGCACCTGCCGCGTGCCGGAGCCGGGCTCCCGCAGCGCGAAACGGGTCGCGGTCAGGTCCCGCGCCGTCAGGGGGCGCCGGCGGCGGGCCCACGGGTGGCCGGGGGCCACGACGACGACCAGCCGGTCGGTGGCGACCGTGACCGCATCGAGGCCGGCCGGCACCCCGACGCCCTCGACGAAGCCCAGGTCCGCGTCGCCGTCCAGCACCCGGCGGGCGACCTGCTCGGAGTTGCCGGACAGCAGGGAGACCGCGGTGTCCGGCAACCGGTCGTGCAGCGCGACGAGCCAGCCGGGCAGCAGGTACTCGGCCACCGTCATGCTGGCGGCGATCCGCAGCCGCGAGTCCCGGTCGGAGCGCAGGGCGCGGGCGCCGGCCTCGAACTCGGCGGCTGCCTCCACGATCCGCCCGGCCCAGCCGCTGACCAGCACGCCCGCCCCGGTGAGCCGGGAGCCGGACGGCGAACGGTGCAGCAGGCCGACGCCCAGCAGCCGTTCCATCGCGCGGATCCGGCCGCTGGCGGCGGGCTGGGTGATGCCCTGTTCCCGCGCGGCGGCGCTCAGACTGCCGAGCCGCGCGACCGCCAGCAGCAGCTCCAGACTGCCCAGGTCGGGCACCCGGCGCGCCAGCGGCCGCCGCACGGGCGGCACGGGATCGGTCATCACCGCAGCTTATGCCCCCATAGCGGACCGGCCTCTACTGGCCGGCCGCCCCCGGGACGATATTCGGACCATGACCACCGCCGCCGTTCCCGGCAGCCCCACGCCTCCCGGCACCCCCGCCCCTCCCGGCAACCGCACCCTCCCGCGCGCCGCCGAACCGGAGCGGGGCCGGCCGTCATTGCGCCACCTGGGGCCCAACTGGTACGCCGCCGTCATGGGCACCGCCGTGGTGGCCACCGGCGGTGCGGCGCTGCCCGCCGGGCGGTCCTGGCTGCCGGGGGCGGGCGTCGCGGTGTGGGCGCTGTCGGTGCTGATGCTGGTGGTGCTGACGGCCGCCCGCGCCGGGCACTGGGCGGTGCACCACGACCGGGCCCGCGAGCAGCTGCTGGACCCGGCGGTGGCGCCCTTCTACGGCTGCGTGCCGATGGCGCTGCTGGCGGTGGGCGCGGCGACCGCGGCGGTGGGCGGGCGGGTGGTGGGGGCGCACGCGGCGGTGGTGGCGGACGCGGTGCTGTGGTCCGCGGGGACGGCCGGCGGGCTGGCGGTGGCCGTCGGGGTGCCGTACCTGATGATCACCCGGCACGAGGTGGCGCCCGGCAGCGCGGCGCCGGCCTGGCTGCTGCCGATCGTGCCGCCGATGGTCTCGGCGGCGACCGGTCCGGCGCTGGTGGCGCACCTGCCGGCCGGGCAGGCGCGCGAGGCGATGCTCTACGGCTGCTGCGCGATGTTCGGCATGAGCCTGCTGGCGACGCTGACGATCCTGCCGCTGGTCTTCTCCCGGCTGGTGCACGGCGGCCCGCTGCCGCTCGCGGCGACCCCGACGCTGTTGCTCGTCCTCGGGCCGCTGGGGCAGTCCGTGACCGCCACCGGCAAGCTGGCCGACGCCGCCCCCGGGGTGGTGCCGGCGGCCGAGGCGCACGCCATGGGCGCGTTCGCGGTGCTCTACGGGCTGCCGGTGACCGGGTTCGCGCTGCTGTGGCTGGCGCTGTCGCTGGCCCTGCTGGCCGGCGCGGCACGGCGGGGCATGCCGTTCGCGATGACCTGGTGGGCGTTCACCTTCCCGCTGGGCACCTGTGTGACCGGTACCGCGTCGCTGGCGGCGCACACCGGCCTGCACGCGGCCGGCCGGCTGGCGGAGGCGCTGTACGTGCTGCTGGTGGCCGCGTGGGCGACCGCCGCGGTGCGCACCGGGCGCGGGCTGCTCAGCGGAGCGCTGCTCGCAGGGCCGCGCCGAGCACCGCGGGCGCCTCGGTGAGCGAGGGGCCGTACCAGGTCAGGTGCCGTCCGCCGACCAGCGCGCACGGCGTGCCGGGGAACGCCTCGGGCCCGTCGTCGGCGGTGAACCGGTACGGCTCGTCGGGCAGAACGGCCAACCGGGCGCCGGCGTCGTTGAGTTCGGCGATCGGGATGCTCGGGTAGCGGTCGTGGTGGCCGGCGTACAGGTTGTCGACGCCGAGGCGGGCGAGCAGGTCGCCGGCGAAGGTGTCGCGGCCCAGCACCATCCAGGGCCGGCGCCACACCGGCACCACGGCGCTGACGCGCGCGGCGGGTTCCGGCAGCGCGGCCCAGGCTGCCTCGGCCTCGGCCAGCCAGCGCGGGGGCGGCAGTTCGCAGCCGTCCACCAGGACCCGGCGCAGTTCGCGGAACGCCTGGTCCAGGGTGCGGACCTCGGTGACCATGACCTCGATGCCGGCCGCCCGCAGCGCGGCGAGGTCGGGTGCGCGGTTCTCCTCCTCGTTGGCCACGACCAGGTCGGGCGCGAGGGCGGCGACGGCCGCGGTGTCGGGGTTCTTGGTGCCGCCGATCCGGGTGACGTCCAGGCCGGCGGGGTGGTCGCACCAGTCGGTGGCGCCGACCAGCAGGTCCGCTCCGGTGGCGGCGATCGCCTCGGTCAGCGACGGCACGAGTGACACGACGCGCACGTTCTTCTCCCCTGTCCTGCTTCTCCCCTGTCCTGCTGCCCGTCTCCCGCCGCTGGCCGGCGCGGCCCGCTGCCGCCCGCAGGCCCGGACGACGGCTGGCCCGGGCCCGTGCCGCGCACGGTCCCGGGCCAGCCTATCCGCAGGTCAGGACGTCACGGCGAGGACGTCACCGTCAAGGCATCACCGTCAGGACGTCACTTGCCGACCGGGGCCATCCTGTCGACCAGGCCGGGGTGCTTGGCGAGCCAGTCGCTCACGCCCTTGGCCTGGTTGTTCTGGCCGGCGTCCTGGATGGACGCCTCCAGGCTGCTGAGGTCCTTCTCGTTCATCTTGAAGTTCTTCAGCCAGCCGGCCACCTTCGGGTCCTTGGTGGGGAAGGCCTTCGATCCGATGATGTGGATGTCGTTGCCCTCGCCGAAGGCGTGCTTGGGGTCGGCGAGCTTGGTCAGCTTGTACTTGCTGTACGCCCAGTGCGGCGACCACAGCACGACGGCGACCGGCTTCTTCTGCGCGTAGTCGCGTTCCAGCTCGGCGAGCATGCTGGGGGTGCTGCCGGTGGTCAGCTGCATCGAGCCGTTGAGCCCGTAGCCGGGGATGACCTTGTTCTTGACCATGCTCATCTCGCCGGCGCCCGGCTCGATGCCGATGATGCGGCCACCGAACTCCGAGGCGTGCGACTTGAGGTCGGCGAGCGAGGTGACGCCCTTGACGTAGCTGGGAACGGTGATCTCCAGCGACGTCGGCCCGTACCAGGTGCCGATGTCGGACAGCTGCTTGCCGTAGCGCTTCCAGTACTCGGCCTGCGCGACCGGCAGCCAGGCGTCGGTCTCGAAGTCGACCTTGCCGCCCGCCATGCCGGCGAAGAGCGAACCGACGTCGTAGGTCGTCAGGTTGACCTTGTAGCCGCGCTTTTCCAGGACGTCCTTCCACAGGTAGGTGGAGGCGACGCCCTCGTCCCAGGAGATGTAGCCGATGTTGATGGTCTTGCCCTTGCCGATGTTGTCGGCGGCCGGGACGGTCGGGCCGGTGTCGTGGGTGCCGAAGACGTTCACCCCGCCGGCCACCAGGCCCAGGACGACCACGCCGACGACCGCGACGGCGGTGTTCGGCCGGTACGCCCACAGCTTGGTGCCGTGCGCCGCGGTGGCCTTGGCGGCGGCGCGGCGGCCCAGCGGGGAGACCCGGCTGCCCAGGGCGCCGGTCATCCGGTCGAGGTACATGGCGAGGATGACGACCGAGATGCCGCCCTCGAAGCCGAGGCCGATGTCGACCTGGCTGATGGCAGTGAACACCGAGGCGCCCAGCCCGCCGCCGCCGACCATGCCGGAGATGACGACCATGGACAGCGCGAGCATGATCACCTGGTTGACGCCGGCCATGATCGTCGGCAGCGCGAGGGGCAGTTGGACGCGCACCAGGGTGTTGCGCGGACTGGTGCCGAACGCCTCGGCCGCCTCGACGAGCTCGCCGTCGACCTGCCGGATGCCCAGCTCCGTCATGCGCACCCCGGGCGGCATGGCGAAGACGATGGTGGCGATGACGCCGGGGACCGTGCCGACGCCGAAGAAGAAGATGCCGGGGATCAGGTAGACGAACGCCGGCATGGTCTGCATGAAGTCCAGCACCGGGCGCAGCGCGGCGGACACCGGTTTGCTGCGGGCCGCCCAGATGCCCAGCGGCACCGCCAGCACGATGGTGATCACGGTGGCGACCAGCACGAGCGACAGCGTCTGCATCGCGTCGTCCCACTGCTGTACGGAGTCGATCAGCGCGAGTCCGGCGAAGGTGAGCACGCCCGCGGTCACCCCGCGCAGCCACAGCGCGATGACGGCGAGGATGCCGGCCATCAGCAGGGCCTCGGGCGCCGACAGCACGTCGTTGACCCCGTTGTACATGCCGGAGACGATCGTGGTGATCAGGTCGAACAGCCACGCGAGGTGGTCGCGCAGGGCGTTGACGGCGCTGTTGACCCAGTCGCCGAGCGGAATCCTAGGCACCTGCGACCTCCTCGCGCACCGCGTCCTGCGGCGCGGCCGGGCGCCTGGTCTCCCGGTGCCGGTCCAGGCTCACCACCGTCTTCGGCTCGTCGCCCAGCGCGGCCAGCAGCGCCACCCGGGGGATGACGCCGACCAGCCGCCGGTCGTCGTCGGTGACCGCGACCGGCAGGCCGCTGGCGCACGACGGGGTGAACAGCTCCGACAGCGGTGTTCCGGCGCTGACGGTGACCGGGTCGCCGTCCATCAGGTCGCGGACGGTGGCCTGCGCGGTGTGCGCGCCGGCCGCCACCGCGTCCTCGGTGACCGAGCCGACCAGCTTGCGGCCGCGTTCGACCACGAAGCCGCCGGAGGCGTGCTGGGTGCGCAGCGTGTGCACGGCGGAGCCGACGGTGGCGCCGGGGTCGAGCATGACCCGCGGCTCCTCCATGATCGACTCGGCGGTCAGCACCCGGGAGCGGTCGACGTCCTGCACGAAGGAGGCGACGTAGTCGTTGGCCGGGTCGACCAGGATCTGTTCGGCGGTGCCGATCTGCACGATCCGCCCGTCGCGCATCACCGCGATCCGGTCGCCGAGGCGCATGGCCTCGTTGAGGTCGTGGGTGATGAAGATGATCGTCTTGCGCAGCCGCTGCTGGAGTTCCAGCAACTGGTCCTGCATGTCGCGGCGGATCAGCGGGTCGAGCGCGCTGAAGGACTCGTCCATCAGCAGCAGGTCGGCGTCGGTGGCCAGCGCCCGGGCCAGGCCGACGCGCTGCTGCATGCCACCGGACAGCTCGTCGGGCCAGGACTTCTCCCAGCCCTTCAGGCCCGCCAGCTCCAGCGCCTCGGCGGCGCGTTCCAGCCGTTCCTCCCGCTCGACGCCCTGGACCTCCAGGCCGTAGGCGGCGTTCTCCAGCACGCTGCGGTGCGGGAAGAGCGCGAAGTGCTGGAAGACCATGCTGATCCGGTGCGACCGCACGCGGCGCAGGTCGCGCGGGCTGAGCGAGGTCAGGTCCTGTCCGTCGAACAGCACCCGGCCGTCGGTCGGCTCCAGCAGGCCGTTGAGCATGCGCAGCAACGTGGACTTTCCGGAGCCGGACAGGCCCATGACGACGAAGATCTCGCCCTTCTCGACGGTGAACGACGCGTCGATGACGGCGGCGGTGGTGCCGTTCTCGCGCAGCGCGTCGCGGTCGGCCCCGTCACGGAGCTGCTTGACCGCCTCGCCGGCTCGTCTGCCGAAGACTTTGAACAACCGGTCTGCTTGCAGGCTTGACACCACATACCCCTTGGGTCGAGCTGAGCGACCCGTGGAGGTGACCGGGCCTGTTCCGGCCGGGCGGCTGCCCGGTTGTGATTGGCGCAAACAACACCGTGATCCATGTCACATTACGTGACGGGAACCGATCCGATCCGGCCAGGAAGAGCACGCAGGGTGACGGTGCGCCGTGCCGGGAAGCCGGTGCGGCATGATCGTCGGATGACGCGACGCCTGATGCTCCTGGACACCGCCAGCCTGTATTTCCGCGCGTACTACGGCGTGCCCGACTCGGTGCGGGCGCCGGACGGCACGCCGGTGAACGCGGTGCGCGGGCTGCTGGACTTCATCGCCCGGCTGGTGGCCGACCACTCCCCCGACGACCTGGTGGCCTGCCTGGACGCGGACTGGCGTCCGGCGTGGCGGGTGGCGCTGATCCCGTCGTACAAGGCGCACCGGGTGGTGGAGGAAGTGCCGGCCGGCTCGGACGTCGAGGAGGTGCCCGACACCCTCTCCCCGCAGGTGCCGGTCATCGACGCGGTGCTGGACGCGCTGGGCATCGCACGGGCCGGGGTGCCGGACTACGAGGCGGACGACGTCATCGGCACGTTCGCCACCCGGGCCGGCGGGCCGGTCGACATCGTCACCGGCGACCGCGACCTGTTCCAGCTGGTCGACGACGCCCGCGGCGTCCGGGTGCTGTACCCGGTCAAGGGCATGGGCACCCTCCAGGTCACCGACGACGCGCTGCTTCAGGCCAAGTACGGGGTGACCGGCGCCCGGTACGCCGACATGGCGGTGCTGCGCGGCGACCCCAGCGACGGCCTGCCCGGCGTCCCCGGCATCGGTGAGAAGACGGCGGCGCGGTTCATCGCCGAGTACGGCGACCTGGCCGGCATCGAGGCCGCCGCCCGCGACGTCGGCTCCCGCCTCACCCTGACCCAGCGCAAGCGGCTGACCGACGCGGCGGACTACCTCGCCGCCGCCCCCGAGGTGGTCCGCGTGGCCCGCGACCTGCCGCTGCCCGCGGTCGACGTCACCCTCCCGCGCTCCCCCGCCGACCCCGCCGAACTCGAACGCCTCGCCACCCGCTGGGGCCTCGGCAGCGCCCTGGGCCGCCTGCTGACGGCACTTCAGCGCACGGGGGCGTAGGGGGCGGGTTCGGGGAGGCGGCGGGGGTTCGGCGGGGGCGACTCGGCGGCTGCGGGGGGCGGCTCGGCGGCTGAGGTGGTGGCAGTGAGCGGCTCAGCGGCGGGGTCGGCTCGGCGGCGGGAGCGGCTCGGCGCCTGCGGGGTTGGCGATGAGCGGCTCGGCGGCGGGGTGGGCTCGGCGGCGGCGGTCCGCCGGAAGCGGCGTCCACCGCCGTCAGGCGGTCACGCGCCGCCTTCGATGTACTCGAAGATCGCGCCGTCCGGGTGGCGGGCGATGAGGCGGCGTCCGTTGGGTGCCGGGGACGGGCCTTCGAGGACCTGGCCGCCGGCCCCTTCGACCTCGGCGATCACCGGTGCCAGATCGCGTACCAGGAGGGTGGCCACCCGGTCCCGGTAGGCCGCCGTGTCCCCGCTGAGCAGCAGGAACGGTCCGACGCGGGCCAGTTCGACGTCGCGGAAGCGGAACCGGGCGGGTTCCTGCTCGCCGGCGACGCCCCGGTAGAACTCCACTGCGGCGTCGAGGTCGTCGACGAAGACGCGGGCGAGGACGCCCAGGATGTTGGACATGCCGGGAACAACCGCCCGGGCGCCCGGCCTATGCCCCGCCCGGCGCAACGGCGCCACCGCGACGCGTCGGCGGCCCGCCCGCCGCCGGTCCGGGCACCCGCCGCCCCGGCACCCCCCGATCGGGCGACCGGCCCCGCCCTTCGCGTCGTCCCGGCGTGTCGGGGTAGCAACTCAGGGACACGGCACGGTATATGCGGCGCGCAGGTGAGGCACACGTGCGGCACACGCGTGGCGCAGGAACGGCGAAGGGGTGGGGCGGATGCGGATCGGGATCGTGGCGGTGGCAGTGGTGACGGCGGTGGGGTTGCTGGGCGGATGCAAGGGGGTGACCGTGGGGGCCGCGGCGCCCTCGGCATCGTCCGGGGCGGCCGGGCCGGGCGGCGGGTCGGGGCCGGCGGTCTCCGACGGGCACGCGGTCAGCCCGCTGGACGACCCGGACGGGACGAAACCGGGGCTGGCCGCGATCACCTCGGCGGCCGACGAGAAACAGGCGCGGGCGCTGATCGGCCGGCTGGCGACGAAGGGGCGCGGGCCCAAGACCGGCTACACCCGCGAGCAGTTCGGCTCCGCCTGGACGGACTCGGCCACCGGCGACCCGTACGCGCACAACGGTTGCGACACGCGTAACGACGTGCTCAAACGCGACGGGCTCGACGTCCACTACCGTTCCGGTTCCGACTGCGTGCTCAGCTCCATGACGCTGCACGACCCCTACACCGGCCGCACGATCGACTGGCTCAAGTCGAAGGCGACGGCCGTCCAGATCGACCACGTGATGCCGCTGTCGTACGACTGGCAGATGGGCGCGGCACGCTGGACGAAGCTCAAGCGCGAGGACATCGCCAACGACCCGCTCAACCTCATGCCCGTCGACGGTTCGATGAACGAGTCCAAGGGCGACTCCGGGCCCGCGGCCTGGCTGCCGCCGAACAAGGCGATCCGCTGCTCGTACGTGGTCCGCTTCGCGCAGGTCTCGCTCAAGTACGCCCTGCCCGTGACCGCTCCGGACAAGCAGGCGATGCTCAAGCAGTGCGGCGGCTGACCGGCGGGGGCCGGCGGCGGCCGGCGCGCCGTTCACCGGCCGAGCCGTTCGTCAACCATCGGGACAGTCAACCAGGTTGACCAATGGCCGATCGGCGCCCTACCGTCCTCCCATGACGACCACAGATCCCGCAGAGGGAGAAGTAGGCCTGCCCTTCCTGCTGCGCACCGCGCAGCGGACGTACGGGCAGGCGGTGACGGAGGCGCTGACGGAGGTCGGCTTCGACGACATCCCGCGCAACGCGGCGTTCGTCCTCAGCGGCATCCGGAAGGGAACACCGGCCGGGCCGCTGCTGGCGCAGCTGGGGGTGAGCAAGCAGGCGGCCAGCAAGCTGGTCGACACGCTGGCGCTGCGCGGGTACCTGGTGCGCGAGGAGGACCCGGCCGACCGCAGGCGGCTGACGCTCACGCTCACCGACCGGGGCGAGGCCGCCGCGATGGCGATCCGGGTGGGCGCCGACGACGTCGACCGGCGGCTGGACGAACGGCTGGACGCCGCCGACCGGGCGACGCTGCGCGCAGCCCTGCGCGTACTGGCCAATCTCGGGACCGCGACACCGGCCATCTCGAAGGCCACCTCGAAGGCCCGCGCGGAGGCCGGCCCGCAGCAGCCGCGCCCGAGGTCGTTCTCCCCGGTCTTCCCGGTGCGGGACCTGGACGCCGCCCTGGCGCACTACACCGCCCTGGGATTCACCACCGAGGCCTACCACGACGGCGGCTACGGCTTCGCCGACCGCGGCCAGGTCTCGCTCCACCTCAGCGTGCTGCCGGAGCACGAACCGGACGGCAACGTGTGCGCGGCCTACCTCCACGTGGACGACGCCGACGCGCTGGCCGCCGAGTGGGCCCGGCCCGGGATCGGCGGGCGCACGGTGCCGCCGACCGACACGCCGTACCGGATGCGCGAGGGCGCGCACCTCGACCCCGACAACAACCTCATCCGGTTCGGCTCCCCGCTGCGGAAGGCCTGAACGGGCCGACCGCAGGCCCGTCGCACCGCACGGCGCACCCTGTCGCACGGCATGGCGCGTCACGCGTCGCGTCGCCCATCGCATCCCGCACCGCGCCGTGCACCGCGTCGCGGCGCACCGCATCGCGTCACCGCGCACCCACACCCGCCGCGCGCCGCACCCCGCCGCGCACCGCGTCGAACACCCCGTCGCCCATCCGGAAAGATACGTCGGCGATATATCGGCTAACATGACATCGCCAGCACACGGGCGAGAAAGGCTAGGCTTACCTAACCACGCTTACGTACAGGGAGTCCGGATGACCGACGCACCGCCGCAGCGCAGGACGGCTCCGACCCACCAGGGCCGGGTGCTGCACACCGAACGACTGACGCCGCACATGATCCGGGTGGTGATCGGCGGGGAGTTGGCGGGGTTCGCGACCCGCGGCCTCACCGACCACTACGTCAAGCTGCTCTTCCCGCAGGAGGGCGTGGCCTACCCGGAGCCGTTCGACCTCGCGGCGGTGCGCGAACGGCTGCCGCGCGAGCAGTGGCCCAGGACGCGGACCTACACCGTCCGCCGGTGGGACGCGGAGGCCCGGGAGCTGACCGTGGACTTCGTGCACCACGGCGACGAGGGCGTCGCGGGCCCGTGGGCGGCGGCGGCCCGGCCGGGCGACCCGGTGTGGTTCAGCGGCCCGGGCGGCGGTTACGCGCCGGAGGACGGCGCCGACTGGCACCTGCTGGCCGGCGACGAGAGCGCGCTGCCGGCGATCGCCGCCGCGCTGGAGCGGATGGGCGACGGCGTCACGGCGGAGGTCTTCGTCGAGGTGGCCGGACCGCGGGAGGAGCAGAAGCTCCACACGCCGGACGGCGTCCGCGTGCGGTGGCTGCACCGCGGCGACCGGCCGGTCGGCGAGGCGCTGGTCGAGGCGGTCCGGGCGCTGGAGTTCCCGCCGGGCGTACCGCAGGCGTTCGTCCACGGCGAGGCGCACTTCGTCAAGGAGCTGCGCCGGTTCCTGCGCGTCGAACACGGCCTGGACCGCGACCGGTTGTCCGTCTCCGGCTACTGGCGCACCGGCGCCGACGAGGACGCCTGGCAGGCCGGCAAGCGCGAGTGGAACGCCAGCGTCGAGCGGGAGCAGGAAGGCGGCACCCCGGCCGCCTGACACCCCGCCCCACGGCCCCAACGCACCCCAGCGGCACCGGTGTTGAGGCGCTCAGCGGTGAGGCGCCGGCGTGTCCAGGCGCTTCAGGCGTTCAGGCGTTGGGGCGTTCAGGCGTTCAGGCGTTCAGGCGTTCAGGCGTTCAGGCGTTCAGGCGTTCAGGCGTTCAGGCGTTCAGGCGTTCAGGCGTTCACGGTTGGGGCGCTCAGGCGCTGACGTCCAGCGGTGAGGCGTCGGCGCGTCCAGGGCCTTCACGCAGTCGGACGCGGCAGCAGCGACGCACCGGCGCGGGTGACGACGACGGTGCGACCCGGCCGGCCGGTGTCCCGCGGCCGGCGCGGGCCGCCGAACTCCCCTCGCCGGCCCGGGAGTCGACCGGCCGCACCGGAGTGACGCGGACACCGCACCGGCGCCGCGTCACTCCGGCGTGCCGACCGCGACCCGCGGGGCGGCTTCGGGGGCGGCGGCGGCCAGCAGGGCGTGGGCCTCGGACTCGGCGGCGGCGTGGTCGGCGGGGGTCAGCCGGGACCAGGGGGTGACGGTCAGCGTGGCGGAGGTGCGGCCCAGGTCCCAGCGCCAGGTGCCGGCCACGAAGCCGTCGACCAGCAGCGTGCCGGGGACGATGCCGTTGCGGCTCATCAGGCGGGGGCGGTCGGCCTCGGCGACGATCCGGGTGCGGTCGGCGTGCGAGAGCGTCAGGTTGTCGAACTCGGCGACCAGCCGCACCGGGGCCGGGGTGTCGGCGGGCGGCAGCGGAGCGCCCGGCAGGTCGAACAGCTCGCGGCCGCACGCGTCACGGTGCACCACGAGTGCGGGCCGCAGCCGCTCGACGGTCGGCCGCCATCCGGTCATGCCGGACCAGGCCGTGACGTCGGCGGCGGTGGCCGGGCCGAACGCGGCCAGGTAGCGGCGCAGCATCGCGGCGCGGTCCGGCTCCGGGTCCAGCGGCGCGCCGAGCCAGGACTCGACGGTGGCGTGGGTGGCACGCCCACCGCGGCCCCACACGCCACGCGGCGGGACGTGCACGGTGGGCAGTTCGAACCGCAGTACGTGGGCGAGCGCGTCGGCGTCCCGGTCCGGCCAGCGCTCCCCCAGCAGTTGGCGCAACTCGGCGACGGTCCTGGGCTGTTCGTCCAGCAGCCGGCGTCCGAAGTCCAGCAGTTCCGCACGGTCGGCGGCCGGTACCGCCTTGCCGGACGGGGTGCCGTTGATCTGCCGTGCCAGGTGCGGCTGGAGCAGCGGGCGCAGCGCCAGCAGGTCGCGCGCGGAGGCGAGATGGACGGTGCCGCGCATCAACGTGCCGCGGACGACCGCGCGTTGCAGCATCAGGTCGGCCAACTCGCCGAAGCGGAAGCCCTCCAGACGGCCGAACAGGCCGGCGTAGGGCGGGTTGGGGTGCTGCGCCTGGAGGCCGACGAGGTGCTCGACGGCCTCCAGGGCACCGCGGGGTTCGCGGCGCAGCAGCCACTGCCGGGCCAGGTAGGCGCGGTTGAGCCGGCGCCGGTCGAGCACCGTCCCCTCGGCGGCGCCGGCCATCGGTGTCACCCCAGCGACGAGTAGGCGACCACACCGCGCAGCAGGCCGTCGACGGCCTTGCGGGCGGTGGAGCGGACCGTGCTGCCCTCCGGGGCGGCCTCGCTGATCTGGCCGAGGACGTCGATGAGCTGCTTGGTCCAGCGCACGAAGTCGCCGGCCGGCATCTCGGCCTCGCGCAAAACCGCGTCCAGGTCGTGGCCGCAGGCCCAGCGGTACGCCGGCCAGGCGAAACCCAGGTCGGGTTCGCGCTGGCCGACGCCCTCGGTCTGGTTGATCTTGTGCCGCTCCTCCAGGTCGTCCAGCCGGCTCCAGGTCTTCACCATCTCGCCGAGCGCCTGCCGGGCCGCGCCGTTGGGCAGCTTGGGCGGGACGGCGTCGTCGTTGGAGCGGGCCTCGTAGACCAGCGCGGAGACGCAGGCGGCGAGGTCGGCGGCGCCGAGGCCCTCCCAGACGCCGTCGCGCAGGCACTCGCTGGCCAGCAGGTCCAACTCGCCGTAGAGCCGGGACAGCCGGCGGCCGTCGGGGGTGACCTTCTCGCCCTCCAGGTAGCCCAGTTCGGTCAGCAGGCCGCAGATCCGGTCGAAGGTGCGGGCGATGGTGTTGGTGCGGCCCTCGATGCGCTGTTCCAGCGCGCGGGTGTCGCGCTGGAGCCGCTGGTGGCGTTCGGCCCAGCGGGCGTGGTCCTCCCGCTCGTCGCAGCCGTGGCAGGGGTGGGCGCGGATCTCCTCGCGCAGCCGGGCGATCCGGGTGTCGTCGGCCGCCGCCGCGCGCCGCTTGGGCCGGCGCGGTCCGTGGACCCCGGCGGGGCCGGCCTTGGACCGCAGGGCGGAGGCCAGGTCGCGGCGGGACTGCGGGCTGCGGGCGTTGAAGCTCTTGGGCACCCGCATGCGGTCCAGCGCCTCGACCGGGACCGGGAAGTCGGCCGAATTGAGCCGTTTGACCTGGCGTTCGGCGGTGAGGACCAGCGGGCGCGGGCCGTCGTCGAACTCCTGGTGGCGGTGGTCGCGGCGCTGGCTGCGGCCGGCCGGTATCCCGGGGTCGAGCACCAGGGCCAGGCCGGCGAACTTGCCGGACGGGACGTGGATGATGTCGCCGGGCTTGAGCTTCTCCAGCGCGGCGGCCGCCTCGGCGCGGCGCTGGGTGGCGCCCTGCCGCGACAGGTCGGCCTCGCGGTCCTTGAGGTCGCGGCGCAGTCGGGCGTACTCGGCGAAGTCGCCCAGATGGCAGGTCATGCCCTCGCGGTAGCCCTCCAGCCCCTCCTCGTTGCGCTGCACCTGGCGGGAGATGCCGACGACCGAGCGGTCGGCCTGGAACTGGGCGAAGGAGGTCTCCAGCAGTTCGCGCGAGCGGTGCCGCCCGAACTGGCCGACCAGGTTGACCGCCATGTTGTACGACGGGCGGAAGGAGGAGCGCAGCGGGTAGGTGCGGGTGCCGGCCAGTCCGGCGACGGCGCCGGGGTCGAAGCCGCGCTGCCACAGCACGACGGCGTGGCCCTCGACGTCGATGCCGCGCCGCCCGGCCCGGCCGGTGAGCTGGGTGTACTCGCCGGGGGTGATGTCGGCGTGGGTCTGCCCGTTCCACTTGACGAGCTTCTCCAGCACGACGGAGCGGGCCGGCATGTTGATGCCCAGGGCGAGGGTCTCGGTGGCGAAGACCGCCTTGACCAGGCCGCGGACGAACAGTTCCTCGACGACCTCCTTGAACGCGGGCAGCATGCCGGCGTGGTGGGCGGCGATGCCGCGCTCCAGGCCCTCCAGCCACTCGTAGTAGCCCAGGACGTGCAGGTCCTCGGCCGGGATGGCGGAGGTGCGCGCCTCGACGATCTCCCGGACCCGGCCGCGGGCGGCGTCGTCGTTGAGCCGCAGGCCGGCGTGCAGGCACTGCTGGACGGCGGCCTCGCAGCCGACCCGGCTGAAGATGAAGGTGATGGCGGGCAGCAGGCCCTCGGCGTCGAGCCGGTCGATGACCTCGGCACGGCTGGGCGTCCACACCCGGCTGCGCTGGCGGCGCTCGCGCTCGCGGTCGGCCTCGAAGCCGCGGCGGCCGCGTTCGCGCGGGTGGACCGGGCGCAGGTTCTCCATCCGGGCGAGCCGGACCAGGTCGGGGTTGACCTCCAGCCGGGCGCCGCCGGCCCCGCCGTCCTTCTCCTCGAACAGGTCGTACATCCGGCGCCCGGCCAGCACGTGCTGCCACAGCGGGACCGGACGGTGCTCGGAGACGATGACGGCGGTGTCGCCGCGGACGGTGTCGAGCCAGTCGCCGAACTCCTCGGCGTTGGAGACGGTGGCGGACAGCGAGACCAGGGTCACCGACTCCGGCAGGTGGATGATGACCTCCTCCCAGACCGCGCCGCGCGAGCGGTCGGACAGGTAGTGGACCTCGTCCATCACCACGTACCCCAGGCCGTCCAGGGTGCGCGAGCCGGCGTAGAGCATGTTGCGCAGCACCTCGGTGGTCATCACGACCACCGGTGCCTCGGAGTTGACGCTGTTGTCGCCGGTGAGCAGGCCGACCCTCTCCGGGCCGTAGCGGCGCACCAGGTCGGCGTACTTCTGGTTGGACAGCGCCTTGATGGGGGTGGTGTAGAAGCACTTGCGGCCGGCGGCGAGCGCCAGGTGGACCGCGAACTCGCCGACGATGGTCTTGCCGGAACCGGTGGGCGCGGCGACCAGCACCCCCTTGCCGGCCTCCATCTCCTGACAGGCCTCGATCTGGAACGGGTCCAGCCCGAAGTCGTACATCTCGCGGAAGGCGCCGAGGGCGGTGGCCTGCTCGGCGGCGCGGCGCCGGGCGGCGGCGTAGCGCTCGGCAGGTGAGAGATCTTCGGTCATCGTGCCTACGAGAGTACCGGCCGCCTCCGACAACCCGCGTGATCTTTTCGGTCCGGTGGCAGGCGCCCGGCCGGCGGCCTGCCCCCCCGGCACCGGCGGGCGGCACGGCGCGGCAGCGGCGGGCGGCACGGCGCGGCAGCGGCGGGCGGCACGGCACCGGTGGACGCGCGTGGGCGGGGAGCACGGCAGGGGGTACGGCACGGCACCGGTGGACGGGCCCGCGCCGGTGGGCGACCCGGCACCGGTGGACGACCCCGCGTCGGCGGCGGCACGGCACCGGTGGACGGGCCCGCGCCGGTGGGCGACCCGGCACCGGCGCGAGCCGGCCCGTGCGTCAGCCGAGCAGTCGGACCGCGCCGGGTACCGCCTCGGCGGTGACCGGCAGCGGGCCGACCCGTTCGCCGTCGGCCCAGGCGCTGACCCCGTCGGCGGCCAGCGACACGCGGGCGGCGCGGTGGGTGGTGACGACGTGGTGGCCGGTGTGGGTGCCGCGGTAGACGCGGGGGAAGACCCGTAGCAAGGTCGCGCGGTCGCAGGGGCCGACCACGGTGACGTCCAGCAGTCCGTCGTCCAGCGCGGCGCCGGGGCAGATGCGCATGCCGCCGCCGTAGGAGGCGCTGTTGCCGACGGCTATCAAGGTGGCCGCCAGCTCGCGTTCCTCCCCGTCGTCGAGCCGCATGCGGTACGTGATGGGGCGCAGCGCGGCCAGTTCGGCGAGCATCGCCAGGTCGTAGCGCAGCCGGCCGGTGGGCCAGGTCATGCGGTTGCCGCGGTCGTTGACCCGGGAGTCGAAGCCGGAGGCCAGCACGGTGGCGAACCACCGGTCGCCGGCCCGTCCCAGGTCCAGCGTGCGGCCGCCGGCCGGGTCCAGCAGGGCCCGCGCGATCCGTTCGCCGGCGGCGGCCGGGTGGCGGACCGGCAGGCCGGTGGCGCGGGCGAAGTCGTTGCCGGTGCCGACCGCGACGACGCCGAGCGGGGTGGTGGTGCCGGCCACCGCGCGCAGGGCGAGCGAGACCATGCCGTCGCCGCCCACCGCGACGAGCGCGCCGGTGCCCTCGGCGACCGCGGCGCGGGCCCGGACCAGGGCGTCATCGGCGTCGGCGCCCACCACGGTGCGTACCGAGAAGCCCGCCTCACGCAGGACGCGCGCGGCGGGCTGGGCGGCGTGGGCGCCGCGACCGCGGCCGGCGGTCGGGTTGACGAAGAGGGTGATCTCGCTGGTCATCGCGGGACCCTATCCCGGCCGCTCCCGCCGGGTCGAGGCAACGGCGGCCGGTTTCAGCCGTTGCCCCGGCGGTTGCCGGTCGGGCCGGGGACGCGACGCGGGAGCCCCGCGCACCGGCGCGGGGCTCCCGTGGGTTCTTCAGCTGTCGTCCGGCCCGCGTCAGGTCGCGTCGTCGAAGCCGTCGTCGCCGTCGGACAGCGACGGCGGAGTCGTGACCGGTTCGACCTCGGGCAGGTCCTCGGGGGTCAGGTCGAGGTCGGACGCCTTGTCGGGGTCGGTCTCCTCGGCGGCGGCCCTGCGGGCCTTGCGCTTGTCGTGCAGGAGGGCGACGCCGATGGCCACGAAGAACAGCAGGGCGATCGGTGTGGCGAGCACCAGCATCGTCAGCGGGTCGGTGGTGGGCGTGGCGATCGCGGCGAAGACCGTGATCCCCATGATGATCCACCGCCACCACGACAGCAGCCGCTTGCCGGTCAGGACCCCGGTGAAGTTGAGCATGACCAGGATCAGCGGCGCCTCGAAGGAGAAGCCGAAGACCAGCACGAGCCGGGTCAGCAGGTCGAGGTAGGTGTCCAGCGGGACGATGTTGGTGATCTTGTCCGGCGTCAGGTCGATGAGCACCTTGGCCGTGGTCGGCAGGA
Organism: Streptantibioticus silvisoli; assembly: GCF_027947535.2. Taxonomy (GTDB): domain Bacteria; phylum Actinomycetota; class Actinomycetes; order Streptomycetales; family Streptomycetaceae; genus Streptantibioticus_C; species Streptantibioticus_C silvisoli. Next base: position 17,785 of record NZ_JAAGKO020000066.1, read on the forward strand.
TGACGTACGCCAGCACGGCGCCGCCGATGAACAGCGGCACGGCCGCGCCCATGAAGCCGAGCGCGTACCGCTTCTCCTTCTGGTACAGGCCGGGGGCGAGGAAGCCCCACAGCTGGTAGAGCCAGATGGGCGCGGACAGCACGATGCCGAGCGTCAGGCCGACCTTGAGGATCACGCTGAACGGGCCGAGCAGACCGGTGAGGGTCAGCACGGCGCAGTGCTGGCCGGCGCCGGCCGCGGTGTGACCCTGGAGGGTGGTGCACTGGTGCAGGATCGAGTTGAGCGGCCGGTCGAGGAAGTTGATGATCGGGTGGTAGTACACGAACGTCGCCACGCACACCACGGCGACGCCGATCAGCGACTTCACCAGGCGGTTGCGCAGCTCCCGCAGGTGGTCCGCGAGCGGCATCCGCCCCTCGGGGTCCTTGATCTTGCCGGTCTTGGCCAACCCACGTTCCTCGTCTCGTGCGGCAGCCGTCGTCGTCGGCTTGGGGGTACCGATAGGGCTTGGTGCGGCGGTGCGGACCCGGGCAGCGGGCCGGTCGGGCGTACGTACGGGTACGGACGCATGCGATCGTAACGCGCAGTGGTGAGCCCCTGGCAATCCCCCCGGCCCCCGGAGATCACCACGGGCCGGCCGGGCCGGTCAGCGGCGGGCCAGGTCGCCGGCCCGGGCGGCCAGCGGTTCCGCGGTGCGCTGGAAGCGATCCGCGGCGGTGCCCAGGGCCTGCGAACTCGCCGCGATCTGCCGGGCCAGCCGGCCGGTCTCCAGGTAGACGCGGACGCCCAGCACGCCCAGGACGGCGATGCCGCAGAAGGCGAGGGCGGTACACAGCATGAGCCAGAGCATGCGGGCGAGCCTAGCGCCTGCGGTGCGCGCCGGACGGCAGGGGCCCGTGCCCCCGCCGGATGCCGCACGGACTCCGGCGGTGCTCCCGCGGTGTCCGCCCGCCCCGGGCGGGGAGCCGGGCGGACGGCGGCCGATCAGCCCTCGGCGACGGCCTGAAGGCGCAGCACGCGGACCCCGCCGCCGGTGAGCAGCTCCACGATCCGCTCGCCGGCCGGCTTGCGGACCGGTTCGCCGCAGTCGGGGCAGGTGAAGGAGTAGGACGTGGTCGCGACCGTCGCGCCGATCTTCAGCAGGAACGCGTCCGCGGCCAGTTCGAAGCTGGCCCGGCAACGCGGGCACGAGGCCCGGAAGACCGTCTTGTCCACGGTGGACGTCACCATCACGGCGCCCTCACACCTCTCCGTAGGCCGCGAGCGCGCTCACGGCGGCCTGGCGGGCGCTGTCGGCCAGCTCGCGCGGCTCGGTGATCCGGCCGTCGGCGCCCAGCCGCAGCGCCAGCCGGCGCAGCGATCCGGGGTCGGGGGTGCGCAGCGTGACGCGCAGGCCGCCGCCGGGCAGTTCCTCGGCGCTGTCGTGCGGGTAGTACTCGGCGACCCAGCGGCCGCCGGGACCGACCTCGACGACCACCTCGGGGTCGTCGCCGCTGGTCTGGATCAGGCCGGCCGACAGGTCGCGCGGCTCGATCGGCGGCGGGTCGGACGGGGCGTCGAGCAGCTTGATCTCGGCCACCCGGTCCAGCCGGAACATCCGCCGGTCCTCCGACAGCCGGCACCAGGCCTCGAAGTAGGTGTGGCCGACGGCGAACAGCCGGATCGGGTCCACCTCGCGCTCGGTCAGCTCGTCGCGGGCCGGGGAGTAGTAGCGGATCCACAGCCGCCGGCGCTCCGCGATGGCCCGGTCGACGTCGGCGAAGACGCTGCCCTCGGACTCGAAGGTCACCGACAGCCGGGCGCTGGCGCCGGCCGCCTCACCGGCCGCGGCCTCCAGCTTGGCGCAGGCCCGCAGCAGCGCCTGGCGGTCGCCCTCGCGCAGCCCCGGCAGGGTGGCGACCGCGCGGGCGGCCACCAGCAGGGCGGTGGCCTCGTCGGCGGCCAGCCGCAGCGGCTCGGTGACCTGGTCGGCGGTGCCGGGGTTGTGCCACCAGATGTGCTCGCCGTCGGTGTCGATGTCGAGCAGGTCACCGCCGCGGAAGCTGGTGCCGCACATCGGCAGCACGTTGAGGTCGCCGATCAGCTCCGCCTCGGTCACCCCGAAGGCGCGCGCGACGTCGCCGACCCGGGCGCCGGGCCGTTCGCGCAGATAGGTCACCAGCGACAGCATGCGCCGGGTCTGGTCGATCGCGTTCACCATGGACGTTCCTCCCCCGTCAGCCGCTGTGCGCCACGGCACGCAGCCGGTCGATCACGTCGGCCCGCAGATCGGCCGGTTCCAGCACGAGCGCGTCCGGGCCGAACTCCACCAGCCAGGCGTCCAGCCCGTGGCCGTAGGGGATCTCCAGCTCGTCCCACCCGCCGTCCACCGCGACGGCGGACAGCGCGCGGGCCCGCAGCGGGTAGCCGGCGCCGTGCCGCAGCCGGATGCGGGCGGTGCCGCGGGCGCCCTCGCCGGCCCAGCTCTCCACCGTCTGCCGCACGTCGACGTGGTCGGGGACCTCGGCGGTGTAGCGGCCGGCCCGGGTGCGGACCCGGCCGGTGATCCGGCTGAGCCGGAAGACCCGCCCGGCGCCGCGGACCCGGTCGAACCCGGCCAGGTACCAGTGGCCGCGCCAGCACTCCAGCGCCCACGGCTCGACCTCGCGGGCCTCGGGGCGGGCGGCGTTGGCCTTGCGGTAGTCGAACGAGACCGGGCGGCGGTCGCGGGCGGCGAGCATCAGCGGCTCGAAGGCCGGCTCGTGCGCCGGGATGCGCGGCTCGATCACGGAGTGGCCGGATTCGGCGTCGGCGTAGCCGGCCTCCTCGAACGGCACGCCGGCGGCGCGCAGCTTCTGCAGGGCGCCGCTGGCGGCTCCGGCCAGCCGGGCCTGCTGCCAGACCCGGGCGGCCAGCGTCAGGGCGGCGGCCTCCTCGGCGTCCAGCTCTATCTCCGGCAGCCGGTTGCGGTCGCGGCGGGCCACGTAGCCGGTGTCGCCGTCGAGGGCGTCCACGATCTCGATGACCAGGCCGAGTTCGCGCAGATCGTCCTTGTCGCGCTCGAACATCCGGTTGAAGGCGTCGGCGGAGGAGATCTCCCGGTACGCCTCGATGGAGTCGCGCAACTCGCGCTTGCTCAGCGGGCGGCGGGTGTTCATCAGGCACAGTGCCAGGTTCATCAGCCGTTCCGCCTTGGCGATGGCCATCGACGCCCCTCCTGTTCAGCTGTTACGCGGTCGAACCTACCGCTCCGCCGGGCCAGGGCAAAAAGCCGAACGGCCCCCGCCTCACGGGCGGGGGCCGTCGGGTGACGCGGGGGCGGGCTCAGACGGCGAGCAGGTCCACCACGAAGATCAGCGTCGAGCCCGGCGGGATGGCCGGGGTGGGGCTCTGGTCGCCGTAGGCGAGGTGCGCGGGGATGGTCAGCTGGCGGCGGCCGCCGACCTTCATGCCCTGCACGCCCTGGTCCCAGCCCTTGATGACCCGGCCGGCGCCCAGCGGGAAGCCGAAGCCCTGTCCGCGGTTCCAGCTGGAGTCGAACTCCTCGCCGCTGCTGAAGGTCACGCCGACATAGTGGACGGTGACGTTCTGGCCGGCCTTGGCCTCGGGACCGTCGCCCTCCCAGATGTCCTTGATCTCCAGGTCGGCCGGCGGCTCGCCGCCCGGGAAGTCGATCTCGGGCTTTTCGATGCTCACGTCAGTGCTCCTTGATGCGGTGTGTGCAACCCGGACAGTCTTTCAGAAACCGGCGGGACGGGCCGGACACGCCGGGCCCGTCCCCCCGGGATGCCCGGGCGTGCCGGTCAGCCCTTGGAGATGATGTCCAGGGTGAAGACCAGCGTGTCGGTGCCCTTGATGCCGCCCTGCGGGTTGCCGGCCGAGCCGTAGCCCAGGGCCGGCGGGACGACGAGCATGACGCGGCTGCCGACCTTCTTGCCGGCCAGGCCCTGCTGCCAGCCCTTGATCAGCTGGGCCAGCGGGAAGTCGGCCAGCTGCTTGCGGGTGTAGGTGGCGTCGAACTCCTTGCCGGTGTCCCAGACCACGCCCTTGTACTGGAGCAGCAGCGTGTCGCTGGCCTTGACCACCGCGCCGTCGCCCTCGATGACGTACTCCGAGACCAGCTTGGTCGGCGCCTTCTTGCCCTTGGGCACCGTGATGGAGACGTCCTTGCCGTCGGTGTTGGTACCGATCTTCGGCAGGGCGGCGTCGGTCTGCGGGATGTCCTTGCCCTTGGCCGAGCTGCTCGCGTTGTAGACCGCGACGATGTCGGTGACGAACACCAGGGTGGAGTTGGCCGGGATGGTCGGCGGCTGGCCCTTGGCGCCGTAGCCCAGGGCCGGCGGGATGGCCAGCTCGACGCGGCTGCCGGTCTTCGCACCGACCAGGCCCTTGTCCCAGCCGGGGATGACCTTGCCGGTGCCGATCTGGGTGGTGAAGGTGGCGTGCCGGTCGTAGGAGTTGTCGAAGACCTTGCCGGTCTCGTAGATCTGCCCGAGGTAGTTGACCTCGACGTAGTCGCCGCTGGCCACCGCCGGGCCGTTGCCGGGCAGGACGGTCTTGACCGCGAGGTCGGTGCTGGGCTTGCCGGCGCCCTTGGCGACGACCGGCTTCTGGCCGAACTTGGTACCCCCGGTGATCGCGGGCACCGGGCCGCTGACGATCTTGACCGGCGGCGCGGAGGAGCTGGGCGAGGCCGACGGGCTGGCGGACGATGCCGGGTCGGACTGCTTCTTGCTGCCGCAGCCCGCGGCGGTCAGCAGGAGCGCGGGAACGGCGAGGAGAGCTGAGCGACGGCGCACGGATATGCCTCGGTTCGATTCGGGATCTTCTCTGGCGTCGCGACACTCTACGGCGTGCGTGAGGCCGCGTACGACCCGTGTACGCGGCCTCACACAAGGTTGACGCCCGGGGGCGCCCGCCGGGTCACATCCCGGCGATGAGCTTCTCGACCCGGTCGTCGACCGACCGGAAGGGGTCCTTGCACAACACGGTGCGCTGTGCCTGGTCGTTGAGCTTCAGGTGCACCCAGTCGACGGTGAAGTCGCGGCGCTGTTCCTGGGCGCGCTTGATGAAGTCGCCGCGCAGCCGGGCCCGGGTGGTCTGCGGGGGCACCGACTTGGCCTCGAAGATCTTCAGGTCGTTGGCGATCCGCTTGGCCTGGCCCTTGCGCTCCAGCAGGTAGTACAGGCCGCGGCGGCGGTGGATGTCGTGGTAGGCGAGGTCTATCTGCGCGATGCGCGGGTGCGACATCGTGATGTTGTCCCGGCGCCGGTAACGCTCGATCAGCTGGTACTTCATCACCCAGTCGATCTCGGTGCCGATCTTGTCCAGGTCACCGGAGCCGATGCACTCCAGGGCGCGGCCCCACAGTTCGAGGACCTGCGCGGTGACGCCGGTGTTGATGCCGCGCCGGTCGCAGAAGTCGACGGCCTTGGAGTAGTACTCCTCCTGGATCTCCAGGGCGGAGGCCTCCCGGCCGCTGGCGAGGCGGACCTTGCGCTGTCCGGTGATGTCGTGGCTGACCTCGCGGATGGCCCGGATCGGGTTCTCCAGGGTGAGGTCGCGCATGACGGTGCCGGCCTCGATCATGCGCAGCACCAGGTCGGTGGCGCCGACCTTGAGCAGCATGGTCGTCTCCGACATGTTGGAGTCACCGACGATGACGTGCAGCCTGCGGTAGCGCTCGGCGTCGGCGTGCGGCTCGTCCCTGGTGTTGATGATGGGCCGGGACCTGGTGGTGGCGGAACTGACGCCCTCCCAGATGTGCTCGGCCCGCTGGCTGACGCAGTAGACGGCGCCACGCGGGGTCTGGAGCACCTTGCCGGCGCCGCAGATCAATTGCCGGGTGACGAGGAACGGAATGAGGATGTCGGCCAGCCGGGAGAATTCCCCGTGCCGGGCCACCAGATAGTTCTCGTGGCAGCCGTAGGAGTTTCCGGCCGAATCGGTGTTGTTCTTGAACAGGTAGACGTCGCCTGCGATCCCCTCCTCGTGGAGCCTGCGCTCGGCATCGACCAGCAGGCCTTCCAGAATGCGTTCGCCGGCCTTGTCGTGGGTGACCAGCTCGGTCACGTTGTCGCACTCCGGAGTGGCGTACTCCGGGTGCGAACCCACGTCGAGATACAGGCGGGCGCCGTTCTTCAGGAAGACGTTGCTGCTGCGACCCCATGACACGACACGGCGGAAGAGGTACCGCGCCACCTCGTCCGGCGACAGACGCCGCTGTCCCCGGAACGTGCATGTGACGCCGTACTCGTTCTCCAGCCCGAAAATGCGGCGGTCCATGACTAGACATTACGCCCGATGGGACTCGCTGAAACCGGGTTCGGCGGCCCCGGTTCGATCATTTTCCTTCCTTCGCCGCACCGCCGGGGTCGTCAGCACCCGTCCGCCGGCCAGCAGGACGGCGAGCGCCGCGGTGCCGCCGGCCCCCGCCACCGCGAAGCCGGCCGGGACGCCGCCGTACTGCGCGACCGGTCCGGCCAGCGCGTTGCCGGCCGAGGCGCCGACCCCGAAGGCGGTGACGAGCCAGGAGAACGCCTCGGTGACGGTGCCGGCCGGGGCGTGCCGGTCGACGACCACGAAGGCGCAGGCCAGCGAGGGCGCCAGGAAGACGCCCGCCAGCGCCGCCAGCGCCGTCATCGCGGCCACCCCCGGGGTCAGCGACAGCGGCCAGTAGGCGAGCGCCAGGCACCCCACCAGGACGCGCAGCCGGCGCCCGGCGTCCCCGGTCCGCGGCCGGGCACCGTAGGCCAGGCCGCCGGCCAGCGCGCCGGCGCCGAGGGCGGACAGCAGGTAGCTGGAGACCAGGCCGCCGCCGTGCGCGTCGGCGTAGGCGACCGCGGCCACCGAGATCGAGCCGAGCGCCACGCCGACGAAGAAGAACGAGCCCAGCAGCACGCCGATGCCCGCGGAGCGCAGCGGGCCGAGCCAGTGCGCCTCGCGGCGTTCGGCCCGCCAGTGGCGCGAGGGCGGCGCGGTGACCACGACCAGCGCGCCGGCCACCCCGACGACGGCCAGCGCGACCAGGACGAAGGCGGTGGAGGCGGCGGCGACGGTCAGGGTGACCAGCAGCGGGCCGACGGCGTACATCACCTCCTGGGCGGCGGCGTCCAGGGCGTAGGCGGCGTGCACCCGGTCCTCGGCCCGCCGTACGGCCGCGGGGTCGGCGCCGTCGTCGTCCGGGCGGCCCACCACGCCGGGCCACAGGGCGCGCAGGCCGCCCTCCAGCGGGGGCGTGGCGAGTCCGGCGACCGCCATCAGCCCGGCGGACGCCCACAGCGGCCGCGGACCGGTCAGGGCGAAGCCCAGCGCCGCCAGGCCGCACACCAGCGCGCCGCCGAGCATGACGCGGAACTGCCCGTCCCGGTCGACCAGCCGGCCCAGCGCGGGCTGGCCGATCGCGGTGCCGAGTCCGTAGACCGCCGCCAGGGCGCCGGCCAGCGTGTAGGAGCCGCCGTGCGCCCGGGTGAACAGCAGCACCGCCAGCGCGGCGCTGGCGTTGGGCAGGCGGCCGACCAGGGTGCCGGTCAGCAGCCGCATCGCGTGCCGGGCGCGCAACAGCTCGCCGTAACCGCCTGCCATGGGTCTCCCCCGCTTCCGGGGCCCGGCCGGCTCGGTCGGCGCCCGCGTTAGTAATACGTATAACTTCGAGCGTCATACGTAGCATGGCCCTGCCCCGCCGGTCCAGTGCGGCGGGCGGTCATCGGCGGCGGACGGACGGGGCGAACGGGCGTGGACGAGTGACGGCGGGAAGCGCCCGGGTGACCTCCCGGGACGTCGCGCGGGCCGCGGGGGTCTCGCAGGCCACCGTCTCGCTGGTGCTGGGCGACAAGTGGCGCGGGCGGGTCTCGGAGCGGACCGCCGGCGCGGTGCGGGCGGCGGCGCAGCGGCTGGAGTACCGGCCCAACCTGGCCGCCCGCTCGCTGCGGCTGGGCACCGCCAGGACCGTGCTGCTGGTGGTGCCGGCGCTGACCAACGAGTACTTCGCGCGGGTCTACGCCGGCGCCGAGCGAGTCGCGGCGGAGCACGGCTTCGGCCTGGTGCTCTACCCGTCGCCGGAGGGCGTGGGACCGGCCAGGGACCCGTTCCCCTCGGCCCGGGCGGCGCTGGACGGGGTGATCGCCTCCTCGATGGCGGCCGGGGCGCTGCGGGCGATCAGCGGCGCCGCCGGGCCGGGGGCGGGCGGGCTGCCGCTGGTGATGCTGGACAGCGAGCCGGGCGGGCCGGGGACGGCGGCGACCGTCAACCCGGACCTGGCGCACGGCATGCGGCTGGCCGTCGGCCACCTCGCCGGGCTCGGCCACCGGCGGTTCGCGCACGTGGCGGCGGCGGTGGACTCGTGGACCTTCCGGGTGCGCCGGGAGGTCTTCGACGCGGAGGTCGGCGCGCTGGCCGGCGGCTCGGCGGTCCGGGAGACCTCGGGGCTGGACGTGGCGCGCGGCCGGGACGCGGCGGTGCGGGCGCTGACCGGCCCCGGTCCGCGTCCCACCGCGCTGGTCTGCGACGACGACCTGCTGGCGGCCGGCGCCTGCAAGGCGGTGCGGCGGCTGGGGCTACGGGTGCCGCAGGACGTGAGCGTGACCGGGTTCGACGACCTGTCGCTGGCCACCGCGGTCGATCCAGAGCTGACGACGGTGCGGCTGCCGGCCGGCGAGGCGGGCGCCGCGGGCATGCGGGCGCTGCTGGCGGCACTGGCCGGTGAGCCGGCGCCGTCGGCGGAACTGCCGGTGTCGCTGGTGGTCCGCGGCTCCACGGGCCCGGCCCCCGGGGTACGTCCGAACGGGTGACGCAGGCGGCGCGGAACATCACCCGAAGGCGTGAATTCGGGTGCGGCGGTGCTGTCCGGGACGGGCGACAGCCGCTGCCCCGGGCGGGACGGGCGGGCGATGGCGGGCACCGGGGTGGCGCGACGGGTGCCGGGCCGGCGTCCGCCGCCGGTCGCCGTGACGGGTCCGGGTGTGGGCCGGGTCACTCGTCGGAGTCGGTGCTCTCCGACCCGGCGTCCGGGGTGCTGTCGTCGGCGCCGGTGTCGGCGGCGTCGTCGTCGGCCGACGGCTCCGCGTCCTCACCGGCCTCCAGCAGCTGGGTCAGCTGGGCGCCCAGCACCCGGCGGAACTTGCGCTGCTGGGGGCGGGTGCGGTCCAGCACCGCAACCTCCAACTGCTCGGCGGTCAGGCGCCGTTCGCCACCGTTGTTGTCCCGGGCGAGGGAGTCGACGGCGAGCTTGAGCGCCTCGGTGAGGGTGAAACCGTCACGGTGCCGCTGGTCGAGGTAGGTGCCGATCTGGTCGGAGTTGCCGCCGACCGCCACCGCGCCGTGCTCGTCGACGATGGAACCGTCGTGCGGCAGCCGGTAGATCTGGTCCTCCTCCGGCGCCGATCCGACCTCGGCGACGATGAGTTCGACCTCGTAGGGCTTCTCGCCGACGCTGGAGAAGATGGTGCCCAGCGTCTGCGCGTAGACGTTGGCGAGCCCCCGCGCGGTGACGTCCTGCCGGTCGTAGGTGTAGCCGCGCAGGTCGGCGTAGCGGACGCCGCCGATGCGCAGGTTCTCGAACTCGTTGTACTTGCCGACGGCGGCGAACGCGATGCGGTCGTAGATCTCGCTGACCTTGTGCAGCGCGCGGGACGGGTTCTCAGCGACGAAGAGGATGCCGTCGGTGTACTGCAACACGACGACGCTGCGGCCGCGCGCGATGCCCTTGCGGGCGTATTCGGCGCGGTCCGCCATGGCCTGCTGGGGTGAGACGTAGAACGGCGTCGACACCGGTTATCCGTCCCTTTCTGTCAGTGGTGAGGTTGGCCCGGCCGGCGGGCGCCGGCGGAATGTCCCGGTCATGTGCGCGGGGCGCCTTACAGGACCCCGGCCCGCGGGCCGTCGGGCTCCTCCTGGCGGCGCTCGTGGACGGCGCGGACGACCTCGGACGCCTCGGCCTCCGTCAGCCTGCGGAAGCCGTCCTCGGTGATGACGGTGATGATGGGGAAGATCCGCCGGGCCAGGTCCGGACCGCCGGTGGCCGAGTCGTCGTCGGCGGCGTCGTACAGCGCCTGGACGACCGCGGTGACCGTCTGGCCCTCGCTCAGGTCGCGGCGGTAGAGCTTCTTGAGCGAGCCGCGGGCGAAGACCGAGCCGGAGCCGGTGGCGGAGTAGCCGTGCTCCTCCGAGCGGCCGCCGGTGACGTCGTAGGAGAAGATCCGGCCGCGGCCGCGGTCGGTGTCGTAACCGGCGAAGACCGGGACCACGGCCAGGCCCTGCATGGCCATGCCGAGGTTGCCGCGGATCATGGTGGACAGCCGGTTGGCCTTGCCCTCCAGCGACAGCGTGGCGCCCTCGATCTTCTCGTAGTGCTCCAGCTCCAGCTGGAAGAGCTTGACCATCTCGATGGCGAGCCCCGCGGTGCCGGCGATGCCGACCGCGGAGTACTCGTCGGCCGGGAAGACCTTCTCGATGTCGCGCTGGGCGATGACGTTGCCCATGGTGGCGCGCCGGTCACCGGCGAGCACCACGCCGCCGGGGAAGGTCGCGGCGACGATGGTGGTGCCGTGCGGCAGTTCCACCGCGCCCTGCACCACCGGAAGCGGGCGGCCCCCCGGCAGTACCTCGGGCGCGTGCGAGCCCAGGAAGTCCAGGAACGACGACGAGCCGGGCGTCAGGAAGGCGGCCGGCAGACGCCCGGTGCTACGAGTGTTGGCTTCCACACGTTGTCCTTCCACGAAAGTCCACAAAGTCCACGGAGACTGACCGGCCGACTTCCATCCCTCCGGCGGGACCGGCCGGAACCTCGGTCACTGATCATCACAGGTGATCACTGCACGGACCATACCCCTGGCCGCGTGACTCATCCGCCGGTGCCCGCGGCGATCGCCGCGGGCACCGGCGAACGGCAGGGCGGGAGTTACTCCCCGCCCTTCTGGACGAAACTGCGCACGAAGTCCTCGGCGTTCTCCTCCAGGACGTCGTCGATCTCGTCCAGGACGGAGTCCACGTCGTCGGAGAGCTTCTCCTGGCGCTCCTTGAGCTCCTCGGAGGACTGTGCCTCCGGCTCGGTCTCCTCGGTCTCCTCGGTGGAACGCGTCGCCCGCTGCTGCCCGCCGGTGTCGTTGGTAGCCATGTGCCCCTCACCCCGCTCGGTTGCATGTCCTACAAGATCAGACCCTACAAGGCGGCTGCGACATCGGCCCTGCCGCCGGAACGGCCGCCGGGTCCTGGCGACCGCCCGCCCCCTTCCGCGCCCGGGAGCCACCGGGATGATTCCCTCCCGGAGGCCCTTTCAGCCCCCGGACAGCACCCGGACCAGTTCCTCGGCCGTGCGGCACCGGTCCAGCAGGCTCTCGACGTGCTCCTTGGTGCCGCGCAGCGGTTCCATGGTCGGGACCCGCTGCAACGAGTCGTGGCCGGGGACGTCGAAGATCACCGAGTCCCAGGAGGCCGCCGCCACGTCGTCGGCGTACTGCTCCAGGCAGCGGCCGCGGAAGTAGGCGCGGGTGTCCTCCGGAGGCTTGTCACGCGCCCGGGCGACCTCGCGCTCGTCCAGCAGCCGCTTCATGCGCCCGCGGGCCGCCAGCCGGTTGTACAGGCCCTTGTCGGGGCGTACGTCGGCGTACTGGAGGTCGACCAGGTGCAGCCGGGCGGCGTCCCAGCCGAGGGCGTCGCGGCGGCGGTAGCCCTCCAGCAGTTCCCGCTTGGCCAGCCAGTCCAGCTCGCCGGACAGGCTCATCGGATCGGTCTCCAGCCGGCCCAGCACGTCCTCCCAGCGGGCCAGCACGTCCTTGGTCTGCTCGTCCGCGTCGGTGCCGTACCGGTCCTCGACGTACTTCCTGGCCAGCTCGTAGTACTCCATCTGCAACTGCACCGCGGTCAGCCGGCGGCCGCTGCGCAGCCTGACCAGGTGCTTCAGGTCCGGGTCGTGCGAGACCTGGTGCAGGGTGCGCACCGGCTGGTCGACGGCGAGGTCCACCGCGATGAAGCCGTCCTCGATCATCGACAGCACCAGGGCGGTGGTGCCGAGCTTGAGGTAGGTGGAGATCTCCGACAGGTTGGCGTCACCGATGATGACGTGCAGCCTGCGGTACTTCTCCGCGTCGGAGTGCGGCTCGTCGCGGGTGTTGATGATCGGGCGCTTGAGAGTGGTCTCCAGGCCGACCTCGACCTCGAAGTAGTCGGCGCGCTGGCTGATCTGGAAGCCGTCCTCGCCGCCGTCCTGCCCCAGGCCCACCCGGCCGGCGCCGCACACCACCTGGCGCGAGACGAAGAACGGGGTCAGGTGCCGGACGATGTCGGAGAACGCCGTCTCCCGCTTCATCAGGTAGTTCTCGTGGGTGCCGTAGGAGGCGCCCTTGTTGTCGGTGTTGTTCTTGTACAGGTGGATCGGCTGGGTGCCGGGGACCTGGGCGGCCAGCTCGGCGGCCTCGGCCATGATCCGCTCGCCGGCCTTGTCCCACAGCACGGCGTCGCGCGGGTTGGTCACCTCGGGCGAGCTGTACTCGGGGTGTGCGTGGTCGACGTAGAGGCGGGCGCCGTTGGTGAGGATGACGTTGGCCAGGCCGATGTCCTCGTCGGTGAGCTGGCTGGAGTCCGCGGTGTCCCGGGCCAGGTCGAAGCCCCTGGCGTCGCGCAGTGGGTTCTCCTCCTCGAAGTCCCACCGGGCCCGCCGCGCCCGGTGCATCGCCGCCGCGTAGGCGTTCACGATCTGGGACGAGGTGAGCATGGCGTTGGCATTGGGGTGCCCGGCGACGGAGATCCCGTACTCCGTCTCGATCCCCATTACTCGCCGTACGGTCATACGGCCCTCCTTGCGCGTGGCGCGGTACCGCCGAGCGTAGAGCGGAATGGGTGCCGGCGGCGGCTCGTCGCGTGGGCGTCGTGCACGGCGTTCACTCCTCGGCTCGGTGCGGGACCCCGGAAAGCAGGTCCGGCCGCGGGTACCGGGGTCGGTACCCACGGCCGGGTGAGGTGTTACAGGTACTGCCCGGTGTTGGCCACGGTGTCGATCGAGCGACCGGTGTCGGCGCCCTGCTTGCCGGTGACGAGCGTGCGGATGAAGACGATCCGCTCGCCCTTCTTGCCGGAGATGCGGGCCCAGTCGTCCGGGTTGGTGGTGTTGGGCAGGTCCTCGTTCTCCTTGAACTCGTCCACGCAGGCGGACAGCAGGTGGGCGACCCGCAGGCCCTTCTGGTCGTGGTCGAGGAAGTCCTTGATCGCCATCTTCTTGGCCCGGTCCACGATGTTCTGGATCATGGCGCCGGAGTTGAAGTCCTTGAAGTACAGGACCTCCTTGTCACCGTTGGCGTAGGTGACCTCCAGGAAGCGGTTCTCCTCGGACTCGGCGTACATCCGCTCGACGACCGACTGGATCATCGCGCCGACGGTCGCCTCCCGCGACTCCCCGTGCTCCGCCCGGTCGTCCTTGTGCAGCGGCAGGCTGGCGGTGAGGTACTTGGAGAAGATGTCCTTGGCGGCCTCGGCGTCCGGACGCTCGATCTTGATCTTCACGTCGAGGCGGCCGGGCCGCAGGATCGCCGGGTCGATCATGTCCTCGCGGTTGGAGGCGCCGATCACGATGACGTTCTCCAGCCCCTCCACGCCGTCGATCTCGGCGAGCAGCTGCGGGACGATGGTGTTCTCCACGTCCGAGCTGACACCGGAGCCGCGGGTGCGGAACAGCGACTCCATCTCGTCGAAGAAGACGATGACCGGCGTGCCCTCGCTGGCCTTCTCCCGGGCCCGCTGGAAGACCAGGCGGATGTGCCGCTCGGTCTCACCGACGTACTTGTTGAGCAGCTCGGGGCCCTTGATGTTGAGGAAGTAGCTCTTGCCCGCCGGCCGGCCGGTGACCTCGGCGACCTTCTTGGCAAGGGAGTTGGCGACGGCCTTGGCGATGAGCGTCTTGCCGCAGCCGGGCGGACCGTACAGCAGCACGCCCTTCGGCGGCCGCAGTTCGTGCTCCTTGAACAGGTCGGGATGCAGGTACGGCAGCTCGACCGCGTCCCGGATCGACTCGATCTGGCCCCGCAGGCCGCCGATCCGCTCGTAGTCGATGTCCGGGACCTCTTCGAGGACCAGCTCCTCGACCTCGCTCTTGGGCACGACCTCGTAGACGTAGCCCGAGCGCGGGTCGAGCAGCAGGGCGTCGCCGGCCCGGATGCTGATGTCGAGCAGCGGTTCGGCGAGCCGGACCACCCGTTCCTCGTCGGTGTGGCCCACCACCAGCGCGCGGTCGCCGCCCTCCAGGATCTCCTTGAGGGTGACGATGTCCCCGACGCGCTCGAAGGTCATCGCCTCGACGACGTTGAGCGCCTCGTTGAGCATGACCTCCTGGCCACGCCGCAGTTCGGACAGTTCGACCGACGGGCTGACGTTCACCCGCAGCTTGCGACCGCCGGTGAAGATGTCGGCGGTGTCGTCCTCGTTCGCCTGCAGGAAGACGCCGAAACCGGCTGGCGGCTGTGCCAGCCGGTCGACCTCCTCCTTGAGGGCCACGATCTGGTCGCGGGCCTCGCGCAGGGTGTTGGCGAGCCGCTCGTTGTGCGTGGAAACGCCGGACAGGTTGCTCTGCAGCTCGACGATCCGCTCCTCGAGAATTCTCGTGTGACGCGGAGAGTCGGCGAGCTTGCGTCGCAGGACGGCGATCTCCTGCTCAAGAAAGGCCACCTGGCTCGCGGGGTCCTCCGAACCCCGTGCGGGCCGGTCGCCACGGTTGATGTCGTCGTCGTGGGCTGCCACGGTCCTCACCTCCTCCAGGGGGAGCTGGACGCTTTCAGACCCTACCTGGGCCGGTGCAGGTTGAAACCCCTAGATCACAAACCCGGTCGGGGTCTGTCCGATCTTCACCCTTGCGCGCGCCCCCCGCTGGGGGAGATACCCAGCGAACCGCATGGGAAAGCGACCGGTTGTATCGTCAGTTTGGTCAACACCCGCCAGGAACGGTTATTCCCGGCGCCCGGAGCACCGCGGCGCGGCCCCCCGGGGCCTGCTCCACCCGGGTCCGCGGCGGGTGGCGGACGGCGGCGGGGGACCCCGGGCAGCCGGCCGAACACCGACGAGACAGCGAAGAACACCGAAGAACACCGAAGAACACCGAACCAGCGAGGTAGGCGTGAGCGAGGCGGCGGACGAGGCCCTTGAGGTCTGGATCGACCAGGACCTGTGCACCGGCGACGGGATCTGCGCCCAGTACGCGCCCGAGGTCTTCGAGCTGGACGTCGACGGCCTGGCCTACGTCAAGGGCGACGACGACGAGCTGCGGGCCGAGCCCGGGGCCACCGTCCCGGTGCCGCCGATCCTGCTGAACGACATCGTGGATTCCGCCAAGGAGTGCCCGGGCGACTGCATCCACGTACGCCGGGTCCGCGACCGCGTCGAGGTGCACGGCCCCGACGCCTCCTGACCCGGGGCGCCCTGCTGCGGTGCCTGGCGGATCGGGGCCCACGGCTTCGGTGCCTGCGTCCCGGGCGCCCGGGACGGGTTATGCCGTAGGCGAACGCCCCCGGGGACGGGTTCCGGCCGGCCCCGATCGTTTCCGGACACCCGCCGCGGGCGGTGCACATCCGTCCCACCCGCCTCGGGCGCCTCCGCGGCCCCAGCGGCCGGCACCGGCCGCGCCGGAAAAAACCCTTATGTCAGACGTCGCCGCTGTGCGGGCCGGCCTGCGCGAGGAAGCGGCCGTCGCGCCAGATCCAGCTGTACTGGCGTTCCAGGTCCGGGCAGCAGCGCGGGATCTTGTCGGAGGAGTAGCCGTGGACGGCGGCCGTCACCGTGCGGCCGTCCGACGTCAGCCCGGTGAGGCTGTACTTGCTGGTGGGGCTCAGCAGCGTCGCCACGATGCGCGGCCGGTCACCGGGCCAGGGTCCGGGCTGGAGCACGTACAGCCCGCTGGGCGGAGTGCCGGTCTCGGTGTGGCAGCGGACCTCGGCCACCAGCTCGGTGCGGCCGTCGGCGTCCATGTCGACCGCCTCGCGGCCCACGACGTCCACCGGTCCGCCGGCGCAGTCGACCGGGTAGCGCACCGCGGTGGCGTTCGGCAGGTCCTGGCCCGAGGCGTCGGAGGACGCGGCGGCGCCGGGCGGCCGGGCGAGCGAGAAGGCCACCACGACCGCGGCGATCCCCACGCCGGTGGCGAGCCAGTGCACCGTCTGGGCACGCGTGTGGGGGTGGTCCGGGCCTGCCGAGGGCTGCACGCGCCTGTCTCCTGGAGAAGAGGGCCGACGGGGAGGAACGAGGGGCCGCACGGAACCGGCCGCACCGGACGGCGGACGCACCGGCGGCCGCGCTCCCGGGCGGCGCGCGAGGCGCTCCGGGTCCGGCCTGCATCGTGCCACACGTCACAGCGGGCGACCGCACCGGGTGGACCGGGCGGCGCGACGGCCCCGCCGCCGGCTCCGGTGCGGAACTCGGCGGCGGGGCCGTCACGTTGACAGGGCGGGCGGTCCGCGGTGGCGGCGCCCGGGAGGTTACGGCTCGGTGGTCCCGGCGCCGTCGCCCGGCTCCGCCACGTCCGCTTCGGTGACGCCCTCGAGCGCCTCGGTCACGCCTCCGAACGCCTCGACGGCGTCGGACGGCTCGCTGACGCCTTCGGGTTCCCGGGGGGCGCTGTCGGTCCCGGCGGTGTCGGTGACCCCGTGGGCCTCGGCGGCGGCCCGGGCGGCGGCGACCTTCTGGGCCGGGGTGCGGCCGTCACCGTAGCCGGCGTAGTCGTCGCCGTAGGAGCCCTTGGACGGCCGGCGGCGGCGCAGCGGCGGCTCGACACCGTCGGCGAGGCGCCGGGCGGTGAGCAGGAAGCCGGTGTGGCCGATCATGCGGTGGTCCGGGCGGACGGCGAGGCCCTCGACGTGCCAGGTGCGCACCATGGTCTCCCAGGCGGACGGCTCGTTGAACGAACCCTGCTCGCGGATGGCCTCGACGGTGCGGGCCATCTGGGTGGTGGTGGCCACGTACGCGCACAGCATGCCGCCGGGCACCAGGGCCTTGGAGACGGCGTCCAGGCACTCCCAGGGGGCGAGCATGTCGAGGATGACCCGGTCGACGTCGGTGTCGGACAGGTTGTCCTGGAGGTCGCCGACGGTCAGCTGCCAGGCGGGGTGCTCCTCGCCGAAGTAGCGCCGCACGTTGTCCGCGGCGATCTGGGCGAAGTCGGGGCGCCGCTCGTAGCTGTGCAGCATGCCCTGGTCGCCGAGGGCGCGCAGCAGGAAGCAGCTGAGCGAGCCGGACCCCACCCCCGCCTCGACGACGCGGGCGCCGGGGAAGATGTCGGCCATCGACAGGATCTGCCCCGCGTCCTTGGGGTAGACCACGGCGGCACCGCGGGGCATGGACAGGACGTAGTCGGGGAGCAGGGGACGCAGCGCGAGATACGCGACGTTCCCCGTGGTACGCACAACAGTGCCTTCGGGAGCACCGATCAGCTCGTCGTGCGGGAACGCACCCTTGTGGGTGTGGAAGTTCTTCCCGGCTTCGAGCGTGAAGGTGTGGTGGCGTCCCTTGGGGTCGGTGAGCTGGACCTGGTCCCCGACCTGGAAGGGGCCGCGACGGCGGGCGGCACCGGTCGGTTCGGA
The DNA here is from genome assembly GCF_027947535.2 of Streptantibioticus silvisoli. Taxonomy (GTDB): domain Bacteria; phylum Actinomycetota; class Actinomycetes; order Streptomycetales; family Streptomycetaceae; genus Streptantibioticus_C; species Streptantibioticus_C silvisoli. The sequence continues at coordinate 35,316 of NZ_JAAGKO020000066.1, forward strand.
CATGTGACCAGCGTATCGGAGGCCGGGGGTGCGGCCGTCCGCCGGGGCGACGGGGGTATGGGGGTGCGG
>NZ_JAAGKO020000067.1 GCF_027947535.2 Streptantibioticus silvisoli
CCCGCCGGGCGCGCCTGAGCCCGGCCCGCGGCGGGGGTGCGCCCGGACCGGCCGCACCCCCGCCCGACCGCCGCGCGGACGCGGCAGCCCGGTGCGCGCGTCCACCGGGCCACTGGACCGGCGGACCCGGGCCACGGGCAGCGCCGGACGCGCCTCGCGCAGCTCGAACGCCGCGGTCCGCCCGTACGCCGCCGCTGATCGACCCGGACCGCGCCGGACGCACCTCGGGCCTGTCGAACACCTGCGGCGTGCCCGTTCGCCACCGTGACGGCCCCGGGCGCCGCCGCGTTCCTGCCGTCCGGTGACGTCCCGGACCGGGTCGCGGACTTGCGCGAGCGCACCGGCCGTCGGCCGTCAGGCGTCGGCGGGCACCGTCTCGATCCGTACCAGGGCCGCGGCCTTCTCGGCTGCGGCGGCGGCCTGCGGTCCGTCCGCCCCGGTGGCAAGGATGTGGACCGTGCGGTCGAAACCGCTGGTCACCGGCCCGGCGACCGAACCCTCCTTGGCGGTGACGACGGCGGCGAACACCCCCTCGACGGCGGCGGCCTCCTGCGTACCGTGCACCGCGCGCACCACGCCCGGCTCCGCCGCGCCGAACCGGATCGCCGCGCCGCACCCGGCCCGCGCCGCCCGGTCGGGGCGCTCGCCGCGCAGCACCCGCACCAGGTCGGCCACCAGCGAACCGCCGTACGCCTGGTCGATCAGCGGCACGATGGCCCCGCCGGGCAGCCGGCCGGCGCACTCCACCAGGTGCGGTTCGGTGCCGCCGACCAGGATCCACTCGCTGTGCAGCGCGCCGGTGCCGTAGCCGACCGCGGCGATCAGCGCGCGGGTCGCGGCCACCACCCGGTCGCACACCTCGGGCGGCAGGGCCGACGGCAGGGTGTGCCCGGCCTCGACGGGGAACGGCCCGGGCCACAGCGCCTTGTCGGTGACGTTCGACCAGATGACCTCCCCCTCGGCGACCAGCGCCTCCACGCTGACCTCGGGCCCGAGCAGCCGCTGCTCCGCCAGCAGGCCTCCCGGGGTCCAGCCGGCGCTGCGGGCCGCGCCGTCGTCGGCCGCCGCGGTCGCCCGCCAGGCGGCGTCGACGTCGTCCCCGGGGCCCAGCAGCCGCACGCCGAGGCTGCCTTGCCGGTCGGCGGGCTTCAGGACGCAGTGGCCGCCGTGCCGGGCGGCGAAGGCCCGTACCGCGGCCGGGTCCGCGACCCGCGCCCAGTCCGGCTGCGCGATGCCGGCCGCACCGGCGACCTCCCGCAGCCGCGCCTTGTCGCGCAGCGCCAGCGCGGCCGCCACCCCGGCGCCGGGCAGGCCGGCGGCCCGCGCGTAGACGGCCGTGGCCACCACGCCGTACTCGGTGCTCGGTATCACCGCCGCGGCGTCGGCCAGCGCGGCCAACGGCGGTGGCTCGGCGGCCTCCTGGCGCTGCGCCGGGCCCTCGACCACCGCGGCCACGCAGGGCCAGCGGGCGGCCCGCTCCCGCAGGCCGCCGGACTCGATGAGGTCCGCCTCCTCCACGACGGTCACCGACCCGGGCGGCAGCATCTTGTCGATCTCGCTGATCATTCCCAGCCCGCAGCCGATCACGACGCAGGCGTCGCCGGTACCCGGCATGGCGCGCTCCCTTGCTCGGCGGCGGCGGGCGGGCCCGTGCCGCGCTCGACAACCCGTCAGGGAGTATCGCGGGCGGAGCCGACGGTGCGCCAGGCCCGTAACGGGCGGGACGCGTCGGGCGGGTGGGTTTGCGGTGCGCCCGCCGCCGCGAGCAGGCTTGTACGGCCGGGGCCGGTGGGCCATAGTCCTCCCATGCCGATACCTGTCTTGACCGGCGAGGCCGCCGACGCGTACTGCCTGAACGACGGGGAGGCCGCGGCGCTGCTGGCCGGCCACCCCTGGACCCGTTTCACCGTGATCGGCGACAGCGTCGCCGAGGGACTGGGCGAGGCCAGCCCGGGCTTCCCCGACGAACCGTGGGCGGACCGGATCGCGGCCGAACTTGCCGACGCGCGGCCCGGCACGGCGTACACCAACCTCGGGCGGGCCAACACCCTTTCCGGGGACGTCCGCGCCACCCAGCTCGAACCCGCCCTGGCGCAGCGGCCGGACCTGGTCCTGGTCGCGGCCGGCGGCTTCAACGCGCTGTCGCGCTCCTACGACCCGGACGCGGTCGGCAAGGACCTGCACGCCATGGCGCGGGCGTTCCGCGACGCGGGCGCCGAGGTCATCCTGGTCAGCATGTTCGACGGCTCGCACTCCCCCGCGGTGCCGGAGCAGCTGCGCGCAGGGCTGCGGTCGCGGTTCTTCGACCTGGCCGACCGCACCCGGTCCATCGCGGCCGACCTGGGCACGCTGCACGTGGACCTGACGCCCCATCCGGCGTCCGGCGAGCCGGGCATGTACGCCTCCGACGGCCGGCACGGCACCCGCCGGGCCCACGCGATCTCGGCCGCCGAGACGGTACGGGTGCTGGGCGCCCGGCTGCGCGCCGGCGACAAGCCGGCCGGATGAGCCAGGCGCCGCCGCCACCGGCCCCGGCGGACCGGCAGCAGCGGCCCGGGGTCGCCGACCGGGCCGCGCTGTTCGCGGTGCTGACCGGCGGCTGGATCGCGCAGGCGGTCTACGCCGTCACCCGGCTCGGGGTGCCCGACCTGCTGGCCGAAGGTCCGCGCACGGTGGAGGAGCTGGCCGCCTCCGCCGGGGCGGACACCCGCACCCTGTACCGCACGCTGCGGGTGCTGGCCGCCCAGGGGCTGCTGCACGAGCCTCAGCCGCGTACCTTCGAACTCACCTCCGTCACCCGCCTGTTGTGCGCCGACACCTCACGGTCCGCCCAGCCGACGGCGCTGATGTTCGGTGAGGAGGTGCACCGGTCGTTCGGCGAGATCGCCCACACGCTGCGCACCGGCCGGCCGGCGTTCGACCGGCTCGCCGGGACGCCGTTCTACGACTACCTGGGCGAGCACCCGCAGGCCGCCGCGACCTTCCACGCCGCCATGGGCGCGGCTGCGGTGCCGGCCGCGCTCGCCCGGTGCGACCTGACCGGGGTCGGCTCGTTCGTCGACGTGGGCGGCGGGGAGGGCGGGCTGCTCGCCCGGGTGCTGGGCCGGCACCGGTCGGCGCGCGGGGTGCTGGTCGACCTGCCGGAGTCGATCGGGCAGGCCCGCGAACGGCTGGCGGCGGCGGGGGTGGCCGACCGGGTGGAGTTCGTCGCGGGCAGCTTCTTCGACGCCGGTGTGCTGCCGGCCGGCGCGGACGTCTACGCGCTCTCGCGGGTGCTGCACAACTGGGACGACGAGGGGGCGGCGGCGATCCTGGCCCGGGTGCGGCAGGCCGTCCCGCCGCACGGGCGGCTGCTGGTGTTCGAGTACCTGGAGGACACCGCCCCGGCCCGCGGCGGCGACCCGCTCGACACGCAGGCCAAGCTCATCGACCTGCTGATGATGGTGATGCTCGACGGCCACGACCGCTCGCGCGAGGAGTACACCGCGCTGCTGGAGGCGGCCGGCTTCGCGGTGCGGTCGGTCGACGCCTCACGGGTGCGCGCCTCCCGCACCGAGAGCGTCATCGAGGCGGTCCCGGTCTGACCCGGCGGCGTACCGCGCCGCGCGCCGCACGCCCCGGTGGGCCGTGCGGCGCGTGGCGGGCGCCTACTTGACGGTCACCGGCAACGAGGAGTACCCGCGCACCACGAACCCGCGCCGCACCGGCGGGCCGGCCAGGCTGAGGGTGGGGAAGCGCCGCAGGAGCGCCGGGAAGAACAGCTCGGCCTCCATGCGGGCCAGCGGCGCGCCGACGCAGAAGTGGATGCCGCCGCTGAAGGACAGCACCGTGGTGCCGGTGCGGGTGATGTCGAAGACCTCCGGGTTCTGGAACTGCGCCGGGTCGTGGTGGGCGGCGCCGGTGATGGAGAACACCGTGTGGCCGGGCGCGACCGGCACCCCGCCCGCCTCGGCTCCCGGTGCGGCCACCCGCACCACGACGTGGGTGGGCGAGTCGTAGCGCAGGACCTCGTCGACCGCGCGGCCGGCCAGGGCCGGGTCCTCCTGGAGCAGCCGGGCCTGTTCGGGGTGGTCCAGGAAGGCGATCAGACCGTTGGACAGCAGGCCGACGGTGGTGTCGACCCCGGCGCCGAACAACAGGATGACCATGCGCAGCAGTTCGGTGTCGGTCATACCGTTGTCCGGGTCGGCGTCCGCGGTGGCCACCAGGTCGGACAGGATGTCCTGCTGCGGCTGGCGGCGGCGCTGCTCGATCAGATCGGTGAAGTAGTCGTTGAGTTGCAGCGCGCCGCGGTCGGCGTCCACCAGCCGGTTGGGGCCGACCCCGACCTCCACCACCTGCATCACGGAGGAGGTGGGGTCGTGCAGCATGTCCCAGTCCTTCTCGGGGATGCCGATGAGGGTGCCGACGACGGCGGTGGGCAGCGTTCTGGCCAGCATGTCGTAGGCGTCCACCACGCCGCCGTCCGACGCGGCGTCGGCCAGCCGGTCCAGGGCGCGTTCCACCAGTCCTGAGACGTTCTCGCGCATCGCGGTGACCCGGCGGGCGGTGAAGGACTTGTTGACCAGCTTGCGCAGCCGGGTGTGCTCCGGCGGGTTCTGGAAGAGCACCGACTCGATGTTCTGCACCACCGACGGGTGGGTGCGCCAGTCGGGCGACACGACGTCCATCCACGCCTGGTTCTGCGCCCCCAGCGCGGGGTTGCGGATGGCCGCGGCGCAGTCGGCGTACCGGGTGAGGTAGACCCGGCCGGTGCTGGTGACGTGCACCGGGTCGAGGTCGCGCACCCGCGCGTACAGCGGGTACGGGTCCTCACGGGCCTCGGCGCGGGCGAACAGGTCGGTCAGCAGGTCGTCGGCGGTCTGCCAGTTGTCGTCGACGCTGTCGTTCTCGGTCATGGTGCCTCCCGATCGGGGATGTCACACCTCGACGCCGGCCGGGTGCGATACGGGCGCTTCGAGTTGCCGCAAAACTCTCCTGCCCTGGAGCCACATCGCCGTGACGCCGTACAGGCCGGCGCCGACGAGGACCGCGGTGCCGGGCCCCGCGGTGTCGGCGAGGACGCCGAAGACCGTGGGGGCGGACCACTTCAGGCAGAAGCCGAGCAAAAGCATCGCGTTGCCGGACTGGCCCTGCATGTGGTGCGGGGTCAGTTCGTAGGCGCGGCTGAGCAGGATCACGTTCACCGGGGAGACGGCGCAGACGGACACCGCGCCGGCCACTCCGATGAGCACCGGCGAGGGCGCGAAGAACATCGCGACCGGGCACGGTACGAGCAGCCAGGACGCCAGGAGCACCAGGGTGCGCCGGGAGAACCGCTGGATCAGGGTCGGGGCCAGCAGGGCGCCGAGCAGACCGCCCACCGAGAAGATCGCGCTGATGGTGCCGATGGTCGAGGGGCCGGCGCCGCGCGAGCGGGCCAGCACGATGACGCTGAGCATCATGCCGGTGGCGGTGAAGTTCACCAGTGCCGCCCACGCCGCCACCGTGCGCAGGTAGCGGTCGGCGGCCACGAAGCGCAGGCCGGCGGTCAGCCGGCGCAACACCCCCTGCGGGCCTGCCTGCTGGGTCGCCGCGACCGGGTCGACCGGCTGGCGCACCAGCGCGGAGGTGACCGCGATGACGCCGAAGGAGAAGGCGTCGAAGGCGAACGGCAGGAAGCGGGCGACGGAGAACAGCAGACCGCCCAGTGGCGGTCCGATCACCGAGGCGGTCTGGTCGCGGGCCTGACTGCGCGACAGCGCGGTGGGCAGCTGCGGCGGCGGCACCACCCGGCGCAGCGCGCCGCGGTTGGCGCCGAGGTAGTAGGCCGACCCGGCGCCCTCCAGGGCACCGGCGACGACCAGGTGGACGAGGGTCACGTGCCCGGTGGCGGCGGCCACCGCGACGCTGGCGAGGGCGAGCGCCTGAAGCAGCGCGCTGAGCACCATGACCTGCTTGCGCGGCCGCCGGTCCGCGGTGGCTCCGGCGGGTAACAGCAGGGCGAGCATGGTGACCAGTTCCGAACTGCCGACCAGGCCCGCGCGGGCCGCCGAGCCGGTCACCGCCAGGGCGAGCAGCGGATATCCGATGGCGGACAGTTCGTTGCCGAGGGCGGAGACCGCCTGGCCGCTCCACAGCAGGGTGAAGTCGCGATTGCGGTGCAGGGGCGTGAGGACGGGATCGGCGATGGCCTGTTTCGTATCCCCCATGCGGCCAATTCCCGCCTTCTGCTGAGCGGCCCGGTGCGTTTGTGACACGCGCTCCGGGATTATGGCACGCGCCCGCCGCGCTTGAGAAGCGCCGAATTTATCCGCCGCCGAGGATGGACGTGCGGCCGTCCTCTCGGATAGCTTCTCCCCCGATTGCTCCTTGCACCTGCGTATTTGCTTCGCGAACCGCTATTGCACGGCATGGCCCCGCGAACGGCGAGAAGGGCGAAGTATGGAGTTCGAGGCGATCGATCCCGTCGAGGCGTACCGGCGGGCCGTGAACCCGTTCCGGCACGACGTGATCAAGGCCAAGGGCTGGCCCGAACTGTTCACCGGCGCCGACGGCGCGTACGTGACCGGGGCGGACGGCCGCCGCTATCTCGACATGCTGGCGCAGAACGGCGGCGCGACGCTGGGCCACCGGCACCCGCGGGTCGTCGAGGCGCTGACCGGTGTCATCCGCTCGGGCAGTCCCTTCCTGGTACCGATCGGCGTGCCCGCCGCCTCCGGGCTGCTGGCGGCGCGGCTGTGCGACCTGGCGGGCGCCGACCTGGAGCGGGTGTACTTCTGCACCGGCGGCTCCGAGGCGGTGGAGAACGCGATGAAGTTCGCGATGGCGGCCACCGGACGGCAGGGGTTCGTCGCCTTCGGCGAGGGCTTCCACGGCTTCACCCCGGGTCCGCTGCCGCTGGCCGGCCACGACTACTGGCGCCGGCCGGTGCCGCACTGGACCCCCGAGGGCCGCCACCGGGTGCCCTTCGGGGACGTGGCGGCGCTGGAGAAGGCGCTGGCGGCCGACGACGTGGCGGCCGTGTTCGTCGAACCGGTGCAGGGGCTGGGCGGCGCCCGGGTCTGGGACCCGCAGGCGCTGCGCGAGGTGGCCGACCGCTGCCGGGCGCACGGCACCCTGCTGATCTGCGACGAGATCCTGACCGGCATCGGCCGCACCGGCCGCTGGTTCGGCTTCCAGCACGCCGGCGTCGAACCCGACCTCGTGGTGGTCTCCAAGGGCCTCAGCGGCGGCATCGCCCCGGTGGCGGCGGTGCTGATGACCGCGCAGGTGCACCGGTCGGTGTACAAGTCGATCGCCAGCGCCTACATCCACAACTCGACGTTCGAAGGCCACCTGCTGGGCATGACCGCCGGCCTCACCGTGCTCGACGTCATCGAGCAGGAGGGGGTGCTGGAGCAGGCGGAACGCACCGGCGCGCTCCTGCGCTCCCGCATCGAGGCGCTGGCCGCCGAGGGACTCGGCGTACGCGAGGTGCGCGGCCTCGGGCTGCTGCTGGGCATCCGCATCGAGGGCCTCTCCGCCCCGGACGCCCCCGACGGCGCCGCCGCCGTCGTCGACCTGATGATCGAACGCGGCGTCCTGCTGGAGTCCGCCGCCCACGCCCAGAACTGGCTGCGGCTGACCCCGCCGTTGACGCTGAGCGAGGAGTCCGTCGAGGTCTTCGTCACGGCCCTGCGCGACAGCCTGCTGGCACTGGACGCCCGGGGCTGAGCCCTGCGGGGGCCGCTGCGCGGGCGGTACGGTCGCGCGGGGCGGGGTTCGGCTGCGCGCCGGAGAGCGGTCGCGCGGGCGGGGACGGCTGCGTGGCGAGGGCCGACGCGGTCGGGGTCGCTGGACGCGGGGGCCGCTGCGCCGGCGGTACGGTCGCGCGGGCCGGGTTCGGCTGCGCGCCGGGGACCTGCCGCATGCGGGGGTCGGGGAGGCGCCGCCCGGGTGGGGATTGCGGCTTGCCTCGGCACTGCCGCATGCGGGGGTCGGGCCGTTCGCCCGGAGCCCGTTGAACGGTTCGACCGCGCACCGAAATCCACCGGGTGCCAGGGTTCGCCTCGCCGCGCCGGGAACGTCCGCCGCAGGGCGGAGAGCCGCCGCCCCTGGTCCGTCCGCACATACGGAACCCGCTGAACACCCGGAATCCGACCGCGCGCCGAACACCCCACCGCCGACCCGGGTCCGGCCACGCGCCGAACACCCCACCGCACGCCGGGAAACACGGGTCACCGCAAGCCGCAGGCCGCAGGCAGCGACCCGCCGACCGCCTCAGCCGCCGCCCACCGTCCCCTGGAGCAGGACCGCCGGTACCCCGTGGTCCGGGTGCATGCGCAGCAGGGTCAGCACGGTTCCCGCCAGCCCGGTCATCAGTCCCGGCGCGGTGGCCTCCACGGCGCCCGAACCCGTGGGGGCGTGCTCCAGTTCGTCCAGCAGGGCTGCGGCGAGTACGTCCCGGTCCGGCAGTACGGCGCCGACCCGGGCGGTCCGGGCCGACTCCAGCGCCTCCCAGCGTCCGCAGTCGCCGTGGCACAGCGACCTGCCGTGCCCGAACCCGGCGGCCAGTACCGCCTCCGCGGCGGCACGCGCCGGCTCGCGGTAGCGGGGATCGCCGGTGCGCGCCAACAGGTCGCAGGCGGCCAGCGCGGTACCGGCCGCACCGCGGCACCAGCCGGCGTCGTGCCCGGTGGCGGGTGACCACGGCGGCCCCGACAGGTCGTCGGGCTGCCGGCCACCGGTCAGCCGGGCCCGCGCCCAGGCGGTGCCCAGCGGGCCGTTGAGGAACCCGGCGGCGCCGGCCGTACCGCGGTCGGCCGTACCACTGTCGGCCGCGCCACCGTCGTCAGTACCGTCGACCGACGCGAGGAGGGTCTGCGTGAGGCCGTCCGCGACGGCGCGCAGGCCCGGGTCCGCGGTGGCGGCGGCCAGGTCGGCCAGCGGGACGGCGGCGCCGGCCGGTCCGGCGGCCCAGCCGGTGAGCGGATCGCCGTCCGGGGTGATCCGCCGGGCGAGGGCGACGGCCCGCCGGGTCATCGCGGGGTCGTTCAGCAGCGCGCCCAGCGTCCGCCACGTCCACACCTGTCCCGGCAACCCGGTCAGGGCGCCGTGCCGCGGCAACGCCCTGGACGACTCCGCGACCTGGAGGCCGCGGACCGCGCCGGCGACCAACTCGGTGAGCCCGTCCACCGGTTCGGCCCGGTCGTGCCGGACCTCGCGCAGGTACGCGGCCAGGCAGAGCGCGACGCCGGCCTGGCCGCTGAACAGGTCGGGCCCCAGTTCCCGCACGCCCCAGCCCGCGGCGGAAAGCACCGGCCCGATCCAGCTGACCGAGCCGTCGGCGCCGTGCACGGCGGTGTCACGCAGCACGGTGACCGAGGCCGCCGCCAGCCCGCGCCGCCGCTGCTCGACCCGGGCGGCCGACCGCTCGCCCGGCGCACCGGACCGTACGGCCTGCTGCCCATCGGACCGTACGGCCTGCTCCGCACCGGCCGGGCGGGGCTCGACGCGGTGCACGACGCGGGACTCGACGCGGTGCGGGTCGCGGTAGAGGCCGGGCAGCGCGTGGGTGACGAAGCGGGCCTCGCGCGCCAGGTCCGCGCAGCGCCACTCCTCCAGCGCCTCCCGCAGCTCCGCCGCTCCGAGGGTCAGGGTGTGGACGGGGGTGTCGCCGGCGAGGATCTGGGCGAGTTCGGCGTCGATGGCCGCCTCGTCACGGGGTGCGGACGGGTTGCCGCGGGCGTGCCGGCGCAGGGTCAGCCGGGCCCGCTCCAACGCCGCCGGCTCGTTGTGGAAGGCCGCCGGATGGGTCAGCATCGTGCGGATGTCGCCGTAGACCTGGGTGGAGCGCCGCACCAGCCGGACGTCCGCGCCGAGGAACAGGTCCAGCAGCGGTGCGAGCGAGCCGGCCGCGTCCAGCCGGCGCATCCGGGCCGACAACTCCTCGAACCCGGCGACGATCTCCTCCCAGTGCCGTTCCGGCTGCGGGTCGGCGCAGGGGTGGTTGAGGAACGCCGACGGGCTGGCCTCCCGCTGGACCAGCCGGGCCTCGTCGGTGCCGGCGTCGGCGATGCCGCGCACCCGTAGCGCGGGCTGCTCGCCGGGGAGCCTGCCGACGGCGGAGTAGTCGATCCCCGCCACCAGCCCGTTGCGCGCCGGCAGGATGCCGGTCCGTACGACGGCGCGGCCGAGGATGCGGCGGGCGGCGGAGGTGGCGTCCGGCCCGGCCGGGCCCGGGGGCGCGGGGGTGAACATCGTCTCGGCGTCCACGATCACCGGCACCGGCCCGACCGCCAGGACGTTGGCCGCGTGCAGGTCCGTGCCGCCGAGCAGCCGCATCACCGCGAGCCAGTGGCCCAGGTTCCGGTGGAAGGCGGCCAGTTCGGCATCGTCCGCGCAGTGCCGGTGCGTCTCGAACGCGGCCCAGCCGTAGCCGGGCCGGGCGAGGGTGCGCGGCGTCCTGACGCGTTCGGGAGCCTCCGGCAGCAGCCCGGCGAGGAACGTGTCGAGGGCGGCGTCGACCTGGGCCGGGCGTGGTTTGTACATGACCGAACCGCCGTCGAAGCGCAGCCGGGAGACGGTGTGGCCGCCGCGGTGCGGGTCGCCCTGTCCGAGGGTGAGGCCCAGCAGGTTCCCCAGCGGCCGGTCCGCCAGCCGGTCCAGCGCCGGGCGGTCGGCTGCCAGCCGCTCGGCGAGCACCGTGACGGCGTGCACGAGGTTGCCGGCCGCCGCGTCCAGCCGGGGTCGCAGCGTGGGATAGCGCGCGTCGAGCCCGTCCCGGAAGGCGGGGCCGCGCGCGTGGTCGAGGAAGGCGTTCCAGCGCTCCCGGGGATCGGGGGCGTCGAGCTGTCCGGTGAGCGAGGCCGCGCGTAACTCCAGCAGCAGGGTGCGGCCCAGCCTGGTCTCGGTGCCGGCCAGCAGATACTGGCGGGCGTCGCGGGCGATGACCTGTCTGTCCCGGTCCTCCAGTCCCCCGACACCCGCCAGCCGTTCACCGATCCGCGCGGACCAGTCGGCGGTGAGCGCTGCGACGGGGCGGTGGAAGAGACCGCGGGGCGCCTGCGCGCCCGGTACCGTCCGTGAGCCGTCCATCACCCCGTCCAATCCACCACCGGCTGCTTCCGCGATACGTCACCCAGGGATCACGCGTAGACGAGCCCCGGCTCCTCGATGGTGATGGACGGCTCCTCGATCGTGATCAGCGCCTCCAGCACCGAGGGCTCCTCGATGGTGATGAACATGTCGACCAGCGAGGGCTCTTCGATCGTGATCGAGGGCTCCTCGATCGTGATCAGCATGTCGACCAGCGAGGGCTCTTCGATGGTGATGGACGGCTCCTCGATGGTGATGAGGGAGTCGACCAGCGAAGGCTCCTCAATGGTGATCGAGGGCTCCTCGATCGTGATCAGCGCCTCCACCAGCGAGGGCTCTTCGATGGTGATGGACGGCTCCTCGATGGTGATGAGGGAGTCGACCAGCGAAGGCTCCTCGATCGTGATGGACGGCTCCTCGATCGTGATCAGCGCGCCCATCACCGAGGGCTCCTCGATCGTGATCAGCGCCTCCACCACCGAGGGCTCCTCGATCGTGATCGACGGCTCCTCGATCGTGATCAGCGCGCCCACCAGCGAAGGCTCCTCGATCGTGATCGAAGGCTCCTCGATGGTGATGAGGGAGTCGACCAGCGAAGGCTCCTCGATCGTGATCGACGGCTCCTCGATCGTGATCAGCGCGCCCATCACCGAGGGCTCCTCGATCGTGATCGACGGCTCCTCGATCGTGATCGACGGCTCCTCGATCGTGATCAGCGCCTCCACCACCGAGGGCTCCTCGATCGTGATCGACGGCTCCTCGATCGTGATGAGGGAGTCCGTCACGGAGAAGACCGTTCCGGCGAACAGCGGACCGGCGGGGTTTTCCATTCCGCAGGCACTGTCGGAGCCGGAGAGCCAGGCGGCGAGGACCTGGTCCATTTCTTTCTTGATCATTTGCGTAGCCCTTCAGCGGAAGTGTTCCGAGGGTGTGGGAAGTACCTGAAACGTCGCGCACCGAATCCGAGTTCGGACGGGAAGGGGTGTTGCCGCGTTCGCTGTCCGGAATGTACGGGCCCGGAATTCGCATGACACACGATTGTGCAGTAGATCGACTATGCAATCGTGGACCTTATCAGGGCGGGCAGGACTGCGGAAGAGAATGGCATCAGGGCGCCATTGGGACGGCCTTCCGGAGTCGAAGCGGAAGCGTTCGGCGGCGTTCGCCCGATCTGCTCGTTTCGGGCCGTATTCCATTCCCTTTATGGGAACGGCACTCCGGGTCCCCTCTCCCCCTTCTCCGCCGGCGCACCGACCCGCACGACGGCCCGCAGGTCCGGGCGGTCGTCGCGAGCGGCGACCACCGCAGGGGAGCGTCGGCGGCCGGTCCGGCCGGCCGGTTACGACGCCGGTGGCCGATTCCGCTTGGGTGCCGACCACGCGACGTCAACACGGCGCCGACGCGACGTCGGCGCTTCGCTGAGCCGCGACCGGCGAGGTGCGCGCAGCCCGCCCCGCGGTGCGGTTCCGCTCCCGCACGGGCCCGCCTCGTCCGCCCGGCGTGGACGCCACGGTGCCGCTACGGAACGGCCTCCACCTCCGCCCGGCGCACGGGGGTCCCGCGCTCGCAACGTCGCGAACCCTGCGGGGCGATGAACACGGAGCGTCGGCGTTGCCCACGCCGATCCGGCCACCGGGCTGCCACCGCGGCGCGGCGCGGCGATGACGACGGCTCCCCGACCGTGGCAGCCGACTCCGGCGGCACGATCGGTCCGGTGTTCAGCGCGGCGTTCGGTCCGGCGTTCTGTCCGACGTTCGTCCGACGGTGGTGTACGCCACGGTCGGCCGCGGGGTGACGCCGGCGGCCCATGATGCGGCCGAGCGCCGCGTACGCATTGTCACTCGGGCAACTGGCCCTGCTCGCACCGGAATCGGAGACTCCGGAGCCCCGTCTCGGCCGCTGGTGCCTCATCCATCGCGTTACCTCGGCTGGCGCCGGCCTCGTGCCGATGCACCGTCACATCGGCGGCTCCCTCCCGGCAGCGGCGCCGGAGACCGAGGCGACTGCGCCCGGATCGTCGACAGCACCGGCGCTGGAGCGCGAACCCGTTGCGCCCGGAGGGTCGACAGCGCCGACCGCACGCATTGTCAGAGCGGGAGTTGTTCGATGCGTCGGGCGCTTTCGCTGCCGGGCTGCGGGGTGAAGATGAGCATGTGGTGTCCAGGTGCCGAGACGATCTCGAACGCACCGCAGTAGAGATGCAGGTCGCCGACGAGGGGGTGGTGGATCAACTGGTTCGTCGGGAGCGGGCTCGGCCGTAGCTCGTGCTGCGCCCAGAGTGCCGCGAAGTCCGTACTGGAGGCGCCGAGTTGTACCGCGGTGTCGGTGATCCGCGGGTCGTCGGGGAACTGCGCCGACGAGGCCCGCAGCCGGGCCACCGCTGTGCGGGCGGTGGCGTGCCATTCACCGAAGAAGGCTCTGGCAGCGGGGTCGCGGAAGACCATGTGCAGCAGATTCTCGGTCCTGGAGAACCCGTCGTAGAGGACCGCGGCGACCGGGTTGAGGTCCACGATGTCGAGGCTGGGACCGATGACCGTGACCGGCGTCCTGAGCAGCGGCGAATCGAGCAACGTCCGCAGATGCAGGGCCATTTCGGGAGAGGGACCGGCGGTGGGCCGGGGTGCCGCCAGTCCTGCCAGCCGGAACAGGTGGCCGCTCTCGTTGTCGTTGAGGCGCAGTGCCCGGCTGAGGGATTCCAGGATCTGGGTGGAGGGGTGGCGTTCGCGGCCCTGTTCGAGGCGGGTGTAGTAGTCGGTGCTGATGCCGGCCAGGCCCGCGAGCTCCTCGCGGCGCAGCCCGTGGACCTGCCGTCGGCGCTGGTCCATCACGATGTTCACCGAACCGGGGTCCGTCCGCGCCCGCCGGGCCTTGAGGAAGTCACCGAGCGCGGACGACCGGCCCCCGCGCACCCCGGGTACGCCGGTCGCCGCAACGGCCGGATCCGGGCTGGGCTCAGCACGAGGGACAGGGGTCATGGCAGCCTTCGGTGGGATCGGGGGCGGGAGGTGATGACTTCGGGGGGCCGGGGTGGTGGCTTCCGGTGCGGTGGATGCCGGGACGGTGGATGCCGGGACGGTGACGTCCGGGAGGGCGCCTTCCGGGACGGTGACGTCCGGGAGGCGACTTCCGGGGCGGGCGGTGACCTCGGAACCGGGGCGGTGCGTCCGGGGCGGAGGCGATGACGTCGGTACCGGGGCAGTGACTTCCGGAGCTGAGGTGACGGCCGCCGGGGCCGGGGCGGTGGCTCCGGGGCAGAGGCGATGACCTCCGGGGCCGAGGGGAAACCGCATCGGCGGTCACCGGAGATCCCGGCTCGTCGGTGAACTGCCGCCTGCGTCAACCGAGTTGCCCCACCGGCCGGGAGACCGCACGCCGGTTCGGACCGTACCCCGGCTCGCGGTGGTGCCCCCGACCAGCCGCCGGCGCCGCCCCGGAGGCGACGGCGCCTCTGCGGAGACGACGGCCTCCTCGCGATGAACGGCTCGGCTCACGATGCCTCTTCCTACGGTGTCGCCCGGCGCCGTGGTGGGTGTGCGCGGCTGGGAGTGGTGGGTTTCCGGGTGGTGGGGTGGTTCATTCGGTGGTGTGGAGGGTGTCGGTGATCCAGTCGGTGATGTCCTGGGTCATGAGGGTGGGGTTGTTGAGTTGGCAGTGGGCGTCGGCGCCGGTGGCCTGGTCGTAGACGATGAGGTCCTTGCGGGGGACGTCGAGGCGTTCGTGCCAGTCGAGGGCCTGGCGCATCAGGACGGTGGGTTCGGCGCCGCCGGCGATGGACAGGAAGGGGCAGTGGACGTCGGCGGGGTCGACGATCCAGGTGTCCATGCGCGCGGCGAGTTCGGGCATGCTGGTGGCGCCGCCCTTCCACAGCAGGGCAGCGGTGTTGCGGCGTGCGGCGCCGCGTTCGCCGGCGGCGGCCACGGCGGCGCTGCCGAACAGTTCACGCGGTTGCGGGAAGGGGGTGCTGGCCACGCAGGCGGCCAGCCGCGGTTCGTGCGCGGCGGCGCGGGTGGCCCAGTACCCGCCGAGGCTGAAGCCGACCAGGACGAGCCCGGCGGGGTCGACGCCGCGCCGGAGCAGGGCGTCGATCGTCGCGCCGACCGGCCGCTCGGACTCACCCGTCCAGTGCAGCCCGTCCAGCGCGGTGGCGTTGGAGCCGGGCAGGTCGACGATCGCCACGTTGAACCCCCGCTCCCACGCACCGCGCCCGATCGTGAAGAACAGGTTCTCCAGCGCGGAGTCCGCACCCCCGACCACCACCAGCGTCGGCGCGGCCGGGTCGGGCGCCCGCAGCAGCAGCGCCGGCAGCTCAGCGCCCTCGTAGGGCACGCCGAAGAACTGCGCCGGCCACCCGAACAACCCGACCGCCTCGCGGAACGTCGCCCGCGTCTCACCCAGCAGCCGCGTCAGCTCCGGCCCCGGCGCACAGAACTGCCACGCCGAACGCACCGCCGCCGCCGACTTCAACAACGCCTCCGCCGCACTGCGCCACCGCCCGCGCGCCAGCCGGTCGTCCGCCACGGCACGCTGGCGCCGGGCGTGCGCGTGGAACTCCCGCGTCCAGCTCTCCCCGTCCCCGTCGGCGATCCCCTGCGCGACGGCGAACAACTCGCCCGCGTCGAGCCCGCCCGCCTTCGACCAGCCCATCGCCCCGGCGAAGAACGTGTCCATGTCGCTGTCATCGAAGCGGTACCGCAACGACGTGCGCTGAAAGTCCTGGGGGGTCCCGGTCATGGGTCCTGATCTCCTTCGCATGTCCTCGGGCGACGCGTCCGGCGTCCCGACCCGTACGGTTCGCGCGGCTCCCGCTGGGGCAGCGTTCACGCTTTCGGGCGTGGCGGCTTCGTCCCGGCGTCCGCGCGTTCACCTGTCGTCCCGGCCGGCGGCCGGTCCTGAAATCAAGAGTGGAATCCATCTCCAAAAGCCATCTAAGAGTTCAATCCATCTCTTGCGGCGAGCGTAGGTGAGCTTGCTAAGGAATGCAAACCTCTCTACCCTGAGGAGGTGACAACACCCAGCTCAGAGCCTGTGCGACCTGTTTCGGAGCCGGAGCCCCGGTCGGCGTCGCCGGAGCGTCGGCCGAAGTCGGGGGAGCCCCGGCCGGCGTCGGGGGCCGGAGGCCGACCGGCGTCGAGGTCCGGGCGACGGCCTGCTGCGGAGTCGGGGCGTCGATCCGCCGCGGAGTCCGGGAGCCGACCGGCGTCGGGGCCCGCGCGGAAGTCGGCGCCGGAATCGGGGGCCGCGGAGAGGTCGGCATCGGGGCCCGCGCGGAAGTCCGCGCCGGAATCGGGGGCCGCGGAGAGGTCGGCATCGGGGCCCGCGCGGAAGTCCGCGCCGGAATCGGGGGCCGCGGAGAGGCCCGTCTCGGAGCCGGCGCGTCAGCCGGAGTCGGAGTCCGGGAGCCGACCGGCATCGGCGTCCGCGGGGAAGTCGGCGCCGGAGTCCGGGCGCGGGCCCGCCTCGGAGCCGGTGCGTCGGCGGCGGCACGGTGCGGAGCTGGAAGCGGCGCTGCTGGAAGCGGCGTGGGACGAGCTGGTCGGGGTCGGCTTCGCCAACCTCACGATGGAGTCGGTGGCCGCGCGGGCGAGAACCGGGATCGCGGTGCTCTACCGCCGCTGGCCCAACAAGGACCAGCTCGTACTCGCCGCGATCGAGCACTACCGCCGCACCCACCCCGTCGAAACCCCGGACACCGGCACGCTGTCCGGCGATCTGCACGCCCTGCTCACCGGCATGAGCAGGGCCCGCGCGACCTTCACCGCGGTCGCCGCGGCCACCGCCTTCTCCGGGTTGCTCGCCGAGGCCGGCCTGCCCCCCGCGCAGACCCGCGACAGACTCCTCGGCGACCACCCCTTCTCCGGCGCCGAGGTCATCTACCAACGCGCCCACGACCGCGGCGAGATCGACCTCGAACGCATCCCGCCCGCCGCACTCACGATGCCCTTCGACCTCGTACGCCACGACCTGTTCATGAACCTCAAGCCCCTCACGCCCGCCCGCATCCAAACGATCATCAACGACCTCTTCCTCCCTCTCGTGCGGGAGCGCGTCGGCGGCCCGGAGGCAACGGGAGCGGGCTGAGGGGGCCGCCCCGCGCTTGACGCGCCCGGCGTGAGCACCGCGCCGGCCCGGGGAGCGGCTCCGGTCGGCGGCCGACCCGGCACGACGCGGTCGGGGCCGCCGGCTGGAACGGTCACCGTGGCGGGCCCCGGGCAGTCACCGTGGCGAAGGCGTCCGTTCATCCTGGTCGGCCGGCATCGGCCGTTGCCTCATCACGCCGTGCCGGTGCGGCGGGCGCGGAGGCCCGGGGTTCCTTGAGCAGGAGCGAGAGCACGGCGGTGGCGAGGCTTACCGCGGCGGCGACGAGCAGGGCGGTGCGGTAGCCGTGGACGACCGACTCGGGACCGGTCGTGTGGCCCTGGTGGGTGACGGTGGAGGCGACGGTGACCAGGGCGGCGAGTCCGAGCGCGCCGCCGATCTGGCGGCACATGTTGATCAGCCCCGAGGCGACCCCCGCGTTGCGCGGGTCGCCGCCGGTGGTGGCCGCGACGATCGCCGGCATCATCATCACGCTCATCCCCGCCCCGACGATCAGGGTGGGAGCCAGCACGTGGACCGCGTAGGCCGAGTGGACCGGCAACTGGGCGAGCCACACCAGCCCGCCTGCGGCGATCAGGCCACCGCCCAGCACGAGCCGCTTCGGGCCGACCCCGGGGATCAGTTTCTGGGAGGTGAGGACGCCGACGCTGATCACGACGGCCATCGGCAGCAAGGACAGTCCGGCGCGCAGCGCGGTCTCGCCCAGCACCTGCTGGAGGTAGAGCGACAGGAAGAACAGCGGCGCGGTGATCACGAGGCCCAGGCACCCGGTCAGGACGTTGCCGATCCGGACGTTGTGCTCGGCGAACACCTCCCGGGGGATCAGCGGCTCACGGGTGCGGCTCTCGATCAGCAGGAACGCGGCGAGCAGCACGATTGCGGCGGCGATCGCGGCGAGCACCTGGCCGGACGCCCAGCCGTCCTGCGGGGCGGCCGAGACACCGTAGACGATCGCGGCGACGCCGAGGGTGACCGTGACGGCGCCGGGGACGTCGATCCGGGTGCGGCGCTCGGAGGCGGTGGATGCCTGAAGGGCGACGAACGTGGCGACGAGCAGGCCGGCGCCGATCGGGACGTTGACCAGCAGTACCCAGCGCCAGCTCAGCGAGGCGGTGAGGACGCCGCCGAGCACGATGCCGGCGGCTCCGGCACCGGCGGCCGCGACCCCCCACCAGGTGAGCGCGCGAGTACGCCTGCCGGGTTCGGTGTGGCTGGCGGTGATCAGGCTGAGGCTCGCCGGCCCGAGCGCGGCGGCGCCGGCCCCCTGGACGAAGCGGGCCACCAGCAGCATCACGCCGTCCTGGGCCAGGCCCCCGAGCAGGCTGGCGGCGGTGAACACGACCAGCCCGATCTGGAAGACCCGGCGGCGGCCGAACAGGTCGCTTGCCCGCGAGGCGAGCAGCAACAGACCGCCGAAGGTGATCAGGTACCCGTCGACGACCCATTGCTGCGCGCCGACCGACAGGCCGAGCCCCGCCTTCATCGCGGGGAGTGCGACGTTCACGATGCTCGAGTCCAGCACCACCATGAACTGCGCCAGACACGCGATGACGGCGACGACCGCCAGGCGCACCCCCGGCTTCGCGACGTTCTGCGTCGATGGGGTCAACGGATCGGGGGAGGACGTCGACGGGTCTCGGGAGGACATTGCGGCCGCCTTTCCTGGACGCTGCTGGGGGTTGGTGTTGGGCGCGTTCGCGCCGAGTGGGTTCGTGCCGCGTGCGTTGGTGCCACGTGCGATCACGCCGCGTGCGATCACGCCGCGTCCGTTCACACTGGGCGCGATCGCGCTGGACGAGAAGCCGTACCGGTAGTTATCGGATAGGCTGTCCGGCAACAGCCTAACCAATGGCGGATAGGCTGTCCACCAATCTCTGACGACCTCGGCGGACGGACTCTTGATGACGTCGGACAAGGCCACGTTCCCCACCAGGCGGGCAGCCGCCGCGCGCAACCGCGACAAGATCCTGGCGGCTGCCCGTACCGCCTTCGCCGACCCGGGCGTCGAGGTCTCGATGGCCGAGGTCGCGCGGCGGGCCGGTGTCGGCATGGCCACGCTCTATCGCAACTTCCCCGGTCGCCAGGAGCTCCTCGAAGCCCTCTACGTCGACGAGGTCGACGCCCTGTGCGAGGCCGCCGGCGCCGGCGGCGACGCGCAGCCGCCGGGCGCGGCGCTCACCGACTGGCTGCGCCGGCTCTTCGCCTTCATCCCGAGCAAGCGCCTCATCGTCTCCGAACTGCTGGAGCACACCGACCGCGACAGCCCCCTCCGCCACAGCAACCGCACCCGGGCACTCACCGCCGGCCGCCCCCTGCTGACCGCCGCCCAGGCCGCCCACGAGATCCGCGCCGACCTCACGCTCGAGCAGATCTTCGACATGATCGTCGCCATCGCCAAGATCAACGGCGACCCCGACTACCTGGAGCCGATGCTCCGCACCATGCTCAGCGGGTTGCGCCCGCCGGCGCAGGACGAGGCGGCCGGGCGAGGCCAGGGGTTGGGGGTTGGGGGGCGGGGGGCGGTGGCTGGTCGGCGGGGGCGCTCGCTGCTCGCTGCGGCCATCAGTGGCAGAGCCTCCGTTCGGCAACCCAGCGGCGGGACGTTCACCACTGGGTTGCCGAACGAGGTTGCGCCCGGCTTCAGCCACGAACGACCCCGCATCCGCTGACAAGGCAAGCAGACGTCCGCGAAGCGTTTCTCGTACCCGCCTGCTCCCTCACCGCCCACGGACCACTCAACTCGTCGTGCCGGCCGATGTAGGCTCGACCGCCTCATTGTGCTGGTGGCAAGGGAGCGGTCGGTGGTGGGAAGGGCCGTGGAGCGGCGG
The DNA here is from genome assembly GCF_027947535.2 of Streptantibioticus silvisoli. Lineage (GTDB taxonomy): Bacteria > Actinomycetota > Actinomycetes > Streptomycetales > Streptomycetaceae > Streptantibioticus_C > Streptantibioticus_C silvisoli. The sequence continues at coordinate 19,983 of NZ_JAAGKO020000067.1, forward strand.
CGTCGGGCGGCGATCGTGCGGTACTGGCGTGCGGTGGAGCTGTTCAGTCCGCCCACGGTCGACAGCGTGGACACGGAGAAGAACGTCTTCCCGGTCCAAGCGGGGCGGCCGCTGCCCTGGGAACCCCGGCACGCCCTCGAACGCAAGCAGTTGGAGCCGGGAAAGGTGTGGCAGCACACCGTTTACGCCGGGGTGTTCGAGATCGCACGGATGCGCGAGGTGCTCTGCGAGGTTTTCGGGCGGGACGACCAGGACGAGGACTACGACGGTCGGCACGCCGGGCACAGTGCGCTGCTCAGCTTCACGGTCAACCACGAAGGCCGGTTACTGATGCACACCCCGGTCCTGTCCTCGTGTGCCTGGGCCGTCGGTCGAGCCCACGCCCCGGGACCGGATGACACGACATGGCTGGACGGCTTCGACAAGGACGAGGAACAGTGCCTGGGCAGGCTGCTGCAACTCGCCGACGGAAAGCTGACGGTGGTGAACGGCGCCCTCAGCACCTCGGCAGCACGGCACGCCGCCCTGGGGGCCATCGCCGGGGTGGCGGCCAACGTGGTGCTGGGGGCGGCGACCGGCGGCATCGGGGTACTCGCCTCGGCGGCGTCCTCGGCGCTGGGGCCGGTGTTCGGGCCCATGGCGGCCGGCGCGATCCAGAAATCCGGAGAAGCAGCGGCGACCACGGTCGTCGACAAGGCCAAGGAGGCCGTGACCGCCGGCCCCGATTCCGCACCCCGGGCGTCCGCCGACTCGCCCGCACCGGCCGAGGAGCCGGGCACTGACGACGGCGACGAGGACATCGCCGATCAGGAACCGCCCGAACTCGGCAGCCGTCCGCTCGACGTACGAGCGCTGGCAGCCGTGGTCCGGTGGGTCGCCGAACGACTGGGTGTGGCCGGCTCCTTGCTGCCGGACGCGATCCGGGTCAAGAGCTTCCAGGTACGGGCCGGCCGGGCGCGGGACGGCGAACAGTCGGATTTTCTCAACAGCTTCATCGCCGCGGATCTCGCACGCGTCGCGGACTCCCTGGCCCAGGGCACCTCCGGCCGGGCACTGGAGGAGTATCTGCGCCCGGGCGCCTTCTCGGAGCGGGCATCCCGCATCGATGTCCGACAGCACCCGGAGGTCCTGCTGGACGGGGTGCAGCCGAAGTCCACGCCGCTGGGGAGATGGCCGGCCGCCGCCCGGCATCCCCTGGCGCTCAGCCAGCAGTTCGCGGTGAACACAGCCCTGGCCGCCCTGGGCGACGATGACGCCCGCGGTGTCTACGCCGTCAACGGGCCGCCGGGAACCGGTAAGACCACCATGCTGCGCGACCTCATCTCCGCGCTCGTGGTCCGCCGTGCCGAGCGCCTCGCGGCCCTGCCGCGCGCACGGGACGCCTTCGGCGAGCCGGTGCGGTGGACCGTGGACGGCCAGACCTTCACCGTGCATCCGCCGGTGGCCGCGTTGACCGGGTTCGAGATGCTGCTCGCCTCGGCGAACAACGGCGCGGTGGAGAACGTCACCACCGAGATCCCGGCCCGGGACGCCGTCGACGAGGAGTGGCGCGAGCACGCGGACTACCTCGCGCGACCCGCCACCTTCCTGCTGGAATCCGATGCCTGGGGGGCGGTCGCGGCGCGGCTGGGCAATCGGGCGAACCGCTCGGCCTTCAAGGAGCGGTTCTGGTGGGGACAGGATGAGAGGAAGCCCACTCGTGCCCCGGGACAAGGCGGTCCCGGACCAGGCGGACCCGCACGGGGCGGCCCCGGACCGGACGGCCTGGGGCAAGGCGGTCCCGGGCAGGGCAACGCGCGGCGGCGGACCGGGAACCAGCGCTCGGGTGACGGCCTGCACGATCTGCTCGTCGAGGCCGGAAAACGGTCGGAGCGGACCTCCCCACCCGGTTCGGCCGAGAACACGTCCGGCCCCGGCGCTCCCCGTCCCGCCCCGCTCGGCACCGACACATGGCCCCAGGCCGTGCGACGCTTCACCCGTGCTCGGCAGAGAGCCGAACGTCTGGCGACCCAACGGCAGCGGATCGCCGAGACCCGTCAACGGATACGCGCGGGCGACCTGCCGGTCCGCCGGGCTGAGGCGAACGCGGCGGACGCACGTGAGGAGTTGTGCCTCGTCCTGCGCGAGTTGAGCGCCCTCGACGGTGAGCGGCGCGAAGCCGAGATCTCGGCCGCACGGTCCGAGAGCGCCCTGAGGGACGCCGGGACGGCAGTCGCCCGACGGCAACAGGAAGCCGACCTGGCCAGCAGTCTCTGTTCCGCCGCCGCGAACGAGTTACGTGCCTTCGACCTCCGCAACTCCCCCGGTCGACTACGCCTCCTGCTGTCCGGCAACCGCGCCGGGGAACGCTGGACCCGCGAGCGCGAACCGCTCGCCGCCGCGCTCCGCCACAAGGAGTCGACGCTGGCCGGCGTCGACCAGGCACTCCGGCAGAGCCAGTCCGAGGTCGCCGTGCTGCGGACACGACGCGACAGCGCCCAGACCCGGCTCGACGCTGTCACACGGCGGTGCACGGCCCAGCAACAGCGCGGGCACACCGCGCGGGAGGGGGTCGAACTCGCCGACCGTGCGGTCGCGCAGGCTCGGGCCGCCCGGGCCGCCGATCAACGGACCCTGTCCGAGGCGGAGCGGACATACGGATCCGCCGTGCCGGGGCCCGAGTGGGACGCCGCCCCGGACGACCAGGATGCCGCGGCGCAGCGGGAGAAGTCCGCCCCCTGGATGGACGAGGACTTCGCCCGTTCCCGCAGTGAACTCTTCCTGGCCGCGCTGAACCTGCATCGAGCCCTGCTGGCCGCCGAGCCGAATCTGGTGCGCGCAAGCATGCGTGGCACGATGGACGTCATCAGCGGCAACGCCCCGAAGGATCTGGCCCCTGATCGGGTGCGGGCCGCTTGGCAGTTGCTCTTCCTCGTCGTCCCCGTGGTCTCCACCACCTTCGCCTCGCTCGACCGCATGTTCGCCGGACTCGGCCCGGAATCGTTGGGCTGGCTGTTCGTCGATGAAGCGGGGCAGGCCGCTCCTCAACAGGTTGCCGGCGCCCTGTGGCGGACCCGCCGCGCCATCGTGGTCGGCGACCCGCTCCAGCTCGAACCCGTCGTCTGCCTCCCCTGGAGCGCCCAGCAACGACTGCGCGCGCACTTCGGCGTGGACGAGGAATGGACCCCGACCCGCCATTCCGTCCAGCGCCTGTCCGACCGGCTCGTCCCCTACGGCACCACGCTGCCCGGTCCGGACGGCGACCCGGTCTGGGTCGGTTCGCCACTGCGGGTACACCGCCGCTGCGACCACCTGATGTTCGACGTCAGCAACGCCATCGCCTACGACAACATGATGGTCTTCGGTACCGGCGAACGTCCGGACTACCCGGCGGTGACACGCAGCGTCTGGCTGGACGTCACCTCGGTCGACGCCCAGGGGAAGTGGATACCGGAGGAAGGAAGAATCCTGAGCAAGACCCTCGACACGATCGAGGGCCGCCTGCTGGCCGAGTTGCGGGAGGAACTCGACGCCGCGCCGCAGGACCAGGTGCCGGCCTGGGCGGTGACCGACCCGGCCGACCGCCGCCGGGGCGACCCGATGCGGGCCGAACTGCGGCGCCGCCTCGCCCAACGGGTGTTCGTCATCAGCCCGTTCCGAGACGTCGTCACCGGGATCGAGAACGTCACCAAGGGCCGGCTGCCCACCAGGGGCAAGAGCAGACGGGTCGGCACCGTCCACACCACTCAGGGCAAAGAAGCCGACATCGTGATCCTCGTGCTGGGCACCCGGGCCGGCCAACGCAATTCCCGCGACTGGGCGGCCCAGTCCCCCAATCTCCTCAACGTCGCCGTCAGCCGTGCCCGCCGCCGCCTCATCGTCATCGGCAACCACGCCGCGTGGTCCCGACACCGTTACTTCGCCGAACTCGCCCATCACCCCGGCCTCCACATCACCGACGCCTCCCGCTGGGGCGAGGGGTAACCGCTGTCGCCGGGGGCGGTGCGCTTCGGCGCGTTCCGTGGAGCCGGCAGCAGCACGCACGGGTACCTGACGGCGCGGCATGTGCGGGAACCCCGGGAAACCGAAGGCGTTCCGTCGAGCCGGGTCGGCCGGGCGTGGGGGGGAAGGGCCCGGCGACCTGCGCGGCGGTGCTCGCTGCGGTGGCGATCGGACGGTGGGGTCGTGATCGCGGAAACAGGAGCGAAGGGGACAGGGGAACGGAGAGGACGCCGGAACCCGAGGAACTCGGGGACGGAGAGGACACGGGAACCGAGTAGACCGCGACGCCGAGAAGACTGCGGACCGAGTAGACCTCGACGCCGAGAAGACCTGCGGACCGAGAAGACCTCGACGCTGAAGACCTCCGGCCCGGGCGGGCACTGCCCCCGTCAGAAGGACGGCAGGTGGTCCATCGTGACGACGCAGGAGAAGACGCAGCGGCCGGACTGGTGGGCGGAGATGAGGACGCGGGGGCGGCCGGCGGTGTCGTCGGGCAGGAGCGGGTCGGCGTGGATCCAGCACGGGGCGTCGTACTCGACGTAGCGGCTGAAGACGGCGTCGAGCGCGACGGGGATCGTGGTGCGCGGGTAGGTGACGGAGTGGGCGGCCTGGCGGGCGGCCTCCAGCAGGAGCATGCCGGGGACGTGGTCGACGGGGTGGTCGAACAGGGCCGGGTGGCTGAGGTCGACGCGCAGCTGGAAGCGGTGCGGGACGTCGGTGGGCGAGAGCACCACGTCGGCGAAGTCCTCGCGGATCACGCGGCGCGGGGCGACCGGCGGCGCGAGCGGCAGGATGCGGCTTCTGGCCTCGTCCAGGTCCGCGTACGCGCCGCGCAGGCGGCGGTAGACGGCCGGCGAGTGGTTGAGGAAGCCGGCCTGGGCGGTGCCCAGCAGCACCCCGTCGCGCAGGATGTCGACCCGCATGTCCACCGACGACAGCGTCGCGCCGCGGCGCACGACCTCGGGGCAGGCGATGCGCATCTCTATCTTCGCGGCGCGCTCGCCGGCGACCAGCGCGGCCGGTGAGAGCGCGTACCGCATCCGGCTCCAGGACTGGCGGTGGCCGAACGGCACGCCGTACGCGACGTGGCTGAGGAAGGGAACGCACTGCCGCACCGACTCGGCGACGAGCAGCGGGTCGTGGAAACCGTGCCGGGGACCGTAGAAGGGGTGCTCCTGCGGCCAGCGGGCGGTGACGTCGAAGGCGTCCTGGCCGGTCTGGTGGTGGCCGGTGAGCAGGACCTCGCCCGCCACGACCTTGTGAACGGACTCGGGCGACACGTTGCCGGCCGGCGCGGGAGCCGCCTGCGCGGCTGCCGGTACCGGTCTGACGGCGGTCTGCTGGGTCTGCTTGGACATGAAGATTCCCCCTGAAACCTATGCCTGCGTCGGTGGGCGATACGGGTGGGCCGTCTCGCGGCCGATGTCCTCGAGCCCCACAAACATAAAGAGTGCTCTGTTTCTTTGGGTCCGCAGCGGGAGTAAAGAGTTAGTCATGTATTGAGCAAGCGGAGGGCGCGGTACCTCGTTTTACCGGGGCTTTTGGGGTCCAAGTGGGTCCGGTGGCGCCCCGGCGAGCAGGGATCGGCACGGGGGGTGGCGCGGCAAGGGGTCGCCCTTATACATTCAGAGCGTTCTCTTTTTGGAGGTGGCATGGCGCGGCCGAGGCAAGAGCGGGCCGAACAGACCCGCGACGCGATTCTCAACGCGGCGGCGGAGATGTTCGACGAGTACGGGTACGCCGGGGCGAGCATCAACCGCATCCTGGAGCGGGCCGGCGTGACCGCGGGCGCGCTGTACTTCCACTTCAAGTCGAAGGAAGCGCTGGCGCGGGCGGTGATGAACGCCCAGTCGGAGTCGATCGTGCCGTTCCTGGGGTCCAAGGGACTCCAGCGGCTGGTCGACATCACCTTGATCTGGTCGTTCCAGCTGCAACGCGACCCGATGCTGCGCGCGGGCGTGCGGCTGACCGGCGAGCAGGCCACGTTCGGCCTTCAGGACGCCACCCCGTACCAGGAGTGGGCGGACATCATGACCGGCATCCTCACCGAGTCGGCCGAGAACAACGAGCTCCAGGCCGGCGTGGAGCCGCGCGAGCTGGCCGAATTCGTCGTCGAGGCGTGTACCGGCATGCAGATGTACGCGTCGGTGGTGAGCGGACGGCAGGACCTGCCGGACCGGGCCGTGCGCATGTGGCGGCTGCTGCTGCCCGGCGTCGCGGTGCCGGCCGTCGTCGCGCGGACCGAGGTCAACCCGCTCCGGGTACGGCTGGCCGCCACCGCCCCCGCGCAGGCAGCGGGGGCGACGAGCTGAACGACTCAACAGCTGATCGGTTCAACAGCCGATCGACCGAACAGCTGAACAACTGAAAACCGGTCCGGCGGCCCGTCGACGTCACGCCATCGGCTCGCTGACGTCGCGCCGCCAGTCTGTTGACGTCACGCCAACGACTGGTTGACATCACATCAGCCGCCCGTTGACTGCGCGTCACAGGCGGGTTGACGGCACGTTACGGGGACGCCGCCACCGCGTCACCGGTGGTCGGCCCCCGCCACGGGAACACCGGCACCCCCGACCCGCCGCGAGGGCATACGGGCATACGGGCATACGGGCAACACCGTCATACCGTCATACGGGCACGCCCGCCCCCGTCGTACCGCCGCTCCGGCGCGCGTTCGTCCCCCGTTCCCGCGCGGCTTCGGGCCGCCGCACCGCGGTCGGGCCCACCGGACTCCCGCCTCCACGGACGACGTTGTCCGATTGTTTCCGGCCACGGGGGCCGAAAAAGCAGCAGACCTGCGAGTCGTCGGCGGTCTACGGTCTTCCGGTGGGCCGCTCCCGCGCGGGCCCGCGCCGTTCCACGTCATCATCAGATGTGCCGTCGGAGTGGCATGCGGCGGCCGGACAGCAGTTTGTGAGGCGTCCCCATGGAACACCCCCTCGTGCAGTTGCGGCTCGCGGCGATCAACATCGACGGCGTTCTGCTCAACGACACCTTCAGCCCCGTCCTGCGGCGCTACCTGGAACGCCGGGGCGCGGCGTACACCGCGCAGGTGGAACGAAGACTTTTCAGTCAGCCCAGGGAGCTGGTCGGGCGCCTGTTCGTGGAGCTCACCGGCGAAGCGGTCACGCCGCAGGAGGCGATGGCCGCGTACTTCACGGAACGCGAGGAGTACCTGCGGTCGCACCCGGTCGTCGTGGACCCAGGGGCCGTCGGGCTGCTGGAGCGGCTGCGGGCGCTGGGGCTGCGCACGGTCTGCTACGGCGGCCTGGCGCGCGGGCACTTCGACGCGTTCCTCGGTGCGCACCGCGAGCTGTTCGACGACCCCGGGTACGTGTGCACCGACGCGATCCGGCCCGGCGTCCACGAGATCGTCACCGAGCACTTCGACCTGAAGTACGACCAGGCGCTGTTCATCGACGACGTGGCGCGGATGGCCGACGCGACCCGCGCCCTCGGCGTGGCGTTCGTCGGGCACCCCAGCCGCCACCCGGACAGCCACCAGGCACGCATGATGCGCGAGTCCGGCGTGCGGCACGTCGTCGACTCCCTGGCCGCCATCGACGAACCGCTGCTGCGCGTCCTCGACGCCGAGGCCGCCGCGGGCGTCCGGACGGCCTGACCCCCTCACCTCCCGGGTGGCGTGTCGCGGCCGACGGCGGATCCGCCGACCCGCGCCCGGGCAGCCCGACCGCGCCGGCCCCGCCGGCCGGGGGCACCGCACCCGCACGTGCGCCAACCGCCGAGGTCCGCACCACACCCCTGAGGGAAACGAGAGTGATGACCACCGCCCAGAAGTTGCTGACCGGCAGAACCGCCATGATCACCGGAGCGTCAGCGGGGATCGGGGCCGCCGCCGCCGAACTGTTCGCCGGACACGGCGCCGCGGTGGTCCTGATGGCCCGCCGCGCCGACCGGCTCGCCGAACTCGTCACCCGGATCGAGGACGCCGGCGGCCGGGCCGTCGCGGTGCCCGGCGACGTCGCGGTCCCCGAGGACGTCGAACGCGCGGTGAAGGTGGCCGTGAGCACGTTCGGCGGGCTGGACGCGGCGTTCAACAACGCCGGGTTCGTCAGCGCGGCAGTGCCGATGCACGAGATCGACGACGAGGACTACCAGCGCACGATCGACGTCAACCTGCGCGGCGTGTGGACCTGCATGCGCCAACAGATACCCGTCATGCTCGCGTCCGGCGGCGGCTCGATCGTCAACACCTCCAGCGTCGCCGGCCTGCGCGCCACCGGCGCCTCGGCCGCCTACGTGGCCGCCAAGCACGCCGTCATCGGCCTGACGAAGGCGGCTGCCGCCGACTACGGGCAGCGCGGCATCCGCGTCAACGCCCTCGTCGTGGGCAGCACGCGCACCGAGATGATGGAGCAAGTGCTGTCCGTGTCACCGGAGTTGGAGCAGCGGTTCGTCGCCAACTCCGCCCAGCGGCGGATGGCGGCGCCCGTCGAGGTCGCCCAGGCCGCCGCGTGGCTGTGCAGCGACCTGTCCACGTTCGTCACCGGCACCGCGATGGCCGTCGACGGCGGATCGACCAGCGTGGCCTGAGCACCGACGGGCCCCGGCGCGGGAGGTGTTCCGCGCCGGGGCGTTCTCCGTCGGAGGGGGGTTCTCCACCGGAGGGTCGCGCCGGAGGGGTTCTCCACCGCTGGGGTTCGCCGCCGGAGGGGTTCTCCGCCGGAGGAGCGCACCGTCGGAGGGGCCCGCGCCGGAGGGTTCGCGCCTGCGTCTCCCTACGGTGCGGAACGGCGGCGCCGTGCGGTACGGGGAACGCACCGCCGCCCCACCCCACCGCTCACCCCACCTGACCACCGCACCACGCCACGCCACGCCACCGCGCCATACCACCGCTCCCCCACCGGACACTCCACCACCGCGCAACGCCCCCGGCTCCTCCGCCACCGCTCCCCGGGCTCTGCTCCCCCGCCCAGCCCCTCCGCCATCGCCCCCCACCGATCCACCCCGGCCCCTCCCCCAGCACTCCCCACCGATCCTCCCCCGCACCACCATCACGCTTTCGGCCACTTTTCTCCGCCGGAAGCCAAGTCCGGTTCCGGCCCCACCGCCGCCGATCGCGGCCCCGACACCGCTCGCGGCGCCGCCCGTTGACGTCCCACCCCGGCGGCCTCCCGGCCCGGTGCGAGCCGCCGCGACCCCGGTCGACGCCCGCCCGTACCCGCCTCCGGCGCCCACCGCGCCGACGGCCGGCCGGCCGTTCCTCCGGCGGGCCCGGCGGCAGCCGGCTCCCCGTACGGCGGACCGCGGGGCGTTCCCGCTGCGGCCGGAGTTCGCCACGCGTGGCTCGGAGCTGCGGTGTTCGAGTGGGTGTCCTGCTTGTCTCGTGGTCGCGATGGGTGTTCACTCAGGGTAGATGATACAGAACGATCGCTATTGTTTTGGGGGAGGTCATGCCGTGTCCACCGCAGAAGAGCCGGAGGGCTCCGGGGGCGGCGCGCCCGCGGAGTCCGTGGCGGCGGCCTGGCCCCGCGCCCGTTCGACGCGGAAGCCCGGGAAGGAATCCGGGCCTTCGGGGGGCCGCTCCGATTCACGAACCAGGAGAAACAGCATGGTGATGCAGGAGAGGGCGGTGCGCACCCGCGCGGCCCTCATACGGGCGGCCGCCGAGGAGATGGACCGCTGGGGATACGAGGGCGCGACGCTGACCCGTATCTGCGCCACCGCCAGCGTGTCCATGGGGGCGCTGACCTTCCACTTCTCCACGAAGGACGAACTCGCCCAAGCCGTGCAGGAGTCGGGCGGGGCGTACATGACGGACCTCGTCGACGGGGTGGCGGCGCGCGGCCGGCCGGCGCTGCGGTCGGTGGTCGATCTGACGGTCGGACTGGCCCGGCTGCTCCAGGACGAGGTCGTGGTGCGCTCGGCGGCCCGGCTGACCCGGGAGCGTCCGGACGGGCACAGCTGGACCCTGTTCTGGCTGCCCGCCGTGCGCGACCTGCTCCAGAAGGCCGCCGATCAGGGGCAGTTACGCCGGCCCGGTGAGCCGCGCGCGGTCGCCGCGCTGGCCGTGTACCTGATGGCGGGGGCCGAGGCGCGCTGCCGTGCGATGATCGGCGCGGGCGGCGGCGGTGACCGGGACGTCGCCGAAGAGATGGACCTGATCTGGGAGTTGACCCTCGAAGGGGTGGCCGCCGGGAGCGGTTGAGCCACCTCCCCCGTGACCCGGTGTCAAGAGGCTTTCTTAAGGACTAGAAAACAAAGCGGTCGTTCTCTATTGTTGGGTCATCAGGTCGCCGGACTCTGATATCGATGGGGGAGCCTTCCATGTCCAACCGCCACGAGCCCGCCGACGACAGACTGCTCACGCCAGCCGGGACGATCCGCCCGGCGGCCCCCCGCACCGACCCGCCGTCCGACGCGGAGCGGGCCATGATCGCCCGCGAGGTGCACGACCGGATCGGCAGCGGGCTCGCCCTCGTGCTGCGCCGGCTGGAACTGCTGGAGGCCACCGCCCGCGACCTCGGCCCGGCGGAACGCGCCCGGCTCGCCGACGTCAAGGAGAGCCTGGTCGACACCCTCGGCGTCGCCCGGGAGATCATCACCGCCCTGCGGCGGCCGGTCGTGGCGGAGGTCGCGGAGCCGGCTCGCGGCCCCCGCCTGGAACCCGCGCTGCGCGGCTTCGTGGCGGCGATGGGGCCGTGCGGCCCGGCCGTGCGGATCGGTGTCGAGGGCGACGACGGCTGGGCACCGCAGCCGGTCGTCGACGAGGTCTTCGTCATCGTGCGCGAGTCGCTGCGCAACGTGCTCGCCCACGCCGGGGCCCGGCAGGTGACGGCGCAGATATCCATCGCGCCGCACGAGATCCACGCGCTCGTCGTCGACGACGGCACCGGGTTCGACACCGCGCCCGGCCGGGCGGCGGGCCGGACCAACGGACTGCTCGGCATGCAGGAACGGGCCCGGGCGCTGGACGGGACCGTCACCATCAGCTCCACTCCGGGCAGCGGAACCACGGTCGCCCTGTGGATCCCGATCAAGGAGAGCAGCATCCGCCATGACTGACGACCCGATGCGCATCCTCGTGGCCGACGACCACACCCTGCTGCGTGAGGCCCTGTGCGATCTGCTGCGCGCCGAACCGGACTTCGAGGTCGTCGCGCAGGCCGCCGACGCGGAGGAGGCGGTGAGCCTCGCCGCCCGCACGCGCCCGGACGTCGCCCTGCTGGACGTGCAGATGCCGCACAACGACGACCCGCTGCTGACCGTGCGCCGGCTGCTCACCCGGCAGCCCACGCTGCGCATCATCATCGTCAGCATGGACGACCACCCGGTCCTGGTACGGCAGATGCTCGCCATCGGGGTGCGCGGCTACCTGCACAAGAGCACCAGCCGCGAGACGCTGTTCGCGGCGGTCCGCGAGCAGGTGGACACCGGGCGCCGGACGGTGACCGTCTCGGTGCCGCCTCCTGGCCTCACCCCCGGCGCGACGACCGGCGGGCGCCTGCTGTCGGACCGTGAGACGCAGGTGCTCACGCTCGTCGCCTGCGCGCTGAGCAACCGCCAGATCGGGGTGCGGCTCGGCATCACCGAGGGCACCGTCAAGCGGCACCTGCGCAAGATCTTCGACAAGCTGGAGGCGGTCTCCAGGATCGACGCGGTGAACAAGGCGGTGGGGCTGTCGCTCATCCGCCCGCAGCAGCCCCGCCGGCTGCCGCTCGCGGGCTGAGTCCGGCCGTAGCCGGCCTCGGCCGCCGGCCCCACCGCCTCCACCCGACCGGCCGCCCGGCCGCCGCCCGCCCCGCACCACGCGGGCGGGCGGCGGGCGGGTCAGACCGTCAGGTAGCCACCGTCGACCGGGATGGCCGCGCCGGTCACGTACGAGCTCGTCCCGGCGGCGAGGAACAGCAGGGCGCCGTCCAGTTCGGCCAGTTCACCGATCCGGCGCATCGGGGTGCGCCGCTCGATCCAGGCGCGCCCCTTGGGGTCGTCCAGCATCTCGGCGGTCATCTCCGAGCGGAACCAGCCCGGGCACAGCGCGTTGACCCGCACGCCCCGCGGCGCCCACTGCGCGGCCAGCTCCCGGGTCAGGTTCACCACCCCGCCCTTGCTCGCCGCGTACGCGGCCTGTGGCAGGCTGCCGCTCGCCACGAGGCCGTACACCGAGGCGATGTTGACGATGCTGCCGGTGCCGCGTTCCAGCATGCCGGCGCCGACCGCGGCGGACAGGGCGAAGACCGCGGTGAGGTTGACCGTGGTGATCGCCTCGAAGCTGTCCACGCTCTGGCGTTCGGCCGGGACGATCTCCGACAGACCGGCGTTGTTGACCAGCACGTCGATCGGCCCCAGCGCCTCGGTGACCGTACGCACCAGGCGTTCGCGGTCCTCGGTGAGCGTGACGTCGCACGGCACGGCCAGGCTGCCGGGCAGTTCGCCGGCCAGTTCCTTCAGCGGTCCCTCGCGGCGTGCCGCGAGCGCGACCCGGGCGCCGGCGGCGGTCAGCAGCCGGGCGAGGTGCGCGCCGATGCCGCTGGAGGCACCGGTGACCAGGGCCACCCGGCCGTCCAGCCGGAAGGCGCGGGTGGGATCGGCCGGGGCGGCGGGCGTCCCGGTTCCGGTCGAGGACGGGTTCGTCACAGCGATGCCACCTCCACGATCGCGACGGACCAGGTGAAACCGGCGCCGGCGCTGAGCAGTACGACCAGGTCGCCGGGGTCGGCGAGGCCGCCGTCCAGCAGTGCGGCGAGGTTCGCCACCGCGTCGCCCGCCCCCAGATGGCCGGTGTCCAGGCCGAGTTCGGCGATCGGGGCGCCGCAGGCCGAGGCGAACGCCGGCCGGTAGGCGTCGCGCATCACGTGCCGGGCCAGCCGCGGCAGCCCCGCGACCCGCAGCCGGGGATCGTCGGCGGCGACGCCGGCGGTGCGCAGGGCGCGTTCCAGCACGGTGACGACGGCCCGCCGGGCCAGCGGCCCGAAGTCCAACTCCGGGTTGCGGACCAGGAATTCCTTCTTCGACACCCGGGGCAGCAGCGTCTTCACACCGCTGAGCGCGCCCGGGGTGAACGGCGCGTCGCCGCGGTGCATGCCCTCCAGGACCGGGGCCGCGACGGTCTCCAGCGACAGCAGCCGCACCGAACGGCCGCGGGGCGAGCGGCCGACCAGCACCGCGGTGCCACCGTCGCCGTAGCAGACGCCGTAGTCGCCGCCCCAGCGGTCGAAGCCCGGTGCGGGAAAGCAGTCACCGGTGGCGACCAGCACCTCGCCGGTGTCCGGGTCGGCGATCAGGTCGCGGCCGGCCTGCCCGATGGCGGACAGGCCCCCGTTGCACATCTGCTGGATGCCGACCGGTTCGGCCCCGGAGGCACCGACGCGGTCGGCGACGTAGTGGGCGGGGGACCAGAACTCGTGCCCCTGGTGGTGCGTCCAGGCGTACAGCAGCCTGCCGACGGCCCGGGCGGAGAAGTCCGCGCCGGCCAGGGTGGCCAGCACCGCGCGTTCGGCGAGCTGCACCGGGGCCAGGTCGCTGACCCGCAGGGCGGTGTAGGCGTACCGGGCGGCGTTCTCCTCGTCGATGAGCCCGCCGGCCACCGCGTCGGCGGCGGTGTGCTCGCGCTCGCCGAGCACCGCCGACGGCGCGCTCAGGTAGAGCGGGACGTCATATCGCATCGCTGCCCTCCGCGGCGGTCGCGCCGGCGATGCCGCCGAGCTGGACGCGCATCCGGGCCACGTCGTCGCCGTCCTGGCCGAACGAGACCTCGGCGGCGACCACCGCGCCGTCGTCGGCGGTGACCGGGCGGGCGGTGACCGTGATGTCGGAGTCGAGTTCGGCGAACCGCAGGTAGCTGGCGGTGACGTTGCGCAGGTACAGCGAACCGGGCGAGCGGTCCAGGCGTTCGGCGGCCAGCAGCAGTACCGCCTGCCGGGCGGCCTCCATCATCACCGGGCCGGGGACGTGGTCCTGGGGGTGGTCGAACATGCTGGGGTGCGCGACCGGGACCCGCAACCGGGCCACCAGGTCCTCACCGGCGGTGCGGGCGCTGTCCAGCACCACGTTCTCGGCGCGTTCGCGGCCGACCAGCCAGGCCGGCACCGGCGCGCCGCCGGGGTGCGCGCAGACCGTGTCGGACGACGGCGGCATGGTGGTGCGGTGGCCCATGCGCAGGTTGGCGTAGACCGGGTCGGGGCGCTGCGCGGTGTCGACGGTGATGGTGCCGATCTCGCGGTCGCCGGCCAGGATCCGCACCGCGTGGATCACCCGGGAGACGGCGCCCTGGTACTCCTTGGCCAGTTCGACCCGGCCGAGCAGCAGCAGGTCCAGCGGGCCGCGGGTGCGCAGCGGCTCCGGGTCGGTGATGTCCATCGTGGCGGTGGCGGTGATGGACTTGGTGTCCGCCCCCGCGTCGTGCTGGAGGTGCATCGCGCACAGCAGCATCTGGCGGACGCTTTCGAAGACGGCCATCGGGTCGTGCGCGGTGCGGCCGGTGATGTCGTTGTAGTAGAAGTGCGCCGACGGCAGCTGGGCGGACGCGTGGAAGGTCTCCTCGTCGACGGACTGGAAGTCGGTGAGGAACACCTCGGCCAGCGCGGCCCGGTGCACCAGGTGCCGCGGCAGGGTGCGTTCGGTGCTGAGCTGGGCGGTCTCGACGGGCAGGGTCTGCGTGGTCATGGCGGGTCTCCGGTGTGGCGGGGGCGGATGAGCGGGGAGGTCGGGGACGGGGAAGGCGCGGGGCGGGGC
>NZ_JAAGKO020000068.1 GCF_027947535.2 Streptantibioticus silvisoli
CTAAGCCTTTCAGCGCCGATGGTACTGCAGGGGGGACCCTGTGGGAGAGTAGGACGCCGCCGAACATTTTTTGGGCCGTTGGCTCCAGCAGATTTGATCTGTTGGAGCCAACGGTCATTTTTGCGTTCAGGACTGCTGGCTCTCCGTCTGACCGTCGCACAGCGGTAGCGGGGGTAATGGGGTGGACCGGGCCGGCCACGGGGGCCGGGGCCGGGCATCGGGGCCGGCCCGCGTCGCACCGTGCGGGCCGGAGAACGGATTTCCGATGCGGGCCTGGATGGGCTACTCTTTTCCCTGTTGGCACGCCCCAATAGCTCAGTCGGTAGAGCGTCTCCATGGTAAGGAGAAGGTCTACGGTTCGATTCCGTATTGGGGCTCCAGACGAACGAAGGCCCCCGCCATTCACGTGGCGGGGGCCTTCGTCGTATCCGGCCGACGGACCGTAAGCCGGACCGTGAGCCGGGCCGTCAGCCGTGGTCGGCCGAGCCGTCAGCCCCGGCCGGTCCGGTCAGACGTCGACGTGTCCGTGGACCCGCATGGTGAGGATGGCCATGTCGTCGGAGGGCGGGTCCGGGGCGAAGCGCTCCACGGCCCGCTGGACCCGGGCGGCGACCGCGCCGGCGGTGAGGCCGGTGCTCTGGGCCAGCACCTCCGCGAGGCCGTCGTCGCCGAGCATGCGGCTGCCCTCCCGGCGTTCGGTGACACCGTCGGTGACGCACAGCAGGACATCGCCGGATTCCAGGCGCACCGTCTGCTCGACCAGGCGGATGTCGTCCATGACGCCCAGCAGCGGCTGCGGGTCCGCGGCGGAGACGACCTTGCCGTCCTTGCGCAGCCGCAGGGGCAGCGGGTGCCCGGCGCAGACCACCTTCAGCTCGGCGCTGCCGTCCGGCTGCGGCCACAACTCGCCGTAGAGCAGGGTGAGGAAGCGGCTGCGGGCGCCCTCGTCGAGGATGGCGGTGTTGAGGCGTTCCAGCACGGCGGGGCCGCCGAGGCCCTCACGGGCCAGCAGGCGCAGCGCGTGCCGGGCCAGGCCGGTGACGGCGGCGGCTTCCGGTCCGGTGCCGCAGACGTCGCCGATGGCGAAGCCCCAGCAGCCCTCGCGGATCGGGAACAGGTCGTAGAAGTCGCCGCCGACCTCGTTGCCCTCGCCGGCCGCCTGGTAGATGACCTCGACCTCGACGCCGGGGATGTGCGGCAACTCCGGCGGCAGCAGGCTGCGTTGCAGGGACTGGCTGATCGCGGTGCGCTCGGAGTACAGCCGGGCGTTGTCCAGGGCGAGCGCGGCCCGGCGCGAGAGGTCCTCGGCCAGTTCCAGGATCTCCTGGCGGAAGCGTTCGTCGGACGGCTTGCCGAGCGTCAGCATGCCGATGACGCGGTTGCGGGCGACCAGCGGCAGCACGACGGTCTCGCCGCCGACCGCGGAGGCGGTGGCGTGCGCGCCGGTGCCGGTGGCGGGCCGGCCGGCCTCGGCCAGGCCCAGGCTGCGCAGCGAGGCGCGCAGCGCGGTGGAGTGGGCCGCTTCGGACGGCGCGTTCCACATCCGGGCGCCCGGGGTGGGGTCGGGGGAGGGCGGCGCGATGCGGGACAGCAGCGCCTTGAGGCCGTCGATGCGGTCCTCGTCCTCGTGCAGGACGAAGGCGAGTTCCGGTTCGGACTGCTCGGCGATGGTGTAGACGGCGCACCAGGTGGCGAGCGTCGGCACCGTCATCTGGGCCATCAGGGCCAGTGTCTGGTCGCGTTCCAGGGTGCCGGCCAGCAGGTCGGAGGCCTCGACGAGGAAGGACAGCGAGCCGCGGCGCAGCCGTTCGAGCTCGGTGAGCCGGGCGCTTTCGACGGCCAGCGCGATCCGGTCGGCGGCGAACTGAAGGCGCAGCGCCTCCTCGTTGGTGTACCGGCCCGGGGCCTCGGCGGCGACGCCCAGCGAGCCGGTGAGGCGGCCTTCGACCTTCAGCGGGACGGTGACGACCGAGCGCATGCCGGTGCCGGACAGCAGCGGGACGGCGCCGGGCGCGACGGTGAGGTCCTCGTGGACGGCGGGCATCCGGGCGCTGCCGTAGCGGCCGGAGCCGGCTTCGACGGGGACCCGGGCGAAGCGCTGGCGGGCGGCGGGCAGTCCGGTGGAGGCGCGCACCTCCAGCTCGGTCTCGTCGTCGGTGGCGAGCAGCAGGTAGGCGGCGTCGCCGTCGAGCATGTCGCGGGCGCGTTCGACGGTGCGTTGCAGCAGGCCGTCGAGGTCGTCGGGGGCGGGGGAGCCGATGAAGACCTCGAAGGGGTCGGCCGCGTTGCCGCCCCGGTCGCCGGGGGAGTCCTGCACCGGGATGCGCACCGGGCTCTGCAGGATGGCGCGTTCGTTCTCGCGCACCAGCAGGCAGACGGTGGAGGGGGCGCCGTCGCTGTCGCGCACCCGCAGGTGGGAGCCGTAGACCGGCTGGACCTTGCCGTCGGAGTCGCGCAGGCCGTAGGAGCCCTCCCAGCGCGACAGCCGCAGCGCCTCGGCGAGGCCGAAGCCGGTGCCGGGGGTCTGCGGCCAGGCGCTGAGGTCGCCCAGTGGTTTGCCGGTGACCTGCTCGGCGGTATGGCCGAAGAGTGCCTGCGCGTCGTCGTTCCAGCCGCTGACGGTGCCGTCGTGGTCGACCTGGACGACGGCGACCCGGACCCGGGGGTCGGCCAGCGGCAGGGAGGCGGGGGGCAGCGGGGGGCCGGCGGAGCGGGTGCCGGCCGGGCGGTCGGGCAGTTCGAGCTGGAACCAGACGCGTTTGTGGGTGGGGGTGTACTCCACGCCCCAGCGGCCGGCCAGCGCGGAGCACAGGATGAGGCCGCGGCCGCCCTCCTTGTCGGGGGAGGCGGTCAGGTGGGGGGAGGTGTGCAGCGGCACCTCGCGTTCCGGGTACTGGTCGGCGACCTCGATGCGGACCGAGCCCGGCTGGCGCAGGCACACCACGTCGGCGGCGGTGCCGGCGTGGACCACGGCGTTGGTGACGAGTTCGCTGGTCAGGACGACGGCGTCGTCGGTGACGTCGGCGAACCCCCACCCCTGGAGCGTGTCGCGCACGAAGGCGCGGGCGGTGGCGACGGAACGTCCGACCGGCTCGAAGGTGGCGGCTGCCCGCGCGGTGATCAATTGGCTCCTCGTGTGTCGCAGGTCACCCGGCTCGGCGTCGGGCCGTCCGGTGCCGTTCCGCCCGGGTGGGCGGTGGCCGGCCGCGAACCCGGATGGGGGCGCGGGCGAGTCCTTCCGTTCGGCGCTCTGCTCGCGCATGTCTGGCGGCACCCCTCCGCGGCCCAGGTGTACGCCCGGCACGTGGCGGGCAACCCGATGCCAGGTTACTTACCCGTTGGGGCGGCGCGCGTGCCGGTTGCGGGTGTTTTCCGTCGTGATCGGACCGTGACGGGCGGTGGATGCCGCAGAACGGTTATGGCCGGGCGCGGTCGGGGTGAAACACTGGGAATGCCTTGGGCAGGGGCAAGAGCCAGGGCAGTCGAGGACGACCCTCTGGGAGGGACACGGTGGAGACTGGTGCATCGTCGCGTGGTCCGGCCGCGCGTGCGAAGGGTGCTCGCTCCCGATCGGGCGGTACCACCGAGGTCGACACGGCCTCGCTGCACAAACTGCTGTCCGCCCTGGCCGCGATGCGGGACGGCAGTTTCCGCAAACGGCTGAACGTCCCGGGCGACGGGATCATGGCGGACATCGCCGTGGTGTTCAACGAGGTCGCCGACCGCAACCAGCACCTGACCGGTGAGCTGGCGCGGGTGCGCCGGGTGGTGGGCCGGGAGGGGCGCCTGTCGGAGCGGCTGAAGGTCGGGGCGTCGGAGGGTTCGTGGGCCGCGGCGATCGACGCGTCCAACGCGCTGGTCGACGACCTGGTGCGGCCGGTGTCCGAGGTGGGCCGGGTGCTGTCGGCGGTCGCGGAGGGCGACCTGGAACAGCGGATGGACCTGCGGGCGCAGGGCGGTGAGGGCGGCGGCGGGCACCCGTTGCGCGGCGAGTTCCTCAAGGTGGGCCGGACGGTCAACGGGCTGGTGGACCAGCTGGCGGCGTTCACCGAGGAGGTCACCCGGGTCGCCAGTGAGGTCGGTACCGAGGGCAAGCTCGGCGGCCAGGCCACGGTGCGCGGGATGGCGGGTTCGTGGAAGGACCTGACGGATTCGGTCAACACGATGGCCTCCCGGCTGACCGCGCAGGTGCGCGACATCTCGCTGGTCACGACGGCGGTCGCCGACGGTGACCTGTCGCGGAAGGTCACCGTCCATGTGGACGGCGAGATGCTCCAGCTGAAGAACACCGTCAACACGATGGTCGACCAGCTCTCGTCGTTCGCCTCCGAGGTGACCCGGGTGGCCCGCGAGGTGGGTACCGAGGGCGAGTTGGGCGGCCAGGCACAGGTGCCGGGCGTGGCGGGGGTTTGGAAGGACCTCACCGACTCCGTCAACCTGATGGCCGGAAATCTGACCGATCAGGTGAGGGAGATCGCCCAGGTCACCACCGCGGTGGCCAACGGCGACCTGACGCAGAAGATCACCATCGCGGCGCGCGGCGAGGTCGCGCAGCTGGCCGAGACGATCAACGGCATGACCGAGACGCTGCGCACGTTCGCCGGCGAGGTCACCCGGGTGGCCGGCGAGGTCGGCGCGAAGGGCCAGCTGGGCGGTCAGGCGCAGGTGCCGGGGGCGGCGGGTACCTGGAAGGACCTGACGGATTCGGTCAACACCGCGTTCCGCAACCTCACCGCGCAGGTGCGCGACATCGCGCAGGTGACGACGGCGGTGGCCAACGGCGACCTGTCGCAGAAGGTCACGGTCGACGTCTCCGGCGAGATGCTGGAGCTGAAGAACACCGTCAACACGATGGTCGACCAGCTGTCCGCGTTCGGTTCCGAGGTGACCCGGGTGGCCCGGGAGATCGGCGTCGAGGGTGAGCTGGGCGGTCAGGCGCAGGTGTCGGGCGCGGCGGGTACCTGGAAGGACCTGACGGATTCGGTCAACACCGCCTTCCGCAACCTCACCGGCCAGGTGCGCAACATCGCGCAGGTGACGACGGCGGTGGCCAACGGCGACCTGTCGCAGAAGGTCACCGTGGACGTCTCCGGCGAGATGCTCCAGCTGAAGAACACCGTCAACCGCATGGTGGACCAGCTGTCCTCGTTCGCCGCGCAGGTGACGCGGATGGCCCGTGACGTGGGCACCGAGGGGCGGCTGGGCGGTCAGGCGCGGGTGGACGGCGTGTCGGGCACCTGGAAGGACCTGACGGACTCCGTCAACTTCATGGCGGGCAACCTCACCTCGCAGGTGCGGCAGATCGCCCAGGTGACGACGGCGGTGGCCAACGGCGACCTGACGCAGAAGATCGAGGTCGACGCGCGCGGGGAGATCCTGGAGCTGAAGAACACCATCAACACGATGGTCGACCAGCTGTCGGCGTTCGCCGACCAGGTCACCCGGGTGGCCCGGGACGTGGGTACCGAGGGCCGGCTCGGCGGGCAGGCGCAGGTGCCGGGCGTCGCCGGTGTGTGGCGCGACCTGACCGACTCCGTCAACGGCATGGCCGGCAACCTGACCACCCAGGTGCGCAACATCGCCCAGGTGGCCACGGCGGTGGCCAACGGTGACCTGTCGCAGAAGATCGACGTGGACGCGCGCGGGGAGATCCTGGAGCTGAAGAACACCATCAACACGATGGTCGACCAGCTGTCGGCGTTCGCCGAGCAGGTCACCCGGGTGGCCCGGGACGTGGGTACCGAGGGCCGGCTCGGCGGGCAGGCGGACGTGCAGGGGGTGTCGGGTACCTGGAAGGACCTGACGCAGTCGGTGAACCTGATGGCGTCGAACCTCACCGACCAGGTGCGCAACATCGCGCAGGTGACGACGGCGGTGGCCAACGGTGACCTGTCGAAGAAGATCACCGTCGACGCCAAGGGCGAGATCCTGGCGCTGGTCACCACCGTCAACACGATGGTGGACCAGCTGTCGGCGTTCGGTGACGAGGTGACCCGGGTGGCCCGCGAGGTGGGTACCGAGGGCCAGTTGGGCGGCCAGGCCCGGGTGCGCGGGGTCTCCGGCATCTGGAAGGACCTCACCGACAACGTCAACCTGATGGCCAGCAACCTGACCAACCAGGTGCGCAGCCTGGCGGACGTGGCCACCGCGGTGGCCAACGGCGACCTGACGAAGAAGAGCACGGTGGAGGCGCGCGGTGAGGTCGCGCAGCTCGCCGGCACCATCAACACCATGGTCGACACCCTGTCGGCGTTCGGTGACGAGGTGACCCGGGTGGCCCGCGAGGTGGGTACCGAGGGCCGGCTCGGCGGGCAGGCCCGGGTTCCCGGGGTGGCCGGTACCTGGAAGGACCTCACCGAGTCGGTGAACTCGATGGCGTCCAACCTGACCAACCAGGTGCGCAGCATCGCGATGGTCACCACCTCGGTGGCCAAGGGCGACCTGTCGAAGAAGATCGACGTGGACGCGCGCGGGGAGATCCTGGAGCTGAAGACCACCATCAACACGATGGTCGGTCAGCTGTCGGCGTTCGGTGACGAGGTGACCCGGGTGGCCCGCGAGGTGGGCACCGAGGGCCGGCTCGGCGGCCAGGCGCGGGTGCCGGGGGTCTCCGGCATCTGGCGCGACCTCACCGACTCGGTGAACCTGATGGCGAACAACCTGACCAACCAGGTGCGCAACATCGCGGAGGTCGCCACCGCGGTGACCCGCGGCGACCTGAACCTGAAGATCGACGTGGACGCGGCCGGCGAGATCCTGGAGCTCCAGGACAACATCAACACGATGATCGTCAAGCTGCGCGAGACCACGCTCGCCAACAAGGAGCAGGACTGGCTCAAGGGCAACCTGGCGCGCATCTCCGGTCTCATGCAGGGCCGCCGGGACCTGCTGGACGTCGCCGAGCTGATCATGAGCGAGCTGACCCCGGTGGTCTCCGCGCAGCACGGCGCGTTCTTCCTGGCCCAGGAGATCGGCGAGTCCGGTGAGGGCGGCGAGATCGGCGGCGCCGACGGCGAGAGCTACGAGCTGCGGCTGATCGGCTCCTACGGCTACTCGCGCCGCACCATGCCGACGTCGTTCCTGCCCGGTGAGTCGCTGATCGGGCAGGCGGCGGTGGAGAAGCGTTCCATCCTGGTGGAGAACGTGCCGTCGGGTTACCTGAAGATCGCATCGGGACTGGGGGAGGCGCCGCCGGCCCACGTCATCGTGCTGCCGGTGCTGTTCGAGGACCGCATCCTCGGCGTGATCGAACTGGCCGCCTTCCAGCCGCTGACCCCGATCCAGAAGGACTTCCTCAGCCAGATCGCCGAGATGATCGCCACCAGCGTCAACACCATCTCGGTCAACACCAAGACCGAGGGGCTGCTGGAGCAGTCCCAGGAGCTGACCGTCCAGCTGCGCGACCGCTCGGCCGAGCTGGAGAACCGGCAGAGCGCGCTCCAGGCGTCCAACGTCGAGCTGGAGGACAAGGCCAAGCTGCTGGCCCAGCAGAACCGCGACATCGAGGTGAAGAACACCGAGATCGAGGAGGCCCGGCAGGTGCTGGAGGAGCGCGCCGAACAGCTGGCGATCTCCATGCGGTACAAGTCGGAGTTCCTGGCCAACATGTCGCACGAGCTGCGCACCCCGCTCAACTCGCTGCTGATCCTGGCCAAGCTGCTCGCCGACAACGCGGACGCCAACCTGTCGCCCAAGCAGGTGGAGTTCGCCGAGACCATCCACGGCGCCGGCTCCGACCTGCTCCAGCTGATCAACGACATCCTGGACCTGTCGAAGGTCGAGGCGGGCAAGATGGACGTCAGCCCCACCCGGATCGCCCTGGTCCAGCTGGTCGACTACGTCGAGGCGACCTTCCGCCCGCTGACCGCGGAAAAGGGCCTGGACTTCTCCATCCGCGTCTCCCCGGAGCTGCCGGTCACCCTGCACACCGACGAGCAGCGGCTGCTCCAGGTGCTGCGCAACTTGCTGTCGAACGCGGTGAAGTTCACCGACGCCGGCGCGGTGGAACTTGTCATCCGCCCGGCCGGCCCGGACATCCCGGTCGCCATCCGCGAACAGCTGCTGGAGAACGGCTCGCTGACCAACGCCGACCAGCCGATGGTCGCCTTCTCGGTCACCGACACCGGTATCGGCATCGCGGCCAGCAAGATGCGGGTGATCTTCGAGGCCTTCAAGCAGGCCGACGGCACCACCAGCCGCAAGTACGGCGGCACCGGCCTGGGGCTGTCCATCAGCCGCGAGATCGCCCGGCTGCTCGGCGGCGAGATCCAGGCCGACAGCGAGCCGGGCCGCGGCTCGACGTTCACCTTGTACCTGCCGCTGAGCAGCGGTGAGCTGACCCCGAAGGAGTTCGCCTCCGCCGAGATCACCGACGCCGGCGCGGTCTCGGAACTGGAGGCGGCCGCGTCCGGGCCCGGCGACTTCGGCGGCCCGGTCTACGGCCGCGGCGGGCTGTCGCGCCGCCGCCGCTCGTCCGCGCCGGTCGGTGCCGAGCCCGCCGGGCACGGAACCGGCCGGCTGGAGCCCTGGTCCGGCCCGGAGGAGCCCCGGCAGCTCGGCGTCACCCGGGTGCCGTCCGCGTTCAACGCCGAGAAGGTGCTGATCGTCGACGACGACATCCGCAACGTCTTCGCGCTCACCAGCGTCCTGGAGCAGCACGGCCTGACCGTGCTGTACGCGGAGAACGGCCGCGAGGGCATCGAGGTGCTGGAGCAGCACGACGACGTCTCCGTGGTGCTGATGGACATCATGATGCCGGAGATGGACGGTTACGCGACGACCTCGGCCATCCGCCGGATGCCGCAGTTCGCCGACCTGCCGATCATCGCGCTGACCGCGAAGGCGATGAAGGGCGACAAGGAGAAGGCCCTGGACTCCGGCGCGAGCGCGTACGTCACCAAACCGGTCGACACCGATCACCTTCTGGCCATCATGAAGCAGTACATGAACGCCCGTTGACGTGGGAACGGTGACCGGGAAATCTGTGATCCGCGCCCGGCGGATCATGGATTTCCCGGTGCCGGTATGGCCATCCGGTGACGAGTGGATGAGAGCAGGGTGAGATTGCGTCATCCGGCGCTCCGACACGCCCCGCCGGGTGTGAGAGTGCTGGGGGCGGGGAACCTATTCGTGCCTCGCCACGTTTTTGCTTCGGGCACAGTGACATGGCGGTGACAGGGTGTGGCGAGCGACAGGGTGCGGCTACCATGACCGGCACAAGGACGGACGGCGTACGGGAGTCGTCCCTGGGGGCGGCGCCCGGAATGCTGCCGGGACGAGGAGGGCGGGCCATGGTGCAGAAGGCCAAGATCCTCCTGGTCGATGACCGGCCGGAGAATCTGCTGGCGCTGGAGGCGATCCTCTCCGCGCTCGATCAGACGCTGGTGCGGGCATCGTCCGGGGAGGAAGCGCTCAAGGCGCTGCTCACGGACGACTTCGCGGTCATCCTGCTCGACGTGCAGATGCCGGGTATGGACGGTTTCGAGACGGCCGCGCACATCAAGCGGCGCGAACGCACCCGCGACATCCCGATCATCTTCCTGACCGCCATCAACCACGGCCCGCACCACACCTTCCGCGGCTACGCGGCCGGCGCGGTCGACTACATCTCCAAGCCGTTCGACCCGTGGGTCCTGCGCGCCAAGGTGTCGGTCTTCGTCGACCTGTACATGAAGAACTGCCAGCTGCGCGAGCAGGCGGCCCTGCTGCGGCTCCAGCTGGAACAGGGCGAGCAGGGCGGCGGCGGCCGGGAGTCGGCGGGGGTGCTGGCCGAACTGTCCGCCCGGCTGGCCGCCGTCGAGGAGCAGGCCGAGGCGCTCACCAAGCAGCTCGACGAGTCCGCCGACGCCGCCGCGGTGGCCACCGCCGCCCACCTGGAACGCAAGCTGACCGGCCTGCGACGCGCCCTGGACGCGCTGGAGCCCGGCGCCGACCACAGCGGCCCCTCGCTGCCCCCACAGGCCTGAGCGGCCCTCCGGGGGTCGGCGGGAAGGTCTTGGGCGCGGGGCTTCTCGGTGCACAGGGGTTTTCCGGGGTGGAGGTCTTCGGGGTGCGGTGAGGTCTTCTGGGGGCGGGTGTCTTCGGGGGCGGTCGGGCGCCTTCGCGGCGTACCGGGGTCGTCGGGTGGAGGTCTTCACCGGTGACCGGGCCTTCGGGGGCGGATGTCTTCGCGGTGGCGTGAGGTCTTCGGCGGCGGGCGTCTTCGCGGGGTCCCGAGGTCTTCGGCGGCCGGAGCGGACGGGCGGGCTCCGGCGCACGACGGGCATCGCGTCTGACGCCCGCTCACCGTGCGGGCGGGGCGCGGCGACACGAACGGGCGAAGGTCTGTCAGGCGTGTCGGCGCCGGGGCAACGGCGGTAATGTCGCACCATGGCCTCACGTACGTCCGGCAAGGGCTCCAGCAGCGCTACGGCGCCCGCACAGCGCGCCGGGCGTGGCAAGGCCGCCGCGGTGCCGGCCAAGAAAACGGCGGCCCGCCGCAGCGCGGCACCGCCCGTCAAGGGCGGCAAGGCCACCGGGAGGAAGCCGCCGGTCAAGAAGGCCGTCAGGCCCGCGCCGAAACCCGCCCCGAGTCCCACCGGCGGCGTCTACCGGCTGGTGCGCGCGGTGTGGCTGGGGTTCGCGCACAGCGTCGGCGCCGTCTTCCGCGGTGTCGGGCGCGGCGCCCGCGGCCTGGACCCGGCCCACCGCAAGGACGGCCTGGCGCTGCTGCTGCTCGGCGTGGCCCTGGTCACCGCGGCCGGCACCTGGTCCAACCTCAGCGGCCCGGTCGGCGACCTGGTGGAGATGCTGGTCACCGGCGCGTTCGGCCGGCTCGACCTGCTGGTGCCGATACTGCTGGCGATCGTCGCGGTCCGCCTGATGCGGCACCCGGAGCAGCAGGACGCCAACGGACGCATCGTCAT
The DNA here is from genome assembly GCF_027947535.2 of Streptantibioticus silvisoli. Taxonomy (GTDB): domain Bacteria; phylum Actinomycetota; class Actinomycetes; order Streptomycetales; family Streptomycetaceae; genus Streptantibioticus_C; species Streptantibioticus_C silvisoli. Next base: position 10,905 of record NZ_JAAGKO020000068.1, read on the forward strand.
CGGGCTGTCCGCGCTGCTGATCGGCGTGCTCGGCATGGTGCACATCGCGTGCGGCGCCCCCGGCCGGGGCCAGGGCGCGCAGGCCCTGCGCGACGCCGGCGGCCTGATCGGCTGGGCGGCGTCCAAGCCGCTGCTGTTCACCGTCGGCTCGACCCTCGCGGTGCCCCTGCTGGCCCTGGTCACCCTCTTCGGTTTCCTGGTGGTCACCGCCACCCCGGTCAACGCGATCCCGCAGCGCCTGAAGCAGATCGGCACCCGCCTGGGGCTCTACCTGCCCCCGGAGACCGACGAGGACGCCGACCCGTTCGACGACGAGGACGGCCTCGCCGCCGACGACACCCCGGTACCGGCCCGGCGCGGCGGATCGAGCTCCGCGGCCCCCGCCGAGTCGCCCGACGCCGTCGAGGCCGCCGAGATCGGCCGGCGCCGCCGTCCCCGGCGCGGGCAGGAGGCCGGTACGCCGGAGCCCGGGGCGGTGGCGGACTTCACCAAGCGCGACCCCAACGCGGTCGACGTCGCCGCGGCCGCGGCCGCCGCGCTGGACGGCGCGGTGCTGCACGGCGTACAGCCCTCGCCGCTCGTGGCCGACCTCACCAGTTCCCTCCGCACCGTGCCCCCCGGCGGCCGTACCGGCGCCCGCCCGGCCGGCCAGGGCGACGCCGACGGCAGCGGCGGCACCGGCGCCCCGGCGAGGACCCCGGCCACCGCCGGCTCCGGCTCCGGCTCCGCCGGCCCCGGCACGGGCAAGGCGGCGAAGGCGGGGGAGGGGACCGTTGCCGACCTGACGAAGCGGCCCGTGGTGCCCGAGGGCGACCCGTTGCCGCCGCGGGCCGAGCAGTTGATGCTCTCCGGCGACATCACGTACGCGCTGCCGCCGCTGGACCTGCTGGAGCGCGGCGGCCCCGGGCGGACCCGCAGCGCGGCCAACGACGCGGTGGTGGCGGCGCTCAGCGGGGTGTTCGGCGAGTTCAAGGTCGACGCCACCGTCACCGGGTTCAGCCGCGGCCCGACCGTCACCCGCTACGAGGTGGAACTCGGTCCGGCGGTGAAGGTCGAGCGGATCACCGCGCTGGCCAAGAACATCGCCTACTCGGTGGCCAGCCCGGATGTGCGGATCATAAGCCCGATCCCGGGCAAGTCGGCCGTGGGCATCGAGATCCCCAACTCCGACCGCGAGATGGTCAACCTCGGTGACGTCCTCCGTTCGGCGCAGGCCATCGGCGAGGAACACCCGATGACCGTCGCCCTCGGCAAGGACGTCGAAGGCGGCTACGTCACCGCCAACCTCGCCAGGATGCCGCACGTCCTGGTGGCCGGCGCGACCGGTTCCGGCAAGTCCTCGTGCATCAACTGCCTGATCACCTCGATCATGGTCCGCGCCACCCCGGAGGAGGTCCGGATGGTGCTGGTCGACCCCAAGCGGGTCGAGCTGACCGCCTACGAGGGCATCCCGCACCTGATCACCCCGATCATCACCAACCCCAAGAAGGCCGCCGAGGCCCTCCAGTGGGTGGTGCGCGAGATGGACCTGCGCTACGACGACCTGGCCGCCTACGGCTACCGCCACATCGACGACTTCAACGCCGCCATCCGCTCCGGCAAGGCCAAGCCGCCGGAGGGCAGCGAACGCGAGCTGGTCCCCTACCCGTACCTGCTGGTGATCGTCGACGAGCTGGCCGACCTGATGATGGTCGCCCCGCGCGACGTCGAGGACTCCATCGTCCGCATCACCCAGCTGGCCCGCGCGGCCGGCATCCACCTGGTCCTCGCCACCCAGCGGCCCAGCGTCGACGTGGTCACCGGCCTGATCAAGGCCAACGTGCCCTCCCGGCTGGCGTTCGCCACCTCCTCGCTCGCCGACAGCCGCGTCATCCTCGACCAGCCCGGCGCCGAGAAGCTCATCGGCAAGGGCGACGCGCTCTTCCTGCCGATGGGCGCGAACAAGCCGGTCCGGCTCCAGGGCGCGTTCGTCACCGAGGACGAGGTCCAGGGCGTCGTCGACCACTGCAAGGCCCAGTTCACCCCGTCCTACCGCCAGGACGTCATGGTCGGCGCCGGCCCGAAGAAGGAGATCGACGAGGAGATCGGCGACGACCTCGACCTGCTGATGCAGGCCGTCGAGCTGGTCGTCTCCACCCAGTTCGGCTCGACCTCGATGCTCCAGCGCAAACTGCGCGTGGGATTCGCCAAAGCGGGCAGGCTCATGGACCTGATGGAGTCCCGCAACATCGTGGGGCCCAGCGAGGGGTCGAAGGCGCGTGACGTGCTGATCAAGCCGGACGACCTGGACGGAGTACTCGCCGAGATCAGCGGCGGCGGCTGACCGGAGTACTGGTGGTCGGCCGGAGCACGGACGGCTGACCGGAGCACCAGTGGCCGGCTGGAACACGGACGGCTGACCGGTGTACCGGTGGTTGGCCGGAGCACGGACGGCTGACCGGAGTACTGGTGGTTGGCCGGAGCACGGACGGCTGGCCGGAGTACTGGTGGTCGGCCGGAGCACGGACGGCTGGCCGGAGCACCGGTGGTTGGCCGGAGCACCGACGGCGGACGCCCACCGGTGCGGTGTTGCGGGCAACCGTTCGTGCCGTTCATACGTCAAAATGGAGAAGGGAGCCCGTGAATGGATGCCTGCCCCTCCGCACGGACGCGATCCGGCCGGACCCCGATGGCGGACACTCGATGGCCGCCCGGTTGCCCGCTGTTCGCAGAGCGCCCCTAGACTGAATTTCCAGCAGGTGGCTACACGTTTGAAAGGCGTCCCCGTGTCCATCGGCAACTCCTCCTCCGACGCTCCTTCCTCCGCTTCGGACGTGCCCTCGTCCACCCCCTCGATCGGCCTGATCCTGGCCCGGGGACGCAGGGACGCCGGCCTGACCGTCGACGCGGTCAGCGCCGCCACCCGGGTCCGGGTGCCGCTCGTGCGCGCCATCGAACTGGACGACTTCGGCCCCTGCGGCGGCGACGTGTACGCCCGCGGCCATATCCGTGCCTACGCGCGGGCCGTCGGCATCGACCCCGATCCGCTCGTCGACCGTTACGACGCCGAGCACGGCGGACGCCCGGAACCCACCCCGGTCGCGCCGATGTACGACACCGACCGGGTCCGCGTCGAACCGCGCCGCCCCAACTGGACGGCCGCCATGATCGCCGCGATCGTCGTGGTCGTCGCCTTCGTCGGCTTCACCATGTTCAGCGGCGGCGGCAGCCAGCAGGTGGCCGGCCACGCCTCCCAGCAGGGCCCCAGCAGCCGTCCCTCCGCCTCCGCTCCGTCCGCCGCCCCTTCCGCGCCGGGCAGCACCGCGCCCTCGACCCTGCCCTCCACCCAGCCCAGCAACAGCCCCATCGCGGCCGTGCCTGCCAACAAGGTCGTGGTGAAACTCACCGCGGGCGGCGGCAAGAGCTGGGTGTCGGCCACCGGGGCCAACGGCAACACCCTCTTCCAGGGCCTGCTCGGCCAGGGCCAGTCCAAGACCTTCACCGACGACAAGAAGATCTCGCTGGTCCTGGGCAACGCCGGCGCCGTCCAGCTGTTCGTCAACGGCAAGGACCTCGGCACCGCCGGCGGCAACGGGCAGTTGGTCCGTACCGACTTCACCCCGGGCAATCCGCAGGCCGGCTGACCGCCGACCGCCCGGCCCGTCCTCGCGCCCCGGCGCCCGGGACGGGCCGCGCCCTCGCGGGGCCGGCCCGGACGGGACGCCGGTGACGGCCCTCGCGGAAGGCGCGCGGGCTCGGACAAAGTAGGCTGAGCCCATGCCCGAACCCCGTACCGTCGCTCTGGTCACTCTCGGCTGCGCGCGCAATGAGGTGGACTCCGAAGAGCTCGCCGGCCGTCTGGCGGCGGACGGCTGGCGCCTCGTGGAGGACGCCTCGGACGCCGACGTCGCCGTCGTCAACACCTGCGGCTTCGTCGACGCCGCCAAGAAGGACTCCGTCGACGCCCTCCTGGAGGCCAACGACCTCAAGGGCCAGGCCCGCACCCAGGCCGTCGTCGCGGTCGGCTGCATGGCCGAGCGGTACGGCAAGGAACTCGCCGAGGCGCTGCCCGAGGCCGACGCGGTCCTGGGCTTCGACGACTACGCCGACATCTCCGACCGGCTGCGCACCATCCTGTCCGGCGGTGTGCACGCCCCGCACACCCCGCGCGACCGCAGGCAGCTGCTGCCGATCAGCCCCGCCGAACGGCAGAACGCCACCGTCGCGCTGCCCGGCCACGCCCAGCCCGCCCCGCAGAACGTCCCGGCGGACCTGCCCGAGGGCATCGCCCCCGCCTCCGGCCCCCGCACCCCGCTGCGCCGCCGGCTCGACGGCGGACCGGTGGCCTCCGTCAAGCTCGCCTCCGGCTGCGACCGCCGCTGCGCCTTCTGCGCCATCCCCTCCTTCCGCGGCTCGTTCGTCTCCCGGCGCCCCTCCGACGTGCTCGGCGAGACCCGCTGGCTGGCCGAGCAGGGCGTCAAGGAGGTCATGCTGGTCAGCGAGAACAACACCTCCTACGGCAAGGACCTCGGCGACATCCGCCTGCTGGAGACCCTGCTGCCGGAACTCGCCGCCGTCGACGGCATCGAGCGCATCCGGGTCAGCTACCTCCAGCCCGCCGAGATGCGCCCCGGCCTGATCGACGTGCTCACCGGCACCCCCAAGGTCGCCCCCTACTTCGACCTGTCCTTCCAGCACTCCGCGCCCGGCGTGCTGCGCGCCATGCGCCGCTTCGGCGACACGGACCGCTTCCTGGAGCTGCTGGAGACCATCCGCGGCAAGGCCCCCCAGGCGGGGGTGCGCTCCAACTTCATCGTCGGCTTCCCCGGTGAGACCGAGGCCGACCTCGCCGAACTGGAACGCTTCCTCAACGGCGCCCGGCTCGACGCCGTCGGCGTGTTCGGCTACTCCGACGAGGAGGGCACCGAGGCCGCCGGCTACGACGGCAAGCTCCCGCAGGACGTGGTCTCCGACCGGCTGGCCCACATCTCCCGGCTCGCCGAGGAACTCACCGCGCAGCGCGCGGAGGACCGGCTCGGCGAGACGGTGGAGGTACTGGTGGAGTCCGTCTCCGCGGGCTTCGCGGACGGGTCAGCGGACGGTTCCGCGATCGACGGGGCCGGTTCCGGCGTCGGTGGAAGTGGTGGGCACGGGGACGGGGACGGCGAGGAGTACGCGGCCGTCGGCCGGGCCGCCCACCAGGCGCCGGAGACCGACGGCCAGATCCTGCTGACGGAACGCCACGGCCTCGCCCCGGGAAGCATGGTCACCGCGAAGGTGGTGGACACCGACGGCGTCGACCTCGTCGCCGAGCCGCTGGCCGGCGGTACCCGGGGGGTCTGCGGATGACCGGAGTACCCGCGAGCGCCGCCGGCGGCCACCGCCCCGCCGCGGCCGCCGGGGACCGCGGCGACCACCTCCAGGACGCGGTGGTCCGCCCGGTCAAGCTGTGGAACGTCGCCAACGCCCTCACCATGCTGCGCCTGCTGCTGGTGCCCGGCTTCGTCCTGCTGCTCCTGCACGGCGACGGCCACGACCCGGCCTGGCGCTCCTTCGCCTGGGCCGCGTTCGCCGTCGCGATGATCACCGACCTGTTCGACGGCGAGATCGCCCGCCGGTACGACATGGTGACCGACTTCGGCAAGATCGCCGACCCGATCGCCGACAAGGCGATCATGGGCGCCGCCCTCATCGGCCTGTCCGCCCTGGGCGACCTGCCCTGGTGGGTCACCGCGGTCATCCTCTTCCGCGAGGTCGGCATCACCCTCATGCGCTTCTGGGTGATCCGGCACGCCGTGATCCCCGCCAGCCGCGGCGGCAAACTGAAGACGCTCACCCAGGGCGTCGCCGTCGGCATGTATGTCCTCATCCTCACCGGCCCCCTGGCCAGCCTCCGCGGCTGGTTCATGGCCGCCGCGGTGGTCCTCACCGTCCTCACCGGCCTCGACTACGTCCGCCAGGCGGTGGTCCTGCGCAGGGCGAGCCTGGCACGGGCGAGAGGCTTTTCCGCCGGGGGAGGGGGGCTCGCCGACGGGGCGGGTGTCTCCGACGGTGCGAGTGTCTCCGACGGTGTGGGTGTCTCCGACGGGGCGGGTGTCTCCGACGGTGGTGGCGTCTCCGACGGTGCGGCCGTTGGGGGTGCGGATGCGGGCGGTGCTTCGGGTGCTGCTGGCGGTGCGGGCGCTGGTGCCTTGGGTGTTGCTGGGGGTGCGGTGGCCGGCGGTGGTGCGGACGCTGGCGGTGCCTCCGGCGTTGCTGGCGGTGCGGATGCTGACGGCGGTGAGGTGGCTGGGGGTGAGGTGGTCGATGGTGCCTCGGGGGGTGCCGGTGGCGTGGTCGGCGGTGTCTCGGGTGTTGCCGGTGGCGTGGTCGACGGTGCCTCGGGTGTTGGCGGTGGCGTGGTCGACGGTGGCTCGAGTCTTGGCGGTGCGGTGGTTGAGGGTGAGGTGGTCGATGGCGCCTCGGGGGGTGCCGGTGGCGTGGTCGGCGGTGCCTTGGGTGCTGGCGGGGGCGTGGTCGGCGGTGCCTCCGGTGCCGATGGTGCGGCGGTCGACGGAGCCGAGGGCGCTGGGGGTGCCGGGGCTGCTACTGACTCCGGTTCCGTGGTGGCCGACGGTGCCGCCACTCCCGCGGACGTCGCTGACGCCTCCGGTGAGGTGCCGCCCTCCGGGGCCACGGCTTCCGGTGCGGTGGACACCGCGGAGGACGCCGAGCCGGACGGCATCGCGAACGGCATCGCGGGTACGGCCGCGGTCCGCAGGCCGCAGACGTGACGACGCCGGAGGACGGCACGGGCCGCCCCGACGCCTCCGTTGCGGCCACCGCGCTGCGTCTGCTCACGCGACGCGGTGAGACCCTCGCGGTCGCCGAGTCGCTCACCGGTGGGCTGGTGGCGGCCGAACTGACGTCGGTGCCGGGCGCGTCCAGCGCCTTCGCCGGTTCCGTGACCGCGTACGCCACGCGGCTCAAGCACGAACTCCTCGGAGTCGACGCCGGGTTGCTGGCCGACCGCGGCGCGGTGGACCCCGACGTCGCCCGGTCCATGGCCCGCGGCGTCCGCGACCGCCTCAGCGCCACTTGGGGCCTCGCGACGACCGGGGTGGCCGGTCCCGCCCCCCAGGACGGCAAGCCCGTCGGAACGGTCTACGTCGCGGTGGCCGGCCCCTCCCACGCGGCCGTCGTCCCCCTCACCCTGTCCGGCGACCGCTCCGCCATCCGCGTCGCCGCGGTCCGGGGTGCGCTGGAACTGCTGGTGGACGCGCTGTCGGCGCCGGACGGACCACCTTCCGGTGAAGCGCGGGAAAACGGGAAAGCTAAGGATACGGAACAGCCCGGAAGTTTCTGATGTTTGCAGCCCTGAGTGAACACGTCATCGCTCCCCGCACGGCCGAAGCCGGAGGCGGTACGGTGGGGCGAGAAGCTTGTGGTCCCGCGGTCCGAGGAAGGAGGCACCGATGATTCTGCTCCGTCGCCTGCTGGGTGACGTACTGCGTCGGCAGCGCCAACGTCAGGGCCGCACTCTGCGCGAGGTCTCGGCATCGGCCCGGGTCTCGCTCGGCTACCTCTCAGAGGTGGAGCGCGGCCAGAAGGAAGCCTCCTCCGAACTGCTCTCCGCGATCTGCGACGCCCTCGACGTGCGAATGTCCGAGGTCATGCGTGAGGTCAGCGACGAGCTCTCGCTCGCCGAGCTGGCCCAGTCGGCGACCTCGGAGACTGCTCCCGCGCCAGTGCGGCTGGAAACCATCACGCACGTGCCGGTACCCGGCAAACGCGTCACGATCAAGGCCCCTCAGGCGGAGGTCGCGGAGGTCGTCGCGGCCTGACGGCCCGGCTCCCCTCCCTGATCCTGCCCCTGCGACCTGGCAACGGCCGGGGTCCCCCTGCGGCAATCCCGCACCGGGACCTCGGCCGTAGTCGTTCCCCCGTATCCCCACCGACGCTTTCCTGCTCCGTCACTCCATGAACGTTTCGCGGTCCCCGAGGGGGCAGACGTAACGTGGATCAAACGGACGTAATCCACGCAGGAGGTCGCACCATGACTGTCGTGAAGAGCACGCTGCCCGACGAGGCCCGCAAGATCGTGGGTGACGCTCTCCAAGGCACTCTGGTGGACCTGCTCGACCTGTCCCTGGTCGCCAAGCAGGTGCACTGGAACGTCGTAGGTTCCCGCTTCCGCTCCGTACACCTCCAGCTCGACGATGTCGTCTCCACCGCCCGCACCTACGCGGACACGGTCGCCGAACGTGCCTCCGCCCTCGGCGTCTCCCCGGACGGCCGCGCCGAGACCGTCGCCAAGACCAGCGGCATGGACAGCGTCACGGACGGCTGGATCAACGACAAGGACGTCGTCGACGTGATGGTCGCCGGCCTGGCCGCCGTCATCCTCCGGGTCCGCGAGCGCATCCAGTCCACCGACGCCCCGGACCCCGTCACCCAGGACATCCTCATCGGCCTCTGCGCCGACCTCGAGAAGCATCACTGGATGTTCCAGGCGGAGAACGTCGGCACTGGCCAGAGCAAGGTCTGACCTGACCTGGCCGGTCCGATCGACCGAGTGGCCTGCGGTCGTGCTCCGGGACGGGGCCTGCCCGCCCCATGCGATGGCTTAGTGCGGGTAGCCTTCGGGCCTCCGTGCCGGCCCGGGGTGGCCTCTGTTGCGGAGCTGGGCCCCTTGGTGTGGTGGTCGTGGGTCCTGCCGGGTGAAAATCCTTTTGGCCCCTTACCCCTCCGGGTGAAGGGCCTCTGACTGTCCTGATGGGTCTGTGGGAGGGGCCCTCTGCGCGCCGGGGTGGTCCGGGCGGCGGGATGGGTGGTGTGCGGGGTTCTGGGAGCGCGTGAGGTCGTCGTCGGTATGAGGATGGACGGCTGGGCGTCACTCGATGGGGTGGAGTTGGGTGGCGCCGTCTGCCGTCTGCCGTCTGCCGTCTGCCGTCTGCCGTCTGCCGTCTGCCGCCGGTCCTGCCGCCGGTCCCGCGGCCGGGGCCGGGGTCGAGGCAGGCCGAGGCCGAGATCGCGACCGGGGCGGAACGGAGGCACCGGGCGGGTTGGGGTCGGGTTTCCTGGGGGTGCTGACAGGCGCCTGTCAGCACCCCCAGGAAACCCGATGGGGCTGCCGGCGGCCGAACCGGTTCCGGGTCTGCCCGCCCCGCGCGGCGGGTGGGGAACTCCGTTCCCGGGCCAGGCATGACGTCTTCAGAAGAACCGATGCCGTTCCTGGTCCGTGAGGGCGGACGCGGATCAGGGGCGGCTCCGGGGCGTTGAAGAGGCGGTCGTGCTTGGCGTTGTGTGGCGGCCGGCGTTGACGGGGCCTGTGACGGGTCAGGCCCCGTGATGGGTGCGTGGGCTCATAGGCGTCTCCTGGGGTGATGGTGGTGCCGGACAAGGGTCGTGCGCGCGCTGGTGAAGACGAGGCTTCGGCCCGCCCAACCGTGGGCCCGGCTTCACGTTGAGTAGAGTATCGCTACTCTGTGTAATCAATCCATGCCCCAGAAGAGTGAACTCCATGACGGTTCATCCGACAATGGGGCTAGTGATCACTCGATCGGGGCATCGCTGTCTCTACAGGAACCGTTTTCGGTTCCTGCCGCTCTCTCGGGGACGTGGGAGGCGGTCATGAATGCTCGTCGTTCGATCCGTCTTGCCTTTATGACCCTGTGCGGCCTGGCCTGGTGCTGGTCGTTGCTGCGGATCGCCGTGGAACCAGGTCGGGCCGGCCCTGTCGAACAGGGCATCGCCGCTGGTGGCTGGACTCTCAGCGTTCTGCCCGTGCACGTTTCCCCCTGGCGGCGCGCGGTTGTCTCGCAGGCCGGATGGACGCCGCCGAACCGGCCGGCTCTCGCCGGTGCGGGCGGCGAGACGGACGGAGAAGGACGGGAGTCCGGCCTCACCGGGGTCCTGAGGACGCCCGAGGTGGTTGCCGGGGGCGATCAGGGCGGTGGGGCGAGTCCCGGGCCGTTGCCGACGCCACGCAGGCCAACGTTCGGTGCGGTGCGCCCCGTGGACCTGCCTCGGGTGCCGGCCGGGGCCACCGCGATGTCGGCCTTGCCGGGGATGGGATGCCGAGCCGGTCAGCCGCCGGGCGGGGGAGCCGGTCCGCGCTGGCAGGAGGGACACCAGTAAGTCACCCGCTCACCACCGGGATCACCCTGCTGCGCTCGGCGGATCGCAGTGCCGCAGCGCAGACAGGGCTGGTGGGCGCGGCCGTAGACCCAGTGGCTGCGGCCGCGTCGTGGGTCGCCGGTGGTGATGTGGTCGTGGCGGGCCTTGTTGGCGTCCAGGAGCTTGTGGGCCAGGGCCACCATGCGTGCCGGGTCGCGGCATTCACCGACCGGGGTCCAGGGAGTGACGCCTCGCAGGAAGCACAGTTCGCACTTGTAGACGTTGCCGATGCCCGCGAGATTGCGCTGGTCCAGCAGGGCTTCGCCGACCGGCCGGTCCGGGGCGGTCAGAAGACGCCGCACGGCTTCCGGCGCGTTCCAGTCCGGGCCGAGCAGATCGGGGCCGAGGTGGCCGACGGCGGTGTCCTCCTCGGCGGTGCGCAGCAGTTCGAGCACCGGCAGGCGGTAGCCGACGGCAACCGCGTCCGCGTTGCCGAGGATGGCCCGGATCTGGTGGTCGGGGTCGCCACGCCAGCGCTGCCCCGGGGCGTAGATCCGCCAGGCGCCGTCCATGCGCAGGTGGCTGTGCAGGGTCCAGCCCTGTTCGAGGCGCACCATGAGGTGCTTGCCGCGCGGCACGACGTCGTCGACCCGGCGGCCGGTCAGCGTCGCCGTGGCGAGTGACGGCACCCTTAGGTCTGCACGCGTGAGGACCCGCCCCGCGAGTGCTTCCCGGAGCCTGCGGGCGGCCAGCCACACCGTGTCGCCTTCGGGCATGGATTCATCATCCTCCGCTTCTGCCGTCCGGCCGCCTCGACCGGTCGTGTGCTGTCACGCGCGCAGTCGCAGGCCGCGTGGGGTGGGATGGAAACCGGCTTCCTCCAGCGCCCGTCCCAGCGGTGAGGTGAGGGCGGCCTCGCCGTTGGCGCGTTCCACGGTCATCCGTCCGAGGGCGTCGTCGCGTACAGCGGCGGCCAGCGCGTCGACGGCGGCCCGCAGGCGGGGGGCGTCCTCCGGTTCCCAGGCCAGCAGGGTCTTGCCACCGCGCTCGACGTACAGGGTGAGTGCGCCGTCGACCAGGATGACCAGGGCGCCCGCCTTGCGGCCGGGTTTGTGCCCCGCGCGGGCGTCCGCGGTGTTCGGCGGCTCGGGCCACGGCAAGGCCGCGCCGTAGGCGTTGGCGGGGTCGGCGGCCGCCAGGACCACCGCCCGGGGCGTCGTGGGGTGGGCCTCGGCCCGCTCGCGGGCGGTGTGTACCGCGCGGAGCCGGTCCACGGCGCCGTCCATGGCGAACTGCGCCGCTCCGAGCCCCTCGACCACGTAACCGCGACGGGACTGCCCGGTCTCCTCGAAGGCCGACAGCACCCGGTAGACCGCCGAGAAGCCGCCCGCGACCCCTTCGGCGGCCACCGCGCCCCGGGTGACCACACCGTGCCGGTCGAGCAAGGCGTGGCCCAGGGCGTGCGCGCGGAGCGTCGGGTCGGCCTCGACCGGCGGGGTCAGCGCCCAACGGCCGGCCGTCGTCGGAGGGCCGCCGCGCGACGCGGTGGGCCGGCGGCCCGTTATCGAGCCGTACCGGCCCCGCGGAACGGAACGCGCCGCGCGGTGCGCCGTCGATCCTGCCGTGCGTCCGGAGCCCAGCAACGCCCGCAATGGCGCCAGGGTGTCGTTGGTGAGCCGCCCCGACCAGCACAGATCCCACAGGGCCTCGGCGATGGCCGGTTCGGTGACGCCGTCGCCCGCCACGGCGCGTACCTGGTCCGCGATCTGCCGGAAGAACAAGCCGTAACCGCCCGACAGGGCGGAGAGAACAGCCTGGTGCACCGGTGAGAGTTCCAAAGCCGCGGGCGACGGCAGGGAGAGCGGGGCGTTGTCCGCGAGGTGCAGTGACACCCAGCCGTCCTTGCCCGGCAGCGCACCGGCCCCCGCCCAGACCACTTCGCCGGAGGCGGTCAACTGGTCGAGCAGCGCGGGAGCGTAGTCCGCCACTCGGGACGGCAGCACCAGCCGCTCCAGCGCGGAGGCCGGAACGGCGGCACCCTGCAACTGCTCGATCGCGCGCGCCAGGCCGTCGATGCCGCGCAACTCCTTGGTCCCGACGTGCTGCCACTGGGTCAGGAAGGCTCCGAGCACGCTGGGCGGCACCGGTTCGACCTCCTGCCGCAGAGCGGCCAGCGAACGCCGCCTCAGCCGCCGCAGCACGCCCGCGTCGCACCACTCCGCCGTGCCGTCGGCACCGTCCGGCCGGAACTCGCCCCGTACCGCGCGCCCGTCCGACGCCAGACGCTGCAACGTCCCGTCCACGACGGCGGCACCCAGACCGAACCGGGCTGCGGCCTCCCCGGTGGTGAACGGGCCGTGGGTCCGCGCGTACCGGGCCAGCAGGTCGCCCAGCGGGTCCTTCACGGGCTCGGTGAACGCCTCGGGCACTCCGACCGGCAGCGCCGTGCCCAGGGCGTCACGCAGCCGCCCGGCGTCCTCCACCGCGGCGAACCGTTCGCCGCCCGCGATCCGCACCCGGATCGCGCGGCGCGAACGCTCCAGCTCCCCGGCCCAGGCCGGCTCCGCTCCCCGCGTCACTAGTTCGTCCACCGTCAACGGGCCCAGGACGCGCAGCAGGTCGGCGACGCCCTCGACATCCTTGATCCGCCGGTCCTCGGTCAGCCACTGCAACTCCCGTTCCAGTTCGGCCAGCACCTCGGCGTCCAGCAACTCCCGCAGCTCGGCCTGGCCCAACAGCTCCGCGAGCAGCCGCGAATCCAGCGACAAGGCGGCTGCCCGGCGCTCCGCCAGCGGGGAATCGCCCTCGTACAGGAACTGCGCGACGTAACCGAACAGCAGCGACCGTGCGAAGGGCGACGGCTCCGGCGTCGTCACCTCGACCAGACGCACGGCGCGTGATTCGACGTCCCCCATCAGCTCGGCGAGACCCGGCACGTCGAACACGTCCTGAAGGCACTCCCGGACCGCTTCCAGCACGATCGGGAACGACCCGAACTCCGAAGCGACCTGGAGCAGTTGCGCGGCCCGCTGACGCTGTTGCCACAGAGGGGTCCGCCGGCCCGGGTCCCGGCGCGGCAGCAGGAGTGCCCGGGCCGCGCATTCGCGGAAGCGGGAGGCGAACAGCGCGGAACCGCCCACCTGGTCGGTGACGAGCTGCTCGACCTCGCCCTTTTCGAAGACGACGTCCGCCGCGCCGACCGGACTCGCCTCGCTGTCGTACTCCGTGCCGCGGGCGTGCGGATCGGAATCCAGCAGGTCCATGCCCAGCAGATCGGCGTCGGGCAAGCGCAGCACGATGCCGTCGTCGGCGTGCATCACCTGGGCGTCGAAGCCGTAGCGCTCGGACAGCCGGGCCGCCAGGGCCAGCGCCCAGGGAGCGTGCACCTGCGCCCCGAACGGGGAGTGCACCACGATCCGCCAGTCGCCCAGCTCGTCGCGGAACCGCTCCACCACGATGGTGCGGTCGTCCGGAACGTGCCCGCACGCGCGCCGCTGCTCGGCGAGGTAGGACAGCAGGTTGTCGGCCGCCCAGGCGTCCAGGCCGGCCGCGGTGAGCCGCTCGCGTGCCGCACGATCACCGAGCCCGCCCAGCTCGCGCAGGAACCCGCCGACCGCCCGGCCGAGCTCCAGCGGACGGCCCAACTGGTCGCCCTTCCAGAACGGCAGCCTGCCCGGCACTCCCGGCGCCGGCGAAACCAGGACGCGGTCACGGGTGATGTCCTCGATCCGCCAGGACGTCGTGCCCAGCGTGAACACGTCACCCACCCGGGACTCGTAGACCATCTCCTCGTCGAGCTCGCCGACCCGTCCGCCGCCCTTCTTCGGGTCCGCGCCCGCCAGGAACACGCCGAACAGCCCGCGGTCCGGGATCGTGCCGCCCGACGTCACGGCCAGCCGCAACGCCCCCGGCCGTCCGGTCAGCGTGCCCTTGATCCGGTCCCACACCAGGCGCGGCCGCAGTTCCGAGAACGCGTCGGACGGATAGCGGCCGGCGAGCATGTCCAGTACCGCGAAGTACGCCGATTCCGGCAGCCCGGAGAAGGGTGCGGCCCGGCGCACCAGCGTCAGCAGTTCCTCCACGTCCCAGGTGTCCACCGCCACGGCGGCGACGATCTGCTGCGCGAGGACGTCCAGCGGGTTCGCCGGAACGCGCAGCGCCTCGATCTCGCCGCGCCGCATCCGTTCGATGACCACCGCCGACTGCACCAGGTCACCGCGGTACTTGGGGAAGACCACACCGGTGGACACTGCCCCGACCTGGTGGCCCGCCCGTCCCACCCGCTGGAGACCCGAGGCGACGGACGGCGGCGACTCCACCTGGACGACCAGGTCCACCGCGCCCATGTCGATGCCCAGCTCCAGGCTGGACGTGGCGACCACGGCGGGCAGCCGGCCGGCCTTCAGGTCCTCCTCGACCTGGGCGCGCTGCTCCTTGGAGACCGAACCGTGGTGGGCGCGGGCCAGGACCGCGGGCGCGCCGCGGGCCGATCCGGCCTCGCCCATCAGCTCGGCGGCGCGGTGGTCCTCCGGCAGCGGCTGGCCGGTCAGCCGCTCGTGGCCGATCTCGTTGAGCCTGTTGCACAGCCGCTCCGCCAGGCGGCGCGAGTTGGCGAAGACGATCGTGGAGCGGTGGTCCATCACCAGGTCCGCGATGCGTTCCTCGACGTGCGGCCAGATCGACGGACGTTCGCCGCCGGACTGGCCCTCGGCGTCGGAGACCGGGGAGCCGCCCAGCTCACCGAGGTCGGCCACCGGCACCACCACGGACAGGTCGAACGACTTCTCCGAGCGTGGCTGGACCACGGTCACCTGGCGCTGGGGCGTCAGGAACCGTGCGACCTCGTCGACCGGGCGCACGGTGGCCGACAGGCCGATCCGCCGCGCGGGGCGGTCCAGCAGCTCGTCCAGCCGCTCCAGGGAGAGCGCCAGGTGGGCCCCGCGTTTGGTGCCGGCGACCGCGTGCACCTCGTCGAGAATCACCGTCTCGACACCCCGCAGCGCGTCCCGCGCGCTGGAGGTGAGCATCAGGAACAGCGACTCGGGCGTGGTGATGAGGATGTCCGGCGGCTTCGTGGCGATCGAGCGGCGCTCCGCCGGCGGCGTGTCGCCCGACCTGATGCCGACCCGCACCTCCGGCTCCGGCAGCCCCAGCCGTGCCGCCTCATGGCGCAGACCGGTCAGGGGACTGCGCAGATTGCGTTCCACGTCGACGGCGAGCGCTTTGAGCGGTGAGACGTACAGCACACGACAGCGGCGCTTCGCCTCGGCCGGCGGCGGTGTGTGGGCCAGCTGGTCGAGAGCGGCGAGGAAGGCCGCCAGGGTCTTGCCCGAGCCGGTGGGGGCCACCACCAGGACGTCGGACTCCTCGGCGATGGCCCGCCATGCCCCCGCCTGCGCGGCCGTGGGCACGGTAAAGGCGCCCCTGAACCACGCCCGGGTCGCGGGGGAGAAGGAGTCCAGGGCGGAGACCGGGTCCTGCTCCCCTCCGGGACCCGATGACTGAGGCCGCTCACCGATCGACATGACACCCATCGTGCCTCGCTCCACTGACAATGGCCGCCGCGACCGCGCTGACCTGTGGACAAGTCGTTCCTTCTAGGCATCGGCCGGCGCCGCCGATGCCCTGACCTGGATAAACGCTGTGGAGTGGCGGATAAACGCTCACAGGTCCGCCCTGTGGACAAACGCTCTCTCCCCGCCTGGCCCATCGCACAATGAGGTCATGAGTTCATCGGAGCGCGCTCGGCACTGGCGCCCCGCCGAGTTGCCCGGCCTCGACCTCCTGCGGGCCCGCTACGTCGCCAAGACGTTCTCGCCGCACACCCACGACGCCTTCGTCATCGCGGCCGTCAGCCGCGGCGTCGAGGAATTCCGGCACCGGGGAACCCTGGAACGGGCCGGGGCGGGCACCGTTTCGATGATCAACCCGGACACCCCGCACACCGGCCGGGCCGGAATCCCCGAGGGCTGGACCTACCACGTGCTCTACCCCCGGCCCGAACTCGTCGCCCGGATCGCGGCCGACACCACCACCATCCGCGGTACGCCCTCCTTCAGCGCCACCGTCGTCATCGACCCCCGCGGCGTCCGGCTCGTCACTGACCTGCACCGGACGGCCGAGAACGACGACATGCTGGCCACCGACATCCTGCTGCGCCAGACCGTCACGTACCTGCTGACCCGGTACGGCTCCGCCGAGCCCGCACCCGCGCCACCGGGCGCCGGAGCCCGTGCCGCCGCCCGCGCGCGCGAGATCCTGCTTGCCCGCATGGCCGCCCCACCCGCGCTCGGCGCACTCGCCGCCGAGCTGGACACCGGCCCCTACGCGTTGCTGCGTGCCTTCAGGGACGCCTACGGACTGCCACCGCACACCTGGCTCACCGACGCCCGGGTCCGCCGCGCCCGAGACCTGCTGGACCACGGCACGAGCCCGGCGGACGCGGCCTGCCACGCGGGCTTCACGGACCAGCCGCACCTGAACCGGCACTTCACCCGGATCGTCGGTGTACCGCCCGGCGCCTACCAGCGGGAACGACGCAACCGCTGAACAGCCGTCGATCCCGACCGGCGCAAGAACGTACAAGATTTCCGGCCGTCGGCTTCATAGCCTGCCGAAGGTGAGCGCAGATCTGACCGGCCGATACCCCCGCCCCACTCCGCCGACCCCGTCCGGCGACGCCTCGGCGCCGCCGGACGACAAACCCCGATCGGCCGTCGTCCGGGACGCCCTGGGAGTGGGGGTGGCCGTAGGACTGTCCGGCTTCGCCTTCGGCGCGACAGCCGGGGGCGCGGGCCTCACCGTCGCGCAGGCCTGCGCATTGAGCCTGCTGGTGTTCACCGGAGCCTCCCAGTTCGCTCTGGTGGGCGCGTTGGGAGCGGGAGCCGGCCCCTACGCTGCCGCCGCCGGTGCGCTCTTCCTGGGGGTGCGCAACGCCTTCTACGGGCTGCGCCTGTCGCACGTGCTGCGGCTGCCGCCGTGGATACGCCCGTTCGCGGCGCAGTGGGTCATCGACGAGACGTCCGCGGTCACCTTCGCGCAGCCCGACCGGGCGTCGGCCCGACTGGGGTTCACCGTCACCGGGGTCAGCCTGTTCACGCTGTGGAACCTCACCACCCTGCTGGGTGCGCTGGGAGCCTCGGCCCTCGGCGACCCCGGCACATGGGGACTGGACGCCGCCGGCCCCGCCGTTTTTCTCGCCCTGCTGTCACCGAAGGTGCGAAGCGGCGGCCTGGAACAGGTCACCGCCGTCCTCGGCGTGGTCCTGGTGCTGGCCGCCGTGCCCCTGCTGCCCGCAGGTGTCCCGGTGCTGGTCGCCGCCCTGGCCGCCCCCTTGGTCCTGCTGGCCCGGCGTGGGCGCGACTCCCGTGAGGAGACGGCACGTTGACCACCTGGATCGCCATCATCGTGACCGCCGTCGGCTGTTACGCGGTCAAACTTCTCGGTCTGTCCATGCCCGCGGCACTACTGGAGCGGCCGATCGTCCAACGGCTCGCGGCCCTTGTCCCGATCGCCCTGCTGGCCGCGCTGACAGCCCAGCAGACCTTCTGCGACGGCAGCCACCTCGTCATCGACGCGCGTGCCGCCGGGCTCGGCGCGGCCGCTGTCGCCCTGCTGCTGCGCGCGCCGTTCCTCGTGGTCGTCGGCGTCGCCGTGGTGGTCACGGCCATGCTGCGGTATACGACGGGTTGAGGCTTCAGCAAAAAGGCACCTGTCCACTGAGAGATCCTTGCGTATCTGTGCCGGATGACGCTCAATGCGGCGTGCCTCAGGCCTGCTTCACCTTCCTGTCGCCCGGTCGGGTTAATGTGACGCCCCACAATTGCGGGGTCGATGTGTCGCCCCGGTGAGGAGGGCGAGATGACGACGGGCCCGCCGCAGGACGGCGTGGCGTATCCGCGGGAACTCTCGGCGGGCGCCCGTGCCCTCGCCGCCCGCTGTGTGCCGCGGGTCAACGAACTGGCCCGCCGTATGTCGCGCACCGCCCCCGAGGAGGCCCGGACCCAGCAGGGCCTGCCCATCGACGTGAAGACCACCGAGGTGGCAGCGGCGGCCCGTTACGGGCTGCGGTTGTTCGTCCGGCGTACGCCCGGTGGCGACTACGCCTCGTTCCGGGAACGCGCCGCCCGGCACGCCGAGGAGGGCATGCCGCTGCATCTGCTGCTGCGTGCCCACGCCACGGGAACGCACCTGTTGTGGAAGACGTTGCGCGACACCGCCGGACCCGGTGAGGAGAGCGCGCTGATCGAGCTGTCCGGGCTGCTCCTGCTCATCCAGGAGGGCATGGCCGGCGCGGTGGCGGAGACGTATCTCGACGAGCAGGCCGCGCTTGTCGCCGAACAGCGCGAACAACGTGAGGCCTTCGTACGCGGACTGCTCGACGGGACCAACGCCGACACGTCGCAACACGTGGCCTTCGGCATCGAACACGGCGGGCTCGTGCTGTACCTGCGGACCGACCGCGCCGTCGCCCCGATCGCGTCGCTCAGACCGGGCGTGACGCGTCAACCGGTGTCCGTCGCGGCGATGTCGCGGATCTCCCCGGTCGTGGCACGCCGCCGCAGACGCCGCATACAGACGGTGCTGGACCGGGCGTTCGGTACCGAGGTGCTGACACTGCTGCACGACGACGACGGGCACGCCATCGTTCCGGCCCGCCCCGGGGCCGTTGTCCCGCCTGTGCCGCCCGACGGGCTCGCCGATCGCCTCCGGCGGGCCTGCGGGGACGAGGTCAGGATCGCCGCCGTCCCGGTCGACCGGCCGTCCGCCATCGCGGACGCGGCGCGTACCGCGTGCGAGGTGGTACGCGTCGCGCACGCGAGTGGCCGGCCGCCCGGGTTGCACCGCCTGAACGACGTACTGCTGGAATTCCACCTGTCGCGTCGTGACGAGAGCAGCGGACTCATAGCGGCACTGCTCGATCCGATCGGGGAGCGCCCCGATCTGGTGGAGACCCTGCGGATCCATTTGGAGCACCAGCAGGACCGCCGGGGCACCGCCAGACGGCTCGGACTGCATCCGAACACGGTGGACAACCGGCTCGCCCGGATCGCCGAACTCACCGGTCTCGACCTCACTTCGCCCCGGGGAACCGCTCTGGCGCTCGCAGCGCTGCTTCTGCGGGAACGGCCGGAACCCGTCAGGCGATCGGCCGACCGTGGCGGCGCAGGGTGAGCAGGGCCTCGACCATCAGGACGGGCCGCCACTCCAGCAGCGAATCCGGTGCACACGAACGCCGGCGCACCGGCCGGCCACCGTCCGCCTCCTGGGCCGCGACCACGAAGTCCAGGGAGCGGCTCATCTCCTCGTCCTCGTCGTCCGGGACCAGCGGCGGACCAGCGAGTTCGGTGAGGACGCGAAGGCGTGGGCGAAATGGTGTTCGCCGGATGCGTAACCCGCGCTGACCTGGCGTTGGTCGGCCTGCGCCGGATCGAGCACGATGAGCCCCTGTTCCCGGAGGAGCCGGTCGGGACGCGCCGCGGCGGTGGCGGCGCGTTCCGGTCCGGCGCGGCGTCCAGGAAGGCGAGCGCCGACATCGCCTTGTAGGGGTGAGGGGTGTCGATGCCGTCGAGCGCGGCCCAGCAGAAGTCGGTGGCGCGGAGGAGCCAGGGGTCCCACACCTTCATGCGGCGCGGACCGGCGACCACCGCACCGGCGGTCAGCAGCTCACCGGGCGGATCGTCGAGCACCGGGATCCAGGGGCCGCCGGACAGTCGGCGGCTCAGGACGACCGGGCGGCGGGCAGTGCTCCCTCCGCGAAGGACAACGAGGCCAGGTAACGGCAGACAAGGTCGGCCACCGGCCCCTCGCAGCCCCCGCTCCCCTCCAGAATCCTCAAGGCCTGGGCAGGCCTGGGCGAGATGGAACGGTTCGCTGGCCGGGCCGCGCAGGTCGGGCTCCAAGGCGTGGCCGTAGCCTTCGTCGGTGTTCCGGCAGGTGGCGAGAGCCGTTCGGACCACCTCGGGATCGCCGTCCGGAAAAGGGAGGGCGAAGCGCCGCTGTTCGAGCGTGTGGACAGTCAGCCATACCAAATGCTGCGCGCGGGCCAAGGGCGATGAGCTGGGCGTCGCTGTCACGGCGAAGACCCTGGCCCGGTGGCCCGGTGGCCCGGCATTCAGGCGGCGCACCGTCGCAGCTCGCCGGTGCGGGGTGAGTGGTTCGGGAGCGGGATACTGGGATGCATGAAGTTGACGGTCTTCTGGCAGCGGATGAACACGCATTTCGGCGAGGCGTACGCCGACTCCTTCGCCCGCGACCACGTCATGTCCGAGCTCGGGGGCCGCACGGTGAGCGAGGCGTTCGCGGCCGGCTGGGACGCCAAGGAAGTCTGGCGGGCGGTCTGCGCCGCGGTCGACGTGCCGGCCGAGCAGCGCTGACTTTGACCGATCGCCCCCGCTGACCAGGTATTTTTCGACTTATCCACAGGATGGCGGGGTCGCTTGACACAGAATTCGAACATCCATTCTCATGGGATGTACCCGAACCGGACGGCCCGGTTCGGGGCGACGTCGCGGTGCATTGTCAGTGGCAGGCACTAGCGTCGTTGGACGTGAAGCGATCGACTCAAGCAAATCGGGTGGAACCCATGGCAGGAACCGACCGTGAGAAGGCGCTCGACGCCGCTCTCGCGCAGATTGAACGACAGTTCGGCAAAGGCGCTGTCATGCGGCTCGGCGAGCGGCCGAACGAGCCCATAGAGGTCATCCCGACCGGATCCACCAGCCTCGACGTCGCGCTCGGCGTGGGAGGTCTGCCGCGTGGCCGCGTGGTGGAGGTGTACGGGCCGGAGTCCTCCGGCAAGACCACCCTCACCCTGCACGCGGTGGCCAACGCCCAGCGTGCCGGCGGTGCGGTGGCGTTCGTGGACGCCGAGCACGCCTTGGACCCCGAGTACGCCAAGAAGCTCGGCGTGGACACCGACGCCCTCCTCCTGTCGCAGCCGGACAACGGTGAACAGGCGCTGGAGATCGTGGACATGCTGGTGCGTTCCGGCGCTCTCGACCTCATCGTCATCGACTCGGTCGCTGCCCTGGTGCCCCGGGCCGAGATCGAGGGCGAGATGGGCGACTCGCACGTGGGCCTCCAGGCCCGCCTGATGAGCCAGGCGCTGCGGAAGATCACCAGCGCGCTCAACCAGTCTAAGACCACGGCCATCTTCATCAACCAGCTCCGCGAGAAGATCGGCGTGATGTTCGGTTCGCCGGAGACCACGACCGGTGGCCGGGCGCTGAAGTTCTACGCCTCGGTGCGTCTCGACATCCGCCGTATCGAGACCCTCAAGGACGGCACGGAGGCGGTCGGCAACCGCACCCGCGTCAAGGTCGTCAAGAACAAGGTGGCGCCGCCCTTCAAGCAGGCCGAGTTCGACATCCTCTACGGCCAGGGCATCAGCCGTGAGGGCGGTCTGATCGACATGGGTGTGGAGCACGGCTTCATCCGCAAGTCCGGTGCCTGGTACACCTACGAGGGCGACCAGCTCGGCCAGGGCAAGGAGAACGCGCGCAACTTCCTCAAGGACAACCCGGATCTGGCCGACGAGGTCGAGAAGAAGATCAAGGACAAGCTCGGCATCGGAGTCCGGCCGGCGCCTGCGGGTGAGCAGCCGGCGGTGGACGCCACGGTGCCGCCGGCAGTGGGGGCGGAGCCCAGCGTTCCGGCTCCGGCGAAGGCGGCGAAGACGACGAAGACCGCAGCGGCCAAGGGGTAAGCAGTGGTGTGGTCTGCCTCACCACCCGAGAGCGGCGGTGGGCCCTTCTCTTCGAGGGCGGAGCAGGGTCCACCGTCTGACCCGGAGGAGCGGGCGCGGGCGATCTGCCTGCGGCTGCTCACCGGTACCCCCCGTACCCGCAAGCAACTCGCCGACGCCCTGCGCCGGCGGGAGGTGCCGGACGACGTGGCGGAGCACGTCCTGTCGCGGTTCGAGGACGTCGGGCTGATCGACGACGCGGCGTTCGCCAGCGCGTGGGTGGAGTCCCGGCACCACGGCCGGGGGCTGGCGCGGCGGGCGCTGGCTCGCGAACTGCGGACGCGGGGAGTGGAGTCGGGCCTCATCGACGAGGCGGTGAACCAGCTCGACTCCGAGCAGGAGGAACAGACGGCCCGGACGCTGGTTGAACGGAAACTGGCGTCCACACGGGGGCTGGACCGGGACCGCCGGATACGCCGGCTTGCCGGGATACTCGCCCGCAAGGGATACGGGGAGGGGCTGGCCCTGCGCGTGGTGCGCCGGGCGCTCGAAGAGGAGGGGGAGAACGCGGAGTTCCTGGAGGACTTCCTGCCGGAGTGAGGCCGTCGCGGGCCGATCACCGGAGCGGACGGCCGACGGGTGCGGCGCTGACGCTGCCGCCGACGCCGCGGTGCGGGGGGCGGAGTCCGCACCGGAGGCACCGGAGGCACCGGAGGCACCGGAGGCGGCGCGGGGCGTGACGTCGATGCGGGGCGACGTGGCGCCGCGAAACCGGACGGGCTCTGGGCGTGCCTGGTCTGCGACGGACGCATCCGGGACGCTCGGCGTTGGGCGGTACCGGGAAGCCGATGCCGGGAACGGGAACGACCAGGCGTCGGCAGTTGTGGGGCTTGTGCATGGCGACTGTCGGCAGAGGCGCGGTGACCGTCAGCAGAGCGGACGGTCGGCGGCGAGGTCACCCGGCGACCGGGGGCATGGCCGGGCTGGGCACGCGTTCAGCCCGGAAGGTGACCGCTGGCCCGGGGCACCGGGGCGGGCGATGGCGGCCGGCTGAGCGATGGAGACGCGGCCGCGGGTTGCCCGTGTGGTGGCGGCGGCGCCAGGCGTCCTACGGGGGTGGACGCCTGACGTTGAACGGGGGGTG
>NZ_JAAGKO020000069.1 GCF_027947535.2 Streptantibioticus silvisoli
GGGCTCAGGATGCGTGTGCGGTCGGTGAGGTTCTGCTCGTGCAGTGGGATCGCCCGCCCCAGATCGCCCGCTGCTTGGTAGGCGCTGGCGAGGTTGTTGCGGGAGGTGAGGGTGTCGGGGTGGTCTGCACCCAGGATGCGGGTGTAGCTGGCGAGGGTGCGCTGGAGGTACGCGGCGGCCCGGCCGGGCTGGCCCTGGTTTTCGAGGAACAGCGCCACCTGGTTGAGGAGGCGGCCGGTGGTGGGGGTGTCGGTGTCGGGGTGGGTGTGTCGGGTGAGGGTGTCGGTGTGGGGGAGCAGGGTGCGCCAGGTGGGCCAGGTGTCGGGGGCTTCGGTGGTGGCGGGCAGGGCGTTGTTCAGGGCGGTGGTGGCGTGGTGGCGGGCTTGGTCGATGAGGTGGGGGGTGCGGTGGGGGTCGGTGGTGTCGGGGGTGCGGGCGACGGCTTGGACCAGGCGGTGGACGGCCACGGTGCCGGTGGCACCATCGGCGGTGATCATGCTGTAGGTGTTCAGCAGGCCGATGGCATGGTTGCTTGCGGCCGGGTCGGTGGAGCCGGCGTCGAGGAGGGCGGCGGGGATGTGGTCGGGGGCATACCAGGCCAGGGTGCGCAGCAGGTCGGCGGCGGTCGGCTCGTGTTCGGCGATCCGGTCGAGGGTGATGGTCCAGGTCCGGGCGATGGTGCGCTCGGCGGGGGTGGCGACCGCGCTCTTTTCGTACATGCGTGCGGGGTGGCGGGTGAGCAGGTCGAGGTAGGTGCGGGGGGTGGTGAGGGGGTTTTGTGCGATGTAGGCGGCGGCCTGTTCGACGGCCAGGGGCAGGTGCCCGAGCTCCTCGCACACCTCGGCCGCGCCGTCCAGGCTCCGCCCGGGGTGGTGGGCGGTGACGATGCCGGTGAGCAGCTTGAGGGATTCGTCGGGGGTGAGCACGTCCAGGCGCAGCACGGTGGTGGTGGCGGGCCAGGCGGTGGCGAGCCGGCTGGTGATCAGGAACCGGCCGTTGCGGATGTGGGCGGTCAACTGCTGGATGTCGGCGTGGTTGTTGACGTTGTCCAGGACGATCAGCCAGCCGCTGTGGGTCTTGAGCCACTGGACGGCGCATGCGGCCAGTTCCTCGACGGTCAGTGCCTGCGCCGGACCGAGTCGCAGGGCGGTGGCGAAGTCGGCCAGGCCCTGCTGGACGCCGGTCGCGCTGTCGGCGGTGATCCAGCGGACCGGCGCGTGGCCGTGGGGGCGGGTGGCCAGCCAGTACGCGGCCAGCGTGCTCTTGCCGATCCCGCCCAGCCCGTGAACCGCCTGGACCACCGTCGTCCCCCCGCCCGACAGCGCCGCGTCCAACTGCTCCAGCTCGCGGGCCCGGCCCACGAACGTGTCCGGGAGCGCCGGCAGGTTGTCCAGCCCCGGCGGAGCCTCCACCCCGGCCGGGGCGGGAAAGACTTCGGCCGGCAGCTTCACGGTGGGGTTGTAGATGCCGCTGTTCGCGAATCCGCCCGGGCCGGCGCTGGCAGCCCCGCTGCCGCACACCTTCTGATTCGTTCCCCCGCCACCGCCGGAATCCACGGGCCCCCGGCCGCCGTCGGCCGCCTCCACCTCCGCGGCCGCAGTGCCGCTCGCGTCCGGGTTCTTCCTGCGCCACGGCCGTCGCATGCCGCCCCCAATGTGTGTTTGTCTGGTCTGCGGATTTCGGGGCGGCGCTAGTCGTTGACGATGCCGCTGACGGCGCTGGAGCCCGCTCCTGTGGCCTCGGCGTCCCCGGTGTGCGCCACCCGGGCCGAGCCCTGGCGACCGCCGGTGGTCCTGATCCCGGTGGTCGCACTGCCCCCGTCGCGGGCCACCGCCCGGCCCGTGGCGAAGGCCGTCTGACCGCAGGAAGCAGCGACGAAGGACACCAGGTCGCGCAGCCCCGCGACCGCGGACTCCCGCCCGGCATCGTCGAGCCCCTCCAGCAGGGCCTCGAACCGCCCGGCCCACACGCCCTCCTGCCGCTCCCGCTGCCCGGCGACATCCCCCGAAACACCCGCAGCCAGCACACGCGAGGTGTCCTCCAGCCGATCGACCGCGCCCTGCGCCCGTAGGGCATCGCCCCGGCCGAAGATCTCCCGGACACGGTGCCGCAGCCCGTTCCACGCATCGGTACCCGCAGCCTGGACCACCGCGCCGCCACCTGCCGCTGCCAACCCCGTCAGCGCCTCTGCCAGCATGCCCCGTCCCCTATCGTCTTCGCGGACCGGCCGCCCCGCCGCCTTCCCGGCACCGGGCAGCCACACACAGTTCACCCGACACGACGTTCGGCAATCACAAGCAGTTCCCGGGGCCACCCGACGCGACCACTGGAATGCACGCGCAGGCTGTCACGCCCCGCCCGCCCCGCCCCGCCCGCCACAGCCCGGCTGCCCCTCGGCCCGCCGAGGCGGGTGACCCTGCCCGAGGCCCCGGAAGTCGTGACCCGGTAAGGAAGCACGCGAGCCTTCCGTACCGGCTGCTGTCCTTCGGGAACCGTCTGCCCCCGGCTGTACACGCTGACGCCCGGTCGCAGTTCAGCGGGCGTCGCGTCTGCGGCTCCACATGCACAGCCCCACGCGTCGGGGAGACGACACCCCTCTACCCCGACGCCTGAGCCTGCCAGTACGCCAGTCCGCCGCATCGTGAGGGTGCTCGAATGGTCGGGGCCGAGGATGCGCAGGCGGTCGGCGTGCCCGAGCGGGTCTGGCCCTGCCGCCGGGCCGGGGCCGGGTGGGGCGTCCGGGGCCGTGGTCCGTGGCCCCGCCCCGCACGGGGGAGAGTCGATGGCGCGGCGCAGCGGCATGCGCGCGTGCATCCGGTCCGGGGCCGCCGCAGGGTCGGGGCGATGTGCCGCTGGGACGGTCACCGGGTCCCGCAGGCCATCGTGCTGCGGCTGCTGCGCGACGAGGGCCTGCTGCCTGGAGGCCGACTACCGGCGTGAACGCCGCCGGGACGGCGCACGGCGCACGGCCGCGTTCGCGACCTGGCCAACCGGCCCCCACCAGGTCTGTGAAGCTCCCCTGCATCCCTGACGGTCCGCCGGATCAGCTGACGGTACGTCCATCGTCCGGTCCCCGCCGAGGCGGGTACCGCAGCAGGAGAAGCCTTCCGCCCGGTCGGCCGTTTCACCGCCTGCCCGGTCGTGGCGGCTTCGCGGCCGGGGCCGACGACCGCCTGCCGGGCGGGCGGATTCCTGCCGGCGTCGGACACGTTCCTGCCACCGGACCCGGCAGCGGTGTCAGGAGAACCCCGCAGGCGGGATGTTCACGTCAACGGCACGGTCCGCCCGCCGGCCACACCCGGCCCAACACACACCCACCCCCGGGGCGAGGGACCCGGCGACCGTCACGGCCGGCGTCTTCCTCAACGCGAGCGACCGGAACCTCCGCCGGCCTCCCGCCACGCCCGCAGCACCTCCGCCGCCGTGACGCTGTAGGGGTGCGACGGGCCGAGTACCCGCTCGCTGTCAGCCACAACACGCTCCAACAGGAGAATCGCCTCGTCGGTGCGCCCGGCCTGCCAGTAGGAGGAGGCGAGGTTGTGGCGGGTGGTCAGGGTGTTGGGGTGGTCGGGTCCCAGGAGGCGTTCGCGGTCGGTGAGGACCTGTTCTTGGAGGGTGATGGCGTCGTCGGTGCGCCCGGCCTGCCAGTAGGAGGAGGCGAGGTTGTGGCGGGTGGTCAGGGTGTTGGGGTGGTCGGGTCCCAGGAGGCGTTCGCTGTGGGTGAGGACCTGTTCTTGGAGGGTGATGGCGTCGTCGGTGCGCCCGGCCTGCCCGTAGGAGAGGGCGAGGTTGTGGCGGGTGGTCAGGGTGTTGGGGTGGTCGGGTCCCAGGAGGCGTTCGCTGTGGGTGAGGACCTGTTCTTGGAGGGTGATGGCGTCGTTGGTGCGCCCGGCCTGCCAGTAGGAGAGGGCGAGGTTGTTGCGGGCGCTGAGGGTGTCGGGGTGGTCGGGTCCGAGGATGCGGTGGGCTTGGTGGGTGAGGGTTTCCCAGTGGTTGATGGCCGTGTTGTACAGGCCGGCAGCATCGAGGCTAATGCCGGTGCGGTAGAGGAGTGGGTGGCCTTCGGGGTGCCAGAGGTGGTCGCCGGTGTGGGGGGTGAGGATGGTGGTGTTGGCGCGGAGGAGTGCTGCGAGTGCGCGGTCGGTGTGGTCGGGGTCGGGCCACAGTTCGAGGAGGGCGTCGGCGGCGGTGAGGCAGGTGCCGGGGCGTTCCGCACTGGGGGTGGTGTCGCGGGTGGCGTGGGCGGTGAGGGCGTGGAGGGTGACGGTGCGAGGCCCTATGGGGGGAGGGGGCTGGATGGTGAGGAGTCCGTAGTTGTGCAGGGCGCGGACGGCTTTTTGTCCGTCCGCGCCGTCGAGGTGGTTTTGTATGGTTTGGGTTGTCCAGAGGGCGTGGGGGTGTCCGGCGGGGTCGAGGAGGGCGGCGATTCGGAGGACGGGGACGGTGGCGGGGTTGGTGTCCCGGGCGGCGTCGAGGGAGAGCAGGAGGGCGGTGGCGACCTGGCGTCCGTAGTCTTCGGCGTCGGCGTCCTGAGGGAGGAGGTCGTCCAGGCGTGCGCCTTGCTGTTGGAAGAGGTCGCGGTATGCGCGGCAGGGGATGTCTTCGTTGATCATGTAGGCGGCGGCGTGGGAGAGGGCGAGCGGGAGGCGGCCCAGTACCTCGGCGATCTCGCTCTCGGCTCCGTCGAGCAGGTACCCGAAGCCCGCCCGGTCGAGGCGGTCGGTGAGGTAGGCGACGGCTTCGGTGGGGGTGTAGGTGTCGATCTCCACGAGGGTGCGGCCGCTGCCGGTCAGGGCGGCGCCGCGCCGCCGGGTGGTGGCCAGCACCTGCCCCGACCCTCCGGCCGATGCCGGCGGCCACCAGGAGGCCGTCGCCGCCGGGTCGGTGACGTCGTCCAGGACCACCAGCCACGACCGGGACGTCGTCGCCAGCCAGGCGAGGAACGCCTGCGCGTCCGCTTCGGCGTCTCGGCCGCCGGCGCCGGGGGCGCGTACCAGGCCGGCTGCCTTCGCGTACACGCCGACGATCTGGTCCGCCGTGGTCGCCGGGGCCCACACGACGAGGTCGGTGCCGTCGGTGAGGGCTTGGCGGGCGTAGGAGGCAGCCAGTTGCGATTTGCCCGTCCCGCCACCGCCGGACAGCACCTGCGTCAGCACCACGGTGCTGACGCCGGCCCGCGCCCGGTCGATCCGCTCCCGCGTCCCCGGACGCTCCTGGAACGCCGACGCGAGCGCAGGGACCGTGCCCACCAGGATCGGCCAGGCGACCGGCTCTTGTAACGGCTGTTGGTGCATGTGCAGTTCGCCGATGTGGCCGCTGACGGCGATGCTATTGCCGGTAGCGCTGGCGTTCCCGGTGTTAGACACGTCCACCGACCCGGAGTCGGGTCCGGGGGCCGGGCCGCTGTAGCCGGTCACCGCCGTGCCCCCCTCGTCGGCCTCGGCGTCGCCGGTGTCCGTTACGGTCACCGGGGGGACGGACGTCTCGCCCCGGTCCTTGGGCGACGACTCCTTGGCCATGACAGCTGCACCCGTTTCTAGTCCGTGTAGTCGATGCCGGTGTTGGAGCCCTTGCCGCTGGCCCTTCCCGTCCGGTGGGCTTTGGCCGAGCCGTTTCCGTGGCCGCCGGGCCGCCGGATGCCGGTGTTGCCGCCGTGGTCGGCTTCGCCGGTGCGGGTGGCCCGGTCGTCGGGCCCGGCAGGAGCGGCAGGAGCAGGAGCGGGGGCGGGTTGCTGGAACAGGGCCCAGATCAGGGCCGCGATGGCGACGGCGCCCTGGACGGAGGCTGCGACGAGTTCTCCTGCGCCGGGACTGTTGAGCAGCCAGATCAGCGGCGTGGAGAGAATCCCTGCTACTGCCGCTGCGATGATCGTGATCTTCCGTGCCTGTGGCATGCCGACTCCCCCGCATTTCTGACGGGCCGCCAGATTTCAGCTGACGATACGTCCCCCGGCCCGGCCCCCGCCAGGGCGGGTGCCGCAGTGGGAGACGCCTCCCGGCCCGGCCGCAGTTCCACCGCATCCCGGCCCCTGCCGATGTCGCCGGCGGGGCTGGCGAGTGCCTCCTGCCGGGCAGTACTCCGCCGGGTGTCGTGTTCTCGGTGAGGGGCCGGCGGCGCACGGTGTGTGTGTTGCCGTTCGGTGGGCCGGGGCGGGGTGGTGTCGGTGCGGGGGCGGTGGTCTTCGGGGTTTGCCGCCGTCCGCCGTCCGCTCGGTGTTGGTGCCCGGGCCGGCGCCGGCTGGCGGCGTTCGCCGGTCGTGCGGCTGTCCGGTGTGATCATCCTGCCCAGTTCAGGCCGTGTTCGGCGAGCGCCGCCAGTTGCGTCTCGCCGAGCCCGGCCCGCCGCGCCTTGGTGTTGGTGAGCCATACGCCGAGTCGGACTTCGGTGTCGTCGTCGAGGGTTTCGATGTGGTTTCTGGGGACGGTCACGGTGCCTTCGCGGTCGCGGTGCTGCCGCAGGGCTTGTACGCCCCGTCCGAAGGCGCCGGAGAGCGCCTCGGGGGCCGCCTGCACGGGGGTGATGTCCACCGGCTCGGGCAGCGGCTCCACCCCCCAGCGCTGCCAGACGCTCGCGCTGCTCCTCGGAGAGCCGGTTCCACATCACGTGCTGCCGCTGCATCATCAGCCAGGTTCCGATGTCCTGGCCGTGGACGGTGACGCCGGGCAGGAGGTCGGCGACGGTGGCGCCGCCGGCGATGCACTCGCGCACCCCCGCGTATGCCCGCTGCCATTCGATCGGCCAGGCCGGCCGCCAGTCCGGATCAACAGCGGTCAGGGCGGCGGCCCGCTCGGGGTGGTCGTCGAGTGCGCCGGGGCGGCGGAGGTTGGACAGCCACTGGCCGATGGGCCGGTCCAGGCAGGTCGCGCCGCGCGGAGCCGCCAGCGTGCCGTTCATCTCGTAGCACACCCGGGCCGCCGCCAGGTTCTCCTGCCAGGTGTGGTCGCCTGCGTCCCAGACCATCCCCAGCTCCTCCAGCCGCCGGCCGCGGGCACCGTTCATCCGGCCCGCGCCGTACTCACGGCGCTGCTGGGAGATCCAGCGGCCCAGGGGGTAGCCGGTCTCGCTGTCGGGCGTTTTGCGCGGGGCGGGGCGTCTTGCGGGCGGGGGCGCCTGGCGGGCGGAGGTGTGGTCGGCGTGTCTTGTGCGGAAGCGCGTTCGGCCGTGCGGCGGCTCGGCGTGCGACGTAGCGCGCCGCGTTCGGTCGTGGGCGGTGCGTCGTCCTGCCTGGCGCGCGGTCGGTGCGGGCGGTGCAGGCGGTGCGAGGGGCGGCGGGGGCGGGTCAGGTGCGGATCGCGTAGCCGGCGAGGCCGCCGGACAGCAGTGCGGCGGAGTCGTCCACGCATCGCAGCAGGGCGGCGCGGCGTTCGGCGGCCGGCCGTGCGTCGACGCGGCGGCGGACCTCCTGCGAGGTGATCAGCCTCAGCAGGCTGACCAGTTGGGCCGCGACCAGCCGGGGCGTCGGATCATCCCCGGTCGCGCCGGTCTCCTCCGCCAGCAGTCCGGCCAGCGCCTCCTCGAACCGTTCGAACATCACCAGCAGCCGCGACCGCAGCGCCGGCACCTCCCCGAACGTGGTGTGGAACCCCTCCAGCCCGTGGACGTCGTCCGCCGAGGCCGCCAGCTCCGCCAGGAAGGCCCGCATGCCCTCCAGCGCCGACGCACCCGCCGGCCGCTCGCGCACCGCCGCGACGAGGGCGTCCCGGGTCTCGACCTCGTCGCCGAAGACGAGGTCCTCCTTGGAGTCGAAGTAGGTGAACAGCGTCTTGACGGACACGTTCGCCTCGTCCGCGATCCGCGCCACGGTGACGCCCTCGTAGCCGTGCTCCTCGAACAGCTGTCCCGCGGCCTCCAGGATCGCCCGCCGCGTCAGCCACTTCTTGCGTTCCCGCAGGCCGAGCCCCGCACCGGGAGCCGCCCGCCCCGCGTCGTCGGCAGTCGGTACGGCAGCGGTGCGGGGCTTCGGCGGGGTCACCGGGCCACCTTAGAACGGTCGGGGCGAAAGTCAAGCGAGTTTCGTTTTACAGCCCACGCCTATGGCTTGCCGGGGGCGTTCGCGGCGCGCGGTGTTCGGGGGGCGGAGGCGTTCGAGGGTGCCCGGGGGTGTCCGGGCCCGGGAGGGTTTCGGGAGGGGTTTCGGGAGGCGGGGTGCCAGTGGGAGAGGGAGCGGTGGGTGGTGGGTGGCGGTGGGTCGCGGCGATTGATGCAGGCGGTGAATATCGCGCTTGACGCGAAAGAGTAACTGACTTACGTTATCGCTGTAGTCACCCATTGATCGCGCCATGACCGCCGGAGGACGGCCCCATGTCCGTCGAATCGCTCTCGCCGCCCACTGCCGAACCCGGCGGCGCCGCCCCTGCCCGCATCACGATGCTGCTGGTGCCGCTGATGCTGGTGCTGTTCATCTCCAACCTCGACCAGACGATCGTCGCCACCGCCCTGCCCAGCATCGGGCGCGACCTCGGCGACCTGTCCGGCACCTCGTGGGTGGCCACCGGATACCTGCTGACCAGCGCGATCACCACCTTGATCTTCGGCACGCTCGGCGACATGTACGGCCGCAAACGGATCTTCCAGATCGCGATCGTGCTGTTCCTCGTCGGCTCCGCGCTCTGCGGCGCGGCCCGCGACCTGACCTGGCTGATCCTCTTCCGGGCGTTCCAGGGCATCGGCGGCGGCGGGCTCAACTCGCTGGTGATGGCGGTGATCGGCGATGTCGTACCGCCCCGGCAGCGCTCGAAGTACCAGGCGTCCGTCGGCATCGTCGCCACGCTGGCGCTGATCGCCGGTCCGCTGCTCGGCGGGCTGTTCTCCGAGACCCTGTCGTGGCGGTGGATCTTCTACATCAACCTGCCGATCGGCGTCCTCGCCCTGGTCATCGTCGCGCTGCGCCTGCGGCTGCCCCGCCCGGCCGCCGGGGCCCGCGGCCGGATCGACGTCGCCGGCGGCCTGCTGGCGGCGGTGTTCACCAGCGCCGTGATGCTCTTCACCACCTGGGGCGGTTCGCGCTACGCCTGGGGCTCCGCTCCGGTGCTCACCCTGGTCGTCGTCAGCGTGCTGTCGCTGGCCGGCTACCTGCTGGTCGAACGCCGCGCCGCCGAACCGATCACCCCGCTCCACCTCTTCCGCAGCGGCGTCTTCGTCATCGCCGCCGCGCAGTTCCTGCTGGCCACCCTCGTGCTGTTCGTCGCGATGCTCTACGTGCCGCTGTTCCTCCAGACGGTCCAGCACCGGTCCGCCTTCACCGCCGGGCTCTTCGTCATACCGCTGCTCGTCGGCCTGGTCGCGGCCACCGCCGTCGCCGGTCCGTTCATCAGCCGCACCGGGCGGTACAAGGTCTATCCCGTCATCGGCGCGGTCCTCACAGCCGCGGGCATGTACATGGTCTCGCTGGCCGGGCAGCACACCGCCGCCTGGCAGCTCGTCGTCCCCCTCGCCGTCGCGGGCGCCGGCCTCGGCTTCTTCGTCCAGGTCGCGCTGCTCGCCGGGCAGAACGCCGTCGAGCACCGCCATCTCGGCGTGGCCACCGGCGCGTTGAACTTCTTCAAGAGCATCGGCGGAGCCTTCGGTGCCGCGCTCTTCGGCGCCATCCTCACCACCGGACTCGCCCACGTCCCGCCCGGCGCCACGGCCGGCCACGTCCAGGCCTTCCACACCGTCTTCCGGTGGACCCTGCCCTTCATGGCCCTGTCCTTCGTCCTCGCCCTCGTCATGCGGGAGAAGCCGCTCTCCGACGAGATGAAGGACGTCGTGCACGGCAAGATCGAGGTGCCGGAGTACTGATCCGGGTGGCCGCCGGTGGCTTTCGGTGCCTCCGGTGGCCTTCGCGGCGGCTGATGGCGCCCGGCCGTGGTCGTCTCGGCGGTCGGCGGTCGGCGGTCGGCGGTCGGCGGTCGGCGGTCGGCGGTCGGTGCCGGAGTCGGGTGCGGCAGTTGCTGCGGTGCGCGGTGTCCTGGGGGCGCCGCGCACCGGCGTGCGGCGGCGGCGCGCACGCTGGGGTGCGCAACGGAGCGCCGGGGTGGGAGGGGGCGGATTTGGGCCGGGTCGGGCGTGGTGGTTGGCTTGCCGACAGAACGGGTGACCCCCCGGAAGCCGAAACCCGGGAACCGGTCCCCGAAGAGACCCCGAGGACGGAACAGATGGCGCAGGTCGAGGCCACCACCGAGCGAGTCGTAGCCGCCACCCCCGAAGCGGCGTTCGGCACCCTCGCTGACTACGCGCACGCCCGGCGCGAGTTGCTGCCCGAGCAGTTCAGCGAGTACGAGGTCCGCGAGGGCGGTGCCGGAGCCGGCACTGTCGTGCACTGGAAACTCCAGGCCACCTCCAAGCGGGTACGCGACTGCCTCTTCGAGGTGTCCGAGCCCACCCCGGGCCAACTGGTCGAGAAGGACCGCAACTCCACGATGGTCACCACCTGGACCGTCACCCCGGCCGGCGAGGGTCACGCCAAGGTCGTCGTCGAGACGGTCTGGGCCGGTGCCGGCGGCATCGGCGGCTTCTTCGAGCGGACCTTCGCCCCCAAGGGCCTCAACCGCATCCACGGCGCCGTCCTCGCCAAGCTCGCCGAGCACGTCGAGAAGTAGCCGACCCGCGGTCGACGCCTCCCACGGCCGTCCACCGCGGTTCACCAGGGTCACCGGTTCGGGTGATCCCGGCGGCGGGTGAACGCGCGCCCCGCGTGCGCCGCCCGCCGCCAAAACCCCAGTTGAGCCGCCAACTCGCCTTTCGCGCAGCCCAGTTGTGCCCCCTTCGGTCGCCGGAATCCCACTTCGCCGCAGTTGCTCCTCCATGACGCGCAATGCGACAAATGGGCCTTCGCAACGCGACGAGGGGAGCAGTACGTGCGCGACCGCACCGGCGCCCGCGCCACGGCCACCCCGGCCGACGCCCCCGCGGCCGACCACCGCACGGCCCGGCCCGACCCCGCCGCTCCCGCACACCAACCCACCCCGCCCGACTTCCCGCACGGCCCCTTCCCGCACGGCCCCGCGCCCCGGGATCACCACGTCGCGATCACGACCTCCGCCCTGGTCCCGAGCGTCGGCGCAACCCGACGAGCCGACGCCGACGCAGCTCAACGAACCGACGGTCCCCAACGAGCCGACACCGACGCAGCCCAACGAGCCGACGCAGACGCGTCGTTCGGCGCCCGGGCGACGCTCGCGGACGGCACGGCCGCCCCGGCTGCCCCGGTCGGTACGAGGACGCGCGGGCGTGGTGCCAGGACTTCCGGCTCCCCGGCGCAGGCCCCCGCCGCCGTACCGCTCTCCGCGCGCCGGGTGCGGCTGGTCTTCCTCGGGCTGATGCTCACCCTGTCGCTGGCCGCGCTCGACCAGACCATCGTGGCCACCGCGCTGCCCAAGGTCGTCGGCCAACTGCACGGTCTGGACCGGATGTCCTGGGTCGTGACGGCCTATCTGCTCGCCTCGACCGTCGGCCTGCCGATCTACGGCAAGCTCGGTGACTTGTTCGGACGCAAACCGGTCTTTCAGTTCGCGACCCTCACCTTCGTCATCGGCTCGGCGCTGGCCGGCCGATCGCGGACCATGAACGAGCTGATCGCCTTCCGCGGCCTGCAAGGCGTCGGCGGCGGCGGGCTGATGATCGGTGTGCAGGCGATCATCGGCGACATCGCCCCGCCCCGCCGCCGTGCCCGCTACATGGGCCTGGTCGGCGCCGCCTTCGGCCTGGCCTCCGTCGCCGGCCCGCTGATCGGCGGCTTCTTCACCGACCACGCCTCCTGGCGCTGGTGCTTCTACGTCAACGTCCCCTTCGGCCTGGTCACCCTCGCGGTGGTCACCGCAGTGCTCCGACTGCCGTGCCCGGCGGTCCGCGGACGGTTCGACGTGCTGGGTGCGCTGCTGCTGACCAGCGGTTCCACCTGCCTGGTGCTGCTCACCAGCTGGGGCGGCACACGGTACGGCTGGCGCTCCGACACCGTCATCGGCCTCGGCGCCGGAACGCTGGCGAGCGCCGCCCTCTTCGTGCTGGCCGAACACTTCGCCGCCGAACCGGTGATCCCGCTGCGGCTGTTCCGCGACCCGGTCTTCACCGTCGCCTCCCTCGTCGGCGTGGTGATCGGCGTCGCGCTGTTCGGCGCGGCCAGCTACCTGCCGACGTTCCTGCAGATGGTCGACGGCGCCTCCGCCACCGGCTCCGGCCTGCTGATGCTCCCCATGATGGGCGGCATCGTCATCGCCTCCGTCCTGTCCGGTCAGCTCATCGGCCGGTCCGGCCGCTACCGGGCCCACCCGCTGCTGGGCTGCGCGCTGGCGGCCGTCGGCATGTGGCTGCTGTCCCGGCTGCACGAGCACACCTCGCGCCCGGTCTACAGCTGCTGGATGGCGGTTCTCGGCCTCGGCGTCGGCATGGTGCTGCCGGTGCTGGTGCTCGCCGTGCAGAACGCGGCCCGGCCTGCCGACCTCGGCGCGGCCACCTCCGCCAACAACTACTTCCGCCAGATCGGCGGTTCGGTCGGCGCTGCCGTCTTCGGCACCGTTTTCTCCGAGCGCCTGCGCCACCGCCTCGCCCTCGAACTGCCGCACTCCGTACGGCTTCCCGACCCCGACTCGATCACCCCGCAACTGGTGCGCGCCCTGCCCGCCCCGCTGCGCGACGGCTACGTACGGGCCTACGCGGCCGCCATGCCGCACGTCTTCCTGTACTTCGTCCCCGTGCTCGTCC
The DNA here is from genome assembly GCF_027947535.2 of Streptantibioticus silvisoli. GTDB lineage: Bacteria > Actinomycetota > Actinomycetes > Streptomycetales > Streptomycetaceae > Streptantibioticus_C > Streptantibioticus_C silvisoli. The sequence goes on from NZ_JAAGKO020000069.1 coordinate 12,682, forward strand.
TCGGTTTCCTGACCGCCTTCCTCCTCAAGGAGACTCCGCCGGTGATCCCCAACGGTCCGGCCCCCGCCCCCGCCCCCGACAGCGCCTCCGCCGTGCCGCTGCCCGGGGCCCGCTCCGCCGCCGGCCCCGGTGCGGTGGTGCGCGGAACCGTGCGACACGCCGACGGCAGTACTGTCGTGCGAGCCGCCCTCACCCTCATCGACGCGGCCGGTCACCAGGTGGGGCGCGGCGCCACCGGGGACGACGGCCACTACGCCCTCGACGCCCCCGCTCCCGGCGCCCACGTGCTGATCGCGGCGGCGGACGGCCACCGACCGCAGGCCGTCAGCGTCACCGTGACGGACCGGCCGGTCGACCTCGACGTCGTCCTGGGCGGCGCCGGCCACCTCACCGGGACCGTGCGAACCGCCGACGGGGCTCCCGTGCCGGACGCCGTCGTCACGCTGACCGACGTCCGCGGCGAGGTGGTCGCCGGGGCCCGCAGCGAGTGCGACGGGTCCTACGCCCTGACCGACATCGTGGCCGGTGACTACACCCTCGCGGCCGACGCCCCCGCCTTCCGCCCGGCCGCCCTGCCGGTCCGCGTCCAGGCATCCCGGGAGACCCGGCAGGACATCGAACTCGCCGGCGGTGCCCTGCTGCGCGGTGTGGTGCGCGCCCCCGGCGGCCAACTCGTCGAGGCCGCCCGCGTCACGCTGCTCGACACGGCCGGCAACGTGGTCGACTCCGTCACCACCGGCCCCGACGGCGCCTTCCGCTTCACCGACCTGACCGCCGGCTCCTACACGGTGATCGCCGCCGGCTACCCGCCGGTCGCCACCGTCCTGCGGATCGACAGCGGTAGCCGCACCGAACGCGACGTCCAACTCGGCCACGAGGACCGACCCGACGGCGACGCACGCGGTGCCGGGGCCGCCGTGCGGCGGCCGTGCTGAACGGTGCGGGGTGTCGGTCGGCGGTGCCGTCCGGTGCGGTGGGCTGGTCCGTGGTGCTGGCCGGTGCCCGGCGCCGGTCCGCGGTGCCGTCCGGCGTGCGGTACCGGTGGCTGGTCGGTTCGCGGTGTCCGGCCCGTCGCCGATGCCTGCCTCACCGCTGACGTCTGCCCTGCCGCCGGCGTCTGCCCCGCCGCCGGTGGACGGCCTGCTGTCGGCGACCGGCTCGTCGTTCGTGCCCGGCTTGCCGTCCGTGCCCGGTGCCGTCAGTCCTGGGAGGAGGTGGAGGGCGTGGGGTGGGCGGATGCCGGTGTGCGGGACGGCAGGGGATTCGCGGGGGGCGCCGGCTGTTCCGCCTTCACCGGTTTCGCGGCGCAGGGGGTGCCGCGCGGCAGGCGGTAGCGGGCGCCGATGTGGAAGACGCCGGGGCCGTCGGCCCGCAGCAGCGTCCACTCCCCGTCCTGCTCCAGGCATCCCTGGCCGCCGCTCAGCACGTCCAGCCACGGTGACCACGTCACCCTCACCAGGACCGGTCCCGCCTTCGGCACCCGGACCGACAGCACGCTCGCTCCGGCCTTCAGCACCGTCGACGGCGCGGCGGCCATCGGCAGCGGGTCGGTCACCCGGTACACCCGCCAGTGCGTGTCGTGCCAGATCGGCGCCAGCCACGGCTGACCCTTCGACACCAGTGCCGCCTCGGCCACCGCCGCGTTGTCCGGTACCGCTTTCGGCAGCACCACGTAGCCGACCGCCCAGCGCCGCAGCCAGTCGTGGTAGGCGGCCGGGGTCAGGGTGCCCTGGTAGAACAGCGGGTTGCGCTCCACGTCCACCTGCCGATTCCAGCCGCGCGCCAGATTCACGTACGGCGACAGGCCCGCCGCCTCCCAGTGCGTCTGCGCCGACACCACCTCGACCCGCCCCCGGTCGGCGTCCAGCTTGCCCAACTCGCCGACCAGCGGCTGGGCGTAGGACGACCAGCCGGCCGCCGGGGCGGTGGACACCAGGTCCTGGACCGGCTTGAAGACCTGCCAGGCCGCAGCCACCGCGAACGCCAGGTACAAGGCCGCGGTCCGCCGCCGCCCGAGCCGTCCGGCACCCACCGCCGCCAGCAGCAGCGCGCCACCGAACAGCAGCGCCAGCCGCTCCACGTTGCTGCCGACCGGGGAAGGGACCGCCAGCGTCAGCACGACGCCCAGCGAGTAGGCCGCCGCCGCGATCCGCACCGGGCGCCACGACTTCGGCGCCCACAGGACCAGCGGTACGGACACCGCGATGGGCAGCAGCGCACCGCCCACCGAGAAGGGCTGGACCCCGTAGAAGGGGAAGAACACCGTCGTCGCCCCGACCACCAGCACCGGACCGGCCGCCATCGACACCGCGTCCTTGCGCCGGCCGGTGAAGAACAGGGCCACCGCCACGACTTCCACGAACAGACCGGCCACCGGGCTCGACATCGTCGCCAGCGCGCCCAGGATCGCCGCCCCCGAAGCCCGCAGGACCCGGCCGCCGAAGTCCTCGTAGCTCAGCCACGCCGCGGCGAGTGCGAAGAACATCCCGACCGCGAACGTCACCCGGCCCGACGCGCTGTCGCACCACAGGGCGAACGCGCCCCACAGCGCCGGCGTCATCGGGCGCTCGATCCCGGACCGCACCAGCATCCGCGCGAACAGTCCCGCCGACGCCGTACCCACCAGCACCGCCGTCGTCCGCACCCCCAGCGCGGCCATCACATAGGGCGTCAGCACGCTGTAGGAGACCGGGTGCATGCCGCCGTACCAGGACAGGTTGTAGGCGGCGTCCGGATTGCGGTCGGCGAACTCGGTCCAGGCGTACTGGGCCGCCAGGTCGCCGCCGTCGGTGGCCAGGAACAGCGCCCACAGCAGGTGTAGCACACCCGCCAGCAGCACGGCCGCCACCACCGGATGCCGCAGCAGCGCCGTCAGGGGCGACCGCGGAAGGAATGCGGCACGGGGGTCCGGTTCGAGCGTGCTCATCGTGTTTGCTCCCGGTCTTGCCCAGTTGCCGTACCGAGTACGGGACGCTAACACGCGTGGCTGTCGCGCCGGGGGAGCAGGTGCGGCAGACGGGCCTGCGCCGGATCGCGGCCGCGTACCGACCGCATCCCCTGTCGTGCTTGACGCGCACGGGCGGGTCGGCCGCCCGGTGGTGGCACCGGCGGAGCCGAAAGAGCCGATGGGACTGGGGGAGCTGGGAGAGCCGCCGGAGCCGGCGGAGCCAGGGCGGTCGTCGGAGCGGGAAGAGCCGACCGAAGGCGGGAAGCCCGCCGAGCCGGGGGAGTTCAGGCAGCCCAGGCCACCCGGGCGGCCGCGACGGCAGGAGTGGCCGGAGTGGGCCGACCGAGCGTTCCCGGAGCCATCGGCGGGGTCCGGGCGGCCGGGGGCGCCGGGCGCGCGGGAGGAGAAGGGGGAGAAGAACGGAGGAGACGGCCCGCGCGTGGTGATCCATTGGAGCGAACCTCCGGCGCGTCCAGGCGTGGCGGAGGGGACATCGGGGCCGCCGGGCGGATCCCGAAGCGGGTAGGAGGAGGCCGGCGGTGGTCGGCACGGCAGACGGGCCGTCCTGAACGGGTCGCGGTCGGCGAAGGGGCGCGGAGGGTGAACTGGTCACCGTGAGTGATCGCATGTCGGTGATCGTGGCTCCGCGCGACCCGGTCGCGCAAGCCCTGTGGATAACCCAGAGGTCTAGACCTCTGTAGTTATCCACAGGGGTGGTGCCGCTCCGGCTCGGCCGCGTACCGTGCCGTTCATGAAAATCTTGATCTCCGCGGACATGGAGGGCGCGACCGGGGTGACCTGGCCCGCTGACGTGCTGCCCGGCACCGAACAATGGCAGCGCTGCCGACACATGTTCACCTCCGACGTCAACGCGGCGATCGCCGGTTTCCTGGACGGCGGCGCCGACGAGGTCCTGGTGAACGAGGCCCACTGGACGATGCGGAACCTGCTCCTCGAACAGCTCGACGAGCGGGCCCAGATGCTCACCGGGCGTCACAAGGATCTCTCCATGGTCGAAGGGGTCCAGCACGGCGACGTCGACGGCATGGCCTTCGTCGGCTACCACGCCGGCGCGGGCACCGAGGGCGTGCTGGCGCACACCTATCTGGCCAACACCGTCACGGGCGTATGGGTCAACGGCGAACCCGCGAGCGAGGGACGTCTCAACGCGCTGGTCTGCGCGGAGTACGGGGTCCCGGTGGTCCTGGTCACCGGCGACGACCGGACCGGGATCGACGCGCGGGGATACGCCCCGCAGGCCCACACCGTCGCGGTCAAGGACTACGTCTCCCGCTACGCGGCCGTCTGCCGGCCCCCGGCCCGCACTGCCGCCGACATCCGGCAGGCCGCCCGGGCAGCCGCGGCGCTGGCGGTCCGGCACGAGCCGGCGCAGGCCGGCCCGTTCACCGTCGAGTTGGAGTTCGACGCCACCCATCTGGTGGGGGCGGCCTGCGTCGTCCCCTCGGTGGAGCGGTGTGGCGAACGGCGTGTCCGGTACACGGCCGACACGATGTACACAGCGATCCGGTGCTTCAAGGCCGTGACCACGGTCGTTTCGGCAGCGGTGGAGGAACAATATGGCTGAGCGGCCCGCATCCGATGACACCTCACCCGTCGACGAGCAGGCGTTCGACGAGGTGGTCCGATTCACCTCCGACCTGATCAGGATCGACACCACCAACCGCGGCGGCGGCGACTGTGTCGAGCGGCCGGCCGCCGAGTACGTGGCCGAGCAACTCGCCGACGCCGGCATCGAGCCGCGGGTTCTGGAGTCGGCGCCGGGCCGGGCCAACGTCGTCGCCCGGATCGAGGGCACCGACCCGACGGCCGACGCCCTGCTGGTCCACGGGCACCTGGACGTGGTCCCGGCCGAGCCCGACGACTGGAGCGTCCACCCCTTCTCCGGTGAGGTGGTCGACGGCGTCGTGTGGGGGCGCGGCGCCATCGACATGAAGAACATGGACGCGATGGTCCTGGCGACCGTCCGGGCCTGGGCCCGCTCCGGCCGCCGGCCGCGCCGTGACATCGTGCTGGCCTTCACCGCCGACGAGGAGGACAGCGCCGCCGCCGGCTCCGACTTCCTGGTGCGGCGGCACGCCGACCTGTTCGCGGACTGCGTCGAGGGCATCAGTGAGTCCGGCGCCTTCACCTTCCACGCCGGCCCCGACCTGCGCCTGTACCCGGTCGCCGCCGGTGAACGCGGCACCGCCTGGCTGAAGTTGACCGCGCAGGGCAAGGCGGGCCACGGCTCCAAGGTCAACCGGGACAACGCGGTCAGCGCGCTGGCCGCGGCGGTCGCCCGGATCGGCGAGCACCAGTGGCCGGTCCGGCTGGTGCCCACCGTGCGTGCCGCGCTGACCGCCCTGGCCGAACTGCACGGCATCGACTGCCGCCTGGACAGCGACGCGCCGCAGGAACTCGGCCGTGAGGTCGACAACCTGCTCGGCAAGCTCGGCGGCACCGCGGCCCTGGTCGAGCACACCGTGCGCAACAGCGCCAACCCGACGATGCTGTCCGCCGGTTACAAGGTGAACGTCATCCCCGGTTCCGCCACCGCGTTCGTTGACGGCCGCATGCTGCCCGGCGCCGAGCAGGAGTTCATCGACACCCTCGACCGGCTCACCGGGCCGCGGGTGAGCTGGGAGTTCCACCACCGCGAGACGCCGCTCCAGGCGCCGGTCGACTCGCCCACCTTCGACGCCATGCGGGAGGCGCTGGAGCACTTCGACCCGGGGGCGCATGCCGTGCCCTACTGCATGTCCGGCGGCACGGACGCCAAGCAGTTCTCCCGGCTGGGCATCACCGGATACGGCTTCTCCCCGCTGAAACTGCCGCCGGGCTTCGACTACCAGGCGCTGTTCCACGGTGTCGACGAGCGGGTTCCGGTGGAGGCGTTGCACTTCGGGGTGCGGGTGCTGGACCGTTTCATGAGCGGCTGATCCGGCCGGTTCGCGGCCGGGGCGACCGCCTCGGCCCGGCCGCCGGCGGCACGAGCAGGCTGACAGACGACAGGAGTGGGAAGACATGAGCGTCCGCACCGTCCCGTTCGGAGCGTGGGAGTCACCCATCGACGCGGTGAAGGCGGCATCGTTCGACGGTCGCCCCGAATGGCTCGGCGCCGTCGGCGACGAACTGTGGTGGACCGCCCCCCGGCCCGCCGAGGGCGGCCGCCGGGCGCTCATGCGGCGCGGCGCGGACGGCACCGAGGTCTGCGCGCTGCCCGCACCGTGGAACGTGCGCAGCCGCGTCATCGAGTACGGCGGCGTCCCCTGGGCCGCTGACGCCGCGCCGGCCGGCGGTGGCGGTCCGCTCATCGTCTTCACACACTTCGACGACCAGCGCCTGTACGCCTTCCGGCCGGACCGGCCGGACGCCGCGCCGCGCCCGCTGACCCCGGTCTCGCGGGTCGGCGGCGGACTGCGCTGGGCCGACCTGTGCGTGATGCCGGAACGCGGCGAGGTGTGGTGCGTCCTGGAGGAGTTCACCGGCGAGGGGGCGACCGACGTCCGGCGGGTCATCGCCGCGGTGCCGCTGGACGGTTCGGCCGCCGAGGACCGCGGCCGGGTGCGCGAACTGACCGACGACAGCAGCCGGTTCGTCACCGGACCGAAGCTCTCCCCGGACCGGCGGCAGGCGGTGTGGACCGCCTGGGACCACCCGTCGATGCCCTGGGACGGCACGGAGTTGCGGATCGCCGACGTCGGCGACGAGGGGTTCACCGGCATCCGCACCCTGATCGGCGGCCCGGAGGAATCGGTGCCGCAGGCCGAGTGGGCCGGGGACGGCACCCTGTACGCGGTGACCGACCGCAGCGGCTGGTGGAACCTGCACCGCGTCGACCCGGCCACCGGCAACGCGGTCAACGTCTGCCCCCGCGAGGAGGAGTTCGGCGGCGCCGGCTGGAAGATCGGCCTGCGCTGGTTCGCCCCGCTGCCCGACGGCACCCTGGCCGTGCTGCACGGCCGCGGCGCGCTGCGGCTCGGCGTCCTGGACCCCGTCACCGGCGAACTCACCGACGCGCCGGGGCCGTGGACCGAGTGGGACGCGGCCCTGGCCGTCAACGGCAGCCGGGTCACCGGCCTGGCCGCCAGCGCCATGACCGGCCACGAGATCGTCGAACTCGACACCGTCGGCGGCCACACCCGCAGCGTCGGGGCCGCGCACGCCGACACCGTGGACCCCGGCCACCTGCCCCGGCCGGTCGAGCGGATCTTCACCGGCGCCGGCGGCCGCGACGTGTACGCCCACGTCTACCCGCCGCACAACCCGGACTTCATCGCGCCCGAGGGCGAACTGCCGCCCTACGTCGTGTGGGTGCACGGCGGCCCGACCTCGCGCGTGCCGATGGTGCTCGACCTGGAGATCGCCTACTTCACCTCGCGCGGCATCGGCGTGGCGGAGGTCAACTACGGCGGTTCGACCGGCTACGGCCGCGAGTACCGCAACCGGCTGCGCGAACGGTGGGGCGTGGTCGACGTCGAGGACTGCGTCACGGTGGCCGAGGCGCTGGTCAAGGAGGGCTCGGCCGACCCGGCGAGGCTGGCGATCCGCGGCGGAAGCGCCGGCGGGTGGACGACGGGGGCCGCGCTGACGTCGGTGACCACGTTCGCGTGCGGTGCGATCAGCTACCCGATCCTGGACATGGCCGCCTGGGCCGCCGAGACCCACGACTTCGAATCGCGGTACACCGAGTCCCTGGTGGGCCCGATCGCCGAGGTGCCCGAGCGGTACAAGGAACGTTCCCCGGTCTACCGGGCCGACGGGGTCGCCGGACCGTTCGTGCTGCTCCAGGGGCTGGCGGACGTCATCTGCCCGCCCGCGCAGAGCGAACGCTTCCTGTCCCACCTCACCGGGCAGGGCGCGCCGCCGCACGCCTACCTGACGTTCGAGGGCGAGGGCCACGGCTTCCGGCGGCTGGAGACGATCGTCGCCTGTCTTGAGGCGGAACTGTCGCTGTACGGGCAGGTCTTCGGATTCACGCCGCCGGGCGTGCCGAGGCTGGGGCTGTCGTCATGACCGGCGCACCGCGGCCGCTGGAGCGCCCGCGCCGGCTGGTGGCGGGGGACCGGGTGGCGGTCGTGGCCCCCAGCGGCCCGGTCGACCCCGACCGGCTGGCCGCCGGGCTGGACGTGCTGCGCGGCTGGGACCTGGATCCGGTGGTGGCACCCCATGTCCTGGGCCGCGACGCGGTGTTGGGGTACCTGGCCGCCGACGACGTGGCGCGTGCAGCCGATCTGACCGGCGCGTGGTGCGATCCGTCGGTCGCCGCGGTGCTGTGCGCCCGGGGCGGCTACGGTGCGCAGCGCATGGTCGACCTGCTGGACTGGCGGGCGTTGGCCGCGGCGCCGGCCAAGGCGTTCGTGGGGTTCAGCGACGTCACCGTCCTGCACGAGGCGTTCGCCCGGCGGCTGGGCCTGGTGACGTATTACGGGCCGGTGGCGGCGGGGCTGGCGTTCACCAAGGACGAGCCGACGCGCGATCACCTGCGGCGCACGCTGTTCGCGCCGGAGACGGTGCAGACGCTGGCCTCGGCGACCGCCGCGACGATGGTCGGCGGCCGGGCGTGCGGGGTGACCTTCGGCGGGTGCGCGAGCATGCTGGCCGCCGAGGTCGGCACGCCGCACGCCGGCACCCGGGCCGACGGCGGCATCCTCGTGCTGGAGGACGTCGGCGAGCCGCCGTACCGGCTGGACCGGGTGCTGACCCAGCTTCTGCGGTCCGGGCGGCTGGACTCGGTGGCCGGGATCGTGCTCGGGTCGTGGCGGGACTGCGGCCCCTACGACCGGGTGCGCGAGGTGCTGCGCGACCGGCTGGGCGGCCTGGGAGTGCCGGTGATCGAGGAGCTGGGATTCGGGCACGGCGACAGCAGCCTGACCGTGCCGCTCGGCCTGCCCGCCGAGTTGGACGCCGACGCCGCGACGCTGACGTTCCGCATACCGGCGCTGCGCTGACGGACATCGCGTTGACGGGCGTTGCGTTGACGGGTGCGGGCCTGACCGGTGTGGTGCTGACGGGCGTTGCGCCGACCGGCAGCTGACCGGCGTTGCGCCGGCCGGTGCGGACCCGGCGGCCGGCCCGGCCGGTCGACGGGCCGGTGGGGTCAGCCGGCGGCCGGCAGCGTGACGTCGAAGCGGCAGCCGCCGGGCACGTTGCTGACGGCGGCGTGGCCGCGGTGGGCCTCGACGATGCCGCGGACTATGGCCAGGCCGAGCCCGGCGCCGGCCGGCGGGGTACGGGCGCCGGTGCCGCGCCAGCCGGTGTCGAAGACGCGCGGCAGGTCCTCGGGCGGGATGCCGCCGCAGCCGTCGGTGACCGACAGCACGACGCGGTCGTCCTCGCGGCGCGCCGCGACGGCGACGGTGCCGTCGGCGGGGGTGCGGTGGATCGCGTTGACCAGGAGGTTGGCCAGGACGCGGGTCATCTCGCGGCCGTCGACCTCGACCGGAACGGGCTCGACGCCGTCGCCGACCAGGCGGACGCCGTGCTCACGGGCCAGCGGGTCGGCGCCGGCGATGGCGTCGCCCACCAGGTCGTAGACCGACAGGCGGGACGGGGACAGCGGCAGGGCGCCGGCCTGGATGCGGGAGAGTTCGAACAGGTCGCCGACCATGCCGCTGAGGCGTTCCACCTCGGCGCGGATCTGGACGTAGTAGCGCGCCGGGTCGTCCGCGATGCCGTCCTCCAGCGCCTCCGCCATCGCGCGCAGGCCGGCCAGCGGGGTGCGCAGGTCGTGCGAGATCCAGGCGACGAGTTCGCGGCGCGAGGACTCCAGGGCGCGTTCGCGGTCCCGGGAGGCGGCGAGCTTGGCGCTGGTGGCGGTCAGTTCGCGGCCCAGGTCGGCCAGTTCGCGGTTGAGCGCGTCGTGCGGTGGCGGGGCGAACGGGGTCAGGCCGTCGCCGTCGCCGAGCGCCCGGGTCGCGGCGGTCAGCGCCCGGCTGCCGCTCATCACCCGCCGGCCCAGCAGCGCCGCGACCGCCAGCGAGACGACGGTGGCCGCCGCGCAGACCAGCACCTCCACCCGCAGATCGTGCGAGGACAGGAACATCGCCCACGCCACCGACAGCGTTCCGGCGAGCATCGCGGCCACCGTCACCGACGCGACCACCGCGAGCGAGGCGGCCAGCGAACGGTGCCGCAGCAGCCGCAGCGCCCACGCGCCCAGCAGCCCGGCGACCGCCGCGCCACCCGCCGCGTACAGGGCGATGACCAGCAGATCACGCATGACCGGTCACCCCGGCGATCGCGCGCGGGGCGCTGTCGGGGGAGGTGCGGGGGGAAGCAGGGGGCGCGACGGCGGAGGCGGCGTCGGAGGCGGTGCGGCCGATGCCGGAGGCCGGACCGCGGGGCGGGCCGCCGTCAGGGGTTGCACTGCTGTCGTGGCGGGCGCCGCCGGAGGTGGTGCTGTTGGGGCGGGTACCCGAACCGGGGGCCCCACCGCTGTCGTGGTGAGCCCCCGCACCGGAGGCCGTACCGGGGCTGGCGCCGCCGGAGGCCGTACTGCTGTCGGGGCTGATGCCGCCGGAGGTACGGCTGTCGGGGCCGGCGCTGGCGGTTGTCGCACCGCTGTCGTGGTGAGCTCCCGCACCGGAGGCCGTGCCGGGGTTGGCGCCGCCGTACGTACCGCTGTTGGGGCGGGTACCCGAACCGGGGGCCCCACCGCTGTCGTGGTGAGCCCCCGCATCGGAGGCCGTGCCGGGGCCGGTGCCGCCGGAGGTCGTACCGCTGGCGTGGCTGGCGCCGCCGTACGTACCGCTGTCGGGGCGGGCACCCGAACCGAGGACCCCACCGCTGTCGTGGTGAGCCCCCGCACCGGAGGCCGTACCGAAGCCGGGGCCACCGGAGGCCGTACCGCTGTCGGGCCTGGCGCCGCCATACGTACCGCCGTTCTGGCCGGCGCCGCCGTACGTACCGCTGTCGCGGCTGCCCGCCGCACCCGGGGCCGGCGCCCCCGCGCTTCCCGGTTCGCCGCCGTCGAAGCGGTAGCCGGCGCCCCAGACGGTGCTGATGAGGTGGGGACGGGCGGGGTCGTCCTCGATCTTCTCGCGGAGGCGGCGGACGTGGACCGTGACGGTGGACAGGTCGCCGAACTCCCAGCCCCACACGCGTCTCATGAGTTCCTCGCGGCCGACGACCCGGCCGGGGTACTGGAGGAAGAAGGACAGGAGGTCGAACTCCCTTGCCGTCAGGGCGAGTTCGGTGCCGTCGCGGGTGACGCGGCGGGCGGCGGGGTCGAGGGCTAGGCGGCCGGAGCGCAGCCAGGGGCCGGGGGCGGGCGCGGCGCCGGCCCGGCGCAGGACGGAGGTGACGCGCAGGACGAGTTCGCGGGGGCTGAACGGCTTGGTGACGTAGTCGTCCGCGCCGACCTCCAGGCCGAGGATGCGGTCGTCCTCGTCGCCGCGTGCGGTGAGCATGACGACCGGCACCGGGCCGCGCTGCCGGATGCGGCGGCAGACCTCCAGGCCGTCCAGACCGGGCAGCATCAGGTCGAGGACGACGAGGTCCGGCGGCACGGCGGCGGCGCGCGCCACGGCGCCGGGGCCGTCCGCCACCCGGTCCACCAGGAATCCGGCGCGGTCCAGGTAGCTCGCGACGACCTCGGCCACCGTCGGGTCGTCGTCCACCACGAGGACGCGCTGCCGCGGTCCGGCGGCCGGGGAGGGGGAATCGCTCGCTGTCACGCGACCGAGTGTCGCACCGCAGGCGGCGGACCGTCGGGGCGCGGGATCCGGAGCGGGCCGGCGTCCGCGTTTCGTAAGGAATGCCTGCCGTATTAATGCCTTTTGTTCGATGAACGTGCCGGGGCGTGCGGGCGTCGGCAGGCGGCCGGAAGTCGTCGCGCCCTGCTGAGCGCCCGCTGTCGGTGACGGGCCGGTGATCATAGGATCGGGCGGAGCAGTTGACCGTCGGGCGGCGGTTCGTCCGACCCTCGGCCGGCCACCGCCGACGCCGGACCCGGGAGGACCCCCTGACGCCGCACCCCGCCTCCGCCCCCGGTTCCGGGCCCGCCGCCGGTTCCGCCGCCACGGGTCCCGGCCCGGTCGGCACAGGCCACGGCCCCACCGCTCCGGATGATCCCGGTCCCGCCGCCCCGGACCCCGGTCCCGCCGGCGCGACTCCCGGCGCCGCAGACGCGGGCCCCGGCCCCACCGCCACCGGCCCCGATCCCACCGCTCCGGGTCCCGATCCCACCACCCCAGGCTCCGGTCCCGCCGGGGCGCCCGCGCCGGGCCTCGTCCAGCGGGCGCTCGGTGCCGCGCCGGTGCCCGCGGTCCTCACGTCGCCCGGGCCCGGGGAGGCTCCGCACGTCTGGCTGCTGCGGGTCGGTGACCGGGCCGCGGGGCTGCCGGGCGCGCTGGGCATGCTCGACGAGCGCGAACGCGGGCGCTACGAGAAGTTCCGGCTGGACAAGCACCGCACGGCGTACGGCGTGGCGCACGTCGCGCTGCGGGAGTTGCTGGCGGCGTACACCGGTGTTCCGGCCGCGGAGCAGCGGTTCGTGTCGCAGACCTGTCCGACGTGCGGGGGGCCGCACGGCCGGCCCGCGGTGGCGACCGAGGACGCGCCGCACTTCTCGTTGTCGCACAGCGGTGAGCTGGTGCTGATCGCGTTCGCGGGAACGCCGGTGGGGGCCGACGTCGAGGAGTTGCCGACGGTCCGTACCGCCGACGAGATCGCGCCACGTCTGCACCCCCGGGAACGGGACGAAATAGTCGCCGTGGCCGACGACGACGAGCGCCGTACCGCCTTCGCGCGCTGCTGGACCCGCAAGGAGGCGTATCTGAAAGGCACCGGTGAGGGGCTGTCCGGCGGTCTCGGCCGGGACTACGTGGGGGCCGCCGAGATCCCCGGCAGGCCGCCGGGCTGGCGGCTGGCCGACACCGACGCCCCGGCCGGCTACCGTGCGGCGATCGCCCTCGCCGACCCCGACGCCCCGCCGCCCGCCGGGCATTGACGCCCGCGGCCGGGCCGGGAAGGGAGCTGTCGCGGTTGCCGGGAGGGCGGCGCGACGGGAGCGCGTACCGGTGACCGATGAGGGAAGGTGGCCGAAAGCGCGGCGGCCGGAGCATCGTTGACACCGGCAACGACCAGTCAACGGTTTCCGAAAACGGCACACCTCTCCCGGCGCGGCCGTCCCGGCGGTCCCGTTCCCGCGCACCCGCCACGGCATTTCGCACCGGTGGCCGCAAAACACCCATGATCGCGAGGCAATCCGGTCAGCCCCCTTGGGCGGCCGTCCCAACGCGGGTAACGTCCCTGGGCCATGCGACCTGAGACCCATACCCCCCGCCCCGCACCCCGCCCGGCCTCCCGGCGGACCGTCCTCGGCGCCGCCGGAGCAGCACTGGCCGGCGCCACCTTGCTGACCACCCCGGCACACGCCGCCACCACCCCCGCCACCAGCCCGTTCGCCTTCGCGGGCGGCACGACGCCGCTGCCGTCCGACCGGACGATCGCGGCCGAGATCCACGCCGAGTTCCTGCACGGCTGGCGCGGCTACACCTCCGTCGCCTGGGGACACGACGAGGTGTGCCCGGTCAGCGGCACCTCCAGTGACTTCTTCGCCCCCGGCAAGACCTTCGGGCTGTCCATGGTGGAAGCCCTCGACACGCTGTACGTGATGGGCGAGGACCACGAACTCGCCCGGTCCTGCGACTGGATCGAGGCGAACTTCGATCCCACGCAGGACGTCGACATGCACGTCTTCGAAACGATCATCCGACTGGTCGGCGGTCTGCTGGCCGGCTATCTGGCCACCGGCCGGCCCAAGTTGCTCGCCCTGTGCCGGGAGCTGACCGACCGGGTGATGCCGGCGTTCACCTCCTCGCCCACCGGCATCCCCTACACCCACGTGAACCTCGCCACCGGAGCCATCGATGGCAACGTTGTCCCGCTGGCCGAAGTGGGCACGAACGTCATGGAGTTCGGCCTGCTGTCCAAGCTCACCGGCGACTCGCGGTACATCGACGCGTCGATGCGGGCGTACGAGGCGGTGATCGGCATGCGCAGCTCGCTCGACCTGCTCGGCACGTCGGTCGACGCCGCGACCGGCCGGTGGACCGACACCGGCGACACGGCGCCGAACCCGCCGGTGGACTCGTTCTACGAGTACCTGTGGGGCGGCTACGCGCTGCTGGGCGACAAGCGGCTGCTGGAGTGGTACCGGACGCTGACCCGGGCGATCCTGACGCACCAGGCCGACACCAGCACCGGCCACCTGTGGTTCCGGCAGGTCGACTCGGCCACCGGCGCGCCGACCGGCACCGCCCAGTCGGAGCTCGGGGCCTTCTACGCCGGGCTGCTCGGCAAGGGCGGCGACCTCGCGCACGGTTCGGCCTACTACCGGTCCTGGACGACGGCGCTGGACCGCTACCCGGTGCTGCCCGAGGGCATCGACTACACCACGCTCGCCGCCACCGACAAGGGCAACCAGCTGCGGCCGGAGTACGTCAACTCCTCGTTCGACCTGTGGCGGCTCGACCCGAACGAGTACTACAAGCGCACCGCTTACCAGTACTTCACCGGGATGCGGGACAACCTGCGGGTCACCGGCGGCTACACCATCGCCGCCGACGTCACCACCGCGCCGATGACGCTGGGCGACTACACGCCGGCGTACTGGTTCGCGGAGAACAACAAGTACCTGTACCTGACCTTCGCCGACAGCCCGCGGTTCGACTACCGCAACGGCATCCTGTCGACCGAGGGCAAGGTGCTGCGCGGCCTGCGCCGCCGCTGACCGCCGCCGGCCGCCCACGGTCGCCCAAGGTCGCCCGCGGCCGCCCGTCCTCGGGCACGGCCGCGTAAAGAACCTGCCACCCATGCGTGAAAAACGCTGTGCGAGCGTGTCGTCACCGGGTTCGATGGAGATCGCTCACCCGGGACCGCGACTCATCCCGGCAGGCTCAAGAAAGGGGCAGCCTTGGCCACCACCGTGCGACGTACCCGTGTCACCCTCCCCGCCGCTCCCGTCGGCCCCGAGAACCCGCTGCCCGCGCTTCTCGCCCCCGGCGGGACGCGTGAGATCCCCGCGGCCGAACGCGCCGCGCTCCCGCCGGACATGGCCCGCCAGATCGGGTACCGGCCGCTGGAGACCCTGCTGCCGGTCCGGCGCCTCGACGGCTACGGACGTGACCGCACGCCCGCCGCGCTGGACGCGCTGGTCGTCGAGAACGACCGGCTGCGCGTGACCGTGCTGCCCGGGCTGGGCGGCCGGATCCACTCGCTGTTCCACAAGCCCACCGGCCGCGAACTGCTGTACCGCAACCCGGTCTTCCAGCCCGCCGACTTCGGCCTGGCCGGCGCGTGGTTCTCCGGCGGCATCGAGTGGAACGTCGGCGCCACCGGGCACAGCCCGCTGTCGTGCGCGCCGCTGTACGCCGGCCGGGTTCCGGCGCCGGACGGCGGGGAGATGCTGCGGCTGTGGGAGTGGGAACGCCTCAGCGACCTGCCGTTCCAGATCGACCTGTGGCTGCCGGAGCACTCCGACTTCCTGTACGTGGGCGTGCGGCTGCGCAACGTCGGACACCGTCCGGTGCCGGTCTACTGGTGGTCCAACGCGGCGGTCCCCGAGGCGGACGGGGTGCGGGTCGTGGCCCCCGCCGAGCACGCCTGGCACCTCGGCCGAGCCGGCGGCCCGCACCGCGTCCCGGTGCCGGAGTGGGACGGCGCGGACCGCACGTACGCCCCCGGTTCGCAGCACTCGGCCGACTACTTCTACGACGTGCCCGCCGCCGAACGCCGCTGGATCGCCGCGCTCGACGCGACCGGCAGCGGTCTGGCGCAGACGTCGACCGACACGCTGCGCGGCCGCAAGCTCTTCGTCTGGGGCCAGGGGCGCGGCGGCCGGCGCTGGCAGCGGTGGCTGACCGAACCCGGCACCGGCGGATACGCCGAGATCCAGGCGGGGCTGGCCCGTACGCAGCTGGAGCACGTGCCGCTGGAGCCCGGCGGGCAGTTCCGCTGGCTGGAGGCGTACGGGCCGCTGTCCGCCGACCCGCGGGCGGTGCACGGCGCGGACTGGCGGGCGGCGCGCGGCGCGGTGGCCGACGCGTTGCAGGAGGCGCTGCCGCGCGAGAGCGTCGAGCGGGCCGAACGCGCGTGGCTGGAGCACGCCGACACCGCGCCGCAGGAGTTGCTGTCGTCCGGTTCGGGCTGGGGAGCGCTGGAGGTGCTGCACGGCGGCCACGTGCTGCCGGGCACCCCGTACGCCCCGGACGGGCTGGGCGATCAGCAGGCGCCGTGGGCCGAACTGACCCGCACCGGGCGTTTTCCGGTGCCGGCCGAACCGGTCGCGCCCGGTCCGACGCCGGTCGGACCGCACTGGCGTGAGCTGCTGGAGGCCGCCGCGCCGGGCCCGTTGACGGAATACCACCTGGGCGTCGTCCAGTGGCACGCCGGGGACCGCGCGCAGGCGGTCCGCAGCTGGGAGCGGTCGCTGCGGCACGCGCAGGAGTGGTGGACGCTGCGCTGCCTGGCGGTGGCCGACGCCGCCTCGGGCCACGAGGCGCGTGCCGCCGAGCGCTGGCTGCGCGCGTTCCGGCTGGCGGCGGCCGATCCGGATCCGGTCGTGCTCGCCGCGCTGGCCCGGGAGGCGGTGCCCGCGCTGCTGGCGGCCGGGCGGGCGCAGGACGCGGCGGGGGTGCTGGAGGCGTTGCCGGCCGGGACGCGCGAGCACGGCCGGTTCCGGCTGCTGGCGGCGCGGGTGCTGCTGGCGCGGGGGGACGCGGCCGGGGCGCGGGCGGTGTTCGACGCCGGGTTCGAGGTGGCCGACCTGCGGGAGGGGGAGGAGGCGTTGGAGGAGACCTGGTACGCGGTCGCCGAACGCCTGCTGGCCGGCGCCGGTCCGGTGACCGACGAGGTCAGGGCCCGTGCCCGCGCCGAGCATCCGCTGCCCGCGGCCTACGACTTCCGCATGCGCCCGCAGGACCCGCCCGCCCCGGCCACCCCGCCACGAGCCCCGCAACCGTCGGCGCTCCCGTCCCCGGCCCCGGCTTCGTAGCTGCTCCGGCCTCGTAGCTGCTCCGGCCTCCGTAACGGCCCCGGCCTCCGTAACGGCCCCGGCTTCCGTAGCGGCCAAGGCCTCGCAGTGGCCCAGACCCCGTAACGGCCCCAACCCTTAGGGGCCCGGCACCCGCAACGGCCCGGGCGCAGCCGCACCCGTAACGTCCCCGGCGCAGCCGCGCTCCGGGTAACCGTTCGGGGCGGCCGGCCGGGCGGTGCGGACCGCTGCGACCGGCGGCTTCGGGGCCCGTCCCACTGACATCACGTCAACCCGATGCCCGCCGACCACGCATCCCCGAGGAAACCCTGATCTCGTATCAGGGTGGGAGTGACCCCCGCCGGTCCGGTGGGGGTCACTCCTGAGGGGCATGGTGCTCTGGCGGGCGGCGTAGCGGCATGTTACGAGTGTTGACATGCGATCAAGTCGGGGTTTGACTCTTCACTCGTACGAGGTGGCAACGTTGTCAGGCCGGTGCGGTCCGGCGGCGCCGCCTGCCGTGCAGTGCGGAAACGTCCGCTCGTCGCACGTCATTCGTGAAGTCTCAACCCCCGCCGTGGAGGCACGAGATGGCAACACCCCGGCGCGCCAGCGCGCCACGTCTTTCAGGACGATTCCGTAGACAACTGGCTGTTTTGTCGGTCATGGGCATGGCGGTCCTGCCGTTGCAGGCGATGGGCGCGGTCTCCGCGTCCGCCGCTCCGGCGCTGGTCAACGACCCCGCGTCGCTGGTGAACCCGCTGATCGGCACGTCCGGCGCGGTCGACACCTTCCCCGGGCCCGACATGCCGTTCGGCATGATGCAGATGGGCCCGGACACCACGCCCGACCGGACGGAGGGCGGGGGATACGAGTACAACGACAGCAAGCTGTCCGGTTTCAGCCTGACGCACATCTCGGGCCCCGGCTGCGGCGCGGGCGGCGACGTGCCGATCCTGCCGGTCAGCGGGAAGCTCTCCGGCAACCTGAGTAACACCTCCGCCGGGTTCAGCCACACCGATGAGCACACCGGTATCGGCTATTACGGGGTCACCGACTCCACCGGGATCACCACCGAGCTGACCGACACCACGCGGGCCGGGCTCGGCCGGTTCACCTTCCCCAGCGGTCAGTCCAACCTGTTGCTCAAGCTCAGCAGCGGCGCCACGCAGGTGGACGGCACCCGGGCGCAGGTCGTCAACGACCACGAGGTGACCGGCGCGGTGCAGAGCGGCCACTTCTGCGGGGCCGACAACACCTACACGCTGCACTTCGACATCAAGTTCGACCAGCCGTTCACCAGCACCGGCACCTGGTCCGGCAGCACGCTCAGCCCGAACTCCACCTCGCTGGAGCACGGCCGCCCGCAGCAGGCGCTGCGCAGCGCGACCACGCTGCCGAAGACCGAGAAGCACTTCACCGTGCCGGCCTCGCCGTCCCCGACGGTGCACGCCCCCCAGGGCGGCGGCGCGAAGCGCGCGGCGGCCGCCAAGCCGCCGGTGACCGGCGCCAACGGCATGTACCTCAGCTTCGGCGCGGACGCCCCGAAGACGGTCACGGCCGCCGTCGGCATCTCCTACACCAGTGACGCCAACGCCCGGCTGAACCTCTCCAAGGAGGTCAAGGGCTTCGGGTTCGACGCGATGGAGAAGGCCAACCACGCGGCGTGGAACACGGTGCTGGACAAGGCGCGGATCGGCGGTGGCACGCACGACCAGCAGGTGCAGTTCTACACCGCGCTGTACCACGCGCTGCTGCACCCGAACGTCTTCTCCGACGTCAACGGCCAGTACATGGGCATGGACGACCAGGTGCACACGCTGGCGAAGGGGCAGCAGGCGCAGTACGCCAACTACTCCGGCTGGGACACCTACCGTTCCCAGACGCAGCTGATGGCCACGCTGGAGCCGAAGATCGCCAGCGACGTGGTCACCTCGATGCTCAACGGCTACGACCAGACCGGTCTGCTGCCCAAGTGGGCGCAGAACAACGGTGAGAGCTACGTCATGGTCGGCGACCCGGCGGACGGCATCATCGCCGACGCCTACGCGTTCGGCGCCCGCGACTTCGACACCAAGCACGCGCTGGCCGCGATGGAGCACGAGGCGACGGCGACCAGCAACGACCGCCCCGGCGAGTCGGTCCGTGACGCCAAGGGCTACCTGCCGCTGGACGAGAACGACTACGGCTGCTGCAACTTCTACGGCCCGGTCTCCACGCAGCTGGAGTACGACACCGCCGACTACGCGATCGCCTCGTTCGCCAAGTCGCTGGGCAAGTCGGCCGACTACACCAAGTTCGCCACCCGCGCGCAGGACTGGCAGAACGTCTTCAACCCGGTGACCGGCTACATGCAGGCCAAGGACGCCAACGGCGAGTTCGCCCCCGGCTTCACCCCCGGCACCTCCGACGGCTTCGTGGAGGGCACCTCGGCGCAGTACACCCCGATGGTGCCGTTCAACGTCCAGGGCCTGATCTCGGCGCGCGGCGGCACGCAGGCGTACTCGTCGTACCTCGACGGC
The DNA here is from genome assembly GCF_027947535.2 of Streptantibioticus silvisoli. GTDB lineage: Bacteria > Actinomycetota > Actinomycetes > Streptomycetales > Streptomycetaceae > Streptantibioticus_C > Streptantibioticus_C silvisoli. The sequence continues at coordinate 32,129 of NZ_JAAGKO020000069.1, forward strand.
CTGCTGTCGAACATCACCGACCCCACCTCGGTCAACGCCAACCTCAGCAACGAGCCGAGCCTGGAGATCCCCTGGGAGTACGACTACCTGGGCCAGCCGTGGAAGACCCAGGAGGCGGTGCGCCAGGCGCAGCAGAAGCTGTACTTCGACGCGCCGGTCGGCTCGTTCGGCAACGACGACCTGGGTGCGATGAGCAGCTGGTACGTCTGGTCGGAGCTGGGCATGTACCCGGAGACCCCGGGCACCGGCACCCTCACGCTGGGCAGCCCCGGCTTCCCGCGGGCCGAACTGACGCTGGGCAACGGCAAGACGGTGACCGTCGACGCCCCGCAGGCGGCGGCGAACACCCCGTACGTGCAGTCGCTGACGGTCAACGGCAAGTCCTCCGACGCGCCGTGGACCACCTTCGCGGCGCTCGGCAAGGGCGGCAGCTACGACTACACGCTGGCGGCCACCCCCAACACCGCCTGGGGCACGAAGGCCGCGGCGGCGCCGCCGTCCGACTCCACCGGTGAGCGCGACGTATTCGCGTCGGCCGGCCCGAGCGGCGCCGGCCTGGTGCTGGCGCCCGGCGCCAGCGGCACCGGCACGCTGGACCTGTCCGACATCGGCACCTCCGCGCTGCCGGTGACCTGGACCGCGCACGCGCCCACCGGGATCAGCACCTCGGCCTCGACCGGCACGCTGACCGTTCCGGCGGACGGCAAGGCGGAGGCGAAGGTGACGGTGACCGCCGGCACCACCGAGGGCGACTACCCGCTGACGTTCGACCTGACCGGTGCGGACGGCGCCTCGCTGGGCACCGCGGTGCTGCGGGTCGCGGTCGCGCAGCCGGACGAGCTGTGGCCGTACTACACCGGTGAGGGTGTCTACGCCGACGGCGCCACCTTCAGCGGCGGCTTCGACGGCGGTGGCTGGGCGTACTCGCAGAACGCGCTCCAGGCGGCCGGCGCCGCCGGCGGCTCGAAGCTGACGGTGGACGGCATCACCTACACCTGGCCCAAGGTGGCCGCGGGACAGCAGGACAACATCGAGATGGCCGGCCAGACCATCCCGGCGCCGTCCGGCACCTCCGCGACCTCGCTGGGTCTGCTGGGCGCGGCCACCGACGCCCCGGCCAACGGCTCCACGGGTTCGCTGACCGTCACCTACACCGACGGCACCACCTCCAAGGCCACGGTCGGCTTCTCCGACTGGACGCTCAACGCCGGTGCCAGCAAGCCGTTCTCCGGTGAGACGACGGCGTTGACCACGTCCTACCGCAACACCGGCAGCGGGGCGCAGGACCCGGTGAACACCTATGTGTTCGCGGTGAAGGTTCCGTTGACGGCCGGCAAGACGGTGGCGTCGCTGACGCTGCCGATAACGTCGGACGGCACGTCACACCTGTTCGCCCTCGGGTACGGGAGCTGATCGCCGCACGGTCGTGACCTGACCGCCACGCGGTCAACCGCGGTGCTACGGCGGCCGGTCGGCCGGGGTCCCTAC